>CAVVDU010000011.1:0-20727 GCA_963746935.1 uncultured delta proteobacterium | reverse complement strand
GGAGGCGGCGAGCGGATTTGAACCGCTGAATAAAGGTTTTGCAGACCTCTGCCTTACCACTTGGCTACGCCGCCATACAAATTTTTCAAAAAGCCCTGATGGATAGAAGCAACGTCATCCACAAGGTGGAAAATTTTTATACATGTTTTTGCCATCAGTGTCAACGAAGAAAAAGGGCCCAATGCAACAGCATTCACAATGCCACAATCTATTTGCGCCACTCAAACGGGACTCCGGCAGCTGAGGCTTGAGTATCAAGAGCCGAAAGTTGCTCAGTAAGGGCGGCAATCCTTTTCTCATCCCGCTTAATTTCGTCAAGCTTTTCCTGGTACGCGACCCTATTACGTGCGTACGTATAGATTATGAGTTTTCGGCGAAGCTGCTCTGCCTCAGACTGTTTGGCGGGAAGATTGGCCTGAAGCTGGGCAAGCTCTCCACGCAGTCTGGCGTACTGGGAGCGCCACCATGTCTCGTTGTGACCACCAAAAGTCTTTAGCTGCGGAGACGACTCCTCAGGTTGATGGTTGTTATCTTCCTGAACGGTCGATTGCACAGGCTCAGATGCAGTATCCCCCTGGCTGGGATTATCCGATGACTGAACTTTCACTTTATTCTGATATTTCTTCGGAATAGAATCGAAATTATCAGTAAAATTAACTACACCGTTTTTATCGACCCATTGGTAAATATCAGCACTAGCGATCGCTGAGAAGCCTATGAACAATATGGACAACAGTACTGTGAATTTCAAGACGCCCCCCCTGTCGACGAACTTTCTTACCACTGATCTACATAGTAGCATAATTCTGCCGAAACAATGGCTGATGGTCAATAAAAACAAACGGCAGTTTCTGGAATTTGTCTGAAATATGCCCCAGGCAACGCATTCGACACAAAAGTTCCAGAGAATCCTGGCTCTTGGCACAACGAGGCAAGGCATTGCCAGGCCCTGACGAGGAGCCACAACAAAACCCGATCGGAATGAATAGCCGCTCGCAGCAGAGACAATGTTAGGAACATCTCCCATATCAAGCTTCCTTTGCCACCAGTGTGAAAAGAATCACTCCTTGAAACGGCTAAATCCTCAAAAAAGGCGTATCTACCATGTTCTTGCTCCACCTTCCCATTGACATGGCAGACCCATTGCGGCAAAATTTACATTTCAAATTGTAACTTTCAATTTTCAGAACAATTCACCAATATCCCGATGGAGGCAAACTGCGTGGAACCCTGGATCTGGATTACAGCCGGCATCATCCTCTCCGTCTTCGAAATTGTGGTCCCCTCTTTCACCATTATCTGGTTTGGACTGGCAGCAATCGTTGTGGGAATTTTATCATTCATCCTGAGAACAGACACGTTGGCCCTGCAACTTGCCCTTTGGGCCGTCCTGTCCGGCTTATTCACCTATGGCTGGTTTCGGTTCTTTCGACAGGAAACAAAGACACTTTCCGGACAAAGCAAGGAAGCAGTAATTGGCAAATCCGGCATTATCGTAAAAGCCAGCGACACCACCTTCCCTAGCGGCACTATCCGCTTCCCTATTGCGGTGCTCGGGTCCGACGAGTGGTCCTATATATCTGAAGAACAGCTGCAGCTTGGAGACAGGGGAGTGATTGTCGATATTGCCGGTGACAAACTTGTGGTAAAAAAAGGCTGACCTGGCAGAAAATACGTACATTCAACAGATGGAGGGAACTATGGCAAGTATAATTGTATTTTTTGTTTTAGCCTTGGCAGTAGCAGCAACCATCATGATGGGTGTCCGCATAGTACCACAAGGCTTTGAATATATCGTCCAGCGACTGGGGAAATATCACGTAACCCTGAAGCCAGGCCTTAATTTCATCATTCCCTACATCGACATCGTTTCCTATCGCATCACCACCAAGGACATGCCGCTTGAGATCGGAGCACAGGAGGCAATTACCAAGGACAATGCCGTAATCGTCTGCAATGCCATTGCCTTTATCAAGGTCATCGACCCGGTCCTTGCGGTGTATGGCATCTCCAACTTTGAGTACGCCATTCAGAACCTCATCATGACGACCCTCAGGGCAATCATCGGCGAAATGGAACTGGACGTGGCGCTCTCCTCACGGGACACCATCAAGGCCAGGCTCCGGGAAATCATTTCCGGCGACGTGGTCGACTGGGGCATCTCGATAAAGTCGGTGGAAATTCAAGACATCAAACCGTCAGCATCCATGCAGAACGCCATGGAACAGCAAGCTTCAGCCGAAAGAACAAAGAGGGCGGCAATCCTCGAAGCGGAGGGCCGCAAAGCAGCGGTCATCCTCGAGGCGGAAGGAAAGCTGGAAGCTGCCCGGAAGGAAGCAGAAGCTCAGGTAACCCTTGCCGAGGCCTCCGCAAAAGCCATCGAGGAAATTGCCCAAGCGGTGGGAGACAAAGAACTTCCGACCATGTTCCTTCTGGGAGACCGCTATGTGAATGCCATGCAGAAACTCGCTTCGGCGCCGAATACCAAGACCTATATTCTGCCTGCCGACCTTCTGGCAACCATCAAGGGAATACTTCACCGGTAGCCAGACACCTATCATATTTATCAATTACATTAAAAATGCCGGCGTCCAAAAGGTTGCCGGCATTATATTTTCTTTTTCATGATAGCGAATATCCACTTATCGGGAAAGCGCCAAGTCATTCTTTAAAAAAGAATGTGCCCCTTGGCTGGAAAGCAAGGCAAGGTTACGGGAACAAGTAGCCTGAATGAACGTCAGGGCTGGCGACGCCTGCCCCGGCTTTTTCCAGGAGCTGACACTGTCGCATTTGCCTTTCTGCCGGGAAATGGCCTTTTCCCATCAGGATCTTTGCCCGGTGCCTTTTGCTCGCGGCGCCTTTCAAGAGAAGGTGCAGGTGCCTGCACAGCCTTTTCTCCACGGCTTGACTGCCGCAGACGGTCGGCCTCCTCTGCGGTCAAAAAACGATATTTCCCGGCGGTCAAGCCCTCTAGGCCAAGAAAGCCATAACGGGCCCTCTTCAGACGAACCACGGACAGACCCACCGCCTCACACATGCGACGCACCTGACGGTATCGCCCTTCATGAATAGTAATGGAAAGCCAGGTGTTGCTTTCACTTTCGCGGATACCCCGGACAAGTGCAGGTGCAGTCATTCCGTCTTCCAGTTCGACACCGGCTGACAGTCGTTGCATTTGCACAGGTGAAACCTGGCCCTGGACCCGGACATGATACTCCTTGTCAACTTCGTGGCGAGGGTGAGCTAGGGCGTTTGCCCACTCTCCGTCATTGGTCAGGAGCAGCAACCCCTCAGTATTGTAGTCAAGACGCCCCACGGGATAAACCCTTTCCCGGATTCCCTTGAGAAGATCGATTACCAGTGGTCTCCCTTGAGGATCCTTCAGGGTGGTCATGTAACCTGCCGGCTTGTAGAGGACAAGGTATACCCGGGCAGTATCCGTGCCGATCCGTTTGCCATCAACGGTTATGGTGTCTTGATCAGGATCAGCCTTGGCGCCCAGTTCATCTACCACGACGCCGTTCACGGCAACTCGACCGGCAAGGATGATCTCTTCCGCGGCACGTCGGGAAGATACCCCGGCCCGTGAAAGAATTTTCTGCAAACGTTCATTCATACTACCCCCAAAACGGTAAAAGGGGCCGCAATCCGGGGCCCCTTTTCCTCAAGCAGACACCTGTGAAACACAGGCTCGATCAAAATCATTCCGTAAACCGGGACATCTGGCGAAATTTGGCATAGCGGCCCTCAACGAGTTTCTTTACGGAAATCCCCCGCAATTCGGCAAGGTTTCGCGCAATAGCCTCATGGACGTTCTTTGCCGTGGTTTCGTAATCACGATGGGCTCCACCAATCGGCTCCGGTACAATTTCGTCAATAACCTTCAATTCCAGCAGGTCTTGCGCAGTCGGCTTCAATTCCTCAGCAGCAAGCTCACCCTTTGTTCCGTCGCCCCAGAGGATGGCAGCGCAACCTTCGGGAGAAATGACGGAATATATGGAGTGTTCCAGCATCAAGATCCGGTCACCCACAGCTATAGCAAGGGCGCCACCTGAACCGCCCTCACCTGTCACGACGACAACGATGGGAACCCGCAGACGGGACATTTCGCAGAGGTTTCGTGCAATGGCCTCTGCCTGCCCACGCTCTTCAGCGCCAATGCCGGGAAAAGCCCCAGGCGTATCAATAAAGGTAACAATCGGCAGGTCAAACCGTTCCGCCATTTCCATGAGGCGCAGTGCCTTGCGGTAGCCCTCGGGATTCGGCATGCCGAAATTCCGGAAGACCTTTTCCTTGGTATCGCGACCCTTCTGGTGGCCGATCACCATGACCGGTTCACCATCAAGCCTTGCCAGACCTGCCACGATCGCATGATCATCAGCGAATTTCCGGTCACCATGCAGTTCGACGAAGTCGGTAAAGATCAGCCTGATATAGTCCGTGGTAAACGGGCGGTTTATGTGACGTGCAACCTGTACTGTCTGCCAGCGGGTCAGATTGGAAAAAATATCCTCCCTCATCTTCTGGGCCTTTTTTTCCAGGCGGGCAATCTCCGTCTTCAGATCAACCGTTTCGGTAGAAAATTCCAGTAATTCCTGAATTTTTTCTTCCAGCTCGGCAATCGGTTTTTCAAAATCGAGATAATAATGCAACGCCATCGTATTTTTCTCCTTGCGCGTCCTTTTCAGCATTTTCTCAGCCTCTATTCAAAAATCGTTACATTATACCCGAATAATCCTTCCGCTTCCAGCGACAAATCATCGCTGGCCCGAACAGAATATGCAGAAGGCAGTCGCAGCGTCGTACGGCATGTGCCAGGTATGACCACCTGCAGGCGGGCAGAGCACTCACCAGGGTGACGACCGATGATATCCTTCAGCGACTGCAGCTGCTCCCTGCTTGCCCTGGAAGCATCCAGAACGAAGCTGACCCTGCGGGAATGAGTTTCTTTCAGTGAACCGAGGGGCGAAACATCGGTTGCCCTGATCTTGCAGCTTTCCTCTCCGACCTCCAGGATTCCGGTCACCAGCAAGGGGTCATCTGTTTTCAGAAAAGGGGCACATTTTCCGTAGACATCAGGGAAAACCATCAGCTCGATAGAGCCCAACTGGTCTTCAATCAGGGCAAAGGCCATCCTGTCGCCCTTTTTGGTAATTTTTTCCGAAAGGGAAGACACGATACCACAGAGTCTCACCTCCGTCTTGTCGCTTCGCTCCGAGATAGTGGCTGTTGTGACGGTGGAAAATCTCCTGACATCGTCGCCATATCGGTCAAGGGGGTGGCCGGTAATATAGAAACCAAGCGCTTCTTTCTCGAAGAACAGCAGCTCTTTCTCGCGCCATTCGGGGATATCCGGCAGGGTACCGGCACCATTTCCGGACGAGTGAACGACCTCTGCTTCAGCGAAGAGGGAAGCCTGGCTGCTGGACCGTTCTTTCTGGAGCTTCTGCCCCAATTCCATGGCACCTTCCAGTGCGGCAACCAACGGGGCCCGCTTTGCGCCGGTGGAGTCGAAGGCTCCGCACTTGATGAGAGATTCGACGACCCTTCGATTCACCCGTCGCAAATCTACCCGGCTGCAAAAATCGAACAGATCCTTGAAATCCCTTTCAATCCGCGCCTCGAGAATTGCCTCGACAGCACCGGTTCCAACATTCTTTACGGCACCGAGGCCGAACCTGATTGAGGTCTCCCGAACCGTGAAGGAAAGCTCAGAAGCATTGATATCGGGTGGAAGCACCTGGATTCCCATCCCGCGGCACTCGGAAATATTTTTCGTCACCTTGTCGGAAGAATCCATGTCTTCGGTTAGAAGGGCTGCCATGAACTCAACGGGGAAATGGGCCTTCAGGTAGGCGGTATGATACGCTATGAGCGCATAAGCGGCGGAATGGGATTTATTGAAGCCGTATTCGGCGAACATCGCCATCAGGTCAAAAATGGCCTCGGCCTTTTTCGGATCGATACCGCTGTCGTTTGCCCCGGCCAGGAAAATATCCCGTTGTTTTGCCATCTCGGCAGGGTCCTTCTTGCCCATGGCCCGGCGCAGAAGGTCGGCGCCACCCAGGGAGTAGCCGGCCAAGGTACGTGCAATCTGCATGACCTGCTCCTGGTAGACAATGACCCCGTAGGTGTCTTTCAGGATCGGCTGCAACTGGGGCAGGTCATAGACAACCGCTTTTCTGCCGTGCTTGCGTTCGATAAAGTCGTCTACCATGCCGGAGCCGAGCGGGCCGGGACGGTAGAGTGCGCAGACGGCAATGATGTCCTCGAAGCAGGAAGGCTTCAGCTTGACCAGGAGCTCCTTCATCCCGGTGGATTCCAGCTGGAAGACACCGGTAGTGGCGCCTGACTGGAGAAGCTGGTAGGTGACCGGATCATCGTCCTGGAGCTCACTGATCTCAAACTCGGGGTCCTTCTCGGACCGGATGATCTTTACGGCATTGTCGATCACCGTAAGGTTTTTCAGACCAAGGAAATCAAATTTCACCAGGCCGATTTTCTCCACGTATTTCATGGAATATTGGGTGGTAATGGAGTTGCTCTTCTGGTCCATGTAAACCGGGCAGAATTCCTCGAGGGCTTCGGGAGCCACAACAACACCCGCTGCATGGGTGGAGGCATGGCGGGTAAGTCCCTCAAGACAGAGGGCAGTGTCGAGAAGAGTCTTGATCCTTGGGTCAGCAGCCGACATCTCCCTGAGTTTCGGCTCTTTTTTCAGGGCATCGGCCAATTGGATATTCAGGATATTGGGAACCAGCTTGGCAATCTTGTCCACTTCGCCGTAGGAGTAATTGAGTGCCCGGCCAACGTCGCGTATCGCACCTTTTGCCGCCATCGTACCAAAGGTAATAATCTGGCAGACCTTGTCCCGCCCATACTTCTCGGTAACGTACTGAATCACCTCTTCCCGGCGGTTCTGACAGAAGTCCACGTCGATATCAGGCATGGAAATACGTTCCGGATTCAGGAACCGCTCGAAGAGCAGGTTGTAGGGAATCGGGTCCAGGTCGGTAATGCGCAAGGCATAAGCAACCAGAGAACCGGCGGCCGAACCCCTCCCCGGACCAACCGGGATTCCCTGCTCTTTGGCCCAGTTGATAAAATCGGCAACGATCAGGAAGTAGCCGGGAAAACCCATCTTGATAATACACTCGAGTTCAATCTCCAGACGCTTCCAGTAGCCCTGTTCATCTTCATCGGCAAACTCCGGCCTGATCCGGCGAATCTTTGTTAAGCGGGAGCGCAGCCCCTCTTCGGACTGCCGGGTAAGCTCATCCTCAAGCGATCTTCCGTCCGTTGATTCATACCGGGGGAAATGGTAGGTCTTGAAATCAAAACTCAGGTCACATTGCTCGGCTATCAGAAGAGTATTGGTAAGGGCTTCTGGATGGTCAGGAAAAGCGGCTGCCATCTCGTTCGGAGACTTGAAATAAAACTCATCGGCAGAAAAGCTCATCCTGTTCGGATCTTCCATGGTCTTGCCGGTCTGAATGCAGAGAAGGACCTCATGAGGCTTTGAATCCACCCTGTTAAGGTAGTGGCAATCATTTGTCGCAACAAGGGGAAGACCCAATTCCCGGGATATCTGAACCAGTCCGCGGTTTGCTTTCACTTGTTCAGGAAGAGTATTTTCCTGCAGTTCGAGATAATAACGCCCCGGAAACATTTCGGCAAAGTCGGCGGCGACTGCGCTGGCATCTTCCATACGGTCACCCTGACAAAGCCAGGCAACCTCTCCCTTCAGACAGGCGGAAAGAGCGATCAGACCGGAGGAATGCTGGCGAAGTATCTCCTTATCGATGCGGGGACGGTAGTAAAACCCTTCCTTGTGGCCGAGGGAGACGAGGCGGCTCAGGTTCCGGTATCCTTCGAGATTCTGACAAAGGAGGATCAGGTGGTGGGCAGCATCACCGATCCCCTTCGACTCCTTGACAAAACGAGATCCGGGAGCAAGATAGACCTCGCAACCGATAAGGGGCTTGATGCCCGCTGACTGGCATTTCAGGTAAAACTCGATTGCACCGAACATATTGCCGTGATCGGTCAGGGCAACAGCGGGCATGCCGAATTCAACCGCTTTCTTCACCAGGTCCCCGATACGGATTGCACCGTCTAGGAGGGAGTACTGGGTATGAACATGTAAATGGACGAATTTAGAAGGTTCCATATTTTCCGTATAAATAATGACGGGAGCCGCATTGCTGGACGACTCCCTGACAGAAAAGACTTGAATTAAAGGATAGATACGTGGGACGGCTCGCAACCGGCACTCGGGAGTCAACCTGCAACATGCCAAGTGTGATCAATTGCGCGAACGGTCGATTGTCTTGAAAAAGTATGTCACGACTGGCGCTCTACTGTCAAGAAAATGGGAAGCGATCTGCAGACTCCTGGGAACTGCAGACACGATTTCTTCCTCGCTGCTTTGCCCGGTACAACTCAACATCAGCAGCAACGATAATCTCCCGGGGGGAGACCTTTCCGTCAACGCTCTCCGCAACCCCGATACTCACAGTGACAGAAATAGTAGTGTCGGCTCCGCCGCCGTAACGATTCTTTTTTCCTTCCCGGGGAGGGTCGGGGCGCGGCCCACGGATGACAAAGCGATAGGCGGCTATCGAGGCACGCAGTTCTTCCATGCAGGCAAGGACAAGGTCTTTACTTTTTCCCGGAAAGACGATGGCAAATTCCTCCCCCCCATAACGATATACCCGTCCGCCACTTCCCACTGACTGCATCTTCGCACCTGCCCATCGCAGAACCTGATCACCCACATCATGGCCATAAGAATCGTTCACCCGCTTGAAATGGTCAAGATCAAGCATTGCAATCACATACCGTCGACCCAGTCCATTCATATGTTCATTGAACGCCCGCCGTGAAAGCACTCCGGTCAGATCATCACGAAATGCCATGTTATGGGAGTCCTGCAGCATGCTCAACAAAAGAATCAGCCCTGAGCCAAAGAGAAAAACAGCCGGAATGTCACCCGATGGAGAATGGGTGAAAATAATCGCCAATGCTGCCAGGATTCCGAGAAAGGCACTATCGATGATAGAATGGCGAACATAGGTCGTAATACCAATGATAACCCCACAGCCTGTCATCAGCGGCAGCGCAATCCGGGGAAGATCCCGGCATCCTTCAACGGCATCCCTCAGCCATACACCGGTTGCCTCCAGAGAGTCTGCCTGTGCCGTTTTTGCCAGAATCACCAGGACAAGGGCTTGCAAAGCCAAAAAAATAAAACGTTTGCGGCCGGCAGCGGTAAAAATACCTTTTTCGCGCATCAGGCAAAAAAGGGTTACATTAATCGGCAGGAGAAAGCAGAATATGCCATCGATTCTCTGCAACGCAGCAGACCCTTCCCCACCCCTGGCAAGCATGTCGGAGTTCCAGCAGAAGGCAAAGAGCAGGAGCAGGACGAAAAATACGCGACTCCGATTGAAGTGAAAACTGAGGAAAAGGCTCAATGAAAAGGTAATATACACAGCATAGGGCATAAAGCCGCGCCAGGAAAAGGGCAACATCCCCAGGAAGGGTAAAGAGACATACAGCGCAGCAAGTACCGAGCTTGGAAACAGAAAAAGAGTCAGTCTCTGCGTAAAGGTGCTGTACACTCCTTCGAACTCCTTGACCATCCGGGGTATGTAACCAAGACCCGGCGAAATCAAACACGTCGGTTAAGAGGGGGCTGAAAATACGTACTTGCATCATCCATGGCAGGGAGACGGGAGCCCCCCCGTTGGGCATAAACAACCAAGATCCCCCTGCCCTCACATAGAGTTGTTATTCGGCAGGGGTAATTCAGCCCATTAAACGTAATTTAATACTATTAGTCAACACTGATTTAGTTTCCATCCGGTAACTCCGGATGAGGAACCGCTGGTTTCCGATTTGGAAAGCGAGAAATTATTCATCTGGCAAGGAAATCGAGGGGTGGCGCGGAGGCGTATGTTGCTACGCCGCACAAGCAAAGCCGAAGATTGACACCGCCAGGGGGATAAAGCACCCTTTCCGGACGGAAACGATTTAGCAGGACTATTCTGCCCATAACCGCCGACCCCGAAGTTTCATGAACTCAGTTCGATCAAAGCTTCTTTCATCAAACAATAAATTGACAAAAACACTCCCTGCGAATTATATTTTATTGTTAGTTTTGATCCCCGGACCATGTTCCGGAACGGACAGAATCCCGCACTGGATCCTGCGCGTGCAACACGCACCATACTGACAGGATCACCAGCAACACTCATCCTGCACTGTATGATTCTCGACAAGGCATACTGCTTTTCTCATGACAACAGGCCCTCTCTCACGAAAGGGCTTTACCGTTTGGAGCCCGGACATGAACAGCACAGTGGACGAACTATTTCTCAGTTCCGTATTGGGCAAGACGGTCATTGACGCACGAGGAGACAAGCTTGGCAGACTCTGGGACCTGATTATGGTTCCTGGCGAGGTTTTTCCGGAGGTCTCGCACCTCCTGGTTATCAATCACAAGTCGATCTCGGCCATCCCCTGGCAAAACATCCTGCTTTTCAACAGCTTTGTCATCTCGACCACTTCCACCCTGCCCAATACCGGAGACTATACACCGGGTGAGCGTGATATCCTGATGAAACGGGACATTCTCGATAAGCAGATTGTAGATGTCAACGGTGCAAAAGTAGTTCGCGTAAACGACATAAATCTAAGGAGTCATGGAGAACTTCTCCATCTATTTGCCGTTGATGTCGGCTTCAGCGGACTGGCGCGCCGGCTGGGATATGAAGCTTTCTGCGGGAAAATTGCCGTTTTACTGAAACGAGAGCTCCCCAGCCAGGAAATCAGCTGGGAATACGTCCAGCCCCTTGAAACAAACGCCTCAAGGCTGACACTGACCGTTGCCAGGGACCAGATGGCCGACATGCACCCCGCGGACATCGCACATATCATCTCGCAGATTTCGAGTAAAGATATTCCCACCGTCCTTACCTCGCTCGACACCGAAACAGCCGGTGAAGCAATCCACGAGCTGGAACCGGAATTGCGCAGCCGGGTCATCACGCAACTGGGCACCGAACAGGCAACCGAGATACTGGAAGAAATGGCCCCTGACGAAGCAGCCGACGTCCTGGGGGATCTTCCCGAGGAAAAGGCGCAGGAATTTCTGGGACTGATGGATGACGAAGATGCCGAGGATATCCAGGAACTGATGGAACACGAGGACGATTCGGCCGGCGGTCTCATGAACAACGAATTTCTGTTCATCCCCCCCGACCTGACCGTCGAGGATGCCCTCCGGGAAATCCGGCTGCTGGCCCCGGAAATCGATAACGTTTACTACATCTACATTATTGACGACGATGAAAAGGCACTTGGCGTGATAAGCCTGCGCGATGTTCTCATCAATCCCCCGGAGACACTGGTATCCGACATCATGGCCACCAACCTGAAGACCGTCAAGGTCGATGCAGGGCCCGAAGAAATTCTTGAAATTATCGCCAAATACAATCTTATTGCGGTACCGGTTCTGGATGAAGAGGGAAAAATGTCGGGCATCGTAACCGTTGACGACATTCTCGAAATATTTCTTCCCACTGCCCTTCGCCGTCGCCGGCACCACCATCACTAGCCCTTTCTGTCAGGCGAGGCTGCTGTCTCACACGTATCAGGCCAATCTTCTTACTTGTATTTGCTCCAAATCCGGATCTTCCGGATGGAACCTGCCAACCGGAGAATCAAGAGTATGTTCAGTGGTATCAGTTTGACAAAATTTCTAAAACCGATCCGATCGGTCAACAGGAAAAACATTTTGTTGTTCCTTGCCGTTCTTGGACCGGGAATCATTACGGCAAACGTGGATAACGATGCTGGAGGAATTACTACCTATTCGATTGCCGGCGCCCACTTTGGCTACTCTCTCCTGTGGGTCATGCTACCTACCACCATTGCACTCGTGGTCATCCAGGAGATGTGCGCACGGATGGGAGTAGTTACTGGAAAAGGACTCTCCGACCTGATTCGTGAATCTTTCGGTCTCAAGGTCACATTCTACGTAATGATCGGCCTCTTGTTGACCAACCTGGGGAATGCCGTATCCGAATTTGCCGGTATCGCAGCCAGCCTGGAAATATTCGGCATCAGCAAGTACCTCTCGGTTCCCTTCAGCGCACTCCTGGTATGGCTTCTCATTGTCAAGGGTTCCTACAAGCTCGTGGAAAAAGTCTTCCTGGTGGCGTGCCTGGTCTATATCGCATATCCGATTGCCGCTTTTATGGCCAAACCGGAATGGCATCAGATCATTCGGGCCAGCGTAGTTCCTTCCTTCAAAGCGGACAACGAATACCTGATCACAATGATTGCCCTCGTAGGGACGACAATTGCACCCTGGATGCAGTTCTACCAGCAGTCGGCAGTTGTTGAAAAAGGTGTAACCATCGATCGCTACAATTTTTCACGACTTGATGTCATCGTTGGATGCGTCATGGCCATTGTCGTTGCCTTTTTTATCGTGGTTGCCTGCGCCTCTACAATCCATGTGGGCGGTCTCAAAATCGAAACAGCCGCGGATGCAGCCGTTGCACTTCAACCGCTGGTGGGGAGCTATGCCTCGACACTCTTCGCCTTTGGGTTGTTCAACGCGTCACTGTTTGCGGCCTGCATCCTGCCCCTTTCCACGTCGTACTACATCTGCGAGGGAATGGGGTGGGAGTCGGGAATAGACAAGGATTTCCGTCAGGCCCCGCAATTCTTCTGGCTTTTTACCGTAATCATCATCATGAGTGCCGGTTTTATCCTGCTACCTGACATGCCACTCATCATGATCATGTTCATATCCCAGGTCGTAAACGGCGCCGTCCTGCCATTTGTCATGGTTTTCATCCTTCTCCTGGTAAACGACAAACGACTTATGGGTGACTATGTAAATGGACCAGGGTTTAACCTTATCGCCTGGTTTACCGTAATCACGATGACACTTCTCACCCTGTTAATGACCCTGGAATTCACCTGGGAAGGCTCTTTGCAGGGAATTTTCAAATTTTTCAGCTTTCTTTTCTCCGGTTCTTGACATACCTGACAGTGGGCGTATACTTAAATCAAAGGTAAAGATCTTTGAAAATTGCTCTAAAATGTTCGTACGGCACGGCGAAGAAACTGACTTCTAATAAAAAAAGTTGCAGTCGGGGCCAGAGACAGTGAGTACGCTCTCCATGAGAGAAACCTGAAGTCTTTTCCCGACATATGCTAGCACACCGGTCGGTTCATCAAGCTTACCTACGGCATTTACGGAGCAATCGTCCCTGGCGTTACAAGAATCACGGCGAAATCGTTTTTCTCATCCGCAAGGCGCGTTGCACCGCCTGAAAAAGGGAACGATGGACACACCAGCTTGTTTCCGAGGTTCGAAAGAGCTCGTAAATCGGAACGTGTCCAACGAACACCGACGGATAAGAAGGAAGGATTACCTGTAACGCCATCGAAAAAACAAAAGGCCGGGAGAAAATTTCTCCCGGCCTTTTGTTTTTTCGCCCAACGCGATAAAGAACCGTATCCGTCAGCGGAATTCGCTGGGGACTCCCGCACGAGAGGCTTCATCGTTCAATGATTTCAGTTTTTTCTCCAGTTCGCCGCGGTGGAACTGGAAATTTTTTATCGAAGCGTTAATACTCAAATAATCGCTGCGCGACATTTTGGACGTATCGCCCAGACGGGAATTCAATTCGGCAATCTGGTCGTCTGTCGAGCCTATCTCGGCTCGCACGGCATCAAAATCCGCTTTCCAACTCTTACCGGTTCTGTTTCCATACAGGACTTCCTTTTTCTCACTGCTCTGCACAGGGGCCTTCGCACCCACGGCGGCAGGAGATACAGGTTCCGCAGCGTTTTCCGTCTCAACGGAAATAGTAGGGCTTACATCGCTACGAACACGAACTTTTTTCAGATATTTCTTTGGCACCTGGGAAATATCCTCGGTAAAATTAACCGTCCCGCTGCTATCCACCCAGGTATAGGTTTCCGCACCCACCGTCCCAACAAACATTCCCAGCAGCAGCAAGGTACACACAGAAACTTTTTGCATCATAAGGATTCCTCCATACGCGTAATGGGCCGGGAAATAGCCCAGGCAAAGCATTTACCCCGGCGGCCAGTGAAAGTCCCTTCCCGCCAACAGGTGGAAGTGGAGATGAAAAACCGATTGTCCTGCACCGGCATTATTGTTGTTCACAACTCTGAAGCCACGATCAGCAACACCCAATTCCCGAGCCAGCCTGGCAGCAACCTGGAAGACATGCCCAACCACAGCAGTATCATCCGGACTCAGATCAAGGGAATTTACGGTATGTTTTTTCGGGATAATCAAGAGGTGGACAGGAGCAACAGGAGCAATATCTTCGATTACTATCAGATGCTCGTCCTCGAAAACCTTCTTTACCGGTATCTCTCCGGAAATGAACTTACAGAACAAACATTTTTCCATCATGGCCACCTATTCTTTCAAAAGTGCTCGCTACCCGGCCTGGCAGTCTCTCTTCTTCAGATGGATCAGGAACTCCTTGTTCCCTTTCGGGCCCAGCAGCGGCGACTCCAGCACCCCTTTCACATCAAGCCCCAAGGTCTCAACCAGGGAGCAGATCGAGTCGATGACTTCCCGGTGCTTCTTTTCGTCCCTGACTACGCCGCCCTTTCCCACCTGCCCTCGTCCTACCTCGAATTGAGGCTTGATGAGCGCAACAATCTCCCCGCCCGCCTTCACTAATCGAAGAGTATTCGGCAGGACCTTTTCCAGAGAAATGAAAGATGCGTCGATAACCGCCAGATCAGGAACTTCCGAGAGGGCACCCGGTTCGAGAAAGCGAATATTTGTCCGCTCAAGACAGACAACCCGTTCGTCCTGGCGAAGTTTCCATGCCAGTTGGCCATACCCCACGTCAACGGCAAAAACCTTCCGCGCCCCCCTCTGAAGAAGGCAATCGGTAAACCCGCCTGTCGACGCACCAACGTCCAGAGCACAGAGCCCGGCAACTTCAAGAGGAAATTCGTCAAGGGCCTTCTGCAGCTTCAGCCCCCCGCGACTTACATAAGGAATACCACTGCCCTTGATGCGAATCTGGGCATCGACAAAAACAAGCTGGCCCGCCTTGTCAACAGCGTGGTCGTCCACCACCACATCGCCGGCCAGAATCAGCGCACGGGCACGCTCCCGCGACTCAACCAGTCCTCGTGCCACCAGGAGCTTATCCAATCGTTCCTTTTCCCTGGACGTTTTCAGAGCAGTATCCCCCGTTATTCATTCTACAGCCAGACCGTACGAGAGAAATGCCGAGCAGGCCGCTACCGAACAACACCAGCGCACGGGGCAATAATACTCGCCAGATGGAATAAAATCAATGATATATTGGACATATTGACACTCCGCGCTTCACCCATGCTGATGTCAGCTGACCTTCTGCACCCCCTTTTCATGCATCGAAAAGTCATTCATTTTGTCTTGCAATCAAGAATCGTTGGTGGTATATATATTTTCCTTGAATGCCGAAGTGGCGGAATTGGTAGACGCGCAAGATTCAGGTTCTTGTGGGGGATTCCTCGTGCTGGTTCGATTCCAGTCTTCGGCACCATTTATCACATCGTAAGCTGCTTCAACAGCTTATTTCCAACAGGAAAAAGCCTCCCCGTGTAGCACCCACACCGGGAGGCTTTTTCGTCCCTTTAAAACCCTATTGTATCAGTCATAATTCCAAACAAGACCAGCAATATACCCCCTGCCAAAACAAGGGTCTTTCCCCATATTTAATTAAAGGGTGTGTATAACTCTATTGATATGCGTTTTCAATACCGAAGGTCCGCCGCTAACTCCCCGAAATTACCACACATTTTACATCTATTTGATTTTACTACACTTTACCGGGATGGCCATGATTTAGGCAATTTGTACGACCCTTTTGAAAAACAATGGATTGCACAATTCCCAACAGACTTCTCCACAAGTTATCAACACAACTTGTGGAGAACGGAGCACACAATTCATGCACCCGCAGGAGCATAAACAGCCGCCCTTTGATGCCTGTAATAAGTTCGTTAAAGAGTGGAAAAAACGTGAAAAAGCGGGCACAGTTTTCAGTAACCACACCCCGCTCCTCAAGCTATCCAAAGAAAAAAACTGACTTAGCCGTTCAGCACCCGGTCCAGGTCGGCAATCAGATCTTCGGGGTCTTCCAACCCCACCGAAAGCCGGACAAGGGTGTCGGTAATTCCCCTGGATTCCCGCTCCTCATGAGGCATGGCAGCATGGGACATTTTTGCCGGATAGGAGATAATGCTCTCCACGCCCCCAAGACTGACTGCAAAGGCCGCCAAGGTGAGTTCTTCCAGTAGCTTGCGCGTCAACTCGATCGTTGACACGGTAAAGGAAAGCACCGCCCCGGGACCCGCGGCCTGGGCCTGTTGGATGGCAAAACCGGGATGCGTGGCAAGCCCAGGATAAAACACCTCCGTAATACTCTGCTGTCCGCACAACCAGTCGACCACCGCACGTGCTCCCTTCTGGCTCTCTTCCATACGCACCTTGAGAGTTTTCATCCCCCTGAGCACCAGCCAGGAATCCTGCGGACCGAGTATCGCCCCGAAAGAATTCTGCACAAATTGTATGCTTGCGGCAAGCCCGGGGTCACGTACCACGGCAAACCCGCAGATTACATCACTGTGGCCGTTCAGGAACTTGGTACCGCTGTGAAGGACAATATCGCAGCCCAGGTCAAGGGGGCGCTGCAGATACGGTGTCATGAAGGTATTATCGACCATGACGAGAATGCCATGCTCCCTGGCGATCCCTGCGGCGCCTGCCAGATCAGTGATCTTCAGGAGGGGATTGGAAGGTGTTTCCAGATAAAGCCCACGGGTATTCGGCCGGATCGCTTTCCGTATTTCAGCCAAATTGGTCGTATCCACAAAACTCGCATCGATCCCGAGCCGGGAAAACAGAGTGGTAAGAACCCGGTAGGTCCCACCGTACACATCGTCACATACAACCAAGTGGTCGCCGGGAGAAAAGAGCAGTAATACCGATGAAATCGCTGCCATGCCCGAGGCAAAGGCAAAACCCCGCGTGCCATTTTCCAGCAGCGCAATCGTCTCCTCCAGAGCCTCCCGGGTCGGGTTGCCGGACCGGGCGTAATCGTTCTTGCCAAAATGATCCAGCGAATCCTGGTGAAAGGTGGAAACCTGGTGAATGGGAACCCCCACCGCCCTGGTATGGGGATCGACCTCGTGGCCGTTATGGATAATTCTCGTTCCGAACCTCATTGCGCGTCTCCTTATCCTTACTCGTCGAATGCCTGCGCCAGATCGCTGATCAGGTCGTCAACATCCTCAATCCCCACCGAAAGGCGAAGCAATACATTGTTGATGCCCAGTCGGGCCCTGATCTCCGGCAGGATATCGGCATGGGTCTGCACCTCCGGAAAAGTAATCAGCGTTTCCACCCCACCGAGGCTCTCGGCAAAGGAGATGATTTCCGTCTTCAGCAGCAGCCTCTCCACCAGCGAAGGTTCGACAACCTCGAAGGAGACCATGCCGCCGAAACCGTTGGCAGTTTCACGCAGAAGCGCATGACCGGGATGTTCAGGAAGACCGGGATAATGAACCTTCCTGACCTTCGGGTACCCTTCGAGCCATTCGGCAATTTTTTGTGCATTCTCCTGCTGTCGGTCCAGGCGAATACCCAGAGTTTTCATGCCCCGGATTACCAGCCACGAATCATGAGGTCCAAGGACCGCTCCAACAGAGTTTTGGAGGAAGTAAACCTTCTCTGCCAGAGCAGGGTCTTTCACCACCACCAGACCTGCAACCGTGTCATTGTGCCCGGCCAAATACTTTGTCGCACTGTAGACCGTTATGTCGGCACCAAGGTCCAGCGGCCGCTGCAGGTAGGGCGTAAGAAAGGTATTGTCTACAATACAGAGTATTTTCCTGGCAGCACACAGTTCTGCAAGACCCTTCACATCAGCCGCTTTCAGGAGCGGATTTGTCAGCGACTCAACGAACAGCCCTTTTGTCTCGGGGCGAATCGCCTTCTCCACCTCGGACAGAACACTGGTGTCCACGTAGGTAAAGGTCAAGTCATATTGCCGGAAAATCTGCTCGAAAAGCCGGTAGGTTCCACCGTAGAGGTCCTCAGTCACGACCAGATGATCCCCCTTGCGAAAAAGCAGAAGTAGATTCGCAATGGCCGCCATGCCCGAAGAATAGGCAAACCCGCAAACCCCACCGTCCAACGCGGCAATACCATCCTCCAAAACCTTTCGGGTCGGATTCCCGGACCGGGTATAGTCGTAACCGGTACTCTGTCCGAGTCCGGGATGTTTGAAGGTAGCAGTCTGGTAGACCGGCACGGTCACCGCGCCGGTCTTTCCGTCCCAATTAAGTCCTACCTGTACCGCCTGTGTTGAAAGTTTCACCGTCAACCTCCTCAAAGAAAAATCCCCTTCCGGGGGGTTACGGAAGGGGATTTCTGTTCCCGTTCCTATCTCCCGGAACCTTTCGATTCCGCAGGATTTGGCACCTTCCCGTTTCCGGGGGTTGCCGGGCATCGCAGGGCCAGTCCCTCCGCCGCTCTTGATAGAAATTACTGCCAATTGTTTGTTGACTATTTTAGATAATAATATTATTTTTTCAAGCATTATTTTACTACCTATTTAATTTTGTTTAACCCAGCATCAAATTGATCATTTACACACTCGAAATCTGAGGGTTTTCCCACATCACGAAACATTCACCACGTAATTTAACATCAGAACAAATTTGACCCACGTCAATACATTAGCTTTTTTATAAAGCATACTATTTTTTATTCTTACATTTACTTTATATATTTGGTATGGTTTAGGAAATGTACGGGCAAGGAAGCTGAGAGCAAAAGATTGCTCTCAATAGGAAAAAGGAGGTTGAGCATGGACAAAACAGATATTGTGGAATGGCTCAGGTGCGAAGACGAATCCAAACTGGAATCTCTCTGGGAACAGGCGGATGGGATCCGTGAGAAACACGTGGGTAAGGAAGTTCACCTGCGCGGACTCCTCGAGATTTCGAACATCTGCTCGAGGGAGTGCCACTATTGCGGAATACATGCAGGCAACGAAGAACTGGAACGGTATCGCATGCCTGAAGATGAAATCATGGCCTGCGTAGGTGAAGCAATAGCCTATCGCTATGGTACAGTCGTGCTTCAAGCGGGGGAGGACTACGGAATTACCAGGGAGTGGATGTCCGGACTCATCGGGAGAATCAAGTCCGAAACGGAGTTGGCAGTGACCCTGAGTCTCGGGGAGAGGAGCGATGAGGACTTGGTGGCCTGGAAAGAAGCGGGGGCAGACCGTTACCTGCTGCGCTTCGAAACATCCAACAGGAAACTCTATGACAGTATCCATCCGCCACTTTCCGGTGAAAACTCAGATCGTCTTGCGCTGCTGAAGAGGCTCCGGGAGATCGGCTATGAAATCGGCAGCGGTGTCATGATCGGTATCCCAGGACAGACATATGAAGACTTGGCAAACGACATTCAGACCTTCAAGGATCTCAATCTGGACATGATCGGCGTTGGCCCCTATATTGCCCACACAGGCACCCCCCTCGGACGGGACGACGAGAAGCTCAAAGCCCCGGAAGGAGAACAGATACCAAACACCGAGGCCATGACCTACAAAGTTATCGCCCTGGCACGGATCGCCTGCCCCGACTCCAATATCCCAAGTACCAGCGCCCTGGCAACCTTGAACACGGCAACCGGAAGGGAACTGGGTCTTGCACGCGGTGCCAACATTGTCATGCCGAACCTGACACCGAAAAAATACCGGGCCATGTATGAAATTTATCCGGCAAAGGCCTGCATCGATGAGACCGCCGCCGATTGCCGCGCCTGCATGCATCGCACGCATCCTGTCCATCGGCAGGGGTGTTGGTTCGGGCCGCGGTGATTCACCCAATAAGACCAAGACTAATCAAGCCGCATAACAAGGATCTTTCCGACAAAAAATACGGCAGTTGAAGACCATTCCGATGCCTAACAAAAACACGGAAGGCTTCAACTGCCGCCTCACTTCAAAGCTCATCACCAATCAAGTAAAGATCTTATTGTATAAAATCCTGTCTACTGAACAATCCAACCAGTTACGTCAACAGCGAGTCTGTATACGTGTAAGCCTCCGGCAGAAAACTCCGAAAGTCTGCCAGGAGGAGTTCCCGCTTCTTCGATAGTTCTGCGCCCCCCGCAGCCAAAGGATTCGACCTTGTAACCCTTTCCGACATCCTCCGCAGGGCCGTTTCAATGCCCGGACTGCTCGCGGTAGGCAATGAGCCAGTGGCGTGAAAACATCCTGGGCAGAAGTTCCAGAAGGCGTGGCGGCAGATGGGCCTCGTAACGGGACAGGGTTTGATATGAAATACTGATGAATTCCTCGAGGCTCACCTGAGAATACGCATCCCAATGGCAGGCAAGAAAATGATCATAAAAGATGTCCACCAGCACCGCGCGAAAGTGACCGAAACAGGGATCGATACAGTGCTTGCTCCGCAGGAAGAATTCATTACCAGCGGCAAAGGAATCGATCCGCCGATGAATCTCGATGCCTCTCCTTATACCGGGAGGAAAGCGGTCGTCGAGGCGTCCCTTGACGAAATCCCCCATCAAGTTGCCCGCGAGTATTTCCGGATCACTGCCCGAAAGAAATAGATGCATCAGGT
>CAVVDU010000010.1:0-10374 GCA_963746935.1 uncultured delta proteobacterium | reverse complement strand
AAATTATATAATCTAGCCATTATTGACATCGGAGCTGTGCCGGGTGTAAAAAAGAGTTAATAATATTGCCGGAATTGACTGTTTTTAGGGGATCTGAAAGATGGGGTCAGAGGTAAAACATTTCGTTGAGGGGAAAACCGGGCCGTCCGTGTCAGCTGAGAGCTGATTGGGCGGCTTTTTTGCGTCCTGAATGTGTGGCTGAAGATTCGTGATGGGTACCCGCCTTATGCCTGATGAAAAAACCGTTGCTGATAGCCCTGACTGCCCCTTCTGCAGTATTGATCCATCTAGAGTCTATGCGGCAAACGAGCTGGCCTTTGCCTTGGCCGACAAGTTTCCCGTCAACCCCGGTCATACCTTGATCGTGCCCAGGCGGCATATTGTGTCGCTGTTCGAGGCTACGGCTGAGGAGCGGGCGGCGCTGTTCGACCTGCTGGACGAGTCCCGGCGAAAACTGCTGGAGGAAAGAAGCCCGGACGGTTTCAATATCGGCATCAATGACGGGGCCGCTGCCGGGCAGACGGTCTTTCATCTGCATATCCATTTGATTCCGCGTTATGCGGGTGACTGTGATGATCCGCGCGGCGGGGTGCGGAAGCTGTTTCCGGACCGGGCGCCGTATTGGAAGACCTTGGGGAAAGAGGGATAGTTTCCTGTATTTCAGAAATTTATTTTACAAGTCTTGATCCCCGGTAAAGCATTGGCACGTATCAAAAGGAGAGTGAGATGAAAAGCAAGGCGATTGCGCTGGTTGTTGCTACTCTGCTTTTACCTTTAACAGGATGTATACCCCACAGAGATTCCGGGGTAAATGTAAATGTTGGGGACGAAGGGGTAAGTGTGCGTGTAGGAGGGGAAGGGGTCCATGTTCGTGTGGGAAACAAACTCCCCGCCATCAGGTTTGCTGCACCGCCTGAACTGGTTGTGATACCTGGAACCTATGTCTACATGGTCCCGGACATTGATGCGGATGTCCTGTATTATCAAAATTACTGGTGGCGTCCTTATGAAGGGCGCTGGTACAGATCCCGGGATTATGACGGACAGTGGAGTTATGAAGAGCCGGGGAGCATTCCCAATGGCTTGAGATCGCTCCCACAGGATTATCATCAGCGTCTGTCGCCTGGATACGAGCGGATACCATACCGCGACGTGGAAAGGAACTGGGAGAAATGGGAGAAGGAAAGATATTGGGACAGGCGGGGTGAGCAAGGCCGCGGAGGAAATGACGAGGATAGGCAGGATGACCGCAGAGGCAATGACGATAATCGATAAGGCGCTGATGAATCGGCGGGGTGCGGAAGTTGTTTACTGACCGGGCGCCGTATTGGAAGACTTTGTGATTATGCTTGACAAATATCTACGGCAGTTTGCCCATCTACGCCGTGCCCCGGGACAAACCTGGACCGAAGCAACAAGGCAGCAAGCACCCCACAAACCGCTTCTGCTTATGGCGGTGATGGACCTGATTGCGCGTGGTGTTATTACCTCCAATTTTATTGAAATTACCGGCGACCTGGTGGAACTGAATGAGCTTTTCACCGGCTACTGGCGCAGGGTTGTACCGATTACGCAAAAGAGCAGCATCGCCTTTCCATTCTCCCGTTTGCACAATGAACCTTTCTGGGAGCTTGTTCCGGTATCCGGTCGAGAAATAACTCCGGCGGTTGTCAACAATATCAGCTCAGTGAACCAGCTTCGTGAAATCGCCCTTGGTGCTCGGATGGATGATGACTTGTTCCTGCTTCTCCAGTCACCGGAAAACCGTATGGCGTATGAGGCAGGTGCTGCTGCAATCATGCTTTTCCGAGGCGGCCCAGAAGACGCTTCTGGAACAGACCCAGATAAATTCCGAGGCATTTTCCTACAACCTGGAACTGATGCAGATGGCTCACCAGCCACGGGTGAAGGAGATTCTCGAAGGGGAGAAGTACAAGCCTGCTGTGCGGTACCAGGGCTTCCGCCGTGCGGTGGTTACAAGCTACGATCACCGCTGTGCCCTGTGCGGAGTGCGGATTGTCACCTCCGAAGGTCATACGGTGGTGGATGCTGCCCATATCGTGCCGTGGAGTGTGAACCAGAATGATGATATTCGTAATGGAATGGCGCTCTGCAAGCTTTGCCACTGGGCCTTCGATGAGGGGATGATGGGTGTTTCGGAGAGTTATAGTGTTATTACCTCCCGGCAGATCGGGGCTGACCCGAATGTGCCGGGATTTTTGCTGACTCTTTCCGGGAGGGGGATTATTCCGCCTGGAGACAAGGATCTTTGGCCGGAACAGAAACATTTGAAGTGGCATCGGAGTGAATGGCGGCTGGTATGATGAGCAAAATGGTGTAATTGATAATACGATTATTTTTCCAGGAAATAGGAGGAAGACTTGAGTCTCTGGATAGTTGTTGCAATAGTTCTTATCGTTGCTGGGTTGCTTGTTGCCTTGAAAACAAAGCAGGGAACAAAAGAGGATGGTTTCGGGTTTGAAAAGAGAGAGCTCCTCTTCTCACCTGCCGAGCGATCATTTCTTGGTGTGTTGGAACAAGCGCTGGATGGCAAGTATAGAATATTCGGAAAGGTAAGATTGGGGGATATAGTTAAACCGGCAAAAGGATTGACCCTCAGCAAACGGACATCAGCATCAAATCGTATCAATCAGAAACATGTGGATTTTGTTATCTGTTCTACCACCGATCTTGCGGTGTTTGGGGTTGTTGAGCTGGATGATCAATCGCATGCTCGGGAGGATCGAGTAAAAAGGGATGATTTTGTTGACCAGGCATTATCGGCGGCGAAAATCCCGATTATTCACTTTTCTGCAAAGAAAGGGTATTCGCTCCAAGAAGTTAGGGCGAGGCTGGCCGAAAGATATCTCGAGTGCGTCGGTCTCAATGACGTTGGGATCGATTCAGGAACCCCCAATTGCTGAAAAACCGGAATCGGTTCAAATGGAAGGTGCTTTAACAGAAACGAACCTGGCCGCAACGGAACCGGTGACTCCAGAAAAGTCAATTCAGGAAGAATCACCAGTGTGTCCGAAATGTGCTTCTGAGATGGTAAAGCGGCAGGCAGCAAAAGGACCACATGCCGGGAAGCATTTCTGGGCTTGTTCTGCGTATCCAAAGTGCCGGCATGTAATAGCAATAGGTGAGAATTAAATAAGTACCTCAATAAACTGATTTTACAAGACTTGACCACAAAGGTCCCTGTGAAGGGTAAATTTTATGCCACGTCGCATGGCCAATGAAGAATACCGTAACCATCAGTGGGAACATCGATACGACACCATGGTTGCACCAATTAATCATCTTGTAGACGATTTGTGTGACGTGGGAAATGGTCTCATAGCTCCCTACATTGCGCCTATTTACGGCGGGATTGGTGCCAGATTGCTCAGTGTCCTTCGTGATCCCGGCCCAATGGCACACAACAGCGGATTTCTTAGCCTTGAGAACGACGATGCTACCGCTGAGACAATGTGTAAACTGCTTTCTGAGGTAGGAATTGATGTCATCGATATGGTGCCATGGAACGCCTATCCTTGGTACATCAATCGTCAACCCAATGCTGCAGAATTAGATGCTGGTCTTGCACCTCTGAATCAAATACTTGACCTTTTGCCTAAGTTACAGGTGGTTATAATTCATGGTGGTACAGCTCAGAACAGTTGGAAAAAATTCACTCGTCTCTACCCGAACATCGTCGCAGAGCGGCGGCTTGAAATCATAGAGACCTATCACACCAGTCGCCAAGCTTTTTGGCACAGAGATCCAGCGGTGCGTGAATCGAGAAGACAGCATTTGCGTAATTCCTTAAGTGATGCAGCGCATATTCTTTACGGCAAAAAAGTAGTCAGTCCTTAAGAAGAGAAAAGTCAGCTAAAAAAACGAGTTTAGTGAAATTCAGGACAGCATCGTTTCTCCATTGTTGCACTGAAAGTGAGTCTGGCTACAGATGAATCAGATAGCACATGGCATCTACGAAGCGCTCATCGATGAATACCTCCGAGATACACTTGCGAGACATCCAGAACTTAGGACTGTTTTCGGCAAAATTGACCCTGAGGAGCAGCCAGCTCGTTATGCGGCATTCGTAGCCAAGGTTTTGGAACAGGCCCTCCGTGAAGAATCAGACCCAGAAAAACGGTTGGCACTCTGTAATCGGATTCTCGGCCATGTAGCCAAAGAGCCAGGCAGAAACCACCTTGGGAAGCATCAGCTGGTATCTAAAGCAAAGCCTATACTGCTAGAAATTACCCCTCCGAACTTTGGTACGTCCGGTATTCCCCGACCTCATACACCCATTGGCGAGAGCAGCCTCTTCACCGGTTCCCCCCAAGAACCGCAGCTTGCCCATGAATTACTTCAAGAAATGCGATCCGCAGACGGGGTTGATATCCTGGTCTCATTTATCAAATGGTCCGGTCTTCGCCTATTGATGCCGGCTTTCGAGGATTTACGTGACCGTCATGTCCCTGTTCGCTTAATCACCACCTCCTATATGGGAGCATCAGATGCTCCTGCTGTGGAATGGTTGGCTCACATGCCGAATGTAGAAGTCCGCGTTTCTTATGACACCGAAAGGACCCGGCTCCATGCTAAGGCGTACCACTTCAAGCGCAGTACTGGGTTCTCTACGGCCTATATCGGCTCGGCCAACATGTCCCATGCAGCCATAACCAGCGGTTTGGAATGGAATCTCAAGGTTACAGCCCAAGACATGGGCCACATCCTTGAAAAGTTTTCTGTTGAATTCGAGACTTACTGGAACGGCCACGAGTTCATTCCATTTGATCCTGAGAATCCTACGCTTTTCCGGACAGCCATTGACCGTGCCCGCAATCCCCGGCAAAACGGCCCGGCAGTATTCTTTGACCTCAGGCCGCACCCATTTCAGGAGCGCATCCTTGAGGCACTGGATCGGGAGCGCAATTCCCATGATCGCTGGCGTAACCTAGTGATAGCAGCCACCGGTACTGGCAAAACAGTGGTCGCTGCCTTTGATTTTAAAAATTTCTTCGAGCGGAAGAAACGCCAGGCCCGTCTCTTGTTTGTTGCCCACCGACAGGAAATTCTTCAGCAGGCACAGGTGACCTTCAGCAATGTGTTGCGAGATCAGAACTTTGGTGAACTGCTGGTCGGTCCATACCAGGCCAATCGTTTCGAACATTTGTTCTGCTCTATTGGGATGCTCTCCAGCAGACGTTTGTGGGAACAGGTTGGAAAGGATTTCTATGACTACATCGTGGTCGATGAGGCACATCACGGTACTGCAGATAGCTATCGACCGATCTTCGACAATTTTACCCCACAAATTCTCCTCGGTCTGACTGCCACTCCGGAGCGGATGGATGGTGAAAACGTGGCTGCTGATTTCAGTAACCGATTTGCCGCTGAGATTCGACTACCCGAGGCCTTGGAAGAAAAACTGCTCTGCCCTTTCCACTATTTCGGCGTAGCTGATCCGATTGCCCTAAACACTGACCAGTTCTGGCGAAAAGGAAAGTACGATGCGGCCGCTCTTGAAAATGTCTATGTGATGGATCAGGCTCGAGCCAATCAGCGACTAAATGCCATTGTCGCGGCGCTCAATCGTTATGAACCGGACCTGAGTGCCATCAGGGGGATCGGGTTTTGCGTTACCATCAAGCATGCCGTTTTCATGGCGGAGCAATTTTCACAACAGGGGATCCCCTCCGGAGCTTTTGTCTCAGGTGTCGAGGATGGTCGCTGTCAGGATCTACTGAAAGATCTGAAAGCAGGTCGACTTACTTTCCTGTTTACTGTCGATAAGCTGAGCGAAGGTGTTGACGTGCCAGAGGTGAACACAGTCCTCTTCTTGCGGCCTACGGAGAGCCTGACAGTATTTCTCCAGCAGTTAGGTCGCGGCCTCCGGCATGCACCGGGGAAAGACTGCCTCACTGTGCTCGACTTCGTGGGACAAGCTCACCGCCGCTATCGAATTGACACCAAACTCAAGGCCCTTTTGCCGCGACACCGTTTTTCCATCGATAAGGAAGTAGCGTTTGATTTTCCACACCTTCCCGCCGGTTGTTCCATTCAGCTTGACCGTCTTTCCCGTCAATACGTTCTAGAGAACATAAAGGAAAACTTGGGTCGCTTGGCTGTTCAGGTGCCTGACCGCCTCCAGACTTTCACCAGCGAAACTGGACAGGAACTGTCCTTCGGCAATTTTATTCGCTACCACGATTACGAGCCGGAAGTATTGCTGGCCAAAGAGACGTGGTCAGAGTGGAAAGCCAAGGCGCAACTGGGACCAATTCCCACAGACCCGGACATAGTACGGTTGAAAAAGACCCTGGTGCAGGTGGTGTTTATTAATGGTCCAAAAGAAGCGGCACTGTTGCGCGATGTTCTGGGGAAAGTTTCGAATGGTGCGATTGCTGAGGCACTGGCACTTGCCGGGAATTCGGCCATGCTTTTGTATTATAGGATCTGGAGAGACAAGGCGAGTAATCTTGGCATTTCTTCTCTGGAAGATGCCCTCAACCGACTTGCCAGCAATCCGTCAATACTTGCTGACTTAGATGAGATTCTTGCCTGGTCGCTTCATACTACGGAAGTTAGTGGGCAGATTCCTGAACTTCCTTTTGCTTGTCCGTTAGAACTCCATTCCCGTTACGGGGGCAAGGAAATTCAGGCGGTCTTTGGTAAAGCAACTCTAGAGACGGCCGGACAGACCGGGGTGGGTGTGTTTCATTTCCCTGAAGTGAAAGCCTATGTGCTGTTGGTTACCTTTCAGAAAACCGAAAAAGAGTTTTCACCAAGCACCATGTATGCCGATTACCCCATCAGTCGGGTACTCCTGCATTGGGAATCTCAGGCGAATACCGCACAGCATCACTCTGATGGACAGAATTTGATTCATCATCAAGAGCGGGGTTATACGATTCTGGTTTTTGCCCGGGACCAGAAAAAGCGAAACGGGGTCACTGTGCCGTTTACCTATCTGGGGCCGGTGGAGCGGGTGAGTTACGAGAGTGAGCGGCCGATTAAGATGGTGTGGCGGTTGCGGTATCCGATGTCGGTGGAGATGTTTGAGGATAATAGGCGGGGTGGGTAGAGTTGTTTCAAGGCATTTCGCTGACTTTAGTTTGACGTAGAAACCCACGCCCTATGGGCGTGGTAATGTGGACTGGCTATGCCGGTCCTGAATAGGTATGGCTGAAAGCCGCTCACTGCTATCCTTGTGATCGAGTTGTTGCCGCAACTTCGAATACAAGGAGGTCACAGTGAGCAGCCGTTTTCGGAAGTTATCACATAGGATATGGCATTGTCAGTATCACATCGTATGGGTGCCAAAGTATCGATACCGCGTATTGCATGGGGCAGTAAAAGAAGCCGCAGAAAACGGGATAATGGCAATTTGTGGTTACGCTGGTTGCGAGGTAGTAGAGCTCAATGTCCAGTCGGACCACGTACACATGGTGGTGATGATTCCGCCAAAGTTGTCGATATCCGATTTGTTGGGACGACTGAAAGGGCAAACGTCGATGAAGCTCTTTCAGCAGTTCCGACACTTGAAGAAAAAGCCCTATTGGGGCAACCACTTTTGGAGGAGTTCCGTGGACACCTTACTCATTTGGATGCCAAGCTTGGGATATTAGAGTCTGCAAATAAAGCCTTGTAAGATTGTGCTGAGGCGAATAATATGTGGCATGGCCAGAATTGCAAGGGTCGTTGCCCCTGGTTTTCCGCATCACATTACCCAGAGGGGTAATCGACGACAACAAGCTTTCTTTTCCAATGATGACTACCGTGCCTATCTCGATCTCATGGCGGAATGGTGTGACTGGTACAAGGTTGCAATCTGGGCTTATTGCCTGATGGCCAATCACGTGCATATCATTGCCGTACCGCAGGATGAAGATGGGTTGAGGCTTGCGATTGGAGAAACACACCGACGTTATACGCGCAGGATCAATTTTCGCTATGGTTGGCGAGGACACCTATGGCAGGGGCGTTTTGCATCGTATCCGATGGATGAAACGTATCTTCTTACTGCTGCTCGTTATGTAGAGCTGAATCCTGTCAAAAGCAAGCTGTGCGTGCAACCGGAGGATTATCCATGGAGCAGTGCTGCTTTCCATGTTGATAACAAAGAAGATCCCCTGGTAAAGAATTCTCCCTTGGTTGAAATGGTTGGTGACTGGAAAGGCTACCTGTCGGCAACTCCTTGCGTCTCAATGGTTGCAGCTCTCAAACAGGCAGAGAGGACAGGCCGCCCCTTGGGAAGCGACAAATTTGTTGCGGAGTTGGAAAGCACACTGGGTCGCATGCTTAAGAAGAAAAAGCCGGGGCCCAATCCTTCCTAATGAGTAAAGTGTCCCCGTAATAAAGTGTCCCCGTAATTCCTCTGTTGTAAAAGACTCCCGGTGCGATAGCATTTCATTATAGGGTTATGAGCGCAGGTCCGGCGCTCAAGTTGATCAGTGCCGGGCATTGGAAGGTGTACGCCCTCGAGTTGGGTGGAGCGGAAAGTGCCGGGTAGGTTATCCGGTGGAGGGGAAATGACATGGAAGAAATTTCATCGGTGCAACGAGCTTACACAGCTGTCGTTAGGCATTTCATGGAAACCGGTCGGGCACCCCACTATACAGAGCTGGCGGCAACGCTCGGGGTGCGGCCTGAAGAGGCCAGGCAGCTGCAGCGCCAAGCCGCTGATGCCTCCCTGGCCTGCTGGTTCGTCAAGGAAACGGATTACGTCGAGTCCTGGGCGCCCTTTTCCAATGTGCCCACCGACTACCTCGTGACCATAAAAGGGAGCAAAAGTCGTACGGCCAGTGCGGACTGGAAGCGTTGGCCGTGCGCTGGCTCTTTCCCGGAACCGAGATCCGCATCGAAGCCCGCTGCCTTGATTGCGGGCAACCCATCCTTGTCCGGATGCGGGACGAGGAGATCCTGGAAGTCGATCCCGTGACCGTCGTGGGGCACATGAACATTCCCCTGGCCAGAATACTGTCGGGAGAAGTGTCCTGGGGCATGGGCTGAAGCCGCATGAACCTCTTCCGGTCGGAAGAACACGTGGCCAACTGGCCGCAATATGACGCCATCTCAGCCGAGTCCATTATGTCGCTGGCCGACTGGGCGCTGGTTTTCAGCGGGCCTTTACTCAGGAACCGTCTGCAGCAGGATTACCTTTCCCGGGTTCCGGAGTACGCCTCCGAGCTGATAATGGCGCTGGCAAAACTGGGCAAGCAAGGCCCCTTCTGGACACCAGGCTAGGGTCGGGAAGGGTGGGCTTCTGCTCCAGGGAAATTAGTGGGGCAGGAGGGCAAACCTCGGGAGTTGGGAGTCAGGTCTTGAAATGTAAGGGAATTGAGGGTCATGTATGAAATATCTCATGGTACTTGCTGCCTTTATTCTGCCCCTTTTCGCCGGTACAGCCCAAGGTAAATCTACCGCTACACGGACAGTAAAGGGTCGTTGCATTTTGTCGACGACATCTCCAAGGTCCCGGCCAAATACCGCAAACAGCTCCAGCAAACCGGGTCATCAGGCGACATTTCCATTGTTGATGCCGGCCCGGCCCCCTTGCCTCGTAAATCTCAAGATCCTTTACCGCGCAAGGGCATTTCGTACGGCGGAAATACCGTCGAGTTGTACCGAACTTCCTGGTGCGGATCTGCAAAAAGATGGAGCAATTCCTGAAGGAAAAAGGCATTTCTTATGTTGCCTACGACATAGAGCAGGACAGTACTGCCGCAAAAACATTCCGGGAGCTGGGCGGGGTGGTGTCCCGGTTGTTCGGATCGGCTCCACGGTGATTCGCGGGTACAATCCTGATGCAGTGCTGTCGTGTCTGGGTAGATAGAGAAGGAGATGGTAGTGGTGACGGCGGCAGGCGAGCAGGGGTAACTGTTGAGAAGACACGAATCGTACCCTCTCGATCGGGATCGTCGGCCGATTTCCTGATACCCCGCCGGTAGAAACGTCTACCTGGCCTTCCTTCGCAGCAGCAGCTTTATGGACAGATAGGGGAACAGGAAGAACGCTATGTTGATTATCTTCAGAAACCCTATCAGCCCGTAATTCAGCAGATCAAACTCGCGTCCGCCGATGTCGAACCATCTGCTGTTCATGCAGTACATCCAGTCGTGGGCGGCTATAAATACGAGAGCCCATAGCAATAGAAGCGCAAGGTTGAACAGAAACACCCCGCCCAGAATCGTGGCCAGATTTTCAAGCGTAATGCTTTTTTCTTGAAAGAGTATTCATCGGTTACTCCTTCCTGGAAAATCGGGGAATAAACGAGTCATTTTGCCTGAAACTCCTTCATCCCCCGCTTTGTCACTCGTCCCGCCAGTTTGATATAATCATCTCCCTGCGCCCCGGTCTATCAATAGTGGCGCCGGCGGG
>CAVVDU010000009.1:0-240750 GCA_963746935.1 uncultured delta proteobacterium | reverse complement strand
GAGAGATTCGAACTCCCGACCGACGGATTCGAAGTCCGTTGCTCTATCCAGCTGAGCTACGAGCGCAAAAAGTTGTTTGAAGGCAGGAACATGCAGAGAATGCAATGAGACACTGTAGCCCAAGTGCGGAAAAGAAAGCAAGATCATTTTGCCCGTCCTTGTGGGAGCAGCACAATCTGCTATCCTTACCGCATGCTTTTGGAAATGCACTCTCATACCGCTGAACATTCCCGTTGCAGCGCTATTCCCGCGGCAGAACTGATCCGTCAGGCCTTTGCCAAGGGTTTACAGGGCATCGTATTCACCGATCACCACTATCTCTGGCAGGACGAGGAGATTCTCCAGGTTCGCTGTTCAAGTGCGGTTCCGGACCACTTCCTGATTCTTTCCGGACAGGAAGTCTCGACCCCTGAAATTGGTGATGTTATCATCTATGGAGCCTGCAAGCATTTCCCGCGCCGCATCTCCCTTGAAGAGATCCGCGAAAGTTCACCCCAGGCTGCTTTGGTGTGGGCTCACCCATACCGCAAAGGAAGAAGACCCGACGATGCCTCGCTGATGCTCCCCTTGCTGGACGCTGTGGAGATATTCAGTTCGAACCACTCGGTGCGCGAAAACAGCCGGGCACTCAGGGACTGGCACCGACTGCGTTTCACCGCCATTGGAGGCACCGATACCCACGGAAGCGGCTATGCAGGCCTCTATCCGACCCTTTTCGACCATCCGGTAGGCAGCATGACCGAGCTTGCCAACGAGATCAGGAAGGGCCGCTGCCGACCGTTTCTGAAAGAGATCCCCCGTTCCGGCGCCGGCAGCCTGGTAACCGAAGTGACCATTGGCGCTAAAGGGATCGACGAAGTTCGGGAGCGGATTATCATCAGGAACATCTCCAGCCACCACAAATGGGATGCGGCAGACCGCGCTTTTCACATTGAGGAACACCTCGCACGGCAAGGCTTCGCGGTCGGACCCTATCGGGTTCCCCTGCCCATCGACCAGGACCACGACTCCATGACCCTCATCGAACAGGGCATCCGTGGGAAATCTCTCTTCGACAAAATCCTTTCCGCTTCTCGGGAAGACGGCCTGCGCTATGTCCGCATGGCTGCCCGCTGGCTGGCCAGACTCCATGACTGTCGTCTCACCATCACCCCTGCCAACGAGTTTCTGGACCGTGAACCGGATCGACTGGGAAGGTACCTGGAACGTTTCACCGCCATCAACCACCGCCACACCCGAAGAGCAGAAGAAATAGTGTGCGCCATACAAAAGGAAGAGCAGAGACGCTATGCCGACAGCCCTGACAACCTCGTCCAGGGACACGGTGACTTTCACCCGAAAAACATCCTGATCGGACAGGACATTCAGGAAAACCGGGACACGCTTTTCGTTGCCGCCATAGATTTCGAAAGCTCATTGCGTCTTCCCCCAGCCTTTGACGCAGGATGTTTCCTGGCCCAGTTCCGAAATCAGTTTTTCCAGTATGAGGAGATCGTCCGGGATTTCCCGGATGAGATTTTTCTCTCTGCATACCGAGAGGCTTCCGGTACTAGTGAGGATGATTTTTCCAACCAGGTGGAACTGTTCCGTGCCCGGACAAACATGAGTATCGCCGCATACCTCATCAAGCTCGGCCTTGGCGACAGTCCCGATCTGTGGAGAGTTCTCCTGGAAGCGGAAAAGGCCCTGACAGGGCGCTGAAAACGGAAAACTTTCCGTTTTTTTCAGTGGCAAGCCCGCATTTTACCGCTATACTAAGGTATCAGGAAAAAACTTTAAGGAGGATACACCTCATGATAAGCAAAAAAATGGTTCAGTCACTGAACAAGCAAGTAAATAACGAGATCTATTCCGCATATCTGTACCTCTCCATGTCATCCTACACCAACTACATCGGCCTGAAAGGCGCAGCAAACTGGTTTATGGTGCAATACCAGGAAGAAATGGTCCATGCCATGAAAATCTATGACTATGTCAACAGCCAGGGAAACCATGCCCAGCTCACGGCAATTTCCGCCCCGCCGACTGAGTTCGGGACTCTGCTTTCCATGTTCGAGCAGACCCTGAAGCACGAGCAATTCATCACCAACTGCATCAACGAACTCATGGATCTGGCAATCAAGGAAAAGGACCATGCCACCCAGATCTTCCTCCAGTGGTTCGTGACCGAGCAGATTGAAGAAGAAGGTAATGACAACGACATCATCGCCAAACTGAAGCTGGTGGGCGACAGCCCGCAGGGACTTATGATGGTTGACAGGGATTTGGCTGCGCGCGTCTTCACACCACCGGCAGCAACAGCCGCGTAACATCTGAGGCTTTGCGGAAAGGACTCACACATGAAAGTACGACTCTGTGACAAAAACAAGGGAAAATCAAAGGTCGCCAAACGACTTGAAGAAGAAATCCCTGAACTGGATATCAAGATAAAGAAGTGCATCGACTTGTGTGGTGACTGCGGCAAGGAAAAAGTTGCCCGGGTTGATGGGAAGAAGGTTGTGGCCGACGATGCCGACGAACTGGTGAAGAAGATAACGAAAGCCGCGAAGAAGGCGTAAGTTCAAAGTTGGCGAAACGTTTTTTAGTTGAAAGTGTAGGTATTGAGACGACCGCTGATGCTTTTCTATAAGCAGGACCTGCCAGGTTTCCGAAAACCTGGCAGGTCTACCCGAAACAGTCGGGGCATAAAGCACGATCAGCTGAAGAATGAATTCCGGCAGGTGGAGTAGCATAAGACTCCCCTGCTTCTTTTATTGCCCGACATTTCTCACTTTTCAGCACAAACAGTGCACAATCCCCACTCGGCAATTCCTCTTCATGTGTTTCGACACCCCAGCCTGAATAATTGACAATTTTTATCGGGTATGCTATTCGGTAAAAAAAGAAATACTTACCATGATTGTGGTCAACAAAAGGGGCTTCCATGTTCAAAAGGATGCGGGAGGACATACACGTAGTATTCGAAAGGGATCCTGCGGCACGAAGCATTATTGAAGTGATCTGCTGCTATCCCGGCCTGCATGCCATCTGGCTGCACCGAATTTCCCACTGGCTGTGGATTCATAAGGCATTCTTCCTCGGCCGGTTCGTTTCCCACCTGGCTCGCTTTTTGACCGGGGTCGAAATCCATCCGGGCGCCACCATCGGCAAAGGCGTTTTCATCGACCACGGCATGGGTGTCGTGATCGGCGAAACTGCGGAAATCGGCGACAACGTAACGCTCTACCATGGCGTAACCCTCGGTGGGGTAAGCCTTGAGCGTGTCAAGAGACATCCGACGATTGACGAAAACGTCGTCATCGGCTCCGGGGCAAAGGTTCTCGGTCCATTCACCGTTGGCAAAGGAAGCCGGATCGGGTCCAATTCGGTGGTCATCAAAGAGGTCCCCTCCAATTCAACGGTTGTCGGTGTACCGGGCAGGATGGTTATGGCAGCAGAAACACGCGCGGAAAAGACCGATCTGGAACATGGCAAAATGCCAGACCCGGAAGCCAAGGCAATCGCCTGCCTCTTCGATCAGATCAGGGAACTTGAGCGGAAATACAACGAGCTGGCGCAGGACCATGAGGCTCTGAAACAGCGTATGAATGAGTAGTTCAGAAATGGTGAATGAAACAGACAGCCCGAAAAGAATTGCCGTTGCCATGAGCGGCGGGGTGGATTCCTCTGTTACCGCAGCCCTCTTGAAGGAGCAGGGGCACGACGTGATCGGCATTACCATGAGGGTCTGGGATCCTTCGACGTGCGGCGTACCTGAAGAAGATGCGGAAGCCAGCTGCTGCTCGCCGGACGATGTGCGCGATGCCGGTCGTATTGCCGATCAGCTCGGCATTCCCTTTTATGTGGTCAATTTCGAGGATGAGTTTCGTCGACTCGTTATCAACGATTTTATCAGTGAATATTATCAAGGCCGGACTCCAAACCCCTGTGTCCGCTGCAATGAGCTGGTCAAGTTCGGCCTGTTACTGGAAAAAGCCCGGGAATTGGGCGCCGATTTTCTGGCAACCGGCCACTATGCACAAGTGGAAAAGGGCGACGATGGCTTCTTCCACCTGCTGAAAGGGCTTGACCCGAAAAAGGATCAGTCTTATTTCCTTTTTGCCCTCTCCCAGGAGCAACTGGCCAGAACCCTGTTTCCCCTTGGCGGAATCACCAAGCAGGAAGTCCGCGCCCTGGCATCCCGCTTTGAACTTCGCGTTGCCGAAAAGAGCGAAAGCCAGGAGATCTGTTTCATCCCCGATGATAACTATGTCCGCTTTCTTGAAGCGGAACAGGAAGCCGAAGACCTTTCCGGGTCCATCGTGGATCAGCAAGGAAACGTACTCGGTCATCATCACGGCACCTACCGCTATACGGTGGGACAGCGGAGAGGGCTGGGCATAGCATGGAAAGAGCCGCTCTATGTCCTCGGTGTCGATGCGAAGCGCCGCGAAGTTATTGTCGGCCCCCACGATGAGCTCTATAAAAAAGGGCTGACTGCCGACAGCGTCAATTGGATGATGCCAAAGCCGACCAGTGAATTTTCCACCACCTGCCGGATCCGCTATCGTCACCAGGCGGTACCCTGTCGCGTTATCCCCTTGCCGGACAATCGTGTCGAGGTATTTTTCACAGAGCAGGAAAAATCGGTTACCCCGGGCCAGGCGGTTGTTTTCTATGACGAAAACCGGGTTCTCGGCGGGGGTTGGATCGAAGAAGGACTATGAAGAAGATCTCCTTTGTAACCCTCGGCTGCAAAACCAACCAGTTTGAATCCGCCGCCATGACGGAAGCGGCCCGCAAGGAAGGCTACCAGGTCGTTTCCGCGGGAGAAGCTGCCGACATCTGCGTCATCAACACCTGCACGGTAACGGCCAGGACCGATGCCGAGTCCCGCCGCCTCATCCGAAGAGCTCTCCGGGAAAATCCTGCCGCACGAATTGTAGTGACCGGCTGCTATGCCCAGATTGCCTCCGAAGAAATCCGCACCATGCCGGGCGTAGCGCTGATCATCGGCAACACTGAAAAACGGGAACTGCTGCAGCTGTTGCGGGACCTTGGCGAAGAGCAGCATATCAAAGTAGCCGACATATCCAAAGTCCACGAAACCGGCCCGCTCATTCTCGAAACCTTCGCTGAACACACCAGGGCATTTCTCCAGGTGCAGAACGGCTGCGACTCCCGCTGCGCCTACTGCATCGTGCCCCATGTCCGGGGCCCCAGCCGAAGCGTGTCCCTTGACGATGCCCTGGAAGGCATCCGGACCTTTGCCCGGCAAGGCTTCCAGGAAGTGGTGCTGACCGGGATACACCTGGGAGCTTTCGGCCTCGATCTTTCTCCGCCAACAAGTCTTCTGGAGCTTCTGTCGGTCGCCGAACGGGAAAAGATCATTCCCCGCCTGCGGCTCGGCTCCATCGAGCCGACGGAAATCTCGGCTGAGCTGACACAACTCATCGCAACCGGGCAGACGATCTGTCCGCACCTCCACATCCCTCTCCAGAGCGGTGCCGACTGGGTGCTGGCGGCAATGAACCGTCCCTACACCAGCGGCTTTTTCCGGGAACTGATTGGCAAACTTACCGCTGCCGCCCCCGATATCTGCATCGGCACCGACATCATTGCCGGTTTCCCGGGAGAAACGGACGAGGCGTTCGAACGTGGCTACCGTTTCCTGGAAGAGCTTCCCCTCGCCTACTTCCACGTCTTTCCCTTTTCACCGCGGCAGGGAACACCGGCGGCAACCATGCCGAACCCGGTTCCGCCAGCAGTAGCCAAAAAGCGGGCCGAAGCGCTCAGAATTCTCTCATCGAGGAAAAAAAGAGCCTATTCCGAGAGTTTTCTGGACAGGGAGGTTTTGGTTCTCATCCAGGAAAAACGCAAAGGGGGAAATCTGAAAGGACTTTCAAGGAACTACCTTTCCGTATCGATCCCGGGATACTCTGCGCCGGTCAACACCGAGCTAAAGGTTAGGATTACCGGGATAGAAACGGATCAGGTTTCTGGCGTTGTCGTCTCGTAGCAATCCTTGCCGACAGGCGCCTCATCCCTTCTGAGATTCAGGTCAAGCAGGTGGCGGGGCTGGACATTTGACAGGGCCCGCAGCATGCTCCGCTTCACATGGGGATTGTCCTTTTCCAGGGAACTGAGGAGTTCTTTCATCCTCTTTCGCTGCATATCAGCGACACCGCAAACAGGGCATTTGCAGCAGACGATTGGATAGCCGTTTCCTTTGGCAAAGGGGATGATATCCTTCTCCGGCACATAAACCAGTGGACGGATCACCGTGGTTTCGCCATTATCGGCCAGCATCTTTGCCGACATGGCCTTCAGTGATCCGACGAAAAACTGGTTCAGAAGCAGTGTTTCGATGAAATCATCCATATGGTGGCCAAGGGCAAGCTTGTTGCACTTGAATTGCTTGGCCAGAACATAGAGCGCACCCCGCTTGAACCGGGCACAGATGGAGCAGTAGGAAGAGCCGGGCCGCCTCTTTTCCTGGATGAGTTGGTAGTGTTCGGTTTTTTCCATGTGGTAGGCAAAGCCATGTTGGGCAAGATGCTCTTCGATGATGTCGGCTCGATAACCGGGATAGCCAGAATCAATATTGATGGCGAGAAGCTCGTAACGAATCGGCGCCCTCTTGCGCAGTGCCTCGAGGATGTGCAGCAGAGCGTAGGAATCCTTGCCCCCGGAAACCGCCACGGCGATCCGGTCCCCTTCTTCTATCAAACCAAAATTAGCAATAGCCTTACCCACTGCGTTCTTTATCCTCATGTAGAGTTTTTCTTCTGCCAGCACTACTCGTACTCCTCATCTGTGTAGTTTTTCCCAAACATTCAGTTTCCTGAATAATTCAATATTCCTCTGTAACCCGTCCTGTCCTCCCCTTAGGCTAAGAGAAGAGACACATCGCGGAAAACCCCTCGAACCCAATTCAGTGGCATCGCTACACCGTACCGGAAACCAAGAAAAAAAGTCAAGTTTCCCGACTCTTAATTTTTCCCTTGTAACGCCCAGATCGTTTCTTGCCCGCAATCCATACCTCTGCTATTGTGAAGGAGACTGTGACTTGCCAGCCATCACATTACCCCGTTTGAAAAGGCCGTTTCAGAAATGCCCCATACCCGTTATCAAACCATTGAGGTCGCGGTTCCCCTCCCCGTTGACCGAACATTTCACTATACCGTTCCGGAGTCCCTGAGGAGTTCGGTTCGCCCGGGGATCAGGGTCCTTGTTCCCTTCGGCCGCAGGAAACTGACCGGTTATGTGCTGGGATCAACCGCCTCCGCTACCGGGGAATTGAAAGATATCATCGAGGTCCTTGACACCGAACCCCTCTTTACCACCCGTGAGATCGCTTTCTACCGCTGGATTGCCTCCTATTACCTGTACCCGCTGGGGGAGGTAATCAAAACCGCCCTCCCCTCGGGCATCAACATCGAAAGCCGCCGAAAAACAGTGACCAACGAAGACGGCTCTCTTTTCACCGAAGAGCATCTCACCACAGGAAAAGGCATTCGCCGGGAACGTTTTTACCTTGCAGCACCGGAGGCATCGGACGCCTCCGGGATTCGGGGAACGGGTGCCCGCATCCTCCTTTTTCTACTTGAGAAGGGCGAAACGTCCCGCTCGAAGATCAGCGAACAATTCCTCAACCCGTCGGCTCCCCTGAAGAGACTGACGGAACTGGGCCTCGTAACCGTCCAGGAACGTGAAGTCTATCGGGACCCGTTCCGCGAAGAGGATGTAACGGCCGAGACATCCCTGAGCCTCAATGAGCATCAGGCGGCAGCCTTTTCCAGAATCGCGGAAACCGTTTCCGCAGGTGAGTTTTCTCCTTTTCTCCTCCATGGAGTCACGGGAAGCGGCAAAACGGAAGTTTACCTCCACGCCATTGCCCATACCCTGAGCCAAGGCAAACGTGCCCTGGTGCTCACACCGGAAATAGCCCTCACCCCCCAGCTGGTGAGAAGGTTTCGCGGACGTTTCAGCGAAGGAATTGCCGTTCTCCACAGCGGGCTTTCCCTGGGCGAGCGCTACGACGAATGGCGCCGCATCCGGCGGGGAGAGGTTTCCATTGTTATAGGGGCACGCTCCGCCGTCTTCGCGCCCCTTGATGATCTCGGCATAATCGTGGTGGACGAGGAGCATGAAGCATCATACAAGCAGTCCGAAGGAGTTACCTACAATGCCAGGGACCTGGCACTGGTGAGGGGAAAACTGGAGAAGGCGACGGTAGTGCTCGGTTCGGCCACACCCCTCATCACTACCTTTCATGCTGCCAAGGAAGGCCGGATTCAGTATCTGCCACTTCCGGAAAGGGTCCAGGGCCGGCCTATGCCGGAAACCCGGATACTCGACGTCCGGAAGCTGAAAGGCGTTACCTTTTCCCCGGAAATGATTGCAGCCATTGCCGAAAACCTCGAAAAGGGCGGGCAAACCCTGCTCTTTCTCAACCGGAGAGGCTTCGCAACATATCTCCTCTGCAAGGACTGCGGCCATGTCTACCGCTGCCCCAACTGTTCTGTCACCCTGACCCACCATCGGGCAAAACAACGGCATTTCTGCCACTACTGCGACTACTCTCTCCCTGCGCCATCGGTCTGTCCCGAGTGTAACGGCACGGATATCGGCCTTTTCGGCCGCGGTACGGAACGTTTGGAGGATGAGGTAAAGGAATTGTTTCCCGAGGCCCGGGTAGCCCGAATGGACAGTGACACCACCAGCGGACGTGGCGGACATGCCCGCGTCCTGAAGCGCCTGGAAGACGGCAGCATCGATATCCTCATCGGCACCCAGATGATCGCAAAGGGGCACGATTATCCCGGAGTCACCCTGGTGGGCATTGTTTCGGCTGACGCAACCCTGAACATACCCGATTTCAGGAGCGCCGAACGCACCTTCCAACTGGTCAGCCAGGTCATGGGACGGGCCGGCCGGGGAGACTCACCGGGAAAGGTGATCATTCAGGGGATATCGTACGACCACTATGCACTTCTCCGGGCAGCAGCTCACGACTACCAGGGGTTTTATGAAGAAGAAATTGCCTTCCGGGAAGATGCCGGGTACCCTCCGTTCTCACACCTGGCAATGGTCGTCATATCAGGCACGGCTGAGAAAGCGGTTGAAAAGGGCGCGCTGGAAGCGGCTCGCCGTCTTCGGGATGAGCGGCAACAACTGAACACTCGAACGGAAATCCTTGGCCCGGCACCGGCGCCTCTTGCAAAGGTACGAGGCAGGTTTCGCTGGCAAATTCTGCTGAAAGCCCGAAATCGCTCCGAGCTGAAACGTCTCCTCACCACCTTTCAGAAGGAATGGAATCCCCCGAAGGTGCTTCGAACAATGATTGATGTTGACCCGGTGGATACACTCTGACAGAATTAATGAAAAAATATCCGCCTGATTTCGACGAAGTATGCAAAAAACCTCCGACTGTCCTTGACGAACCACAAATTAACGGGAGAATTTAATCTGAATACAATTAAGCGGCGCTACGAAAATGAGTTTTCCTGCTGCTTATTTTCTTGCAAAAGAGGATGAAGATGAAAAAGCCCGATACGAAGAAGATTCAGAACCCCTCCTTACCTACCACACCACGATGGGTTCGCTCGGAAAAGGAAATGACGGAAGAGGAAGTTGAAAAGTTCAAGAACATGAACTGGGAATGGTACTATAACTGTTATCTTTACCTGGATGAACCGTTAGAAATACTGTGCAAGATCTGCGGTGGGCTGAATATCTTTCTGCCAAGGGAGATGAAGAAAAAGTGCGCGCACTGCGGCATTGAATGCCACCGTTGCGAAATGAAGGAAAAGGAAGACACCAAAACTTTTCAACCCGAAGAATGAACGCAAAGAAAAGTGTCCTCCGTCCAGCGACGATATCGGCAGTTGTAACATGACCTGACCTCATCGGCCACACACTCCTCCTCCACATCTTCACGAAAAGAAACGCACTGGAGAGCCTCGTTAGCAGCTCCGGCCCAGTCACTCTGCCCACCCAGATACTCTCGGCAACCATTTTCAAGATTTTTCCACACTATCTTATGCCTCCTGCGTTCCTATTCGTTACCCTGCACCCATCAGCCTGCCCCATCCTCCTGACTGTCGCTGACGGCATCAAACCCCTCGGTATCAAACCATCTCCGCTGAGGAAATGATGGCAAAATCACATTCTCTTGCCCAATGCTGTGTATTTTGTTATATAGCGTAACACGCTATTAGATCAAGAACTTCTTGTAAACACCCTTTGAGGGAAATCATGTCAGGAATTCATTATTCCCCTGAAGCAGCCATGGAGGATCATCATGAAAACAGCAATACCCCTGTTCCTTTCAGCATTTATTCTGTTTTCCTGCTGCTCGCCGGGCGTCGCTTCTGCAGCCTACCACCACATGGGGGAGTCAGACACGCCAAAATTCCTCCAGGCATATCCTGACAAGGCCGGCACGAAACTCGATAATTGCGTGCTCTGCCACACGGGTGGATCATATTCCCAGGCAAACGGAAAAAAAATCGACCTGGGAAGCTGCCAGTGGTGCCACCACACCTTCGGCTATGACGGAAAGGGAGATATCAATGCCACCCTCAATCATTTCGGCAAGGAATATCGGGCCAACGGCCGGAACGTGGCAGCCTTCCGGACCATTGAAAAGCACGACTCGGATGGCGACACCTTTTCCAACATCGATGAAATTGGCGCAGTCCGCTATCCGGGTGATCAGAAAGACGACCCGTCCAAGGTCGTAGCCCCCTATCGCATTTTTACCAGGAAACAGCTTCTGGCAATGCCGCAGCATAGCCAGCTGCTACTGATGAACACCGCCAAAGCGGTCGATGCCTATGCCGAATTCTCCGGAGTGCCGGTGGAGTATCTCCTCGCCAAGGCGGGGATGGAATCCTCTGCAACCAAAATCACCGTCTACTCCCCGGATGGCTATGCCCAGGGGCATCCGCTGGTAGCCGACAGTTCCAGCGACCCTTTCGTGAAAGGCATCTATCCGGCAGCAACCTACTACTACAATACTGCTGCCGACAAGGACAAAACCCCCGGGGGGTGGTGCGATTACCGCTCTCCTTCCTTAAAGGGCCTCAGCCCTGGAGAAGCAATTCACGTTCGTGACGGTTTGAGGCTTTTATTGGCGCTTCGTTCCGAAGGAAAGGATCTACAGCCGGGAAGCCTCGGCTCTGCCAACGCACTGGCAAGGGACAGCCGGGGACCATTTTGCCTTGTGGCTCCACAGAAAACCCCCGGCCCGCCTGACCAGCCATCCACCAGATCGAGAAAAGACGTCATCTGGCCTTACGACCAGAATCTCGACCACAATGGCGGCTCCTCGACAAAATGCGCAACAATCATCAAGGTCGAACCCCTGCCTGCCGGGACCACCGATATTGATATAACGGAAGCGGGTTGGGCCTACATCGAGCAGAAAAAAATCATTATTTACGGAGCGCTGCAGGGCCCGAAACCCATTGTGCCCGAAAACGGAGCCAGCGGAATCCCATGGAACCCGGTACGGTTCTCCTGGGAAAAAAGCCCGGGGATTGAACCGGGTGATGTCACTGCCTACCGGCTTGAATACACAAGAGATTACCCCTCGCAAGAAAAGTGGGAATCCGTGTCCTTGGCAACGATGAAAACTGCCCTGGTTCTGAAACCGAACACGATTTACTACTGGCGGGTAAGGGATCTTGACAGAAACGGAGGTACAACAGTAAGCCCGATTCACCGCTTCACGACCGGGAATTGACTCTCTCCCCTTTTCCCGATCAATCCAGAACCTGATTAGCGTCAATCTTCCGCCAGTCCCATAACAGTCATTCCCGAAGCGATTCTGGTCGGGAATCCAGCTTCTAACCGACTGATATCATGGATCCCCGATAGAGACATTCGGGGATGACAAGCGTCATAGCGGAAGATAGCGCTAATCTGGATCAAGGAAGATTTCTTTATTTTGCAACCAGCGGGCCGCTGATCGACACGGTAAACTGGCGACCACCTGAGGAAAAACGTACCCGAGTGGGCTGAATTTCCTCAACTTTTGCACCTCCCACCTGAGCGCCTTCCGGCACCAGGTCGCCATTTATCACGGCCCTGCGAGCCGAGGGCGCTTCCTGCCAGGCAATTCCTGAAACCGTAAGCCGGGACCCTCCCGAACCGGAACCCTCACCATCAGACTGTGCGGATCGGGTTTTTACATCAGTTCTCGAAGCCCTGTCTCCATTAATCTGCCCTCTTTGCGACTGCCTTTTTGTCTCGACGGGAACGGAACGAGGTAAAGGTTTATCATCCACCTCAGCCGCCACCGGTCTGACCGGAGCGGCGGCAGGCACAGCTCTTTCCGTACGTTGTGAGTTGGCAGCCACCTCTTCCGCAGGGGGAAACGATCGCTCGGAGCCCATGGCAACGACTTTCGATTGTTTTCCGGCACCATGGCTGTGCCACAGGAAAGCTCCGGAAACAGCGAGCACCAGCACCAGCCCGAGAGAGCCCAGGACAACACTAACCGAAACAGAGCGCCTCGCCTTCCGCATCCCCTGTCGATTTTCCCTGACAATTTCATCCGAAATTTTGATATCGGCATTTCTTCGAGCGGCTTTTTCCTGTTCCAGTTTTTTCAGGGCATCCAGAATGAAACTCATAACGTTATGATTCCCCTTTCTCTGCAAGTCTTGGCACCTCTACCAGGTTGCCGGCACGATAGAGGAGAAGGAGAGTCTGGTCCCCAACAACGCCATCCACCTCGATGCCTCGGGCAGCCTGAAAACGCTTGACCGATGCAAGCATTTCATCATCAAACTGCTCTGTAGGAAGCCCTCGGTAATACCCTGTTTTTTCGAGGAGTAGCTTGAGATTTTTTATCGACTCCCCGCTATCACCCAATCTGCTGACAAGCGGGAGATTCTGCACATTCTTCCAGGGAAGAAAACTTCGACCGGTCCAGAGCTTTTCAAGCTCGTTGCTGCTGATGGTGTTTTGACCCTGAAGCGGAGGGGCTATAGTCAGGAGATTTCCCTCCCGGCCAATAAGGGACAGGTAGCGCAGCCCCTTTCCATCAGGCAGGGAAAGCTCAAGGATAGCAGGGTAATCCAGTCGGAGCAAAGCACCCAGGTTCCCCTTGGTACGGAAAAGCCTCAGTCCGCTCCTGTCAGCATAGCCGGTCAGATCAGCAGGTTCCGACGAGACTTTATCAACGGGAATCGGAGCAACGCTCCAAATCCGGGCAATGGCATTGAAAGCTTCGGCAGCGCTCTCCCGTTCGGTTTTCGCCGCCAATTGAGATTGCAGATCCAGCAGAGCACTTTGTTCAGCCTGGTGATGAGCAGCCTTGTCTATCGAGGGCTCTCGGGAAGAAGCGGAAATCTCCGTTGTTGCCATATGCCCCCCAAAGACTCCATACAGGCCAAAGACAGCGAGGACAACAACTGCCGCCACTGCAAGGTAGCGCATAATGCGCAGGGGGAGAAAACGGGATTCCTGTTTCTTCACATCAGCTATCGCCGCAAAAACCATCCGGGCGGAAACCTCGCGGTTCCCTTTGGTATAGGCGATCAGAAGAGCACGGTCACAGATGACATTGATGAGCCGGGGCAGTCCACCGGAGAAGCGGAAAATTTGTTTCAACGCTCCCGGAGAAAATATTTCAAGATTCTGTCCCGCAGCCACTTCCAGACGGTGCTCGATATATTCCACCGTATCGTTGTAATCCAACGGACAGAGATGATACCTGACCGTTATTCGTTGGCTCAGCTGACGCAGCTCGGATTTCTTCAGTTTTTCGCGCAACTCGGGCTGACCCACCAGGACAATCTGAATAAGTTTGTCCTTTTCCGTTTCCAGATTCGAGATCAGACGGATCTGCTCCAACACCTGGGGATCGAGATTTTGGGCCTCATCGATAACAAGGACAACGGTACGACCCTCGGCATTCTGCTGCAGGAGAAAGTGATTCAGCGAGTGCAGCAGGGGAGAGTTCTTTTGCTCTTCACAGGGGAGACCGTACTCATGGTTGATGTTCTGGAGAAGCTCGATTGCGGAAAGAGACGGGTTGAAAATAAGGGCAGTGCGGTAGGTATCGCTGTCAAGCTGATTAAGCAGAGACCTGAGCACTGTGGTCTTACCGGTACCCACTTCTCCGGTAAGTTCGATGAATCCGGCATGGGTGTCAATACCGTAGAGAAGATGGGCGAAAGCCTCCTTATGGTTCTTGCTGAGGAATATGAAGCGGGGATTGGGGGTTATGGTAAAAGGCTTTTCTTTAAACCCGAAAAAACTGCTATACATGCTAGGCTCCCGACAGATGACTCGCGAAGGAACCGGCCCAGAATCCCGATCGGATGATTTCCCTTGGGCCAGCATCCGGGAGGACCGGTAAAACAGTCGATATTCTTTACAGTTATGTCCATACTGGATCGGGACATTATATACCTGTTCCGAAAAGGACGGAAGCTTTTTTTCCCCGACTCCGGGCAGCTGCACCTGTCTCGCGAAAAAACGATGGCGACGTCATGCCCTCCATAAAAACGGTACAGGAATTCTTCGTTAATTCTTTTACATTGTTTTTTGAACTTTTTTTGCTATTATCGCACCACTGATGTCAAGCTTTCCGGCATGCCCCATCCACTCTTTCCGCGACTATAGTGAAGACTTTTGTCAGGGCAGGATGATAACCTATCCTGATTAGCATCAATCTTCCGCTTGCTGCAAAAACTGTCATTCCCGAAGAGATTCTGATCGGGAATCCAGCCTCTAACCGACGGTAATTATGGATCCCCGATAAAGAAATTCGGGGATGACAATCTTCATGGCGGAAGAATAGTGCCAATCAGATAACCTATTGTTATTAATACATCATAGGGACGATTTCAATGCGCAACTTACTACCACATGTTCTCGTACTTTCCATCCTAATCGCGTCTGTCTGTTCCGCCGAAACCCAAAACCACAGACTTGAGGCCTCCTCCGCACTCGAACTGATTGAGAAAAGCGCACCACCTGACGCCCTCTACGCTGAATATAACAGTATCATTGAAACTTTCTCCAAGGCTGAGCTCTTATGGCAACAGAACAGGCATGAGGATGCTGAAAACCTGTTTCAACTTGTCCTCCTGAAATCATCCATTTACGAAAAGAAAATTGATTCTCTGCCAAGAGTACCCTTGACACAACCGGTGCCCGTCTCCAATGGTCCGACAGCAGCAGATAAACCTTCCACCACCATTCCCGACCACATGCCCGAACCATCCCTATCTCCGGCAACTGCTCCTACAAAGAAGTCAACTCCCGTGTCATCAGATGACCGCTCCGGCAACTTCAGCCGGACCGGTCACTGATCATGCTTTGCGGAAGCCAAGAACACAACGGATGATAATCGGAAACAAGCTGACCTATACGGTCAGGAAAGGCGATTCCTTGCGCCTGATCGGTGCGAAATTCGGTGTCAATTGGAAGCTGGTTGCACGACAAAACAAACTTAATTCGAAAAAGCCCTTGAAGCCAGGACGGAAACTCACCATCAACACCCGAAGGATTGTTCCGAAGACTCTTCAGGACGGCATTGTCATCAACATCCCGGACCGAACCCTCTATTTCTTTAAAAATCAAAAACTGGAAAAGGTCCTGCCCGTCGCACTTGGCAGGACAAAATTGCGTAACGAGGTACTCTGGCAGACCCCCACCGGAACGTTCAGGATTCTCTCCAAAATAAAAGATCCAGCCTGGCATGTTCCGCCCTCAATCCAAAAAGAAATGGAACAGGATGGAAAGCCGGTCAAAACCATAGTCCCCCCGGGAGACAAAAATCCCCTCGGTAAATACGCACTCAAAACCTCCATACCGGGAATCATGATCCACAGCACCATCGTTCCTGAATCAATATACACCTTCAGCAGCCATGGCTGCATCCGCATCCTTGCCAGCAACATGGAGTCCATCTTCAATGAGGTCACGGTCAACACCCGCGGTGAGATTATTTATCAGCCGGTCAAGCTTGCCCTCTCCGATAACGGTCTGATTTTCCTCGAGGTTCACCAAGACGTCTATGATCGCCACGAGAACCTGAAGGTTCTGGCAAATCGATTGATCAAAAAGAACAATCTGGAATCGCTGGTTGACTGGGACAAAGTGAATGCATCGCTGCAAAGGAAATCCGGGGTTCCGGAAGACATTACCGGTTCTACAGCTCCGAAACAAGTGCTGACCAGGAGCAATCAAACACCTCCTCACAAACCCAATGTACAAACTGCTTCACCCGCAATGGCCGTTCTGCCGGTATCCAATTGATTATCGCCTGCTCATACCTGACAAGAGTCAGGGTTTTTTATTGACCACTCCATGAGTACATAGTATATATAGAAAGTTTGGTCCTTTCACCTCATCGGTGAGGGGATTTTCTCAGTGTTCCCGGCATCTTCGGTCATATCACTTTACTAGTCAGGAGGAGAGAATGCATTTTATTGACACAATCAAGGCAAAGGCAAAATCGAACCCGCAAATCGTAGTACTCCCCGAAAGCTACGATGAGAGAATGTTGTTCGCGGCGGAAAAAATTGTCGCACAAGGTCTCGCAAAGGTTGTCCTGTTGGGGAACCCGGCAAAGGTGAACGAGGCGGCAACAGCCAAGGGGGCAAACCTCAGTGGCGTCGAAATTATTGACCCCTGCACTGCTCCGAAACTCGAGTCCTATGTGGAAGCTCTTGTTGAAATCCGCAAAAAGAAGGGGCTGACCCCGGAAGATGCCCGCAAGCTCCTGACTGCCGAAGACAATCTCTATTTCGCAGGCATGATGGTTCGATTGGGAGATGCAGGAGGCTGCGTGGCAGGTGCAACCAGCACTACCGGCAGCGTAATCAGGTCTGCCATTCAAACCATTGGCACCACCCCCGGCATCAAGACCGTATCCTCTTTCTTCGTTATGATAAGCAAGGACACGAAATTCGGTGAAAACGGCGTCCTTTTCTTTGCTGACTGTGCCGTGAACCCGAATCCTGATTCACAGGCCCTTGCGGAAATAGCCATTGAAACCGCGCGTAACTGCAAGGCATTCCTCGATGTAGATGCCCGGGTAGCCATGCTTTCTTTCTCCACCAAAGGAAGCGCTTCCCATCCCGATGTGGACAAGGTCTCCAAAGCCCTCGAAATAGCCAGACAGATCGACCCGAATCTCCTGATTGACGGCGAGCTTCAGGCAGACGCAGCCCTCATCCCCAGCATTGGTGAGAAGAAAGCACCGGGCAGCCCGGTAGCAGGGAAGGCAAATGTTATTATCTTCCCCGACCTGGACGCCGCCAACATCGGCTACAAGCTCACGGAAAGAATCGGCGGCGCCGAAGCTATCGGACCGATCCTTCAAGGTCTTGCCAAGCCGGTGAATGATCTCTCCCGCGGCTGCTCGGTAGAAGATATTGTTAATGTTACAGCGATCACTGCAGTACAAGCCCAGTAAAAAACCCTTACATCGAAGGGTGAAGACTCCTCCCCTACCCGAGGCAGCTTCACCCTTCGGCATTCTGACAAAAAAAGGCCGGCATATTTTGCCGGCCTTTTGTGTTTCCAGAAGTATCCTTTGTGCTTCTTACTTGCCGTAATCAGCCCGTGAGAAGGAATATTCAAAGTTCATGTGATCAGTATAGGTACCGTCAAGAATTGCGGCAACGTCCTCGGTGAAAACCAGCTCTTCATCCGTCGGGATAACGAAAACTTTGATCGGAGAATCATCCGTCGTGATGAGGCACTCATTACCCTTGACCGCCGCGCGATTCCGCTCGAGGTCGAGGTGAATGCCCATATGCTCAAGACCGTGACAGGCCATTTCGCGAATCTGCCAGCCACGCTCACCAACGCCGGCCGTGAAAACAACAGCGTCAAGCCGTCCAAGAACAGCCATATAGCTGCCGATATACTTGCGCAGGCGATATGCTTCGATATCCATGGCAAGCTTGCAGGTCTTGTCACCCTTCTCGGCATGGGCCGTTACATCCCTGCGGTCGGTATATTTGCCGGTAATGCCCAGGATACCGCTCTTCTTATTGAGAATACCATCGATTTCAGTGGCAGACAGGCCTTCGATCTGCATCATGAAGCCGGGAATTGCCGGATCGATGTCACCACAGCGGGTACCCATCACGGCACCTTCGAGCGGAGTCAGGCCCATGCTGGTATCAACCGAAACGCCATTCCTGATGGCAGCGTGGGAAACACCGTTACCGATATGCATGGTAATCAGGTTGCAGTCTTTCGGCTTTTTACCCAGCAGAACCGCAGCCCTTTTGGAAACATAGAGGTGCGAGGTTCCATGGAAGCCGTAACGGCGAACGCCGTAGCGCACATACCAGTCGTAGGGCAGCGGATAAATATATGCGTACTCCGGCATGGTCTGATGAAAGGCCGTGTCGAAAATGGCCACGTTGGGAATATCCGGAAGAACCGCCATCATAGCCTCAATACCTGCGATATTGGGCGGATTGTGCAGCGGGGCGAGATGCTGGACAGCCTTGACGGCGTCGAGCACATTATCATCGATCATCACTGACTGGGTGAACTGCTCCCCGCCATGCACGACACGATGCCCGACAGCCGAGATTTCCTTGATATCATTGATGACACCATGCTCAGCATCGGTCAGGGTTTTGATGATCAGGTCCATTGCAACGGTGTGATTCGGGCACTCATGCTCGACCTTGTACTTCTGACGACCCGGCACCTCCTGCTGGATGAAGGACCCTCCGACGACAACCCTTTCAACGACACCCTTTGCAATGAGTTCTTTGCGGTCCCAGCTGTATAACTGGTACTTGACAGACGAACTGCCACAGTTAATGGCGAGAATATCCATTTACTTCCTCCCTGTATGATAATTGTCTTAGTATGAATGTGAAGTGGTCGAAGTGATCAGAGATGCCTGGAACGACGACAATGGCGTTTACTGAGGCAAAGGAAAATAACCGCTATTATATACAATAGTGTTCCTTCGATTTCAACAGTTTTGTTGGCAGACGTTCCTGTCATCGAACACGATAATGCTGTGCAACATAGCGATATATTTAACAATAATGAAATGAAGAAAAAAAACATGAGGTGTGTTTCTGTATGAATAAAATTCACCTTTTGTAAATATTTTATTATGAATAAAATTATTTATTTTGCCCAAAACAAAATTGCTATTTCAGCAATCGAGGTTCCCTCAGGAGCACAAAGGTTATGACCAGTTGAACGGCACTGTCACGGCAGGTAAATATTCCGCAGAAAGACCTGAAGCGTTTCCAAGGCAATGGCAAGATTATTCTCGGTATACCTGTTCAACCCCTCTCCATAGCCGAAAGCAACCCCGGGGACGGTCAGCTGCCAGGCAGGAAGAGGCGCCCCACGGAGCAGTTCCGCATAACGAAGGAGATCAGCAAGGGTAAATGGTGTTCAAGCTTTTCTCAGCGCTCATGTCAGTCCTCCTACGCATAGCGGGGATCCTGATTCACCTCGGCTGCAAAAGCTCCGGGCACTCCAATAGCTACAGCCTGACAAAAACCTTTCCCGAAGGCAATGCGCCCGCCATTATTAAAGGGGAAACGTACCCACACCATGCTCAGCTGGACTGAATTCAAAAAAAATCAGGAATAGACTTCAGAAAAGGAAAAACGGAAGGAAAAACGATATACTTATCACATACTGCTAAAGGTACTTCCGAATTGCAGCTTGTCAATCCTGGCAATCAACCACCGGAAATACCCGGGTAATAAACAGGTTACCCGGTAAAGCACTGAAATTAGCAGCGCATTTCAGGCGAAAGTCATTATTGTTCCTGATGAGCGTCATTCTTCCTCCAGATCTTGAAACTGTCATTCCCGAAGCGACTCTGGTCGGGAATCCAGCTTTAAACCGACTGAAATTATGGACCCCGATAAAGGCATTCGGGGATGACAATCTTCATAGCGGAAGGATAACTCTCATCAGGGTATTATTTGCTTCACAAGGGAGAATTATTTTTTCAACAGCTTTTTTAGTATAAGTAAAACTATTTATTTGTGATATATTTCTACCCGCATCGTTACAAGATAATGGCTGCCAGTTTCAGGGGAAGTTTCCCTAAAGAGCTGCAACCGTCTCCACGAGGAATTGCCATTCATTGTGACGCACATAACAGATATCACTGGATGCGTGTTGAACGCTTCAGAAGGAGGAGGATCTTATGAGTGAAACTTGGAATGAACTGGCGCATCAAATGCACACGATGGGAACCAGAACCGCAGAGTGTCTGGCATTGTTGCAGAAAGCTTTCATTTACTCTGATCGCGATTCGCTGGACCACTGCTCCGCACTACTCTCTGCAATCAGTGCAGGGGTGCCGGAAATATCGAAAAAAGTAGCGGATGCGGCCCGACAAGACCAAACAAAGAGAGTATATGCTGACATCCCGAAACGTTTACTCGGGATATGCGACCAGCTGGAGATTCTCGTTGAAATGCTGAGGATAAAAATTGACGAAAACATCCTTTTCAGCGATCGGGCGATCACTGAATTAAGCTTTCTCTCACAGAGCCTGATCGAGATAGTGAAAGCCGCGACAGACCTGGTGCTGGTGAAGAATCCCATCCTGATTCGCTATGTTCAGGAATCGGAAGCCATGGTGGAAAAGACAACCTCTGAATACGCCACTCACCACGAAGAGCGGTTGATAGAAGGATTATGCCTGCCGATATCTTCGTCAGTCTTTCTCAAGCTGCTCGAAACACTGAAGGGAATCGCCCGAGAGGCAAAGAGTATTGCGGAAAGCATGTCAACATAATTTCTTTGCCGCAGTGCTAGCCTGCTTTAGCCGAGAGGGATTCTCCCGCCAAACTGCAGCAGCCTCAATCCCGACTTTTGCCATGGAGCCAGAGTTTCTCGATGGGAATGGGTCTATAATGGACGGCCTCGCGGGTTGGAACGCCTAGAAGACCGGTACTGAGACTGTATCCTCGAATGACTTTTCTCAGTTCATCATCATCCATTCCCAGAAAAAGGAACTTTTCCACTGCTGTCAGGAATTCTCCGCCACGCTCCAGGGACTGTTCCCAGAGACGCTGGAAACCGCCGGCGAGCTCTTCTCCGGTTACCGGATGGCGATAGGAGGTGAAGCTGATAATTTCTTCAGGCACCTCCGAAGATCCCCACGGATAGAAGAGTGCGAGAAAGGACTTCATGCGTCCCGACAGGAATCTGTCTACAAGGCAAAGGAATCTGCCGACTGCTGCCCTGCGAAACGCCGCATTAAGGATCATCTGAACCCGATAACCCCGCAGCAGATGTCGCCAGGAATCCGGATCAATCTGAAATGATTTTTCACAGGCATCAAACAAAAATCGCATCAGTTCCCGGTTCAGTGCTCCTTTTCTCCTGATTTTCTGCAGATACCTGCAGCGGGACAGACGCAACGATGATTGTTGGAGCAAATACAGGTCAAACCAGGATTCAATCAGTCGATGCCTGGCTTGCGATTCCTGACGCTCAACCGGGTTGTCCGAATAATAATTGCCGCTCACATGGTACACATAGGGATGAAGTATCGTATCAAGGGCAATATGGGTCAGGAAGCCGCAGACAAAAGCGGCTTTTTCTCCATACAGGGAGTCGTTCGGCGAATCCCGCAGGGCCTTCAGCATCGCAAGGACCGGACCGCTGGTATCATTCCCTTCCGTGCCATGGATCACATCCCCCCAGCAGGTTGAACTGCCCGATTCAAAAGGAAGCCGGACCGCATAAAAGAAAGTATCCACGACAATGGAGCCGAAATGATATGCATGGGAGTAATCCCTCAGCAGGGAAAGGAACCCGCCGCCGACGGAACCGGTAAGTCTTTCTGCCGTTTGCTCGGCACAGAAAATGTGTGACAGTTCTTTACCCATTTTGTTGTCCCATTCTCCCATGCAGCGAAGTGAGGCGACGCATTCATCACCGAAATAACTCTCCGCCCTGGTCACTGCCTCCCCTTCGGAGAAGCTGCAGACGCTCCTGATGCCCTCTCCCAGATGCAGGCGGGAAGACTAAAAAACGCAGGGCGCGACTTGTTGGAATCGCGCCCTGCAGCAAACATCACCGTGCCTCCAAACAGCTACCAGATGGGTGATTCGATTTTGCCCGCCCGCTTGATGAGAACATCAACGATAGCCAGGTCAAAAATGTTCGTGGCAGCAAGTTCAGGGGTTATGCGGCTTGCAAAATGCTGCCGTCCTTCCTGTAGTTCACTCTCAAGTATTTCGAAGATGGTATCGTTCCGGATCCCCTCTACGACCTTTTCCCGGTTATAGATAGCCACATCGGAGATGATGGCCCTTGCCAGTCGTCGTGCATGATCCGGGTTGTCTATCAGACTCATTCCTGCCCCCTTCTGCCTAGCGTGTATTCAGTGCGAAATAGATGCTGGCGTTGCCCCTTTTAACGAGCAGCACAACGGAACCTTTCTTCTCGCTTTCAACAACAAGCCTGGAATACTCGGCAAGATTTCTCACTTGCTTTCGATTGATGGAAGTGATGATATCTCCCGGCTGAAGACCTGCTTCCGCGGCAACTCCCTCAGGGTCAACCTCAGTGATAATGACCCCCGAGAAGCCCTTCATGCGCATTTCGCGAGGAAGCTCAGTTACAGACATTCCGAGCCACGTTGCCGGCTGCGGCTCCTCGGGCTTCACCTGTTTTGACGCGGTACTCTCAGCTTTTCCGATGATCAGAGGGAGATTTATTTCTTTCCCGTCCCGAAAAACCTTCACCTCGACTCGCTTCCCAATCGACAAATCCCCCACCAGCCGCTGGAGCTGAGAGACTTCCTTGATTCCGGTACCGTCGACGGCCAGAATGATGTCACCCTGCTTTATCCCCGCCTTCGCTGCAGGGCTCCCGGCAATAACCTCGTTGACGAGCGCTCCGGCCGTTTTTTTAAGACCGAAGGAAGCAGCAATATCATCGGTAACCGGCTGAATGGAAACACCCAGCCATCCCCGGCTGACGCTGCCCTTGCTGATGAGCTGTTCCACCACGTGTTTGGCCATGTTGATGGGAATGGCAAAGCCGATCCCCTGACCTGAAGCAACAATGGCGGAGTTGATGCCGATAACTTCACCATGAATATTGAGGAGCGGCCCGCCCGAGTTACCCGGATTGATCGAGGCATCCGTCTGGATGAAATCTTCGTACGCCTCGATCCCCATGTTGGAGCGGCCGGTGGCAGAGACAACACCAACAGTGACCGTCCGGTCGAGGCCAAAGGGATTACCGATTGCTATTGCCCACTGTCCCACCTGCAGTTTCGACGAATCACCCAGAACCGCTACCGGCAGAGGCTCCTTGCTATCGATCTTGATAACGGCGATATCGGTTTTCGGATCGCTGCCCACAACCTTACCGTTGTACACGGTGTCGTTCGAAAGCTTGACCTTGATGGTTTCGGCATCCCGGACAACATGATCGTTGGTAAGTATGTACCCGTCACGATTAATGATGAAACCTGATCCAAGGCTGGCATCTCTGCGATAATGGGGTTGGTCACCATCGGAAAAATCGTGGAAGAACGGTGAGAACTGAAAGAGTGGCTGGACAAGCTTTTTCTTGGTGATGGTGGAAATATTGACAACAGAGGGAGTTACCTGTTTCACCAGAGAGGTGAAGGCCTGCTGGGTGGCCAGGATATCCTTCGGCACATCCTTGACCGGCGCATCCGCCGTTCCCTTGCGATTTGATTCGTAAAACAGGACCCCTTCCTTCTTCTTGCACCCTGAGGAAAGCATCAGGGTCAGCAGCACAAATAGACAGGTTATGGAACGTAATCCATTCATAAATAAAACCTCGCCTAACGGTTGGAATTTCGGGGATAAATGTGGCTAGGGTAGCCAAAAAGCACCGGGTTGTCAATGCAATTCCCCCCCGGCTGACCCTGATGGCAGGGCTTGCAGCAGGGATGCTTCCACTTCCGGCAGATTTCCCTTTTCTTCCCCTGGTTTTTCTGCTACTTCAAGCATCCGGCAGCCGAAAAAACACATCTGCTCGAAATTGAAAGATGCGGTGCAAGACGAAGACAGGTATAGTTTCCACCAGACGAACGTGTAACCCGAGGCCCCATGGACAAAATTCTCCTCATAACCGGCATTTTCTTCCTTGCCTTGATTCTACGCCGCGTCGGAGTGGTCCGGGAAAAACACCTGACCGGACTGGTACGCTATGTCCTCACCTTCTCGCTGCCGTGCCTGACCCTCATGACCATCGGCTCCCTTGACCTGCGAAAAGCCCACTTCGACATTGCGGTCATTGCCTGGACCGTGATGTTTGCAGGTGCGGTAATTTCCTACGGCGTCGGAAAGCTCATCCGGCTCGATGACGCAAGGCTGCGCGTATTCATTCTTGTCTCAACCTTCCCCAATACTGCGTTGCTCGGCTACCCGCTCGCCTATGCACTGTTTGGTGCAACCGGCCTCTCCTATGCCGTCATATATGACCAGATGGGAATGTTTCCTGTTTTCCTCACCCTGGGATTTTTCGTTGCAGGAGGAAAGGAGAGTCTTTTCCACTGCCTGAAATTTCCCCCTTTCCTGGCTCTCCTGGCAGCACTTGTCCTCAACATCGCCGGAATTCGCTTTTCCGGCCCGTTCGCCACGGTTCTGGGCTGGCTCGGCTGGACGACTCTCCCCCTCACCATTTTCCTCATCGGAGCCAGGGTCCGCTTCAGCTCTCTGCGGGATAGCAAACCGATTGCGGCCTGCCTCACCCTGCGGATGTTCCTTATGCCACTTCTGCTGCTGATCACCTTCCATCTCTTGGGAAAACACGGGCTCCCCTATCGGGTGACTCTCTTGGAGACTGCGATGCCTCCTGCCCTGACAACAAGCATCATTGCCCTCCAGTACAAGCTTGACGAGGAATTCGCCATCGCCTGCATCAGCGCGGGGTCCCTGCTCTGCATTCTTCTGTTTACCTTCAGCGTGATATTTTTCTGACCGGTCGCCCGGAACCGCTGCGGGGAGCCGTCTGTTTCAGAGCATCTCGAGACAAATGTCCGTTCATCGATATCGCCCTCTGGCAACACCTTGACATCAGGCATTTCTCTGGTATTAGTGGCACATAATCCAATGCCCTGATACAAGGAGGTTCGCATGAAACTGATCGCCACCCTTGCCGCCGCCACGCTGCTTACGTCATCCGTTGCCCTTGCCGGCATGCCGAAAACGTACCAGGTAACCGGTCCGGTGCTTGAGGTCAAACCGGACATGGTGACCGTGCAGAAAGGGAAAGAGAAGTGGGAAATTGCCCGGGACAAGGATACCAAGGTCACCGGTGACCTCAAAGTCGGCGCTAAAGTCACGATTCAATACCGGATGAAGGCCGCCAGTATCGAGGCAAAGAAGTAAATCGCACGGTAAAATATGCCTGCTGACCACCATGAACTGAAAGGGGGACTTCCCGGACACCCCCCCTTTCAGTTCGTCCGGGATTTCGGACGGCTCCTTACCCTCAACCTCCCCATGCCTTCCCACTCCTCCCCAGTATCCTGTCACATCATTCTTGCGAAAAAGCACATTTCCGTCTAAAATTTATCCTGATTGGCATCAATCTTCAGCCAGTTCTCAGACCTGTCATTCCCGAAGCGGTTCTGATCGGGAATCCAGCTTCTAACTGACTGAAATATGGACCCCCGATAAAGGCTTTCGAGGGTGACAATCTTCATAGCGGAAGAATAGTGCTAATCGAGAAATTTCTTTGAATCAGCTGCAGATAACGGTAGATAAACATTTAGGACTGGAGGAGGATTCCATGAAAAAGAAAATCGGCGTCGTACTTTCCGGATGCGGAGTACGTGATGGCAGCGAGATCCACGAAGCGGTTCTGACCCTGCTGGCCATTGACAGGAACGGAGCGGAAGCGGTCTGTATGGCTCCGGATAGGGAATTTTCCGAGGTGAATCACCTGACCATGAAGGAGACAGGGGCAACGCGAAACGTGCTAATGGAATCAGCGCGGATCGCCCGCGGAAACATCAGAAACATCAAGGATGTTAATGCCACTGACCTGGATGCGATCATCTTCCCCGGCGGCTTTGGCGCGGCCAAGAACCTCTGCGATTTTGCTGCCAAAGGAGCGGACGCAACCATTGAGCCGGACGTTGCCCGCCTCGTCAGGGAAATGGCCCGGGCAAAAAAACCGATCGGCGCCATCTGCATTGCGCCGACATTGATTGCGGCAGTACTCGGCAAAGAGTTCGCACCATCCGTTACCATCGGCAACGACGCCGGCACAGCGGCAGCCATCGAGCAGACCGGCAGCAAGCATGTGGCATGCCCGGTCAGGGAATTCGTGGTGGACAGTGAACACAAGATAGTTTCCACCCCCGCTTACATGCTTGCTACCCGGATTTCGGAAGCTGCCGATGGTATCGAGAAGACCGTAAAGGCTGTGCTGGATTTGATGTAGCAGGGTATCCCCTGCCCGACAAAAAGCAGCTCCTGCCTAATAAGTATGCAGCCATGCATGATCTATCCCTGATCGGCACCCCCTTCCCGGGTGTCAAGCCCGTGCAGCCGGCATCTTCATGACAACGGCCCGCAAGCCGTTCCCTGTAAGGGTAAAGGCCTGTCGGGCCGTTGTTTTTTCCGGCAATATAGTGCGGCAGCAGCATTCGGTTTTCGCCATGGTTGAACGTTATTTTTCCACTGGCACAATTAATGTATTAAAGAAAATCAACGAAAAAAAGAAGCCTGTCTGCCAAGCCGACAAAAGCATCTCTTTTTTTCCCTCCTTGGGCGACCGCACGGTCGCCCCTTTTTTTATTCCGTCTCCAGCATATACCCCACATTGGCAGGATGGAACTCGCCGGGAAACTCCCGCTGCAACCTGACCGAAGCGGCAAATCCGGTGCAGTGGCTAGCGCTGATTTTACCAATCCGGTAGTCGCGCAGAGCCTTCATGGTCGCTTCCGTCTGATCGTGAGAACAGAAATTGAGATGGGTGCCGCCGATCACTGCGTAGACCCGCTCCTCGCCGGTCTTTTCCCGGGCATGCTCGATGGTGTTCACCAACCCTGCATGACAACAGCCCAGCAGCAGAACAAGCCCTTTCGAAGTCCTGATTACCAGTGACTGGTCATCCTCCAGCGGATCGACTTCGCGCCCTTCAGGGTCGAGGAACATGCCCCGGTCCCCCTTTTCGAAGGTGTTTTTCCGCGGCACCTCCCCGGTGAGGAAAACGCCAGGGGCGATCTCCCGGAACCGGTGGTCCAGGTTAAACCGCGCCTTCATGCCCCGCAGGAAGGCCTCGTCATAGGGGATGCCGATTGGAATGCTTTCGCCGTTATCCTTGATCCGGTAGCGCCGCGAAAATACCTCGGGATGGGCATAGACCTCCTTGCCTCCGCAATTTCTCAGCAGAGGCAGAAGGCCACCGGTATGGTCGCAATGTCCGTGGGACAGGACCACCTGCTCAACCCGATGCAGATCCCGATTCATCCGCAGCGCGTTCCGCAACAGAGTCTCCCCCATGCCGGTATCAAAAAGAATGCTCAGCCCATCGCCTTCCAGCAGGGCGGCAAAGCCGTGTTCGCCCAAGGTTCCGGAAACGGGACCAACGGTATTCTCGCAGAGGACAGTTATACGGAGTCTATTCTGCATGATGCCCTTTCGGGAAACGCGGCACGCCAAGCTTTTCCAGGATCGTAATCATCGGGCACCAGTTGCTGAAGCCCGACTGAAAAAGGTTCAGTCCGACAAAGGCGGTGAACCAGAGCCAGTTGAGATTAACCTTCACCGCCAGCAGCACCGACAACAAAATGAATGCCCCGGCAATGATTCTCAGCAATCTGTCTATATACATGGTATCCCCCCTCGAAACCAGATGCCCATTCTCTCCTTTCACCTTTCACCTTTCACCTTTCACCTTTCACCTTTCACCTTTCACTTTTCACCTTTCACTTTTCACGTCACACGGCTCGACGTTCCTTCCATGACTGGTACAGGTAATACAGCACCGGTATGGTAAGCATGGACAGGCTGGTGGATGCGATTTCGCCGCACATGAGGGCGATCGCGAGCCCCTGGAAGATCGGGTCGAAGACGATGACGAAGCTGCCCACCACGACCGCGGCCGCCGTCAGCAGGATGGGGCGGAAGCGGACCGCGCCGGCGTCGATAACCGCCTCGTCCAGCGGCACCCCCTCCCTGCGGCGCAATTCGACGAAGTCTATGAGAATGATGGAGTTGCGCACTATAATACCGGCCAGGGCGATGAAGCCGATCATGCTGGTTGCGGTGAAGAACGCACCGAACAGGGCATGCCCCGGCAGGATGCCGACCAGGGTAAGGGGGATGGGGACCATGATCACCAGAGGGGTGATTAAATCCCTGAACCAAGCCACTACCAGCACATAGATGAGAATCATCACCGCGGCGAAGGCTATTCCCAGGTCGCGGAAGACCTCATAGGTGATATGCCACTCACCGTCCCACTTGAGGGCCGGCTTTTCCTCGCTCCAGGGCTGCCTGGTAAAGGACTGCTCGATCGTATATCCGTCCGGGAAGCTTTATTTTATCTATTTCCTTGCCCATCTGCAGAATTGCATAGACCGGCGACTCGATTTTCCCCGCCACATCACCCGTGACATAGACCACGTTCTTCAGGTTCTTGCGGTAGATGCTCTTGTTTTCGATACCCTTGATCACGCGCACCAGCTGGGACAGCGGAACATTTCCGCCTGCCGACGGGACATAAATGGAAGAAAGCGCTTCCACCGAACTTCTCATGGTAAAGGGAAGCCCGCACGTTGATAAGCACCGGCTCCATTTCCCTCGGCAGATGCAGGAGGCCGGCATCCATTCCGCCCAGTGCGGTTTGCAGGGTTTTCGCTACGTCGTCAGTGGAAATGCCGGAAAGGGCTGCCTTTTCCTTGTCCACGGCAAAGGTATAAAGGGTCTGATCGTCCTCCAGGTACCAGTCAACATCCACAACACCGGGAGTTTTGTTGAAGATGTCCTTGATCTTCCTGGCAGTATCGATGCGGGTTTTCTGGTCGGGGCCGTACACCTCCGCCACCAAAGTGGAGAGCACCGGCGGGCCTGGGGGAATCTCGGCCACCTTGATGCGTGCTCCGTAACGGTCGGCAATGGTCTTCAGCATTGGCCTGATGCGCAGCGCGATATCGTGGGACTGGTCCGAACGCTCCGATTTGGGGGTGAAGTTGACCTGGATGTCGGCCAGGTTCGCCCCTTTGCGCAGGTAGTAATGGCGCACCAGCCCGTTGAAATTGAATGGCGCGCTGATGCCGATGTAGCTCTGAAAGTCGGTCACCTCGGGAACCTTGCGCAGGGCGTCCCCCAGTTCTGATACAAGGTGGGCTGTCCCTTCCAGCGCCGTCCCGTTCGGTGTGTCTACTATCACCTGCAGCTCGCTTTTGTTGTCGAAGGGGAGCATCTTGACCGTTACCAGGTGGAAATAAAGGAGTGAGCAGGAGGCGAGAAGCAGCACCACCACCATGGCAAGAAACCCGTACCGCAGCTTCCGGTTGTGAATGAGAGGCCCCATGACCTTCCGGTAAAACCTCATCAATCGCGCCTCTTCGGCGGTACCGGCATGGGTCCCCCTGAGCAGGCGATAGGAAAAGTAGGGAGTCACGGTCAAGGCGACCATCAGGGAGAAGAGCATCGCTATGCTCGATCCTATCGGGATCGGCCGCATATAGGGCCCCATCAAGCCAGAGACGAAGGCCATCGGCAGGACCGAGGCAATGACCGTTACCGTGGCCAGCATGGTCGGGTTGCCTATCTCGTCTACCGCCAGCACCGCTGCATCAAGGGGCTTGAGGGATGTGGTCGTCAAATAGCGGTGGATGTTCTCGATGACCACGATGGCGTCGTCTACCAGGATGCCGATGGAAAAGATAAGGGCGAACAGGGTAATACGGTTGAGGGTATAGCCAGTCATGGAGAAGACGAACAGGGTCAGGGCGAGGGTGACGGGAATGGCCACCGCCGCCACGATCCCCGCCCGCCATCCCATGAAAAGGGCGATCAGGATGGTTACCGAGATGGCAGCCAGGAACATGTGGAAGAGGAGTTCATTGTTCTTCTCTTTGGCTGTTTCACCGTAGTTGCGGGTAACTGTCACCTGTATGTCGGAGGGGATGACTTTGCCTTTTAGTAATTCCACCCGCCGCAGCAGATCCTCCGCCACCCAGGTGGCGTTTGCCCCTTTGCGCTTTGCCACTGAGACGGTTACGGCCGGGTAATTTTCAAGGTGATTCCCTTGTATCCCTTTCTTTTCGGCTGCAGGTCCCAGGCCGAAGAACACATACTGATTCACATCTTCCGGGCCGTCCCGGATATCGGCCACATCGGAAAGATAGACCGGCCGGCCATCATGGACATTGACCACCACCCTCCGCACCGCATCGGCATCGCCCAGGAAGTCTCCCGCATCCACCAGGTATTCGCGGTTGCCGCCGGGAAAATCACCGGAGCGGACGGAGACATTCCCCTTCCTCAAGGCGCCGATGACCTGGAGCGGCGACAGCCCGTAAGCGGCCAGCCTTCCCGAATCGAGACGCACCTTCAGCTCCCGGCGCAGCCCCCCCTTGATATCGGTCTCGGCCACGTCCGTGCTCTTTTTCAGGTTGTCGCACACTTCCCGCGCGACCCGGCGCAGCGTATAGCAATCGTATTTGTCCGACCAGAGAGTCAGAGTCACGATCGGCACGTCGTCGATGGACTTGGGCACCACCAGCGGTTCGCCAGCACCGGGGGGAAGGATTCCCCGGTTGCTCATCACCTTGTTGTAAAGCTTGACCAGGGATTTCTCCATGTCCTCGCCCACCAGGAAACGGACAGTGACAATTCCCATGCCCGGCCTGCTCATGGAGTAGACGTATTCAACCCCTTTGATCTCCCACATCTTCCCCTCGAAGGGCTTGACCACGCGCTCCTCCACTTCTTTCGGGGTCGAACCGGGGAGCGGCAGGTAGATGTCCACCATCGGCACCACGATCTGTGGGTCCTCCTCTCGCGGAGTCACCAGAATCGCGTACACTCCGAGGAACAGGGACGCAATAACGATGAGAGGGGTCAACTTCGAATCGATAAAAGCGCGGGCAATTTTGCCGGCCAGGCCGAGCTTGTCCATGAAAACTCCAAAAGTTGTATAGCAGCTAACAAATTTACAGGAGGGCCAGGATATTCAGGATAAAATTTCCTGATTAGCCCCCGACCCCGCCTGCGGCGGTGTTCTGTCGAAGAGTAACTTCAAAAAATGCAAAGAACGGTATTTCAGGCATTTATCTTGAAGTTACTCATGAAGCATTACTCTTCCGTTCATTGCCAAAACTGTCATTCCGGGATGACAATCTTGATAGCAGAAGAAAGGTGCTAATCAAGTAAAATTGTGCCTACCAGATTCAACTGGGACGTCAGATAAAGCTTACCCCTTAATCCTCGATCCTCAATCCTCGTTCCTCATTCCTCAATCCTCGTTCCTCAATCCTCAATCCTCAATCCTCAATCCTCATTCCTCAATCCTCAATCCTCGTTCCTTCCTCAACCCGTGCCCCATCGACCACCTTCTCCATGCCGCCCACCACGATCCGCTCCCCGGCGGAAAGCCCGGCAAGAATTTCGACACGGTCGGCAAAGGCGGTACCCGGTTTCACCAGCCTCAGGTGGGCAATATTCCCGTCATCGACAACCCAGACAAAGGTCAGTTCCCCCCGTTCCAAAACAGCCTTTTTCGGAATCAGCAGACCCTGTTTTTCGCCAACCGGCAGCAGTGCCCGGCCGAACTGCCCGGAATGCAGCCCCTTGGCGGATATTTCAAGCTTTACCGTAAAGGTCCTACTGGCTGGATCCACCTTGGGCACGATTTCCACCACCGTACCGGTTGAGCTGCCACTGCTTCCGTCCAGGAAAACCGGAACAGATGTTCCCAGGGCAACCTTACCCTGGAGAGATTCCGGAACCGCCAGTTCGAGACGGTAGCGGCCTTCTTCCTCGACCGTCATCAACGGCATCCCCGGGAAAACAGTGCTGCCCGGATCAACCATCCTGGCGGTGACGATCCCACTCAGGGGTGCAGTGATCCTGGTATAACCGGCAACGGCCGCAGCGGCCCGTGCAGTCTCCCGGGCTCGGGCCAGTGACTGGTCGGCCATGTCCCGCTCGGCCCGGCGGGTGTCCAGTTCCTGCCCGGTAACGGCCTGCTCTTCGTAGAGCCTGGCAAACCTTGCATAGGTCACGTCAGCCAGCTTCTTACGGGCCATGGCCTCATCCACGGCATGGGCAGCGCCGATTGCGCCGGAGGTACTTTCGAGGGCCACAAGTGTCACCAGCAGGCTGCCGCGCTGGACGCGATCACCCTCCCGTGCGTGAATTTCTGAAACAGTGCCGCTGATGCGGGCGGCAAGCTGGGCAGCGTTTTTCGCCTTCACCGTACCCGTTGCCTCGAACTGTTCGGGAACGGAAACGAGACCCGTTTTTTCCACGGTCAGACCGGTAACAATTGCATGGGTCTCCTTCACTTCTCTACGCATTGTCCGAGCATCCTGTTACTGAAGTAGCAAGCAGGGCCGCGAGGAGAACGACACTGACCGATGACAGTATTTTCATTTCATGACCTCCTGGAGAAAAATCCCCGCACTATACCAGACCCGGGCGGTTGCCAGGGCATATCCGGCGTCATTCTCCACCACCGAAGCCCGCGCCCTGTTCAGGGCTGACTGGGTATCCAAAACATCAACCAGGGTAGCAAGGGAATTGGTAAAACGCTTCGTGACGAGACGCACGCTTTCTTCCGCATCATTCAGGGAGGCCTGGGCAACCATCTGCCTCTTTTCCGCCTCGTCCAGACGCAAGAGGCTCTCCCGGACCTGGAAAGCCACCTCGCGCTGCTGGTATGCCAGGGATTCACGGGCGGAACTTTCCAGGGACCGGGCGCGGGCACGCTCGTCAAAACGGCGCAGGCCGTCGAAGAGTTCCCAGCGGAGATTCACCCCGGCAATCCAGGAGTCATTATCCCGGCCAAAGGGAAGATCGCGGTCATTCATCTGGTAGCTGGCATTGCCATAGAGGGTCGGCAGGAAAGCGCTCCCGGCCAGACTGACACCAACCTGAGCCTTTTCCGCTGCTTTTTCCATCTCTTTCAGATCCTTGCGGTTAGCCAGGGCGACCGCTACGAAATCTTCCTTCTCGCGTCCAAGGGGCATTCCGGACAGATACTCGCTGGTTCCGAGGCTGTCTCCCTCCGGTTCTCCGGTTACCAGGGCAAGTCTCATGCCTGCCAGCACCACGTTGTTTTTGGCCGTAATATACTGCTGCTCCATCTCCGCCAGAAAAGTCCCGGCACGCAGTTCATCAGACTTCAGGCCAGTCCCGGTCTCGTATCTCACTCGAGCCAGTCTGCGGTGCTCTTCCGCGTCACTCACCGCCTTTTGCGCCGCGACAAGCATTGCTCGAGCCTTCTGCACCTCGAGATAGGAGCTGAATACCGAAAAAGCGACCTCTTCCCTGCGCTGTTGCAGTGCGAGGCTTTGCACCTCCGCTTCTTTTACCGCCAAATCCGCTCCAAAAACGATACTCAGATCAAATATCGGCTGTTCCAGGCTGAAAGCGGTCCGGAAGTCAGCCGTTGAAGCAGGATGATTCAGCGCGTCGATCTGAAAGTCATTGCTGGTAAAGCGCCCCTGGTCGAGCTTCATCATAAAGACGCGGGTCGGGGCATTGGAAGCGGTGTAGTTTTCGTCGAGGAAGATTCGGGGCAAAAAGCGGCTGCGGCTGGCGGCAACGCCGTGCTGTGCGGCCATTTCCCGCTGTTCGGCTGCCTTCAGCAGGTTGTTCCTGGAAAGGGTCAGGCGGATCGCCTCTTTGAGGGAAACGGTCCTGTCCCCGGCAAAACCGTGGGACGGTAAAAACAGCAAAAGCACGGCTATTACAGAATATACCTTCACGGGTGACCTCCTGAAGGAAACATGAAAGGGTTGCAGCAGGAGTGCGCAGGAGTCTGAAGAAGAAGCGAAGCGGCTCCGCACCACTCATCCTGAGATCGGGACACCTTTGAAACAGCAAACACCTGAAGGTGCAGGAAAGCGGGTGGCTCAAAGGCAGAGGAAACCCGCTAATTCCATATATTCTATCAGGAGACCCCTTTCATGTATAGCCAATGGGGAAAGATGTCAACCTGAATCCGTAAAAACAGGGTACCCGACAGAGCGAATGTACCAGGGTCACAGCCGATGCAGCAGCCCGAAACCCTGAGATTAGCCGAGATACCCTATCAACGGCTGGTTCACAGGGTCCACTGGGTCATGGTCTCAGACGGCAAAGAACCGTAGCAGGGGGAATTCGATTGACAAGAAAGGGTGGGGGGCTTTAGACTTGAAAAGTTTAGGGGAGGATTTTTTTGATCGATACAGTGCTGTGGAAAAAAAGGATCCGGAAGCTCCTGACCCTGGACAGCCATCCGGGGCATATATCCGCCGGATTCGCAGTCGGGGTATTCATCAGCTTCTCTCCCTTTTTCGGGCTGCATTGCCTCCTGGCAATCATTGCCGCCTTTATTCTGAGGATAAACAAAGTAACATGCCTGACCGGTTCTTGGGTCAATACTCCCTTCACAGTAGTACCCGTTCTGATGGCCAGCTACCGGCTCGGTGAAGCCATCCTCGGCCACCAGCCGGAGAAAATCATCCTGAAGGACCTGAACTTCCAGTATGCCCTTGAGCTGCTGGCGTCCCACGGGGCACCAATCCTCCTCGGCTCATCAATCATCGGTTTCGTGGCCGCCATCATTTCCTACGCACTTCTCTATTGCATCATCATCCGTTTCCGTCGCAGAGACGATACCCTCCGCTATATCACCCAGGAGATGAAAGAAACCGGAGAAGAATTGGAATAGCGTTCCATACCGATAGATTCCGGCACAGAACTCAACAGCAGACCAATCCCTTGCGCGGGCAGGCCTTTTCAGACCTGCCCGTTTCTTTGTATGGATACAGAGTTATTTTCCCAGAATCGGGCTCAGAGATTGGTAGGCCACGTACGAAACAGCAGCAGAAGCGGGGATGGTGAGGACCCAGGCCCAGACAATTCGGTAGGCAATCTGCCAGTTAATGGCCGAGAGGCGCTTCGTAAGACCAACTCCAAGGATGGAAGAAGTGATGACATGCGTGGTGCTGGTGGGCATGCCGATGAAGGAAGCGCCGAGGATGACTCCCGCAGAGGCGGTTTCAACGCAGAAGCCGTGAACAGGCTGCAGTCTCACAAAATCATGGCCAACCGTCTTGATGATGCGCCAGCCGCCTATGGCGGTCCCGAGTGCCATAGCCAGGGCGCAGGCAATCTTGACCCAGGCAGGGACGGCAAAAGTCTCGAGCCAGCCGTAGCTCACCAGTGCCAGGGTAATAACACCCATGGATTTCTGGGCGTCGGCGGTCCCATGGGCAAAGGCCATGGTGGCGGCGGATAGTATTTGAAGTTTTCTGAAGCCCTTGTTCAGGCCGTAGGGAGATTTGTTCCGGAAGGCCCGCATCATGATCACCATGAAGATAAAACCGAGGGCAATACCGACGATCGGGGACAGTATCAGCGCAAGGATAATCGTCTTCAGCCCGGCAGCGTGGAGGGCCGAGATACCGGCATGTGCGATGACCGCGCCCATAATCCCGCCGATGATGGCATGGGAGGAGGATGAGGGAAGCCCATAGTACCAGGTTATCAGATTCCAGATAATGGCTCCGATAATTCCGGCCAGGACCACCATCTGCGTAACATGCGAAGGGTCCACAATCCCCTTGCCGATGGTGCCGGCAACCTTGGTGGAGATCATGGCACCGGCAAAGTTGAGAACCGCGGCCATGATGATTGCCGACCTGATGGAAAGTGCCCGGGTGGAAATGCAGGTGGCAATGGCATTGGCGGTATCGTGGAAGCCATTGATGAAATCGAAGATCAGGGCGGCCACAATAACGAGGAACAGCATTACCAGGGTGAAATCAAGCATTTTTCAGAACCACGCTTTCGAGAATATTAACGGCATCTTCGCACTTGTCACAGGCATGTTCCAGGGTCTCGTAGATCTCTTTCCACTTGATAAGCTGAATCGGGTCCTTTTCCTCGTCGAACAAGCGGCTTATGGCTTCGCGGCAGACCCGGTCCGCCTCGTTCTCCAGAGAATTGACCTCCACGCAGAACCGGTTGATCTGCTCCAGATTGCTGCCGAGAAGGGCAATGGCTCCCTCAAGAGACTGGCAGGACTTGAGGATCAGGAAGGCCATTTCCTTGGCCGTTGCGGTGGGCTGCTCCACATTATACATGACAAAGCGCTGGGAGCAGGCATCGATCAGGTCCAGGATGTCGTCCAGTGCCCCTGAAAGTGCATAGATATCCTCCCGGTCGAACGGAGTGACGAAGCTCTTGTTCAGTTTCTTCACGATGTCGTGGGTCAGTATGTCTCCGATGTGTTCGACCTGTTTGATCTTTTTCTGGCTGGCAACCGGATCGCTGAAATCGTCAAGCATCTCCTTGAACAGCAGTGCACCCTCTACAATATTGCGTGCCAACTCCTTAAACAGGACGAAGAATTTTTCTTCCTTGGGGATCAGTCCAAACATAGGGGGTTCCTCCACATCCGGACCCTGACAGCCCGGCGAAATATAAATCGAGTATTGATAGCATATTTTTGCCGCACATCCTATAAGAATGTGACATTTGCGTTACATTTCATCAGCCTTGCACTATTTTCTCTTGATTTCCCCCGGTCTCTTCCAGTATTGTCGCACAGCAATTATATCGTTTCTCAGTGAATTTTCGGGAGATTGCGTGACCGGTTTTGAGGCAGGCATATTAGGCATTGTTGAAGGATTGACAGAATTTTTACCGGTTTCCTCCACTGGACACCTCATCCTCGCTTCGAAACTACTCCATATACCGCAGACCGAGGCACACAAGGTCTTCGAGGTGGCGATTCAGCTGGGAGCGATCCTGGCGGTGGCCTGCCTTTACTGGCGCAGGCTCGTTGCACGCTCGGACCTGCTCCTGAAACTGGCTGTCGGGTTTCTGCCGACCGGCATTATCGGCCTGACACTCTACAAGCTGGTAAAAAATCTCTTCGATCCCTCCGTGGTCAGTATTTCACTCATTGTCGGCGGTGTTATTTTCTTTGTTGTGGAGTATTACCTGAAGGACCACAAACCTTCGGTCCATGACGCAGGCGACGTCAGTTACCGCACCGCATTCACCATCGGACTTGTCCAGTGCCTCGCCATGATCCCCGGAGTGTCCCGCTCGGGAGCAACCATCATCGGCGGACTGCTGTGCGGCATGGACCGCACTGCCGCGGCCGAATTCTCATTCCTGCTGGCCCTGCCCACCATGGTTGCCGCAACCTGCTACGATGTTTACAAAAACATGGCAGTATTTCACGGCGGCGACTGGGACAACCTCCTGATCGGTTTCATCATCTCCTTCGTCTTCTCCATCATCGGCATCAAGGTGCTGATCCGTTATGTTGCCAACCACACCTTCATCCCCTTCGGAGTTTACCGGATTATTGCAGGGGCGCTGTTTCTCCTGCTAGTCGTTTAAAGGCAGTTTTGAGTTTTTGGTTTTTAGTTTTTAGTTGGAAAACCTGTAAAACCAGTGCCAGGTGTCAGGTTTAAGATGGTTTGTCACGTCTCACATCTCACGTCTCACGTCTAACGCCTCATTCCTCACTCCTTACCTTTTTCCTTTCATTTTCCTCAAAAATTAACCTGATAAGCGCTATTCTTCCGCTATGAAGATTGTCATCCCCGAATGTCTCTATCGGGGATCCATGATTTAAGTCGGTTAGAAACTGGATTCCCGATCAGAATCTCTTCGGGAATGACAGTTTTTGGAACTGGCTGAAGATTGACGCTTCTGAGTAACTTTCTTTGCATTTTTTGAAGTTACTCATCGACAGAACACCGCCGCAGGCGGGGTAGGGTGCAAATCAGGAAAATTAAAACAAAACCAAAGATCGTATCAAACAGGGATGAAGGGGATGGAGGGGATAACGTCAAAAACAAAAAATCGTTTTGATCCCCTTCATCCCCTTTATCCCTGTTACATTGAAGATTTCAACCCACGAGAATAAACAATCTCTTTTCCAACAGTACGTTTCGTGCTACACATTCAAAGTGTGTTAATTCTAATGTTCATACCCTTAAAAACAATCAAGCGACATGACCGAAGCGTGAGGAGAAAGACGTATGGCGGGCGGAATCAAGGGTTGGCCGGAGGACGAACGTCCGCGGGAAAAGATGCAGAAACAGGGTGCGCAGGCTTTGAGTGATGCGGAACTCCTCGCCCTCGTCATCCGCAGCGGTGATCCGGCAACCAGGCAGAGCGCCGTGGACATCGGCCGACTGCTCCTGCAGGAGTTCGGCAGCCTGCGGGCGCTCGCGGGAGCATCGCTCGCAGAACTCTGCCGCATCAAGGGAGCGGGTCCGGCAAAGGCCACCGCCATCAAGGCCTCTCTCGAAATCGGAGCCCGTCTCAATACCGACCGCCTGACCCACGGCGAACGGTTCACCTCTCCCGAACAGGTCTACCAGCACTTTCACTACTCGTTCCGTGACCGCTGCAAAGAATACTTCGTCGTCCTGCTCCTGGACGGTAAAAACCGGATTATCCGGGAAGTACAGATCTCCGAAGGGTCTTTGAATCAAAGCATCGTCCATCCGCGTGAGGTCTTCAATCCGGCAGTACGCGATTCGGCAGCCGCCATGATCCTGGTGCATAATCATCCCTCGGGCGACCCGACCCCAAGCCGGGAGGACCGGGAGATAACCCGGCGCTTGAAGGAAGCGGGGGAACTGATGGGCGTCGCGGTGCTCGACCACATCATCATCGGTGACGGCAGGTATATCAGCTTCACGTCCCAGGGGATGCTGTAGCGAAAGTGCGTGCATAAATTTTCCTGAACCGCTTTAAGCCGGCAATTTTTGAGGTACACTGGATCAGACACCTGAAGCTCCGCACCTATCCATGCCGACTCTGATGAAAACAACTTTTTTGAAATTCCTTGCTTGTCGTCGTTACTAAGGAGGAGAATCATGAACCACGGAATCCGAAAAGCCGCGACCCTGTTCTTTCTCATACTCACCCTGCTGACAGCCGGGTGCGGCAGTTCAAGCAACCCGCAACCCCTTCCCGTCAATTCCGGCTCGGCAATCGTCGGCCCGGCGGTTGTCCTGCGAAGCAGTGATTTTATTTCCAGCATCAACTCCCAGGTTGCGGCCATTCTTGCCCAAAATCCTGCAAACAGTGATGACTGGACAAAATTCCTCCAGTACTTCAACGACATCATGGGACAGGCCAAGAATGACATCGAGCTGCACAGGATGCGATACCCTTCCACCGGTGCCGATGGATCGCCGGTTATGCTGAGCGGACTCATCATTCTGCCCCGTCAGGACGCAAGTCCTCTCCCTGCTGTCCCGATCATGATGTACCAGCACGCAACGGAAACCTACAGCCCCCTTGCGCCCTCCCGTTTTCTCAGCGCAGGCGCCAACCCTCTCGACTTTCCCGAGGTTCTTTTTGCCATCGCCATGTCCATGACCGGCTATGGTGTGGCACTTCCCGACTACGAAGGTCTGGGGAGCAATACCGATATCCAGCCTTTTGTCCACGCTAAAACGCTGGCAGTGCAGGTGGTGGACATGCTGCGCGCCACCCGTGACGGACTCAATGGTTCCGTCACCGGGCTAAAGCCGCCTTGCACCTGGAACGGCAAACTCTTTCTCATGGGCTACTCCGAGGGAGGCTTTGTCACCCTGGCCGCTACCAGGGAACTGCAACAGAACGACTCTGCCGAATTCACCGTTACCGCAGCAGCTCCCCTGTCCGGCCCCCATGACCTTTCCGGGACCATGCGCAACCTTATCCTTTCAAGCGATCCTTTCAAGGCACCCTACTATCTCCCCTTTCTCCTCACCAGTTATTACCATGTCTATAAGGATTCGAAACTGAGCCCCGACTACACCATGCTGCCCCCGTACAACACCACACTGCCGCCTCTGTTCAACGGAACAAGTACCAGTGATGCCATCAACATTGCCATGGGAATGAGCTATAGCCCCGTGAATCTTATCGTCCCCAAGAGCATCCTCACCAGTCAGTGTATCAGCGATCTGCAGAGCACAACGTCCGCTGTGTACGGCTACCTTCGGGAGAACGACACCTACCGGGATTGGGCGCCAACCGTACCGGTACGCCTCTACCACAATCCGGACGACGACCTGGTGCCTTTTGCCAACTCACAGAAGGCATTCGATGCCTTCAGCAGTGCCGGTGCGAAGCCCTGGGTCTCCCTGGTTCCCTCCACTGACACGGTGAACATTTCGAGCAGCCCGGTCCCGACGATCCATGTGGCAGCCGCGATCCCGGAACTGCACGACGCCTGGAAGTGGATTTTCACCACCTATGGCAACTGACTTTTGAAAAGCTTCCCATGAAAAGCCTTGGCACGCCCCTTTGCCAGGGCTTTTCCCCTGCCCTTACCCGAGAACGATTCGAGTCCTTTCTCTGCACTTCCTCCGGCTGCTGATGTCCAACCTCCGGTCCTTCTCCATCAGGGAGGAGGGCCGGTAGAGGATTCAGCTCCTGAGGAAAAAGAAATCCTCTTTCTGCGAAAACTTGATACAGATCAAGGTAGATCCTCCCGATTACGGTATAGTCCTTCCCATGCGGCGGGAAAAACCACCTCCGCCAGTCACAACAGCACAGGGAAGATAACTATACAAGGAGGAAAAAAATGTTTTGTCATCAATGTGAACAAGCAGCAAAGGGAATCGGTTGCGACGTACAGGGTGTCTGCGGAAAGAAGCCGGATGTTGCAGCCCTTCAGGACAACCTGCTCTATGGACTTAAAGGACTCGCGATCTTCGCGGACAAGGCACGGAAGCTCGGCGTAAAAGATCAGGACATCGATGTTTTCATGCTGGAAGGACTCTTTGCCACCGTCACCAACGTCGATTTTGATCCGGCACGCCTTGAAGCGACCATCAAAAAATGCTACGAGCTGAAGGAAAAAGCCCGAAACCTTTTCGAAGAGGCCTTCCGTAAAACACACAGTCTCGCCGTTGCCAGGGTCTTCAAAGAAGGTCCCGCAGCCTGGGTACCGGCCGCCGACCTGGTAAAGCAGGGTGAGCAGTACGGCATCCTCAGCCAGCATGAGAACGAGGACATCCGCTCCGCCATCGAGATCCTGATTTACGGCCTCAAGGGCATGGCCGCCTATGCCGACCATTGCCAGATCCTCGGCAAGCACAATGACGAAGTCTACGCCTTCTTCCATCAGGCCCTGGCCGCCACCGCCGATCCGACCCTCGGCCTCATGGACTACGTCGGCCTCTCCATGGAGTGCGGCAAGCACAACCTGACGGTTATGGGACTTCTGAACGAAGGCCACGTGGAGCGTTACGGCCACCCGGTACCGACCAAGGTACAGCTGGGCACCAAGGCCGGCAAGGCGATCCTCGTTTCCGGACACGATCTTCTCATGCTGGAAGAACTCCTCAAGCAGACCGAAGGCAAGGGGATCAACATCTACACCCATGGCGAAATGCTTCCGGCCCACGGCTATCCCGGCCTCAAGAAGTACTCCCACCTGGTGGGCAACTTCGGCGGTGCCTGGCAGGACCAGCACAAGGAATTCCCCGAATTCCCCGGCGCCATCATCTTCAACACCAACTGCATCCAGAAGCCTGCCGACTCCTACACCGGACGACTCTACACCTGGGGTCTGGTGGCCTGGCCCGGCATCCAGCACATTGAAGGCTGGGATTTCTCTCCGGTAATCGAAAAGGCCCTGTCTCTCCCCGGTTTTGCTGATGCTCCGGGCAAGGAAATCCTGGTGGGCTTCGGCCACAACGCGGTTCTGGGCGTGGCCGACAAGGTTATCGAGGCGGTGAAGGGCGGAGCGGTCAAGCACTTCTTCCTGATCGGCGGCTGCGACGGCGCCAAACCGGGCCGCAACTACTACACCGAGTTTGCCGAGAAGGTGCCCAAGGACTGCGTGATCCTGACCCTGGCCTGCGGCAAGTACCGTTTCAACAAGCTGGACTTCGGCGACATCGGCGGCATTCCGCGGCTTCTTGATATCGGCCAGTGCAACGACGCCTACTCGGCGATCCAGATCGCGGTGGCCCTGGCAGGCGCCTTCGAGTGCGGCGTGAATGATCTGCCGCTCTCCATGGTCCTTTCCTGGTACGAGCAGAAGGCGGTGGTAATCCTCCTGACGCTCCTGCACCTCGGGATCAAGAACATCAAGATCGGGCCGTCACTTCCGGCCTTCGTCACCCCGAACGTCCTCAACTTCCTGGTGGAAAACTTCAACCTTGCACCGATCACCACCCCGGACCAGGACCTCAAGCAGATCCTCGGCTAAATCGAGCACACTGACACTCCTCCTTTTTGGCATCCGGGGCGGAACCCCCTCCCCGGATGCATTTTTTCCCGGAGGATACGAGCAAACAGAGGGAAATTCATCAAAAACAGACCGCTGGAGGCTTCCGAAGAAAATCCAGGAGCCATCAATGTGAGAAACGAGGCAATACATGCAGAAAACAGAATTGAAAAGCGCGGAAAAAGTACCCATAGCAATCGATGCCCGCAAAATGCTGGTCAGGAACGACTGCGAACTCATCCACCTGACGCTGAAGCCCGCCGAGGTACTTGAGAAGCACAGCAACCCTTTCGACGTGGCCTTTTACGTCCTGTCCGGCTCCGGCGAGCTTGAAGTGGGCGACGAAACCGCGACAATTTCAGCCGACACGGTTATCGAAGTGGCAGCGGGAGAATTGCGGGGCTGGAAAAACAGCGGCACGGAAGATCTGCGGGTACTGGTGGTGAAGTTGCTGTAGAGCTGCGCCAAGACAATGGCAGTGAATAATGATGTACTCATAACGTGTCATTCCCGAAGCGAATCTGATCGGGAATCCAGCCTCTAACCGACGGTACTTATGGATCCCCGATGAAGAAATTCGGGGATGACAAAAATGGAATTTGCTGATGCATTAAAAATAACCGTATGTTCCATAGCGCAATCAGCTCACGGTACCTCAACCCCGAGTTCCTCGGCAACCGCCTGGAAATACTCGTTGAGATCCTCATTGATGAAATAGCGACCGCGGCCCGGCGGCAACATGACCTCGCCCTGATTCACCACTATCACGGTTCCGGTTGCCATCTTGGGCAGCACGGCTGCCGGGTATACCGCCAGCGACGACCCCAGAACCAGCAGCAGATCGCAGCGGGATACCAGGGCCGCCGCCTCTTCAAAGTCCTTGACCGCCTCTCCGAAAAAGACCACATCCGGCTTGATCACACCGCCGCAGACCGGACAACAGACAATCGGGGACCTTGAGCTGGTCTTGATTGCCTTGTCCCACCAGGCACAGGTTGCAGCGCTGACATCACCTCGTGAGCAGTTGGTGCAGGTGGCCGACCAATAGGAACCATGCAGTTCAATAACCCGGCGTGAGCCTGCCTGATGATGGAGGGCATCGATATTCTGGGTAATGATACCGTCAATAAGGCCGCACTCTTCAAAGGATGAAAGCGCCCGGTGGGTAAAGGTGGGCCGGATATCCTTGGCCAGACCCATGAAATCCTGGGTAAACTGATAGAAAAGCAATGGATCGCGACGGAAATGATCGATGCTGAAGACCAGATCGGGATTGTACTTGCGCGTAACGTACAAGCCTTTTGGCCCCCGAAAATCGGGAATCCCGGCCGCGGTGGAGAGACCGGCTCCGGTCAGTACCACCAGGGATCCGGTGCTGCGGATCAATTCGGCACATTCACCAGGTCCAAGACTTCGCACTGTTTGATTCATTCGCACTTCCTTTCCGCTAACCTCAGCTGCTAATCCATAACAGCCGGGGCACGCTCGCGATCATCGTCCCTTCTGTCCGGCGCACCGCTTCCCATCAAACTTTTCTTCTGATTCTCCAGGAAATGGCTAAACGACTCCGTAACATTCGAAACCGCCCTCAGAGCAGCTGCATACTCCTCGTCGTCCAGCGGAGGCCGTGAGTACCCTCCGTAATATTCCCTGCCGAACCAATTATTCGCCCTATGGATATACACTTTCGGAACATCAATCATCATGTTTTCAAAAGTAAGGGTAATTTTTTCAGGAGCGATTTTTACTCTCACCTGAAAAGAGATTGTATACTGAATCTTCTCAATGGCCTCCAGTCCCGTTGCCGGATAGTCCACCGTGCCATTTGCAATTATGGTTCTCTCTGCAGGATTTTCATATTCGATAATACCTTTTTCAGAGTTAAGATTCCTTGCAAGCCAAACCCTGGACAATTCGAAGAGTCGTTGCGCGGAAATCCCCTCCGCTTCCATTGTCCTGACAATCGGCTCTGCCCCGCGAGGAACAGGTATGACATGGGAACACCCCGCACCGCTTAACAGAACAAGAAAAATAAATGCTGGTATTTTTATCGAACTCTCAAACAATCCCGACACCTGTACAACCATAAGCGGAGAATACAATCGGCTCGGCTGAGCATGTTTCTATCAGAAGTATACCGCGAATCTTCACGTCATGTGAGATACGTTTTATCTGGCGAAAAAGACGGAATAGATCCGAAATAAACTTTGACAACTAGTTCCATCTGGTATATTGTACCAAAAAAAACTACGCGCCGCTCCGAGCGGAAGAAAGGGTGTGCCATGGCTGATCTTAAGGGTACGAAAACAGAGAAAAATCTTCAGGAGGCATTTGCGGGAGAGTCTCAGGCTCGGAATAAATATTCCTACTACGCTTCCGTAGCCAAAAAAGAAGGCTACGAGCAACTTGCCGAGATTTTCCTGGAGACGGCAGAAAATGAGAAGGAGCACGCGAAGCTTCACCTGAAGGCCCTGATGGGAATCGAAAGCACCATCAAGAATCTGCAGGCGGCCGCTTCCGGTGAAAACGCCGAATGGACGGAAATGTATCCCCGCATGGCACAGGAAGCCCGCGAAGAGGGTTTTGAGGACCTGGCCTATATGTTCGAGGCAATAGCCGCGATCGAAAAAGCCCACCAGGAACGCTACCAGCATCTCCTCAAAGCCATTGAAGAGGGAACCGTATTCAAGAAATCCGCACCGGTCATCTGGAAGTGCCGGAACTGCGGCCACCTCCATGAGGGAACCGAGGCTCCCCAGCTCTGCCCCGTGTGCAAACATCCCCAGGGGTACTTCGAGGTCAAGGCCTACAACTACTGATCCCGGCTGCACTCAGAGAATACCCTGATGAGCGCTATTCTTCCGTTATGAAGATTGTCATCCCCGAATGTCTTTATCGGGGATCCATGATTTCAGTCTGTTTGAAGCTGGATTCCCGATCAGAGTCGCTTCGGGAATGACAGTTTCAAGATCTGGTGGAAGATTGGCACTAATCAGGCAGGATAAAGACGACAAAGGCCCATGGTTTTTCCCCATGGGCCTTTGTCGTTATTTTCGCCCTGCCAGACCCGGCCCCTGGCCCCGTTGTTCCACAGCTGTCATGAGGTCCGCCTTTAATTCTCCCGAGTTTACAAAAGCTGCAATCCGATATACCATGCGCGTGATCTGCCAACCCGTCCAAGGGCCCGGCACGGACAAAATATCACTCGCGGAGAAATCCCCATGGAAATGCTGACAGACCCTCAGGCAATCATCGCACTGATAACCCTTACCGCACTGGAAATCGTTCTCGGTATCGACAATATCATCTTCATCTCGATCCTGGCCGGCAAGCTCCCCCGCCACCAGCAGAACCGGGCCCGCATCATCGGCCTCGGACTTGCCATGTTCACCCGCATCGGTCTCCTCTTTTCCCTTACCTGGCTCATGGGGCTGACTTCACCCCTTTTCACCGTACTCGGAAATGAAATTTCCAGCCGCGACCTGATCCTCATCCTGGGAGGACTCTTTCTTCTCGGCAAGAGCACCCTCGAGATCCACGACAAGCTGGAAGGTGAGGAAGAAGAATCCTCGGCGCGGGCAGCGGCATCCTTTGTCGGGGTCCTCATCCAGATCATGTTCCTGGACATCATTTTCTCCCTTGATTCCATCATCACCGCCATCGGCATGGCAAGCCAGCTGGCCATCATGGTCACCGCGGTTGTCATTGCCGTCGGCTTCATGATGCTTTTCTCCGGAGCCGTCAGCGCCTTCATCGACCGGAACCCCACCATCAAGATCCTGGCCCTGAGCTTCCTGATCCTCATCGGGGTCGCCCTCATCGGCGACGGTCTCGGAATGCATATCCCGAAGGGCTACGTCTACTTCGCCATGGCCTTCTCCGTCGGCGTGGAAATGCTGAACATCCGCATCAGGGGACGAGGAAAGCATCCTGTTAAACTTCATCAGCCCCACATTGACGGAAACGAGCCCTCATAACCGCGGAGGCTCCGGCAAGATACACCCGCAGGAGAACCGGAACCCTCCGGCGGCCTTGACAGAGTGGACAGAAACTTTTACTGTGGAAAAGTTGCCGAACCGGCAGCTCGATAATTAAATCCAAGGAGGTCAGCAATGAAAAAGCTCATATCTCTCGGCCTGTCTTTCTCCCTCAGTTTGTTCCTGTTCGGAGTTCTCAACGCCACTGCAGCGGAAACCGGATCATGTATGCAGGGTGACAGCGACCATAACGGTGCCCTCTCCTGCAGTGAGGCGAAAAATCTCGCGTCCGAACGCTTCACGGCCATGGATACCAACGGGGACAACAGGCTGAGCATGGATGAGATGGAAACGGGCATGACCGGCATCCATAAGGCCATGGACAGCAACAGGGACGGCAAGGTCACCGTCCAGGAATACGTCAACTACTGGTGCGGTTCTTCAGACAAGTCAGTAAAGGCTTCCGGCCGGGGAAACAGTCAGCCGCAGTTCAGAAAAATGGATACCAACAGAGACGGCACGGTATCAACCGGAGAATGCGTGGCGCTCTGGACGGTCCGCTTCCAGGACGCCGACGAAAACCACGACGGCAAACTGACCTCCCGGGAATATACCCAGAGCCTCATCATCTGGTTTGCCGACATGGACCCGAACAGGGACAGTTTGGTCACCCGGAGCGAATGGAATAATTACTGGATCGGCAAATGCCGCTAGAATAGCTGAAGAAGGCTCCCGGCAGATGACGCCGAGGTCGTACGCAGCTTCGCAGCTCAGAACGAAAAACCCCCTTTGGCTTCTAGCTCAAAGGGGGTTTTTGCATTCGGAACATCCTGGATTTACTGCAATCTCTACCAGGCTGTTGAAAAACGTCAAGAGGAGGTCGAGATGCAAGGCTTAAGCGAGCGAGAAGCCGAGGCGTACCGAGGGGTACGTTGAGGTTTCGAGTGAACGGTAACGCAGCAGATCGATCCCGCAATAGTTTATTAACAGCCTGCTAAAGAGTCAGTCCGGAACAACTCCGGGCATCTGCCTCCGGAAATCCTCTTTTTCAATCGAATCAGATTCCGCATAGGGGTCCACCACGTAGCCTGTTTCAGAAGTTATCTCCGGGTGCCCTTTGTCATCATAGATAACCGTTTCCTGGCCAGTTTCCATGCCGTCATCATACTCGGTAACCAGCATGGGCCCGGAACACCCGAACAGGGAAAAGAACACCATCAGCATAAAGCTCCCCCGGGCAATGCGACCCGGAGGGGTTACACTCGCCTGCAATCCACTAATCATCGTATTCAAGAATCCTCCCTTTGTCCCCGGCAGGGGCACTTCCTCCAAGCTAAACAGCTTGGGCGGACGTCACATATTTTCCAGTCACTTCCATAGTATTACCAGGAACACTCTATCAGTATATCGGAGAACATTGGAATTTCTTAAACGATATTTCCAAGGAAAAGATAAAATCCTTGCAACTATCCAGCACGATTCAAAATTGTCATTCCCGAGGGTGTAATCGGGAAACCAGACTGCAAAACCATGGATCCCCGATGGAGTCCCTCGGGGATGACAGACGTTTTCGACAACGGTTCAGACCATGCTGAATAGCAATGATATTTTTGCTTCCCGGCACTGCCTGTAACAATAGAACATATTCCTTCAACGGGGCTTCCCGCGCAGCGCCCGGTTGGTCTTTCCGGTCGGCACGGCATTCCAGGGGTCGTCAGGCCAGGGATGCTTCGGATAACGACCCTTCAACTCCTTTTTCACCTCCCGGTAGCCGCTCTCCCAGAAGCCTTTGAGATCCCGCGTCACCTGCACCGGACGCCGGGCCGGAGAAAGAAGATGAAGGAGGAGCTTTACCCGTCCCCCGGCAATGGCCGGTGTGTCAGCGCAGCCGAACATTTCCTGGAGCTTTACCGCCAGGAACGGCTCGTCCCCGCTGACATAGTCGATCTCGATGCGGCTGCCGCTCGGTACGGTGATAGAGGTCGGGGCCCGCTCCTCCAACAGGCGCAGCTGCTCCCGGGTAAACAGGGCACGAAGTGCAGCGGTCAGATCGAGCCCGAAGATATCGCGTCGGCTCCGGACCCGGAAGAGGAACGGGGCAAGCCATTCCGAAAGGGTGCCCAGAAGCCGCTCATCGCCCAGGTCAGGCCACTCCTCCGCGGGAAAAGCCTCCACGGACAAGACGTACTCGCCCTCGGAGCCGACAGACCTCCCGGTCCCAGTTCAGGAGCGCCAAACGGGAATCCCTGATAACGTCAAGAAGCAGCGGAATGGCCTCTTCATCGGAAGGCACGACCTGGCGCCGGGAAAGGGTAACCGCGCCGAGAGCCTCCTCTTCCCAGGCCATCAGCCGCTCCTGGCCGGCATCCCAGGCGACCCTTCGCTCGGTCACAATCAGCTCTCCGCATTCGGCGCGCACCAGTTCCGGGGTAAGGGAACAGGCCTGATGGATAAGCCCTTCACCTTTTTCCCCGGCATCCACCTGGACCGCCAGGATACAGGCATGATTCCTGACCCCGCTCTTCCGTGAAAGGGAGGCTCCACGGCCATTGGCAAGCAGATACCGGTCACTGCCCACCTCCCGCTGCCGGGCAACACGATCCGGGTAGGCGGCAAGGAGGAGTCGAGCCGCGTCATCGGCAGCAAGAGGGGAGTCTTGAATCGCTCTTTCCCCCAGGTGGCGCAGCAGTTGAGCGGCACTTCTCTCCACCACCCGAAGGCCAGCGGTCTGCACACGCTGATCCGCCCGCCGGCTCCGCCCGACGACCGCCTCATAGCGCTCCAGCAGGTCGGATTCGCAGAGGGGCGCAACCTCTCCCGGACCGTAGCGGAAGATGTCACGTTCGGCAAGGAGCGCTCCCAGCACGGCAGCCTGCTCCAGCGTCTCCATTTCCCTGCCCCGGAGCAGCATCCGGGCGATGCGGGGATGAACCGGAAGTTCCGCCATCTTTCTCCCGGTTGCGCTGGCCCTTCCGTCCCGGTCCACCGCACCCAGGCGGTGAAGCAATTCATGGGCTGATGCAAGCGCGGCCTCGGGTGGAGGATCGAGCCATAACAGGCTTGCCGGGTCCCGCACCCCCCAGACGGCCAGCTCCAGGGCCAATGCGGAAAGATCGGACACCAGGATCTCCGGAGGGGTAAAAGCGGTCATGGCATGAAAGGAATGCGGACCGAACAGGCGGTAGCAAATCCCGGGGGCAATCCTTCCGGCCCGCCCGGCTCGCTGCTCCGCCGAGGCGCGGGACTCCCGCACCGTCAACAGCCGGTTCATGCCGCTGGCCGGGTCATGGCGCAAGACCCGAGACAGTCCGCTGTCGACCACCGTCCTTACCCCTTCGATGGTGAGGCTCGTTTCGGCAATGTTCGTGGCCAGGACCACCTTGCGCTGCGGACCCGGCAGAATGGCCTTTTGCTGCTCCGCAAAGGGAAGGTCGCCATAGAGGGGATGTATTGACGGGGCTGAGGCACCGGATGTTTCCCGGAGCTGTTCGGCACAGGCACGTATCTCGCCCGCGCCGGGCAGGAAAGCGAGGATATCACCTTCCGTTTCCAGCAGGGCACGCCGCACGGCAGCTGCCATGCGAATCGGCAGCGCGAGACGGCCGGAATCCTCCAGGAAACGGACTTCAACCGGAAATGAACGCCCTTCCGAAACAACGACCGGCGCGTTCCCCAGCAGCCCGGCAACCGGCCCGCAATCGAGGGTCGCCGACATCACCAGGATCTTCAGGTCGGGTCGCACCTCCCGCTGCACCTCCAGGCAGAGCGCCAGGGCAAAATCCGCATTGAGGCTCCTTTCGTGGAACTCGTCGAAGATTACCAGTGACACTCCTTCCAGGCAGGGATCCCGCTGGAGACGACGGGTAAGGATCCCCTCGGTGACCACCTCGATCCGGGTCCTCGACGAGACACGCCGTTCGAAGCGCATGGTATAGCCCACTGTCTGTCCGGCCTCTTCTCCCAGGGTGAAAGCCATACGGCTCGCCGCATTGACCGCGGCCAGCCGACGGGGCTCCAGCATCACGATGCGTCCGGCAGCGATTCCCGGAAGATCGAGCAGTGCCAGCGGGACGCGGGTCGTTTTGCCGGCCCCCGGCGGAGCCTGCAGAACCGTATTTGGAGAAGCAGCAACCGTCCGCAGCAGTTCGGGGAGGATCGGGTCTATGGGAAGGGGAAAAGTTTCCATGAAAAGGTACCTGTTGAGGTTGCCGGCCTTTCAAAGACTCAGCATCGTAAAGACCGCAAATATGTCAGCATGATCTGAGCCATGGCACATACATCTGTCATCCCCGAGTGACTTCTATCGGCAGATCCATAATTTCCAGTCAGCTTTGAAGCTGGATTCCCGATTGCAGGGCCTCGGGAATGACAGCTTTGGGAACCGGCAAAAAATTGATGCTAATCCGGTGAAGGAATACCGATTGAAGGTAGCCCTCTTTTCCCGATTGTGTCAATGGGAAAGCAACAAGGAAGAGACTCCACTATCGAACCTCTTTCACGCATAACCCCTTGATTCACCGATAATATCTGGTAAAATTTTTTGGAGTACACATCTTCCTTCATGCAATTCGCAAGATTATCTTCCCGCACTTATTCAGACAACGATGCAAAAAACAAAGGAGGAATACAATGATCGAGATACTGACCGGGCTGCCCGATGACGTGCTCGGCTTCATCGCCAAGGGCAAGGTAACAGGCAAAGACTACGAAACAGTCCTGATTCCCGCAGTCGAGGAAAAGCTGAAAAAACATGAAAAAGTCAGCCTCCTCTACCACCTGGGAAAGGATTTTTCCAGCTTCGAGGCAGAAGCCATGTGGGACGACATGAAGGTTGGCCTCCATCACATCACCGCATGGAAAAAGATCGCTGTGGTCAGCGATGTGGGCTGGATACGCACAGCCACCAAGGCAATGGGATTTGTCATGCCCGCCCGGGTAAAGGTCTTTGCGAATGATGAGTTCGACGATGCCTGGAAATGGATCGGAGAATGAAACCCGTGCAGGAAAAGTGACTGTTTTCCGTTGACGTTCTCCTCCGGACCATGAGATACCTGTTTTCCGTGAGTCTCACTCACTGCTCCAGCTTCTGCAGTCAGCGCAATCTTCATGACAAACCGGGGAATCGGATGTATACACGGAAAGATGTACCATTTAACGTAGCAACGCTCTCGTTTTCGGATACCGAGCTCGAAGCGGCCTTCCGGGCCGACTATTTCGAGAAAAACATCCGCGATATGAGACGGTATCTGCTGTTGGGATTCCTTCTCTACGGAATGTTCGGCTTCCATGACTACTGGATAATCCCGGACATCCTGCATCAGGCCTGGGGCATCCGCTATCTCCTGGTCTGCCCAATGCTGCTGGGTATCTATCTCTTCTCGTACTCGAAAAACTATTCCCAGGTAATGCAGTACTCCCTTTTCCTCGCCGGCTTCACGGCCGGCGCGGGAATCGTCGTCATGAGCATCAAGGCTGCCTCACCCGGCAATTTACTGTATTATACAGGGCTGCTGCTGTGCCTGCTCTTCTACTTCCGCCTCCGTTTCGTTACCGCCAGCCTGCTCTCCTGGAGTCTCTTTTTTCTTTATGAAACCGCGGCTCTCCTGACCATCGGCACCCCGACACTGGTCCTGTTCAGCAATTCCTTCATCTTTCTTTCGTTCAACATTACCGGCATGTTCGCCTGTTACTCGATGGAGCGTTATCACCGTTCGGACTTCCTGCTTCGGCGGACCATTCAACAGCAAATTCATGAAATAAACGCTTCCAACCTGGTACTGGAAAAAGAAATCCTCGAACACAAGCAGGCCGTAGAGGAAAATATCCGCCTGAAGGCTCAACTCTCCCAGGCCCAGAAGACGGAAGCGGTGGGACAACTTGCCGGAGGGATCGCCCACGAATTCAACAATATCCTCACCGCGGTCGTCGGCTACGCGAATTATCTCCAGATGAAGATGGACAAGGACGACCCCTTGTCCATCTATGCCGGGAATATCATCACCTCAGCCAACAGGGCTGCCCGCTTGACGAACGACCTGCTCGCCTTCAGCAGGAAAAAACAGTCCGACCCAAGGATAACCAACCTCAACGAAATCATCCTGAAAGCGGAAAACTTTCTGCCCCTGATGGCCGGCAAGAAGATCAGGGTATCCATTGTGGTATGCGACAGGCCCCTTATCGCCCTTGCGGATGAAGTGCTGCTGGAGCAGGTCCTGGTGAACCTGGTTGCCAATGCCCGGGATGCCATGCCTGACGGAGGGGTGCTGTCCATCACCACCGACCTGTTTGAATTGAACCGGGAACTCCCGCTCGCATCCGGCGCGGCACAACCGGGCAGGTACGGGCGGATCACGGTAACCGATATGGGGCTCGGAATGAATGAAAATACCCGGGCGCGAATCCTGGAACCGTATTTCACCACGAAAGAGCCGGGAAAAGGAACAGGCCTCGGGATTTCCATGATCTACAGCGTCATCAGTCAGCACAATGGCTTCGTCGATTTCAGCACCCGGATCGGCAACGGAACCACCTTCCGGTTATTGATACCCCTTATCTCCGAAGAAACACTTTCATAAAACCTTTCTGCCACAGAGATCACACGCGTTCGCAGTAGCTTTAACGTAGGAGGAGAGGACTCAGAGAAAAGTCAAGAACATGAGGTAGCTCGCTCCGCTCTCGTATCGGCATGGTTGAGAACCCGGATGGTTTGTGGTATTTTTTTGCTTTCTCCGTGCTCTCTGTGCCCTCTGTGGCAAAAGAAGCATTAATCTTAAAGGATTCCCCCATGACTCACCGATCCGGCTGCCTTCTCTGCGGCGCCGACCTGGAATATCTTGCCGAACACCAGGCTCTCTCCTGCCATTTCTGCGGCACAACAGACACCGCTAATGCCCGCTGCGTAAACGGCCACTACCTATGTGACACCTGCCATAGCGGCTCCGCCGGTGACGTCATCGAGTTCGCCTGCATCAGCAGCGATTGCCCTGATCCTGTCTCCCTGGCGCTGACCCTCATGGAGCATCCGTCACTGAACATGCACGGCCCGGAGCACCACTTTCTCGTGCCCGCGGTACTGCTCGCAACGTACGCTGAGATAAAAGGGCTGCCCAAAGAGGAAAAAGAGACCATGATTCGCACAGCGCGTCAGCGGTCCGGGGACGTCAAGGGTGGGTTCTGCGGTTTTCACGGGGCATGCGGTGCGGGAATAGGGACGGGGATCTTTGTCAGCCTGATAACCGCTGCCACCCCCCTGTCAACCGGCGAAAGAGGATTGAGCAACCGGATGACGGCGGAAAGCCTGCTGACAATTTCTCAAACCGGGGGTGCTCGCTGCTGCAAGCGCGATTCGCTGCTGGCAATCCTGGCTGCCGTACGATTTCTGAAAGATGAATTCGGTATCCTGCTGCCCGTCAGGGACGAAATCCGCTGCGCGTTCAGTCACCTGAACCGCGAATGCCTGGAGCAGGCATGTCCGTTCAATCAGGAAAAGTCGATCCGGCTGTGCAGCGCAAACAGGGATTAGGGAAGGCGGGGTACGGATTAGGAAAGCGGGGTACGGATTAGGAAGGCGGATTACGGATTAATAATGCGGATTAAGGATTAAGTTGCACCCGTACCCCGCTCTATTACCCCTTACCCCGCCTTACTACCCCGCATCTCCCCAACCCTCACCCCAGCCTCTCCAGCCACTCTCGCAGCTCGAAACAGACGGCCTGCTGCTCCTGCAGCCTTTTCATCATTTCTTCGGGAAACAGCTCCTGACCAAGGACCTCTTCGATGTTTCCGGCCATGGAGATAAACTCGTCAAGGGTAATGGTCGTCTGCCGATTGTGCCTGTTCCCGGTATTCGCGACAGGGTATCCTTCCGCCTCAAGAAAGGCTTCTACGGTTTCCCTCTCCCCCACAGAGAACCGACGGACTTTCCGGTCCAGCAGCAGCCAGTGTCGTGCGGGGAAATCGGTCGAACCGAAGTCATAGGAATGCAGGTGAAGCCGGACGAACGGATGCTGCGTAAAGAGCCGCCAGCTCACGGAGTCGAGGGTTCCGGAATCGAATGAATCATCCCGGAAACAGACTTCATCGAACTGTTCCCAGAACAAGGCCACGTAGCGCCCTTCCCCCTTATACCCCAGGCATCTTTCAAACATCGGGGGTACCGGGAGAAAGAGGGGTGTTATTCCGGCTTTGAGAGTTTGATTAACCATAAAACTCCGGATGAAAACCGCATAAAGTGAGGGGGCTCCGGCAAATTCCGCTAGCTGATCGATACACCCCCTGCTGCTTCATCTTCTATCGGCAGTTCTTCCGAAGAATTGAGAAATTTTTCCACTATAGTCGCTCTGACTCGGATTCAGGTCGGATTTCTCCCGAACCGACACTATTTGGGTCTGGCCTTGATCTTCGGCTTCCCGTCCTCCACCAGAACCCGAAATTCCAGGTCATTGCAGTGGTACTTCTCCCTGATGGAGGCCCGGTGCTTTTCCAGGGTGGCCGAAATCGCCTCTTTGGTAATGTTTGACGTAGTAACATTGCATAACCGACAGGCCTCGGTCAGTTCTCGATAAACCTGGTCCACCTGGGATTCGTCAGAGACCGGCACAGGCTGCGGTCCGGATGCCTGGTTCCTCTGCATCTTGAAGCGATCCCGGGAATATTTCCCCTCATCGATCAGTCGGTTGATCCGGTTCCAGTACTGCCGGTAACTGACAAAGCGCGATTTTGCGGAATTGTAGCGAAACAGGAGCATGGTATTGGAAACAGATGCCGCGGTATAGCGTCTTGCAAGGCGCTCCACCTCTTCCAGAAGCTTGAGCGGTTCCCGCTTCTCCAGGCCGAGAAAATACTGTTCATACTTGATGATCAGCTCTTTCAGGCTCCGTTCAAAATGTTCGATATTTTCTACAACCCCCATCTTAGCCTCCCTCCGTACCGGAAAACACCTTTACCTAATCTGAGGTTTGCGGATGAACAACAGATAACGAAATCCTAATGGCCGAAACCCGTTCTGTAAAGGAAAATATTCCGTACCGCTCAAAACAGTAACTGATTTTCACGCACTTCCGCTATCAAGATTGTCATCCCCGAATGTCTTTATCGGGGATCCATTATTTCAGTCAGTTAGATGCTGGATTCCCGATCAGAATCGCTTCGGGAATGACAGTTTTGGCAACTAACGCAAGATTGCTTCTAATCAGGAAACAGTATCGTACTGAAGAGGTGAGACATTAGACGTAAGATGTAAGACGAACAACCTCTTTCTTCTCACCTCTCACGTCTCACATCTTACGTCTCACATCTGATTCCCTTGCTCTGCTCGGCAGCCCACAACAGGGTAAAATTCCTCATATCGGCAGAACCGACTTGACTTGACTGCTCCTGTTGTTTACAGTTAAACGTTTTTTAAACCAGATAGTTGGGAGGGTAACCCCGTGAAATCCATAGCAGCAATCATCCTGGCCGCGGGCAAGGGAACGAGGATGAAGTCGAAGCTCGTAAAGGTCATGCACCCCCTGGCCGGAGCACCCCTCATAGAGTACCCGCTGAGCGCAGCCCGTGAAGCGAACGCATCGCAGACCGTGGTGGTGATCGGTCATCAGGCGGAAGCGGTGCGGGACTACTTCTCCGACCGGAACGATATCGCTTTCGCCCTCCAGGAAGAACAGCACGGCACCGGTCACGCCGTTGCCTGTGCTGCCCCGCAACTCCGGGGATTTCACGGCAGCGTCCTGATCCTCTGCGGCGATGTGCCGCTCACCAAGGGCGAGACCCTGCGCGGCCTGCTGCAGCGCCACGAAGACCGGCGGGCAACGGTAACGGTCCTCACCGCAGCCCTGGAGAATCCGTTCGGCTACGGCAGAATCATCAAAAACAGCGCCGGCGAAGTGACGGCAATCGTGGAAGAAAAGGACGCCACCCCCGAGCAGCGCACCATCCGGGAGATCAATTCCGGCATCTACTGCGTGGAAGCCGACTTCCTCTTCGATGCCGTAACGCGTCTCGGCAGCAACAATGCCCAGGGTGAACAGTACCTGACCGACATAATCGGCATGGCCGTGGAGAAAGGCCTCAGCTGCGCAGCCTATCCCATCTCCGACCCGCTCGAAGTGATGGGGATCAACGACCGTGTCCAGCTTGCCGAAGCGGAAACTGCCATGCGCAAACGGATCAACGAAAGCCACATGCTGAACGGCGTCACCCTCAGGGACCCCGCCGCCACCTACCTCGACCGTGGAACGCAGATCGGCCGTGACACGGTGATCGGCCCGGGCGTCCAGATCTCCGGCCGGAGTGAAATCGGCGAAGAATGCCTCATCGAAGCGGGAGCGATCATCCGCGGCAGCCGGATCGGCAACCGGGTGGTGGTCAAGGCCGGCTCGGTCGTGGAAGGGTCCATCGTCCACGATGCCGTTGCCATCGGCCCCATGGCCCATCTCCGCCCCGGAACGGAACTGATGGAAGAGGTGAAGATCGGCAACTTCGTAGAAACCAAGAAGGTCACCATGGGCAAAGGCTCCAAGGCCTCGCACCTCACGTACCTGGGAGACGCCAGCATCGGCAGCGACGTAAACATCGGCTGCGGCACCATCACCTGCAACTATGACGGCGTATCCAAACACCACACCGTCATCGAAGACGGCGTCTTCGTCGGCAGCGACGTCCAGTTCGTGGCCCCGGTCACGGTCGGCCGCAACTCGTTAATTGCCGCCGGCAGCACGATAACAAAGGATGTTCCAGCCGACTCCCTTGCCTTCGCCCGATCGCGCCAGGTGAACAAGGAAGGGTGGAAGAAGAAATAAAACCTGTCTCTACAGCCTTCACAAAATAACTGGTTTCGGCAGCCAGGCGCAGAACGAACGGGCATGAGACAAAACCCTTTTCTACAGGGATAAAGGGGATGAATGGGATAACGGCAACTGCAAAGAGTGCCTATTCACCGATTCAAAATTGTCATACCCGAGGGTGTAATCTGGAATCCAGACTCTAAAAACATGGATCCCCGATAGAATCACTCGGGGATGACAAACAAAAAAAAGGCTTTTATCCCCTTCATCCCCTTCATCCCTGTAAAACTGCCTTTGGGGTTATGATTTTCATCCGTGCCTGCGCGCTGTAGCTCTGCTTACTCTGCGTAAGCGTGACATTCGTGGCAAAGAAAAACTTCCAGAATGTTTTTTGACTTCAAACCAAAAACTAAAAACTAAAAACCAATAACTGTTTTTCGGAGAAAAACCAATGTGCGGAATAGTCGGCTACATCGGGGCGCAGGAAGCGACCCCCATTATTCTTGACGGATTGAAAAAACTGGAATACCGGGGCTACGACTCGGCGGGAATCTGTACCCTGCTGAACGGCCAATCCTCCATCCGGCGGAGCCAAGGCAAACTGGTAAACCTCGAAAAGCGTCTGCAGGCGGAACCGCTCGCGGGAACCATCGGCATCGGCCACACCCGCTGGGCAACCCATGGCAGACCCTCGGAAACCAACGCCCATCCCCACAAGGGCGGCCCGTTCATCGTGGTGCACAACGGCATCATCGAAAACTACCTGGCCCTGAAGGAGATGCTGATCGGCAAGGGCCACACCTTCAAGAGCGAGACGGACACCGAGGTCATCTCCCACCTCCTGGAGGAGAGTTACCATGCCATCAGCGACTTTGAAGAGGCCGTGCGTCTCTCCCTGGGTCAGCTGCGGGGCGCCTACGCCGTCTGTATCCTCTGCGAGAAGGAACCGGACCTCCTCATTGCCGCCAAGCTCGGCTCGCCCATGGTAGTCGGGCTGGGGAAGGGTGAATACTTCGTCGCCTCCGATATCCCGGCCATCCTGGCCCATACCCGCGAGATGGTCTTCATGGAAGACGGCGAGCTGGTAGTCTTCCGCGGCGACCAGGCGCTTTTCACCACCATCAGCGGCGAACCGCTGGAAAAGAAACCGCGCCATATCGACTGGTCGCCCCTCATGGCCGAAAAGGGCGGCTACAAACACTTCATGCTCAAGGAAATCTTCGAGCAGCCCCGGGCCATCCGCGACACCATCACCGGCCGGCTGCTGGAGGAAGAGGGCGATGTCTACCTGGAGACCCTCGGGCTCTCCGACGCCGACCTTCGCGACGTGGAGCGCATCACCATCATCGCCTGCGGCACCTCCTGGCACGCCGCGCTGGTGGGAAAATTCCTGGTCGAGGAGCACTGCCGCATCCCGGTTGAGGTGGATATCGCCTCGGAATTCCGCTACCGCAACCCGATCATCGACGACAAGACCCTCATGGTGCTCATCTCCCAGTCCGGAGAGACGGCCGACACCCTGGCGGCATTGCGCGAAGGAAAATCCCGGGGCGCGAAAAACATCGCCATCTGCAACGTGGTGGACTCGTCCATTGCGCGGGAATCACACGGCGTAATCTACACCCATGCCGGCCCCGAGATCGGCGTCGCCTCCACCAAGGCCTTCATCACCCAGCTGATCGCTCTCTATCTTTTCACCGTCAGGCTGGGACGCGCCATCGGCACCCTTGACCGGCAAAAAGGGCAGGAAATGAACCAGGCCCTGCTCCACCTGCCGGCCCTGATCGACGAAACCCTGCTCCTGAATCCCCAGGTGGAACAGCTGGCCCGCACCTACATGAATGCCACCGATTTCCTCTACCTGGGCCGCGGCATCAACTACCCCATCGCCCTGGAGGGGGCGCTGAAGCTGAAAGAGATCTCCTATATCCACGCCGAGGGCTACCCGGCCGGAGAGATGAAGCACGGTCCCATCGCCCTCATCGACGAAAAGATGCCGGTGGTTGTCCTGGTTCCCCGCAACGACACCTACGAAAAAGTTGCCTCCAACATGGAAGAGGTCATCGCCCGCGGCGGCCGGGTCATCGCGGTCTGCACGGCCGGAGACGCGGAACTGGCCCAAAAGGCCGAGGCGACCATCGAGGTCCCGCCCTGCACCGAAGACCTGCTCCCGGTAATCCTGGCAATCCCTCTTCAGCTTCTCGCCTACCACGTGGCGGTCATGAAGGGCACCGATGTGGACCAGCCCCGCAACCTGGCAAAAAGTGTCACGGTTGAATAATTTCAAAGGCAGTTTTGAGTTTTGGGTTTTTGGTTTTTAGTTAAAAAAAGGATAGAAACTGGATTAGGGGTTAAAGGGTACGGAGCAAAGTGTGTGGGTCTTGGCTGAATAGAAGGAAAATAATTTTATTGCCTCAAATATCCAAGGATTTTCACGGTTCGAAAAGCAAAAAGCCTTTTTTTACAGGGATAAAGGGGATGAAAGGGATAACGGCAAAACCGAAAAGTACCTATCCGCCACGATTCAGAACTGTCATTCCCGAGGGTGTAATCGGGAATCCAGACTATAAATGCATGGATCCCCGATAGCTTCACTCGAGGATGACAAACAAAAAAGGTTTCCTGATTAGTATCAATCTTCTGCTTGTTGCAAAAACTGTCATTCCCGAAGAGATTCTGATCGGGAATCCAGCCTCTAGCCGACTGTAATTATGGATCCCCGATAAAGACATTCGGGGATGACAATCTTCGTAGCGGAAGAATAGTGCTAATCAGTAAAGGTTTTTATCCCCATAATCCCCTTCATCCCTGTTAAAAGGCCTTTCGAAGGCAGACTCCTTTGCCACGGATTCTCCAACCAAAAACTAAAAACCGGGTTATTCTCTACTCCGTAATCTACCCACAAAAAAAGGGCGACTAAAAAAGCCGCCCGTCTTTAAAAAAACCTCCTCAGCACAGCAAATCAGAGATCCCGCTTCCAGTAGACCCTCACGTAATTTGCCCCTTGGCTCCACTGGTGATTCAGCTCACCGCTGTGGGCCTTGTAGATTTCCTTCCCCAGCTTCTCGGCCAGTTTGTCCACCGTGGTCAAAAGGGTAAGGACATCCCCCTCCTGCTTGATTTCCATGATCCGACCAAGGGGATTTTTGCCCCGTGACTTTGCCTCGGTATTCTTGATCAGCTCCAGGATCCCCGTTTCATGCTTGACCAGATAGGTACCGGACAGGGTCAGGAAACCTCCCGGAACCTTGTCCTGCATCTTCTGGCAGGCAGGGCACACAATCGTGCCGACCGTCGGGTCCTCTTTCAGCTTGGCAAGTTCGAGCGGGTCCATGAACCAGCGTTTCTGCCGGTTAATAACTCCGCATTTCGTACAGTAGCAAACCTCCATCCCATCCTCCGACATATAAACATCGGTACTCCGAGCGGTCCGCTGACCCTTTTCTTCAACACCTCTTTTTCGGGAAGGTTGTGTCATGGTTATTCTCCTTTCAGCAGGGAAATTGCTGCATTCCTGTTTCAAGTATAACAGCCTTGCCTAGAAAAGCAGTTTTGAGATAAAAATCGGGTAAGACGTTAGACGTCAGATGTAAGACGCACAACTTCTCACGTCTCACGTCTTACTTCTCACTTCTCACCTCTCACGTCTCACCTCTTACTTCTCACAGTTCACCTCAAAACCGCCTCAACAAAGCTCTCGCCGGAGCACCGGCTCCCCCGGCTATCCGTAGCGGCAGGCAGACCAGCTCATAAACGCCGCCAGGAACCGCCGACAGGTCCAGTCCTTCCAGGATCACGACACTGTTTCCCAGCAGGGTCCGGTGAACCGAGCCGTCGCCGTTGAAGCGCTCGATGGAGAGATAATCGATTCCCACCAGGCGAATTCCTTTGCTCACCAGGTACTCCGCACCTTCAGGAGTCAGCGCAACGAAATCCGGACAAAAATCCGGCTTTGTCCAGAGTGATGAATTGTCGGTCCGCAGCAGCAGGCGCTCCTCTCCCGCCAGCGGCAGCCCTTCCAGCTCACGCAGGCCGATCCCGGCACAGCCACGCAGATCCGCCACCAGGGCCCTGCCCATCAAGGATGAAAGTGGAATATCATCCAGGGTGGCCCCATCCTCCAGCATATGCGCCGGAGTATCCAGGTGGGTACCGGAATGGTCGCCCATGGTGATGCGGGAAACCCGCGCCCCATCGCCCTTTTCCAGCAGCAGCACCGGCTCCACCTCCAGACACGGATCACCCGGCCAGGACGGCAGGCCGGCAGCAAGGGGTACGGAAATATCGAAAATTTGCATGAAATTCTCCAAAGAAAAAACAGTTCGTGGTTCATAAGATACGATACTTTTGCCGCAGCTCCAGACGGATTTTGCGAATTTTCTGAATTTATCGAACCCCCTATATAAAAGCAAAAACGTCCTGAGCCGAGAATACGCATTAATTATAACAAACAAATACTTTACTATCAAAAAAAGTCGCCTACCCTGGCACAAGCAACAGTGATTCCTGGTTCAATGAGGCGCCTGATAGCGCAACCCCTACCCGGGCTTTGACATCCTCACCGCCCTGAAGGGACGAGGAGGATGTCGATCGGGGCAGCGACAATCACAGGAATGTCAGAATCCTGGAGCATCCTGGCAAGTGAAAAGCCGGTCGGTCCGGATTCATCGGCGACTGCTCCTATGCGAATGTGCATGCCATTAAGGAGAGCGACAACAGATTGTGGCGACGCGGGAGTGACCAAGCCTGGTGCGCGACCGTCAGCGCGGCGCTGGCCCAAATGATAGCATAGCTTGTACATATCAATTCCCGCATAGAATGGCTTTTGCTCAAAGCCGATAACAAACTGGTGCAGACCTGACAAACTGTTCCTTGCCATGTTGGCCTCCTTTTCACTGATGGTATGAAGCGCTTACTTCCAGATTACCAGTGGATGGCCAGCATGGCATTTTTATTGTAACGTCCCGTTCCCTCCGAATTCCAATTCTTCAGCATCATTTTCTTCTATTTGGTTCATGCACTCCTTGAACATGTTTTCCAGCAACCTTTACTTTCGAAATGTTTATCGTTCAGGGAAGTTTACGATACGGTCACTACTTTGTTTCCATCCGGGAACCCCGGATGCGAAACTAGCGGTTTTCAATTTGGAAACGAGGATTTTTTTGTTCTGACAAGGAAATCAAGGGATTGTGCGGAGACCTACTACTGTACGTCGCACAAACAAAACCGATGATTGACACAGTCAGGGCGAAAAAAGACCGTTTCCGGATGAAAACTACTTTGGAGTGCAACTTCAAGATTAGAATTATTGATTTCTATTTTATTGAAGTTAAAATGCAATGAGCTTGTACTCAATCTGATAACCAGTTCAAGTGGTTGGTTTTTTAGCCATTTAACTGACGAAACAGGAGAAGGCCTTGAACGAAGAGATAGTTGCCAATATTTTAAGAATAGCTCTCAAAGGCCTATTCCCAAGAAAATGCCCCAATTGTTGCAAGCAGTTTGCGACGTTTAAAGAATTTCTTCTGAATACAGCCAATGTAGGAGAGCCGGTCTTTTATGACGCAAGCTACGGGAACAGAGTTCGCTGTCCACCGTTTGGAATTGTATCAATGTTCAACTGTCCATGCGGGACTACCATAACTCTTCGCATTCACGAATTGAGCACGGGAATCTTTGATGATCTCTTAGCTTGGGTCAATTGTGAGGCAAATAAGCAAGGCGTTAGCACCAACCAAATAATGATCCAGATCATGACGAAAGTTGACAGCATGGTGCTTGGGGCCAGGTAGTAAGGATGTTAAGAGAATAGAGAATTTAAAAGCGAGGAAGTAACCTGTTCTTGGGGTTGCGTAGAAAACGGCTGTTTCCCCAGAAAACCAAACTCCAGAATCCCTTTGAGCAGTATTCAAATGAAGCCATCCTCAGGGGTGGTTTTTTGTTGATTCCTCACGCAAATCTGTGCATGGAAGTAGACATAGATAAGTTGCCCATGTATGTATCCATGCGTCCCACCTCGACTCTTTTCTCGATGCGCTCCAATGTCAAAATAAGGAGAATTAAAGACCAGTATTACGGGAGCCCTCGGCGTCGAATTTCACGCCGGCGGACAAGACGTCCCAGATACTTGTTGAGCGGATGGCTGCGTTTAAGAAAGCGGAAGATATGTAAATGTCTTATTCCAATTTGCGTAAGCAGACACAGGATTCTCTCGCTGCCGCCTTTGTCCATCCCTCTGCGTAGAATATCAAGGGCTTCCTGTTTTTTGCCGGCGGCGAGGTAAACCTTTCCAAGATTCAGATAGTGGACAGGGTTAGCATCGTCGTGCTCGATGGAAGCGAGGCAGAGAGATTCGGCTACCAGGAACTCATTCCGTTCTTTGGCGATACACAACCCCACATAGGAATGCCAGTCGGGGTTGTCATGCAGGGCAAATGCATTCTCCAGGTGTGCCAGTGCCGACGTGAACTTCTCTTCTTCTATGGCTTTCCGTGCCAGTTCGAATTGCTCTTTAGCTTCATCAAACGCTGATCGTTCCATGAGTAACCCCGGTTTCCGCCTGATTTTCATTACCCTCCGTGCCCCTTCGTTCAGCGCGTTGATATAAGGCCAGCCGCGAAGCGGCTTAGTTTGGCGTTTGCTGCTGCTCTATGTACTGTCGATTGATCGATATGGTAGCCCCGCCGCATCTAGCAGCTAGGTAGCTGTGAGTCCAAAGGTTGCCCTTCCAGTAGCGCTTCGCCAGGTCGGGTTGTTATTTTTTCTCTTCCGGCTGCAACTCCTTCGAGACTGTTCACCTTACTTTAGCGGCGATCTTCGGCGGTTAGTTCACCAGCAAATGTACATGATTGTCTTCTCCGTTCACTTCGATCAACTCCGCTCCAAGTCTTTACAAACCTTGCCAAAGATCTCTCTCAACGTTTCTAGCGCCGTTTTAGGAAAACACCTTTTCGGTATTTGCTCACAAAAACCAGTGACGTGTAGGTTGAAAACACAGTGTCGGCCTGTTCTGATATCGCTTGCATTCGTCATAGACCAAGTATACTGTTAATCTATGATCATTCGCAAGGCCTTTAGTACAGACTTAAGACCAAGCCTGAACAAGAGCCTCTTTTACACAGCTCTCACTCGTGCTGCTTCGTCTGGGCAAAGCCCTTGCGCTTCAGGATCGCCTCTACCAGGCGAGCGCTGTCTTTCCTACGCACAGATGACCGCCCTCCTTCCCGAGTGGAAACGGAGTTCCCTTTCCTGAGGAGGTCCATTCTCAGCCGCTTCAGCAGACCTTGAACTTACCGGCGCTTAAGGACGCGTTCGACAAGACCAATCCGAAGCGCTTCCCTATCTTCAAAGATGCGTCTGCTCCGACTCTTTCCGCTATCCGCAGGTTCAAGCTGACGCAACAAGTCTTCCTTCCGAAAATCAGCTGGTTCTGTTTCTTCAAGGTCGCTCTCGAGGAACGCTGCGCAACGTCACCGTCTCCCTAAGGAAACACTGGCTTGTCTCTATCCAAACTAAAGCGAAGTGACCGAACCGTTTCATCCGTCAAACTCTGCCGTGGTGGCTACCTCAGCGTGAAGCTCTTCCTTCGCTCTCCGACTACGTTCTACGGTCGTTAACGCCTTCCGGAAGCTGTAACAGCAGCTTGCCAAAACAGCGTAAGCTCTCACTCAGACCAGTAAATCAAAACTCGTACAAGCAGAAAGCGAAAATCACCAAGCTGCACATCAAGATCGCCACTCAAGAAACTACTATCTTCACAAAATCTCCAACGCCGTCAGCAAAAACCACGCTGTCGTCTTCCTCTAGACTTGAAGTGAAGAACATCACCTCATCCTCAAAAGTAACCTTCTTATTCTCCTCCACCTATCTTGAAGCAGAACTCTCTCTTCAACATTGCCATCCTCTACCATCTATTCTTATAGTTCTCCCCTCACTTCTAGTACAAGCATATTCTCAAATCCTCTTCGTTCTGTATCTAACCCTGCACACACCAGCCAGACATGCTCTGCCTGCTCTCATTTCTCCCCTTACAACCTCAATCCCAATAGCTTTTCTTCTGCTAATAATGTTCCACACCTCCAACTCCTACTAAAACTCTGCTATAAACATTAAGCCACGCCCAGCTAGCCTGCCAAGCAACGTGCGTAATGCCGTCCAACAAACCTCAAATTGCCCTAGCCCTTTCCCTCTGGAATCCTCGTTCCTTCAGGCGAGGAGGATGTCATGTTGCAGGCCAACCCATTTCTCAATGTTTGCAGAAAATTCTTTGATGTCAATTTGACATCAAAAAGGTAACATTCTTTCCCCAGACACCAATGCAATTAAAAACAAGTATCAACTATTTTCTTTGTGCGCCACGCGAATCGGTAGCTTGGTGCAAAAGTTTCAGAAAATGCCAGGCATGATCCTCCGCATAATCCCCATGAATGCCTTTTTTGAGTTCATTTTATAAATGACGGTAATTTCCCTGCCACCTTATCCAGGAAGCATTGGACCACAACCGGGTCGAATTGGCTGCCGGCCCCCTTTTCAAGTACTTTCAATGCTTTCTTGACGGACAAACCCTTCCTGTAAGGCCTGTCGGACACCATGGCGTCAAAAACGTCGGCTACCGCGACTATTCTGGCTTGCAGCGGGATTTCCTCGCCCTTCAAGCCGTCAGGATATCCAGTGCCGTTATACCGTTCGTGGTGATGGCGGATGGTCGGAAGTACATCCTGAAGCTGTTCGATGGGGGACAGGATGGCCACTCCTTTCTCCGGATGCAGCAGCATCGGGGGGAATTCTTCGTCGGAAATCTTGTCCGGTTTTTCCAGCAGGGCCTCCAGTATTCCGATCTTGCCTATGTCGTGCAGCAAGCCGGCTATTTTGATTTGTTCCACGAAAAATTCCGAAAGTCTCATCTCTTGCGCTATTTCCCCGGCAATGTTCATGACACGCTCCGAGTGGCCCTTGGTCCACGGTGACTTGGCGTCTATGGCGTTGGCAAGGCTTGATACCGTACTGATGAATAGGCTCTTCATATCTTCGTACAGCCTCGCATTTTCCAGGGCAACAGATATCTGGGATGCAATCTTCTCGATGACGAAAGTCTCCTCCCTGGCAAAGCCCCCCGGATGACGGTCTCCCAACAGAAGCACTCCTTTTACCGTGTCCCGGCTGACGAGAGGAACGGCCAGCAATGTTGCTATGCCGGCTGCGGAAAGGATTCGGTCCAGGTGTCCCGGTTTCTGTATTGCGTCCAGGCTCTCGATGGAGACGGTTATTCCCTTGTTCAGGGCATTTCCAGCCGCCGATTGGTACAGGGAAAGTCGTGCTCCGGTCCACATCCCCGGCACGGCACCCTCTTCTTTCCAATGGGACGCGGTTATGACAAATTCACCTTTCTCTTCCTGGATTATTACCACCATGGCACACGGAATAATGCGCTCGATTCCCTGGATTGCCGTTTCACAAATTTTTTCTCTGCTAAGTGAAGATGAAATGGCCTTGTTTATCTCATCCAGCGTAAGGATGGTGTCTACCCTGTTTGCCAGGTTAATTGCTGTGTCCAGGGTTTCGTCATAAAGGCGCATGTGGCTGACGGATAAGGCAGCGCTTGAGGCCATATTCTTGATAAGATTGATACCTTTTTCAGTAAATGGAGGAAGAGTGTTGGGTCGCGCGACAAAGATCGTTCCCAGCACCTGATTTCTTACGATCATTGGTACCGCAAGCAGGGTCAAGTCGCCCAGGAGCTTGCGGTATGAGGGTTTCACCATGTCCGACGTGTCGGGATCGGTTATCAGCAGGTACTGCTTTTTCAAGAGAATGGACTTGAAGAGCGGTAATTTATCGGGATGAAGAGGGGTTTTCTCAAAGAGCCTGATGTATCGCTGAGGCAAGCCGTAACCCCTAGCCGGGGTGAAATCCTGGAGTTCTCTGTCGAAAAAATATACAAGAGCCCACCTGATATCGGCGATTTTTTTCAAGAGGATGGAAGAAGTCTTTATCACGTCGTCCATATCGCTCAGGTTGCCAAGCCTGGCAACCTTCTTCAGCATCTTTCCATACGCTTCCTTCATACAAATCCTCTTTTTCTCTTCAGGGCTCAACCGGAATATTTGCGCTAACATCCTTAAAAATTATATCTCAGCTTGGTGGAAATTCTGCAAAATATAATTGTAACAATTAGATATTGATTAATGTATTGCGGAGGGGCACATATCCATGTCTTTAGTTTCAACGACACCGCATAACCGCTCGTTGTTGTTCATGGCGAATTGCTTACGAATGAGTGGACGTTCAAATAGTTCACATATATAAAGGTCTAAAATTTCATGAAGGAGACGCCATAAACAAATCAGAACTCGTAGCAAAGATTGCAAAAGGTGCGGAACTGACCAAAGCTCAAGCAGAAAAAGCACTCAACAGCTTCATTGCGGAAACAATATCCGCCCTCTAAGCTGGTAACAAAATCACTCTCGTAGGGTTCGGCACTTTCAGTGCCGTAACTCGCGCAGCCCGGACAGGAAGAAACCCCCGGACCGGTAAAGACCGTCGGCAACAGGAACCTCAAGGATCGCGGCCTAGCCGCTTTCCCTCTGGAATCCTCGTCCCTTCAGGGCGGGGAGGATGTCAACCTGCAATCAGCACAGTTCTATGCTTTTCACTCACAAAACCAAAAGAAACCCAGAGAGAATGGTAGTTTGTCATCGTATTTTCACGCGCTAAGAAATAGCTTTACTATTATCTAAAAACTTATATAATTGGGCCATGAAACCCTTGAGATTTGTAGGTTCGTCTCTCGACGACCTCAAGAATTTTCCAGCTGAAGCAAGGCGGCATGCCGGCTTTGAGTTGGACGCGGTTCAGCGCGGACTCGAACCTCGCGACTGGAAACCAATGCAGGGAATCGGGCAGGGTGTCAGGGAAATTCGGATTCATCTGCTCGGAGAATGGAGAGTCATGTATGTAGCGAATTTTGCTGATGCGGTATACGTTCTCCATGCGTTTCAAAAAAAGACACAACGCACCGGACAACGCGAAATTGAGGTTGCACGACGCCGCTACCGGCAGATAGGAGAAGAGTAAAATGAAAGAGTCTATTTTCGAATCAAGCGAAAATGTTTTCGCCGACCTGGGATTTGACCCGGCTGAAGCAGCAATCCTGCAGATGCGCGCCAAACTTATGAGCGACCTGCGGGAATTTATTGTCTCCCGGCGGATGACCCAGGCTGAAGCCGCAACGCTCCTGGGCGTAAGCCAGTCACGCGTGTCTGATCTGACCAGGGGGAAATGGGAAAAGTTCAGCCTTGAAATGCTCATCACCCTTGAGTCTCGCGCCGGTCGTAAGGTAACCTTGGAACTTGCAGCTTGACATGCGGCCTAATGACCCTAACCCTAAGTGACCCTAAGGGATAATGGGACATTGGCAACTTGCGGGGCAGAATGACGATGAAGTGCTTTTCATGTTTAACAACAGAAAAAAGTGCACCAGGGATCTCTATCGAAAGTTCGTTGCGGACGGAGTTCCGCTGGGCAAGAGAGATGAATTGGTTGGCGGAGGATTGCGCCGTTCTTTGAAACTTTCCGGCTCTGAGGACTGTGAGTCTTACGATGAAAGGATTCTTGGCAGCGGTGATCTTGTTGAACAACTATGGCAAGACACGGAATCATCGGAAACTTTAGCAGCTTCCATATCCCTGGAAGGAATAATCAATCATATCGCGCAGATATTTTTCATTGAACAAGTGGCGTTGCGGCAAGGGGGCAAAAGTAAGGAACTGTCTGAAGCCAGGGGAGTCTTTTGCTATATTGCCGTGAGAAAACTTGGAATGAATGGCGCTTCAATTGCGAGAATGCTTTCTATCTCGCGCTCCGGTGTTTTTGTGGCAGCACGCAGGGGCGAAGAGTTGTACCGTAAAACATCCGAACTGCAAACCTATTGTACTACGTTGACAACAGCACCTTCGTCCGCTGATGGGTAACGAAATTGTTTACGCCGCTTTTGTCCCGCTTCGTTCCGCGAGCATGGCCTCGACGCTGATACGCTCACTAGCCATTATGGCTAGGTTCAGGATGCTTGGCGAAAGGGAAGCTGAAAGTTGCCGGCTACAATGCCGGGGATGGTAATGTCTTCGTCGAGATTTTCCCAGCGAAGCGCAAACCCGTTGAGGCGGAGGGATACTTCCCGCAACTGCTCATCGTTTGCAGCCGCAAGAATCTTGAATCGGTCTGCAGGAAAACCGATGATACGGCCATCAGTGAGTTCGACATAGATCGTTCTCTTTTCCGCCCATGCCCGTATGGCAGCAGGTTCCACCGTTTCCCGTTCAGCAATTGAAATATTCATGGTATTTCGCCTCGAATAATTCCTTATGTTCGAATACTAACCGCTCAATCTCCCGAACCATTATCGGGGAAACGCCCTTGTTACGAGCCAACCGGATCGGGTCCAGCCAGAATTTGCACTCACCATCCGGTGTTTCAATATGGATATGAGGTGGTTCATTTCCCTCATCGGAATAAAAGTGAAATCGAAATGAACCGATACGCAGAACCGTTGGCATAGTTTTGATAGTGCCGCATTTCCGGATACTTGTCAATCTTCTCGTAGGACTTAGGGAGGCGTTCGCCCGTTACGGGGGCAGGTCTTGACTCTTCCGGGGACATTCTTGCCTATTTGCCTATTGGGAACTTCGGACGCACTTAAAAACTTACCCGAACTGGCCGTAAAGCCCCGTCGTTCAGGGCGGGGATACAAGGCCAGCCGCGAAGCGGCTTAGTTTGGTGTTTGCTGCTGCTCGATGTACTGTCGAATGATCGATATGGGAGCCCCGCCGCAACTAGCAGCAAGGTAGCTGGGAGTCCAAAGGTTGCCCTTCCAGTAGCGCTTCGCCAGGTCGGGATGATGTTTTTTCATCATCCGGCTGGAAACTCCTTTGAGACTGTTGACCAGACTGGAGACGGCAATCTTCGGCGGGTAGTTCACCAGCAAATGTACATAATTGTCTTCGCCGTTCACTTCGATCAACTCCGCTCCGAAGTCTTGACAAACCTTGCCAAAGACCTCTCGCAACGTTTCGAAGTGCTGTTCCAGGAAAACGCCTTTTCGGTATTTGGTCACAAAAACCAGGTGAACGTGAAGGTTGAAAACACAGTGTCGGCCTGTTCTGATATCGCTTGCATTTGTCATAGACCAAGTATACTGTTAATCTATGATCATACGCAAGGCCTTTAAGTACAGACTTAAGACCAAGCCTGAACAAGAGCCTCTTTTTAGACAGCTCGCAGGCTCGTGCCGGTTCGTCTGGAACAAAGCCCTTGCGCTTCAAAAGGACCGGCTCGACCAGGGCGAGCGCTGTCTTTCCTATGCACAGATGACCGCCCTCCTTCCCGAGTGGAAAAGAGAGTTCCCTTTCCTGAAGGAAGTCCATTCGCAGCCGCTTCAGCAGACCTTGAAGAACTTGGACCGGGCGCTTAAGGACGCTTTCGACAAGGCCAATCCGAAGCGCTTCCCGGTCTTCAAAAAGAAATGCGTCTGCTCCGACTCTTTCCGGTATCCGCAGGGGTTCAAGCTGGACGGCAACAAGGTCTTCCTTCCGAAAATCGGCTGGTTCGGTTTCTTCAAGAGCCGCCCGGTCGAGGGAACGCTGCGCAACGTCACTGTGTCCCGAAAGGGGAAACACTGGCTTGTCTCGATCCAAACGGAAGGCGAAGTGACCGAACCGGTTCATCCGTCAAGCTCTGCCGTGGGTGGCGACCGGGGCGTGAAGCGCTTCCTGTCGCTCTCCGACGGTACGTTCTACGAGCCGTTGCACGCCTTCCGGAAGCTGGAACAGCAGCTTGCCAAGGAACAGCGAAAGCTCTCACGCAGGACCAGGAAATCAAGGAACTGGTACAAGCAGAAAGCGAAAATCACCAAGCTGCACATCAAGATCGCCGACGCAAGAAACGACTATCTTCACAAAGTCTCCAATGCTGTCAGCAAAAACCACGCTGTCGTCGTCCTGGAAGACTTGAAGGTGAAGAACATGACCACATCGGCAAAAGGAACCTCGGAGGCTCCTGGACGGATGGTGAAGCAGAAGGCTGGCCTCAACAGGGCCATCCTCGACCAGGGATGGGGAGAGTTCGCCCGGCAATTGGAGTACAAGCAGAGTTGGCAAGGAGGCTGGGTTCTGTATGTGAACCCGGCATACACGAGCCAGACATGCTCTGCCTGCGGGCATATCTCCCCGGACAACCGCAAGTCCCAAGAGCTTTTCGTCTGCGAAGAATGTGGCCACACGGCCAACGCCGACGAAAACGCAGCGATAAACATTGAAAGGGCGGGGCACGCCCAGCTAGCCTGCCAAGCGAACGGTGCGGTAATGCCGTCGGCAACAGGAACCTCAAGGATCGCGGCCTAGCCGCTTTCCCTCTGGAATCCTCGTCCCTTCAGGGCGGGGAGGATGTCAATCCGGGAAAGTGGCAACGATTATGGCTATAGTCAACACGCAGTACCATAAAACTGTTTTTCATGTAAGGTGTAGCTTGTGCACTAATTTTCATATCTCGTTATTGTTTTTCGTGATTAAGCAGATTGACATCTCGCTTTTCATATTTTATTATTATTTTTCACGATATGCCGTAAATCTGAATTGTAATTCACGGGTGGGCACATGTTTTCACGCAACGACGCAAACAGGCATGTATTTTCGGGGCCGGTGAGGGTTTTTCTCGAACAAGTGCTGCCAGAAACGGCGACTCCAGCCGGTTACGCCGCTCTTATTGATGCCTACGATCTGCGGGTGCCGTTGCCACTTACGCTCTCCGCGACTGGTGAGCACCACCGTAAAAGGATTGAGTCGGGATGGCGAATCCTGACCCCGCGCCACGCTCCCTCTCCCGAGCTTGATGCGCATCTAACCTTCGCCCTGAAATACGAGGGCGTCAACCTCGCTGTTCTAAAACGTCTTTTTTCAACAATTGACGCGGCTGAGATTGAGGCCATCGTACGCGCTAAACCCACGGGGAGGTATTCTCGACGCATCTGGTTTCTTTACGAATGGCTACTTGGCAGGCAATTGGATATTCCAGATGCAGACATTGGCGCGTATGTACCCGTGATTAATCCTGAACAGCAATGGACGATTCAAGGGGAGCCATCGCACCGTCATCGAGTAAAAAACAATCTGCCCGGCACTCCTGAATTTTGCCCTTTGGTCTTTCGGACTGAGAAGCTTGAAAACTTCATGGCTATGAACCTCGCACGTAGCGCTCAAGAAGTTGTGGCAAATGTGCCGAAGGATATTCTTGCGAGGGCCGCCGCTTTTCTCTTGCTGAAGGATTCCAGGTCTAGTTTTGCCATTGAGGGAGAACGCCCGCCTCATGACCGTATCCAGCGTTGGGGCCGTGCTATAGGCGAAGCCGGAAACAGACCTCTTACGCTAGACGAGCTGCTGCGGTTGCAAGCTCTTGTTATCGGTGATGCACGATTTGTGCGTCTGGGTCTACGGAATGAAGGGGGGTTTGTTGGCGAACATGATCGAGACACCCGCACTCCTATTCCTGACCATATCAGCGCAAAGCCGGACGATCTGAAATCCTTGATAAATGGCATGGTCGCTTTTGAGCGTGGTACAGCCTTGGGCCTTGACGCCGTGATTGCCGCCGCCGTACTTTCTTTCGGGTTTGTGTATGCTCATCCATTTGTTGATGGTAATGGCCGTATCCACCGCTACCTCATTCATCACGTACTTGCTCAACACGGCTTCAATCCTATTGGTGTCGTGTTTCCAATTTCCTCGTCAATTCTGGCGCAAATAGAGGAGTACCGGACTATTCTTGAAGGTTATTCTAGTCGGCTATTGCCAATGATCGAATGGGAGCCCACGCCGGACGGCAATGTAAACGTACTTAACGAAACTGCCGACTTCTACCGATTTTTCGACGCTACTCCTCACGCTGAGTTTCTCTATGCTTGCGTCAAGCAAACAATTGAAGAGGACCTGCCGCGTGAAACAGAGTTTTTGAAACGGTATGATCTGTTTCGGGCCCGCTTGGAAGCAATTGTTGACATGCCAGATCGTATGATTGACCTTCTGTTTCGCTTTCTTCATCAGAACGGGGGACGTTTCTCAAGGCGAGCGAGAGAAACGGAGTTTCGGCTGATGACGGACAAGGAAGTATCTGCAGTCGAAGCGGCCTATCTGATGTCTTTTCCCGCAGAATAATTCCACGAACATCAGCAAGCTTATTTTGTCACTTGCAGCGGAACGCAACATTGACATCCTCCCCGCCCTGAAGGGACGAGGAGGATGTCAACATATGCGCTGGAAATGATGAGAGCAAAGGGGTTGGGCATGATTCTGAAGGAAACGGTGGCGGCTGAACAGGCCGGGATGCGGTTGGATGATGGTGCGGCGCTGCTGTTCGAGACGCTGTCGAAGACCCGGGTGCGGCGGATTGTCGACCTTGGTGGCTGTACCGTGAATGGTGCCATGGTGCGGGTTGCTTCCCGGACCCTCCGGCAGGGGGACGAGATCGTCCTGGGGGTGATGGAGCCGGGACGGTTCAGGGAACTTTCCTATACCGCCGAGACGCTTCTCTATGAAGACGCGGAGGTGGTGGGGGTCTGCAAGCCGGCCGGTTTCAATTCACAGCGGACTCCGTATCAGCTGAAGGGAACCGTGGAGTATGCGGTCGGCGTGTACCTGAAGTGCACTGCGAGCGGCGAACCGGTGCGGATCATCCACCGTCTGGACCGCGGGACCTCAGGGGTGATGCTGTTTCCGAAGAATCGCGCCGCCGCGGCCCGGCTGTCGCAGCTGTTGAAGGAGGGGCGGGTGGAGAAGCGCTACCTGGCCCTGGTGACCGGGGTTCCTCCGGCAGACGAGTGGCTGGTGGACCAGCCCATTGCAAAGGTGGGCTCGGCCCGCTACGGGGTGGCCAGGCCGGGCAAGGAGGCGCAGACCGGCTTCAGGGTCGTGGCACGGAGTGATAATGCGGCGCTGGTGGAGGCACGCCCCTTCACCGGCCGGACCCACCAGATCCGGGTGCATCTGGCACACTGCGGACTGCCCATCGTCGGCGACTCCACCTACGGCGGGGTTGCCGCACCGCGCATGATGCTCCACTGCCGATCCATGGCCTTCGAGGGGAAGGATGGAGGGGTGGTTACTGTTGTGGCTGAGCCGGATGAGGAGTTTCTGGAGATCTGCGCAAGACATTGTGAGAGGTGTTAGGTTTTCGGTGTTAGGTGATTAGGTTACTGTAATGCGAATGCAGAGTAAGGATTGCCTACAAATCGGAAAGATTTGCTACGTACCACTCCAGCGTCTCATCCAACCCTTTCATCACGGAATGAGTCGGACAATACCCCAGCAACTCTTCCGCTTTTTTGACATCCGCCTGGGAGTGCAGCACATCCCCTGCCCGGAAGTCCTGGTACACCGGCTTGAACTCGCGGAGGTGCTCGAACCTGGCTGCAAGGCGTGAACGAAGCAACTCGAACAGCTCATTCAGACTGATGCGGGAATTCACCGCAACGTTGTACACCTGGTTGACGGCGGCCGTGTTGTCAGTGATTGCGGCGCTAATATTCATCTGCACGACATTTTCCACGAAGCAGAAGTCGCGGCTCGTATCGCCGGTGCCGTTGATATACACCGTCTCACCGGCAATCATGGCCGCGATCCACTTGGGTATGACCGCCGCGTAGGCCCCTTCTGGATCCTGGCGCGGGCCGAATACGTTGAAATAGCGAAGGCCCACAGCTTCAAGCCCATAATGCAGGGCAAACTGGTGAGCATAGAGTTCGTTTACATATTTGCTGACCGCATAGTTGGAAAGAAACGAACCGATGGAGTCTTCCACCTTGGGCAGACCCGGATTATCGCCGTAGACCGCGCTACTGGATGCATACACGAACCGCTTCACACCACAATCGCGCGCTGCAACCAGCATGTTCAACGTGCCGTTAATGTTGCTTTCGGTACAGGCAACGGGATCCTCGATGGAAAGGGGCACGGAACCGAGCGCAGCGTGGTGCAGGACATAATCCACTCCGCTGCAAGCCTCCCGGCAGGCTTCCGGATTGCGGACATCGCCCTCAATGAATCGGAATCTCTGCCACTGCTCGTCTGTAACCAGAGAGCGGACTTCCTCCAGGTTGTGCCTTTTGCCGGTGGCAAAGTTGTCCAGCCCGATAACGGTTTGATCCAGTAGCAGCAAGGCTTCCAGTAAATTTGAGCCGATAAACCCCGAGCATCCGGTGATAAGCCAGGTTTTGGGATGTTCTCGAAGATTTCTTTTTATTTGTTCAAATTTAGTAGGCATTTTTTCCAGTGCTGATCCTAAGTGAGATGTCAATGGTTAGATGTAAGATGGAAAAAATAAACTTATTTAACGCAGTTTCAGCCGTGTAAATACCTTGCCGAAGAATTTGTTGAAGGGGTGTTCCCGGGGCAGGGAGGCGATGACCGGGTATTTGCGGGTTCCGAGTCGGGCCAGTTCTTCCTGGATGCGGGGGTTGTTCTCGTGGAGCAGTCCGTCGCGGAAGGTGCGGATGGCGTCCTGTCTCCGGCCGGAGAGGAGATAGGTCCTGCCGAGATTCAGGTAGTGGGTGGAATTCCAGGGCTCATCCCTGAGAGCGCTCCTGCCGAGGGTGATGGCCTGCGGGAAGTCCTGATTCTCCTTTGCCAGGCAGTAGGCCAGGTGGGAGAAGAGCTCGGGGCTTTCTTCCAGCTCAAGCGCTTCTTCGAATTGTTTGAGGGCCAGGGAGGTGTTTCCCGAGGAAAGTGCTGCGATGCCGTCTTTTACCAACTGCTGGAACTGGTCTTCCATGGTACGTACCTTCTCTTTCTCTGTGGTGTGCTCCGGAATCTCTTTTCGTCAAAAGGGCATGAAACTTGAGAAAAGTTCAAGGTTCAATGTCGAACTCCTTGTATCCACTGTAATCCATTTTTTTATCTGACTCAAGCGGTGTTCAAAATCAGTAACAAAAAACTAAAAACCAACAATTTAACACTGCTTCTTATTCCGTCTCAACGCGGCAAAAAATGAACTGAGCAGCCCGGCGCATTCTTCCCCGCGGACCCCGGAGGTGAGGGCGACGCGGTGATTGAGGCGCGCATCGTTCGACAGGTCGTAGAGAGAGCCGGCCGCTCCGGCCTTCGGGTCGTGGCAGCCGAAGACGACCCTTTCCAGGCGGGCGAGGATGATGGCGCCCATGCACATGGGACAGGGTTCGAGGGTTACGTACAGGGTGGCGCCAAGCAGCCGCCAGTTTGCCGCTTTCTTTGCGGCCCTGCGGATGGCCGTCATTTCGGCGTGGGAGGTGGGGTCCAGGCTCTTCTCCCGGAGGTTGTAGCCCCGGCCGAGCACCACGCCGTCCCGGACCACCACCGCGCCGATGGGAACCTCGCCAATGGCCCCGGCCTTTTTCGCCTCGCGGATCGCCAGGCCCATCCAGTAGTTGTCGTCTTTTTCCTGTCTCATCTATTCGTGCGGGTCTAGAGCCGCGATCCTTTTTTCATGAAAATTTGAAATAAGAGCAACTATCCGGAATTTTTGACCATCTGTCAATTCGGAATCTTTTTGTCTATGAGTCGCAAGGGCAACTGCTGGGACAATGCTCCCATGGAAAGCTTCTTCGGCACGATAAAAGTAGAACTCGTCCACCATCGCCGCTACCGCACGAGAGAAGAGGCAACCCGAGAAATCAGGGAGCACATCGAGGTGTTCAACAACCGAACGAAAGCGGCTTAAACATGGTGTCCACTATTGCCAACCGACCTCAAACTAAACTGAGACAAAATTCTTGCACATGGGAGGGCAGCCGATGCACAATTAAAATAAACGGATAACATCGCATTAAACTGAGAAGGAGAGAGACAAATGGCAAAAGCCGGAAGAAAACCATGGATACCACCCGATCCAGCGGTCGTCAAGAAGATGGCCGCGAACGGTCTCAGCGAGAAGAATATCGCAGCAGCCCTGGGCATTACCCAGGAAACGCTGATCAAAAAGAAGAAAGAGTACGCCGAATTTTCTGAAGCCCTCAAACAAGGGAGAGCACTTGGCGAATTAAACGTCACGAGTCACCTCATGAAATCAATACAAGGCGGCAGCGTCAAGGCAATGGAAATCTATCTGAAATGCCGATGTGGGTGGTCGGAAAAGACCTACCTGGAGCTACCACCATGCAAGCCAATAGAACAAATGACGGACGAGGAACTGCTTGCGGTCCTCGAGGGCCGGCCAATTTGAATACTCAGCAGAGGTAGTGCGGCTGGCATCGCTCGTCCTCCAGGCAAGACAGGCAGGTAGGGTTCGTGGCATTTTCGTGCCGGACAAACCAGAGATCGTGCTGAACGTCCCCGACTTCCTGTACGACTTCGTGGAGAACATCCGCCCGACGCTCAAGGTCGACAACGAGTTGTTCACCTGGGACGGCCACGAATACCTCATCGAGCCCTACCGTGCCATGGCCGACACCGGAGAAGAAAACCCCGAAGGCCTGAAGATGGTCCTGCAATGCGGAGCCCAAGTGGGCAAAACGGTCTTCGGCTTTCTTTTCTGGTGTGGCTGGCCCTCCGCTTCTGGGGAAAATACTTCGGCTACTTCCTGCCGGACCAGGCAATGGCTATGATCTTTTCCGACGTCCGATTCAAACCGACAGTCCGATCCATTCCCGAGATCCGGCCGCCGATGACGGCGACAAACGAAAGACCGGCCAGAAGCGGGTACGGTCCATCGGCCCGTTACCCGAACTGGCCGTAAAGCCCCGTCGTTCAGGGCGGGGATACAAGGCCAGCCGCGAAGCGGCTTAGTTTGGTGTTTGCTGCTCGATGTACTGTCGAATGATCGATATGGGAGCCCCGCCGCAACTAGCAGCAAGGTATCGGCTGGTTCGGTTTCTTCAAGAGCCGCCCGGTCGAGGGAACGCTGCGCAACGTTACTGTGTCCCGAAAGGGGAAACACTGGCTTGTCTCGATCCAAACGGAAGGCGAAGTGACCGAACCGGTTCATCCGTCAAACTCTGCCGTGGGTGGCGACCGGGGCGTGAAGCGCTTCCTGTCGCTCTCCGACGGTACGTTCTACGAGCCGTTGAACGCCTTCCGGAAGCTGGAACAGCAGCTTGCCAAGGAACAGCGGAAGCTCTCACGCAGGACCAGGAAATCAAGGAACTGGTACAAGCAGAAAGCGAAAATCACCAAGCTGCACATCAAGATCGCCGACGCAAGAAACGACTATCTTCACAAAGTCTCCAATGCTGTCAGCAAAAACCACGCTGTCGTCGTCCTGGAAGACTTGAAGGTGAAGAACATGACCGCATCGGCAAAAGGAACCTTGGTAGCTCCTGGACGGATGGTGAAGCAGAAGGCTGGCCTCAACAGGGCCATCCTCGACCAGGGATGGGGAGAGTTCGCCCGGCAATTGGAGTACAAGCAGAGTTGGCAAGGCGGCTGGGTTCTGTATGTGAACCCGGCACACACGAGCCAGACATGCTCTGCCTGCGGGCATATCTCCCCGGACAACCGCAAGTCCCAAGAGCTTTTCGTCTGCGAAGAATGTGGCCACACGGCCAACGCCGACGAAAACGCTGCGATAAACATTGAAAGGGCGGGGCACGCCCAGCTAGCCTGCCAAGCGAACGGTGCGGTAATGCCGTCGGCAACAGGAACCTCAAGGATCGCGGCCTAGCCGCTTTCCCTCTGGAATCCTCGTCCCTTCAGGGCGGGGAGGATGTCAACACGGTTTATTATCCTGTACCCCGCTTTTCCTACTCCGCAGTTTCTTTTTAACTCTTTTCAAAACCTCCTGTTCACTTCCTGAACACATTCATGATTTTGTCCAGTCTTTGAACATTAGAAAGCTTGACAATCCTGAAAAATATGATAAAAACGGTCACATTTAAATCACATTATTTGAACAGTACCAATATTAATACTGATAGTTAGGAGCCGCTTACCATGGCAATCGTTCGCTTTGACAAGACCTATAAGGTCTGCGCAACATGTACTTTCTGGAATGGGAAACGTCAATCCGAAAACGGTCACGTCGTATTCAACAACCGTGACAACGGCATCTGCGGCGGGATAGCCTTCAAAGACTGGAGCATGGGCGCCACCTCCACCTGCCTCGAATGGCAGTATCTGGATGGGAGGGAAATCGACGCTTCCGTTGACACCCCCTCTGTCAAAAAACTGGCACAAACGCCGTCCAGATGACCCCGCTGCTTATAATTTCAAACACCTGCCTCCCTTCCGCCAATCGGCACGACTGTTGCTATACAAACTCCCTGTTGAAACCAGCCTGTTACCCAACCCACAAAAAAACATCAGTATTCTCCGTGGCTTCTGTTGACGCCTGTCGGAACCGTATGCTATAGATTGAAGGTTTTTAACAGCCTTCGCTAAGGAAAAGTATGAAACGTTTGGCATCCTCTCTTTGCAGCACAATGCTCTTTGGCTCGCTGGCACTGCTCAGCGGTTGCGCCGGTTATTCGGACCTTCCCCCCGGCACGGTACAACCCATCTCCGGCTGGCTCGATTCCGCCGTGGTGGAAAAACAGGAAGTGACCGTCGACCAGTGCCTGATCGCCCCACCGCCATCGACCGACTATATCATCGGACCGAACGACGTCCTCTATATCAATATAGAAGGCCGCCCGGAATTCATGGTCGCCCCACCAACCGGCAACAGCAAGATCCAGGGAAGCCGGGTGGACGGCAACGGCAACATCCAGCTGCCCATCGCCGGACCGGTGCATGTTGCCGGCCTCAGCGTCTCCGGGGCCCAGGCCAAAATTCGTGACACGCTCCGCACCTACCTGAAAGATCCCTGGGTCGTGGTGGAGATTGCCGACTACAAAAGCCACCCCCTCTATCTCCTCGGCCAGTTCCGCGCCCCGGGCACGGTCTACATGGACCGGCCCCTGAACCTTTCCCAGGGCATCGCCCTCGGCAACGGCTTCGACATCACCGCCGACCTGCGGGGGGCACGGGTAACCCGCGGCAACCGGATCCTCCCCATAGACGTCTACGACCTGCTCGTCAACGGCTGCTCGCAAAACAACATCTGGCTCCAGGCCGGCGACACCATCTTCATCCCGGACAACCGGAACCAGCAGGTATTCGTCTTCGGCGCGGTCAAGAAACCGGGACCGATCGTCATGCTCCAGAGCGGCCTCAACCTGGCCCAGGCCATCGGCAGCGCGGAACTGCGCGACACCGGCTACGACTTCAAGCATATTCGCATCATCCGCTCGCTGTCCCCCACCCACGGGGAGCTGCTCGTAGTGGATTTCGACCGGATCCTCCGCGGCGAGGCAGTCCCTCTGCCCCTCATGGCCGGCGACATCATCTACGTACCGCGCAGCTATGTCGGAAGATGGAACGACGCAATTGCCGAAATGCTGCCCTCACTCCAGGCCATCAGCGCCATACTGCAGCCGTTTGTCAATATCAAGTATTTGACGAGGAACAACTGATAAAGGCAGTTTTGAGTTTTGGGTTTTGAGTTTTGAGTTAACGGCAAAAAACTAAGAACAAACCGGTCTCTGCAACCTTCGCCGAAATAGCCCTGGCTTCTGCGGTCACGAGTGAGTGAAGGCAGTTTTGAGTTAACAAAAAATCGAACCTGACACTCTAGTAAAGCATGACATATTATCGTAGGGGCAGGCCCCTGTGCCTGCCCAAGCCAAGGGCAACCACAGGGGGTTGCCCCTACACCAGCGAACCTGAAATTGGTTTTGTAACTCAACACTCAACACTCATAACTCATCACTAATAAACTCATCACTAAATAAAATAACTGGTTATTAAAAATGAACGATTCCCAAAACATGCCGCCCTTTGAACAGAACCCGATGGAGGAAGTCCATCTCCAGGATTACCTGAACGTCATCTACCGCCGCCGGAGGGTCTTCGTCATCGCCTTCCTGACGGTATTCATCGGCGTTGCCCTTTACACCTTTCTGATGAGGCCGGTGTACCAGGCCTCCGCCACCCTCCACGTGAAGGATGATAAGGGCGGCAATTCCGAGCTCATGGATATGCTGGCAATGGGCAACGCCAACCCGGTGGACGCCGAACTGGAGATCCTCAAGTCCCGCACCAACGCCGAAAAGGTCGTGGAGCAGCTGCACCTGAACTGGCGCATCATCGACCGGCCCGACAACGTCACCTTCCGCATCCTGGAATTCATCTCCAACGCCGAAGATCCCTCCTACACCGTGGAGCTCACCGGCAACGGCGGCTACACGGTGCGCGACGCGGACAAAAACCTGGTCGGCACGGGACAGAGCGACCAGCTGCTGCGCGGCAAGGGGCTCACCCTGCTGCTGACCAACCTCACCGGAGAGAAGGGCGACACCTTCGGCCTCCGGATCAACCCCTTCAACGCCACCGTGGCCGGGCTTCGCAGCAATATCGATGCCTCCGAGGTGGGGAAAAAGACCAACATCATCTCGGTCACCTATACCGATACCAACCCGAAGCAGGCCAGCGACGTGGTAAACACCCTGGTCCGCGTCTACCTTGACCAGAGCGTCGGCTTCAAGACCGAAGAGGCCAATCGCACCGTCGGCTTTGTGGAAGACCAGCTGAAAGACCTGCGCGGCACCCTCGACACCGCGGAGAAGAACCTCCAGGCCTACAAGAGCAAAAGCGGCGTGGTCCAGCTGGACGCCACCGCCCAGCAGCTGATCACCCAGCTTTCGAACACCGAACAGCAGCGCACCGCCATTACCCTGCAAAAGAAGCAGACCGAATTCGCCCTCAGCTCCCTGCAGGACGCCATGCGCCGCGGCACCACCTATTCACCGTCCGGCACCGTAACCGACCCGCTGGTCGAAGCCATGGCCAGCAAACTGGCGGAACTGGAAGTGGAGAAAAGGGGTCTCCTCACCCAGGCCACGGAAAAGCACCCGGCTGTCAAGGCGGTGCAGAGCCAGATCGACGAACTGCTGCAGAAACTCCGCTCCACCTATCAGAACGAAGAGAACACTCTTTCCAAACAGGAAGCCGACCTCAATACCGTGCTTGACCGCTACGAAGGGGTCCTCAAGTCGCTCCCCGAGGCGGAACGGGACCTGGCCAAGCTGACCCGCGTCACCAAGGTCAATGCCGACATCTACACCTTCCTGCTGCAGAAGCACGAGGAAGCGCGCATTACCCGGGCCTCCACCATCAGCAACATCAGCATCGTCGACCCGGCCATCACCCCCGACCAGCCGGTCAAGCCGAAGAAGGCCAAGAACCTGCTGCTCGGCCTGCTGGTGGGCTGCATGCTCGGCGTCGGCCTGGCCTTTTTCCAGGAATACCTGGACGACACCATCAAGGACGTGGAAGGCGCCAAGCGCGAACTGAAGTGGCCGCTCCTGGCCATGATCCCCTGCATCGACAGCGGCGAAGGAAAAGAAGGCGAAGAGAAGATGGATCAGAGAAAAGCCTCGCTCATCGCCCACTCGGACCCGAAATCCACCATCTCCGAGGCCTTCCGGGCCCTGCGCACCGGCCTGCACTTTTCCGCGGTCAGCAAGAAGAAACAGGTGCTGCTGATCACCAGTACCTTCCCCGGCGAAGGCAAGAGTACCGTCAGCTCCAACCTTGCCTGCATCCTCTCCCAGACCGGCGCCAGCACCGTGGTGGTCGACTGCGACCTGCGCCGCTCCACCCTCCATGAAAAGTTCGGCCTGACCAAGGAGCCGGGACTCACCAACCTGCTGGCCGGGGACCTGACCCTCGAGCAGGTGGTCAAGCACACCCCGATCCCGAACCTGGACTTCATCAGCGCCGGCGTCACGCCGCCCAACCCGGCGGAACTCCTCGGCTCGCGGGAAATGGCCGACCTGGTAGCGGAGCTCCGCACCAAGTACGACACGGTCCTCATCGACGCCCCGCCGGTCCTGGCAGTAACCGACGCCCCGCTCCTCACCGCGGTCTCCGACCTGGTCATGGTCGTTGTCGAAGCAGGCCGGGTACCGGTCAAAGCCGCCCGCCAGATGCGCGAAACCCTGCTCAGCGTAAGCGCCCCGGTAGCCGGCATGATCATCAACGACAAAACCGGCAAAGGCCGCGAAGGATACGGCTACGGCTATTACGGCGGCAAGTACGGCTACTATGGCTATGGTTATTACGGCTACGGTTATCAAAGCGAGGCTCCGGTCACGGCAAAATCGGCCGTTGCCCTTGATTTCTTGCGTAAACTTTTCGCAAGAAATCGTGATGAGTTTTTGAGAAGTAACGATAAAATGACAAAGATTACCTTAGACCAGAATCTACGGAAATGCGTGAAAGACTTTTATTCTTGCAGGGATGAAGGGAGACTGAATGAGATAATGGCAAAAGCCAATCGGAAAAGGTCGTTTATCTGTCTTTACCCCGATAGTGTTCTTCGCGTCCAAATCCAGATACGCGTACCGTCGAGACTCAACAAAGAAGAACGAGTACGTTCAGAGAACCGAAAAATGGTTTTATCCCCTGCGATCCCCGCCATTGGCAGAATCGGATGAGCTGGTCAGAATTATCTCTTCAATCGTGCAAGACAACAGCAGAATCCAAATAAACCACCGACTCTTCAATCACTCTCAAAAGTGCAAGACACCTACAATAAATGAATAAAAATATAACTCAAAACTCAAAACTCAAAACTCAAAACTGGGCAGATTGGCATTGCCACATCCTGCCCTTACTCGACGACGGCGCCAAAGACCTCCCCGAATCACTGGCCATCGCCGCGATCCTGGCCGAGGCCGGTTTCAGCGCAGTCCACTGCACCCCGCACTCCATCTCCGGCGCCTACGAAGCCTCGCCGGTCCGTATCCGCCAGGCGACCCTGGAGCTGCAGGAAGCACTGGACAAGGAAGGCATCCCGCTGCGCGTCTTCGCCGGGAACGAATACTACTGCGACGAATTCCTGCCTGCGCGCCTGCACGACCCGCTCCCCCTGGGAAACACGAACATGATACTCATGGAAGCCCCCCTCCAGGCCACCGCCACGCTCCTCAGCTCCATCGCCTATCAAGTGTCCCTGAGCGGCTACACCCCGCTCTTCGCCCACCCGGAACGCTGCGCCCTGCTCAACATCGAGGAGAAAACCACCCGCACCGCCAACTCCCTCCTCGGCTCAGTCATCAGATTCGCCAATCGGACGCTTATAACTCAAAACTCAAAACTCAAAACTCAAAACTCGAATTTCAGGGAGCAAACGCTCCCGGAAATTCTGAAGTCAATGGGTTGCCGCTTCCAGGGAAACCTGGGCAGCTTCGCCGGCATCTACGGCGAGCGGGTCAGAAAAGCCGCAATCAAAAACCTCCAGAAAGGCTTCTACGACTGCCTCGGCAGCGACGCCCACGCCTCCCGGGGACTGGCCAGCTGGCTGCAGCGGGGTCTGAGGGAAGTGGAGAGTCAGGTTGGGGCGGAAGGTTTGGCGGCATTGCTGGCAGGACCGGTGGCTGCAGTAAGAACAGGGGAGAAGAAGGTTTCTTTTGCGTAAGTTCGAGGAGAGAGGGACGAGGATAGAGGTTAAAGGAACTAGGTTCGAGGAACGAGGATAGAGGTTAAAGGAACTAGGTTCGAGGATGATGAGGTTTGAGGTTAAAGGAACTAGGTTCGAGGAACGAGGATTGAGGATAGAGGATAGGGTTCGAGGATAGCTGCGGGGACTAAAAGCTAGTGCCGAGGGAAATTATGGCCGGAATGGGATTTGAGGATCTTGAAGTCTGGAAACGGTCTCGGCATCTAAGTGTTGACATCTACCGTGCATTAAAAGATCTCAAGGATTATGGGTTCCGAGACCAGATCACGCGTTCGGGACTTTCAGTACCGAGTAACATTGCAGAAGGATTTGAAAGGAATTCGCAAAAAGAATGCATTATCTTCCTCTCCTACGCAAAAGGCTCATGCGCTGAACTCAGGACCCAGATATACATTGGAATGGACATCGACTATATTTCTCAGGAAATGGGTACTTGCTGGATAAAGGAAACAACTGAAATCTCGAACATGCTTGGTGGACTCATAAAAACCAAGCGAGGCTTCATAAAAAAATAATCGATCCATATGTGGCTTAAGGATTCAGGTTTTCCCTCGGTCCATTTTCCTCGATCCTTAGTCCTGGTTTATTCTATCCTGATCCTAAAGACCTCGTTCCTCGATCCTCGGCCCTCAATCCTTCAAACATTGGCGCAATTGTTGCACAATAGATACGAAACAGAAACAATATCACCCTTGCACCGAAACCTCTACACCTGAGAGATATTTAATATTAGAAATATTTTGTTTACTGGACAGTTTCGTTATAATTCGCCGCTGGAAATAGAGGTTAGACGGAAGACGGAAGACGGGAGACGGGAGACGAACACTTCTCGCTTCTCACATTTTCACATCTTACATCTCACGTCTGACGTCTCACTGATTTACCATTTCAGGTCTCACTTTCTTCCGTGAGGAAAGCAGATGGAATTAAAAGAGCAGCTGGTTTCAATGCTTCTTAAAACTATCCCTGATTGCCGGGCGATCTACCGCTTCGGCACCTGGGGTACGATTGAGGAGCGGAGCGACAGCGATCTGGACCTGGCTGTTTTACCCTGTGCAGCGATGGATTCCGTCTCTCGCTGGGAACTGGCCCAGCAATTGGCCTGCCTCGCGGGTCGTGATGTCGATCTTGTCGATCTCTTAAAAGCTTCGACGGTCCTTCGCATGCAAGTGCTGGCCAACGGAGAGCGACTGTATTGCTCCGATTGTGCGGAGGTAGAGATATTTGAAGACCTCGTCTTTTCAGAGTACGCTCGACTCAACGAGGAACGACGGGAGATTCTCAAGGACATCCGCCAGAGGGGTACTATTTATGGCAAATGACGTATTGCTAAACAAGGTGGCCATCATCGAACGCTGCCTTGCTCGGGTGCGGGAGGAATACCAGGGGCATGAGGGAGAACTGGAAACAGATTTTACCCGCCAGGATTCAATCATCCTCAACCTGCAACGGGCCTGCGAAGCCTCCATTGATGCGGCCATGCATCTGGTACGGGTTAAAAGACTCGGTGTGCCCCAGGAATCCCGCGACGCTTTTGCGATGATCTGCGCAGCGGGAATCATCGATAACGGACTTCGGGACAACATGCAAGCCATGGTGGGATTCCGGAACATTGCCGTGCATGATTACCGGAAACTGAACTTGGATGTGGTAAGAAGCATTATCGAAAAACGCTTGGAAGATTTTCGGGGCTTCGCTGCGGCGGTGCTGAGACAGGAGTAAAGGCAGGCAGTAAGACGTTAGACGGTAGACGTGAGACGGTAGACGTGAGACGTAAGACGAGCAACTTCTCGCTTCTCACATCTTACATCTCACATCTGACGTCTCACTGATTTATCATCTCACGTCTCACTTTACCGTCTCACTCTGCTTCACCAAGGAATCGGATGAAGAGAACGCACCATGACTTGCAGGTCTGGCAGGAAGGTATGGCGCTTGCCAAAGAAATCTATGGTGCAACTAAATCTTTCCCCAAGGAAGAGGTATTTGGACTAACAAGTCAGATGAGAAGGGCTTCGGTCTCCATACCCAGCAACCCTTGGCCCGTGAAATAGAGCGCTTATGTATTATGTCTATGTATTGCAATCTGCATTGGATAATCTGTTATATGTAGGCTATACACAAGATCTTAAAGTGAGGTTTGCCCAGCACAATTCGGGAAAGGTTCCTTCTACAAAAAATCGGCGCCCTCTGGAAATAATTTATTACGAAGCCTGTTGTAATCAGTCAGATGCGCTTCATAGAGAAAAGTATCTTAAAACTAGCTATGGTAAAAGATACCTTAAGCAACGGTTAAAGGGTTATTTCACGGGCTAAAGAGGGCGCAGCACGTAGCAGCAACAAAGAGTTCCTACAGTTTTGTATCATAGCTCGCGGATCATTGATGGAGCTTGAAACCCAGATCATCCTTTCAAATGAATTTGGCTACATCGATAACCCAAGCAACTTACTGGAAAAGCTGAACAAAGTATTTGCACTTTTAAACGGACTGATAACAAACCTGAGGAGAAAGACAACAAAGTAATGACACTAGATTTTACGTCTAACATCTCACATCTAACGTCTAACTTTTTTAACGTCTCACATCTCACGTCTAACTTCTCACTTTTTAACTCTGGAGAAATATAGTGACAAGAAAAATATCCGTTATCGGCCTCGGCTACGTGGGACTCCCCGTGGCGGTGGCATTTGGCAAAAAAAGCCGCACCATCGGCTTTGATGTCAACCCGGAACGGATCCGCGAGTTGCGGGAAGGTCACGACCGGACCGGCGAAGTTTCCTCCGAGGAACTTGCCGAGACGGATCTTCTTTTCACCGACTCCATCGACGAGCTGCGGAAAGCCGACTTCCACATCGTGGCAGTCCCGACCCCGGTGGATGACGCCAAACGTCCGGACCTCTCGATTCTGCTGAAGGCTTCGGAGACAGTGGCCAAGGCACTCAAGAAGGGCGACATTGTTGTCTATGAGTCCACCGTCTATCCCGGTGCCACCGAAGAGGATTGCGTCCCGGTTCTGGAGCGGGTCTCCGGCCTCACCTTCGGCACTGACTTTACCGTGGGCTACAGCCCGGAGCGGATCAACCCCGGCGATAAGGAACATACCTTTACCAAGATCACGAAGGTTGTCTCCGGCTCGGACCCGGCAACGCTGGAAATAGTTGCCTCGGTCTATGAATCGGTCGTTACTGCCGGTGTGCACCGGGCGGCAAGCATCAAGGTTGCCGAAGCGGCCAAGGTTATCGAAAACACCCAGCGCGACCTGAATATCGCCCTGATGAACGAACTGGCCCTGATCTTCGACCGGCTCGGCATCGATACCCTCGACGTGCTGGAAGCGGCCGGCACCAAGTGGAATTTTCTCCCCTTCCGGCCGGGCCTGGTTGGCGGTCACTGCATCGGTGTTGATCCCTATTACCTGACCCACAAGGCGGAGAAGATCGGTTACATCCCCCAGGTGATCCTGGCGGGCCGCAGAATCAACGACGGCGTCGGCAAATTCATCGCCCAGCGCACGATTCGCGAGATGATCCACGCCGGACAGAATATCCTCGGCGCCACGGTCACGGTGCTTGGCCTGACTTTCAAAGAAGACTGCCCGGATATCCGTAATTCCAAGGTGATTGATATCATTCGTGAGCTTCAGGATTATGGAATCAATGTCCAAGTCCATGATCCCTTGGCCGATCCGGTTGAGGTTGAGCATGAGTATGGGTTGAAGTCGGTTCCCTTCGAGGAGTTGCAACCCGCAGCGGCTGTTGTTGTGGCGGTTGCGCATCGGCAGTATCGTGAATTGTCGGTGGAGCACTATAAGGGATTGATGAACGGAAGTGTACTTATTGACGTTAAAGGGATTTTTAAGGCTGCTGAAATCGAAGCTGAAGGAATAAGGTTTTGGAGACTGTAAATTCTAGTGATGAGTGATATGTGATGAGTGATCGGAAGGAACCTTAAATGAGCGTGATACGGGGGCATAAAGATCTGGAAGTTTGGAAGAAGAGTATGGCCTTTGTGACCACTATTTACAAGGTTACCGGTGTTTTCCCCAAAGAAGAAATTTAACGTCTGACATCTAACTTCAAATTAGCACTGGAAAATATGCCTACTAAATACGACCAAGTAAAAAGAGACCTTCGAGAACATCCCAAAACCTGGCTAGTCACCGGCTGTGCCGGCTTCATCGGCTCGAATTTACTGGAAACCTTGCTTCTTCTGGATCAAACCGTTATCGGTCTGGACAACTTCGCCACCGGCAAGCAAGCCAACCTCGACGAAGTTCAGTCGCTGGTTTCACCCGCTCAATGGGGCCGTTTCAACTTTACCGAAGGGGACATCCGCGATCTGGCAACCTGCCAACAGGTCTGCCAAGGGGTTGACTACGTGTTGCACCAGGCAGCGCTCGGCTCTGTACCTCGATCAATTGACGACCCGATCACCACCAACTCCGCCAACGTTACCGGCCAACTCAATATGCTGGTGGCTGCACGGGATCAAAAAGTCAAACGGTTTGTCTATGCGGCCAGCAGTTCGACCTATGGGGATCACCCGGGACTGCCTAAAGTTGAAGAAAACATCGGTACGCCGCTGTCACCCTATGCTGTCACGAAGTACGTCAATGAGCTTTACGCCAACGTATTCGGCCAATGCTATGGTCTTGAATCCATCGGCCTGCGTTATTTCAATGTCTTCGGAAAGCGGCAGGACCCGGACGGCGCCTATGCAGCTGTCATCCCCAAGTGGGTCGCCGCCATGCTCAACAACGAGCAGGTCTATATCAATGGCACCGGCGAAACCAGCCGAGATTTCTGTTATGTTGACAACGCGGTGCAAGCCAACCTACTCGCCGCCACGGTAGAATCCGGTATGGCCGTCAATCAGATTTACAATGTGGCGGTAAATGCACGCACATCCTTGGTCGAACTGTATGAACTATTGCGGGAAAAGCTGGTGTCAGGCCACCTGTTTTTAAAGGACAGCAAGCCGGTGTTTCGCGATTTCCTTAAAGGGGATGTGTTGCATTCGCAAGCTGATATTGGGAAAGCAACAAAATACTTGGGGTATGTACCGAGTCATGATATCGGACGAGGTTTGGATGTGGCGCTGGGGTGGTATAAGGAAAATGTTGGTAATAAGTGAGATGTCCCAGGAATTTCCCCAAGCAGTTAGCGGTTGGCCGCTAGCGACTCAAGACCAGCCGCTAGCTGCTAGCAGTTAGTTGTTGAGTGCCACGACATCGTGGACAGATTTTCGTGCCATAACATCGTGGACACTCAGGTTTTCATCGTAACTGATAATCGAATTCTTCGACCTGGGTTTTGTCCAGGAAGAGTTTTAATTTCTGATCTTTGACATCGATAGTAGCCACCACGTATTCGAACTTCAGTTCAGGCGGAACGGGAAACAATTCGCCGAAGATATTCAGTTTCAAGTCACTGCGAATGAGGCGAACCACATGGTAACGTCCTGTTTCCGGTTTCTTCAGACGATGCTTGGGAGTTTCTTCTTGTGCAGGAAATCTTAGCTTTGTCTTTGAAGCAGCAAGTGCTTTCAGAGGTGTTTTCCCGCCAAGTTTGCTGTAGCGATAATTGCTGTTATGTCGCTGTTCAAAAGCGAAGGTTCCTGTCCTGAGGTCGTCATCTGTAGCCATGATGGTCTTGTTGAGAAACTTTTGTTGATACAGATCGTTGAACTGCTCGATCATCCCGTTGCGCCACGGTTCGGCCATCGGAATGAACCATGGCTCAATACCATGATGCAGACACAGCCGAATGAGTGGTCCCATCCCTCGGGGATGCGTGGGACTGCCAAAGAATGTCATGGCATTATCGATCTGGATGTTGTCCGGCATTCCCAATCGTTTCCAAATGGCCCAGAACCCGTCCAGGATATCTTGGCCAGCCTTGGTGAAAGACGGATGAAGGCCGCAACGGACTGTTGCTGTATCGACAACGTTAAGGCCATAGAAGCGCAGAGGCCCTTTCAGATAACAGGGACCCACCAGATCAGCCTGGTGGCTCTGGTTTGGCAGTGACGATGGCAGCTTCGGGTACGGTGTCCCTTTTGCCTCGTACCTGCCTGTACGTCGGTGAGTCAGGCCGTTCCGGCTGAGAATGCGGTTGATGGTGCGAAGAGAAGGCAATGGCGTAACGCCGAGGTCTTCAAGTTCCCAAAGAATCGCTTGCGCACCGTAAAACAGGTCCTGGTTGTAGAGATTAAGGCGGACCATTTTGACGATCTCTTCAATCTCTTTCGGTGTGCGGTTTGTGACATTCAGAGGCTGTTTTGACCTGCTCTCGTTCCAGGTATCGTCTTCGTTAAGACGACGCTCGACCCACTTATACAGCCAGGACTTCGAGCGACCGAGTGATGCACAGATTGATTCCGGTTTCTCACCATTGAGAAATCGTTGCACCGCTAATATCCGTTGCTGCGTTATTTCATCCTTCATGAACACCTCCAGTTTGGTATCGGTGTTCATAGAATTACGTGATTGCTATTCGATTGTCAGAGAACTTTGTCCACGATGTCCTGGCACATTATTTCGTCCACGATGTGCTGGCATTCAACAGTTAGCAGTTAGCACCTTTAAAATATCTAGCGGCCAGCGGCTATCGGCTGGCGACTTATAAAATGTCACTAAAAAGTTATCGAGATTTAAAAGTTTGGCAGGCCTCAGTTTCTCTGGTTACAGACGTTTATCGTCAATCCAGGAATTTTCCAAAACATGAGATTTTTGGACTTTCAAGCCAGATACAGAGATCAGCTGTCTCAATTCCTTCGAACATTGCTGAAGGGCATGCACGATCTTCAGATAAGGAATTGCACCATTTCTTATCGATTTCTCTCGGTTCGCTCGCGGAATTGGAAACCCAGCTTATTATCGCAGAGCAGCTTGGCTACGTAAGTGCTGAAAACCTGACTAAACTTTTAGCAATATCTGATGAAATCGGCAAAATGCTGAAAGCGTTTCAGAAAAAGGTTAAAAGCAGCAGTTAGCGGTTAGCGGTTGGCTGTTAGCATCTGAAGAGAAGAGCCAGCGGTTGGCAGCGGTTGGCGGCTAGCATCTGAAGAGAAGAGCACAGTTGGCAGTGCTTAGCGGCTAGCAGAGCAGTGACTAGCAGTTAGCGGTTAGCGGTTGGCGGCTAGCAACAGAGGAGAAGAGACAGTGACTAGCAGTTAGCGGTTAGCGGTTGGCGGCTAGCATCTGAAGAGAAGAGCCAGTGACTAGCTGTTAGCTAGCAGCTCAACAAGATAGTCAGTACTAGCAGTACGGTTGGCGGCTAGCAACAGAGGAGAAGAGACAGTGACTAGCAGCTAGCAGCAGTTTTCAAGATTCAAGCAAACGGCTAACGGCTAGCAGCTAGCAGCAGTTTTCAAGATTCAAGCAAACGGCTAACGGCTATCAGCCAGCAGCAGTTTTCAAGATTCAAGCAATCGGCTAACGGCTATCAGCCAGCAGCTGCCTTCCAAGGAGTTATCTTGCAATGAAAATATGCATTATCGGCACCGGCTATGTCGGCCTGGTTGCTGGAACCTGCTTTGCCGAGAGCGGCAACACCGTCACCTGCGTTGACATTAACGAGGAAAAGATTGAAGGCCTGAAAAACGGCATCATTCCGATCTACGAACCGGGCTTGCAGGAACTGATCATCAAAAACACCGAAGAAGGTCGCTTGAGCTTCAGCACCGATCTTGCCGGAGCGGTAAAGAGTTCTCTCCTCCTGTTTATCGCAGTCGGCACCCCTCCCGGAGAAGACGGTTCCGCCGACCTGATGCATGTCACTGCCGTGGCCAGGGAAATCGGCCGTGCCATGGATACTTTCAAGATTGTCATCAACAAGTCCACCGTGCCGGTCGGCACGGCTGACCTGGTGCGCACTGCCATCCGTGAAGAACTGGAAGCACGGAACGTGGCTATCGAGTTTGATGTGGTCTCCAATCCCGAGTTCCTGAAGGAAGGGGCCGCCATTGATGACTTCATGAAACCTGACCGGGTTGTGATCGGTGTGGACGATGTGCGCACTGCCGAGATTATGAAGGAGCTGTATGCCCCTTTCATGCGCAGGACCAACCGTATTATCGTCATGGATGTTCGCAGCTCGGAGATGACCAAGTACGCTGCCAATGCCATGCTCGCCACCAAGATCTCGTTCATGAACCAGGTGGCAAACCTCTGCGAGGCCCTGGGTGCGGACGTAACTGCAGTACGCGAAGGGATCGGCTCGGATTCCCGCATCGGCTACGACTTCCTCTTTCCCGGAGTCGGTTACGGCGGCTCCTGTTTCCCCAAGGATGTGAAGGCCCTGGTGATGTCGGCCGAAGAAAACCACTACGACTTCCTGCTGCTGAAGGCGGTGGAAGAGGTCAACGAGCGGCAGAAACAGGTTCTCCCCCGAAAGGTCATTGCCTATTTCGGCGATACTGCTTCCTCAAAGCCCCTGGAAGGAAAGACCATCGCCCTTTGGGGCCTGTCATTCAAGCCGCGCACCGACGATATGCGAGAGGCACCATCCATTGTCATCATCAACCAGCTTCTGGAAGCGGGTGCCAAGGTGCGTGTTCACGACCCGGTGGCGCTCAAGGAAGCGGAAAAGGTCTTCGGTGATCGGATTTCCTATAGTGCCAACGAGTACGAGATACTCGCAGGCGCCGACGCGTTGGTTATCGTTACGGAATGGAACGAGTACCGCAACCCTGATTTCGAGCGGATAGCTGAACTCCTGGTCAAGCCCGTTATCTTTGATGGCCGGAACCTTTATGAGCCGAGGAGAATGAAGCATATCGGTTTCGAATATTTTGCCATTGGCCGTAACGGCAGGCAGTTTAGCTCGGAAAGTGCGTGTTGAGTGTTCCAACCTTTATGAGCCACGCAGAATGAAGCATATCGGATTCGAATACTTCGCTATCGGCCGTAACGGCAGGCAGTTCAGTTCGGAAAGTGCATATTGAGTGTTCAAGTGTAGATAAAGAAGGAACAGGGAAGTTTTTTTACTTTTTCAAAACACCCCTTGAAGGCCTGGCATGTTAATCAACAAAATCAACTACCGCCACTGATGGTCCGGAATTTCATGGGGATGTCCCTATTTATCCAATGGCTATTAAACAATTAAACAACACTCTCTCAATATGCCCTCTGAAAGAAATAAACGAATAGCCAAGAACACATTGATGCTGTACTTCCGTCAGGTGTTAGTACTTTTTGTCAGCCTGTATACCGTGCGTGTAGTACTGAATGTTCTCGGCGTAGAGGATTACGGGATCTACAGTGTTGTTGCTAGTTTGGTAGCAATTAGCTCCTTTCTTCCGGGGTCATTGGCATCGTCTACACAACGGTTTTTTTCATTTGCTCTTGGTGAAGACAATAAAGATAAACTAAACAAAACATTCTCCGTCAATTTAATCCTCTATGGCGCAATTGCATTAATTGCGTTTATGTTTCTGGAGACACTTGGTCTATGGTTTGTTAATCAACACTTGGCGCTACCGGTCGAACGTGTTGATACTGCACACACCTTATATCAGTTGTCCATTTTAATATTTGTTGCTAGTGTTTTTAGGTCACCGTTCATGGCCATCATCATAGCCCACGAAGATATGAAGATTTATGCGTATGCTTCTATCTTGGAAGTGTTGATGAAGCTAGGCGTTGTTTTCTTATTAATGTATCTGCCTTGGGACAAGCTCGAATTGTATGGAGTTCTGCTTCTGGGCGTGGCCTGTATAAACTCTGCCACCTACATCGGCTTCTGTCTGATAAAGTATGAGGAGTGCCAGTTCCGCAAGTTTCATTGGGATGCATCCCTTTTGCGGGAGATTGTGGGATTTACCGGGTGGACAGTTTTTGGCCAGATCACGAGCGTAGCCCGTACGAATGCGATTACAGTTCTGTTGAATCAGATGTTCAATCCTGTAGTTGTTGCAGCTCGAGCGATTGCCGTAAACGTAGCAAGCAACATCAACCTGTTCTCGAACAACTTCAATTTCGGTCTTTATCCGCCGATAATAAAGTCGTACGCAGCCGGTAATAAAGAAGAAATGTTTTCCTTGATAAGCAATGGGTCAAAGATAACCTTTTTTCTTATGTGGCTTTTTGCGTTACCAATGCTATTGGAGACGGAATATATTCTTAACATGTGGCTTAAAAATGTTCCAACTTATGCAGTGATCTTTGCGCAATTGGCTCTGATTGAATCCATTATTATGTCCCTTAGCCTGCCCATTGCAACAGCAGCACGTGCACCCGGGAAAATGAGGTTATACGAACTCACTCTGGGTTCAATACAAATCGCCTTATTCTTGTGTGCTTGGTTAGTGCTGTCATTGGGTGCTCCTGCCTATTCAGTATTTTTAGTAGCAATAGTGGCTAATCTGGTCATGTTCGTTATTCGCCTGCTAATTGTCAGGGTGCTGATTGGATTTCAGATCCTTCCATTTTTTAAGAGCGTCGTATTCCCGGTTGTTGGTATTGTGGTTTGTTCTTCATTGCCTGTTCTCATTGTTCGACAAGCCCTACCAAGTGGATTTGTTTATGTTGTACTTACAATATTTATGTGTCTCTTGAGTTCCCTGTTATCTATGTATTTCATCGGACTTGACAAGGTTTGGCGAGAAAAGGCTGTGATAATGATCAAAAGTCGGCTGTTAAGAGGTAAGCAAGCATGACCAAGGTTCTTGTATTAGGTGGTACGGGTGCAATAGGAAAGCACCTAGTAAACCTTCTGGCGACCGATGGATTTGAAGTCGCTGTAACTTCTCGCAAGGTACGACCGTTAATAAAAAATGTTCGGTATATAGAAGGCAATGCACAGGATCTGAGATTTCTTGAAAAAGTGTTGGATGAAACTTGGGATGTTATTGTTGATTTTATGTCGTATGGAACATCATTATTCCAAGGTAGATTTGACCTACTGTTGAGTTCAACTCAGCAATATGTCTTTTTAAGCTCATCCAGGGTATATGCTGACTCGAGAGAATCTATTAGGGAACAATCTCCTCGCTTGCTTGATGTTACTAATGACAAGGAGTTTTTGTCGACAGATGAATACTCGTTGGCAAAAGCCAGGCAAGAGGATTTTTTATTAGGGTCTGGTAGAAATAATTGGACAATTATTCGGCCGTATATCACCTATAGTGACGATAGATTCCAACTGGGTATTCTTGAAAAGGAGGCATGGCTTTACAGGGCGATTTATGGAAGAACCATCATTTTCTCAAAGGATATCTCTGAAAAATTGACAACTCTTACCTATGGGTTGGACGTTGCCTCTGCAATGAAATCATTGATTAGTAATTCTCAAGCGATGGGAGAAGTATATCATATTACATCGAGTAGATCGATTGCCTGGAAGGATGTACTTGAAATATATTTGCAGGTGCTGGAAAATTATTTGGGGCGGCGACCCAACGTATTACTCCTTGGCCTACATGATTTTTCAAAATGTCAGCAAGCAAAATACCAAATAAACTTCGATCGGATGTTTGACCGGTGTTTTGATAACCAAAAAATTGCCAAATATGTCGATTTAGATGATTTTAATGCTGTTGAGTCTGGTTTGAAATTATGTTTGGAGTCATTTCTTAAGGATCCGCATTTCAAGCAAATAGATTGGCGGTCAGAAGCAGTAAAAGACCAGCTGAGCGGAGAGCTCGCCTCCTTGTCAGAAATAAATGGACTCAAACAAAAAATAAAATATCTCATTTATAGATTTCTGCGTAATTAACAACTTTGGAGATAAGCAGACTATGAAAAAATATTACACGGATGAAAAGAACGCTCTTATTGTTATTGCATTACTGAAGGCAAACGGGATACGGAAAGTGGTAGCTTCCCCTGGAGCGACTAATGTTACACTGGTTGGCAGTATGCAAAATGATCCATATTTTGAAGTTTATTCATCTGTTGATGAGCGGTCAGCGGCCTATATGGCATGTGGATTGGCTTATGAATCTGGAGATCCTGTTGTAATCAGCTGTACAGGGGCCACGGCATCAAGAAATTATCTACCTGGTCTTACTGAAGCTTATTACCGAAAACTCCCTGTACTGGCTATTACTTCAGCTCAAATATTTGCAAAGATTGGTCATCATGTTCCCCAAGTTGTTGATCGCAGTTTAAAGCCCAATGATGCCGTGCGGTTAAGTGTCACACTCCCACTTGTCAAAGACAGTGATGACTTCTGGGAGTGTGAAGTGAAGGTTAATCAGGCTATATTGGAATTAAAACGACATGGTGGTGGCCCTGTTCATATTGATTTGCCTACAATATATAGTCAATCGTACCAAACGAAGGAACTGCCAAAGTGTCGGGTAATCAATAGATTGGGGCGTAAAGATGAACTGCCTAAGTTAACAGGAAGGGTTGCGGTGCTTGTAGGCGCACACAAGCTTTTTACTGAGGACGAAACCAAAGCATTGGATGATTTTTGTGCTGCATATAATGCTGTTGTATTCTGCGATCACACAAGCGCATACATTGGAAAGTACAGGGTTCTGTATTCACTTGCAGCAAGTCAGGACAAGCTTGATCTGGCTGAAGATCGCCCTGATGTACTTATACACATTGGTGAGATTACTGGTGATTATGCTAGTACCTCAATGGTGGGTAAAGAGGTCTGGAGAGTCAGTGAAGACGGTGAATTACGTGATACCTTTCGAAAGCTTCGTTATGTGTTTGAAATGGATGAAAAATACTTTTTTAGCAAGTATGCAAAGAACCTTAACCAAACCTCAGATCACTACCTTCAGCAGTGTCAAGGGCGATTAGAAGATATCCGCAAAAGTATGCCGGACCTTCCATTCTCCAACCTTTGGCTTGCGTCGAAACTCGCTCATTTAATTCCCAGTGGGTCGGTAATTCATTTCGGTATATTAAATAGTTTGCGTTCCTGGAATTTTTTTGATTTACCCGGTACAGTGACATCAATGTCAAATGTTGGTGGGTTTGGTATTGATGGGGGTCTGTCATCGTTATTGGGCGCATCTTTGGCCAATCCAGAAAAACTTTATTTTGGCGTGATTGGGGATTTGGCATTCTTCTATGACATGAATGCTTTGGGTAATCGACATGTTGGCAGGAACTTCAGGTTGCTTATCGTAAACAATGGAAAGGGAACTGAGTTCAGACAATATAACCATGTAGCCGCACATTTTGGCGACGATACCGATGAGTTTATCGCTGCAGCAGGTCACTACGGCAACAAGTCCAGTCAACTTGTGAAACACTATGCTGAGGATCTAGGGTTTGAATACTATTCGGCGGCAAACAAAGGAGAGTTCGAGAGTGTATACAAGGTGTTTGTTGACCCTGAGGTAGGTACTAGATCTGTAGTGCTTGAGGTTTTTACGGATAGTGAGGAAGAAAGCAAAGCTTTGGAGATGATAAGAAATATTAAAGGTGATGGTAAAGGTAGAGCTAAAAGCCTGGTCAAGAAAGTAATTGGTGATAAGTCAATTAAGTCTTTGAAGACTATGCTAAAGTTTAAATAAGGATTTTTCAGTTCATTTGATGAAAACAGAGTAAGTGAAGGCAGGAAATGTTGTCTGAGAAAATCATCCATTGCCGGTTCAAATAGAAGGAAGTTCTTGATAAGTTTAGAAAGGTTAAGCTTTGAGACGTTCTACTAGGCAAGGCTTAGCGTTGCTGTTCCATTTAGCTGTGGAAATGGTGGTTCTAAGGCCTTATTTGTGACTGGAATTTAGTTAAAAAGAAGTGAAGTGATTATGGTGGGTTGGCGTGGTCCGACCCCGGTGACAGAATAGGTTTTATACTCAACTATCGCAGATGACTAAAGCGGCATAACCCCCCGCTACAAAAGAGCCTGTAAAATCGTTTGTGTAAACGGCCAAAATCGGATAGGAATCTTGACTACAGGAAACACCGATGGCCACAACCGACGAACTGCTTGATGCATTGATGAAGGACTACAAGAAGCCCGAAGACCTGATCGGGGAAAACGGGCTTGCTCAAGCAACTCACCAAGGCCCTTCTGGAACGGGCGCTGGAAGCCGGAGTTGACCGATCACCTGGGGCACGAAAAACATAGCCCCGTGGCGGTCAAAAGCGGCAATGTCCGCAATGGCAAATCCGCCAAAACCATTAAGGGCGAGTTCGGCAAACTGCCGATCGACGTGCCTCGTGACCGGGACAGCAGCTTCGAGCCGATCATCCTTCCCAAGGGGCAGACCCGCTTCACGGGCTTTGACGACAAAATCATCTCCCTCTATGCCCGCGGGATGACGACCCGGGAGATTCAGGGACATCTGGAGGAGATCTACGGCGTCGATGTTTCTCCCACCCTGATTTCCAGCGTGACCGATGCTGTCGCGGACGAGGTTAAAATCTGGCAGAACCGGCCACTGGATGCCCTCTATCCCATCGTGTACATGGACGCCGTCCGGGTCAAGGTGAGGGACAATGGTCACGTCCTCAATAAAGCGGTCTATCTGGCCTCGGGCGTCACGATGGACGGCATCAAGGAGGTCCTGGGCATGTGGGTGGCCGAGAACGAGGGTGCCAAGTTCTGGCTGCAGGTCGTGACCGAGTTGAACAACCGTGGCGTCCAAGACATCTTCATCGCCTGCGTGGACGGACTCAAGGGCTTTCCTGAGGCCATCGAGACGGTCTTTCCTCGCACCCAGGTTCAGCTCTGTCTGGTTCACATGGTGCGCCATTCACTGAGCTACGTCTCATGGAAACAGCGCAAAGAAGTGGCCGCCGATCTGAAGACCATTTACCAGGCACCAACGGTCGAGCAGGCCGAAATGAACCTGACGCACGTTCGAGGCGAAATGGGATGAAACCCATCCGTCCATCGGTCAAGTCCTGGCGACGGAACTGGGAGAGGATCACCCCGTTTTTTGCCTATCCGCCGGAGATTCGCAAAGTGATCTACACGACCAACGCCATCGAATCACTGAACATGTCGCTACGCAAGGTTACCAAAAACCGGGGCTCGTTTCCCAACGACGACGCCATGCTCAAACTGCTCTACCTGGCGCTGAACAATATTGCCAAGAAATGGACCATGCCGATCCGAGACTGGAAAGCGGCCCTGAACCGTTTCACCATCATCTTTGGAGACAGAATGCCTGCTTATTAAACCGAAAAGCCATTTACACAAAATTCTTTACAGGTCCCTACAAAAGACATTATATTCAGGACGAGGGTGAAAGTACCAATCCACATCTCAACGGACTCGGAATTTTCGATATAAAGTATTCGATCAGTTACTGTACTTGCTCTTTGCACAATACAAAAACGCTGTTCAGGGTTTCTTCCAGCAATGTGAGCAACATATCAATGTATCAGCGAAATTAATCTGTCGCATTTCAGCGCAGACTCCGTGAAACAGGAACCCGAAGAGTTCGAGGGGCAGCCGTGGTTCGCCGTGCCAACTCCAGCATGAGAAAGAATGATATGAAGATTGCAATATTAACCTTGCCCTTATACACCAATTATGGTGGTATTTTACAAGCATATGCACTACAAAAAGTATTAAAAGACATGGGGCATGATGTTTGGTTGATTAATTATCGTGAAATAAATACACCTAAATGGAAATACTATTTATCAATAGTAAAACAGTTTTTATTAAAATATCTGACAAATCGACCAATAGTAGTAAAAACAAGAAAGACTCAAAATAAAGACTTTTATATCATTAGTAAATTTACACAACCATTTATCACAGAAAATATACAACCGCAAACACAAGCGCTATTTACTCTAAAACAATTAAAGCAAGTAGAACACATATACAAATTTGAGGCATACATAGTTGGAAGTGATCAAATTTGGCGGCCCAAATATGCAAGACATATAAAAACATCTTTCTTAGGATTTCTTACTAAAAATAATACTGCAAAAAAAATAAGTTACGCAGCATCATTTGGCACTGATATTTGGGAGTATTCTAAAAAGCAAAACTCACTTTGTAGTAATCTTCTTAAAGATTTTAATGCCGTTTCAGTGCGTGAAAAATCTGCAGTGAAATTATGCCAAGTACATTTTAAAGTCGATGCAAATTTTGTACTAGATCCCACAATGCTTCTTAACGTTACTGATTACATAAAGTTATTCGAAAAAGATATTCATAAAGGAAGCGGTGGAGATTTATTAACATATATCCTTGATTCAACCGATGAAAAAGATAAAATGATCGATCTTTTGGCTTGTAGATTTAATTATATTCCTTTTAAGGTAAATACCAAAACTGAAGAAGGTACTGCAGCAATTGAAGAAAAGATAGCGCCTTCCGTGGAAATGTGGTTAAAAGGATTTCAGGATTCCAAATTTGTGATTACGGATTCTTTTCATGCATGTGTATTTTCTATCTTGTTTAACAAACCATTTGTAGCTATTGGAAACGAAAATAGAGGTCTAGCCCGTTTTGAATCTTTGCTAAAAATGTTTGATTTAAATGATAGATTAATCACGAATATGGATCAACTCACCGAAGATATTCTTGATTATGAATTTAATTGGCATACAATTAATTTTCAATTAGAAAAAATGAAAGCGTTGTCCAAGCAATTTTTAATCGAAAGCTTAAGTAACTAATATGTCAATTAAAGTTTCAATTATTGTTCCCGTATACAATGTAGAGAAGTATATAGAGAAATGTATAAAAAGTATTCTAAATCAATCAATAAATGAAATACAAATAATTTTAATTGATGATGGTTCAACCGATAATTCATCCAAAATATTAACTCATTTTAGTAAAATTGATAACAGAATACTTCATATAACTAAGAAGAATGAAGGGCCAGGTGTCGCTCGAAACCTTGGGGTTAATTTGGCAGTTGGTGAATATCTTTATTTCTTAGATTCTGACGATTGGATTGAAGATAGAATGTTGGAATATTTATGTAAAGAAGCTTCAGAGTATGATTCTGATATTGTAGTCTCAGGCTACTTAGTTGAGAATTCCCAAGGTTTAGTAAATAAATTTGTTGCTCCTACCCAATATGGATCTGTTATTCCGAGAGAACAATATGTGGATCTATTTTTAGATTTACCCCCATTTATTTGGCACAGACTATTCAAGAAATCATTAATTATTGATAATAGTATCGAATTTGAAGATGAATCCATGGCAGAGGATATCATGTTTAATCTAAAATCATTTATTTATGCTAATGTCATTTCAATAAATAATGGATCATTTATACACCATATCGAAAGACAAGATAGTTTAACTTCTGCTTATAAAGTCAACATAATTGAAGTTTTTGAGAAATTAATTAAATATTATACTGACCTTTTTAATAAATTACCAAAAAATGAAAAAAAATGTCAGGATTTTATGAATAAATTGAAATTTAGAAGTATAAAAGAACCAATTCTAAATATCTATTGCTATAATTCAATTTTAAATAGATCAGAAAGAAGGAGTTTTATTCAAAAGTTTTTGTTAAATAATGAATTAAATAAAAAAAAGTTATTTAGCCTCAAGCCTGAAACTGTTTTCGAAAAAATTATTTTAATTATGTGTAAGATAAAAATAAACTCCCTTTCCGCTGATTTTATTTTTAACATCCTTTTCAAAATGGGCCAAAAATCAAAATGAATCGAATTAAATTCTTTCATTTTTTGTTTACATCCGCAAATGTTTGAATATGCCATTTTACTAAGTATTTTGGGGTATGTTTCTTTTCTGAAGCGAAGTTTCCAGAAAAATTTCTATCCTTTCTTATTTCTTCTTTTGATTCTACTTTCAGGCTTAAGAAGCGATATGGTTGGAACAGACACTGGAGGCTATTTAAGAACGTTTCAATATTTTGATATTCATTTTTTGGAAAACTCAGCAAAGGATTTTGGATTCTACTATTTAATGGGTCTAGTTCGTAGTTTTACAGATAATAAAACAATATTTTTATTTGTAACATCTCTATTTACTTTAATTCCTTTGTTTTATTTCATAAAAAAGACTTCACTTAACGTTCCGTTTTCATTGTTTCTATATGTAGTCCTCGGTTTTTATACCCAGTCGTTTAATGTTATTAGACAAAGTATCGCAATTTCTTTCATTCTGCTTGCAGTTTATTATTTGTCAAATCGTTCGTTAACGAAAAGTGTTATTTCTTTTTTCATTGCAACTCAATTCCACCTCTCTGCACTTTTAGTAGGGGTAATTTATATAATAAACCATATAAAATTCTCATTTAGAACCGTATCTATCGCAACAACAATTAGTGCTATTCTCGGCATTTTATTAGCTAAAAATCCTCAAGCTCTTAATAATTTAATTTCACTCTTCGGAATGGATTCATATTTTGGTATTAGTAAATATGTATATATTGTTGACAGACAAAATCTTTACCTAAATCTACTAGGAATATTACCCGGAATATTATCTTTTTCTACATTACTATTGTTATCTTATCGAAATATTAAAGAAGATTTAATCTTGAAACTGTTTTTCGTGGGTGTAGTGATTAATAATCTCGTATGTTTTCATGATGTTTTACTTCGTTTCCCTTATTATTTTACAATTCTTTCAATTATTATCGTTCCTAGATTGATGGAACAGATAAAAACGAAAATTAATACAGCTATATTATTTTATATATTAGTTTTATTAACATTGTTTTTTTTCTATTCAGGATATCATATAATGGAAGCTTCTTTGTCAACTCGTCAGTCAGCTTCTTTCCCGTACAATTTTTTCTTTGAGTAGAAATAAATTCAAAAGAACTTTTTAAAAAAGACGTTAAACTTTATCCATTGCATAATCGGAGAATTTTTAAACCCATGAATATAGCTATTGTCACAGTTACTTATAATGATAAAAAAAACCTTCAAAGAACATTTAAAAGTATCAGGAAATATAAGAAGGAGTATCATAAGTATTTTGTTATTGATGGAAATTCAAGTGATGGAACATTAGATGAAATAAAATGTAATTTTGACATTATTGATGATTATATATCAGAGCCTGATACTGGAATTTATGATGCAATGAATAAGGCTCTTGAAATACCAATAGAAGATAATAGCTATATTTTATGGCTTAATGCAGGTGATGAATTGCTAGACTGGAAAGATATAAACATAGGTGAGCTTAAAAACTACGATTGTGCCTTTTTTGCTGTTTTAACAAAAATGGACATAGCAGACAATCCTGTCTTGGCTACTCCGCAAATAATGTTACCCTACAATGTAAAAAATTTCGTTCCGGTTTCACGTTTTAAGCATCAGGGTTTTCTCATAAAACGTAAAATTTTTGAAGATAAACTTTACAATACAGAAGTAGGCCTGCAGGCTGAAAATCTTTTAATGTCACAATGTATCTTAAATAATACATTCTTGATTTCTCATTTACCCATCTCTACATTCTACTTAGATGGGACTTCTTTCACTAATTTTAAGCTAGTCCATAAATCATATTTAAATGTTGCAGACCTATTAGGATTTAAAAAAAGTGACTTGTATCTTAATCATAAATATTCAACATTTAAATATTTTGTCAAAACATTATTGCCATTAAAACTCATCACAACTTATGTCAAAATTAAACGAAAACTATGGATAAATAATTAGGTACTGTAGAAATGTCATATTATGTTAGTTCCCTTTCCCCTTGCATAACCCCCTTGGTTATTACATTCACCAGTACTGGTGTATTGAATAGAGCCAAGAATTAAGCCTCGTCAGCAAAATTTGTGATTACAATGTGGTTCAGAAAACTCACCAAGTGTCTGATATAAGTCCACTTGCAGGCATTTTATCGATTTGAAACCGTATGCTTTTCTGATAGTCAGTTTTGCTTTGAGGTTCATGCCCTCTACCGCACCGCTGGAAAGCCGACCTTTTGCCTTGAACCAGTTGAGAATCATCGGTTTGTGGTTGCGCAACATTTTAGCAACCTTCTTCATCGGTTCCAGGTCAGTTTGCAGTGTTCGGGTCACCCAGTTCTCCAGAAACTTGTCAGCAAAGTCATAGCGCTGATAGTCCCAGAACCGCTGAAAATCCTCACGCAACAGATATGCCTTGATTGAGGAGAGGTTGAGTTTGAGTAGTTCGCCCAAGCGTGACGTCTGCTTTTCTGACAAGTTTTCCGGCCGCTTCAGAAGGAGCCATCGCCCTTTCTCAAGGACATTCTCCTGTTTGGCGGCTTTGAACTGCTTTGACCTCAGTGCGGCGGACTTCGTCAATCGCTTCATTGAACTTCCGCATGATATGGAAGCGGTCGAGGATGTTCAGGGCATTGGGCGCCTTCCTGGCGATTACCTTGAGATACGGCGCCCACATGTCGCTGCAGACATATTTGAGCTTGGCGCTGCGCTCTTTACCGAATTCACGGAAGAAACGAAGCAGCGTCTTTACCCGGCGTTCTGGGCCGCACCAGAGAAGCCGCCTTGCGCCGGCATTAAGCTGATAAACCATGGTCAGATACTTGTGCCCTTTGAATACGGCAATCTCATCAATGCCGATCTCAGTGACACCGTCAAGTACTCTGTTCCCCAAGCCGTAATCGACAACATATTGGACGGCCCGGAACACGCTGTCCCAACTGGTCTTGAAAATATCGGCGGTCCCCTTCCAGGAAAGACGCCGTGCCCAACGAGCCAGGTAAACCTGATAAGAAATCGTCATCCGCTCCTTGCCATATGCCCACGGCATCATCTCGACCTTGATACCGCACTCGGGACATTTCACCCGGCGAGGAGAGTACCGGAAGAATAGCATGAACGCCAACAACGGGACATACTCGAGCAGTCGTTCAGGCAGAAAATCATGAAAATTGCACCGACGGCCTCAAATGCTGCATTCGGGCTTTCCATTTTTGCGCGTCATTATGTCTATTACCAGAGCGTCATGGCCATTTATCGAAACAAATTCGGCGTTGCCGAACACAAAGGACTTGAAGTGTTCAATCTTGTTCAGTACAGTTTTTATGAGCATTGCCCTACTTTCCCTGGAGTTGATCGTTTCTCACAAAAACAATCATACCCGCATTAAGGAGAGCAGTGCTCTTGTTTTTAACAAACTACCAATCCAAATTCAGCGGAAGAGGCAGAATTACTAATATACAATTAAAGTGATACTTCATATTTTTCAATGAAAATAAGGAATTACTAATTATCCTAGGTGTAATAATGTCTATAAATAATAATGTTTACTCAGTTCTTGTGTGCTATGAGCCAGAAGATGGCCAAGTGGAAAATACGGTTAACCTATTGTTGAATCAAGTATCTAATGTTGTTATTTGTAACAATTCTTTTTATGATATTCAGTTTGAATCTACTAAAGTTAAAGTGTTCAACTTTAATGCCAATTTAGGCATCGCAGCTGCTCAAACTATCGGTATGAAATGGGCATTTGAAAATGGAGCCGAATACATACTGCAAATGGATCAAGATAGTATATTAGAAACAGGAACGGTAGAACGGCTTTTAGAAAGGTTTCATTTTTTAAGAAAAAATGAAATTAATGTTGGAGTTATTGGCCCACGTCATTTTGATAAAGTTACAAATGAGGTCGATGAAAGTCGTTTACCAAATGGGACACAATTATTAGGTGTAAACTGTGAATCCGTACATGCAACTATTAGTTCCGCATGTATTATCCCCAAAGATGTTGTTGATATTGCTGGCTATATGGAAGACAGGCTATTTATTGACCTGGTTGATTGGGAGTATTGCTGGCGTATAAAAAAATATGGTTATATAACTGTTCGTGATAATGATGTTTTATTAGGTCATCGTGTTGGTGATGGCACCGAAAAAATTATTGGAAAGATTGATGCACGAAGGCCTTCTCCCATAAGACATTATTACCATACAAGAAATACTATACATATGTTATCGCGTAGTTATGTGCCTTTGTCATTTAAAATAAAAAATATACCTAAACTTTTATTGAAGTTTTTAATTTATCCATTTGTATTTTCAGACGGGGTTATTCGGTTTAAATATTTATATAAGGGGATGGTCGATGGTTTATTTGGTCGGTATGGTAAAATTGATTTTTAAATTGAGACTGTTATGAAAATTGCTTTTTTAGGAGATATGGCTTTCCATGGGAAGTTTTGCTTAAAGTCAAATGATTCTTTGTTCGATTATTTTAATGACGCTCGTAATATTCTTTCCACATGTGATTATGTTGTAGGGAATTTGGAAACACCCTTTGTTACCAATGGCAAAAAATCAGGTTCTAAATCTGCTTATATTAGTTCCAATTCTGTTAATGTAGAAATTTTAAAATACCTAGGTATTAATGCTGTAAACCTTTCAAATAACCACATTTTCGACTTTGGTATTGATGGCTTTAATTCAACTTTATCTGTTCTTAATGCTAATAATATTGAATGGTTTGGTTGTAATGAGAAAAAATTATTTTTAGATAAAAATGAAAAAATAGTTTTTCATGGTTACTGCTCGTTGAATACCAACCCATTAGGATTGAAATCGAGAAATAAGAGTGCAGGTATTGATCATTTAGATGCAAGGGTGGCTATTGAAAGTGTATGTGATTTTAATAGTAAAGGCTTTTTTAATATTTTAAGTGTTCATTCTGGTGTCGAGCATGTAAATATACCAAGCAGTGATGATGTTTTATTTGCTCGCCATTTATCAGGAAAAGCCCCTTATTTTTATTATGGACATCATCCCCATGTACTACAAGGATATGAAGTAGTTAATAGCAGCTTGATAGCTTATAGTTTAGGTAACTTTTGTTTTGATGATATTTATGACGGGAGAACTATAAAACCTTTAGTTAAACAGTCAGAAAATAACAAGTCATCTGTAATTATGATTATAGAATTGGTTGGTGGTAAAATAATTAATCATGAAGAGATTGGTATTTATATGGGCGAAGACAAACTTGATGTCAATGTCAAACATAATTTAGAGCGTTACTCTCAATTGTTGTCATTGTCTGAGCCTGAATTTGAAAATGAACGAAATAAACAAATAAATGCTATCGTAAAAAAGAGAAATTCTAAAAGAGGGCTTAGTTGGTTGTTGAGTAGGCTAAATTTATCGACTATTGAAAGACGTTATGATGTTTACAAAAACAAGAAATTATACAGAATGCTTTTTGGTGATGTTGTTAGTGGTCTATAAATTGTCTGGCTAAATAATTAGCAATTTTCATTTATATCTGTTTTTTTAAAGATGTGTATTTAAGACCTTGAATTTTAATAGCGTTATTGATTCTTGGTAATTAGTTGGTAAGCATTATTATATATATGGAAAAAATAGTTTTGGTATTTTATAGTAGTTAGATTATCTGGAAGTGTTTCAGAGGTATATTTTTTTAATAGTTCCTTTGGCAGAGGATGGGTTCAGATAATGAATTATAAACGTATCTTTAAAAGCCAGAATGTTAGATTTTTTATACTCAGAAATCTTAACTGGCTGCCTTCTTCGTTTATGCTGAAATGCCAATATTTTGTTAAGTTTAATCGTTTGTTGAACCTTAAGCACCCTGTAAGATTTACAGAAAAAATTCAGCATTATAAAATAAATTACAGAAATCAAATTATGTGCAATTGTGTTGATAAATATTTGGTCAGGGATTTCATCAAATCAAGAGGTTGTGAACAGTATTTAAATGATTTATATGGGGTTTATGAAAAGGCAGAAGACATTAATTTTACTTCCTTACCTGATAAATTCGTCATTAAAACCACTGATGGTGGAGGCGGTGAAAATGTTTTTATTTGCAATGATAAGTCGTCTTTAAACGTTCCAGTTTGTATTGAAAAAGTTAATTCTTGGAAAAATAAAAAATTGAGCACGATGACCCATGAATGGGCGTATGAAGGTGCAAAATTTTCCCGCATTATTGTCGAAAAATATTTAGAAGATAAAAATAGTTATGATGGTTCTATTGATGACTATAAATTTTTTTGTTTTGATGGAAAAGTAAAGTATTTGGTAGTTGACGTAGATAGATTCGTTGGTCATAAAAGAAATTTTTATACTGTTAATTGGGATTTAATTGATGTACTAACTGATTGCCCTAAGGTTGGTAGAATCATATGTAAGCCAAAAAAATTTACAGAAATGGTTGAACTTGCAGAAAAACTTTCTCATGGATTTCCGTTTGTAAGAGTTGATTTGTACAACATTGAAAATAATGTAATTTTCGGGGAAATGACATTTTACCCTTGGAGCGGATATGTACAATTTTCACCTGATGCCTTTGACGTAGAATTGGGAAGTCATTTTAATCTTGCCTGAATCCGTAAAAAACGGAATGGTTTGAAATTAATTGGGTTCTTAGAAAGTAAAGTATAACGAATGACATGCTAAGCTTCTAAAAAGTCGTTTTAAAAACTAAGTATTCCTGCCGATCGAAAATTTCTTAGTGCATGTTTCTGGAACTTATCCGTTATTTTTCTCTCGATGTTAACAGCATCAGACACAGCCAAGCTTACGGTGCAACTCAATGGAGTGCCTCGTCACATGTTTTATTTGCACCTGACAGAAACTGAATTCCGATTCAATCGTCGAAATGATAACTTGTATAAAGAATTGCTTAGGTCCCTTAGAAAAAGCCCACTCTCAGCTTCTTAAGCACCTACCTAAAATATTTGATAGCATTGCAACGCTGTAATTATGGAAATATATTAATGAAAACTACATTTGTCGCAAATACTGCATGGTATTTATATAATTTTCGTTCTTCTACTCTTCGTTCCTTTTCTGATTATTTTTATGTCAGCTGCCTTTATCCCAATGGGGGAGATGGTGAACCTTTGCGTAATTTAGGGACACAAACACAGCCGTTTTATATGGACGCTACGAGTACGAATCCTTTTAAAGAGTTAAAATCACTTTTGTCTTTGATATGGCATGTTGCTCATCAGAAGCCCAACGTCGTTTTTTCTTTCAACCCAAAAACAAATCTATATTCATTAATTGCTTGCTGGTTGCTTCGCATTCCCTGTGTACCCAATGTTTCAGGCGCCGGCGTGGCCTCGCAGTTGCAAGGAGTGATCGGTAAAGTTTATCGCGCCTTGGTTGGTTTTTTTTACAAGAATGCTTTACATGTTTTTTTTCAAAATAGCGATGATTATCAGGTTTTTCTCCAGGCCGGATGGGTCAAGTCTTCTCAATCAGAAATTATTCCTGGCTCTGGTGTCGATCTCGAGCGTTTTAGCCCATGTAAAAAAACAACCGCACCTATAACCTTTCTGATGGCTGCGCGACTAATAAAAACAAAAGGCGTTATCGAATTTATTGAAGCTGCACGTAAGGTAGTGGCGGAGAGTGATGTTGCTTGTGAATTTATTTTGGCGGGTGTGTACGATACTTCCAGTCGTGCTGTCCCAAAAGAGCTTCTTGATAGTTTGACAATCGAGGAAAATATTCACTTTGTTGGTCATATAGAAGATATGCCCACATTGTTGAAGACTGTAGATTGCGTAGCTCTCCCCTCGTATTACCCGGAAGGTGTTCCGCGGAGCCTTATCGAGGCTGCCGCTTCCGGTAAGATCATTATTACAACGGATACCCCTGGTTGTCGTGAAACTGTAATTGCCGGACAAAATGGCTTTTTTGTACCTCCCCAATCCGTTGACGGTCTTGCTGCAGGGATACATAAGGTTCTCGGATTGCGTGCTGATGAAATGAAAAGGATGAAGAAGGCTTCTAGATCGATGGCTGAAAAACGCTTCGATGAGAATATTGTTATTCAAAGATATCTCAACGTTGTTGAAATGTTAAAGGAAAAGGGCAGGGTAAGCGGCAAGGCCGTTAGTAAGAAGTGAAAGTTGTTCGAGTTTAACTCGCTGGAATCGCTGGGGTCAGGTCTGGGGTCTGAGGGTAGAGTAGAGAACTAGGTTTCACCCTGCCCTCCCTCATCAGTGATTTGGCGGGACATTCTATAATCAACCTGTCAAGAATAAATATCGCTCTTTTAAAATCAGATAGTTAGCTTTATTATTGAAATCCTGACGCACTACTCCCTTGATTTCTGAAATGGCGAGTCTCTCACTAACGGCGAACCTTGAGCCTAATCGTTACTGGTATCCGACATCCCCCGCCCGCATCGGGAACGGGGTCGTCAATCATTCCTTATCCAAGCTCCAAGATTCAGTGAGATGCCCGGTATTGTCCCTCCCAAGGTCGTATGCCTCAACGTTGTTGAACGGGCTCATCTCGCCGACTGCCTGCTTCTGGCAAGTAGCCTTACCCAGTGAAGCAGGAAGCTTTAAATTGTTCTCTGCGCCTCATCAGCGTCCACGCGACAACCAGAAGCTTTGCCGCCAGCTTGACCTTCATCTTGAACAATTCGGGACATCCATGATAAGTAAAGTCAAGGGGAAAACGGAGATTTCCCATAACCTCCCGAACTCCACCGGTGGCCTCGTTTTCGCCTTCATCCCGTCCAATCTTTTTAATCTTTCTAAGCGGTCCGCATGATCATGCGACCAGACATCCATTTGCCGCACCTGAAGTTTTACTCCATTGCGGAAGATTGAGTTAGGGCCAACCCGCCAGCCTCGAAACACTTCCCAAGGCGTGCAACAAAGATCTGTTCACGCAGTCCCTAATTCGGCAAGGCCTGGCGGGAAAATTGTACGCTTTGAAGGGTTATGTGTCTGCGTTTAAACTGCTTTTTTTAACAACTCGAAGTCGGTTTCCCTTCTATCTACTGCAAGCAGGTACTCAACGAGTTTCCGGGCAATTGCAAGAGTGGCGCGGTTCTTGTTGCCACGAGCCAACTCTTTTTCGTGAAGCAGCGCCAGTTGCTCATTCCAGTGAGGCACAAGTTTGGCGGCTTCAATCAGTTTGGTTTGCAAGTGCTTGTTCCGTTTTTTGGAGATGGGACCACGCTGTTCCCTCCCCGCCGATTCATGCTGTCCGCTGCATAGGCCGCAGTAGCTGATGGCTTGGCGAGATGAGCTGAATCGGGTCACATCTCCTATTTCCAGCACCCAGGTCAGAGCCGTAAGTTCGCCAATGCCAGGAATGCTCATCAACCGTTTGACCCGCTCACGAATCAGTCTGTTGTTTCGCAGTGCTGCAACCAGCTTCTTCTGGACGTCGTCGAACATTTCAAAGCCATTGCGACTCATTTTCAATAGCTCTTTTACAGAATCAGGGACATCCTCAACACTCTCAAGAAGGGCTCCAAAGTATTTCTTGCCGTGAAGCCTCTTCTTGTCATATACCGCACCTACCTCCATGAGCAGGCCGGACATCTTGTTTTTCATCTTGACGGCGGAGCTTACTATCATGTTGCGATAGCGTAATACTCGTCGCAGCTCCCGAAGTTCTTCCGGCATCATGTGGCATTCCGGCAGCAGGTTGACCCGCAGAAGATCGGCTATTTTCTCGGCGTCGGCCCGGTCGTTCTTTTTCTTGGCCGACGTGATTGCTTTGAGCATTGCAGGGTGTGCAACCTTCAGGTCAACGGCATGAGGTTTTAGAAAGTCATACACCCAGCCGGTAAAGATTGTTGCCTCCATTGCGCCGGACCAGGGGCATGGCAGTTCTGACAGCCATTTACTCAAAGCCTTGCGCTCAGCTGCAACTGTTCCCTGACGGACAAGCGTTCCATCGATCTTCTTGATGCAGTACACAATTGTCTTCTTGTGAACGTCCAGGCCAATGTAGTAAAGTACGCTCATGGGAGCCTCCTCGTGGCACTTTGATTTCGGACGGCATTGCCGGTCCGATCGCTTGCTCATACAAGCTATCAATACCACCGGAGGCTTCCACTTCAACCCCTACTTATTCATTCAAACACTCCCCATTTTTTTTGTAAGGACAGGTAGATTCTAGTCGGGACCCTAAGGGGCCGTAGTCGATTTCGTCGACTTTGTATGGAAGGCGGGTACATTGACTCCATGTTGCATACAAAACCTGAGGGGGACGGGCACCTCTTCCTGAGGACAACTGCGCCCTTGCACGGTACTTCGATAGTGATTCCTTATCCTGATTTTTCGAAAGGGTCTCCATGAATACAGTTTTGAGTTTTTGGTTTTGAGTTTTGAGTTGGTACAAGAACCGAAAGCTGTTCAATGTTCCAGGTTCAACGTTCACTGTTGGTTTTTACTGTTTTATATTTTTGGAGTTTTGAATGCATGTAATCCCTACCGCAATTCCCGATGTACTGATTATCGAACCGAAAGTTTTCGGCGACGAACGCGGCTTCTTTTTCGAAAGCTTCAACCAGAAACTATGGGAAGAGAAAACCGGCCTCAAAACCACATTCGTGCAGGACAACCACTCCCGATCCCAAAGGAATGTTCTTCGCGGCCTCCATTACCAGATACAACAACCACAGGGCAAACTCGTCCGGGCAATATCCGGAGAGGTATTCGACGTGGCCGTCGATATCCGCAAGGGTTCGCCAACCTTCGGCACATGGGTCGGAGAAATTCTTTCGGCCGAAAACAAGCGGCAGCTCTGGATACCACCAGGGTTCGCCCATGGTTTCGTCGTACTCTCCGATACCGCTGAATTCCTCTACAAGACCACCGACTACTGGGCTCCAGAGCACGAGCGCAGCATCATCTGGAATGATCCCGACCTGGCCATTGCTTGGCCTATTGAAGGCTTGCCTATCCTTGCGAAAAAAGACGCTGAAGGAAAGCTTTTCAGGGAAGCTGAAGTCTATTAAACTGTTTTGAGAACCCTGCTTATTCCAACCCATGCCTTCCTAGTTTACAGGACTTCGGGGGTCATTCGTGCCTATTTGCCTATTGACTTTATCGGAGGTTGTCTCTGTTTCTGACGAGACAAAAAAAGAACATGCTGCTTTAGACCGTATCGGAAAAAGCAACATGTTCCTTTTTTTGTTTGCTCACTGGGTCGTGAGCAAGGTCTAAGGGGAGACCATGGGCCGCCCCCCGAGGTTCAGAACTAGAACTGATAATACCAACCCTCGTCGGTGTCGCCGGCAATGTAGAGCCTCTTTTTGATAGAGTCGTAGGTCGCTTGACCCGCGTAGTTGTCGGGCGTATGAGGATCGTCAAGTTCTTGCCAAGTGTCTTTGGCGATGTCGTAGATGGCAGGGAGGCCATCATAAGAGGCGGCGGCGTAGAGGAAACCGACCGATCTGCCGAACCAGGTGAACTCGGCGTTGCCGCCGAGGTTGAAGCCGGTCGGTTTAGGAGTAAGCGTGGTGACGATGCCCGCGGTGACATCGTAGGAGTAGAAATTTCCACTGGCATCGATGACGTAGATCAGGTGAGATTTCGGCCCAGAGGTGGCAACGTTGGCCATGCCGCCGAAATCATACAGCGCGGCACTCCAGCTGTCGGTCGCAGGGTCGTAGCTGTAAAGGTTGCCGTCGTTGAGCACGATCCAGAGCTTGTCGTTCTTCCACGTGCCGTGCGAGAACTGGCCTGATGTACTCGCCGGGGCAAGGGTTTCAAGGGCGTCCGTCTTGGTGTTGTAGCGCTCGAGTTGATTGGTTGCTTCTGAGGGGGGCATGTAAATATACGTGCCGGTGTCGTCGATCACCGGATGCGCGCCGTGGCGATTGTAGAGGAAAGTTGTTGCGACTTCCGAGGTTTCGCCGATGGGGTCGATGCGATAGAGCGTTTGGCCGTTGTTGTCTTGGCCGTACGTAGCATACAGGCGCTCTTCGCGGGCCGAGTAAACCCAGCCGCCATCGTGTTTCGACTCGAACGGGTTCGTCGTGAGCCACGGCACCGAGGTAGCGGTCTTGGTCCACGGCTTGACGGGGTCGAGTCTGATAACGACGGGATAGTCATTGTTGCTATCGCCGCATGCGCTGATGGACAACATCAAAAAACCGAACAAACAAATCATAACTATCTGAAAATACAATTTTCTACTAAAAATACTCTTCATAGTTTACCCCTCCGTAAAGTTATTTTCAGCTCACTGAAATTTTGTTTAATTAGTAAATTAATTTGTTTTGTTTGTCAATTAATTATTGGTGCGCTCACAAAAGCTCCAAAAATGACCTTTTTCAGTCACGTGACACATCAATATCATTGAACTGCAAAAACAGAAAAAAGATAATTTGTGAGCGCACTAATGATTTGATTCTTACGTAAATCTGTATATGGAAGAAGGCATGGATAAGGGTTGACAGCGTCAGGTCTTGGGGGTTGGCGGGTCTTAAAAACTTAAACAGATGCTGAGTTAAAAACTGCAGTTTGACACGAGAACCCTGCGAAGTATTGCTCATTACTACCGCTTGACAATACTTCGGGGGTCGTTCGTGCCGGTCTTCCGGGGGCGCACGTAAAAACTTACCTTGTGGAATTTACATTTCGGATTACTGGGACACAACGCAGTTTTTAGTTTTTGGTTTTTAGTTGGTTTCCATCCGGGAACCCCGGATGCGAAACTAGCGGTTTTCAATTTGGAAACGAGGATTTTTTTGTTCTGACAAGAAACTTTTGCATGCAAAAGTTGACAGCGAAGGCTGCCCGTAGGGCGAGTCCTCCGGACGAGTCAAAATCAAGGGATTGTGCGGAGACGTACTACTGTACGTCGCACAAACAAAACCGATGATTGACACAGTCAGGGCGAAAAAAGACCGTTTCCGGATGAAAACTAGTTGGTAAGCTGATACACTAACCTCAGCGCCTTAAGGGTTAGAACCTGAGGGGGACGGGCACCTTTTCCTGAGGACAACTGCGCCCTTGCACGGTACTTCGATAGTGATTCCTTATCTTGATTTTTCGAAAGGCTCTCCGTGAATACAGTTTTGAGTTTTTAGTTTTGAGTTTTTAGTTGAGAAGCATTATAAGTAAATTCTTGTTGTGGGCGGTGCTGGTTATATCGGTTCTCACTTCTCGATAGGCAGTTTTGATGGCTTCGCAAATTCTCCAAATAGTTCCCTCCCCACTTGCGGGGGAGGGTCAGGGTGGGGGGTAAGTTGCCAATATATCAGCAGGTTGAAGCTTCACCCACCCCCTAGCCCCCTCCCGCTTGCGCGCCGTAGCGCTTCAGCGCGCAGGCCCGTCAAGGGCGGGGGAATGACTTTTTGCGAAGCCATCAATTTTGAGTGTTGAATTTTGAATATGAATGTAAGGACTTTTTATGAACGTTTTAGTGGTAGGTGGTGCTGGCTACATCGGTTCTCATATGATCCGGGAGTTAATCTCTGAAAGTTTCGACCCTTTGGTTTTCGACAACCTCTCCACCGGCCACAGCTGGGCAGTGCCGGAAGGCCGACTGCTGCAGGGTGATCTGGCCGACAAAGGCAGGTTACGCGAAGTTTTTGCCACGCACTCCTTTGATGCCGTGATGCATTTTGCTTCCTTCATCCAGGTTGGAGAGTCTGTACAGGAGCCGCTCAAATACTACCAGAACAACGTGGCGAACACCCTGAACCTGCTGGAGGCCATGCGGGAAGCAGGGGTGAAACGCTTCGTCTTCTCCTCCACCGCGGCAGTGTACGGCACCCCCGATTCGGTCCCGATCAGCGAAGAATCACCACTCCACCCGGAAAACCCCTACGGTCACTCGAAGCTGATGATCGAACAGGTACTGGCCGACTGTGAACAGGCCTGGGGTCTCCGCTCCGCCCGGCTCCGCTACTTCAACGCCGCCGGCGCCCATCCGAACGAAGCAATCGGTGAAGCCCACAACCCGGAATCCCATCTCATCCCGATCATCCTCCAGGTTGCCCTCGGCCAACGAGAATGCATCACCGTCAACGGCAACGACTACCCCACCCCGGACGGCACCTGCATCCGCGACTATATCCACGTCTGCGACCTGGCCTCGGCCCACACCCTGGCACTGCGCGCCCTCCTGGACGGCAGCGAAAGCATGGTCTACAACCTGGGCAACGGCACCGGCTACTCCATCCAGGAAGTAATCGAGGTCTGCCGGGAAGTCACCGGCCACCCTATACCGGTCAAGATCGGAACCCGCCGGGCAGGTGACCCCGCAGCCCTGGTCGCCTCTTCGGAGAAAATCACCAGAGAGCTGGGTTGGAGGCCGAGATATGCGGAGTTAAGGGTGATTGTTGAGACGGCTTGGAACTGGCATAGAGCAGCACAGCGTGAACTGGTGAGTTTGAACTGGGTGAACTGGTTGAACTGGTTGAAAGCTGGTGGGACGGTTGAACTGGTTGAACTGGCTGAACTGGTGAACGGTGAATGGGAGCTTGCAATGTCTGGGAAGATAGTGGACCATCGTGACTTGAAGGTGTGGCAGGATTCTATAGATATTGTCTGCCACATGTATGACCTGACGAAAGCTTTTCCTCAATCGGAACAGTATGGCTTGGTGAGCCAGATGAGGCGTGCTGCTGTTTCTATTCCCAGTAATATTGCCGAAGGTGCTGCTAGAGCTTCGACACGGGAGTTCATTCAGTTCCTGCGAATTTCTCTTGGTTCCCTTGCCGAATTGGAAACTCAAATTCTCATTTCAGAAAGGCTTGGTTTCGTCAATCACGACAAAGAACTTTACAACTCTCTTGTTACATTGCGGAAGATGCTAAGCAGTCTAATCACCAAACTCAAAGCATCACTATAACCAATTCACTATTCACCATGCACCATTCACTGTTCACTATTAACTGTTCACCATTCACCATTCACCATTCACTGTTCACCATTCACCATTCACCATTCACTATTTCACCATTCACTATTAACTATTCATAGAAAGGTTTCCCCATGACACAAAAAGTCGCACTAATCACCGGCATCACCGGTCAAGACGGTTCTTATCTGGCCGAATTTCTCCTTAAAAAAGGCTACATCGTCCACGGCATGAAGCGCCGCTCGTCGCTCTTCAACACCGACCGTATCGACCACCTCTACCAGGATCCGCACGTGGAAAACCGTAACTTCATCCTCCACTACGGCGACCTCACCGACTCCACCAACCTGATCCGCATCATCCAGCAGGTGCAGCCGGACGAGATCTATAACCTGGCGGCCATGTCCCATGTGGCGGTTTCCTTTGAAACACCCGAGTACACCGCCAACGCCGATGGGATCGGCACCCTGCGCATCCTCGAAGCGATCCGCATCCTCGGCCTTGAAAAGAAGACCCGCTTCTACCAGGCCTCCACCTCCGAGCTCTACGGCCTGGTCCAGGAAACACCGCAGAAGGAAACCACCCCCTTCTATCCCCGCTCGCCCTACGCCGTGGCCAAGATGTACGGCTTCTGGATCACCGTCAACTACCGCGAGGCTTACGGCATTTACGCCTGCAACGGCATCCTCTTCAACCACGAATCCCCGCTGCGCGGCGAAACCTTCGTCACCCGCAAGATCACCCGCGCCATCGCCCGCATCGCCCTCGGCCTGCAGGACAGCCTCTACCTCGGCAACCTGAACGCCCTGCGCGACTGGGGCCATGCCCGCGACTACGTGGAAATGCAGTGGCTGATGCTCCAGCAGGACCACCCGGAAGACTTCGTCATCGCCACCGGGGTACAGTACTCGGTCCGCGACTTCGTCAATGCCGCAGCCAACGAACTGGGCATAACCCTGCGCTGGGAAGGGGAAGGCATCAATGAAGTTGGAATCGTTGAAACTGTTAGGAGTGAGGAGATAGGTGTGAGGTGTAAAAACGAAAACCCTTCACCCTTCACCCTTCACCCTTCACCCGGCGATGTAATCGTCCGGGTCGATCCCCGCTACTTCCGCCCCACCGAAGTGGAAACCCTGCTCGGCGATCCCACCAAGGCCAAGGAAAAACTCGGCTGGACGCCGCAGACTTCCTTTCAGGAACTGGTGAGTGAAATGGTTCGGGGTGACCTGGAAGAGGCTAAACGGGATGAACTGTGCCGGAGTCATGGGTTTAATACTTTTAATTATCATGAGTGAAAACTTGATGCTGGTTTAACTGGTTTTATTAGTTGCACTGGTTGAACTAGTTAAACGAATCAAACGAATCAAACCAATCAAACTAGTCAAACTGAGATCAAACCAGTTAAACTATGCTGCACATGTTTCACTTGCCCTCATAGTTAGAATGATTTAATTTATTTTCAAAACAGATTAAATCGATTTGGGGGTGCGAATGGCAACCATAAACAGCTTCGAAGAGCTTGAATGTTGGCAGGATGCGAGGGCCTTTACTCGCGCAATTTATTCTTTGCTAAAATCTGAGGCTTTTCGCAGAGATTATGATTTGGCAAGCCAGATGAGGAGGAGTGCTGTTTCGGTCATGGCCAATATCGCCGAAGGCTTTCACCGCCATAGCCGGAAAGACTTCCTGAAGTTCCTTGATTATTCCCGAGCTTCACTTGCAGAAACAACCAGTCATCTCTACGTTGCAGTAGATCAGGGATACATTACATCGAACGATTTGACAGAGTTGAAAGCAACTGCTGACAAGGTCGGACGGAAAATTAACGGGCTGGTCGCATATTTGAACAGAAGAACTGGTTGAGCTGGAAGAACTGGTTGGACTGGTTTGGCTAGTTGGACTGGTTGGACTGGTTTGACTGGTTGGACTGGTTTGACTGGTTGGGCTGGTTGGACTGGTTGGACTGGTTTGATTGGTTCAACTAGTAAAACCAGTTAAACTAATTAAACCAATTAAACCAGCTAAACCAATCAAACTGATTCTCAATCTTTTCACCAGTTAAACCAGTTAAACAAATGAAACGAGTTAAACAATGAACTTTGATGCAAAAATCTACGTCGCCGGCCACCGCGGCCTGGTCGGCTCTGCCCTCCTCCGTGAACTGACCAACCGGGGCTACACCAATCTCATAACCCGCACCCACACGGAGCTGGAACTGAGCGATCATGGGGCTGTTGCCGCTTTTTTCGAACAGGAAAAACCGGATTACGTGTTTCTGGCTGCTGCCAAGGTTGGCGGGATTGTGGCCAACAATACCTACCGGGCCGAGTTCATCTACCAGAACCTGACGATCCAGAACAATATCATCCACCAGAGTTATCTGCATGGGGTGAAGAAGCTGCTGTTTCTCGGCAGTACCTGCATCTATCCCCGTGCCTGCCCCCAGCCGATGAAGGAGGAGTACCTCCTGACCAGTGAGTTGGAGTATACCAACGAGCCCTATGCCATTGCCAAGATTGCCGGGATCAAGATGTGCGAGAGCTATAACCTGCAGTACGGCACCAATTTCATTTCGGTCATGCCGACCAACCTCTATGGACCGGGCGATAATTTCGACCTGGAAAAATCCCACGTGCTGCCTGCCTTGGTAAGGAAGATGCACCTGGCCAGGCTGCTGGAGGCCGGTGACCTGCAGGGTTTGCTGGCGGATCTGCGGGTCACTTCGCTGGAAGAAGCCCAGCCGATCCTCGACAGGTTCGGGGTGTCGGCCGAGAGTGTCCAGATCTGGGGAACCGGCAAGCCACGGCGGGAATTCCTCTGGAGCCAGGACATGGCCGCTGCCTGCGTGTACCTGATGGAAAACCGGGATTTCAAGGACACCTACGCCCCCGGCACCACGGAAATCCGCAACTCGCACATCAACATCGGCACCGGCGAAGACATCAGCATCGCGGAACTGGCGGAACTGGTACGCAGGATCGTCGGCTTTGGCGGAAAGCTGGTCTTCGACGACAGTAAACCGGACGGCACTCTCCGCAAAATGACCGATGTCTCCAAACTGCACGCCCTCGGCTGGAAGCATCAGGTCACGTTGGAGGAAGGGGTGAGGCGGATTTATGGGTGGTATTTGGAAAATGCGGAGGCGAGAAGGTAGGGAAGCGGTTTTGAGTTTTTGGTTTTGAGTGTTGAGTTGAAAAGCTGCAAATCCTGCCTCACCGCAAAGACGCAAAGGTCGCAAAGAAAACAATACTACTTGCCTCTTCAGGTTTCCTGATTAGCACTATTCTTCCGCTACGAAGATTGTCATCCCCGAATTTCTTTATCGGGGATCCATAATTACAGTCGGTGAGAGGCTGGATTCCCGATCAGAATCTCTTCGGGAATGACATTTTTGCAACAAGGAAAGATTGATACTATCATCAGGTCGCATATCCAACCTACACGATGATTCTGTTACGGCAGGCAAGCCTGCGTATCCCTGTTAAAATTGTTTGATTGGTTCGACTGGTTAAACTAGTGAAACAAGTAAAACCAATTCAACGAGTGAAACAATTCTTTTTCGAACGGAAGTGAAAAAATGAATCCTCTGACCTGTTTCAAAGCATACGACATACGCGGAAAACTTGGCGATGAGTTGAATGAAGAGATCGCCTACCGGATCGGCCGGGCCTTTGGCGAGTTTCTGAAACCACGCAGGGTGGCGGTGGGCGGTGATGTGCGGCTGTCCAGCGAGGCGTTGAAGGCATCACTGGCGGATGGGCTCATGGATTCCGGGGCCGATGTGGTGGATCTCGGTATGACCGGGACCGAGGAAGTGTATTTTGCCGCTTTTCACCTGGATGTGGACGGCGGCATCGAGGTGACGGCCAGCCACAACCCGGCCGATTACAATGGCATGAAACTGGTGAAGGGCGGGGCACAGCCGATCAGCGGCGATACCGGCCTGAAGGAGATCCGGCGTCTGGCAGAGGAAAATCAGTTCCCGCCGGTAACCCGGCGTGGCAGCCTGACGAAGGCAAATATCCTTGCCGACTATGTTGACCACCTGCTCGGCTATCTTGATCTGTCGTGTCTGCGGCCGCTGAAGCTGGTGGTCAATGCCGGCAATGGCGCGGCCGGGCACGTGATCGATGCCCTGGAGGAACGTCTGGCCGCGGCGGGCGTACCGCTTCAATTCATCAAGGTCCACCATGATGCGGACGGCACCTTTCCCAACGGCATCCCCAACCCGCTGCTGCCGGAATGCCGGAACGCCACCGCCGAGGCGGTGCGTGCCCACGGCGCCGATGCCGGCATCGCCTGGGACGGCGATTTCGACCGCTGCTTCCTCTTCGACGACCGCGGCGAGTTCATCGAGGGCTACTACATCGTCGGCCTGCTGGCCGAGGCCTTTCTTCTCAAGCATCCCGGGGAAAAGATCATCCACGATCCGCGTCTCACCTGGAACACCGTGGACATGGTCACCGCTGCCGGAGGCATCCCGATCCAGAGCAAGACCGGCCACGCCTTCATCAAGGAAAGGATGCGCGCCGAAGACGCCATCTACGGCGGCGAGATGAGCGCCCATCACTACTTCCGCGATTTCGCCTACTGTGACAGCGGCATGATTCCGTGGCTGCTGGTGGTGGAACTGATGAGCCGCCGCCAGTCCTCCCTTTCGGCGCTGGTGTGCGAACGTATGGCCCTGTTCCCCTCGCCCGGCGAAATCAACTCCACGGTCGCCGACCCGCGCGCCGTCCTGCAGCGGGTGGAAGAATACTTCTCCGGCAAAGAAGCCGAGATCGACCGCACCGACGGCTTGAGCATGGCCTTCGAGAACTGGCGCTTCAACCTGCGCATGTCCAATACCGAACCAGTGATCCGGCTGAACGTGGAATCGCGGGGGGATGCGGAGTTGATGGAGAGGAAGACGGGGTTGTTGCTTCATATAATCAGGGGGTAGTTTTTGGTTTTTGGTTAAAAAATTAGAAAGCTTGAATTTTTTATCCAGTTCTGTTTAGATTCAGCAAATGAATTATTACAGGGATGAAGGGGATGAAGGGGATGAAGGGGATAGAACCTTTTATTTCTATTTTCTGTTTTCCTCTTCGGAACTGTTGCAGACACTGAATGAGAGCCGGTTTTGAGGCAAGAACTCTATTCGGGGTTTACTAGACGAAACCTTTCTTCGCTTTTGACGTTATCCCTTTCATCCCCTTCATCCCTGTAGAAAAAAGGTTTTAGCATGATTCATGACGATCTGACGGAGAAGATCCTGGCTACCTGTTTTGAAGTTAGTAATGAACTCGGATGTGGTTTCCTTGAGTCAGTCTACCAGAATGCCTTGCAGATTGCCCTGAAAGATAAGGGGCTGAGTGCTCAGGTGCAGGCTTCCTTGAAGGTCATGTTTCGAAACCAGACAGTCGGAGAGTTCTTCCCGGATATAATCGTCGAAGAATCTGTAATCGTAGAACTGAAAGCGGTGAAGGCACTGGCTCCCGAACATCTGGCTCAGGTGATGAACTACCTGAAGGCAACAGGTATTGAAGTCGGACTGCTGATCAATTTCGGAAGTCCCAAACTCGAATATCGTCGGTTCGGTAATCGATTAATGCATCAAATCTAAGGCTATTTTACAGGGATGAAGGGGATAAAGGGGATGAAACCTTTTATTCCTATTTTCTGTATGCCTCTTGTTTCTGTTTCAGGCCAGAGCAAGGAATTATGTTTTGAGGCACAATCAATATTCAGGCTTTACAAGACGAAACCTTTCATCGCTTTTGATGGTATCTCATACATTTCCTTTATTCTGGTTGAGAAATGGTCTTTGAAATGTAAAACCGAAAGGCAATTTAACAGGGATGAAGGGGATAAAGGGGATGAAACCTTTTATTCCGATTTTCTGTATGCCTTTTGTTTCTGTTTCAGGCCAGGGCAAGGAATTATGTTTTGAGGCAAAACTCAATATTCGGGGTTTACAAGACGAAATCTTTCTTCGCTTTTGATGGTATCTCATACATTTCCTTTATTCTGGTTGAGAAATGGTCTTTGAAATGTAAAACCGAAAGGCAATTTAACAGGGATGAAGGGGATAAAGGGGATGAAACCTTTTATTCCTATTTTCTGTATGCCTTTTGTTTCTGTTTCAGGCCAGGGAAGGAATTATGTTTTGAGGCAACAATCAATATTCGGGGTTTACAAGACGAAAACTTTCTTCGCTTTTGATGGTATCCCTTTCATCCCCTTCATCCCTGTAGAAATAAGGTTATTGAAGGCTTTCTTCGAATACTCCCTTTGAGGAATAATGAACGAAATTTTTCCCAAAATAGTGCACCACGGCGCCCTGCACGGCGTTACCGGTTCCTGCCACGAGCTGCAGTTTTCTCCGGAGGACGGTATCCTGATTGATTGCGGGTTGTTCCAGGGGGACGATATCCCGGACGGTCAGGACGACCGTGATGCGGAGGATCGTTTTTCGCCTCTTGTTGATTTTCCGGTCGAGCACATCAAGGCGCTGGTGGTTACCCATGTGCACCTGGACCATGTGGGGCGGATCCCCTATCTGCTGGCGGCCGGGTTCAAGGGGCCGATTTACTGTACCGAGCCTTCTGCGCTGCTGCTGCCGCTGATGCTGGAGGATGCGGTGAAGGTCGGCATCAGCCATGACCAGCGGTTGATCGAAGGGTTTCTCGACCATCTGCAGTCGCTGCTGGTGCCCCTGCCTTATGGACAATGGCAGCCGCTTGCCACCGACAGAGCGTCTGATGTGGCGATCAGGCTCCAGCCGGCCGGGCATATCCTTGGTTCCGCCTATGTGGAAGTCAGCTGCATGACACAGCCGGAGGGTCCGGACAGCGATTCCCGGGAACTGCGGGTGGTCTTTTCCGGTGACCTCGGAGCACCCTACACGCCGCTGCTGCCGGCGCCCCGCTCGCCCTACCGGGCCGATCTGCTGGTGCTGGAATCAACCTACGGCGACCGGCTGCACGAGGGGCGGAAGGAAAGACGCGAACTGCTGCAGCAGGTGATTGAAGGGGCGCTGCAGGACCGGGGCGTGGTGCTGGTGCCGGCCTTTTCCATCGGCCGTACCCAGGAACTGCTCTACGAACTGGAGGAGATCATTTTCCGCTGCCGTACCCGGGAGGCAGCCGCGGGCATGCCGTGGGACGACCTGGAAATCATCGTTGATTCACCGCTGGCGAGCCGTTTCACCGAGGCCTACCGGCAGCTGCAGCCTTTCTGGGATGCCGAGGCACGCGGACGGGTACGGGCCGGACGCCACCCCCTGAGCTTCGAGCAGATGACCACTATCGACAGCCACGCGGACCATGAAAACACCGTGGCCTACCTGGCCAAGACCGCCCGGCCGTGCGTGGTAATCGCGGCCGGCGGCATGTGCAGCGGCGGCCGCATCGTCAACTACCTCAAGGCGCTGCTCGGCGATCCTCGCACCGATGTCCTTTTCGTCGGCTACCAGGCGGCCGGCACGCCGGGGCGGGACATCCAGGAGTACGGGCCGAAAGGCGGCTACGTGGTCTTTGACGGCCAGCGCTACCCGATCCGCGCCCGAGTCCACACCATCAGCGGCTATTCGGCCCACGCCGACCAGAAGAACCTGGTTGACTTTGTCCGGCGCATGCGCATTAAACCGAAAGAGATTCGCCTGGTGCATGGCGAGGAGAGCGCAAAAAAGGCGCTCTCCTCGGTTTTGATGGCTTCGCAAAAGTCACTCCCCCGCCCTTGACGGGCCTGCGCGCTGTAGCGCTGCCTACTCCGCCGAAGTAGCATGGCTTCGAAGGCCGGGTCGGCGCGCAAGCGGGAGGGGGCTAGGGGGTGGGTGAAGCTTCAACCTGCTGATATATTCGCAACTTCCCCCCACCCTGACCCTCCCCCACAAGTGGGGAGGGAACTGTTTGGATAATTTGCGAGACCATAGTAGCCCTATTCTTCCACTATGAAGATTGTCACCCTCGAATGCCTTTATCGGGGGTCCATATTTCAGTCGGTTAGAAACTGGATTCCCGATCAGAACCGCTTCGGGAATGACAGGTTTGGGGACTGGCGGAAAATTGATGCTATCAGGAAATATTTTGACGTTAACTAAAAATTCAAAACTGCCTTCACTCTCTGCATGCATCCGTGACAAATGCAACGCTTTGAATCTTTTAGTTACGAATGGGCACGAATAAAAACATAGCCCCAAAAAAGTATGGTAAGGTACAAGAAATTAAAACTCTCACTCATCACTCTTCACTCTTCACTTTTCACTGTCACTCTTCACTGTTAACTCTTCACTCTTCACTTTTCACTCAAAACCACCCCCACCCCAACCCCATAATCCGGTTTTTTAATCCGCGATTTCTAATCCTTCCCCTTTAAAAATTAACTACCACTAAACTTTCCGCCAGCTGATCTTTTTAGACAAAAATTCAACTAAATCAATGACAAATAATCTATTTTTTTGCTTGCTCATTAGAATACTTTCGGATATCCTTCCTCCGGCTTTCAGCAATACTTAATATTCCATCGCCGTTTCACAGACCACCCACAGCAAACCTACTGAAAACGCTGAAGACCGTGGAGAACCTCTTATGGGCGCGATTCACCTCCTCTATATATTTCTTATTGCACTTTTTTCTTCGATGATCATGGTTCCCTTCCTGATGCGCTGGGCTGTTGACACCGGGACGCTGGACGCACCGGATTTGCGCAAGGTTCACCAGAAGGCGATTCCCCGCATCGGCGGCGTGGCCATCTGCATGGGCTGGTTCTTCTCGCTCCTCGTCTATGTGGACATGACCCAGCAGGTCCGCGGAATCCTGGCCGGCACCTTGATAATCTTTTTTACCGGACTCATCGATGATCTCTATGGCCTTTCCCCGAAGAAAAAATTCCTGGGCCAGATTGCCGCCTGCCTGGTAACGGTCTTCGTCGGGCACCTCTATATCTCCACGCTGGGAAACCTCTTCGGCGGTGAGGCGATTCTCCTCCCACCGTGGCTTGGGGTCCCCTTTACCGTCCTGGCCGTTGTGGGGATCGTCAACGCCTTTAACCTCATGGACGGACTGGACGGGCTGGCCGGCGGCATTTCGGTGATTGCCCTGACCGCCTTCATGATTCTTGGCCACCTGTCGGGCAATCTCATGATCATGGCGGTCTGCGCTGCGCTCCTGGGTGCGGTGCTCGGCTTTCTCAAATACAACCTGTTTCCCGCCAAGATCTTCATGGGCGACACCGGAAGCCTGGTGGTCGGATTCGTTATCGCCTTCCTGGCCGTCATGATTACCCAGACCCCCGGCAGCAACGTCGCACCTATCGTCCCGGTACTGATCCTCGGCATCCCGATCGTTGACACCCTGCGTGTCATGGGCCGCCGGGTTTTTCAGAAGAAAAGCCCTTTTACCCCTGACCGGACACACCTGCATCACAATTTTCTCGAACTGGGCCTGAAACACCGCTACACGGTAATCCTCATCTACGGACTGTCGATATTCTGGGCCAGCTTTGCAATCATGGCACGCAACTGGGAAGACTGGTTTCTCTTTGCGTCTTTTGCCGCGCTCATGGTCCTGTTCTACCTGCATATGCTCCTGCTGCGGAGATTCCGTCAATACCTCCCATTCCTGAGGAGGGATTCTTCTGCCCCGATCCGCACGTCTGTCAGCTATCGACGCCTGGCGCGATTCGTGGCCGCAACCACACCGATATCCATCTTCCTGACCCTGGCGTACTTCATTCTGGCCGCACTGGCCTGTTCCGATCCCAACCTCCTGACGCTGCGGGCCGGAACCGCCCTGTTCCTGGGCTGCCTGACCCTGATCTTCTTCACGAAGGACATGAGCAACCATTACGTCCTTGCCATGACCTCATTCGCCATCCTTCTGATTACCTTCATGGTCAGCAATAACGATTCCAGCGTAATAGTCGCAGGAGTGAACCTCCTGGAACTTTCGAACATTCTCCTGGCGTGCATGAGCGCCCTCGTGCTGCTGCGCTTCCTCTTCCGCAAACCGAAAGAACATCTCCTCTACAGCGTTGATTTTCTTATCATCGGCCTCGGCACGTTCGTCATCCTGGTTTCTTCGCAAATCTCCCTCAGCGCGGAACTGCCGGCAATCGTGGCAAAAGGGATCATCCTGTTCCTGGCGCTGAAAGTCGCCACCTCCGGCGGCCCGAAACCGGCGCGACTGGTTGTCGGCGGCGTTCTCACTGCCCTGCTTGGGATTATCATCAAGGGGTATGTTTTTTAGGCGGTTATGGGTGAGAGGTGCGGGGTACGAGGTAGTGAAGCGGGGTAATGAACCGGGGTAATGGAGCGGGGTAATGAACCGGGGTAATGAACCGGGTACGAATCCGTAATCCGCCTTATTAATCCATAATCCGCAGTTCCTTCATTTGCACTAATTTTTCGCCATGAAGATTGTCACCCTCGAAAGCCTTTATCGGGGGTCCATATTTCAGTCAGTCAGAAGCTGGATTCCCGATCAGAACCGCTTCGGGAATGACAGGTTTGGGAACTTGCAGAACATTGATGCTCATCAGGTTTAGATTGAGCATTCGTTTATAAAGCCGTTATTACGTCTCCCGTCTTACATCTCACTTCTACCTTCCAAGCTTTCAACCAAGAACCTGTTCATCACCTGAACCCCGGCTCAGTTCCAGGCCAGCTGAATAGCTCCGTACTCGTTTTTTATTCAAGTATTTGACACCCTTCTCCGATAGGTAACAAAAAGATGACAGATCTACCGGCGCAAGCGGAAAGCAATTGACCAATAATCCTCGTATTCCCGCCTCTGCCGCTCCTGAGACGGAATCTGCACAGAGCAGACGGTTGGCGCAGTTATTGCGACACTACCACGCAGCAGCCGGTATGCTTTGTTATTAGAGCGTAACGAATCAGCCGATTCCTCTTGACAAAGATGCATTTCTTGGGCACAAATCACCCTGCTTTTCCGGCAAAACCCTGAAGGAAGGCCTTATGCTAGCTATCCACAGTCTCTACATTTTTATCATTGCCCTTTTTACCGCCATGATTATGGTACCGTATCTCCAACGCTGGGCCATCGATACCGGCGCCGTGGATATCCCCGATGAGCGCAAGGTGCACAAGCGGGCCGTTCCCCGGATCGGCGGAGTAGCCATCTGCATGGCCTGGCTCTTTTCTCTCCTCGTTTACGTGGATATGACCCGGGAGGTGCGCGGCATCCTGGCCGGTTCACTGATCATTTTCTTCACCGGCTTCATCGATGACCTCTACGGACTTTCCCCAAAGAAAAAATTCATCGGCCAGATCATTGCCTGCATCATCACCATTACCGTGGGACACATCACCATATCCTCTCTGGGGAACCTGTTCGGCTTCGGCACCCTGATTGTTCCCGAACTGCTGACCGTCCCCTTTACCATCCTGGCCGTGGTCGGGATCGTCAACGCCTTCAACCTCATGGATGGACTGGACGGTCTGGCCGGCGGCATTTCCAGCATTGCCCTGACGGCACTGCTGATCCTCGGCTACCTCACCGGCAACTACCTGATGATTTCCCTCTGTGCGGCGCTTCTGGGCGGGGTGCTCGGTTTCCTCAAGTACAATATTTACCCGGCACGGATTTTCATGGGCGATACCGGGAGCCTGCTGGTCGGCTTCGTCATTGCCTTCCTCGCCATTCTCCTTACCCAGTCTGCCGGCACACAGGTACAGCCCCTGATTCCCGTTCTGATCCTCGGCCTGCCCATCGCCGATACGATCAGGGTCATGGGCTGCCGTTTACTAAAGAGGAAGAGCCCCTTTTCCCCCGACAAAACCCATGTGCACCATCGCTTCCTCGACCTGGGACTCGACCACCGGCGCACGGTCACCATCATCTACGGCATCTCCCTGATCATGGCCGGCTTTGCCATCCTCTGTCGCGCCTGGAACGGGCCGGCCCTGCTCCTGGCTTTTGCGGTGGCCATGGCAGGCTTCTACATCCTCATCACTTTTCTCCGGCACCGCACCGATACCCTGATAACCGCGGGAAAGCTGTCCATGGAAACCCTGCGGGGCACCCCGCTGTTCCTGCGCCTTTCCTGGTCAGCCCGGCGCATTGCCCCGGTGGCCACGGTACTGATCTTTGTCTATTTTCTGCTGGCAGCTTTCCTCTGTACCGGCATTGATACCACCAACTCCGTCACGATACAGGTGGGGGGCATCCTTCTTGTCGGCAGCCTGGCCCTCCTCTATGGTACCCGGGACATCAGAAATAACTTTTTCCTGGCCATGCTTGCCGTGTCGATTCTCCTCATAACCTTTGTCCTGAACCAGGGCCCGGTCGCTGAGTTCGGCTCGATCCTCTCTTTTCATCACCTGCGCCTCATTATCCACCTCTGCCTGCTGGCACTGGTGGCACTGCACCTTATTTTCCGGAAACCGGGAGAACACTTCCTCTCCAGCCTCGACTACCTGGTTATCGGCATCAGCGCTCTCATCATGATCATCGCCTGGCAGCTCTCCCCGTCCCTGACCGTGTCCCTTTCCATCCTGAAAGGCCTCAACATCTACCTGGCACTGAAGGTTGTCATGACAAAGGAGAAAGTCCCCGCCCGGATGATCCTGGGGTCAGTGCTGGCCGTACTCATGATCATTGTGGTGAAGGGGGTTTTTTAGAAAACCTTGCAAAGGTTTTCTAAAAAGTTTTGAGTTTTGAGTTTTGAGTTGAAAGCTAATGACCAACCGGGAGAGATCTCTTGCTACAGATTTCCACGGATAGAATCTTAAAAAACCTTTTTTACAGGGATGAAGGGGATTAAGGGGATAAAACCTTTTTTCCGGTTTTGAGGCAATAACAGAGATTCGGTGGTAAGAGAACAGAAACTTATTTGCTTTTGCCGTTATCCCCTCCATCCCCTTCATCCCTGTCATAACGCCTTTCGGTTCAGGATTTTCATTCGTGCCCATTCGTGGCTAAAAAGTCGTTAAGGTTTCCCCAACTCAAAACTCAAAACCGTCTTTACAACCGACTTTAGAAAACTGTCTTTAGAATTGAACTTTTACATTATTTGTTTTATAGTTACGCAATTTTAACGTTTCAGGCTCGGGAGGGTTTTCATGACTAATAGATTTCTGCTGCCTTTTTTTGCTCTCTGCTTCCTGTGCATCGGTCTCTCTTCCCCTGCCGGGGCCTGGACCGTTGCATCAAATAATATCCCCCTGGACAGCCCGGTGTATGAATGGCTGGACAAGCTGGCCGGATACGGACTGATCAAGAGCGATGTGAAGGGCATCCGTCCCTTTACCCGGACCGAGGCTGCCCGACTTCTCCTGGAGGCACAGGAGAATTTTTCCAAAAACCCCGACCTTTCGGGGTCACCTCTGATGACCGATCTGCTGGTGGAAACCCGCAAGGCGGTGGCGCGTGAGGTGAAGCTCTACAAAGATCCGCAATCCGCTCCGAATTTTGACTACAATCTTCTCGCTTCTGCCCAGGCCCGCTATGTTTATGTGGATGGCGTTCCCCGCAGCTATGATCGACCTGTCTACGATCCGGGCGGCGACGGGGTATTCGGCATCGGCGCCGGCCTGCGGCCCAACAACCCTTACGGCGCTAATGCTTTCCAGCACGGCACAGAAGGAACCCCGCTGGTGGAGAACAACGAAGGGGTGATCTACCGCAGGGGAAGCAATGGCGAACTCCGCTTCACCAGCGAACTCTATGCCGGCCGCTGGGCCGCGGCCCTGCTGGAGCCGATGGCTCTCTATGCGGAAGGGGACAGCATGTTCCAGGCCCGGATCAACAAGGGTTACGTGAAGGCGGGGAGTGACGCGGTGGAACTGGAGGTTGGTCGCGACGCCAACTGGCTCGGGCTTGGCTACCGGGGGAACATCACCCTGACCAACAATGCCCGCAACTTCGACCAGATCAAGCTTTCCAGCCCGGAGCCGATCATCCTCCCCTGGGTCGGTGCCTTTAAATACTCCCTGATCTTTGCCCGCTTCGATGAGGTCCCGACCATCCGGGGAACCCGCCAGCCCTACTTCTTCGCCACCAAGTTCTCCTTGAAACCGGTCGATTTCATGGAGCTGGGCCTGAACCTGGGCCGCCAGGTGGGCGGACCGGGCGTGGACAACTCATTCGGCAGCACGATTCACGGTTTAATCGGCGGCACCAACAATGACAATTCCAACTCGCTGGGCGGGCTCGAACTCCGCTTCCGGATTCCCTGCCTCCGCAATACCGAGATTTACGGCGAATTTTCCGGCGAGGACGCGGCCTCCTTCTGGCCAATCGTGGAGAGCTACGTGGCCGGCTTCTACATTCCGCGCCTCACCAACAGCGGCAGGGACGACCTGCGCTTCGAATACTTCTTCGGCAATGCAGCCCTCTACACCAACGGCACCTTCCCGGAAGGGTACATCTATCACGACCAGCCGATCGGCCACTCGCAGGGCGGGGCGGCCGAGGAGTTCTTCTTCCGCTACAGCCACTGGTTCACGGCCCGGAACAACCTGGCCCTGGAATACTGGCACGGCGAACGGGGCAACCTGGGCCGTGTCCCGGTCAATGGCATCATGCAGGCCGTGGAACGGAAAGACTCCGCCCGGGTAACCTGGACACTGCCCGTTACCGATGACATCGACTGCGGCCTCCGCTACGGCGTGGAAAGGGTACGGAACAAGGACCTGGTCGGCGGCCAGGATCGCACCAATCAGCTGGTTACGGTGCAGTTGAGCTACCGGTACCGGTGAAAAGCAGTGTTGAATTTTGAGTGTTGAGTTTTGAGTTGGGTGAAGAAAGAAGAAATGAAAGCAGAGTAGGGAATGCGGGGTAGGGGGTAATGGAGCGGGGAAGACATTTTTAAGCACCCAATGGTAAAGCTCCGGCAAATTACTGCGTAATGTCGTTTTTCCAGTCGGGAGGGAAGAGCTTCACTTTATCCAGTTCGTCTCTCGTGAGAGGCTGGTTCTTGGTAATGTCCACAGGTATCCCACTCTTTTCCCTAAATGCCCGCAGCATTTTTTTTCCGTCAACCCTGTCGAGCAATTTCTTGTTACCGAGGGCATTAACGGCTTCGAGCAAGTTAAGCGAGTTCTCATCGTTATGCACTTCCATGAACACCCGGTTATGGAGGACCCCCACCTTAATCGGCTGTCTGACAATGGTCACTTTCTCTCCTTTCCTGACCATGTGGAAGAATTTAATAATATCTTCCGGATACAGCCGTATGCATCCGTGCGTTGCCCTACGCCCCAGGGACCAAGGTTTGTCTGTCCCGTGAATAAGAACACTTGGTATCGAAAGCCGCAGGGCATGGGTACCTAGCGGGTTTTCCGGACCTGGAGGGACAACAGCAGGCAATTCCGGATTTTCCAGTCTTATGGATTTTGGCACATGCCAGGGGGGGTCGACTATTTTCTTGGTTACCTTGAACTCGCCAACCGGAGTCTCCTTTCCCTTCGTCGCCCACGCCGATTGGAAAGGTCGTCATCATGTTTGTCCCTTTCCCCGTAAAAAAATACAAGCGCATCTCTGAAATGTTTATCACAACTCCTTTGCGTTTGGGCACATCGGGGACAATCCATTTCATCGGTATCTGAATCATTAATCCGGCGGGCGGAATAAAAGGATCGACACCCGGATTCGCATCGGCTATCTCGTTGTAGCCGAGATCGAACTTGCGGGCAAGCTCAATGAGAGATTCCCCCTTTTTGACCGTATACTGCTCAACCTTTCCGATTACACTACTATCTGCAGGATAGTAATCCTCCGCGGACGCTGAAACAACCGCAACGGCAAAAAGACAAATGAGTATGAGAAGTGTCTTCATAGATAAATGACCTGTGCCAACTAAAATGAGAGCGTAAGCTTTCCTGTAAGGTAGACAGTTGAAAAGTAGAGTTTCCCTGGTGCAGGCTTCAGCCTCGCCCGTATCATGGCCGCCCCGACCGAGTCTATTCAGTATCCCAGATTCGTGCCAATAGCACAATAGAGCGTAAAATCTGATAACCATCTACAATCACACGAATTTTATCAGGACCAGATGACTGCCCTTCGTTAGGAAGGACGAGATATCGTCTTAAAAATGATATTTCGCCTTGTCGGAATAATTTTTCTATCCATGAAATTCTGTATGGTTGACACTCCAAACTCAAAACCAGCCTTCACCCCATAATCCATAATCCGCATTTTCCAACCAAAAACCAAAAACCAAAAACTAAAAACTGTTTTTTCCCCCTGAACTCCTGTATTCTGTATCGGTGAAAAGCATAGAACTGATGTACCCCTCTGACAATTCGCCGGAACGCCTCGACCAGTTTATCACCCGCGAGGTTCCCGATCTTACCCGCTCCGCGGTCCAGCGCCTGATTGATTCGGGCATGATCACGGTGAATGGTGCCCCAGCCAGACCTTCCCAGAAACTGAAGGGCGGCGAGCAGATCTTAATCGAGATCCCCCCTCCTACACCTGCCGTTCCTCAAGCCGAAGAGATTCCCCTCACGATCCTTTACGAGGACAGTGACCTTGTGGTAGTGGACAAGGCCGCCGGAATGTCGGTGCATCCCGGTGCCGGGAATCCTGATGGAACCCTGGTGAACGCGCTCCTGTCTCACTGCGACGATCTTTCCGGCATTGGCGGCGAGATTCGGCCGGGTATTGTGCATCGTATTGACAAGGACACCACCGGTGTCATCGTGGTGGCAAAGCACGACCGTTCCCATATCGAACTGGCCCGGCAATTCCAGGAACACAGCATCAAGCGGGTCTATATTGCCCTGGTGTACGGCTCGCCCAAGACCGACAAGGGACGGATCGAGTCGGAGATAGGCCGCCACCCGGTGGACCGGAAAAAGATGTCCGGCTCCGCGCGACACGGCAAGCATGCCGTTACCCATTGGAAGGTGATCGGCCGCTATGGTCCTGTTACGGCCATGGAACTGCGACTGGAAACCGGCCGCACCCACCAGATTCGCGTCCACCTCTCTGAAGCGGGGTTTCCGCTGCTGGGAGACCCGGTGTACGGCGGTTCCGGTCGCCTCTCCGCACTGAAGGACCAGACGCTGAAGGACCTGATCCGAAAACTGGGTCGCCAGGCACTCCACGCCCGCACCCTCGGCTTTCTCCATCCGGTCAGCGGAGAGTACCTGGAATTCTCCTCGCCGCTGCCGGAAGACATGGCGAAGATCCTTGAACACCTTGATAAAACCAGTTCTTAGTTCTTGGTTTTTAGTTTTTGGTTGCAAGGCAGAAAGAAAATGATAGAGGTAAGGCGTTAGATGTAAGATGGTAGACGTAAGACGTGAGAAAAAGGAAAAGGGACAGGTAGTACGTTTTGCGTCTCACATCTCACTTCTCACGTCTTACCGGCTTCGCAGTTCAACTCAAAACTCAACACTCAAAACTCAACACTGCTCTCATAAAGGAGTTTCCGTGCAGTTACAGAAATCAGGCAAGGTTCACTTTTTCGGCTCGCGACTGCTTGCCGCCCCGGGCGTTGCGGTCCAGGGATTTACCACCCGCCATGAGGGGGTTTCGCGCCCGCCCTACAACTCTTTGAACCTGGGTCTCTCGACCCAGGATTCCTGCCATAGCGTCGAAGGAAACCGCAGCATCCTGACCAGGGCCTTTGGTGCCCGGCTGGACAGGCTTGTTACCGTCACCCAGGTGCATGGCGCAGACCTTCTGGTGCTGGACGAGCCCAATGAGGATTTTTCCCACTTCCAGAAGCTGGAATGCGACGGCATTGTCACCAATCAGCCCTGGATGATGATCGGGATCTGCGTGGCGGACTGTGTTCCGATCCTGCTCCTGGACCCGGTGAAACGGGTGATTGCCGCGCTTCATGCAGGCTGGAAGGGAACCGCCCAGGGCATCGCCAGAAAAGGGGTCGATGCAATGAGTTCTGTTTTCGGCTCTGATCCCGGCACCATCCTGGCCGCAATCGGTCCGGCAATCGGCCCCTGCTGCTACGAGGTGGATGCGCAGGTTGTCGAGGCGTTTCGCGCCGGGACAATGCCCTTCGAAACCTTTGCCAAGGAATCGGGCCCCGGGAAATGGCGGCTGAACCTGACGGAAGCCAACCGCAATCAGCTACTCCGCGCCGGACTCGAAGAAAAGAACGTGGATGCAAGCTCCCTCTGCGTCTCCTGCGAGAAAGACCTGTTCTTCTCCTACCGACGCGACAACGGCGAGACCGGCCGTCAGATGGGGTTTATTATGCTGCAGGACAAATAGAATCAGTTTTGAGTTATGAGTGTTGAGTTTTGAGTTGTAAACCTCGAGGCTCGTTCGGTCTCACGGTCTCAGGCATCTCGCGTCTGTACTTGTTCTTATTCAACCCTGCATCACCTCAACCACACTCAAAACTCATCACTGATTTTATAGGGGGGTTTGTATGGCCAAAATTCTCGTAACCGGCGCTGCCGGTTTTATCGGCTTTCACCTGACCCGGCGCCTGCTGGAGCGGGGCGACGAGGTTGTGGGTTTCGATAACCTGAACGACTATTATGACGTGACCTTGAAGGAAGCGCGCCTGAAGCAGCTGGAAGGGCGTGACGGCTTTACCTTTGCTCGGGGCGACCTGGCAGACCGGGAGGGGATGGCACGGCTGTTCGCGGAAGGACAGTTCGGCAAGGTCGTGCACCTGGCCGCACAGGCCGGGGTCCGCTACTCCCTGGTGAACCCCCATGCCTATATCGACAGCAACATCAGCGGCTTTATGAATATCCTGGAAGGGTGCCGGCACAACGGGGTGGAACACCTGGTCTATGCCTCTTCCAGTTCCGTGTACGGTGCCAATACCCTGATGCCCTTTTCCGTGCACCACAATGTGGACCATCCGGTATCCCTTTATGCCGCCACCAAGAAGGCCAACGAACTCATGGCCCACACCTATGCCAGCCTCTACAAGATCCCCTGCACCGGCCTGCGCTTCTTCACTGTCTATGGCCCCTGGGGGCGCCCCGACATGGCGCTGTTTCTCTTTACGCGGGCAATCCTGGAGGGGAAACCGATCGATGTCTACAATGAAGGAAAGATGCGGCGGGATTTCACCTATGTGGATGATATCGTGGAGGGTGTGATACGGGTCACGGACCGGACCGCAACGGCAAATCCGGCCTGGAGAGGTGACGCGCCCGATCCCGGCACCAGCTATGCGCCGTACCGGATCTACAATATCGGCAACAACAGCCCGGTGGAGCTGCTGCGGTTCATCGAAGTGCTGGAGGAAAAGCTCGGAAAGAAAGCCATCCGGAACCTGCTCCCCATCCAGCCGGGAGACGTCCCCGCCACCTGCGCCGATGTGGACGATCTGATGCGGGATGTGGGTTTTGCGCCCGAGACGCCGATTGAAGAAGGGGTTGGTCGGTTTGTGGAATGGTACCGAAATTACTACCATTGTTAAGTGATGAGTTTTGAGTTGAAAACAATAAAAGTGAGACGTGAGAGGGTAGACGTGAGAAGTGGTCTGTCATCTCGACCAACCGGGAGAGATCTCTTGCTACAGATTTCCACGGATAGAATCTTAAAAAAACCTTTTTTACAGGGATGAAGGGGATTAAGGGGATAAAACCTTTTTTCCGGTTTTGAGGCAATAACAGAGATTCGGTGGTAAGAGAATAGAAACTTATTTGCTTTTGCCGTTATCCCCTCCATCCCCTTCATCCCTGTCATAATGCCTTTCGGTTCAGGATTTTCATTCGTGCCCATTCGTGGCTAAAAAGACGTTACGATTTTCCCAACTCAAAATTCAACACTCAAAACTCAAAACTGCCTTTTCTACCCTTTCTTCTTCCTTCTCTCTTCCAACAACATGTCAATCACAAGCAGCCCAACCCCGATGCAGATGGCCGAGTCGGCGATGTTGAAGGCGGGCCAGTAGTGCTCGTACCAGTGTACGTTGAGAAAGTCGACTACCTCGCCGAGCCGGACCCGGTCGATGAGATTGCCCACCGCTCCGGAAAGAACCAGCGACAATCCCCAGGCGCTGAGTTTCTGGTCGGGCCTGAGTTTGCGGAAGAAGATAGTGATAACAATCACTGCCAGGAGAGAGACGCCGATCAGGAACGGCAACCTGATGCTGTTGTCCCGGAGGACCCCGAAGGCCGCACCCTGGTTGCGGGCATGGACAATGTCGAAGAAATTCGGGATTACCGGAATGGTGCTGTGCAGGGCCATGGTCCGGACGATGATGAGCTTGGTCGCCTGGTCCAGAACAATCAGCGGGATGGCGACAATAACGAGGAACAGGTATTTGTTTTTCATATATTCGGGCCTCGATTCGGGAATGGGGAAGACGGAGAACGGATTATAGGAGCGGATTACGGATTAAAGGAGCGGATTACGGGGTAAAGATTCGGATTACGGATTAAAAGAGCGATCTTCTACCCCGACTTTTTACCCCGTTGTATTACCCCGCAGTATTACCCCGCTGTATTCCCCCGATTTTATTTAAACAACCGCCTCGAGACATTTCGGGCAGATGGTCGGATGCTCGGCACTGGCGCCGATTGCTTCGTCATAACACCAGCAGCGTTCGCATTTCACGCCGGGCGCTGCCTCCACCCTGATCCTGACTCCCTCTATGCCTTCCGCTGCTACATACTCGCCCTGGATTTCTTCCACAAGCACCACTTTCGATACGATGAAAATGCTCTTCAGTTCGTCACTGTATTCGCTGAGCAAGGCTTGCAGTTCGGCTGGTGCGCTGAGCGTCACGGCGGCATCAAGGGAATGGCCGACGATCTTCTGGACCCTTGCCAGTTCCAGCGCCTTGGAGACCTCACCGCGAACACGGATGATGGTATTCCAGCGCTCCATGAGGCGGTCGTCGCGCTGCTCCGGCACCAGGGAGGGGAATTCCGCCAGATGGACGCTCGTGCCGGTCTGTTTCGGCATGTGCCACCAGACTTCGTCGGCGGTGAAGGAGAGAACCGGGGCCATCAGCTTTACCAGGGAATCGATGATCTGGTAGAGGACGGTCTGGGCGCTGCGGCGCTTCAGGGAGTCGCGGCGGCTTGAGTAGAGCCGGTCCTTGAGGATGTCCAGGTAGAAGGCACTCATCTCCACGCTGCAGAAGGAATTGATCGACTGGTAGATGGTGTGGAACTCCATGTCGTCATAGGCCTTGAGGATCCGCTCCTTGAGGATCTCCAGCTGGTGGAGGGCCCAGCGGTCGATCTCGAGCATTTCGCCATACGGCACCGCGTCGGCGGCCGGATCGAAATCGCTGATGTTGCCGAGGATATAGCGGCAGGTGTTGCGGATGCGACGATAGGCCTCGGAGACGCGGGTGAGGATCTCCTGGGAGATGCGGTTGTCATCCCGGTAATCCTGGGCAGCCACCCAGAGGCGGAGCACATCGGCACCGAATTTCTTGATCACATCGTCGGGGGCGGTAACGTTGCCGAGGGATTTGCTCATCTTGCGGCCGGCGCCGTCCAGGACGAAGCCATGGGTGAGCACGCTCCGGTACGGGGCACGATTGCGGGTGCCGACGCTTACCAGCAGGGAGGAATGGAACCAGCCGCGATGCTGGTCGCTTCCCTCCAGGTACAGGTCTGCCGGGGAACTGAGGTTGTCGCGTGTTTCCAGAACAGCGGCATGGGAGACACCGGAGTCGAACCAGACATCGAGGATGTCCATCTCTTTTTCCAGCTTGTCGCTGCCGCAGGAGGGGCAGGTGAAGCCTTCCGGGAGCAGCTCCCGGGCTTCGCGCTGGTACCAGATGTCGGAGCCGGATTCCGTGAAGAGATTCGCCACGTGGCGCATGGCAATCGGATCGGCAATGGCCTCGCCGCAAGCCCTGGCAGAGGAAGGCGGTGATCGGGACCCCCCAGGAGCGCTGACGGGAGATGCACCAGTCGGGGCGCCCTTCCACCATGCCGTAGATCCGCTCTTTTCCCCAACGGGGAATCCAGTTGACCTTGTTGATTTCATCCAGGGCCTTTTCCCGCAGGCCATTGGCCTTCATGCTGATGAACCACTGCTCGGTGGCACGGAAAATGATCGGTTTCTTGCAGCGCCAGCAGTGGGGATAGGAGTGGCTGATCTCGCTGACGCCCAGGAGCATGCCGGTCTCGGTGAGCTTCTCAATAACGCTCTTGTTGGCGTCGAACACCGCCTGGCCGGCAAAGAACTCGACATTTTCCAGGAAGCGGCCCCGGTTGTCCACCGGGTTGTAGATGTCGAGACCATAGCGGAGGCCGACCTCATAGTCGTCCTGACCGTGGCCGGGCGCCGTGTGCACGCAGCCGGTGCCCGCCTCCAGGGTGACATGTTCGCCGAGGAGGATGATTGAATCCCGGTCATAGAAGGGATGCCGGCAGTTTTTCTTCTCCAGGAGCGCGCCTTTGAAGGTGGCGATGACCTGGCCGTCAACCCCGGTCCCCTTGCGGAAGGAATCGAGCAGTCCGGCGGCAACGATCAGGACTTCACTGCCGGTGTCCAGGGCCACGTAGTCGAATTCCGGATGGAGGCTGATCGCCAGGTTGGCCGGCAGGGTCCAGGGAGTCGTGGTCCAGATAACCAGGGAGGCATTCTTTCCCGCCAGGGCCGGCACCTCGCCGGAGACATCATCCTTGAGAGGAAATTTTACATAAATGGACGGAGAGCGGTGATCGGCGTACTCCACCTCGGCCTCGGCCAGGGCGGTACCGCAGGAAGAGCACCAGTGCACCGGCTTCTTGCCCTTGAAGAGCCCGCCGTTTGCGGCGAATTCCGCCAGCTCCCGGGCGGTGATCCCCTCATAGAGGTAGTTCATGGTCAGGTACGGGTTTTCCCATTCACCCAGGATGCCGAGCCGTTCGAATTCCTTGCTCTGTATATCCACGAACTTGGCGGCATAATCGCGACAAAGCTGCCTCATTTCCGCCTTGGAGATCTGGTGCTTTTTCGAGCCGAGGTTCTTCTCCACCTGCAGTTCGATGGGCAGGCCATGGCAATCCCAGCCCGGCACATAGGGCGCCTCGAAGCCGCTCATCCGCTTGCTCTTCAGCACGACATCCTTCAGGATCTTATTGAGGGAATGGCCGATATGGATATGGCCGTTGGCATAGGGAGGACCATCATGGAGAATGTATTTCGGCTTTTCCCTGCCCATTTCGGTCAGCTTTTCATAGAGGCCCATCTCCGCCCATTTCCCGAGGATTTCCACCTCTTTCTGGGTAAGATTTGCCTTCATAGGGAAGCCGGTTTCCGGCAGGTTCAAAGTTTCTTTGTATTCCATGGTGTTCCTTCCTATCTACTAAATCAGTTTTGAGTTATGAGTTTTAAGTTTTGAGTTAAAAGACTTCTGAACGGCAACAATCAAAATACAGGTTTTATGTTCCAGGTGTCGAGTTATTATCAAAAGACTGTCGAAGGTCAGATGGCATCACCAAGGGAAACACGAGGTTTTCCAACTCAAAACTCAACACTCAAAACTCAAAACTGTTTTCAGTATTTCAAATCAACAACCCGTGCCCGGACAGTTCCGATGATGCCGGCCAGCGGCGCCAGGTCCGCGGGTGAATCTCCCTCCGCCAGCTTGATGTGGGTTGCGTTTGCCGGGACCTCGCCAAAGGTCGGGTCGACCGGCAGCCAGTATCCGACGTAGCTTTCGGCCCAGCTGTGGTAGAGGAAACCTTTTCCCTCGACATAGACCAGGCCGGAAACGAAGCGGGTCGGAATCCCTGCGGCCCGGGCAAGGGAGACATACAGCCGGGCATGGGACTGGCAGTTGCCGGAGCGTTTTTCCAGGGTCTCCAGGGGTGTCTGGCTGTCGGTGATGGTATCTTTCACGTTGCTGGCCACCCAGGGGACAAGCTTCTCGACCGCTAGCCAGGGATCTTTCGTCTTGGCAAGGATTTCCGTTTTTTGCCGAACAATATCGGGGTTGTCCGCCAGGATCCGGTCTGTTGCTGTCAGGTATTTCTTCAACGCCGGGGACTCTCCGGCAGGAAGCGAGCAGGCAGCTTGAACGGCTTTGATGTCAACGGTGAAGAGGACCTTGCCCCCGTCCAGACGTTCAGCTTTTTGTACGGAGTCGGAAATGAGCGGAAGGTTTTCCGCGAACCCGGAAAGCTCCAGTGTCATGGATTTGAGGGACGCGGGACGCTCGATGGGTTTGTCAACCGGAACCAGGCTGAAGTCGAGGATCATATCCTTTTTGGCGATGGCCGCCTCGGACAGGAATGCCCGGGCAACGGATTCATTCTCCGCCCTTGTTTCGATCCAGCCGTCACGCACCGATTCCCTGAGAGTATTGCCGGCCGAATCCACCCAGATGTCATTATCCACGAACGGATAGAGGTTGTTGCGGAGATGGAGGGCCTCATGGCCGTTAACCGTCTCGAGGCCCACCACGGTAATACTGACATCCTTCACCGCAACCGATTCCGGATCAAACATGGTAACACGGAATTTCTTTCCGGCCGCTGCTTTCTGGAAAAGGGGGTAGAGGTTAAGCACCGCGGGCGGGTAGACTTTTCCCTTGATGGAAAGCTTCTTTTCGCTGCGATTTCCCTTGGTTTCCATGGTCACGCTGATGGCTTTCCCGTCGACATGACCGTTCAGCTTCATGGGACTGCCGTCGATGGTCTGGGAAACCTCGAAAGATCGCAGGGACAGGTCGCGGTTGACCTGATAGCTTTCCCGTGCCGAGGCTTCCCGGGAAAAGCCGAAGCCGGACATTTTCACCGAACTGTCGCTCTCAATCAGGTAGCCGTTCGGAATCTCGCTGATTACCAGGTGAGAAAAGCCGGTCCGTTCGTCATTGAAATAGATACCGAACCAGCTCTCACCGAGAGGGGGACTGGTCAGGAAAGGAATGGTCCGGGCAGAAGCAGCGAGCGGAGCCAGCAACGACAGGAGGAGCAGGACAAAAAGAAATACCGGACACAGTAATGCCGGGACTGCTGCAAAACCGCTGCGAGATGTTATGCTAAGGATAGACATGGACTCACCCGTGGAAAACTGGACCAAAAAACAAAAAAGCCCGCAAAGGAGCGAAAAATATCTGGAATCCCGGGAAAGTATTTCCTTTCCTTTTGGGAACTTGTGCGAATTTTATACCACAAAAGGCGCAGGGGTGGCAACCGAAGATAATTATCGCCACACGAGAAAAAACCCTTGCCAAACGCATGTATTGCTAATACAATATATATAGAAGTTGTGGAAGTCGAAAGACTTCCTTTGTGCCCTAGCTGACCTACCCTCCTGGTCGCTAGGGTGTTTTTTGTGCAGACACCACTTTTCTCAGGAATTCTGGTGAGAGCATTGTGCATTTTTGCAAAAAAACGTGCCAGAGATGACACACCACCCCCCCTGAAAGTACCGACGCCTTTGCTGAAAATACGCGGCAAATCCCCAAATATGGCACACTCTCGGCGTTCATCCCCCCTAACCGAACTTTGGCATGGATATAGCATTAAAACAGTGTTCGTTTATTGATACTAAAAACTGAAATGCCCGGAGTACGGAGGAGGAAGTAAAGATGGGGAGAATGCGAGAACATCCTCGTTATAATGTCATTTCCATGAGAATAAGCGATGAAGAGCGGGAAATGCTCCAGCTGATTATGCAGACCACCGAGAAAAGCATGTCCGACATCATGCGGGAAGCCATGGAACTCTTCAAGAGCAAGTGGGCAAATCCACAAGTCGAAAACAAGGCAGCCTGACGGTGCCCGATGTACTAAATAAGAGGAGTCGAGATACCTGACCCCTCTTTTGAGTAAAACGGTCGTGGATTAAAGGGTACGGATTACGAGGTGAGGCTGGTTTTTGGTTTTTGGTTTTTAGTTTTTGGTTGGATCTAAGGGTTTTGAACCTTGATCCTCGATCCTCGATCCTCGAACCTCGATCCTCGCACCTCGGTCCTCGAACCTTACTCTACTTGATTCTCCAGACCGTTCCCTGCGCAGAATCCAGCAGTACGATATTTCTGGCAAGCAGCGAGTCACGAATCTCGTCACTCCGGGCAAAATCGCGGGACTTGCGCGCTGTTGTCCGCTCCTCGATCAGACTTTCTATTTCCTCCCGCGAAATACCAAGCTCGCCCAGCTTCCGCTCCCGGGCATTTTCCAGGTAGACATCCGGTCGGGTCCGGAAAATGCCGAGCACCTCGCCCGCCTCATCAAGAACCCTACGCGCTTTTGCAAGAATCCCCTTGAGATCCGCCGAAATCTTGCCGCTTTCGGCAAGGGCCCGGTTGACGGAACGAACCAGGTCAAAGATGTGCCCCAGGACCTGGGCAGTATTGAAATCGTCGTCCATTGCCTCCCGGAAACGGCCGGAGAAATTCTCAACCTTTTCCAGCAACTCCTGTTCGGCCTCTTTCAGGTTTGCCGCCTTGACCGAGAGCTGCTCGCCGGATACCCCACCGGCAACCTCGTCGATCTTCGCCAGGGCCGAATAGATCCTGTCGAGACCGGACTCGGCCTCCGTGACATTCTGATCGGAAAAATCGAGCGGTGAGCGATAATGGGCCGTGATGAGGAAGAAGCGAAGCGCTTCGGCATCATACCTTTCCAGCACCTCTTTGATGGTGAAGAAGTTGCCGAGCGACTTGCTCATTTTCTCCGAGTTGATATTGACGAAGCCGTTATGGAGCCAGTACTTGACGAAGGGTCGACCGGTAGCTGCCTCGGACTGGGCGATCTCGTTTTCGTGATGGGGAAAGACCAGATCCTTGCCGCCACCGTGGATATCGATGGTCTCGCCAAGGAAACGCATGCTCATGGCGGAACACTCGATGTGCCAGCCCGGACGCCCCTTGCCCCAGGGTGAATCCCAGGAAGGCTCTCCAGGCTTAGCCTCTTTCCAAAGCACGAAGTCCATGGGGTGATTCTTCCGCTCGTCAACTTCGATGCGGGCCCCGGCCTTCATGTCGTCCAGGTTCCTTTTGGAGAGCTTCAGGTAGTCATGGTAGGTTTCCACATTGAAATAGACATCCCCACCGGACGGATAGGCAAAACCTTTGTCCACCAAAGTCTGAACGATTTTGATGATGTCGTCGATGTGTTCCGTTGCCCTTGGCTGGCAGGTAGGAACAGCCACCCCCAGCTGGGCCATATCCCGGTCGAACTCCTTGATGAAGCGTTCCGTTATCTCGCGAAAATCCACCCCCTCGCGATTGGCGCGATTGATGATCTTGTCATCCACATCGGTATAGTTGCGCACATAGGTCACATCATACCCGCTGTGACGGAGGTAGCGGAAGATGACGTCGAACACCACATTGGCACGGGCATGGCCGATATGGCAATGGTCATACACCGTAACTCCGCAGACATACATGGAAACCTTGCCCGGCACCTGAGGAACGAATTCCTCCTTCTTGCCGGCAAGGGTATTATAAACGCGTAATGGCATGTAAAACCCCCTCAAAAAATCAGTTGATTGAGTTTTGAGTTTTGGGTTAAAACCGATTCCAAGTTCAAGGTTCCAGGTTTCGAGGATTGAGGTTCGATGAACGAGGTAAAACCCATTACCTCAAGCAAAAACTAAACTGATTGGCACTATTCTTCCGCTATGAAGATTGTCATCCCCGAATTTCTTTATCGGGGATCCATAATTACAGTCGGGTAGAGGCTGGATTCCCGATCAGAATCTCTTCGGGAATGACAGTTTTTGCAGCAAGCGGAAGATTGATGCTAATCAGGAAAACTAATAACCCGCCTTTCCTCTTACCCCGTACCCCGTAATCCTTAATCCACTTTTAAGCGCTTCTTAACTCAAAACTCAACACTCATCACTCAAAACTGAATTATTTCTTACTCCACGAATCCCTCAAGGTGACGATGCGGCTGAAGACCGGCGCACCCGGCTTCGAGTCAACCGGATCTGCTATGAAATAGCCTTGGCGCTCGAACTGAAAACTTTCTCCCGGCTGTGCTTCGACGAGGCTCGGCTCCAGACGGCAGCCGGTGAGCGTCTTCAATGATTCGGCATTGAGGAAGGTCTTCCAGTCCGGGCCATCCTTGTCGCTTCCCGGCTGTGGCACGGTGAAAAGCCGGTCATAGAGACGGACTTCGGCGGCAACCGAATGGGCTGCGGAAACCCAGTGAATGGTCCCTTTGATCTTGCGGCCGTCTGCCGCGCTTCCGCCACGTGAATCGGGATCATACGTGCAGCGAACCTCTATGATCTCGCCGGTTGCCTCATCCTTTACCACGCCGGTGCACTTGACGATGTAGGCGTAGCGCAAGCGGACCTCACGGCCGGGGGCAAGACGGAAGAAACCCTTTGGCGGATCTTCGAGGAAGTCGTCCCGCTCGATGAAAATCTCCCGGTCAAAGGTTACCTTCCGGGTGCCCATTGCGGGGTCATTGGGATGATTCAGTGCCTCGAATTCATCCTGGGAGTCCTCGGGATAATTTTCAATCACCACGCGCAGGGGATCGATAACAGCCATGGCCCGGGGTGCCTTCTCGTTCAGGTCTTCCCGGACGCAGTCTTCGAGTATTCCCATCTCGATCCAGCTGTCGTTCTTTCCAACACCGATCCGCTCGCAGAAATTCCTGATCGATGCCGGCGTATAGCCCCGCCGCTGCATCCCCACCAGGGTCGGCATGCGCGGATCATCCCAGCCGCTTACGTAGCGGTCGCGAACCAGCTCCAGGAGCTTGCGCTTGCTCATGACGGTATAGCTGAGATTGAGGCGGGCAAACTCGATCTGGCGAGGAGGGTAAATACCGAGCGCCTCGAGGAACCATTCATAGAGGGGCCGGTGATCCTCGAATTCCAGGGTACAGATGGAATGGGTGATCCCCTCGATAGAATCCGACTGGCCGTGGGCATAGTCATACATGGGGTAGATGCACCAGTCATCACCGGTATGGGGATGGCTGGCATGGAGTATCCGGTACATGACCGGATCACGCAGGTTCATGTTGGGCGCGGCCATGTCGATCTTCGCCCGCAGCACCCGGGATCCGTCGGGGAACTCTCCGGCCCGCATCCGGCGGAAAAGGTCGAGGTTTTCCGCGCTGGTGCGGTTGCGGAACGGACTTTCCTGGCCCGGCTCGGTCAGGGTACCGCGGGTCCCGCGGATCTGGTCGGCCGTCTGGTCATCCACATAGGCCTTGCCCTTGTTGATCAGCTCTTCGGCCCACAGGTAGAGCTGCCCGAAATAGTCCGAAGCATGGTAGAGATGCTCGCCCCAGTCAAAACCGAGCCAGCGGACACTGTCCTTGATGGTTTCGATATATTCCACATCTTCCTTGGTGGGGTTGGTATCGTCAAGCCGCAGATGACAGCGCCCGGCATAGTCACGGGCCAGGCCGAAATTGAGGCAGATGGACTTGGCATGGCCGATATGGAGATAGCCGTTCGGTTCCGGGGGGAAACGGGTTACGATGGTCTGGTGTTTTCCCGTACGCAGATCCTCATCGATGATGTTGCGGATAAAATTCGTGGGAGCGGCGGAATCGACCGCGACCGTTTCCTGCCCTTTTTCGCTGTCGTTTTTCGGTGTGGTCATGTTGTTACCTCTATATGGATAGATTCAGAATTTTTCTTCAAGGAGCGCAACGGAATAGCTGGCGATTCCCTCTCCGCGCCCGGCAAAACCGAGCTGCTCGGTGGTGGTGGCCTTGACGTTGACCCTGCCCTGCTCACAGCCGAGCGCCTCGGCGATCTTTATTCGCATCTCCGGAATATAGGAAGCCAGCTTCGGTCGTTGGGCCACGATGGTGGCATCCACGTTGCCGATCCGGTAGCCCTTGGCGTCTGCAAGGGACATGACTTGCCGGAGCAGCGTGATACTGCAGGCCCCCTTGTAGGCCGGGTCGGTATCGGGAAAATGCTTGCCGATGTCCCCCTCGCCAATGGCGCCGAGAATGGCATCGGAGATGGCATGCAGCAAAACATCGGCATCGGAATGCCCCAACAGCCCCTTCTCATAGGGTATCTCCACCCCGCCGAGGATAAGTTTTCTTCCCGCCACCAATTGGTGGACATCATAACCATGGCCGATTCGCATTGCAGATCCTTTCGTTTTCAAGAACCAGGGGTTGGGGTGGGTTTGTAGGGGCAGGCCCCCGTGCCTGCCCAAATCAAGGGCAACCACGGGGGGTTGCCCCTACGAATGATTCACACCATCCCGCCTTTTTTCAAAAAAGCCTCCGCCAGCACCAGATCCTCGGGAGTAGTAATCTTGAAATTCCCATACACTCCCGGCACGATCCGGACCGATTTGCCGAGCCGCTCAACCAGGGAGGCGTCGTCGGTGCCGAGCCAGCGCTCGGCATCGGCCTGCTCATGGGCATCGCGGATGACACCGTAGCGGAAGGTCTGGGGCGTCTGGGCCAGCCAGAGTGTCTCGCGGGGGGGAGTCTCGACAACCACCCCGTCCTTCACGACCTTTACCGTGTCCTTTACCGGGACCGCCACAAGCGCGCCATCATACGTCCGAGCCGTCTCAATGGAACTTTCGATAATTGACAGGGGAATAAAGGGGCGAACCCCGTCGTGGATAATGACCGGATCATCCGCGCCGGCCTGCTCCACGGCCCGCAAACCGTTCAGTACGGAATGCTGGCGCTCGCTGCCGCCGGCCACGATCCGCCGGACCTTGGAGAAACCGAACCGCTCCACCACGTTTTCCCGGCAGTAGGGAATTTCGTCCTCCGGGATAATCAGGTAGATGTCATCCACAAAGGGAGCAGATTCGAAAACGGCAATGGTATGAGCCAGAATCGGACGATCACCCAGCAGCAGGTACTGTTTGTTCATCCCCGCAGCCATCCGCTTCCCCATGCCGGCCGCGGGAATAAGGGCTATCACCCGCATTGTTTGCCCCCCCGTAAAGAAAGTAATTAGTTCATGGCTCTTGGTTCGTGGCTCTTAAGTCATGGCGCTTGATTGGCGGGTGTTTTGCGCGCAGATACTACAAACAATGAACAACGAGCTATGAGCTACGAACTACGAACTGTTCTTTTCGCGATTTTTCAGAATTTTCTATAATAAACTCAGGCCCTTTTAGCGGTCAATGAAAAAGTTTCAGCAAACAGTTTGAAAAGCAGTGTTGAGTTATGAGTTTTGAGTGTTGAGTTACAAACTTGTATCCGGTGCCAGCAGTCTCCATGTGTGTACATCTATGGGAATTCAGGTTTTACGGTTTCCCAACTCAAAACTCAAAACTCAAAACTCATAACTGGTTTTTCTCCCCTTGCTTTTTCTCCCCTGCAAAGATACTCTTTTCTTCGAAGGAGTGAACGATGGATCCGGTTCGACATCTAAAAGTTTCCATGATCGTGCTGGCCCTGCTCATTTCGATCGGAGTTCTCGGGTATATGGGGATAGAGGGATGGGATTTCCTTGATTCCCTGTACATGACGATCATCACTTTGGCGACCGTCGGTTTCAAGGAAGTCCATACTCTCAGTGACCCCGGCAAAATCTTTACCATGCTGCTCATCATCCTGGGCGTCAGCGTGCTCGGCTACATTGTCGGCAGCCTGGCCCAGATCATGTTCGAAGGACAGTTCCAGCGCGTCTTCGGGAGGAAAAAGGTGGAAAAGAAGATCGAAGCCCTACGGGACCATTACATTGTTTGCGGTTTCGGCAGGATGGGTGCTCTCATCTGCCGGGAGTTTTCCGCCAAGCCGCTCCCCTTTGTGGTGGTGGAAAAGAATAACGCAGTAATCGAAAAGCTGGAGGAGGATGAGTATCTCTATCTCCGTGGCGATGCCACCGATGACGATACGCTGCTGAAAGCCGGGATCAAAAGAGCCAAGGGGCTCATCTCGGTGGTCGCCTCGGACACGGAAAATGTCTACATTACTCTTTCTGCACGGGGATTGAATACCGATCTCTTCATCCTTGCCCGCTCCGGCGACGAGGGCTCGGACCTGAAACTGAAACGGGCCGGCGCCAGCAAGGTTATTTCTCCCTACCTGATCGGGGGTAACCGCATGGCCCAGGCAATCCTGCGCCCGAATGTGGTGGACTTCATCGAGATAGCCACCGGCCGCGAGCACATGGAACTGCAGATGGAAGAAATCATCATCCCCCCCGGTTCCGGTTTTATCGGTGAGAATCTCGTCAGTTCCGGATTCCGCAAAGAGACAGGGGTCATGATCGTCGGCATCAAGAATCAAAATGGCAGCATGGTTTTCAACCCTGAATCGCACACCTCATTTGCAGAACGGGATACCTTGATTGTTCTCGGACAACCCACTGCTATCACCAAGCTGGAATATCTGGTGCAATGCAGCAGCTGCGCCGAAGAAATAATCGAACGGCACAAAAAGAAACCATGAAAGCTAAACAGCTCTTCGTTCACGCTCCCTTCGCCCTTATCGGCGAGCATCTCGATTTCATCCTGGAAAGAGGGGTCAACCCGGAGATTGCCTTCACCGGGGACGCCCTCGACACCCTGGACATGCAGAGTCTGCGCGAAATTTCCCGCCTCCTCCGCGAAAACGGACTCCGCACAACCATCCATGCTCCATTTATGGACCTGAGCCCCGGCGCCTTGGACAGGCTGGTGCTGGAGGCAACCCGACAGCGTTTCTGTCAGGTAATGGAAGCAGCGGCTGTGTTGCAGCCTTCGGTGGTGGTCTTCCACCCGGGTTATGACCGCTGGCGCTTCGGAAGCAGCAGAAATCGCTGGCTTGCGAACAGCATCGAAACCTTCCAGCCCGTTGTGGAAAGCGCTGCAAGAATCGGCTGCACCGTGGCCGTGGAAAATATCTTCGAAGAAGAACCCTCCACTCTTAAAGCTCTTCTGGATGCCTTCGATTCTCCTCTCTTCCGTCACTGCTTCGATGTGGGTCACTGGAATCTTTTTTCGAAGCTCAGCATGGAAGAATGGTTCGCCGAGTTGGGTCCCTATATTGCCGAAGCCCATATCCATGACAATCACGGCCTGACTGACGACCATAGCCCTCTCGGCGAGGCCGGCATTGACTTTCCCCTGTTTTTCACGCTAATGGCACGCTATGCACCCAAGGCAGCCTGGACCATCGAAGCACACAACCGGGAGGCGGTCGAGCGGGCCCTCGAAAACCTGTCCCCCTACCTGGATGAGCGCGAATTTTTTTCTTGACAGCAATGCCCTTCCCTGTCAACAATACGTACATGATTCTCTGCGGCTATTGTACATTTATCACCTTTACTTTTTGGTGCGGTTTCTTTTTTCGACCGTCCACCCGGTGTAAAGGTCTGATTCAAGCGTAGAAGAAAGAAATTCAAGACCGGAAGCCGAGGGTGGACTGAAAAACACCCCCGGCTTTTTCATTATATGAAACAAGCACCAGCCAGCAAAGGGCCGGGGGGAAAATCCTCCGGCCCTTTGCTATTCCGGGGACAAGGAGAAAGGGAGAGATGATCATCGTTATGAAAGCCGGAGCTGCAAAGAAAGACAAGGATGAGGTGCTGAAGCGGATCAGGGAACTGGGCTACAAACCCCATGTGATCCACGGAGCAACCAGGGATGTCATCGGTGCCGTGGGCGACGAACGGGGCAAGCTCATTCTTCAATCAGTGGAATCCATGCACGGCGTGGAAAGCGTTCTACCGATCCTTCAGCCCTACAAGCTGGCGTCAAAAGAGGTAAAAAAAGAGCGGAGTGTCATTCGGGTAACGGATACCGTTGCGGTTGGCGGCAAGGAAATTATTGTCATGGCCGGCCCCTGTTCCGTGGAAGGGGAAGAGCAGATCATCGAGACCGCCCTGGCCGTCCGGGATGCCGGTGCGCAGATGCTGCGAGGCGGGGCCTTCAAACCGCGCACCTCACCGTATTCTTTCCAGGGTCTCGAGGAAGAGGGCCTGAAACTTCTTGCCAAGGCCCGCGAGGCAAGCGGTCTCCCCTTTGTCACCGAGGTAATCAACCCGGAGACCGTGGAAATGGTAGCCGAGTACGCCGACATGCTGCAGATCGGTGCCCGCAATGCGCAGAACTTCGCCCTGCTGAAAAGAGTCGGCCAGATACGCAAGCCGGTTCTTCTGAAGCGCGGCATGTCCATGACCATCCAGGAATTCCTCATGAGCGCCGAGTACATCATGAGCGAGGGCAACCAGTCCGTGATCCTCTGCGAGAGGGGCATCCGCACCTTTGAAACCGCAACCCGCAATACCCTCGACCTCTCCGCCATCCCGGTTCTCAGGGAAAAGACCCACCTGCCGATCGTTGCTGACCCCTCCCACGGCACGGGAAACTACCATTTCGTCGCGGCAATGGCCTATGCCGCCGTGGCAGCCGGTGCCGACGGCCTGATGATCGAGGTGCATTCCGATCCTGAGCATGCATCCTCCGACGGCCCTCAGTCCCTGAAGCCGTCAAAATTCGCAAAAATGATGGAAAAGTTGAAACTGTTCGCCGAGGTGGCGGACAGAACCCTCTGATATTCCTGCCCTTCCTCTCCTGCCCTCCCTCCGGGGGATGGCAGGAGAGAACCTCGAAATACCCCTTGCCCAAAATGATACTTTCCAGTAGTATGTGTAACAGTTAATAATATTTTACCAATACAACTGTCTGGTCAAATCCTGTTGCTGACGTCCCCTTCCATCGGTGGCCCTGGCGGGAAATTTGACGGTTCAAGGCACCATGGGGGTACATATGCGCTTTGTCTTGCTCTGCATTTTCTGCGGCACGTTTCTTTGTTTCAGCCCAAAAACCACTTTTGCCTCATCTGACACTGACCTGCAGCAAGCTGAGAAGGAAATTCGCAGGGATTTCGAGACAAACCTGGACTTGTGGCGTGATGGCCGCTATGAAGAGCTGTACCAAAGAACCTACGCCAAGGGGAGTCGTTCCCGGGAAACATTCATTCGACGGATAGCCGCTGCTGCCCGCAAACCGGCCTGCTGCTGGGAAAAACTGCAGGAAGTGACCGTCAGCAAAGGCGCCGGAGAGAAGGCTGTCCTTCATGCACGCATCGGCCTCGAGAACAGATTTGGCAGGACGGAGTACAACACCCGCTCTTTCCGTATGAAGAGGGAAAATGGCATCTGGAAACCGGCGATGTCAGACATTCTCTCCCTTGCGGGCAAGGCGGGACGCTGAAAAAGGGACCCTCGGCAAGCCCCGACTGGCAGAGCAGTTCATACCTTGAAATGAGCTGCAGATACTTCGCAAGAACAGGAAAGGATTGACTTCATTGCTTTCATTCGTTACTCTCCTCTGGCTCAAATACACATATTTTTCATGACCTGAGTCAGTCAGGATCAAGATTCCAGGTCACATGATCCACGGGGGAGAAAATATGAGTGGAAAAGTCACTCAGCAGCAAGCATCGGAAAAAGCTGCGGAAATCCTTGGTGCACTGAAAGACGGGGACCTCGAAACGAATAACATTGACGTCAGTTTCATCCTCTATCTTACCGAGATCATTTCGAACCGGGGTACGGTCGAAGAACCGGCATATTCAAGGGAACTGGTAAATGATATCGTCGCTGCCATGATGAAGCACGGCGTGAACATGCACGATTGGCCGCTGATTATTTCACAGCTGGTGAAGGCGCTGCACACCGTGATTCTGTATAACATTCCCGACTGTTACCATGAAAAGGCGGTAGAACTGGCCGCAGAAGAGCTGCGAAAGGGTTTTGACGCCACAAGGAAAGAATATTTTGCTCTTTTGGGAGTGAGTTGAACGATTAGCAGGAAGGTTACCCCGGGTCACGGCCTTGGCGGTGGTGACCCGGGGACATTAAAGTCAGCGGCTCATCAGTTCACGGAACTTGTCGGTGATGCTTTTTTCGAAATACCCGGAAATCTTGCCGTGAAGTGCATCCAGAGATTCTCCAATCTCTTCTCTGGTCTGCTGGCGGGCAATATAGCCATCGAAATCGAGGGTGAATGACTTCTGGCGAATCGGCTCAGGATAGTCGAAATTATACATCCCGTAGAGGAATGTCAGCTTAAGGTCACCGTAGTTCATCTCCAGATTGTTAAACGCACGGGCAATGGCAGTCTTATCGTCAACCATCGAAAACATTGAGATAAGGTTCGGATTCAGGTATTCGGTCCAGTCGGTCAAAGTTGGATTCGGTCAGCTCGATATTGTTGAAATAGCGAAGTCCGAAGCGGTTGACTCCAAGATCGCCCACCTCGGGAAATGCGGTAAGCAGAGCATCGGATAAGGTAAGGAATGTCTCTCTAAGGTCGTCGTAGTCGGTATACTTCTTGAAATCCAGCCACATGAAACTGGGGGCGATGCAGAGCGCCCGGTCCCCATTTTTTCCCTGAAAAAACCAGTGGTTTTCTTTCACATGCCTCCGCACCGGTTCTTCTCCGCACTTCACCTCGACCTGTTCGGCAATGGCGCTCTTGCGCTGCACATGGGGAAACTGGTCCTTGAGCTTTGCCTTAACCGATGACGGCAGCTCGGATGAAATCTGAAAAAGATTTTTGTTGAAATCGATGCGAGCCATGACGTTTTTTAGAAAATTATTTTGATATTTTCCTGACATAGGGACTCCCTTGCTTGTATAGTATGGTTATAGTACTACCGTATTTTAACCTGATAGTCACGAATTTTCATGGCAGCGGACCGGCTCATGCCTCCCCGGAGGGAACTGGATCGGGCCCTTTTTTGCAGGGAGAAAACCATCAGTCTGTCAACCGCAGAATTCATGCTACACTATTCCTGTACGCAGGCGTGTTCCCATGAAATCCCGCAAGAATAGTGGAAAATAGATATAAAGAATTGAAAGTATCTCGCACGCTGTTTATAATACTGCAAAATTTTCTACCGGGTGGTACTGATTGGACCTGAAAAGCACGGAATTCATAAAAAGCGCCGTTACTCCGGCCCATTACCCTGAAAGCGATCTGCCGGAGGTGGCTTTTGCCGGGCGATCGAACGTGGGCAAGTCATCGCTCATCAACACCCTGGTTAACAGAAAGAGCCTGGTGCGCACCAGCAGAACGCCGGGTCGCACCCAGCTCATCAATTTTTTCCTGGTGAACGGAGAGTTTGTCCTTACTGACCTGCCAGGCTATGGTTTTGCGAGCGTCCCCCTTGCCGTGAAGAAGGAATGGGGGCCGATGATCGAGACGTATCTGGCAAAGAGGGAAAGCCTCCGCTGCGTTGTCCTGATCCTTGATGTGCGGCGCATCCCGAGCCGTGAAGATCAGCTCATGCGCCAATGGCTCAGTACCTACTCCATTCCCGTTGTCCTGGTGGTGAACAAGTGCGACAAGGTTTCCCGCAACGAACGGGCACGCCAGGCAGCTGTTATCGCCCGGACCCTTGACGTCCCCGTGGATGAGCTGATCTTCTTCTCGGCCCTCTCCAAGGAAGGACGTGAGCCCCTCTGGAGCAGACTGGAAGCAATGCTGTTCTCGTAGGGGCAGGTCTCTGTGCCTGCCATGATTGGGCTCCCACAGGGGGCCGCCCTTACAACGAAGACCCGGGGAATGGCTCGTCTGCACGAACCTGCCCCCTCGAATACATACGAGGTATCCATGCACACCATACTAGAGAAGGAAATACTGACGGAACGGACCTGGCGCATGCGGGTAGCAGCTCCCCTGATCGCACGAAAGTGCCAGGCAGGGCAGTTTCTGATGCTTCGCATCCACGAAAATGGCGAGCGGATTCCGCTGACCATAGCAAACTGGGACCGGGAGGCCGGGACGATCGATATCTATTTTCAGGAAATCGGAGCCACCTCCGAGCTGCTGGCGAGCTTGAAAGAAGGGGACCAAATCCTGGACGTGGTTGGCCCCCTGGGCAATCCGACACACGTGGAGAAGCTGGACGGCACCTTTGTTATGGTAGGGGGCGGCTTCGGCATTGCCGCAGGCTACCCCGTGGCACGAGCTTTCAAGGAGGCGGGCAACCGCGTCATTGCGGTTCTTGGATCCAAAACCAGAAGTCTCCTGATCTGCGAAGATCTGCTGAAGAGCGTCTGTGATGAAGTTCTGGTGGCCACCAACGATGGCAGCTATGGCTCGCAGGGCATGGTGTCCGATGTGCTGCAGGGGCTTCTGGATGGTGGCGAAAAAATCGTCCTGGTGTACCCGGTCGGCCCTCCCATCATGATGAAGGTGATTTCCCAAATGACGCTTCCCCTCAAGCTGAAGACAGTCGTCTCCCTGAACTCGGTCATGGTTGACGGCACCGGGATGTGCGGTTCGTGTCGCGTCACGGTTGCGGGAAGAACCCGCTTCGTCTGCTCCGAAGGGATCGATTTCGACGGTCATGAGGTAAACTGGGACGAAATGATGTCCCGTCAGAAAATGTACAGCCGACAGGAGAAAGAAGCATTGGATTACTATCACGAGCACGGCGGCTGCATGGGAGGTTCCCGGTGAAAAAAGAGCTGACCGTACAAGACCGCTGCGCTATCCCCCGTCACGAGGTACCGCACCAGGATCCAACGGAACGGGTCCGGAACTTTGATGAGGTGACTCTGGGCTGGGATCGGGAAACCGCCATGGAAGAGGCCGAGCGCTGCCTGCTCTGCAAGAACCCGCAGTGTGTCACCAACTGTCCCGCGGAGATCGATATCCCCGGATTTGTCAAGAAAATCGCCGAGGGGGATTTTCTTGAAGCGGCCCGTGTCCTTCGTGCCAGTTCCTCCCTGCCGGCGGTCTGCGGCCGGGTCTGTCCCCAGGAAAACCAGTGTGAACTGACCTGTGTCATGGGCAAAAAATACAAGTCGGTGGCCATCGGCCGCCTGGAACGTTTCGCCAGCGACTACGCCCTGTTCAAAGAACAGCTGCCGGTACCAGCCATTGCCCCTCCCACCGGGAAAAAAGTCGCGGTGGTGGGAGCCGGTCCGGCGGGAATCACGGTGGCAGGCGACCTGGTCAAACTGGGTCACGATGTCACCCTGTACGAGGCCCTGCACGAACCGGGTGGAGTGCTATTGTACGGCATTCCCGAATTCCGGCTTCCGAAAGAGATCGTCCGGCTGGAAGTTGAGGTTATCCAGCAACTTGGGGTAAAACTGGTAACCAACTTCGTGGTGGGCCGCACAGCCAGCGTCGACGAACTCCTCCAGGAATTCGACGCAGTATTTCTCGGTAACGGTGCCGGTGCACCGAGCTTCCTGAATATTCCGGGAGAAAACCTGAACGGCGTCTACTCCGCCAGCGAATACCTGACCCGCTGCAACCTGATGAAGGCCTACCAGTTTCCCCGCTATACCACTCCGGTTGCCACCGGGAAAAAGGTTGCGGTCCTGGGAGGCGGCAACGTGGCGATGGACGCAGTCCGGATGTCACTGCGGCTTGGCGCCGATGAAGCAACCATCCTCTACCGTCGCAGCCGGAAGGAAATGCCGGCCCGGGTCGAGGAAATCGAAAATGCCGAAGAGGAAGGGGTGAAGTTCCACTTCCTGATAAACCCTGTACGGTTCCTCGGCAATGAGACCGGGTGGGTCACCGGGGTCGAATGCCTGCGCATGGAACTGGGCGAACCGGATGCTTCGGGACGGCGACGGCCGATACCGATCAAGGGATCGGAATTCGTGGTTGATGTCGACATGGTGGTGGTAGCAATCGGGCAATCGGCGAACCCGATCGTCGCTTCCACGGCCACCGGTGTCGAAACCAACGAGCGGGGCTATTTCATCGCCGACGAGGACGGTCGCACCACCAAGCCGGGAGTTTGTGCCGGCGGCGACATTGTTACCGGCGCGGCCACCGTCATCCTGGCAATCGGTGCAGGCAAGAAGGCAGCCCGCGCCATGCACGAATACCTCAGCGGAAACGGAAGCTGGCCGGAAATCACGCCCATCGCCTAGTTTCGATCCGGACATTTGCAGATTGACATTTCCAGTACCGTCTGCAAGAATCTCTTTCATAACTGAATACTACAAACGACCAGGTGCTCTTACGGAGATAATAGGGAAGAGGGTGAGAACCCCTCACTGCCCCGCAACTGTAAGCGGTGATGAAAGCTGCACGAGACGCCACTGAGCTGAACATCGGCATAACCAGGATTTCACGGGACAAGGGACGCGAAGGATGAGCGGACCTCTGGCCCGAACCCTGGTGCGATGTCGCTTCAATCGGGAAGGCGCAGCGAGTAAAGCGATCCGCAAGTCAGGAAACCTGCCCGGCCGAAGCAGTCAGGACCTCCGAGGGAGAGGCACCGAAGCCCTACGTGTATCCAGCGACCGGTTTCAGGACCCCGTTTCTCACCAGAGAGGCGGGGTTTTTTCATGTCAAAGACCATATTTATCAGCGGCGGTGCACGAAGCGGCAAAAGCCGCCTGGCCGAAAAGCTTGCCGAAGGCTTTGGGGAGCCGCTCTGCTACATCGCCACCGGCGAGGCGCGTGACAGGGAAATGGCGGAACGCATTGCCCACCATCGGCAGAGGCGTGGAGATGCCTGGCAGACGGTGGAGGAGCCGCTCCGTGTAGGGGAAGCCATCAAGGAGGCAGACGGCTGCTGCCGGGCGATACTGGTTGACTGTATCACCCTCTGGATCACCAACCTGCTGTTCCATCACGACGCGGTCGAACCGGTACTCGCTGAAGTGAGGGCGCTTGCCGAACTCCTCCCTAGCCTGCAAACACCGCTCGTCCTGGTCTCCAACGAGGTGGGCATGGGAATCGTTCCGGAAAATGCCCTGGCACGAAGCTTCCGCGATCTGGCCGGACAGGCCAACCAGGTCCTGGCCGAAGCAGCTGACGAAGTATACGTAACGATATCCGGGATACCACTGAAGTTGAAGTAATCACTATAGAGACAGGAAGCCAATCATGACCCTTCTTCACGATACCCTCGCAAAAATTCAACCGATTGATCCGCTGCTTCTGGAAAAAGCCCAGGCAAAGCTGGACAACAAAACCAAACCGCTCGGCTCGCTGGGGAGACTGGAAGAGTTTGCCCGTCGTTTTGCCGCCATATCCGGCACCCTGGACCCGGACACCACAAAAAAGGTTATCTTTACCTTTGCCGCCGATCACGGCGTGGTGGAGGAGGGAATTTCCGCCTTTCCAAAAGAGGTGACCCCCCAGATGGTCTTCAATTTTCTCCGCGGAGGCGCCGGCATCAATGTGCTGGCACGCCACGGTGGTACTGATGTGCGGGTGGTGGACATGGGGGTGGATTATGATTTTGGTGACCTTCCGGGGCTCATTGACCGCAAGATAGCCAGAGGCACAGCCAACATCGTCAAAGGCCCCGCCATGACCCGCCAGCAGGCACTGGCGGCCCTTGAAACGGGCATTGCCCTGGCAAACGGCTGCAGGGATGAAGGCATAGCCATGGTCGGAACCGGAGAAATGGGCATCGGCAACACCACTGCTGCCTCGGCCATCATCGCCGCCATTTCCGGTTTGCCTGTCAAACAGGTAACCAGCCGGGGAACCGGCATCAATGATGCGGCCCTGGCCAACAAGATCAATGTCATCGAACAGGCACTCCAGGTCAACCGGCCGGACCCGACCGATGCCCTCGACATCCTGACCAAGGTCGGCGGCCTGGAGATCGCAGGCATCGCCGGGCTGATTATCGGCTGTGCCGCAAACCGGATCCCGGTGGTGGTTGACGGCTTTATTTCCACTTCCGGTGCCCTCATCGCTGCCGGGCTGAATCCGCTCATCAGGGACTACCTGTTTGCCGCCCATGAGTCAGTGGAAATCGGGCATCGCTACATGTTGGAGCATCTCGCTGCCGAGCCGATCCTCGATCTGCAGCTTCGCCTTGGCGAAGGAACCGGTGCAGCCCTGGCCATGGGACTGATCGAGGCTGGCGTGAAGATCATGAAGGAAATGGCGACTTTTTCGGAAGCCGGGGTGGCGGAACAGCAGGGGTAAGTCCAAAAGCGGGATACGGACTACGGATTAAGGGATACGGATTACGGGGTAACGTTGAGCCAGTTTTGAGTTTTTGGTTTTTGGTTTTTGGTTATTTTTCGGGAAGCTGGTGACTTGAATGTTTGTTGATATGCGCCTTTTTCTCATCGCTATTCAGTTTCTGACCATCATTCCGCTCCCTTTTTCCGTGCGCTGCGGGGAAAAGGACCTGGGCCGTTCCCTGGCCTATTTTCCCGTGGCAGGGCTGGCGCTGGGTGGGCTGCTGGTGGGGCTCAATTATTTCCTGTCTCTGGTTCTGCCGCGCGGGGTTGTTGATCTGCTTCTTGTTGCAGCCCTTGCGGTAGTTACCGGGGTCCTTCACCTGGACGGGCTGGCCGATGTCTGCGACGGGCTGGCGGCCCGCGGTGGCCGGGAACGATTTCTGAAGGTCATGAAGGATTCGCATATCGGCGCTGCCGGTGCAGTCGGGCTGGTCCTGGTCCTGCTTCTCAAATACGAGGCACTGCTCGCCATCCCGGTCAACGTGAAGCAGCAGGCCCTGTTCTGTTTCCCCATGCTGGCACGTTTCGCCCAGGTCTTGATGATTGTCGGTGCCCGGCAGGCACGCAGCGACGGCCTCGGCGCCGTGATGATCAGCGGAGCCGGCTGGCCGCAGCTGATCCTGGCAACCATGACCACCCTTGCCGCGGCCCTGCTCCTGGCGGGAGTAACGGGGCTGTGGATCTTTGTCGCCGCCTGTCTCCTCACCTGGACACTCAAGGCCTGGTTTCAGCGGAGGATTGGCGGAATTACCGGCGACATCATCGGCTTTGCCAGCGAATTGAACGAACTTCTAACTCTCCTGATAATAGTGGCCCTTACAGGACAAAAGGTTTTCACCCTATGAAATCAAAAACACGCATTTACCTGATTCGCCACGGCGAAATTGTAGGGAGCGATGTCTTACGTTATAACGGCCAGATAGATGTCCCCCTCACCCCAAAGGGCTTCGAACAATACCACCTGCTGGCGGAGCGGCTGAAGGATGTTCCGGCATCCGCATGCTACACAAGCGATCTGACCCGCTGTGTCCAGGGAGCAGAAATCCTCTGTGCCCAGAATAAAATCAGTTTTCATACCAGAAGGGAACTGCGGGAGCTCAGTTTCGGAGAATGGGAAGGATTGACCTGGACCGAACTGGCGGAAAGGTTTCCGGTAGAATGGAAGAACCGCATGAAAGGTTTCGTTGAGTTTCGCGCCCCTGGCGGGGAGAACCTCCTCGACCTCCGCGACCGGGCGGTACCCGCGCTTCGTGAGATTGTCGCCCGCCACCCGGGTGAAGAGGTCTTTGTAGTCGGACATGGCGGGGTCAACCGGATCATCCTGCTTGACGCCGTTGGCGCGCCGCCCTCGTCCATGTTCCGGATCGAGCAGGAGTATGGTTGCCTGAATATCATCGATTATTATGAAGACGGAAATCCGGTTGTGAAGCTCCTGAACGGTTGATCATCATGAAATCACTCGTCATCGCGGCGCCCATGAGCGGGTCAGGCAAGACAACCGTTACCCTGGGAATCATGGAATGCCTGAAAAGGAAAGGCCTCGTTGTCGCGCCCTTCAAGGTGGGTCCGGACTTCATCGATCCGGGCTGGCATCGGCTGGTTACCGGCCGCCCCTCGGTAAATCTCGACGGCTGGATGTGCCCGGAATGGTTCGTTCGGGAAACCTTTGCCTTGAATACACAGGGCACGGACATCGCCGTGGTCGAAGGTGTCATGGGACTCTTCGACGGAATTGACGGCACATCGGAAGCAGGGAGTACCGCCCAGGTGGCAAAGATCCTCGCAAGCCCGGTGATCCTGGTGGTGGACGCAAAGAGCCAGGCCCGGAGCGCCGCGGCACTGGTTCAGGGTTTTGTGCAATTCGACCCGCAGGTGCAGGTTGCCGGGGTGATCTTTAATAACGTGGGAAGCGCAAATCACGCCCGGATCCTGCGTGAGGCAATGGAAACCTCCCTGCCGGAAGTAAAAGTGCTCGGCTGCATCCCACGGGACGAACAGCTCCGCATCCCCTCCCGCCACCTGGGTCTGGTGACTGCAGAGGAAAATCCCTTGTCAAAGGAATTCCTGAATTGCCTGGCCGCGGTGATCGGCGAACACCTGGATCTGGGACGCGATACTCTTATTGGAATCATCAATAAATCCCCTCCCTCACTGGCGGGGGAGGGTTAGGGTGGGGGGGAATTTGCCAGAGTCAGCACTTCTTTTCGTATTCACCCACCCCCCAACCCCCTCCCGCTTGCGGGCAGAAGCAGCCTTCCACGCGCAGGCCCGTCAAGGGAGGGGGAGCAAGAGTACGAATCGCCGTTGCGCGTGACCGGGCCTTTTGTTTCGTCTACGAGGACAACCTGCGCCTGCTCCGGGAAGCAGGCGCCGAGATTGTCGAGTTTTCCCCGCTGGACGATGCGCACCTTCCGCACGACATCGGCGGCATCTATCTCCCCGGGGGCTACCCGGAGCTCTTTGCCGGAACGCTCTCGGCCAACCAGAGCATGATCGACGAAATAACGGCGGCGATCGAATCGGGCATGCCGGTCTACGCAGAGTGCGGTGGCTTCATCTACCTGACACAGGGAGTGAGGGACAATGCTTCACCAGGAAATTCTGCCACTGTCGACTGCCAGGACATGATCCCCTTGGTCGGCATATTTCCCGTTTCCACTCGCATGCTTCCCCGGCGAAAGGCCCTCGGCTACCGCGAGGTGGAGCTGAGCGGCGACTCGATTCTCGGACCAGCCGGAACCATCGCCCGCGGCCATGAGTTCCACTATTCAGAGATGGAAGAAATGCCGGAAGAGGTGAAACGGCTGTACCAGGTAAGAAAAAACGGCACGGTGATCGCTGCCGAGGGATACCGCTACCGGAACTGCCTGGCATCGTACCTTCATCTCCACTTCGGCAGCTGCCCGGAGATGGCGGGCGCTTTTGTGAAAAACTGCTTTACATTCAAAAACGATCAACCACAGATTTCACACGTGTGCGCAGTAGCCTTAGCGAAGGCGGAGAAAACTCAGAGTTAGATCTTCGACAAACGGCTCAACATCATCTTTCAGATTTTCTCTGTGCTCTCTGTGTCCTCTGTGGCAAAAAGGAGTTTTTTTGAAGACCCAGATCGAACTGGCCCGCGAGGGCATCCTGACCAACCAGATGGAAACTGTTGCCCGGGATGAAAATATTTCACCCGATTTTATTCGCCGCATGGTGGCGGCAGGCAAGATCGTCATTCCCTGGAACCACCTCCGCAAACCGAAAGCGGTCGGAATCGGCAAAGGCCTCCGCACCAAGGTGAACGCCTCCATCGGCACCTCATCGGACATCGTCGACTATGGGGCCGAGATTCGCAAGGCGCAGGCGGCCCAGGAGGCCGGGGCCGACACCCTGATGGAGTTGTCGGTGGGCGGCGACCTGGACAGGGTACGGCGCGAGGTAATCGCCGCAGTGGATCTGCCGGTGGGGAACGTCCCCCTCTACCAGGCATTTTGCGAAGCGGGCAGGAAATATGGCGACCCGAACAAACTGGACGAAGAGATGCTCTTCGATCTCATCGAACAGCAGTGCGCCGACGGCATGGCCTTCATGGCCGTGCACTGCGGCATCAACCGCTGCACCATCGAACGCCTGCAGCGTCAGGGATACCGCTATGGCGGACTGGTGAGCAAGGGCGGCGTGGGCATGGTCGCCTGGATGCTGGCCAACAATCGGGAAAACCCCCTCTATGAAAAATTCGACCGGGTGGTGGAAATCCTCAAGCGATACGACACGGTCCTCTCCCTGGGGAACGGCCTGCGGGCCGGTGCGATCCACGACTCTTCCGACCGCGCCCAGATCCAGGAGCTGCTCTTCAATTGCGAGCTGGCGGAAATAGGCCGGGAGATGGGCTGCCAGATGCTTGTGGAAGGCCCGGGACATGTGCCCATGGATGAGATTGAAGGAAACATCCAGCTCCAGAAGAGGATGAGCGGTGATGCCCCCTACTACATGCTCGGTCCCATCCCCACGGATATCGCCCCCGGTTTCGACCATATCACGGCTGCCATCGGCGCGGCACAATCGTCACGCTACGGTGCGGATCTCATCTGTTACATCACCCCGGCTGAACACCTGGCCCTGCCGAACGAGGAAGATGTCCGGCAAGGGGTCAAGGCGGCACGGATTGCCGCCTATATCGGTGACATGAGCAAGTATCCTGAGAAGGGGCGCGAGCGGGACCGGGAAATGAGCAAGGCCCGCCGGGACCTTAACTGGGAAAAGCAGTTCAATCTGGCGCTCTTTCCCGAGGATGCCCGTGCCATCAGGGCGTGCCGCATGCCGGAAGACGAACAGACCTGCACCATGTGCGGCGACTTCTGCGCCTCGCGGGGAGCAAACACGCTGTTTTCCGGGTATTTGCGGGGAGACAAGGTATGAGATGCGGGGTCTGAGATGCGGATTACGGGGTAAGGGGTAAAAAGGCGGGGTAAGGAAAAACCAGGAATTTTACCCCATTAATCCTTAATCCGCTTCCTTAATCCGATATTTTAATCCGCTTCTTTAATCCGATTTATTAATCTGCTCCTTTAATCCGCTTTTTCGAGGGTTACTAAATGACAAAATTGTTCCTCTGCATTGCCCTGCTGCTGGTCGCCGCCCCGGCCTACGCCATGCATATTTCCGAAGGGATACTGCCCCTGCCCTGGGCAGCACTCTGGTATGCACTTGCCCTGCCCTTTGTGGCCCTGGGCATCCGCCGGCTGAACATGCTGGCCAAGGAAGACCTGTCAATCAAGCCTTTGGTCGGGTTGATGGCAGCGGTCGTATTCATCATCTCCTGCATGCCGGTACCGGTGCCGACCGCCGGCACCTGCTCCCATCCCTGCGGCACGGGAATGGCGGCAATCCTGCTCGGTCCCTTTATCAGCTCGCTGATCGCGGCAGTCGCCCTGCTGCTCCAGGCACTGTTTCTTTCTCACGGCGGACTCTCCACCTGGGGAGCCAATATCTTTTCCATGGGAGTTGTTGGCTCCTTTGCCGGGTTTTTCACTTTCAAGGGCCTGCGACTGGTCGCTGTCCCGCTTGGACTGGCAGCTTTCTTTGCCGGTCTCCTGGCTGATTGGGCCACCTACCTGGCAACATCCGTGGAGCTCGCTTCCGGTATCCGGGGCAGCGAACCGTTTCTGCCACTGGTGGAAAAGATTATGCTTGCCTTCGTTCCAACGCAGCTTCCCCTCGGCATCCTGGAAGGAGCCATGACCGCCGGCATGGTGATGCTGTTGTATCGGAAGCGGCCGGATATCCTGGTGAAGATGCGAATACTCTCACCCAAGGAGGTACCGGCACATGGCTAGGAATGTTGGGACTGCTCTCAGGGCACGGCACACGGGGATGGTCAGAAAAACCCTTGCGGTTGTATCTTTTCTACCGCTGATATCCTTTAGCCTCGTTCCTTTAGCCTTGTACCCCGGCCGCGCCTTCGGCGCTGAAAAATGGCCCGGCGTTGACGAGTCTGTCGTAGAAAAGTTCGCCTCGGAACGAGGGCGGGAAGCACACAGTCCGCTGATCAACACCGACCAGGGCGACCTGCTCCTGTTTGTTTTTCTCCTTGCCGGAACCTTTGGCGGTTTCGCGGCCGGCTATTCCTGGCGGATGCTGCTGGACGGGAAAACAACGGGCACGAAAAGCGTAAAGAAACAGAAGAATTAAGCTACGTTATGGGGGACGGGGGATTTTTATGAACTGTCCGAAATGCGGCCATGAGCAGCCTGATGGAGGGAGCGAGTGCCAACGATGCGGGGTGATTTTTTCCCGGATTCATGTATCGGAAGCTGAAACACCGCTACAGCAACTCTCCCAGGAACCCGCTCCGGGGACAGCCCGCCCGGCACTGTTGGACTTGCTGAAAGAACGGCTGCTGCGGGTTGATCCGGACGAGAGCCGACTGCTGGTTGCCGGCCGTGCACTGGTCTACCTGGTGCTGCTTTTCTGGGGCTTCCGTCTCATGACCAGCTCCATTGCTTCAAACTACGTGGGAGAGTCATTTCTCCACCTGATCAATCTTCCCTTCCACGAGGCCGGCCACGTTTTTTTCTCTCCCTTCGGACGCTTTCTCCAGGTGCTCGGCGGAACCCTTGGCCAGTGGCTGGTGCCGTTGATCGTGCTCTGCGCCTTCGTACTGAAGGGGAATCCCTTCGGCGCGACTGTTGGACTCTGGTGGCTCGGGGAAAGTTTCCTCGATATCGCCCCCTACATGGACGATGCCCGCGCCGGGCAGTTGATGCTGCTTGGCGGTGTCACCGGAAGTGAGGTGGAGGATTACCACGACTGGGAAGTGCTCCTCACCAAACTGGGCTGGATGCAGCATGATCACCTCATTGCCAGGATAACTTTCGCCATCGGCGTTTCCTTCATGCTGCTGTCGCTCGCCTGGGGAGGATATATACTTTGGCAGCAGTACAAAGGCACCGGTCGGAAACAGACCGGCAGGTAACTAGTGAACAAGACAGCCGGAGAAGTTCACCGGCAGGAAACCGATACAGGCATGCATATCTTTAGTCATTCTAAACATACCGGCACCTTCCTCTCCGCCATTGACCCGCGTGTCAAGCTCCTCTTCTCCCTGGCATTGCTGCTGATGGTTCTCAGCTGTACCGGCTTCCTTTTTCCGCTCACCACTGCCGTGCTCTGCATCAGCATCTGCCTTCGCTCCGGCATCCGGCTGAAATTCCTCCTCCTGCGCTTCGCCGAGCCGCTCTTCATCATCATCATGGTTGTGCTGCTCAAGCTATTCTTCACCGGGCACTCACCACTGTTCACTGTTTCTCTTGTTGGAATGGAGATCACCGGGTACCGGGAGGGATTACAGGAAGGGCTCCTGATCGCGGCACGGGTCTTCGGCGCTGTATCGGTCGTTAACGCTCTGGCCTGTGTCACACCATTTACCGAACTGATGGCAGCCCTTTCCTGGCTGCGCCTCCCCCAGACCTTTATCGATATCGTCCTGTTTGCCTGGCGCTACCTGTTTCTGCTCCATGACGATGCCCGGGTAATCTACGCCGCCCAGAAGAACCGGCTCGGCTACAGCACCTATCGCAGGGGACTGCGCTCCTTCGGCACCCTTACCGGGACCCTCGTCATCAAGGCCTTCGACAACAGCCGCACCGTAACCACAGCCATGGTGCAACGGGGCTACGACGGGAACATGCCGATGCTGAAACACAAGCCGTTCCGGATGAACGAGGTGGCTGTGAGCCTGACGTTCATCGTCTGCATGGGGCTGCTTTGGAGAATCTGAAAAGCCGGATTAAAGAAGCGGATTAAGGATTGAAGGATTAAGCAAATTCGTGGGATTTCTTACCCCGCCTCTTTTACCCCTTACTCCGTAATCCGAATTTCATGCTGTCATCCTATTCAACAAAAGGCACTTGTGAACAAACCACGGCTTTCCATAGCAATCGACACATTCCGATACCCCGACGGCACGGTGGCCCTGTCCGGAATCCGCTTTGACGTGGAACACGGTGAATTTACCGGCATTCTCGGCTCCAACGGCTCGGGCAAAACCACGCTGCTGAAGGCGATGGACGGGCTCATCAAGGATTATGAAGGCAAGGTCCTGCTGGACGGCAAAGATATCTGCAGGCTTTCGCCGCGGGAAATCTACCAAAAAGTGGGCCTGGTCTTCCAGAATCCGGATGACCAGCTCTTCGCCCACACGGTCTTCGAAGATGTGGCGTTCGGCCCGCGCAACATGGGCTTTGCCGACGCCGAGGTTGCGGAGCGGGTCCGGAGTGCGCTGAGGAACGTCGATATGGAAGAAAGCGCTGCGAAATCAATCCACCACTTGAGTTTCGGCCAGAAGAAGCGGATCTGCATCGCCGGGCTCCTTGCCATGGGCCACGAGATTCTCCTCCTGGACGAACCCACAGCAGGCCTTGACCCCATGGGCGAATACCGGATGATGGAACTCCTTACCCGACTGAACCGGGAAAACGGCGTCACCATCGTCATGGCCACCCACAGCGTCGACCTGGTCCCGCTTTTCCTGCACCGCCTCCACATCCTCAGCAAGGGAAGCATCTCCCGGGGGGGAACTCCCGAGGAAGTCCTCACCGCCCCTGCCGAAATGGCGGATGTCAAACTGCGGCTGCCCCATATCGCCGAGCTTATCTACCGGTTGAAACACGAGGACAAGATACCTTTCGACCGAATCCCCCTTACCATCGGCGAAGCGCGGCGGGAGCTATTGGAAAAAATACAGAAAATCAACTAGCCACACGAGTGCACCGCAGCCTTGGCAAAGGCGGAGAAATCACAGAGAAAGTTTCCAGGCCGGCAAAAGTGTGGATTATTGCGTAGCTAAAACGTGAACTAAGGTCAAATGTATTGTTAATTTCGCATTTTTAGAGTAGTACATTCTTTTGTTTCCAAACTTTTCGGATCCCATGCTTAACTGATTATTTTCTCTGTGTCCTCTGTGGCAAAAAAAGGAGTTCCGATGAAAACCGCAATCCTGCTCATGGCCCACGGCAGCCGCATACCCGAAGCAAACCAGGCCGTTGATCAAATAGCAGCTATGGTAAAAAATTTCGCCGGGTACGATATTGTCGAAGTATCGTTCCGGGAAAATCATTCTCCCAACATCCAGCAGGGAGTCGACGCCTGTGTGTCTCAGGGCGCGGAACGCATTCTGCTCGTTCCCTATTTTCTCTATCTTGGTGCCCATGTACTGGAAGACCTTCCGAAGGAAATGGAAGAGGCGCGACTGCGCCATCCCGGTGTGGAGATGGCCATGGGCAAGCACCTGGGAGTGCACAAACGCCTTGCCAAGCTGGTTATCGACCGGATTGATGAGGCTTTCAGCGAAAAAGGCTGGAGCTGATGTCCGTCCACCTGCGGCCGGAAGAGATCGAAGCGGAATCGTTTCGTATCATCGACGCGGAAGTCGGCGCCCATGACTGGTCAGCAGTGGAATGGCCGATTGTGCGCCGGGCCATCCATACCAGCGCCGATTTCGACTACGCGCGCACCATGGTCATTTCACCGGACGCCATTGGCCGCGGCATAACAGCCATTCGCAACGGCCGCGGGATAGTCACCGACACAACCATGGCCCTGGCCGGGATCAACAAGAAACTTCTCGAATGTTTCGGCGCAGCGGTTTCCTGTTTCGTTGCCGATCCGGCGGTCTCCGCCGAAGCGGTACGTCTCGGGATAACACGCTCCATTCTTGCCATGCGCAAGGCTGCCGCCGATCCCGGGAATGGGATTTTTATCATCGGCAATGCGCCGACGGCTCTTTTCGAACTGCTGCGACTGGTACGGGAGGAGGGGCTCCGGCCGGACCTGGTGGTTGGGCTGCCGGTCGGCTTTGTCGGTGCAGAAGAAAGCAAAGACGAACTTTTGCGGGAAGCGCCCGGCAACCACCTCCCTTTCATCACCAATCGTGGCAGGAAAGGCGGTTCCAACGTGGCGGCAGCAGTGGTTAATGCCCTGCTGAAACTGGCGGAAAGGTAGTGAGCAGTTTTGTAACCATTGACAAAACCCGCGTCCAGATTCATTGAACCCATTACTCTGCACCTCGCTAGAACAGCGGACCGAGTGCAGGAAAGGCTCACATGACGAAAACCTTGCGGTATGGGTATACCACCGGAGCATGCGCTACCGCCGCAGCCAGGGGAGCCGTCCTCATGCTGCGGGACCAGCAGCTGATTGATGAGGCGGATATTATCCTGCCCACCGGCGAATCAGTCCGCTTTCGCCTGCATGGTCAGGAACTCAGCAGGGACAGGGCCCGCTGTTATGTCATCAAAGATGCCGGCGATGACCCCGACGTGACCAATGGTGCGGAGATTCACGCTGAGCTGACCCTGGCCGAGGCTTCCAACGGGGAAACCGTGGTAATCCGAGGCGGAACCGGCATCGGCCGAGTCACCAAACCGGGACTGGCGGTCCCGCCGGGGGAATGGGCCATTAATCCGGTTCCCCGAAGGATGATTGCGGAAGTGGTAAACGAGGTATTTTCAATCCACTGCCCGTTATTAACCGCGCTCTGTTCTCCCATGGTACCACACGTGACCATCAGCATTCCAAATGGGGAAGAACTGGCAAAGAAAACTCTCAATTCCCGGCTCGGGATCATCGGCGGTCTCTCCATTCTCGGCACCACCGGCATCGTGAAGCCCATTTCCAGCCTGGCCTGGACCGAAACCATCAACGCGGCCGTCGATGTGGCCGTGGCGTGCGGCTGCAAAACCCTGGTGCTCTCCACCGGCAGGACCAGCGAAATGGCTGCCCAAAGGCATTTTGCCGCAGCTTCGAATGCACCGGAAAAACCCTGCCGCAAGGAGGGTGAAAAACTACACAAGAAAATCCTGCAGAGACTTTCCGATGAGGCTTACATCATGATGGGCGATCATGTGGGCCATGCCTTGCGGGCCTGCGAAAGCAAGGGAATCAGGAATGTGGTCCTTGCCGCACAATTCGCCAAACTCCTGAAAATTGCCTGCGGACATGAGCAGACCCATGTTTCCTCCTCGCAGCTTGACCTGCACCAGCTGCGGGAATGGCTCACGGCATCACCTAGTACCTCACGCTTTGTTCCCAGTACCGAGAATGCCAACACGGCCCGGGAGGTCCTGGAAGCGACCGGGCACGCCAAGACAATCATGTCTCTTGTCAGCAACAGGGCATCGCGTTTCGTCGCCCAACTCGCCCCCCGTCTCCGGGTAAAGGTTTTACTGGCAGGCTACACTGGAGAAGTGCTATATTTCCGGTAAAATCACCAGAGCGACTTCATCTGTGCGACCCTTGGTGAAAGTCAAATGTTTACCAGATTAGCGCTATTCTTCCGCTATGAAGATTGTCATCCCCGAATGTCTCTATCGGGGATCCATGATTTCAGTCGGTTAGAAGCTGGATTCCCGATCAGAATCGCTTCGGGAATGACAGTTTTGGGAACTGGCGGAAGATTGACGCTAATCAGGAATGTTTCTGAAAGTTCAGGAGGGGAGAAATCATGCCGCAGCACAAAATCTATCTGGTAGGCGCGGGCATCGAAGGCTGGGAAGGTTTCGGATCAAAAGCGCTTGAGGCCATCAACTCGGCGGATCTGCTCATCGGCCATCAGCGGCTTCTGGACATCTTTCCCGAATTCAAGGGAGAAAAACAGACCTTCTCCGATCTCTCCATCATGCTGGACCTTCTCAAGAGCACCGATAAACAGGTCGTGGTGCTCAGCTCCGGCGACCCGAACTTCTTCGGTGTCGCCCGCTTCCTGTTCCGCAATCTCCCCAAGGAGCGGATCGAGATTTTCCCCAATGTCACCAGCGTCCAGTACGCCTTTGCCCGGATCAAGGAGCCGTGGGACGACTCGATCTTTGTCTCCGTCCACGGCCGCGGTCTGAAAGGGGCCATCGACCGCATTATCGCCGCCGACAAAGCGGCGGTACTCACCGATGAGGTAAATTCACCGGCAGCAATCGCCAAAGAACTCATCAACCGGGGCGCGGAAGGCTATGACGTATATCTCTGCGAAGACCTGGGACTCCCCACGGAAAAGTTTACCCGCACCGATGTCAGGGGCCTGGTGGAAATTACAGCGTCCCCCCTCAACATCCTGATCCTGATCAAGGCCTGGGAGCCGAACCTGGAAAATTACCCGCTCCTGGGAATTGCCGACGAAGAGTTCGCAACCGCCAGAAAGCTGATCACCAAGCTGGAGATCCGTGCCGTCACCCTGGCCAAACTCCAGATCCAGAATGACCAGGTGCTCTGGGACATCGGCGCCGGCAGCGGCTCGGTATCCATCGAAGCGAGCAACCTGATGCCGAACGGCAAGATTTACGCACTGGAAAAGAATCCCAAATACCTGACCTTTATTCGGGAAAACCTGAAAAAGTTCGCTGCCAAAAACGTGATGCTGGTAGAAGCATATGCGCCGGAAGGAATCGACGAACTGCCGAATCCCGACCGGGTCTTCATCGGCGGTTCCGGCGGAATGCTGGATGAAATCATCGATGCCGTGGACAAGCGACTGAAACAGGATGGGGTCATCGTCCTCAATGCCGTGACCCTCGACACCCTCACCAAGGCTGTAGAATTCCTGGAAGACCATGGCTACACCGTCGAAGTAACCTGCATCAACGTTTCAAAAACAGTCAGCCTGACCGAATACAAGATGTTTGAAGCCCATAACCCGGTCTACATCATCTCCGCTCGCAGGGGTGAGGAATAGTGGCCCGGATCTACGCCGTTGGTGTCGGTCCCGGCGATCCTGAACTCCTGACCCGCAAGGCTGAAAGAATCCTCCGCCAGGTACCGGTCATCTGCGCTCCGGCTGCCAGTGCCGGCGACTCCAGCCATGCCCTTTCCATTGTGGAACCCCTTCTCGACCGCTCCCGCCAGGAAATAATCATCCGGATCTTTCCCATGAAGAAGGACCAGGAAGGACTGGATGAATTCTGGGAAGATGCTGCGGAAACGATGATCACCCATGTGCGACAGGGTCGGGACGTGGCTTTCATCACCATCGGCGACCCGTTTCTTTACTCCACCTTCCTCTACCTCTACCGTATCTTTCGCGAACGTCACCCCGATATTCCGGTCGAAGTTGTGCCGGGGGTCTCCAGCATCACCGCCGCAGCCGTGGCTGCCGGCATGCCCCTGGCAGCGGCATCCGAACGGGTTGCCGTCCTCCCTGCCACCTTCGAAGAGGATAAGCTCCGCCAGACCCTCCTGGATTTCGATACCGTTGTCCTGATGAAGGTCAACCGGGTCTTCGACCGGGTTTATGCACTACTGAAAGAACTGGGACTTGATGGATCCTGCGCTTTCGTCAGTCGGGCCGGGACGAGCGAGGAGCGGGTGGTGTTCGACCTGGATTCGCTGGTGGGAAAGAAGCTGGATTATCTTTCGCTGCTGATTGTGAAGAAGTAAAACCTTTTTGCCACAGAGGTCACACCTGTGCGCAGTAGCTTTAGCGAAGGCGGAGAGAGCACAGAGTTTATAACCCCAAATCTAAGGATAGGAAATGGGTGATCCGCTTACGGAACAGATTATTTCTTCGGCAATTGAGGTTCATCGAATTTTGGGTCCGGCTTTACTGGAATCAATTTACGAGGAAGCTCTGTGCCATGAGTTCAGTCTTAGAAATATTGCTTTCGAGCGGCAAAAAGAAGTCGAAGTGATTTATAAAGAGAAAATGATCAAGGGCCAACGGCTTGACATAGTAGTGGCTGGTGAAGTCGTTGTTGAAATCAAGTCTGTACGGAAGCTTGATGAAATATTTGCCGCCCAGGTACTTTCTTACCTGAAAAGCACAGGTTTAAAACGCGGATTACTGCTTAATTTTGGCGAAAGAAGGCTCATCGACGGTCTGAAAAGATTTTCTTTATAGGGGTTGATTTTCCCCTCTGTGTTCTCTGTGACCTCTGTGGCAAGAGGTGTTTATTGTTTTAGGAGGTTTTCTTGGCTAAAGTCCATTTCATCGGCGCGGGTCCCGGCGACCCGGAACTGATCACCCTCAAAGGCGCCCGCCTGCTGCGGGAAGCCGGGGTGGTCATCTACGCCGGCAGCCTGGTGGACCGCGAGCTGGTGCGCAGCCACGCACCCCATGCCGAGATCTTTGACTCGTCCTCCATGACCCTGGAAGAAACCACCTCCGCCATTGCCGAAGCAGTGCTTGCCGACAGGAGCGTGGTGAGATTGCACACCGGCGATCCTTCCATCTATGGCGCCATCCAGGAGCAAATGATGGAACTGGATCGCCTTGGCATCGGGTATGATGTTGTGCCGGGAGTGACCAGCGCCTTTGCCGCTGCTGCTGCCCTGAAGCAGGAACTGACCCTGCCGGAAGTTTCCCAGACGGTCATCTTCACCCGCATGGAGGGAAAGACACCGGTCCCGGAGCGGGAGTCCCTGAACGAGATCGCAAAAATCGGCGCAACCCTGGTTATCTACCTGTCCGTTTCCATGATCGACCGGGTAGTTGCGGCACTGCTCCAGGGAGTTTATACGCCCGAAACCCCGGCCGCAGTAGTCTATCGCGCCTCCTGGCCCGACGAGCGGATCATTGAAGGGACCCTGGGGGATATCGCCAAAAAGGTGGAGGACGCGGAGATCGGCAAGCAGGCCCTGATCCTGGTTGGCGACGTGCTCAGGGCCAGGAAAGAAGGGCTGAAAGCCCGGTCTCTCCTCTATGACAAGGAATTCAGCCACGGCTGCCGCAAGGGAATCATCACCTGAGAGACTTTTGCTCGACGAGGAAAAAGAACTGAAGATCGCCATCATCGCAATAACCGCTAGCGGTGCCCTCATTGGGAAACGTCTCACAAAAGGAATTCCCTCGTCAGAGCTGTTCATTCCATTCAAATACGCCGCTGGTATCGAAACCCCTGTCACGGTATACAAAGAAGACCTGCGGTCCTTGATCGGCAGATTGTGGCATGAAAGGGATGGTCTGGTCTGCATCATGGCCAGCGGTATTGTCGTGCGGATGATCGCCCCGCTGCTGGAGGGAAAGGACCAGGACCCGGCAATCGTGGTGATGGACGATGCCGGCAGATTTGCCGTATCTCTCCTCTCCGGCCACCTCGGCGGGGCCAACCAACTGGCGGAACAATGCGCTCTTGCCAGCGGCGCAACAGCAGTTATTACCACCGCCACCGATGTCCACGGACTCCCTTCCTTCGATATGCTTGCCAAAGAACAGGGATGGGTCATCGACGACCTGTCCAGGGTCAAGATCCTCAACACCCTGCTCCTGGAAGACCGGGAAATCGCCGTGGTCGATTCGACCGGTCAGGTGGAACAATATGTCTCCGGCCGGGGAAACCTCCGCTATTTTCACGACTTTCAGTCAGCACAAAGCAGCAAAGCCGGGGGTTATCTGTTTGTCACCAATCGTGAAATCCCGCCGGAGCACAGACTACCGAACCTTCTGATCCTCCGACCCCGGAACCTGGTACTGGGCATCGGCTGCAACAGCGGCACCGAGGCAGGGGAGATCGAGGAGGTCGTTCTGGCAAACCTCGAGAAACTCTCCCTTTCCCTCAATAGCGTCTGCTGCCTTGCCAGCGCCGCTGCCAAGCAGAGCGAACCGGGGCTTTTGGCCTTTGCGGAAAAATACTGTATTCCCACAACCTTTTATGAAAGTGCTGAACTGAATTCTGTCAAGCCTCCATCACCTCCGTCGACGTATGCTCTCGAAGCCATTGGCGCCGTTGGGGTCGCGGAACCTGCGGCACTTCTCGCGTCGGGAAACGGCACTCTGCTGCTGAACAAGGTGAAAAGCGGCAATGTTACGTTGGCGATAGCGGAAAAAGACTGAAGTACATTGTCAAAACTGCTCACTTCAGGTAAGACCTGCCAGGTTTTCAAAACCTGACGTATGAAGTAGCTAATTAGCTTCCATCCGGAAACTGACTTTTCTCTCCCTCTCCCCATGAAGGGAGGGGGAGGAATTTGGGAGCTTCTTAATTATAACTAATTAGAAATGCAGCTAAATTTCTTCCGTACCTTCTACCTGCCAACAGCTATCCTGGCAGTCGAAACGATCGAGGCGCAGCCGCATCGCCTCATGATAAATTAATATAGGTATTTCATGTCAAAACTGTACGTAGTGGGACTCGGTCCCGGCAACCTGAAAAACATGACCTTCGAGGCGCGCGAGGCCATCGAATCCGCTGATACCGTGGTGGGTTACAAGACCTATCTTGACCTGATCAAACCGCTCCTGGTCGGAAAAGCGGTTGTTTCCTCCGGCATGACAAAGGAAGTGGAACGCTGTCGGGAAGCGCTGCGGCTCACCGGGGAGGGACGAACGGTAGCCCTGGTCTCCAGTGGCGACGCCGGCGTCTATGGCATGGCCGGACTGGTGCTGGAATTGTCTCCCCCGGATGATATCGAAGTGGTGATCGTGTCCGGAGTCTCCGCAGTGCAGGCCGCGGCCGCAGTGCTCGGCGCGCCGCTGATGCACGACTTCGCGGTGATCTCCCTCTCCGATCTGCTGACCCCCTGGGAACTGATCGAGAAGCGACTGGAGGCGGCCGCAGCGGCCGATTTCGTGGTAGCTCTCTACAACCCCCGCAGCAAGGGAAGGGTTCACCACATTGAGCGTGCCCGGGAGCTTCTGCTCGCCTCCCGTTCTCCTCAAACCCCGGTCGGCATCGTGCGCAACGCCTGCCGCGAAGGCGAGGAAAAGATCCTTTCCACCCTGGCCGGGATGCCCCTGGACAGCATCGACATGTTCTCCCTGGTCATCATCGGCAACTCCGCAACTTATGTTGACGAGCAGGGGCGGATGGTGACACCGAGAGGTTATGAAACAGGAACGAGGAACGAGGTGCGAGGTGCGAGGAAAACCTCGATCCATCGATCCTTTATCCTCGGTCCCCGATCCTCGTCCCGCGAGGGGACGCGCCGCGATGTTCGTCGGCACCGGCTCGGACGTGGGAAAGTCGGTCCTTGCTGCCGGTTTCTGCCGTATTCTCAGCAACCGGGGCATTTCGGTGGCCCCGTTCAAATCCCAGAACATGGCCCTGAACTCTTTTGCCACCCCTGAGGGAGGCGAAATCGGCCGCGCCCAGGCGGTCCAGGCGCAGGCCTGCCGCATCCCGGCCCACACCGACATGAACCCGGTGCTCCTCAAGCCCAATTCGGATACCGGCAGCCAGATCATTGTTCAGGGGAAGGTAGTGGGGAACATGGCGATTCAGGAGTACAACGCCTATAAACCGATGGCCTTCCGGAAGATTGAGGAAAGTTTTCAGCGGCTTTCCAAAAAACACCGCTTCGTGGTCATCGAGGGCGCCGGGAGCATTGCCGAGATCAACCTGAAGGCACACGACATCGCCAACCTGCGGATCGCGAAGATGGCCGACTGTCCCTGCATCCTGGTGGCGGACATCGACCGTGGCGGGGTCTTTGCCCAGATCGTCGGCACCTGGGAACTTCTCCAGCAGGACGAGCGGGAGTTCATCAAGGGTATCGTCATCAACAAGTTTCGCGGCGACCCCTCGCTGCTGACCTCGGGAATCGAGTTCGTGGAGAAGAAGACCGGTGTCCCTGTCCTGGGCGTTGTGCCGTATTTCAGCCATTTCCGCATCCCGGAAGAGGACAGTGTTGCGTTGGAAAGGCGAAGGGGCGAGGGGCGAGGAAAAAGGAGCGAGGAGGGCAAAATCAGAATCGGCGTGGTGAGGTTTCCTCGCATTTCGAACTATACCGATTTCGATGCTCTCGAAGGGGAAGTCGATGTAGATCTCCGTTACCTTGAGGATTCGCAGGAACTGGATGGATTGGATGTACTGATTCTACCCGGGAGCAAATCGACCATTTCCGATCTCCGGTTCCTCCAGGGGCAGGGGCTGTCTGACCGGATACGGAGCTTTGACGGTATGGTTGTCGGCATCTGCGGCGGCTACCAGATGCTGGGCAGGAGAGTTATTGATCCGGACGGCATCGAATCATCAGTCGCGGAGGCCGAAGGTTTGGGAATCCTTGATGTGGAGACGGTTCTTCTGCCGGAAAAGGAAACCCACCAGGCAGAGGCACGTCTGCTGCCCGCTGCCATGCTGATCGCCCCGAACAGTGGAGGCACGGTTTCCGGCTATGAGATCCACATGGGAAGCACGACCCTCGGTCCTGCGGCGAAGCCCTTTCGCCCAGCTGCTGCGCCGTTCCGGCAGCGAGGTAGCAATCCTTGACGGAGCTGTCTCAGCCGATGCCCGGATATTCGGTACGTACCTGCACGGTATTTTCGACAATCACGAATTCCGGACCGCATTTCTCAACCGGCTGAGACGGGCAAAAAGTCTGCCCATTGTTTCGGCTGAAAGTCGGGGAGAAGACCCGTTCGACCTCCTGGCGGAACACCTGGAGCGGCATCTGGACCTTGATCGTCTGTTTCGAATCTGCGGAATTCAGTAATGTTCGAGATAGAGCCCTTGGTCATTATAGCCGCCGTGGTCCTGGATCTGCTCTTGGGCGACCCCCGCTGGCTGCCCCATCCGGTGGTCGGGATGGGCAGACTGATCTCCGCAGGGGAAAAGATTCTGCGTCGTCTGATCCGGAACGAACGTACCGGTGGAGTTCTACTCCTCGTCAGTGTCGTCGGGGCAACAAGTCTGATCACCTATTTACTGCTGAAGGGGGCGAATGCCGCAAACCCCTACCTGGGTAGTGCCCTGGCTTCGATTCTGGCGTGGACCTGCCTGGCGGCCCGCTCCCTGCATTGCGAGTCGAAGCTGGTCGCCGACCGGCTGACCGTCGGGGACCTGGCAGGTGCACGTGAATACCTTTCCCGCATCGTCGGACGGGACACAGCCGACCTTGGCGAGCCGGAGATCTGGCGGGCGCTGGTGGAAACGGTAGCAGAGAACACCTCGGATGGGATCATCGCCCCGCTTTTCTACCTGATGATAGGCGGTCCGGTCCTGGGGCTGGCCTACAAAGCGGTGAACACCCTCGACTCCATGGTTGGTTACAAAAACGAGAGGTACCTCCGTTTCGGTTGGGCCTCGGCACGCTTAGACGACCTGGCAAACTGGCTGCCGGCACGGCTGACCGGTTTGCTGATGGTTGGAATCGCTCCGCTGGTCGGTCTGTCGGGAAAACAAGCTATGCGGATAATGGTTCGGGACGGCAGAAACCACTCGTCCCCCAACAGCGGTATCCCGGAAGCGGCTACGGCAGGAGCTCTCGGCGTTCGTCTGGGTGGAACGAACCGCTATTTCGGCCAACCGGTTGAAAAACCAACCATCGGCGATCCGCTGCGGGATCTCTCCCGGAAATCCTATCAGGGAGCAATCCGGCTCATGTATGGCTCCACTGCGCTGATGCTGTTTGCGTGGGGAGGATTGGTGGTGATACTGCGGAGCACGGTGTAAGAATCAAGAAGCACGGATCAAGGGGTACTGGGTACGAATTAGGGAATCAATACATATTCTGATTAGCATCAATCTTACGCCAATTCCCAAGCCTGTCATTCCCGAAGCGGTTCTGATCGGGAATCCAGCTTCTAACCGCCTGAAATATGGACCCCCGATAAGGGCTCTCGAGGGTGACAATCTTCAGAGCGGAAGAAGAGTGCTAATCAGGATTCAAAAAGCTTTCTCCTTGTACCTGGAAGTTTTGGCCGATACGGACAGACCCGTGGAAGGATATTTCACTTCATATTGGAACAACCTATGACAAACGACTCTCGTTCATCTGCCTACAGCCGCTACGCCCTGGCGCTTCTTCTGGCGGTAAATCTCCTCAACTATATCGACCGGCAGGTTCTCTACGCTGTGTTCCCCCTGATCAAGGCGGACTTTGCCCTTTCGGATACCTCTCTCGGCCTTTTGGGAAGCGCCTTCATGGTCTGCTACATGTGCTCCGCCCCACTGTTGGGATGGCTGGGTGACCGTGGAAACCGTATCAGCCTCGCCTCCTGCGGAGTTGCGGTCTGGAGCCTCGCCACGGCCCTTTCCGGTTTCGCTCCCGGCTATCGCTCCCTGCTGGCAGCGCGCACGGTGGTGGGAATCGGTGAAGCCAGTTTCGGCACCGTATCGCCAGGATTGGTCGCCGATTTCTTCAGCAAGGAACACCGTGGCCGGGTACTCTCCTATTTCTATCTGGCAATTCCGGTGGGAAGCGCCATCGGTTATCTTCTCGGCGGACAACTGGGGTATCACTTCGGTTGGAGGTCAGCCTTCCTCCTGGTGGGTGCTCCGGGATTATTTCTCTCCTTCGTTGTCTGGTTTCTTCGAGACCCGAAAAAAAAGGATAGCGCTCTTCAGGAACGACAGGGCAACAAATCTCTTGTGGCAGGTTACCGTGCCCTGTTCAGAAACCGCTCGTTCGTGGTCAATACCCTGGCCATGGCTGCCATGACTTTTGCCATGGGTGGTCTTGCCCAGTGGATGCCCAGTTTCCTCAACCGCGTCCACCACCTTGATGTTGCACGGGGAAATACCCTGTTCGGCGTCATCACGGTCCTGGCCGGCATCAGCGGCACCCTCACCGGAGGCTGGTTGGGAGACAGACTGCAAAGGAAGACGCTTTCCGGGTATCTGCAGGTCTCCGGCTGGGGCTTCCTGGTTGGCACCCCGATTGCCGTCTATGCCATCTCGGCCGAGTCACTTGCAGGCTGCCTCACGGCCATGTTTTTTGCCGAGTTCTTTCTCTTTTTCAATACCGGCCCGCTCAACACGGTGATCGTCAACGTAAGTTCCTCCGGATGCCGCGCCATGGCATTCGCCGTTAACATTTTCTTTATCCATGCCCTTGGTGATGCCGTGTCCCCCACAATCCTCGGTTGGCTATCGGACCGGTGGGGACTCCAGTCAGCACTTCTGTTGACCCCCGCCGCCATCGCGACAGCCGCTGCCTTTTGCTTCCTCTGCACACGCTTCATTCGCCAGGACATGGAGGCGGCTGAAAAACTGTAGCGTCTGTGGCTCCTCGGCAGAGTCCGGCCATGATAGCCTCACTTCACCGTGCCAGGAGTCCTATCTCCTCGGAAGTACTGCGACAAACTGACCACACAGGACAACAGACGTACACGACCTGTCGTGCCCTTATCCTTTATTTTCTAAAAAATCTGTGCTATATTTTCAAGCTGACTAAAATAGATACTGGGAGGATTTCATGAAAAAAGATATTCTGGAGAAAGGCGCCATTTTACAGCGCGATAAAGAAACGTACGCCATTGCGCCTCACATCCCCGGCGGAATAACCAATACGGCAACCCTGCGGAAGATCTGTGACGCAGCTGATAAGTTTAATGTTCAGGCGGTAAAGCTCACTTCGGCACAGCGCATTGCCTTGGTCGGCGTCAAAGAAGAGGACCTGGACGCGATCTGGGAGGATCTCCAGCAGACACCGGGTGCCACAATCGGCCTCTGCGTGCGGAGCGTCAAGATCTGTCCCGGCACCACCTTCTGCAAGAGGGGCGTCATGGATTCCGTTGGGCTCGGCCTGAAGATCGACGCCATCTACCACGCCATGGTGCTCCCCAACAAGATGAAAATGGGTGTAGCCGGATGCATGCTTTCCTGTTCCGAGGTTTGGATCAAGGATATCGGTGTGATGGGAACCCCGAAGGGCTGGAAGATCCTGGTGGGTGGCAACTCCGGCATGAGACCGCGGATCGGTGACGTACTGGCGGAAGATATAGCCACGGATGATGAAGTCCTTGCAATCATCGCAAAGATCATCGATTTCTACAAATCCTGCGGCAAAAAGGAGCGTATCTGCCGTATCGTCGAGCAGATGGGCATTGAAGAGTTCAAGAAGGTCGTGCTGGGATAAGGTTTTCAAAGCAGGGCAGGTGACACAAGGCGATGCCGGGGAGAAATCCACGGCGTCGCCTTTTTTTATCCCTCGCCATCTGGCGGTTTTGTGGAATATTTCCGCTGCAGCCAGCGGACCAGAAACCAGACAAGAATCGCCAGCGTCACGATCCCCGAGCCAAGAAGGAGATGGTGGTGCAATGTCTTCGACATCCTGTGCCAATCCTTGCCCATGTAGTAGCCGAGAAGAATATAGGTGGTCGTCCAGAGAAATCCACCTGCATAGGCGAAGAGCGAAAAGGTGGAATATTTCAGTCGAGACGTGCCGGCCAGGTAGGCCATCAGGTGGCGGATACCCGGTATGAAGTATGCCGGCGGCAGCGTCCACTTGCCGTAGCGGCCGAACCAGTCGTGGGCTCTACCGAGTTTCTCCGGAGTGATACCGATATAGCGACCGAAGCGCTCGAAGAGGAATAGCCCGAAAGAACGGCCGATCGCGTAGCTGAGCGAAATTCCACAGACACTTCCCAGGGTGGCTGCCAGGATGGCAAAATGCAGCTGCAGTGTCCCCTTGAAGGCAAGATAGCCGGCAAACGAAAGGATAACCTCGTCGGGAATGGGAGCGCCGAATATCCCGAGCAGCAGGGCAGCAAAGATTCCCGGATAACCATAGGCGACAATCCAGTGCAGGAGCAGTTGCTTCATGAAAATACCTCGCAGAGTTCTCGGGAATATACCCCGTAACTGTCCCACAGGATAATCTTCAGGTCAAGCACGGCAATGTTATAGATGAAGTGATGGATATCAGAGGTGAAAGATATCAGAGCGTTCCAAGGTAGGCTTTTATCTTCCGGGCCATCTCCGGCGAATCGATCCGGACGGAGAGTTCGTTGTTGCGGGACAGGGCACTGTGGGTGAGGTTGTGGCTGCCGAGAAAGACAAAACGGTCATCAATGACAACAACCTTGGCATGACTGGTTTTGCGGAGAGAATCGAAACGCACGTCAATGCCGTTCCGGGAAAGAAGAGCGGCAGTGGCGTGATTTTCCCGGTTGAGAAAATCACTTTCATCCCGGGATTGTTCCAGAATAACACTGACGTCTACCCCCCGCTGCCGGGCGCGAATCAGCTCATTCGCGATGCGACGCGGCATGTTATCGGGGTACTTGGTAATTTTAAAGAGATAGCAGGAGACGATGATACTGGAACGGGCTTCGCGAAGCCCGGTGAGGAGAGCATCGCCGTATTCCCGGTTTATCAGCAGGGTTGTCTTGCCGGGATGGAAGTCGGAAGATACAGCCGGGCCGGCAAAGCTCAGGAGGAGCAGCGCAAAAACGGCAATGCATGTAAGGGATCCGGTGCGGGACAGCCCGCACCGGATCCGGGGATAAATTGTCATGGCAATGACCGGGGGTACAGCCTCAGGAATCAGGAATGTAACGAATCACCTTAGCTGAACAGGTCCACTACCTTGTCGAAAAAGTTTTTCTTCATCGGGTGGACCTCCTCGCCGCCAATCGCAGCGAATTCCTCCAGGAGTTCCCGCTGCCGCTTGTTAAGGTTCACCGGGGTTTCCACCTTGAGAACGACCAACTGGTCTCCCCTTCCATACCCCTGGAGTACCGGGATACCCTTATCTCTCAGGCGGAAAACCTTGCCGGACTGGGTTCCTTCAGGGATTCTGAGGTTCAGCTTACCGTCAAGCGTAGGCACCTCAAGCTCGGTGCCAAGGGCCGCCTGGACAAAACTGATCGGAATTTCACAGATAACGTCATTATTCTCACGGGAAAAAACGGCATGGGGACGCACATTGATGGACACGTAGAGGTCACCATTTGGTCCACCTTTCGTCCCTTCGCCGCCCTCACCGGAGAGTTTCAGCCGGTTGCCGGTCTCGACACCCGCAGGAACCTTGACCGACATGGTCTTGGTATCCCGTGCCATCCCGGAGCCTCGGCAGGTCGTACAGGGTGATTCAATGATCCGTCCCTCCCCGTTGCAGTGACTGCAGGTCCGGCTGACGCTGAAGTAACCCTGCTGGAAACGTACCTGTCCCGCTCCGCGACAGGTCGGGCAGACCTTCGGTTCGGTACCGGGCTTGGCGCCGCTGCCATTGCAGCTGCCACAGCGCTTGTTATAGGGAACCTCGATTTTGGACTCGACGCCGAACGCCGCTTCCTCAAAGCTGATCTCCAGGTTGTAGAGGAGGTCATCACCTCTTTTGCCACCCCGTCGCTGCTGCTGACGCCCACCGAAAAGGTCTCCGAAAATATCCTCGAAAATATCTCCAAAAGGAGTGCCGCCACCAAAACCGAATCCGGATGCGCCGGCACCGCCGCTCAGTCCTGCATGGCCGAACTGGTCGTACTGTACCCTCTTCTGCGGGTCGGACAGAACCTCGTACGCCTCAGACACCTCTTTGAATTGCTCTTCGGCCTGCTTGTCACCCTGGTTCTTGTCCGGATGGTGTTGTATTGCCAGTTTTCGATAGGCCTTCTTGATTTCTGTTTCGGAAGCATTCCGATGAACTCCCAGCACCTCATAGTAATCGCGCTTTTCCCCGTTTGCCACTCTTGTTCCCTCGAGGAGTCTGTCGGACTTAGAAAATCGAAGCGAAAATTCGGCTGGGCGAGAACAGATTTTGCTGATTTTGCAGGGCAATAGTTGTTCTATTGCTCTAAAAAGCGGCGAAATATGGACCGTCCAGACGGATTTGCAGCAGATTTACCCTAAGCCCGACAGACTCCTAAGCAAAAGCCAAAGGGCAAACGGCAAAAAGGGGAGTAGTACAAATCTCCCCTTCGCCCTAAGCCCTTTGTCTCGAGCCGTTCTCTAGTAGTTATTTATCGTCTTTTACTTCCTCGAACTCGGCCTCGACGACCTTTTCATCCGAACTGTCTCCTTCGGAGGCAGGTTCGCTCTCATGTCCGGCACCAGCCTGGTCAGCCTTGGAATACACCGCTTCGGCAAGTTTGTGAGCTGCCTGGGTAAGCTCATCGGTGGCGGTCTTGATGGCAGCCGGGTCGTTCCCTTCCATGGCCTTCTTCAGCTTGGCAACGCCGTCTTCGATCTTCTGCTTTTCTCCGGCATCGATCTTGTCGCCAAATTCCTTGAGTGACTTTTCGGTGGAGTAAATCAGGCTGTCGGCATGGTTGCGGGCCTCAATCAACTCACGCTTCTGCTTGTCCTCGCTGGCATGGGCATCGGCGTCGCGCACCATCTTGTCGATCTCTTCCTTGGAAAGGCCGGAAGAAGCAGTGATGCGGATGGACTGTTCTTTGCCGGTGCCAAGATCCTTGGCGGAGACATGCACGATGCCGTTGGCATCAATGTCGAAGGTCACCTCAACCTGGGGAACGCCACGGGGTGCCGGAGGAATGCCGGTCAATTCAAAATTGCCGAGGGTCTTGTTGTCGGGCGCCATTTCCCGCTCGCCCTGGAGGACGTGGATGGTCACTGCCGGCTGGTTGTCGGCGGCAGTGGAAAATACCTGGCTCTTGCGGCACGGGATGGTGGTGTTCTTGTCAATGAGCTTGGTCATGACGCCGCCCAGGGTTTCGATGCCGAGGGAAAGCGGGGTAACGTCGAGAAGCAGGACGTCTTTGACATCGCCGCGCAGAACGCCGCCCTGGATGGCAGCACCGATAGCCACAACTTCATCGGGATTGACACCCCGGTTGGGGACCTTGCCGAAGATTTCCTGGACCTTCGCCTGCACAATCGGCATGCGGGTCATACCACCAACCAGGATTACCTCATCGATTTCACTGGGGGAAAGACCGGCATCTTTCAAGGCGGTCCTGCAGGGTCCTTCCAACTTCGCGATCAGTTCGGCACAGAGGCCTTCAAGCTTGGCCCGGGTCAGTTTCAGGGTCAAGTGCTTCGGACCGGTTGCATCTGCAGTGACAAACGGCAGGTTGATGTCGGTCTCCATCGAAGTGGAGAGTTCGCATTTGGCCTTTTCAGCCGCTTCCTTGAGTCGCTGAAGCGCCATTTTGTCGGAACGCAGATCAATCCCCTGGTCTTTCTTGAATTCGTCGGCAATCCAGTCGATAACCTTCTGGTCGAAGTCCTCACCACCGAGGAAGGTGTCGCCGTTGGTTGACTTAACCTCGAAGACCCCTTCTCCCAGTTCGAGAATCGAAATATCGAAGGTACCGCCACCAAGGTCGAAGACCGCAATTTTTTCGTCCTTCTTCTTGTCAAGACCGTAGGCAAGGGCCGCAGCTGTCGGCTCGTTGATGATCCTGAGGACATTCAGACCAGCGATCTTGCCGGCGTCCTTGGTTGCCTGGCGCTGGGAGTCATCAAAGTAGGCCGGTACGGTGATGACCGCATCGGTAACCGTCTCTCCCAGATAGTCTTCTGCGGTTTTCTTCATCTTCTGCAGAATCATGGCGGAGATTTCCGGCGGCGAATACTGCTTGCCTCTCACGTCCACCCAGGCATCGCCGTTTTCCGCCTTCACGATCTTGAAGGGGGATATCGCGATATCCCTTTTGACCGCTTCAGTGTCAAACTTGCGACCGATGAGGCGCTTGATGGAAAACAGGGTGTTCTCCGGATTGGTGACCGCCTGGCGCTTTGCCTGCTGGCCCACCGGTCTTTCTCCACTGTCCGTGAAGGCGACCATGGACGGCGTTGTACGGCTTCCTTCCGCATTGGCTATGACAACAGGTTCTCCCCCCTCCATTATGGCCACGCAGGAGTTGGTAGTACCCAGATCGATTCCGATTACCTTACTCATATATGTATTCCTCCTTTTGATGTCTCTTCATGGTAAAGCTAATTATGTACTCGTAAAAAAACAAGGGGAGCGGCTAAAATTTATTCGTTCCCGTTTTTTGTCGATGCTGCCACCGATACCATTGCGGGTCTCAGGAGGCGGTCATTCAACAGATAGCCTTTCTGATACTCCTCTATGACACAGTTCGGTGCCACGTCATTGCTTTCGACCTGGCACATGGCCTGATGGAAAGCCGAGTCAAAGGTAGCCCCCTTCGTCTCGATAGGCTCAACACCGAATTTTTTCAGAACCGACAAGAGCATGGAGCGGGTCAGAGTTACCCCCTCGATGATCGCGGAGAGGCTTTCCTCCGAGGCATGGTCCAGGGCCCGTTCCATATTGTCCAGTACCGGAAGAATCTCTGCAAGCAGGCACTCATTGCCGTACTTCATCAGATCTTCCTTTTCCTTCTGCACACGGCGCCGGTAATTTTCCAGGTCCGCGCGCTCGCGGAGATATTTGTCCCAATTGGCCGCGACTTCAGCTTCTTTCGTTGCCAGGGCCTCTTCAAGCTGCCGGATCCTCTCTGCCGGATCCATTGCAACTTCTGTTTCCGTGGCTGACCCTTCCGCCGCTTCCGCCTGTGGTTCAGTATGTTCTACACCGCTTGTTTCGGTGTCATGCCTTTTCGATTTCACTGATACTCCTTTCCGATCTTTATTCCCGTCCCAACAGTTCACTAAGCATTCGTGCCGTATAGTCAACGATGGGGATCACCCTGTCATACCCCATGCGGGTGGGGCCTATTACACCGAGAACCCCAAGGCTGTTCGGGCCGCTTGCATAGGAAGCGGTGACGACACTCATCTGGTTCATCCGGCTCAGAAAGTTCTCGGCACCAATAAAAATATTCACCCGGTCAGCCTTCATACAGCAGTCAAGCAGGTTGATGAGCTGGCTCTTCTCCTCAAAAGTGTAGAAGATCTCCTTCATCCTCTCCACATCGGCAAATTCCGGCTGTTCGAAAATATTGACCTGCCCCTCGATGAAAACATCCGCGGCAGACTCTTCCAGAGTCACTTCCGATAGCTTGAGAGCCCGGGTCAGAAGTTTGTCGTAGCGTACCTTCTCATCCTCCATCTCCCTGATTATCCTGGCTTTCACTTCCGAGATCGTCAACCCATGCAGGAGATCATTCAAATAATTTGTCATCCCCACCAGGTCTTCTGAAGAAAGATCCTCCTCAGCCTCAATGACCCTGTTCTGGACGGTCCCGCTTTCCGAGACGAGAATCACCAGGATCCGTTTGCCGCAGAGCTTCACAAATTCTATCTGGCGGAAGACATTGCCTGAGAAGCGAGGTGCGATGACAATACCGATATAGTTTGATATGGATGAAAGTATCCTGCTGGTTTCCTTGAGTATTTCTCCCACATCCCGGCCCGGCACCAGGTACTGTCTGCGAATTTCCTCCTGCTGGTTCTCCGTGATGGCGCGAACCTGGAGAAGGGAATCCACATAGAAGCGGAAAGCCTTGTCAGTGGGAACACGACCCGCCGAAGTATGGGGAGAGGACAGAAAGCCCATCTCCTCAAGATCGGACATGACATTCCGCACCGTTGCCGGCGACAGGGCAAGACCATGCCTTCTGGTCACCGTACGGCTGCCAACCGGCTCCGCGGTCCTGATGTAATCATCGATGACCGCTTCAAGTATCTGTCTGCTTCGCTCCGAAAGGATATCGTTCATTGCTGCCCCCGTAACGAAAGTTAGCACTCAAATGCCTAGAGTGCTAACTTTCACAAAAGTAACAATCGACCCTTCTTTTGTCAAGGAATTTTACCGGCTGGGAGCCTGTCGGGCTTAGGAAATCGAAGCGAAAATTCGGCTGTGCGAGATCAGATTTCGTCGATTTTGCAGGCCAATAGTCGTTCTATTGGCCAAAAAAGCGGCGGAATATGGGCCGCCCAGACGGATTTGCAGCAGATTTACCCTAAACCCGACAGGCTCCTAGAGAAACCGGACAAAAACCTGATTCGAAAGGATACGGGCCTTTTCGGTCAGGCGCAGATAACCATCCCGTATTTCCAGGAGTCCGGCGGCAAAGAGATCGGCACAGGCGGTCCCGAATACCTCGTGGAAAGACACGGAAAATTCTTTGTGAAAGCGGTCGAGACTGACCCCTTCCGTAAGCCGCAATCCGAGGAACAGACACTCTGCCATGGCCTCATCACGCGACAGGTTCCGGCTCTCGGAGGTCGGAAGGGAGCCGCAGGATATCAACTGAAGATAATCCTCCGCTCTCTCGGAATTCGAGAAACGGATGCCATTTCCCGGCAGCCTCAGGAACGAGTGGGCACCGGCACCGAAACCGAGGTATGGACGACGCTGCCAGTAGCCCGAATTATGGCGTGAGCGGAAACCGGGCCGGGAGAAATTTGCAATTTCATACTGTTCGTAGCCACACGTCCCAAGCATCTCCGCTGATTTTTCATACATGTCGGCCGATTCTTCCTCATCGGGCAGAAGCAGTTTCCCCTCTTCTTCCAGAAGGGCGAAGGGCGTCCCTTCCTCCACGCTGAGACCATAAACAGCCAGATGTTCCGGACTCAGTTCACAGGCACGCGAAAGCTCGCGCTGCCATTGGGCAAGGCTCTGTCCTGGCAGAGAGTGGATAAGATCGATACCGATATTGTCAAACCCGGCTTTCCTGGCGTCACGAAAAGCAGCCAGCGCCTGCCCGGCGGTATGAGCCCGACCGAGCTTCTCGAGGAAATTGTCGTCAAATGACTGGACGCCAAGGGAAAGTCGATTGACTCCCACAGCACGGAAAGCGGCGAGTTTCTCTCCGGTAACCGTCCCTGGATTGCATTCCAGCGTAATCTCCGCATCCGCAGATAGAGCGTAATAGTTCGCGGCAGCGTCGAGAAGCATCTCCACCTGGCAAGGCTCCAGGAGCGAAGGTGTTCCTCCGCCAAAGTAGAGGGTACCGGCGGAAGATCCTTTTTCCGGCATGGGGGAGCGCATCTCCAGTTCCCGGAGCAGACCGGCAACATATTCGTCGCTTGTGCAGGATGCATCAGTGCGTGAATTAAATCCGCAGTAGAAGCATTTGCGCAGACAAAATGGATAGTGAATATAGAGAGACAGAGACATTTTGTAAGTGTACCTCACTCTGCAAAGGAATGTCCAAATCTAAGATGCAGCCGCTGCCTGACCCTTTGCTGCGTTAGGTGAAGAAATGTAAACGGGAAAAATCGTATTGACTTGATTGAGAGACAGGCTTATTTTATCAATACTTTCCACTTACTTATTCTTATGGAGGTATACATCTTGGGAATCTTTGCCGTGACCGGTCCGGTCGTTATAGCTGTCCTGATAATTCTCGGTCTCTTTTCCGTCATATCTGTCGGTATCATCTTCTTTAAATTCCTTCAGGTATACCGCGCCAACAGCCAGTCGGAAAAGTTCCTCGATTTTTTCTGGAAGGTGAAAAAGTTCGATTCCATCAACGCCCAGCTTGACCGTTTTACCGATTCACCCCTTGCGGTCCTCTTCAGCGAAGGCTTTAGCGAGCTGAAGAGGCTCATGGAAAAGGGTGACGAAATAGAGGATTCGGACAGTATCAGCACCGACCTCGGAGGCATCGAAAACATCTCCCGCGCGCTGCGCCGGGCAACCACCTCGGAAATAACCCGCCTGGAGAAGTACCTTACTTTTCTGGCAACCACCGGTTCAACGGCGCCCTTTATCGGGCTGTTCGGAACCGTTTGGGGAATTATGACCGCGTTCAAGGGTATCGGCGAAACCGGTTCGGCGTCTCTGGCCGTTGTTGCACCCGGAATTGCCGAAGCACTCGTCGCCACTGCGGTTGGTCTTGTCGCGGCAATCCCGGCAGTCATGGGATACAATCATTTTCAGCACAAGATCAAAGTCCTGATCTCCGAGATGGACAGCTTCACCACGGAATATCTCAACATCGTTCAGAGATCCATCAGCAGGAAATAGGGGAAGAGCATGGAAATCGGAAGCAGAGAAAACCGTAGCGGCGCTATGTCCCAGATCAACGTCACGCCTCTTGTGGACGTGATGCTGGTTCTCCTCGTCATTTTCATGGTGACCGCCCCGATGATGCAGCAGGGGGTCCAGGTAAATCTCCCCAAGACCCAGGCAAAATCCCTCTCTACTGACCAGGAAACGGTTGTGGTTTCCGTCGACAAGTCAGGCAGGGTCTACATCAACTCTACAGAGACGAACCATTCGGACCTGACAGCAAAGCTTGCAGCCATCTTCCAGTCGCGCGCCAAAAAAGAGGTCTTCCTGAAGGCCGACACGGATGTCCCTTACGGCGAAGTGGTGAAGACCATGGCAGAGATCAAGGGAGCAGGTATTGAACGGCTTGGAATGATGACGGAGCCCGGCCGGAAAAAATGAGACTTCGTCCGAAGAAAGATTTCGGGCTGGTATTTGCCATCACCTGCTCGCTCATCGCACATGTGGCATTTTTTGCAGCATTCAGTTTCTTTGATTTTTTTCGCACCGCTCAAGCGAATGCGGTTCCGGTCTACTATGTCGACATCGTAAACCTCCCGGTGGCCAATCCCCAGGCAGGATCTCCTTTGGTACGCGGCTCGGATACCAGCCCCGCGGCCCCTGAGACTTCCAAGGAAATGCGGTCTCCCGTTACCCCTCCCCAGAAAATTCCTGCGCCAACCCCTGACAAGAAACCACCGGAGCCGCGAGCCGAAACCGAAAAGGAATTCCGTGAACGTTTTGCCCGCCTTGAAAAGAAGGTGGAAGGGCAACACACCGAAAGCGCCATTGACAAACTTCGAAAAAAGGTAGCCGAGGGAAGCGGCAAAGCAGGAATGCCGGGTGGGACGGGAACTGAAGCGGGCAGCGACTACGGCAGTTACATCCAGTCGCGCCTTCGCGATGCGTTTGAAAAGACCATCTCTTCCAGCGGCAGGAACCCCGTGGTCGTGGTACGGCTCACCATCGACAGGGCCGGAAAGGTTATCGGCTACCGTATCGAACGATCTTCCGGGGACAAGGTTTTTGAGAATTCTGTCTCTCGTGCCGTGTATCTGGCAGAGGAGAACTTTCCGCCGCCGCCCGGGCGGAAGGAATTCCAACAGGGCTTTATTTTCAAGCCTGAAGGGGTAGGAAAAAAGTGAAAAAAACCGTTCTGTTTCTCATATTCATTTTACTGCTGCCTGGAGCAATTCACGCACAGGATAACTACCTTGAGGTCACCGCCTCCCCTGACCGTAAAATATCACTTGCCGTGGCTCCGCCAATCAGCCAGGGTGGCGGTGAGAACAGCGATCTTTCCCGTAATGCCAGTGGAGCTCTCACGTTCGACATGGAACTTACCGGACTTTTTACCATTTTGGACACATCCCATGCAGGAGGAAACTCCGGTATCCGTCCGGGAGAATTTGACATGGCACCCTGGCGCGCCGCAGGGGCGGAGTATCTGATTAAATCCGCCTACCTTCTCAACGGAGATGGCGCTATCATGGAGTTTCGCCTTTATGACGTGACCAGTGGCCGACAGCTCCTGGCAAAACGCTATTCCGGAAAAATTAAAGACGCCCGCAAGATGGCCCATTCCTTCTCCGACGAGATTCTCCTCCTCCAGACAAGGGAGCTGGGGCCATTCACCGGCAAGATTGCCTTTGTCTCCAAAAAGTCCGGCAACAAGGAAATCTACCTCATGGACTATGACGGCTACAATGTGCAGCGTCTTACCGCCAACGGTTCTATCAACCTCAACCCGGACTTCTCACCAAACGGTCGCGAAATCATCTATACTTCTTACAAGAAGGGGAATCCAGACCTCTATCGAAGAGACCTCTTCAGCACAACTGAAGCCCGTATCTCGGCACATCCGGGAATAAACATCACCGGAACCTGGTCCCCAGACGGAAGCAGAATTGCTCTCGCTCTAAGCAAGGACGGCAATGCCGAAATCTATACCATCAGCAAGGACGGCAAACAGATGAGCCGCCTTACCCGCAACGGTGCAATCGAAACATCTCCTGCCTGGTCACCCGATGGAAGCAGGATCGCTTTCCTCTCCGACCGGCTCGGAAAACCCCAGATATTCGTCATGAACGCCGACGGGTCGAATCCCTACCGTCTGACCACGAGCGGTGATTATAATGTGAGCCCCTCCTGGTCACCAAAGGGGGATCGTATCCTCTATTGCCGTCAGCAGTCGGGAGGTTTCCAGATTCATTCCATAAGCCCTGACGGAAACAATGATATCCAACTCACCAGTGAAGGAAGCAATGAACATCCCCGCTGGTCTCCGGATGGAAGATTCATCACCTTCAGCTCAACCCGCGACGGAGTTTCGGCCATCTATGTGATGCGCGCCGACGGCAGCGGACAGACAAAGGTATCGCGCAGCAGAAGCAGCGACTCCCATCCCGACTGGTCACCTCGCTGGTAACGTATTGTCGGCAGTTCCAAGACAACCGGCAGTTGTAAGGCTGGAAATGCCGCTGTCGTTCATGTATAATGACTCACGTTTGAAAATTCCGTTTCAACTTCGGAAAATCCGTAACAGATATTTCATGAAAAAAAGGAGGAAAAATGCGAACAAAGATTTACGGAATGCTGCTCATGCTTTTTTGTCTCACCATCGTTGCAGGGGGTTGCACAAAAAAACAGATTGTGAAGGAAGATGAATCCCTTGCGCAGAACCCTGCGAGTAGCAGCCAGACTTCCTCTTCTACTCCTGCACCGACTTCAGTCGCACAGGAACCGGTAGTTAAGGATGATTCCCTCACCTCGGAAAACGCAACATTTGCCGAGCCTTTCGAAACCGTCTATTTCGACCTTGACTCCTACGTCCTCCGCCAGGACGCCCGTGACGCACTGAAAAAGAATGCAGAGTGGATGATGAAAAAAGCCACCGGCACTGTCCGCCTCGAAGGAAACTGCGACGAGCGGGGCTCCGACGAGTACAACCTGGCGCTTGGCGAAAAACGTGCCAAGGCAGCCAAGAGCTATCTGGTTACCCTGGGAGTCCCTGCCGACCAACTCATCACCATCAGTTACGGCAAGGAAAAACCGGTTGATCCCGGTCATAATGAAGCTGCATGGGCAAAAAATCGACGAGTTGACTTCGTTATCGTGAAATAAAGCAGGCACTATACAAAAAAGGAGCCTTGGCCGGCTCCTTTTTTGTATCCGTAGTCACCGGAAACAAACGATCGTTAGAAAAGAAGGAGATGGTACGCTATGGTGATCCTACAACGTGTGATTCTCTTTGCTCTCCTCTGTTCTGCAGCAGGATGCGCCACAAGAGGGGATATGCAAAGTCTCGAGAACTCTACGAACGATGCACGAAGAAGGATCGTTCGGCTGGAAAAAGAGATGGGCGGTGTCCGGCAGATGGCTAACGATGAAATCCAGATTTCTCTCCAGGGCCTCGGCAAGGAAATGGACGCGATTGAGAAAGGGAGAAGCCGACCTGCAGGCCTCTCAAGATACCATACGGGTCGACATGCGGGAGATGTCGGGCAAGGCTGACGACCTGAAGATACTTGTCCAGAAAAGCATGGAAGACGCAAAATTCCAGAAGGAAGAATCGGACCGACGGCTCGCGGCCCTGGAAGACAGGCTGGCGAAACTGGAAAATAAACTCGGCGACCAGCAATCCTCGGCAACCACTCCGGGTAACTCGACCCCTGAAGGAATTTACGAAAATGGACTCGCCGCGTTCAAGGCAGGCGATATGCAGAAGGCGAGAGATCTATTTACCCGTCTTGTTGAGCAAGAGCCGAAACATGCTCTCGTCCCCAATTGCCAGTACTGGATCGGTGAAACATATTACAGCGAAAAGAACTACGAACAGGCAATTCTGGCTTTCCAGGAAGTCATCAAGAATTACCCGAAAAGCGACAAGGCGCCTGCGGCCCTGTTGAAACAGGGTATGTCTTTCAAGAACATTGGCGACAAGAAAAGCGCCCGCTATGTGCTGAATAAACTAAAGGACAATTACCCCCAGTCCGAGGATGCAAAAAAGGTAAAGTCACTCCTCAAAGAACTGTAGAATCAAGGTCCCAGACACAAAAAAAGGCGGAGAAATCCGCCTTTTTTTGTGTCTATATTTAAAAAAACTCAGCCGGTCTTCTCCTCCGGCCCCACGTGTTCATTCGTCTCCGGAAGGACAACCTTCATGTTTTCCGCCTCTTTCAGCTCCCTCTCTCGCGCTTCCTCATTTTGAGCCTCTTCTTCGATGGAAGACTTGAAGTCATTTGCGGCCCTCTTGAAATCAGCCAGGGCCTTGCCAAGGGTACGGGCAAGCTCAGGGAGTTTCTGGGGGCCGAAGATAATCAGCGCTATCGCCAGAATGATCAGTATTTGCGGCATGCCGAAGCCAAACATGATAAACCTCGCTTTACGAGACTCTCACCTCACCGGACAGCAAGAGAGGTGAAAAGGAATATTGTGTAACTTTTCAACAGAATGTTAGTCGTTGGCAATAACGTCTGTCATCCCCGAGTGACTCTATCGGGGATCCATGTTTTTTGTCTGGATTCCCGATTACACCCTCGGGAATGACAAATTTGAATTTTGCTGAATAGTTACGACATTTTTTTACTTTCGGCTCGGCTGTATGAGAAATTCCGTGCGTAAAAAAATAATAGTAGTTTTCCCGAAGACTGTCAAGAATGTGTGCTGAATGGTGCTGAAAGAAATCAGGGATATGCCGGCTCTCAAGTGCTCTGCATGAGCAAAGAGTTTGACATAACAGCGAACATTGGCTACTATCTGCCATGTTTTGCCAACTATTTTGCCGATCTCCGAGACGGCGTAACAGGGAAAAAACACATTATGTATCATCAAGATATAAATAATGAGATCCGTGAACTTCTGAAGAAGCGGAACGCCGTTTTGCTTGCCCACAATTACATGCGGGATGAGGTACAGGAAATCGCTGACATCACGGGAGATTCACTTGCCCTTTCCATTGAAGCCGCCAAGACGAAAGCGGACGTAATTGTCTTTTGCGGTGTTCATTTCATGGCGGAATCCGCTTCTATCCTTTCGCCGGAAAAGACAGTTCTGCTGCCGCGCCTGGACGCGGGTTGCCCCATGGCGGACATGGTGACAGCGGAAGGCCTCCTGGAAATGAAAGCACGTTTTCCCGGCGTACCGGTTGTCACCTATGTGAACTCCACCGCTGCCGTCAAGGCACTTTCCGACATCTGCTGCACCTCGGCCAACGCGGGGCGTGTCGTTGAGTCTCTTCCCGAAAAGGAAATACTCTTTGTTCCTGATCGTAACCTGGGGCGCTTTATTGCCAAGACCTCCTCGAAAACCTTCCATTACTGGGACGGCTTCTGCCCCACCCATGAGAGACTGAGGCCCGAAGAGGTTATCCGCCTCAAGGAGGAATACCCGGACGCCCTGTTCATCTGCCACCCGGAATGCAACCCGTCAATCTCAGACCTTGCGGATCACGCATGTTCCACCAGCGGAATGTATGAGTATTGCCGCACCAGTCCGGCAAAACGGTTCATCATTGGAACCGAGGCAGGTATTCTCTATCGGCTGAGAAAGGAAAACCCCGACAAGGAATTCATCCTTGCCTCTCCGGCCCTTATCTGCCCGAACATGAAGCTGATATCTCTGGAAGACATTCTTGCTTCACTGAAGACCATGACACCGGAGGTTCGAGTGGAAGAGGAAATCCGGATACCCGCAAAACGAGCCCTTGACAGGATGCTGGCTGTGCCCCGAGACTGATATCGGGTGGGGTTTTCACCATGATCCGACCATTCAAAGGCATCATACCGAAAGTCGATCCCTCCTCCTTTGTCGCCGAAACTGCGGTGTTAATAGGCGACGTAAAGATAGGCCCGTTATGCAGTATCTGGTATAATACCGTAGTGCGCGGAGATGTGAATCATATCCGGATCGGAAAAGGCACCAACATCCAGGACCTCTCCATGCTGCACGTCACACACCGGAATGAACCCCAGGATCCCGGTGCCCCTCTCCTTATCGGCGATTTCGTAACCATTGCACACGGCGTGACCCTTCACGGCTGCACCGTAAACAACGGTGCCTTCATCGGCATGCAGGCAGTGGTCATGGACAAAGTCGTGATAGGGGAAGAAGCTCTCGTGGGCGCCCGTTCCCTTGTCACCGAAGGAACAATAATTGCGCCACGCACCTTGTGGATCGGATCACCGGCTCGCTACAAACGGGATCTGACTGCAGAGGAATTGGAACGAATCAGGAATTCAGCCAAAAATTACATTCGCTATGCCGAAGATTTCCGCAACGGGTAATTTCTACAAAAAATATCGTAACGTACATGGTGATTTCATGAAACATGACCACTCATCTCTCTTATTCGACAAAGCTAAAGCAATAATTCCCGGGGGGGTCAACAGCCCGGTTCGTGCCTTCAAATCGGTTGGATGCCAGCCCCTGTTTATCGAACGGGCATCCGGCTCAAAAATGTTCGATGTGGACGGCAATGAATTTATCGACTATGTGGGATCATGGGGCCCCATGATCGTGGGCCACTGCAATCCAGAGGTTATTGCTGCCGTAACGGCAGCCCTGCAAAAAGGCTCGAGCTTCGGCGCCCCCACCGAACTCGAGACACAACTGGCGGAAATGGTCATTGCAGCGGTACCTTCCATCGAAATGGTTCGGATGGTCAGCTCCGGGACCGAAGCGACAATGAGCGCCATCCGTCTCGCGCGTGCCTATACGCGACGGGATGCAATCATCAAATTCGCCGGATGCTACCACGGCCACGCGGATTCGCTCCTGGTAAAAGCCGGTTCCGGGGCTGCCACCTTTGGCGTCCCCGACTCACCCGGGGTACCTGCCGATTTCGCCCGCCATACCCTTACGGCGGAATTCAACGACCTGGATTCAGTTCAGGCACTGATTGCCGAAAACCGTGGAAAGATCGCCTGCATCATCATCGAGCCGATTGCCGGCAACATGGGCACTGTTCCGCCCCGGCAGGGTTTCCTCCAAGGACTGCGTGACCTCTGCGACCGGGAAGGAGTCGTCCTCATTTTTGATGAGGTCATGTCCGGATTCCGGGTAGCCTACGGCGGAGCCCAGGAATTGTACGGCATTACCCCCGACCTCACGACTCTCGGCAAGATCATCGGCGGCGGACTTCCGGTTGGAGCCTTTGGCGGCAAACGCCAGATAATGGAATTACTTTCTCCTTCCGGCGGAGTCTACCAGGCAGGTACCCTCTCCGGCAATCCGCTGGCCATGTCAGCGGGGATCGCGACTCTCAAAATCCTTCAGGAAAAGGGCTTCTATCAGCGTCTGGAAGAAAAGAGCGCCTTGGTTGCCGATGCCATCGCCGGTGCCGCAGCAGAAGCCGGATACCCCATCTTCTCCACACGGGTCGGAAGCATGCTATGCGTATTTTTCTCCAAGCACGAGGTACATGACTGGACAACGGCGGCCCAATGCGATACCGCGGCCTATGGCACCTACTTCCGGGCCATGCTGGAACAGGGAATTTACCTGGCGCCATCCCAGTTCGAAACAGCCTTCGTCTCCATCTCCCATTCGCTGGAGGACATCGAACGAACTGCTGCTGCTGCCCGGAATGCATTCAAAATCCTGGCGGCAGGTTGACGGACCGAGGCTGAAGCCGGCACTGAGCCCATCTCCTTCGTTCAGAGAAGATTCCGATCATCAGAATTGGCAGGCGCTTTACTCCGACTGCCACCCATACGATGGCCCTACAGGGGACTTCGCCCCTTTCACAAAAAGCCGAGCGATCCCCTAAATTTTTAGTATAGTGAAAATTTTCATTGTTTATTTTAGTCTTACTGTGATACAAGGACAAAGTTGATGGATGAAGAAAAGCGGAACCTGCTGAAGACCCTCGGTGTTGTATCCAGCATTGGCTTCTCCGTTGTTCTGGCCATAGTCATGGGTGTGCTTTTCGGGCGCTTTCTGGATGATCGGCTCGGAACTAAAAATATTTTCTTCTTTATTTTTCTCTTTATCGGTATCATTGCAGCTTTTCGCAACATTTACATAATTATCGGAAAAGAAATCAGGAAAAGTGAATCCGGTGATAATAAACGAAAATAATTTTTTCGCCGCCCTGACTATCGGCAGTTCGATCCTGCTGGTATTGCTCACCGCCTGCGGAGTGCTTTTCATTTCCAATTCATTCGCCATCGGGGTGGTGGCGGGGGGAATTGCGGCAATAGCCAACAGCCACTGGCTTTACCGTATCCTCCAACATGCCATGAAGTTGCCGGCTCAGCGGGCTGTAAGGTTCGTCCAGGCACGCTATGCCCTTCGACTGGCAATTCTTGCGGTACTTGTTTCAATTCTGATAATTTACGTTAAGATCAACGTATTCGGTCTGTTGCTTGGACTCTCAGTACTCGTTATTTCGATCATAGCTGTTACCATATATATGGCAACTTGCAACGGAGGTTAGCACACCATGGTTCATCCGTTTCTATTTCTCCAGCCCTTCCGGGAGTTCTTATCCTCACTCACGACCTATCCAAACCTTCTGACCGACGAGGCCGGGGTCGATGCCATCACTCATGCCTGGCTGGTTATGGCACTCCTCCTCCTCCTCGCCCTCGTGATCAGAACACGTATTGCAAAGGTTCCGGGTAAGCTGCAGAATTTTTTCGAGATTTGTATTTTCGGGATTGAGAAAACAATCGTCGACAATATGGGCGAAAGGGGCAAGCCATTCTTCCCACTCATTGCGACCCTCGCCTTTTTTATCCTGACCTCGAACCTCCTTGGCCTGATTCCGGGTTTTTTCCCGCCGACGGCAAATCTCAATACAACCGTCGCCTGTGCACTGATCGTTTTCTTCACCACACATGTTGTCGGGGTCCGTAATCACGGGTTCCGATATTTCAAGCATTTTATGGGACCGGTCTGGTGGCTGGCTCCGCTCATGATTCCGGTGGAGATCATTGGACACCTGAGCCGTCCACTGTCACTCTCTTTTCGTCTCTTCGGCAACATGCGAGGCCATGAACTGATCCTGCTGATCTTCTTCGGACTCGTACCATTTCTCGTTCCGCTGCCGATGATGCTCATGGGCGTTCTGGTTGCGTTGCTCCAGACCTTCGTCTTCATGCTCCTGGCTGTCATTTACATCCAGGGCTCCCTGGAGGAAGCGCACTAATAAGGATCACCCTTTTGAGAACGGCTGGCTTCAATCGACCTGAATACGATGCAATCTCACGCAGCATTTCTGTTCCGCAGCGAACACCTTTCCTAAACTTTAGGAGAATTTACTCAACAAGGAGGTAGAAACGAATGTTATTTCTTACAGGATGTATAATTGCAGCAGGACTTTGCATGGGTATCGGCGTTATCGGCCCTGGCATCGGTATGGGCCATGCGGTCAAGGGTGCACTTGACGGCACCTCACGCAACCCCGGAATCTACGGCAAGCTCCTGACCACCATGATGATCGGTCTCGCCATGATCGAATCCCTGGCGATTTACGCTCTGGTCATCGCCCTGATAATCCTGTATGCCAACCCATACAAGGATGCCGCCATGAAGATGGCTGAAACCATCGCTAAGTAATCCATTTTACGGCAGAATTAACAGTAAAGGGATGGGGTGTCAACCCCATCCCTTTTTTCATTTTCGCCACCGCGCCAGCCAAAGGTAACTTCATCGAGTTATAATCTTGACCCCGTTTCCCGGCTTGCGTTATCCTCAGTCGGGTAGCGTCAACATCTCGGCTCACAAGGAAGAACCGTGGATACTATACTCTGGGTCCTGGCTTTCGGCGCATCAGCTGCCCTTTCCCTGCTGGCAGCGGGTCATGCTCTGTTGATGAAACGGGATCCCCGTTCCGCGCTGGGCTGGATAGTGGTTACTCTCACACTCCCCCTGATCGGCCCCTCTCTCTACTGGCTCATGGGAATCAACCGTATCAGGCGCACGGCTCGCCGTTGGCAGGAAACCGGACGCCGTCTCTCCGGCTACGGAGCATTTCAGGTTCCGAATCAAACAGATGCCTCTCCGGTTATCCCTTGCGATACCTCACACATGAAGGAACTTCGACTTCTTTCCGACCGGATTGTCACCACCCCCCTCACGTCAGGCAACAGACTTACTGCATTCCATAATGGCGAACAGGTATATCCCGCCATGCTGGATGCTATTGCAGCTGCCCGCGAAACTGTCCACCTGAGCACCTACATCTTTGATGGCGACAGAACCGGCCAAATTTTCGTCGAGGCACTGGCTGCCGCTGCCGCACGCGGGGTCGAGGTCCGGGTCATCGTGGACGGCCTGGGTGAAAAATATTCCCATCCCACGGCCCGGAAGCTCCTGCAAGGGTCTTCCGTTCAAATCGCACGCTTTTTGCCCATGCGCCAGGGTGGGCGGCTCAATCTGAGAAACCACCGGAAGATTCTGGTTATCGACGGAACCGTCGGCTTCAGCGGCGGGATGAACATCGGCGGTCGCCACATGGTCGGGCGGCCGGAAACCTCCTCTCCCGTGGTGGACATGCATTTCAGGATTGAAGGACCCGTGGTTACCGACCTGCAGAAAGTTTTTCTGGAAGACTGGTTTTTTGTAACCGGAGACCTTCTCGATGACAAACGTTACTTCCCTCCTTTGGCAACGGCAGGCACGTCACTGGCGAGGGCCATTGCCGACGGACCGGATAAGGAATTCCGCAAACTCTCCTGGATTATCATGGGAGCCCTTTCCTGTGCCGGTGAACGTGTGCAGATCATGACACCCTATTTCATTCCCGACCGCGCACTCATCTCAGCCCTGATCACAACCGCACTGAGAGGGGTGGCTGTCTCCATAATCCTGCCGGAGTGCAACAACCTTCCCCTGGTTCACTGGGCAACCCGTTCCTATCTCTGGGAGCTGCTCCAATGCGGAATCCGCATTTATTATCAACCACCGCCCTTCGTACACACCAAATTCTTTGTTGTAGATGGTCTCTGGAGCCTCATAGGCTCGGCCAATCTCGACCCGCGCAGCCTCAGGCTTAATTTTGAACTGAATCTGGAAACCTACGACTGCCACTTCAACGGCATGCTGGAAAAGCATTACCTGGAGTCTCTTTCCCGGTCACGGGAAATCAGCCTCGATGAAATGGATGGCCGACCCTTACCCGAGAAACTCAGGGACGGAGCGGCAAAACTTCTTTCACCCTATCTTTAATCAAAACACTGTCTGAGTTATGTTAAAACCTGATTAGCATCAATCTTCCGCCATATCCCAAACCTGTCATTCCCGAAGCGGTTCTGATCGGGAATCCAGCTTCTAACCGATTGAAATATGGTCCTCCGATAAAAGCTTTTGAGGGTGGCAATCTTCATAGCAGAAGAAAAGTGCTCATCAGATAATAAAAAGGCCGGATTTCTCCGGCCTTTTATTTCCATGTGTAACTCAACAAAATTATTTCACTTCTACGGTAATTTGCTTAGGCTTGACGAGTTCTCTCTTCGGCAGGGTGATTGTCAGTACTCCCTTGTCGCAGGCAGCTTTTACCTTTTCCTGATCAATTGTCTGAGGCAGCAGGAAGCTTCGCTGAAACGGCCCGTAGTATCGTTCAATCCGGTGGTAGTTCTCCTTCCGAACCTCTGCATCCTGCTTCCGTTCCCCACGGATTGTCAGGGTTGTGCCCTCTATCTTGACCTCGATGGCTTCCTGCTCGACACCCGGCAGTTCAGCCCTGATAATAACCGCCTCATCATTTTCGAATATATCGACGAGCGGCTGCCAGACTCCTTCCCGCAGCTCCTCGCCTGGTTCACGATTCCAGGCCAAATCCAGGAGTCGGTTCATCTGCTCTTGCATGCCGCGCAATTCCCGCATCGGGTTATACCTCACAATCGCCATATGCCAATGCTCCTTTTCCCCGGATAAACCAAGCCGAGGCTACCTCCGTAATCTCTGTAATGTAGGGGTTTATTTCAGCTGTTTTCCTTTGGGGATAGCGTGTTTGAGCTTTTTAGAGCCATCATAGAGGGTTTGTTTGTTTACGCCCCGCAACTCCTTCAGGTCTTTCTTTACGTAATCTTCCTCAAGGATAATTTCCGCTTCATCGACCAGCTTTTCGATCATTTCTTTTTCGTTTTCCGTCATAGTCCGTTCCCCTTTGTACTCATGACGCATAAGAATATATCCGTGAACAAGCTCTCAGACTCCATCCCGGCTGTACAGGAAAACTCCGACTTTTTCACCTCCTTCATTTCTATGTTCCAATCACCAAATCGTAACAAACTTTCCATCATCTGCAACAAAATGACTCGAAGAAGTATTGAATCGGAAAAGTGCAAAGGGAGCGAAACAGAACCGGGACATTGGCAAAAAAACGTGGAGGGGAACTCTTTCACCGCTTTCCTGATGGAATGACGGCAGCCAGGGTTCATGGGGGAAAACAGGTATTTCATTTTGCTCTGACCCGGCAGGGCTTGAACATGGCTAAGCAGCAGAAGAGTACGTGCAGTAAAGCATAAAACCTTTCATGCAGATGGGTGCACGGAGAATCAGGCTAGTACGAGATCATCACGGCGCCCGATGAGCATAATGAAATCATCCTCAAGCACATCCAGGAGAAAACGATTTCCCGCCTTCACCTTTTCATCAAATTCCTCAGGTCCGTAAACAATGCAGTTGATCGTCAAATCCAGTCGTCGTTCGAGCCCTTCCAGCAGTTCATCCAGCATATCACAGTCAATATCCCCGATGATCATGAGTTCGATATCGCTGCCGACCTCTTCATCCCCCCGGCCATAGGGACCATAGAGAAATGCGTGACGCACACCGGAAAGGTGAGTGAGGAGCTGACTCAGTTGACCGGGTACGCCCACGGTCTTCAGCACCAGTCTTTTCAGTTCCGGGAAAAAGAAAAAGGAGGGATTGGCTCGGTAGTTCTTGCGTTTCCCCTGCCGACTCGACAGGAGTATTCCGGCCAGATTGAGCCGAGAAAGCTCGCGGCTGATACTGGCGGTCTTTTCATCCAGAAGCTCTGCCAGCTGAGTGACAAAGAATTTTTCCTCCGTATGACTGAACAGCCAACCGATCAGCTTGGCCCTGAGGCGAGAGCCGAATATTTTATCGAGATAGGTATGCATGGAGTCCCGGCAGTCACGTAGTTACACAGTTGTTACACTTACTACGTCTGCCGACATTGGTCAAGCCCCTTACGCCTGCTTTGAAGGAGGCACAAGTAAACCCAAAGAATCCCCTCCTCAATCAGAGGAGGGAATCCGCTGCGAAACAATACTCGATACCGTCAGCCACGATCAGTGGTTTCCGCAATTGCCGCCACATGCGGTACGGCACTTGATCTGCGCCTGGGCGTTACTGCCATGAGTCAGGAAACAGTCCAGGGAGTTCCGGGTTACGTACCACTCTTCTCCCTCCTGTTTCCCGTCCAGGGCACCTTCCTTGATGAGCATGAGGACCCGCAGATGGGTCGTTTCCAGTTCTTCAGCCGCTTCTGTTGCGGAAATTCTTTCCCGTACATCGTTTTGTGCCATCCGGCACCTCCTTGGTCGGTGTTTCTCTTGCCACGGTAACGTCTGACTTCAGTTGCAGTGAACTAAACGCAAGGAACACTGGGCGCAATCAGTCTTCATACGTATGAGCATAAGGCATGCCAGCGCCTGGTTCAGGCATAACATACTGAATTTTATTATATTTATTAAAACAGAGATACGCGACGTGCGAAGGGATTCTTATTGATGCGGAAAATGACATCACTGCTGCCCGTTGTCTACGCAGAAAGAGGAAGCGGTGAGAGTTCCGAATCAGAAGTGCACCGTGAACCGGCAGCGGATTCCGACCTGGCACGACCTGGTGGTCATGCCAGGCGGAATCGGTATCCTGTCAGACGGGTATTCCTTGTTTAACAGCCTACTATTCGTCGCTGGGAATCGCTGAAGGTATGTGTTCCGGAACTATTTTAACAAAAGCGGTACGACAATGGCTGATTACCCCTTCCAGCCAGTCGGCTTCCTCCTCCTGGTGGGAGTGAAAAAGTTCCCGGTGGTACTGGAGCAGCAAACTCTCCAGCTGGAGTACGTCTTCTTCGTCCAGGTCGCTGATCTCCACGGTTGCTCCCCGGGCGATCCGGCGGCGGAGAGCCTCCCGATCCATGCCCAGCGCCTGATCGAGACGGCAGTAGACAACACCGCCGGTCATGCCGGAACAGATCCATGGACCAGGGTCTCCGAGCACCACGACACGACCTGCGGTCATGTATTCGAAGGCGAACCCCTTGAGGTTGGCCCGATCGGCCAGCAGTCCACGGGAGTCGTCGAGTGGCTTCCTGATGCGCCCTCCCAGGACTACATCGGCACCGGAAAGACGGATGCAGGCTCGGCTGTCGGCGTCTCCCTGGATGAAAAAGGTCCCACCCTGGGCACCGTATGCCAAGCCTTTGCCGACGGCCCCGCCTACCCTCACACCATGGCGGTTTTCTCCCTTCAGCACAATAATTCTGCCGCCGTTGGCCGATTTTCCCACTCCGTCCTGGGCGCCACCCTCAACAAGGATGGTAATCGGCTCACTGGTGAAAGCACCCAGGCCATTGCCGGGTGTGGAATCACGACGAAAATGGAGGAGCGCCTCACGGGCGTTGGTGAGACGGCCGTCCCCATGGGCACGTGTCAGAGCACCGGCAAGATAGGTGCCGATGGCTCGGTCTGAACTGGATGCCGAACCGTCATTGTAGTGAACGCGCTCATCGCCACCTTCGAAGGCCTCTGTTACCAGACCCGAGATGAGTGATGTCAGATAATTCAGTGGTTTGCGGATGATCCGGATCGCGTCGTCATCCCGGCGGATCTCTCCGGGGGGAGGCGGTGTCAGGAGACCGGAAAGGTCAAGCCGGTCCAACCCCCGCACCTGCTCCAGGAGGTGCGCTTGCCCCACCAGATCCTGGGTACGATGGAAGCCGAGCTTGGCGGTAAGGGTTCTAATCTCGCGGCCGAGAGCCCGGAAAAAGGTTGTATGGTAAATGACGCCGTTTTCCAGCACCCGGGGCACAAAACGCTTCAGCCCCTTTTCCCGCGCTTCTTCGTGAGTCTCGATCTGGGTGGCGATTCCCACATGGCAGGTCCCCATGTGACAGCCTCTGCAGGCGGTACAGCCGATGACCACCATGGCCATGGTTCCGAAACCGACGCGATTGGCACCCAACAGCATCAGTTTCACCACATCGCGACCCGTTTTGGCACCACCGTCAGCCCAGATTTCCACACGATTGCGCAACCCTGCCTCAACCAGGGCGCAGTGCGCCTCCCGCACCCCAATCTCCACCGGAAAACCGACAAACTTCACCGCATGCCGGCGTGCCGCACCGGTACCTCCGTCATACCCGCTGATGGTAATAATGTCCGCACCAGCCTTGGCAATGCCAAGGGAAATCGTACCGATTCCTGCCACTGAAGGCACCTTTACCGATATCCTGGCATGGGGATTGGCGGTCCGAAGCTCCTCGATAATCTGGGCCAGGTCCTCGATGGAATAGATATCGTGGTTGTTTGAGGGGGAAATGAGGGACACGCCCGGAACCGCATGCCGGGCAGCAGCAATCTTCTCCGTCACCTTGAAGCCAGGAAGATGCCCTCCTTCACCCGGCTTCGCACCCTGGCCGACCTTGATTTCCAGGAAGTCCACCGAATTCAGGTACTCCATGGTCACCCCGAACCTGCCGGAGGCGATCTGCTGCCCCCGGTTCTTGCGATAGTTCCCCAGCATGTCGGCAATTTCTCCCCCTTCGCCATTCATGCAGATGATGTTCAGTCGCCGCGCCGATTCGGCGTAAATCCGGAACGGAGTTTCACCCTGGGAACCGAAGCTCATGGCAGAGATGAGAATGGGCATGTCATGATTGCCGATTGACACGTCCACCTCTTCCGGGATCCACGGCAATCTCTTCGTTGAAGCGGAAATCGATCAGGTGGCGAACCGCCAGCGGGTGCTCGATCTCATACTGCCGTACCAGCCGGGAAAGTTCGGCAAAGTTTTCCTCCATCTTGGCGACCTGTCCAACCATTTTCCAGATGCGGGAGTAGATGCGAAACTGGTTCTCCACCGGCTGCCTCTTGCTGCTGCGAGCCACGGCACGCCGCTCACGCCCGTCTTCTTCCAGCTTGCGGAAGGTCAGCCCGATCTCCGCGGACCCGCAAAAATTGGGGGTGCCGAATATCTCGACCACCTGCTCGGAGAGCCCGACCGAAGCAAAATACCTGCCATAGCCGCCCAGTTCGTGGGTTCCCATGGTCGAGATCACCTTTTCCAGACCGGTCGTCAACACCGCCAGCAGGTTGGCAAGACCGTTTTTCTCACCGTCGGCCAATTCCCACATGAGATACGGACAGAGGGCATCGGCACCCATGCCGAGGAGGAATACCAAGTCATGGAGATTCCGCAATGCACCGGAACGGACTACCAGGGAAGTGCGCCGTCGCAGGCTCTCGCCGGTCGAGGTTTTGGCATCACGCAGGGCACGGTGCACGACAGCCACGGCAAGTCCGGGATCGAGGAATGACACGGTTCCGGTAAAGGCTGCCCCGTCATCGAGAAGCAGCAGCCTGCAGCCGCGGGAAACAGCCGACAGGGCCTCTTTCCGGAGCCTGTCCAGCGAATCGGCAACTGTTTCTCCGGAACGGAGTACACTGGTGAGGATTCGATAGCGACCGCGTCCGGTGGAAAAGAAACCGAGAAGGTCCTCCAGGGGACAGGTCCCGGCCTTGCGGCTAACCTCCCGGTCCGTGTTCACCTTTTCTTCGCGCCGCCCTCCGGTCAGAAAAGGCATCTCCAGCACAACATTGTCGTGGCTGTTTCGGCGCAGGACCGGCCGGGGGCCGAGCAGTACCCGGGTGGAAAAATGCTCCATTTCCCGTTCACGGTCGATGGCCGGGTTGGTCACCACCGCAACCTGTTCTTTAAAAAAGTCGGAAACATTCTGTCGCATCGAAGAAAGCGAGGCCAGGGGACCGTCGTAGCCAAGGGAGGTGATGGGTTCCCGTCTGGTTACCGCGGATTGCCTTAACGAAGCGAGATCACTGGTCTTCCAGGCGTTGGCTGCCAGCAGGTTTTCCTGTTGGAGTCCCGCGGTCCTGCGAAAGGAAGCTGAAATCTCCTCTGGAGCCTCGGGAAGTTCACACCCCCTGACAAGCTCTCGGCCGTGGGCCGCCAGGTCGGTTCTCTTCCCTATCGTTTCCAGAACCTCCGCAATAAGTTCTCCGTGGTCGAAGATCTGCAGCGACTTTCCCGGAATGATACGAATACCGACCTTTTCCCCCGGAGACAAGGGACGGGGATCTGAGAGAATCTCGCTGTGGGGCACAACCCCCAGCTCCGAAGAAGCGAAGATCTCCTCTTCCGTCTCGCCGAACCAGAGGGGGCGAAGACCCAGTGCATCAACACTGAACACACAGCGGTCGGCACAGCGGGCGATAACCGCGGCCGGACCCTGGGCAGAAGCGGACAGAAAACGTCGGAACAACTCATACATGTGCCTGCGTTCCGCAGGCATTCGATCCATCTCGCTGAAAATAGGAGGAAAGACCATCTCCATGGCCGCAAACAGGGAAAAACCGTGCCGGAACATGAGCCCTTCCAGCAGCCGGTTCAAATCCTGGGAGTCGCTCCCGCCTTGAGGGAGATCGATTCCCATCATCCGTGCCTCGTCCCGAAGCCTTTCAATGGTATTGATTTCTCCGTTGTGCGCCAGCAGACCGAAGGGCTGGGCCCGCAACACGGTCGGCAGGGTATTGGTGGAATAGCGGCTATGGCCGATGGTGAGCGAAGAAAGGAAGTCGCGTCTCTTTAATTCGGGATAGTAGTGGGGCAGGATTTCGGGCGCCCCATGAACCTTGTACGCGGCGACATGCCCGGACAGGGAAGCAACATGCACCGGAGTTTCCCTTTCAATTTCCTCGGCCAGGGAAGCGAGAAGCACGGCGGCACGTTTCGGATCGGGGCAGCGGAGAGCAATCTGCCAGAAAAAGGGCTCCGAACGGCGCGCATTGGCCGACAGCGCCTCGCTTCGAACCGGTCCGGGACGTTCGGTCAAGATCTCCAGTCCCTTGTCGGTAAAGCGCCGCAAGAGATTTTCCATCAGTGAGGATTCCGTTGTCAGGGTCTCTCGTGGGACCAGCAGATGCGCGAGGGCAAAAGAAGGCGACTCCGCCAGGTCTCCTGCGTGTCCGGCCTCCTCCAGCGCCTCTCGCCAGAGCAGTCGAGGTATATCGGTCAGAACACCGCAGCCGTCACCCTCTCCGTTGATCTCACCGGCTCGGTGCCCCATCTTAACCAATGCCTCGATTGTCCGCTGCAGATTGCCATGGGTCGGCCGGCCAACCTTGTTGCAGTAGCAGATAATGGCGCATCCATCATATTCAGAGGGCAAATACCCTTTTGTTATATTCCAGTGCCTGTTCATGAAATCCTCCCGGATTCGAATCGATCCTCATCCAGAAAATCTATCCGCGAAATCAAATGCGCCGTCAAGGAAAATCCCCCTTTCGACGGCTGGAGGCGAGCTCCCTAAAACAATGATAACTCACTTCCAGTGCCTGTAAACGGTTAGATTCACTTCCTCAGCCCGGATTGCTGGACATTTGTTACCTCATGCATGATACTTATGGTAATTCGCCTCAAGAGAAAGACGGTATCTGAAGACAAAGAGAAGCGGGAGGCTGGCACTGCGCACCACGGCATTCTTCGCTCCGCAATAATTATTTACAGAAAACAGGAGGACGTAGCATGAAAGGATTTTTTATCAGGTGGCTGATCTACGGTCTGGCTCTCGTGGTGGTGGTAAAGATTATCCCGGGAATTCAGATGGATAGCTGGCAGACCATGGCAATCGCCGCTCTGGTGCTCGGACTGCTGAACGCCTTTCTGCGACCCATCCTCATCCTCTTTACCCTGCCGATCAACATACTGACCCTCGGGATTTTTACCCTTTTCATCAACGCCAGTCTTTTCTCGCTGGCCTCCTGGCTGGTAAAAGGCTTCCATGTAGCCGGTTTCTGGAACGCCTTTTTCGGCGCCCTGGCGTTCAGTATAACCAGCGGCTTACTGAGCGTTCTCTTTAATCCGGACAGGGACTACAGGATGCGCTAGCACTTCGATACTGTTCTCGAAATTCAGCGGACCTACTGAATTGTTGACGAAAATTTCCATTTATGGTCTACTCGAACTCATGGAATTCGTAAGCTATCTTGGTCTCGGATCAAACCTTGGCGACCGGGAATTGAACCTCCTCAGAGCAGTCGCCGAAATCGGAAAAATACCTGATTCACGCATCACCGCCCTGTCGGGATTTTATGACACCGAACCCGTCGGCCCCGTATCCCAGGACCCATTTCTGAACGCAGTCCTCCGGCTCGAAACCACACTCACACCCCACCAGCTTCTTGCCGAATTGCAGCGAATCGAGAATGACGTTTTCCGAAGGGAACGAACGATACCCCAAGGTCCCCGTACCATGGATCTTGACCTGCTCATCTACGATGACATAGTGATTGAAAGTGAAACACTGACCATCCCTCATCCCCGGCTTCACGATCGGCGTTTTGTTCTTGTTCCGCTGGCCGAGATATCCCCTGACCAGAAACACCCCCTCTTAGGGAAGACCACTGTCGAACTTCTCCGTGATCTGCCTCCGGGAGAACACGTGACAAAAATTTAGGAAGGCACCATGCTCTTCAGACTTCTTTTTTTCATCGTTATCGGATACTCACTCTACCGGCTCGTCAAAGGCTTTTTCCGAAAAAGTTCTCCAGAGATTCCCCGTCGTACAGGAGAGGTTGAGACCTTCCAGGACCCTGTCTGCGGGGTCTACGTAACCAGGGACGACGCTGTCATAGGCAAGCTCAATGGAGAGAGGATCTATTTCTGCTCTAAGGAATGCCTGGAAAAATACTGCCAGGATAGAACATATACATCAACACACGCAAAGTAATCAGGAGGAAGCAGATGAAGTTTTTTATAGACACGGCCGACGTGAAGGAAATCCGGGAAGCCAATGCCCTCGGAGTGTTGGACGGGGTCACCACCAATCCGACCCTGATCGCGAAATCCGGCCGCAATTTTATCGAAGTTCTTAAAGAAATAATCGAAATCGTGGACGGACCCATCTCCGCAGAGGTAGTGGCCCTTGATCACGAGGGAATGATCCGCGAGGCAGTGGAGCTGGCAGCCATTCACCCCAATATCGTGGTTAAAATTCCCATGACCCCCGAAGGGCTCAAGGCAGTGAAGACTCTCCACGGCAAAGGGATCAAAACCAATGTCACCCTGATCTTCTCTCCCCTCCAGGCGCTGCTGGCTGCCAAAGCCGGCGCATCCTATGTTTCTCCCTTCGTGGGCCGTCTCGACGACATCTCCCAGGACGGCATGGGGATCGTCGAAGAGATCCGCACCATCTTCGACAACTACGGTTACGAGGCAGAGATTATCGTTGCCAGCGTCCGCAACCCGATCCATGTCCTGAATGCCGCCCTGATCGGCGCCGATATCGCCACCATCCCCTATTCGGTCATCGCCCAGCTTTCCAAGCACCCCCTGACCGACATCGGTATCGATAAGTTCCTGAAGGACTGGGAAAAAGTCCCCAAATAAATTCTGACTGCTTGTAACTACTTCAAAATATGCAAAAATTGGGGCGGGGATCGAAAGACCCCGCCCTTTTTTCATCAGAAAGCGAGGCAATCATGACCGAAACAGCCCATGCCACCATCTATCGCAAAGACTATGCGCCACCCAACTATCTCGTCGAGACCATCGATCTCCGTTTCGAACTGGGCGAAGAAACTACCCGTGTCCATTCACGCCTGACCGTCAAGGCGAACCATGATACTGCACAGGAAGGGCGGCCGCTTCGTCTGGATGGTCACCGTCTTACGCTGACCGGTCTCGTACTCGATGGAACTCCTCTCACCAGCGACCGCTATACGTTGGACAAGGAAAGCCTGACCATTTCCGCTGTCCCTGCCGCCTTCACGCTGGAGGTAACCACCGAGATCCGCCCCCAGGACAATACCTTCCTGGAAGGACTCTACCGTTCCGCCGGCATGTTCTGCACCCAATGCGAGGCCGAGGGTTTCCGCTCCATAACCTATTTTCCGGACCGGCCCGACGTACTGGCGGTCTATACCGTCACCATCGTCGCCGACCGGACCCGCTATCCGGTGCTGCTTGCAAACGGCAATCTGGTGGAAACCGGTGAGCTTCCCGACGGCCGCTCCTATGCGGTCTGGCATGACCCTTTTCCCAAGCCCTGTTATCTGTTCGCCCTGGTGGCTGGAGACCTGGTCTGCATCGAAGGGAGTTTCACCACCTGTTCAGGCCGGGAGGTTACCCTGCGCATCTACGTCCAGGAAAAAAACCGGGACAAGTGCGGCCATGCCCTCCGCTCACTGCAGAAAGCCATGCGCTGGGACGAGGAGACGTTCGGCCGGGAGTACGACCTGGATCTGTTCATGATCGTGGCGGTGGATGACTTCAACATGGGTGCCATGGAGAACAAGGGACTCAATATCTTCAACTCACGCTACGTGCTGGCCAGCGCGGAGACCGCCACCGACGACGACTTCCAGGCCATCGAAGAGGTGGTCGGCCACGAGTACTTCCATAACTGGACCGGCAACCGGGTCACCTGCCGCGACTGGTTCCAGCTCTCCCTCAAAGAGGGACTGACCATCTTCCGCGATCAGGAATTCTCCGCCGATATGGAATCGCGGGGGGTAAAGCGCATCAGCGACGTGCGCCTGCTTCGTACCCACCAGTTCGCCGAGGACGGAGGTCCGATGGCCCACCCGGTCCGCCCTGACGCCTACATGGAGATCAACAATTTCTATACCATGACCGTCTATCACAAGGGCTCCGAGGTCATCCGCATGATGCATACCATGCTGGGGGTCGAGGCCTTCCGCAAAGGCATGGATCTCTACTTCCAGCGTCATGACGGCCAGGCCGTCACGGTGGAAGATTATGTCCGGGCCATGGAAGATGCCTCCGGCAAGGACCTGAAACAGTTCCGTCTCTGGTACGAACAGGCCGGCACCCCGCACCTGGATATTAACAGCGACTTTGATCAGGATAACGGCACCTTCAAGCTAACGGTCAAGCAGTCTTGCCCTGCTACACCGGGACAAACGGACAAGAAGCCGTTCCACATTCCCTTGTCGATTGGCCTCCTGGATAGTGACGGACGGGAACTTGCCTGCAGTTTGGCTGGAGAGAAAGGTGAAGGACCGACAACTCGTATACTCGAGATCACAAAATCAGAGGAAAGTTTTGTCTTTACCGGGCTCAGCGGAAAACCTGTTCCGGCACTGCTGCGCACCTTCTCGGCCCCGGTCCGCCTTCACTATCCTTTTAGCCACGATGACCTGATCCTCCTCATGGCCCATGAAAAGGACCCTTTCTGCCGCTGGGAGGCAGGGCAGCAGCTGGCAGTCCAGCTCATCCTCGGCCTGGTGTCAGACCTTCAGGCAGGACGGGAACTTCAGCTCGATCCCGGCTTCGTTGCCGCCTTCCGGGCCACCCTGACCGGCGGAGGAAGTGACCGTGCGTTCCTGGCCGAGGCGCTTACCCTTCCCTCCGAGTCCTACCTGGCTGAACAGATGACAGTGGTCGATCCGACCGCCATTCACCAGGCTCGCCAGTTCGTCAGACGGGGTCTTGCAAAGAAGTTGAAGACTGAATTCCTCGCAGTGCTGGAAGAGTGCCGCAGCAGCGATCCCTATAACGTGGACGACGGCCGGGCCGGAGACCGTAGGTTGGCAAATCTCTGTCTTGCCTATCTGGCATCAGGTGAAGAACCGGAAATCATGGCACTCTGTCTGCGCCAATGCAGGGTGGCGGACAACATGACCGATGTCATGGGCGCCCTCGTCCCGTTGGCCTCCTGTGACTGCCCGGAGCGACGCTTAGCCTTGGATGAATTCTACGAAAAATGGCAGAATGACAGGCAGGTGGTCGATAAATGGTTCTCGGTGCAGGCTTCCTCTACACTCCCCGATACCCTTGCCGAAGTGAAGAAACTTCTGGGGCACCCCGCATTTGAATTGGCCAACCCCAACCGCTTTCGTTCTCTGGTAGCTGTTTTTTCCCAGGCAAACCAGGTCCGCTTCCACGAGGCAGATGGTTCCGGCTATCGTTTTTTCGGCGAACAGATGCAGCGTCTCATTCCGGTAAACCCGCAGGTTGCGGCCCGGCTCCTCACCCCGCTGACCCGCTGGCAGCGCTTCGACCCCGCGCGACAGACCCTTATGCTCGAGGAATTGCGAAGAATCAGGGCGTTGCCCGATCTGCCCCGGGACGTATTCGAAGTGGTGGAAAAGAGCCTGGCAGGCAGTGGGTCGGTTACATGAAAACCAGCAAGTTATCCTGACCATTGGGAGAACTTCGATGAAAATATTCTTGATGGTCTTGATTGAGAAAATCCCAACTTAAGGGGAATCACCTGCTTCCAAGACGGCAACTTCCGGAATTGTGGGTATGACTGCACGCCAGACAAGATTCACCTTCATGGCGTCCGGATCGATGATGAGTGTATCAAGGTTCGCAGTAACAGGCAGGATCCTGCCGTTAGCACATGTGACGCTTAAAACCGGTTTATGTGCTGGCAGGCGGAATTTGAGAGACCCTCCGGGTGTAAGATTGGTAAGGATGACTTCCTCATCCCCGTTGAGGTAGGGAACCTGCATGTCCGGGTGTGCACCATTCCAGTACGACATGTCGAAATCCTCGGGGAGGTCGGGCCAGCGTGTTTCGAGCCAGGCATCGTCGTAAGTCCCGGCCAGATCAAGTCGCTGCTTCCATGCCTTGGTTATGATGCCGAACCCTTGGGGAGGACACATTTTACCAAATATCGTGACAGGGTTTTTCGGGTCCTCAATCTGCGGCAGCCGGAATCGTTTTGGGCTTTTTAGCCTTCAAGTACCAATCATCAGCAAATCCAACACCGAGAGGATTGTTCTCACAGGTAGTATGGGCAATCGGGGCCTTGTCAGGGCCGTCGGGATGGCTGTCACGCTGTTCAGGGCTCAGGCGGAATTCAGATTTGATCCGATTGCCGTCGGGGTCATCGAGGTTAACCCTGCATTCCCCGCCAAATGCATATTCATAGCGAATTGGTAATGAGGTAATGGCTGTGGAAGGCGGCTTTAGAGTCCACCCTCCCATAAGGCCTTTCTCCCAGAAACGCGGTCCCGTGACGAGAAGTTTTTTCTCGAGGATCAATAGGCCGGGATCCCCTGTCTCTTCAGGTCGGCTGTGTATTCTGACTCCTGCCACAAACTCGAATGAAGGAACCCCTCTTGGCGCATAGGCAGTGGCATTGACAATGACATCGCATTTCGGCTTGAAGGGGACGAGATCGCTTTCCTGCCTGACACTGCTTTTGTTGAGCTCAGCGAAGAATTCATCTGTCAAGACTATTGGGCCCTGCTCTTTGGATAACTCAAGCGTACCATCTCCCCTTATCTCGAAGCTAGATCGCATGACCACAACATGGGTCGATTCCCCGAGCTGGTCTGTCGCTTGAAATGCGATTGAGGGATATGACGTGTTGTTGATGAAGTTCATGTATTCACTCCCGGGAAACGTATTTCCGGATGCTGAACAGATGGGCTCTGCCTGCCGCAAGTAGCAGGGCAACAATCAGAGGAGGTGATTCCCGTCATCGACGGCAAGCCGCGAGGAATGTGACACTGAAAAACTCAATTACTGCTTATTTTATTTGGAATTAATCCGAGCCCAGAAGTAACTGCCCTGTCCTCATGATCATTCTTGTATGTATAGCCTTCATAAATCATCTCTATGCTGCCGTCTTGGTTAAAGTACAATTTCTGTTTTTCGAGAACTTTATTCCGGCCTTTCACGTGTATTGCAATTTCATCGTTCACCGTGCCTGATTCAATGCTGCCATTTTCATAAAATGAAATGGTTGAGCCTTTCCTGAAGGTAATCACTCTGTTTCCCACCGGCAATGAGACATCTTCCGCCAAATCACCCGCACGGATCTTCCCATCGGGATAGCTTGAAATGGAATACCCACGTCCTCCTTTCAAGGCTATTTTATTATTGCCGACAATCACGGTGGCATTCCCCGCCATAACACCATTCTTAATACCACCGTCCCTATCGAACTCCATTATTTCGCCGCCTTTGAAGGTGATTTCGTTGGCCCCCATTTTGAGCATGAAATCCTTTGCGCTCACATACCCCTCGCTGATAGCTCCATTGTCATGGAAGTGCAAACTTGCCTGACCCCAATCTCGAACGTATTCCGGGTCATACCGTTTGGCAAAAAAGGGAATCCTGAAGCTGCCGACCGTAAGCGTCATATCTTTGGCCAGGACGCCAAGTTGCGTTGTTATGTTTCCGGTCTTTTCATTAAAGGAAACATAAATCTTTTCACCTTTCGCGAAGAGAATCTTGTTTTCGCCGACGGTCAGCATACTATCAACGGGGAAAACCATCGCGGCAAAGCCGCTCTCGTTCATCCGCGTTCCAACCGGTATTTCAGTCGGTTGTCCGTTTATCACGAGCGTACATTTTTCCGCCGTCCTGCCGATCCAAAAATCCCTGCCTTTGTTGCCCGCCACATCCTTGAATTTTATGATCCTGCCGAATACTTCAAAGCTGTTTCTTCCGGATAGTTTTTCCTTGAGTTCCTGCAGGTATTTTTTATTATCGTAGCTTGGATACTCGAGAGGAGTCGATCCGGAGTTGCTCCTTGCCTGGATATCAGCACCAAGTCCCACGAGATACTTCACCACCTCGAGCGTCCCGTTATTATGAGCGGCCAAGAGCAGCGGAGTATTCATATCGTCGTTTCTCGCATCCACCCCGGCTCCGTTTTTTATGAGCAGCTGGACGATCTGGAGATGGCCCCTTTCCGCGGCAAGATGCAGCGGGGTATTGCCCTTCTCGCCCCGTGAAAGCTGTCGAACATTCACATCCGCTCCCGCTTCAAGAGCGGCTCGTACCGCGTCCACGTTTCCCTCCTTGGCAGCAGTCAGCAACCCGTTTGCGACGCCACGCTTATCCAGTGCCTCCGCATCTTTCGTGCTCCCCATCTTCCGGTACAGCCGGACCAAGTTCTTCCTCCTGGTTGCGGCATTGAAGCCGCCGGGACCACTGTCTTTTTCTTCCAGTGCCAGTGCGCGCTTGAAGAGAACCACTGCCTCTGCATACTTCCCTTCGGTTTCGTACAGTTTGGCGAGGTTGTCCAGGCTGAAGATGATCCTTGGATTTTCCGGGCCAAGGGTCTTCTCATTGAGGAACAGGACCCGCTGGAAAAGCGGCTCGGCGTCCGCGTATTTATTTTGTCTTGCGTACACCCATGCAAGACTGACCAGAGGTGATGCCAGTTTGGGATTATCGGGCCCGAGAGTCTTCTCCCAGATCATGCAAGAGCGTTTTTCGAATGGCTCGGCATCCTTGTACTTCTCTTGAAACTGGAGCGCTAACGATACATGGGACAGACTTTCGGCAATCGAGGAACAATCGGAATCAAGCTGCTTCTCCCTGATAGCCAACGATCGCCGGTAAAGCCGTTCAGCTTCCGCGTAGTTCGGTTCGCCACCGTAGATGTATTCCCGGGCCAGATTGTCTATCGTGGCTGCCACCTCGAGGTGGTCCGGTCCAAGACCTTTCTCTCTGATCTTCAGCGCGCGTTTGAAGAGTTGGATGTTTTGGGCGTGCTGGCCCACGCTGCTGTAAAGTTCTCCGAGGTCGTTCAGGGTCGCTGCAAGGTCCGGATGGTCCGGGCCGAGCGTGTTCGCACGTATCTTCAACGCACGTTTGTAGAATTCTTCTGCCTCCGTGGTGTCTCCCTTTGTTTGGTACAACCGGGCAAGGTTGTTCAGGCCTAGGGCAACGAGCGGATGATTTGGCCCCAGGGTTTTCTCACGGATCTTCAAAGAACGTTTGTACAGTTGTTCAGCCTCTGCGTACTTGCCTTGATCCGTATATAAGACAGCAAGATTATTCAGAATTGCTGCAACATTCGGGTGATCCGGGCCAAGGAGTCTTTCGTAGATAGCCAGCGCGCGCTTGGCAAAAAGCTCGGACTGGGCGTATTTTTGTTGCTTTTCATACAGAATCGAAAGGTTAGTCAGACTTGTTGCAACAAAGGGATGGTCAGTGCCAAGGAGTTTCTCCTCGATGGCAAGCGCGCGTTTATACAGGGGTTCGGCCTGCCGATAATCGCCATGCCTGGCATAGTACAGCGCAAGGTTGTTCAGGCTTTCGGAGACATCGGTATGGCCCTGTCCAAATGCTTTCTCGCGGATGGCCAGGGATCGCAGGTACAGGCGTTTCGCCTCAGCGCTGTTGCCCTGGTCTTCGCGCAGGCCGCCAAGGTCGTTCAGACTATCGGCAACATCCGGGTCGTCCGGGCCGAAGGCCTTTTCGCGAATGGCCAGCGCCCGAAGGTAGAGCGGTTCGGCCAGCGCCTGCTCGCCCAGGTCGCGGTACACTTCCGCAAGGGCGTTCACGGTAGTGGCGACGTCCGGGTGGTCCGGGCCGAGGGCCTTTTCGCGGATGGCCAGTGCTTGCTTAAAACGCGGCTCAGCCTCTGCGTACAGGCCTTTTTCGTAATACACCAGTCCAAGAGTATGCAGGCACACTGCGGTATCCGGATGGTTTTCGCCCAGCGTTTTTTCCGCAGCCTCCAATGCCGCTTTCGCGGCAATCAGGGCGTTGTCGTATTTTCCCTGGGTGAGGAGAGTTATTGCTTCCATATTCAACGCCTTCCATTTGGTACCCGCTCCTTGCGGGGATGCCGGAGAAACAGATACGACCACCAAGACCGCCACCACCATGGATTGAATCAGTTTATTCATGACGACGAACCACCTCTCATTCGCGGCTGGAATTCTAGGGAATTTGATGTTATTGCGATAAATCTCCCTGAGTTACTCCTGAGCCCCTGCCTGTACAAGAAGCTCCATGATTCTCTTATCAGCTCCGCCGTACGTGCCATACCTGGCAGCTTGTAACACGGCGTTTTTTCCATTCCGGTCCTTTTTGTTGACATCAGCCTTGGCCTTGATCAGCAGTTCTATGAGATCAGCTGAGTGATCATGGCCTACCGCATAAATGAGCGCTGAAGAATCGTTGTCGTCACTTGCGTTGACATCTGCCCCTGCGGCAATCAGCAGCCTGACAATTTCACTGTGTTTTTCCTCAACCGCGTACATCAGCGGGGTTCTGCCTTTGAAATATTTTTCATTGACATCAACCTTTGCGGCAATCAGCAAGTTGACGATATCAGGCTGATCAAGACGAATCGCCGTCTTCAATGGCGTATCGTTTCTGTCGTATCCGAAACGGGCATTGACGTCAGCTTTTGCGGCAATGAGCAGCTTTGCCACTTCGGGATGACGCCAGGTAATGGCCTCGGACAATGGCGATTCCCTCCCCTCTTCCGCATTCACCTCCGCGCCGGCGTCAATCAGAAACTGCACAATATCGCCGTGACCGTAGGTGGCGGCTCTTTTCAACCCGCGGTAGGGATCCGGCGCCGTAGGCAGCAGAAGTTTCACAACATCGAGATAACCGGCTTTCGCCGCATAACAGAAAGCGGTATCACCGAAACCGTCTTTCACCTGCAGGTTCGCTCCTGCCGCTATCAGCAGTTTCACGGCATCCGCATGGCCGTACATGGCCGCCCTCATCAAGGCGGTATGCCCCTTGTTGTCCTTGGCATTCAGGTCGGCTTTTGATGCAATCAACCGCCTGGTTTTGTCGAATGGCGTTCCCTCTGCTTTTTTCCGGGCCAGGTGCTCAAGATCTTTCCGCACAACGTAATCATGGAACGACATCTTCCCCGTGGCGGGATGATTGGCGTTTTCCAGGTCCCAGCGATAAAGATTCTCACAATTCGTACCGACAAACGCCGTGGGGTTCGTGGTCCAGGCATAATTATTGAAATAACTATCGATCAACAGTATCGGCGAGCCCAGATAATTCGGGTACTTTTCCGAGACCGGCATCATGTAGGTTTGGGACCGCTGGCCGATGTTGCCGGTTTTGTAGACAACCCATTTGCCGTCAGGAGAAAAAGTAAAATCCTCTCCGTCATAAATCAGAACGTGCGGGGTGGTATTCCTGTCCTTGTCCCAGCTGACGACAAAGTCGCCTTCTATGCCATTATACAGTATGGCAAACGGCAACCGGGGATGCAGAGCCATTCGCATAAAACCTATTTTGTCCTTATGTCTGGCTACAACCTCCTCAAGCGGGTGGTGTGCAGGCTGCAGGTTCAGGTCGAGAACCCGCAAATTCTTTTCTTCATATTCCCACATGAATATTTTGTCGTTGCCCGCGGACCAGACCGTTCCAAGCGGGTCAGGTATCTCCCTGATCAGCTTCGGCTCGCTGCCGCTCAGGTCAACAAGTTCAATACTGTGATTATCCCCGAAGATAAAGTGCAACTTATCGGCATCGGCCACGACGATCTTTGTGATGGATTGCGTGGAGAAATCGTGGGCTGATTTTCTTTTCAGGTCATAGAGCACAAAACGCCCGCCCTGACCAAAGCCCACCAGTCCCGAAACGGCATGGGGCATGTAGTTGCCGCCGCAACACACTTCATAAATGGCATCTTTAAAATATCTTTTGTATTTCATCTTCCCTTTGGGAAAAGAAATGATGGTAAGGGCATTGTTCATGTCGTTGGTACCCACCGCGTTATCAAACGGCACCGGAAACAGGCTGACATGTTCATATATGCCGCGGGAGTACAAACCCGTGCCCAGCAAGCCATCACTTTTCGTAATGAACTTTTGCGGATGCAGCGTGATGGCTTCGTATATATCTTTGTCATCGTAAAGCGGCTCTGTTTTCTTGATTCCTTCGGCTTGTGCCGCGGTAGAAAGCAGAACCATGCAGATCAACGGTATACAACCTTTCAGGCAATCCATGGGGTCTCCTCAAATCGATTATTTGTCTAGCGTACAGACCACAAACTTATCAATGTCAGCCTTGGAGGTATATTTATCTATAAATTTACTGTCCATGTTTATGCTGCATTTCAATCTGATTGAATCCGGAGGGTAGCCCATGCCTTCATCCGTATAGCCAATATATGTTATGCCATCTTTGATTATGCATACCTTGATGTTGAAAAAATAGTCACCCATTGTGCTGAAAAACATGAACTTTCTGACTCTCTGCAATTCAAAATTCCCGGCGGCATCGGTAATGGAAGTCCTTGCCGCCATATTGCATGACCCGTCATTACGTTCAGGCGTGATCTTGACGCTCACCCCGCGCAAAGGGACACCATTATATGTAACCGTACCGGAAACTTCAGGTGTCTCGGTGATGAAATGCGGGATTGGTGCACAGGCAGAACACATCAGCAAATACACTGCCACAATCAGATACTTCATATCACTCCAATGGGAAAAGCGGGATAAGCCGCAAAAGAGTTTCATTACTCATAAGGTAAATCCTGGAATACGGTTAGAGTTGAATTTTGGGGCTTTCAATACTAAGAAGGACCATTTGCACTTGCCGTGCAAAAGATTAGTTGCGTTGCATACGCTACTATCAAGCTCTCGCTTCGAAACGATATTCTCTTCAACAAGTTAGTTGAAGCTGTTCAAGCTCAATCATGCATAACTGTCCAAAGAACCCCGCCGACAAAAACGCAGACAACAGTTAGACTGGTTAGGAAACCTATGAATAAAGGTAAAGTCCGTATTCCCGACTCAAGTGCTATAGCACCGGTAACGGCTCCTACAACAGCAGAAATAAATAGAATTACAACAAAAACAAGTGCCTCTCCTAATCCAGCTAAACCGATTGTGTCTCTGCGTCTACTACGAATTTTCAAAACAACAAGACCTAGCAGCCAACCGACATTACAAGATAATAGAGATACCCATCCTAAATATTTCATCACTGATCCTGAAGGTTGTCACGACGCTCTATTGCTTTACCCGGACAATTACCGCGGAGATCTTTTCTATTCGTATCACCCCGTCAAAATAATCCCGACCATCCAATTCCCCCAACTGCACAAGAGTCTGGGTTACGTTTCGCACTTTTCCGGTCAGCTCTCCTCCATCCGACAGACGAACGGTAACCCGGGTTCCTTTGCGGGTTTCCAGAATATCCCGGAGGCATTAGGGGACGGGCATTAGGGGACGTTGGTAGGTTATGAAGGTTATTTCATTTCTTATCTTCTTTCAGTTCAAGTCTTGCCTGCAAAATGGCCTCTCTCACCGATGTATGACTTCTTCCGGTCTTTCTCCCTAACTCAGCAAATGTCGCTCCGGCTTCTTCATGGGCTCGCCGGTAAAATTGACGCCGAGCAGCGCTGACGTTCCGGCATCGACTGGTGCCGAGAATTAACTGGCTTTTGATGCCACTCTGCTCCGATACAGTGAGCAAGATGTTGTCGATGGTGTTTATTCTTGTCTTTCCAGAACATTCATATTCATTCAGTACCGACTCGACAAAATCACCCCTTCCAAGTATCCGTGCGTCCGATGACTCCCGTTCATTTGGATCGCAACCCAGGAGCGCCGCAAGCCCACCCGCGCTCCTGACTAGACCACCTCCCCGCAACTCGTTCCTACTCCCTTGACAAAAACCTGCCGAAACGAAGTCACGATAGGTGCGAATGGCTGACGTTTTCTGCAGAGAAAACCGGGACAGAACAGCATCGACATCCTGTCCGGCAAAGTCTTTATTTCCTAAAATAACGGAATGTCCGGCAAACGGATAGTTTGCCAGATCTTCCGGGCTGGTCACAATCCCGGCGCGCACCGGATTCAGATGGATATAGCGAACAAGTTCCAGAAAGTATGGCTCTTCTTCCACCACAATGCTCTTGAAACGATTCTGAAAAAGATGACCCTTGCGTTTGTGGCGCATGTTGCAGCTGACTGCATGCCCGGTCATGAGCCGCCGCATCATTGGCGATAACAAGCCATTACCAGGCCGCAGCAACAGGTGAAAGTGATTGCTCATCAAAGCCCAGGCATAGAGATTTGGCCCATCCGGCTTATTGATTTCATTGGTAAGGCGTGTGAGGAAGCCTTGCCGGTCTTCATCACAACGGAAAATATCACCGCCTTCTATGCCTCGTGCCATAACGTGATGAACCAAGCCGGGGAGGTCCAACCTTGGTTGCCTTGGCATGGGTACTCCTGCTCACATCAAAATAACCTTCATAAGCTACCAACGTCCCCCTTTGCCATGGGTCGACTCCCCGAGCTGGTCTGTCGCCTGAAATGCGAGAGCGGGAAATGACGTGTTGTTGATGAAGTTCATGTATTCACTCTCAATATTTGTCTGAGATACGTAGATCTACCTGTTCGCAGGGAATTCATCTCGAGCAGTCAAATTTGTCCTTTCAACGTAATCATCTGCCTGAAGCCTGGAGTGCGTATTTCAAAGAGCGGTAGTCCCGGATTCAGTAGTATCGACTCTATTGCAGCATGTGCCCGCTGACGCTGACTGCCAGAGCAAAGCACGTTGTGGAGATGTGTGTCGGAAATGGATTTGCCGAGAAAATAGCGCACTCCGCTGTTAAATTTATCTCTGCGCTGCTGCCACCATTCCTTGGCAAGTTCGGGATCAAGCCAAGGCAGATCCTCATCGTCGTCCATTCCGACATTGTCATCTTCAGGATCTTCAGACGGCCCGACCTCAAAGCCATCCAGCATTTTACCTTTCAGTCCATCACTTTCGATATCAGCACCTGAAATCATGGTGAAAGCTTCACCTGCCACTCTTGAAAGTGCCGGGGTCTTCATCTGTACAATGAGCCAGGAGATCAGCGCGGGATCACCGATTGTTCCGGCACCTATGACCGCCTGACGGGTAGTTTCCGGGTCTGCTGCCAGTTCCGCATGCCATTTTAGGGCATTCTGGCTTTCCATAATCCGAAAAGCCATCTTGACAGCATCTTCCTTATACTGTGCGGAACTTGCTGCCAAGGATTGGAGTACCGGAAGGGCGTTCATATCTCCGAGTAATGCCGCCGACCATGCAGCAAAGAAGCGGCATGACTCATCCCCATGGGAGAGATTTTCCTCGAGAATCGGCAGCAGATCGATTCTGCCAAGTTCGCCTGCAGCCTTGAGACTGCGCGCTTTGAGGGCATGGTTATCATTCTGAATGGCATCCTTCAGAATCTTGCCCGGATCAATTCTGTGAATTGCAGAGGCGGCAATACCGATGCGGAGTAGATAAGGCGAGTGCTCGGAGATGAACCTCGTGATATATGGCTTGGCCTGACTGTAGGGAAGCCATCCAAGCGCGGAAATGATACCTCTGGACAGAACTGGGTCAGGGCCTCCCTTGTCTAGCAGACAAGAGAGGCGGTCTTCATCACCACTTTTGAATGCCAGGATAGAAGCTGAAAAATAGTCACCCGCATTTCCATCACTTAGGGCTGTTTCACACATCTCCCAACCGGTGCTCCCGGCCAGCCGGAGACCGTCCAGATGTGCTTCGATACGTTCATCATGGCCTGCCAGTTCATAAAGCCCATAGAACTGAGACTTCATCAGGCGATTGCGAGAAATCCAAAGAAAGGAGACTTCATCGGTATGTTGATCAATAACGGTGGGAATGGCTATCGGGCTTTTTTTCAACCCGTTGCGGATGACGGTACCTTTGTCACGACCATCGCCTTTTTCAAGGCAGAGTACTCTCCGAGCCCCACCATCATCGGATGTGGAAATCGCTGTGCTCAACACCGGAAAAGCCTCTGACATGTGTCCCACCGCTGTTGCAAGGAGTACCGGCCCCATTGCCGCACCGCAATCTCCGACGCAGTCCGCTGGATGCTTCAGTTTCCGCATCTTGTCGTAAGGAGGGAATATTCTTCCCTCAGTCAACCCCCATTCATAGGCCCGAGCATGTTCGCCATTCAGGTCGGCAACCACCATGTCGATCTCTTCGCCTTTTTCTGGAAGCTGAGCAAACGCTTCACGATAAGCGTTTGACAACCCCTTACCCCTCGAACGAGTTTTACCGGTGAAAGGATGGGGTTCAACAGCCTGCCCCCAAGCGCTGATGTATGCGAGTATCGTGGCTTTGCGAATTCTTGCGCTGGATTCCAGTTCCAGCAAAATTACACCGGCAGCTTCACCGGCGATAATTCCTTCTGGATTGGTTCCACTCTTGAGCCGGTCCGCCTCGCAAAGCTTGCCAAGAACAGTGGTTTCGCAAAGGGAGTCCACACACCCGACAAGGACCATCTGACAGGAACCGCTTCGCAGTTCTGTGGTTGCCTGAATGATATCTTCGAAGAAAAGACAACGCCCTAAAGCCAAGGCAGAAGTGTTATGGCGATGCAGGGCCGGGATTGGCAGGTCGTGAAATTTTTCCTTCAGGATGTTCGCAAACTTCTCGAACCCAAGTTCGATTCGGGAACTTATCCGCCATTTGGCGCTTCTAAGCAGATCGGCCGAAAGCCCGTCTGCGCACTCTCTAATGGCTGGAGCCAACAAAGCAATGGCACGATCCTCACCTAAAATGCTCCGAGATACGACATTCTCCGGCAAGCGGGCGATCTTCGCACCACTCAGTTCAGTGCCATATTCGTCACCGTTCACCAGCACGGTTTCATGCTCGGAAAAGTTGGCAATAACGCCGCGTATAGCCGCAAGGGAGGTCAGTGCACTGAGACCCACAGAAGTCGTCAGACCTATGCCGGTTATCGCTATTCGATTAAAGTCAGGCTTTTTGTTTTCCATGAGGATCAATTCAGGATGGTTTTGGTTTTTGTTTCTCTTATTTCTTCCGCTCAAACATTGGCTTCATGGAATCAAGTACCGCATCCCATACCCGTGTCTTTTCATCAAGTTTGCCGTCAGAGGCTTCCATTTCAATAGTCGTGGTCGGATACTCTCCAGAATCTTCCTTACCATTGAATTCCCAGGCAAAGAGCAGAGATTTTTTTCCATTATCCGAAGCACGAAGAATCGATTCCTCGCCTTTCATTCCTGCCACTTCTCGCTTACCCAATCGGACTATGGAAAAGCTAATGCCTGGTTCACGGGATGCATCGTCGATCATTCCCTTTGTTCCTTCAATCAGGCCCATTGTTTCTCTAAAATGACCAATATCCATTTGCATCTTGATTGTCAGATTCAGATTGAGAGGATGTCCTTTAAAGCTTGCGTAGGATTCTTCTTGCCAACTATATGGGAGGTTGATCATGCCATACTGGAGATAAAAAGAATTCTCCAGTGGTTTAGATGCTTTCGTGTCACTGCTGTGATATGACTCACAAAGATTGTTTAAATTGTTAAGCATCAAATGGCTTTGATTCTCCTTTTCCACTAGGACTGATCGCCCCTTAAACAATACACCAACTGTTCCTGTATCCAATAATAGAGACCAAGTTCCTTCATCAGCAGCATCACCTTCATTGTGATAAAATGCACCTTTGGCCCATTGTCCAACTCCAGGGAAATCGTGAACTCTTATAATTACCTTATCTGTGCCATCTGGAGAAGGAAGCTTTTTGATCATTGCCATGAATTTGTCCCATTCAGCATATCGGGCTTGCTCATGGCCTACGTCCACGGGCCATAAAATCTCTCCTATTTTCACATGTCTAATTTCAGAGGTAAGTTCCTCCCGCTTCATCTCTGCCGGTACTGCAAGTGAAAAGCGGCCTATATAATATGTTTTCATCGGTATATTAGCTCCTTTTCCTGTGTTTGTCGTTTTGTCGCATCCCTGGACAATGGAACATGTCGCAAATATTAATATAATCAACAATATTGCTTTTAGCCGTTGCATTTTGAACATAATGCCTTGCCTCCAGTTCTATATTGCTGTTCCCACTCCGCCTTCTTTTATCCCTTCTTCAATGCGTTTGAGGGCGAAATTTCTTACAGCTGTGATGACAAAATCCTTTCCCTTACGATCTTTATATGCATCCTGGTGTTCTATTTTATTAAATTTGGAAGTCAAAAGTATTTTATAACCGTCACATGCTTTAAGAGCAGAACCCGAACAGTTCGGCACTGTACCATCGCCACCTTCACGATAGTCATCAATGCTGGACATGCTAGCAACCAATGTTTTGTGGGGTTCAGAGAGTGAAGTTGTTAATTCCTGATTATATATGTCGGTATACATGATGCTTTTGCCTCGGGAGGAAACAACCTTGGAAGGCACTGAAATTTCAACCCCAAGTGTGGGCTGTTTTCTGTAAAAAAATTCTTCGTGCTTGAAGATTATTTTGTCCACCGTGCCGAGGCCGCTGGAATAGAACTGGTATGTACACTTGTGAAATCTTGTTTGGAGTTCATCATGAAATATTTTGGCAAGATCTAGACATTTTAGATACACATACCAAGGACTTTTGAAAATATTTGCAGGGTCATTCGAAGCGAGTATCCTTCCTGAATCATTCGGTTCAAGCCATGCCGGATTCACCAGCCGCCAGAACACTGCATCTGGCTTATTTGTGACCATATTTGGATGCTCCCCGATTCGATAGATTTCCGAATAAGGATCCGACTTCGGCAGTGAAATCTTTTTGCCGCTCTTCAATGTTATATGAAGCCACTGCTTGCAGCCGTCATTCGAAGTGTAGTCTTTGGTCGGCAGCAGTTCCAAGCCACCTGGTGCATTGCCGAGGAGACATGTCACCTCTTGCCCATTTGCCCCAAGCACCCATGCTGCAGGGGCGTCTCCCCAACTCTTGCGTTCAAATCCAGCCTTCATGCGCCAGTATGCAGCAGCAGCACCGACGGAAGGCTGCACACCGTGAATTACGCCAAGCACCATGTCCTGAGCTTTTCCTATTCCCTCATGCGCTATGCAACAGGCAGAACGGGCGACGAGCCCTCCCATAGAGTGGGTTACGAGGATGACGTGCTTGCAAAGGCGATCTTTCGCCTTGTACCCTTTTATAATTTCTTCGATTTTTTCCGCCAGCTTCTTGCCGGAATTTGCACAACTGTCGGTCCAGTTGTAACCGAAGGCATGCACAGGAAATTCAAAACATTTGCCTGCCAGTTCTTTTTTCTTGTCCTTGTCTTCACTAATCACCGGTTTGTTCCAGTTATAGTTCTGCAACTCTTTGAGCAACTCTCCATAATAGTTCCATAAAACACCGCCCCAGCCTCTGCGGTCACGCCATGGATCAGTCATTGAAAAAAACTTCTGGTTGTGATTCGCATCATCTTCACTTACCTGAAGCCACTCAGGGTTAAACTGCGGCCCGATCAGTAATTCCTTGCGTTTTGCTGGTGTACACTTTTTCCGACCATATCTATTGAACATGCCAACCCTATCATCCGGATCCCATACAACGTTCTTGCCGTGTTTTAGCCTGCTCCCCATGGCCCCCGGCACGAAGATGATGGGGATAACCTCACGCCTGACCCTGATGCGATTGAAAAAGTTTGTTTTCGATGTGAGTATCGGTCTGAAAAGGTCAGGCCAGTCGATGTCGATGTACTTGATAAAACCCATGCCCGCTCCTTTATTCGAAACTGTCTTCTTCCAGATTGAAGTCATCAAAGATCACTGCATATTCTCCATCAGGTTCTTCACAGGCGTGCAATGCACCGGTGTAATCGGATGCCTCCTGCCTGAATGTTTCGGGTCCTTTTACCGTATTCAGAGTTTCAAAAACCGGCTGGTGGATCTTTCCTGTTATAAGGTCTGGATCTTTGAAGACAAATGTTATCGGCAGGAGATATTTGCCCGTTAAACCTTCTGCCACTACATTAGGTTGCATTAAAGGAGAGGCATTAGGGGACGTTGGTAGGTTATGAAGGTTATTTCATTTCTTATCTTCTTTCAGTTCAAGTCTTGCCTGCAAAATGGCCTCTCTCACCGATGTATGACTTCTTCCGGTCTTTCTCCCTAACTCAGCAAATGTCGCTCCGGCTTCTTCATGGGCTCGCCGGTAAAATTGACGCCGAGCAGCGCTGACGTTCCGGCAGCGACTGGTGCCGAGAATTAACTGGCTGTTGATGCCACTCTGCTCCGATACAGTGAGCAAGATGTTGTCGATGGTGTTTATTCTTGTCTTTCCAGAACATTCATATTCATTCAGTACCGACTCGACAAAATCACCCCTTCCAAGTATCCGTGCGTCCGATGACTCCCGTTCATTTGGATCGCAACCCAGGAGCGCCGAAAGCCCACCCGCGCTCCTGACTAGACCACCTCCCCGCAACTCGTTCCTACTCCCTTGACAAAAACCTGCCGAAACGAAGTCACGATAGGTGCGAATGGCTGACGTTTTCTGCAGAGAAAACCGGGACAGAACAGCATCGACATCCTGTCCGGCAAAGTCTTTATTTCCTAAAATAACGGAATGTCCGGCAAACGGATAGTTTGCCAGATCTTCCGGGCTGGTCACAATCCCGGCGCGCACCGGATTCAGATGGATATAGCGAACAAGTTCCAGAAAGTATGGCTCTTCTTCCACCACAATGCTCTTGAAACGATTCTGAAAAAGATTACCCTTGCGTTTGTGGCGCATGTTGCAGCTGACTGCATGCCCGGTCATGAGCCGCCGCATCATTGGCGATAACAAGCCATTACCAGGCCGCAGCAACAGGTGAAAGTGATTGCTCATCAAAGCCCAGGCATAGAGATTTGGCCCATCCGGCTTATTGATTTCATTGGTAAGGCGTGTGAGGAAGCCTTGCCGGTCTTCATCACAACGGAAAATATCACCGCCTTCTATGCCTCGTGCCATAACGTGATGAACCAAGCCGGGGAGGTCCAACCTTGGTTGCCTTGGCATGGGTACTCCTGCTCACATCAAAATAACCTTCATTACCTACCAACGTCCCCCTTTGCCACAGGCACAACGGAAAATATCACTTCCTTCTATGCCCCGCGCCATAACATGTTGAACCAAGCCGGGGAGGTCCAACCTCGGTTGCCTTGGCATAGTTTCTCCAGTTCACATCAAAATAACCTTCATAACCTACCAACGTCCCCCTTTGCCCCCAGTGACTTGGTTTCGTTTATGTTGTAGGATGGTTCCACTTTACTCGCTCCACGCGTGATGGCGGTGTGAAGCACCACACCCGAACATCCCACCGCCAATATGGACAATAAGAATTTCCAGGGCACGCGCATGATTCTTTCGACCTTTCTCTATCTTGCATAAGGGTATTCGGGTTTTAGAGCATTAACGCGGTTATTTCTGATTTTCACCCGCCCCATGCTGTTTCTCCTTCTTCTGCTTTTCCAGGTCGTAATCCACAATGTAGTCATGCAAAGTGGGCTTATCGATCCAGGGATGGGCTTCCTTGGTGAGTTCCCAGCGATAGAGCTTGTCTGAGTTTGCCCCGACAAAGCTGATCGGATTGGTGGTCCAGCCACAACTGCCTTCGTCGAAATAATTATTTACCAATAATATGGGCGTGCCCAGGTAGTTAGGGTACTTTTCGGATACGGGCATGAGGTAGGTTTTCTTATCATCAAGGTCTCCGTTATCCGTAAAGACAACCCACTTGCCATCAGGTGAAAAAATAAAATCAGACCCCATAATTTCTTCTTTAAACACATTTTGGGGAGTTTGATCCCTTTCTTGGCCCCAAGAAATCAGCACTTCTTCCTCCTCTCCGGCACCAAGGATTACAAAAGGCAAATAAGGATGCGTATATATCCGTGTAAAATTAACCTTACCCTTATTTTGTTTAATTGCATCAACCAGAGGGTGATTAACAGGTTCGAAATTTGTAGTTAAAGCCCGCAACTGATCCTTCCCGATGTTATATAAAAATATTCTGTTATCTGCCACAGACCAAGTCACGCCTTTACCTATATTGAGTTCCTTGATCAGCCTGGCCTCTTTTCCACTCAGGTCCATCAATAAAAGGTTGTAGGTTTTATCGCTAGGATCATCTGACCGGCTGTCATACTCTTTAATCTCGAAAATGAAATGACGTCGCCCGGCGTCAGCTATGGCGATTTTTTCTATAGTCTCTTCGAGGGAGACGACAATCCGATAGTACCGGACATCTCTGTTTCTGAAATTGTAAAGCAGAAATCTCCGTGACTGGCCGAACCCGATGGTGTCCGGTGCGATGACGGGAAGATACTCGCCACCACCTTCCACATCATCGACTGCGTTTTTAAAGTAATTGTCATACTTTAGCTTGCCCTTGTGAAAGGACAAAAGGGTAATGGCGTTGTTTAAATCGTTTGTTCCGATTGAGTTGTCCTGTGGCACAGGAAAGAGTGAAAGAGTGGTATCACTCTTTAACTCATACACTTCCGGTTTCAGTGACTTTGTTTCGTTTATGTTATAGGATGGTGCCATTCTATTTCCTCCGCATGTTATTGCTATTAACAGAGAACTGCTTATGATAAGCACTGAAACTACTATCCACATAGTTTTTCTATTTAGTGTATGTCCTATCATCCTAGCCATCTAGTCTCCTTATGAGTATAATATGGTTTGCTGGATAGACTGATATGATATGCTTCCTTATTAAATTTCTATTTTATGTTTTTGTTTAAGTGGTTTTATTTTCCCTTTCTATCTCCTCTGTCTCTCTTCTCTTGATAATATTAGTTACTACCCGCTCTATCTGCTCATCCAATCTATAGAATCTGCACGGATTATACTGCGTAAACCTAGGCCAGAGACTGGAGTCAAATTTCAATGCGTCCCTGGCTTTCTCGCAATACTCGACATAATTGACACTGTCCATTAATGGTCAGATACCAGTCCGTTCCGAACAGAATTCGGTCCTTGATCAGCTCCCTGTCCGGGTCTTTTTTCAGAATTTCCTCTATGAAATAGCTTACGGAATTTCGCATTTGCGAAGGATGAAGAAATGTCAGCGTAGACATTGGGATAATCCTTCAGCATTTTAATAATCTGCTTTCCCCATACCTTGCCAAGATCAGTGTTTCCCCCGAAATGAGCCAGACAGAGACGTAGGTCCTTCAAGGGTCTGCCATTGACGGTTGCATCCAGGACCTTTCTCCAGGCATCGGGGGCAACAAAATGGTCATTGAAATACTCAATGGGAGAAAAATAGGAGACACCGGCGAAAGCATTGCGCGGCTTGGCGTCTTTCTGTTTCTGATCCTCGTAATTGTCGTTCGGGTGCACGAAATCCAAATATTCATCCCGGTCAAAGGTATATCCGCCTTCCGGCGTGCAGTGGTTCATGATGGGGGTTTGATTTTCACAACAATTGACATAGAAATCCTTCATTATCGGGATTCTTCTTATGTCCCATGGTCGGTAACCTTGGGCCGTGTATATCTTGAATCCCAGATAAAGCCCATTTTTGCCCACATGATTGTAAACTTCCTGGTTGCCCTTTTTGTTGAGTTGCCAACGCCGAGGGTCATAGTGAAACATGGGAAGCAATTTCAAGGGGTTGGCAAGTACCAACTGCTCGGTGTATTTTAACTGCTTTGTCCACTGCTCATAGATATCTGTTTCTTTTTCGTCTGTAAGGCAGGGAGCGGCTATGATGCGCATGGGCATGAAATCGTTTTTTTGCATGTCAAAATAAAGCCCGGGAATACCATGTTCCTTAAGCCATTTGTGCTCTTCATCCGTAAACTCTTCTTTAATGCCGGATGGTTGTCCACTGGAGTCCAGCCGCACATATGAGTCTGCCCGCCTCTTCCATATCCCATGCGCGGGGTACCAGTAATGAATGGGCTTTTGCGTAAAGTCCGAATCGGCATAGATGGCATTGTAGACCTTGATGCCGTAATACCCATCGACATGGGCGTATTCCAAATCCATGGTCATGACCACGCAGGAGAGCACCAGTTTGGAGAGGTCCTTGTACTGCGCAGAACTCTTTAACTCCTCATAAACCGGGTTTCTTCTTTTCTTGAGAAAAATATTTCCTATCTCAAGGGTTGGCTTTTCTGCGATCGGAATCGCCAGCCTGAAGCTGTTCTTATTGTATAATCCTCCGTCCGGCTTAGGTTTGCCGCCGAATATTTTAATGACCCACCCGAAAAACGGCTTTAACAAGAGATAATCCAGAATAGTGCCGACAACTTCGCCCGCACCTTGGATGAACCATCGAGGAGGTTTAATATATTTCATGACCGAAAGCCGTTCCCACAAAAATGGCATGGGAGCACAGTTGCCGCTCTGGATGTGCATGTGGGAATCGATGATTACGCAAGGGCGGTAAATGCTGATCTGGTGCATGTCCGTACATAACAAATCAGGCTTGTGCGACTTCAATTTGTCGCCGCTGGGATCGTTCTGCTCAACTTTCTGCATTGTCTTTGGTCGGTCGTTTTCAGCCATGCTGGTGGTCCTTTATTTTCGGGTCTTTTGTGTAATGGATTATTTACAGTAACTTTTCAAGTGGACGACATGCATTGTAAAACAGATAATAAACATTGTTCATCAGCGCGGTTTCCGGCTCGAAGATGATCTCGTATTTAGTGCATAATTTATCGACGGGGATTTCGATTACACCATCTGCATCGGTGGTTCCATCGATTATGCTGCCGTCCGGCAGCTTGATTTTGAACTTCTTGCCCGCAATAGGTTTGTTGTTCTTGTCGCCAAAGATGAATTGTTTTTCCTTTACGACGTAGTTATCCCACGAAAGATGTTCCACCACCCGGAAGCGGAAGATGCCTTTCTCAGACACGTTTGATACCTCTGTACATTCCGGATGGTTGTCGGAACCAATGTCATTTCCCATTAGGATGCTCCCTATAAACTGTCTGTTATGTAAAAAGTTCTGTTACATCTTCTTTTCAGTGGATGCTGTCTGCGTTATCTCTGCTCCTTAAAATGCATTTTTGCTGTTTTGCGTCATGGGGTCGGAATTGCGGCATGCCCCTTTTCCCTCGATCTTGACATCGAAAGAGTAGTTAATGAACTCGGCCTTGCTACCCACCGTACCGGACGCCACTCCCGTGCCGGTACCTGGCAGATCTCCGGTGCTCGTGCAGTAGCAACATCCGTCTATGGCACCCATGCAACCATTGACCTTAACTGTTTTCGTGCCTCCCGCAAGAGAGGCTGATTTGGCAATGTTTGTATAGGGCACCGGCACGAGCGAAGAGCCCATTGGGGTAAGACAGACATCCGGACCGCTCACGACAACATCTTCGCTGTCGGTATTGGCTATGCCCTGGCTGTTTGAAAAAACTGTTGATTTCCCCATATTTTCGTTCCTCCTGGTTTAATAGCATGTAATTCCATTGTGCTTTCACGCTGCATTCAATCAATGGTGAGTATGTTTCCAGCCTCCCTTTGCCGCAGGCAAAATGTCTTCGCTCCAACATTTGATTCATTTACCAAACAGCTTCTGCCAGAAACCCCGTTTCGGAGTTTCACCCGGTTTCAGACATCTCATCGCGCCCGCTTTATCATCCCATTCTGCGCCCACAAGTATAGTTTCACCCTTTGCATTGCGAGTGAGACAAAAATCAGAGGTGTATTTCCACTGATAGGAGCTATTGTCGGGTATACTCATAAACACTTCATAGGGAACGTCCAATCGCAATGGCTCAGCTGGGCGAATTATTTCCATTCCTGGGTTGAGAACACCATATTTTATACAAGTCTTAGGGCTATTGGGCTCCAATAAACTTTTCCTATCTGAGTTTGAAATTTGAATTTCCCATTGGCCTTCCCCTGCCGTTGAAATAGCAAGATAACCAAACGAACGAGACTTATCTTGTAGATAGTAAAAGCAAGGCTGACCGTTACGCATAGCTATATTCACCTTACCACTAGGGGTTGGCTGAGAAGCGTTTACGGTCGCAGGAATCAATATAAAAAATAGACAAATAACAGAATTTCGGTAGATGTATGACATTTTCATATCCTCGTTAGTGTCCATATTTATGTCTTCTCTATTAATCTGTTTATTTTCCACCGGGCAAAAGAACTACTGCTCTTGGTTCTCTTAAAAAGTCCGCTAATACTCGTTCAAGAAAAGGGAGCTTAGAAAAACAAACCGTATCCTTTAAATATTTTCCGCCGTAATAATGGGAAATAATTTCCGCCTGTTGCTCCATGTTATAGTCTGGCAGGGTTTTATTCTTGTCTGTCGTGTCATATCCATAAACCCACCTCTCGCCGAAGATCCCTGATGCTATTCCGTACAAGGCCCCCTTAGCTACAAGTCTGCCCCGGTAGCCACGATTCCATTGCCAGACATGCGACATTTCATGCATAAACCAGATCTTGTCCTTATTAGTTAGAGCTGCTGCTGAAAAATCTTCTCTAAAAGTTTTCAAATCTGGGCAATACAGTTCTCCATTGGGGGTCATTCCGGTTAGTTTGTTCTGAAGACCAAAGGGCAAAAAGGCTTCGCGGTGAATATAAACTTCGGTATAGAAAATCGAATCTTTGAAGATTGGCCGCAGCATTGCAACCTCACCTGGGGTGAGTTTGCGTGCATTGCCTTGCACAGTAACTGTCTTAACCGAAGTTCCAATGTTGGCTTGATTGGTGGCAACACCGGCGGGTTCGATTTTCTTCAGCTTTTTGCCCGGTTGGATGCGATTCCTCGGGCATAACGGCTGTATTCGTTCCGAAGCAAGAAATTCCACTTTTTCTATCACCTGTTCTTTGTTTGAACTTCTGATGCGTTTTGTTTTGCCGTCATTGTCGGTTGTGCCACCCACCGTCCTGCCATCACTAAGCGTCACAAGGTAGTCGGTGTTTGAAAGAGGCTTACCTTTCTCCGAGACAAACCGCAACTGCTCATCAAAGGGCTTGCATCCGCATTTGTGAAATCCTTCCTCGTTATGGACAGCACTGTCCCATCCCAGCTGTTCATAAATCTCACAACCGCTTTGAACATCACGAAGCTCTGCACCTTTTACAACACCGCCTGTCTTGTAATTGAGGAACTCCAATTCGTCGAATCTGGCTCCGAACCCCGCTTTGTAGTCGCTGAAAATCTTGAAGCGCTGCTTGCAGCGGTTGGTTTTCAAATCCCCCACCGCACTTTCCAGACTATCCAGGTTGTTTGTGCCTTCCATGTCCACCTCGCTTACGTTCAGCTCTAGTTCTGCCTACAGTTTTCACATACAGCTATCAGCCCGGTTCCAATACCAGCGCACCACATGGGCCATGATCATCCGAGCAGAATGTGAGGACAGGCCCCTTCAGCCACCCTCGAACAAGCCCCTGCACGGCTACGGATGTCAACACCGCGCCGCTGGTAGCGCCGATATCGCCATAACAGTTGGCAGGAGTCCAGAGTTGTCGGTGTGTATCCTTTTTTTTGAAACAGCGGTTTTCTGTCTGGAACCATTCCAGTGCGCGGGAATTTTCTCCGTTCAGGTCACCAAAAACAGCGCATACATCACCGCCCGCAGTACCAGTCAACGCAGCCCGGCAGGCCTCGGTCAGTCCTGCGCCTCTACTCGACTTGGAATCCGCGCGCGGTGCTGGCTCATCTGCCAGACCGAGCCCGGTGAGACGCGCAAGGATCGGCCTGTTTGCCTGCCGAGCCCGCGACGGGTCTTCAACGATTATGAAACATATCGCCTCCCCGGCGATCAGACCCTGATGGCGACCATAGCTTACGGACTTCAGACGACAGTCCTGTTCAAACCAGTTCAGAGTCGAGTCTCTCAATAACGAGTCTATCCCACCGATAATGCAGACATTGTTAGAATCGCTTTCGATCAATTCTCCTGCCCGGGCGAAGGCGTTCTGTATTGATGCGTTACCCAGAGGGACAGTCTCTACGGATGACTTGGCCGCCCATTTTTCCATGATCCCGGGTAATGACCACATGCAGCTCTCTTCATAGCGCGGACCAGGTCTCTCTTCCGTGGAGGTACCCAGAAAGAGTTGGATGTGAGAAGGCCGCTGTGTACCATCCCGAAAATATCCGGTGAGGAGGTTATCAAGACAAAGCGTGGCACTACCCGCTATGCGGGCAGGTGCATCCCGACCTTCTTCGATCCCTCTGATTCGTGCCACAGTTATCGGGTTGTCTTCCCCGTCCGTGTAGTCATCATATTCGGAAAAGCGGCAGATTCCTGCCCGCACGGCAGCTGCTGTGATGGCAGCATCGTAACCTACTGCGGTAATGGCATTTACAGCGGTGATCGCCAGCTCCTTCATGAATTCCCGGCCTCTTTGACACGATTGTTCTTCTTCCCTTCATCGATCATTTTAAAACCTCCAGTTGCCTGCTCCCCCGAGCTCGCACCTCAAAAAGCGGCCGACCAGGCTCCAGTATCGCCAGTTCCAAGGCAGCAGCACAACGCTGTCGTTGCCGGCCGGTTCTAAGGACGTGCCAAAGTTGATCAGCTGCTATCGGTTTGCCCATGAGATGGCGGGTACCCACTGGGAATGCACCCTTGTTTCGGTCCCACCATTGCGCTATGGCTTTGTCATTCGGCCAGGGAAGATCATCATCGGCATCCATTGCTATGTTGTCATCCTTCGGGTCATCGCTTGGCCCAGCAACGAACCCTTCCGGCCACCCACCTCCCAACTCATCCTGCTCAATATCAGCTCCGGTTATGAGGGTAAATGCTTCGCCAGCAACACGGCCAAACGCCGGTGTCTGCATCTGTTCTATAAGCCAAGGGACTAGAACAGGATCGCCAATTATGCCGGCTCCGATGACCGCAAGCCTGATCCAATCCGGCTTTTCCGCAAAAAGTTTCAGCCAGGAAAGGGCGGTCGTATGTTCCATGCGTCGCAAAGCCGTGTTCAGGGCTTTTTCCCTGTAGGGCGACTCCGGGACGACAAAGCCCTTCAATACTTCAACTGCCTCGGAATTGCCTCCTAGGGCTGCTGACCATGCCGTGGAGAAGCGTATCCCATCGTCATCATCTGATAAGCCCTCTCGCAGGATTAATGAAGTGAGTTCGCTGCTTCTACCCAGTTCTCCGTATGCCCGGAGGGTGCGAGCCACTAGTAACGGACAGGGGTCGTAAACCATTTTGTCCAGAGGCAGTTCGGGACCATGGCGATGAGCGGCGCTTGCCGCGATGCCGATATAGCGATGAAACGATGATTCGGAGACTAGAAGGCTATTGAGGTGAGGTTCGGCCTGTTCGAATGGAATCCAGGCGAGGGCGGAGATAACGGCATGGGCTTTTTCCCTGCTTTCACCGATTTCGTCGAAAACCTCCTGAATACGGTCAGCGACATCGGATTCAAAGGCTAGAACAGATGGGGCAAAATAATTCTCCGGTTCAGTGCTACCGAAGTTTTTCTTACAACTTTGCCAACCTGCTTCGTCTGCAACACGCAGACCGTCTATGTGGGCCTCCAACCTCTCGTCTAGTATGGACACGTCAGCAAGCGAGTAATGCGGCTTGATGACGGCTTTGGTTCGGATAAACCAGAGAAAAGCCGATTCAGCTGCGAACTCAGAAATTATTCCTTTTGTTACCATCAAATACCGCCGTTCTTAATTTATCGAAACTGAGCCACCCCTGATCCTGTTCTCTCCCGATGAATGGCTGAGAACATATTCACCCTTGATAATGATTTTCCCCGCCTTGGTCAGGGTTATGCTTGCTTTTCCGCACTCCAGTACGATCTCCTCTTCTGCTTCGAATGAGATCCGTTTCCCGTCAATCATCACTTCTTTGGGTTTTTCTGCCTCGAGGACAATTTTTGAGGTTTCCATGATCTCAGCAATCAGGGAGTACATGGTGTCAACGATAACAGGGCGAGTCAGGTCGTTGTTTTCGAAGAAAAGCAGCACTTCTTTACCCGTGGGATTTGCTCCATGGTGAATTGCCGCTTTCGCGGAGGAAGTAATGCGAGCGGCAACCGGTCCCATACTGTTTCCCGTAAAATCAACAAAGATGCACCCTTTTCCATCAACTCGTTCTATCTTGCCGATGCGCGTACCTTCTGTAGAGTTGGTGATTTTTGTAGACGACATTTTTTTATTCTGATCTCTATTCACTTTAAATCTCCAAAGAAGCTATCGAATGTTACTTGGATCGGGCGGCAATTCGTCAATCAGTTGGTGAAAACTTTAGCGGCCTTGATGCTGATACTGTTTCCATCCATGACAATAGTCGAAGAGCCGGACTTGAAAGTGATCTTTGACGCCTCGATAATATATTCGTTGGCTTTTGAAGAATATTTTCCGTCAATGGTTTCCGTGAGGTTTTCGCCAATGTTTGTCGTTCTGTTGCCGACTACGTTCTCCATCATGGTAGTTCCGACAAAAACAGCTTTCGCCAAACCCACCTCCTCAGTTTTTGCACAGGCTACTGTTTCATTCATTATCCCGCCGACGGTTACCTGATACAGGCCGCCAATAGATAATTCCTTGGCAGCGCCGATGGTCTCCATCTTGTTTACTCTCACCGTTTCGTTCTTGTTGAGACCAATAGTTTCCGTTTTAGTGATACCGATGGTCTCGGTGTGATTCGAGCCCACAGTTTCCGTCTGATCTACACCGATGGTCTTTGATCTGTTGTTACGAACATTGAGGGTTTCATCATTCCCAACGTATTGCCCCTTGTCATTCTTAATCAGGATATTCCAGTCTTTTTCTCCCTGGAGAAATACCTCCTCAGACCCTTTTTTGTCCTCGAAGCGCAGCTCGTTGTAGTTGTCAGGATTTCCTCCGGGAGTGCTCCTTGTTCTTATACCGCTTTGGGTCTTGTTCGCTGGCAGATTGTAATTAGGCTGTTTTGCTTCGTTGATGGCACTACCCATAATGATCGGATAATCCATATTTCCATCAACAAAGGTAACCAGCACTTCATCGCCGACACGTGGGATAAATTGGCTGCCCCAGGTTGTACCGTTCCAGAATTGAATGGTTCGCAGCCAGCAGGAGCTTTTTTCGTCCATCTTGCCTTCGCGGTCAAAGTGGAACTGGACGTTGACGCGGCCGTACTCGTCGGGCCAGATCTCTTCGCCTTTGGGGCCGGTGACGATGGCCGACAACAAGCCTGGAACCATGGGTTTCTCGTGGCGTTGTTCTGGTCGGTAGGTCACGGATGAGGGAATGACCAGGAAGGCGTTGCTATACCCTGGAACTACATCCTTAGGAGCCTGTTCTTTCAACACGCCCGGTTGATTGCCCCCATGTGTGACGCCAAACAGGAAGTATTCTCGATTAAATTCCGGATTATTGTGGCTGGTTAACTGGAATACGGCACCGGATGTCAAACGGGTGCAGTTGCTTACGCCTCTGCCCTTTTCTTTGAGTGCAGCGATGGTTTCCAGGCGTATTTGGGTGAGCCGTTCACCCCTATCCGTTTTGCCGTAGCTGCCGGGATAGCTGTATACCTCAAAAGGTTCGTCCGGATTGTTGTATTCACTTTTAAAATCGGTTTCTAGGTTAACGGAGGGTGTCTTGAAATTATAATTTGTATGGGTGTGTATCCCGGGTCTAAGTCGATCTGAAAAATCGAATGATGAGATGCTTATTTTGTTTGCGCTTACCATTCCACCGGCATTGAGCGGGATAGATGTATCTCCTTTAATGTCCTGATAATAGGCATCAGTGTCGGAGAAAACCAGGACATGCTTGTCTTTGTAATGTTCAAAGAAATAGAAGATGCCCTCTTTTTCAAGCAGGCGGGAAATGAAATGCAGGTCGGTCTCGTTATACTGCATGTTGAATTTATTAAAGATATCTTCGTGTGCCAATCGGAACGTAAAGAGATCAGCCGTTATACCGCTTTCCTGAAGTATCTTGCCGATTATATCCTGCAGTTTCATATCCTGGAAAATGCGGCAGTTTTGTTTTAAGGATAAAAGCCACAGCGACGGAACCAGTTGTGCCTCGTATATGTGAAACCTGTCTTTCATTCCGGCATGTCTGAATTTTCGGACGATTCCATGGAAATATCGGTCAGGTGCGTTTGCTCCTTCTGGGTTGATTATAGTCAGCACACCTTCCTGACGGACAACATCTTTACATGATAGTATCTGTTCACTGACCAGCATCAAGGTTGCTCCGGACAGATGTGATACATTTTCAATTGCGTTAAAGCTAAGCACAGAAACTTCGTGGTCTAAGTCAAGGAACGTAAAAGTGAATTGTGCATCGCTTGCTGACATGGTTAGGCTCCTTTTTCGCTCAACGTTATAAACTGTATTCTAAGTGATAGGTACATGCCATTTTGTGTGTATGTTTGAACGTTGTTGAGTCATTGTTATCACTCACTCTAATCATTTGGCCAAGTCATAAACATATGTCAATGCGGCAAGAACAAGGCCAGAAACAGTGTATCCAAATAACATCTTTTTTTCTTGGCAATATATTGCTTGGTGTGCGGGAGACCTTTTTTTCAACAAAAAACAGGCGAAAAAAATTACTATACATCCAATAATTGTCATAAATACAGTGCTGTCACCACTGATAACTCCACCAATAAGCAATATCGGAATGAATATTGACAGCAACTGTATGTGAGACTGTTGCCGAGCAGTCAAAAATAGAATTTCTTCCTCTGTGGGAAAAGCAACCTCGCGCCTATCGTGCATCTTGCTTCGTAAAATACGTAAGATAAATATCAAAACCAGCGTTACTAAAGTTGCTATCAACATTCCTTGTTTCCCATCCGTTGCAGCGCCAATAACTATAACTAAATATTAAATTACCCCAAGCATGGTGATTATTGAACGTCGTTGTGTCATTATCGTGCCTAGTTTTTATTTTTGGATAGCAGAGATACCAATTGCTGCTTCAATCTCAAAATACATAAATAAACAAAATTAGTTTAACACTCCCTTTCTACCAACAATAATAGTGTTATGGAAAGATGGAATGGGCTTGATATTTTGGTACATAAGTTTTGTGATTGTGATAGTCCTGTTAGACTAGCTTACAAGGTGCAAATATAAATATATTGAAGATATTGCGATTACAAAGCTAATTGTTATGATTATTAAATAGTCGTAAATAGAAAATGGTGATCTAATTTTGCGCATAAAACAAAGAAACATTAATATTATTGCTGTTGTGGTAATTCCAATTAACATAGAAGGGTCACCACTTATTGCTTCAGCTATAATAATTGACGAAAATACAACTATACCTACTACGTGAATTGTTGACAGGCGTTTTATTGGTATCATTTTATCTCACGATTATTTTGCTGTTGAGCTAGAATAAGTTTGTTTTAGAACCTGGTATTCAGAAAACATGTCATTCAGAATGATTAATGGTGGTTGGAGAAGTTCGGAAGTAACCCATCTACGTCTTTCCAAAGTTACACCTATACCTTTCCCAACCTGCACAGCGTCATCTACCCTTACTGACTTGAGCATCACACTTAGACCCAAAAGAAAATCGGTGGCATAAAAAGCGGTCGCTCCATAATTTGTTTCTCCCAACACTGATTTTGAAGCCATTTCATAGCCGGTTTTGGTTATATTCCAATTTCTGTTTCCACCATAAATTACATTTGACAACTCTCCAATTGAACCTAAATAATTACCAATCCCATGGGTACCTATTGCTTTTGCGGTAAATCCTCTTGTAAAAGCGCAATATGCTAATTGGGCGGAACCTGCAATAATTCCAAGTTCTGCTTTTGCTGCGGCAACAGCTCGATGAGTTGCGGCACCACTTGCAAAATCTTCCTTAACTGTTTGCCAATAAAGAGGGTCAGTGAGAAAAAAGTTGCCTGACATTATTTAACTCCTTTGTATCCGCATAACCTTGTGATTGTGACATGCCTGGAAACGACCGATGCACAAACGCTTGCCTCGCACTTTTGACTTGGGATGCGGTCAAACTTCTGAGCCTGCAACGCGTCAGCTATGAAAAGACAACTTGGACATCAAACGCTGTGTCTTTACTCCGAATTAACCGGCTAAATTGGCAAAAGAGCCGAGTATCTCGGCGATGGCCAACGGGGCGATACATGCCAAGCTTGCGCTTTCAGCCCCTTGAACATCTTTTGCCCCCGTATTGTGGATTTCTTACAGCACACATCGATCCCCCATCCGCGCCGGCCACTCAAATCGATACCCTTTACCGATCTCCTCAACCACCAGACGTATAAAGCAGTTTTTCG
>CAVVDU010000008.1:0-592405 GCA_963746935.1 uncultured delta proteobacterium | reverse complement strand
ATTGCGACCAGTCGGTGTAGATGGTAGCCGAAGTGGAGTCATAGTAAGTGGTGCCAGCGGCAGTATAGCTGGTATCAGTTGCTTGCGAAACGGCCCTGGTATTAGTCCTGGCTTCGTGGCCGTGACAGTCGAAGCATGGGGTATTGCCAGTTTTACGCACAACATAGCCTGTAATGCCGAGATTTGCATTATCCAGGTTATCGTAGTGAGTTGTGGCGATTGTACGGTACCAATCATTTTCATGATGTCCGACCGCAGCTGTGCTCATATTGCCATAGACCACGTCACCGGAGGCCATAACCTTTCCGTCGTTGGTCAACAGACCATGGCAGCTGGTGCAGAGGTTGAACTGGTCGTTAGCTTTGTTGGTGGTTCCGCTCGGGCTCCATTTTACAATAGCACCGCTGGCGTCACGGGTGGTTACCGGGCGCAGACCGCCGCCGTGATCATGACAGGTCTCGCAGGTAATCGCACTGTAAGTAGTGGAGGCAGGCACAGCTGCCTGGTAGGTAGTATTGTCAAGGAGGTCTTTATCTCCGGTAAATCCGTTATTATTGGATAGGAGAGCTCCTTCACTGGTATGGCATCTCAAGCAGGGCATGCTGTTGCGGTTGTTGCTAGGCCCATTTCCGCTGTTGCCACTGGCATGAACAGAAGAATTGAAATCGGTATTAGAATTGGTGAGAGGCGCGACTGTCCGTACGCCGTTTACCAAAAGACTGGTTTTCCCGTTATGACAGGTTGCGCATCTGTCCGCCTCCTGATCAGACCCTCCGGTCAACGGATAGGGAATCGGTCCCACGCCGTTGTGCATGGCACCGCCGCCATGGCAGCTCTCGCAGCCGAGACCCTCCTGGTTGTGTGGAGAAGTTTGCTGATACTCGGAGACTAGTGTCTGTCCGGTAACAGGATCCAATGTGGAGCTATGACACTGGTTACAAGCGGTGTCACCCACCCTAGGCACACCACCAAACAGTATGGACCCGGTTGCGACGACTCCTTCCTTGTTGCCCGAACCGCAGCCGGCAAGGATAATTGCCAGCAGCGTCACGGCAAATGCAGCAAAATATTTTTTTACCTGAGCACTCATGCATTTACCTCCTTTGATGATATGGTTGCTAAATTAATACCGACCCGGCAGGTGGCACTTTTCGCACATCCCGTTGTTGTTCCTGTAGTTGCCTGATATGCTGCCCCAGCTTCTCGGGTGCGGATTGACGCCGCCGCTCTTGGCGCTGTGGCACTGGATGCAGACGTCGCCGTCAGGGTGGCACGCCTGGCATGACTGGAGGTTGCGCCTGGCTTCGGTTGCGTGCTCACTTAGTGCCGGAGCATACGTCTGGTGATTAGGTCCCAGCATCAGGTGAGACTTGATTTTCATCGAACCCCTGGGGAATTTGTTGTGACATTGATTGCAATACTGCTGTTCATGGCAACGGTAGCACTTCTGCGGATTATCCTTTGCCTTGATAGGGTGGATCTCCAGCCAGTCGCTGCGGTGGCTCTTGGGAATGTAATCCGCGCGGTAGTTATTCGTGGACAGGTCCGCGTTGATTCCCCCGCCCTTGTGGCAGTCGAGACAGAAAGATTGCTCATGACAGGCCGCGCAGTTCTTTTGCCCATCTTTGGCCAGAATGGCATGGGCATGCAGCCAGTCTCCTTCATGTGTGGGTGCAATTCCTTCATTTTTATGGCAGTCATTGCAATCGGCAATCTTCATGTCGGCATAGTCTTTGTGAGCGATTGTCCCGGTTTGATCCGAGGGACCGCTCTGGGCTGCGCCGGAAGCTGCTTTGTCGGCAATTGCCAGTTGTGCGATAAAAACTGACATCGCCAGTAGTGTTATGACAAAAAACCATTTCTTCAACGCCGCACCTCCCTTTCTAGAAGTCATAATCGATTACCAGACGTCCCGACACGTCACTGCTGTTGCGGGTGTCCGATTCGAGATCGTCAATTCGTAATGTGGCCTGCATGTTTTTCATGAAGCGGTATCTGCCGCCCACGTAGTACCTCTGGGCGTGTTCTGTCGGCGAGCTGACAAAGCTGTTGCCATTTGTATTTACCGGGAGCAGATCGCTGCGGTTGAAAACGTCATAGGTCATCCCAGCGGCCAGGCGCAGGTCTTTGCTTGCATCGTAGGTTACGTCGAGCATTCCGCCGTTCAGGTCGCCGCTGTATCCGGAAGTCCTGTCATAGGAAAGATTGATCGCCAGCTTGTCGATGGGCCGCAGGCTGACACCTAGTTCAACCACGTCTGAAGTGGAGTTGTCGCCGAAGTCTTCCTTGGTGTAGCCGCCGTGTACGGAAACCATCTCATTGATGGAATAGTCCGCACGGAACAGGTACTCCTGGTAGCGGTTCACGGCAAAGACCGAATAGATGGAAGTAGCGTCAAAGGTCGGATAACTCTGGTACCATTCACCGGTAAAAATCAGATTTGACATGGGGAAATACTTGACACCCGTCAGAACCTCGCTGAAAACCTCAGCATTGAGGTCGTAGCGGGCATTGGCATACAGCCTCATATTGTTGAAAAGGTACTGATTGAAGTTGCCTCCGATGGTGTCCCGTGACACATTGTCATAGTCCCATTTGCGCAGCCAGCTGACATCGAGCTGGGTCTTTTTGAATCCGAGGAGGTAAGCAGACAGGCCGAAGTCCATATTCCAGCCGTAGCCTGTTTCACCATTCAGCCCGAAAATGACATCGCGCCCGCCGACAACCGTAAAGCCCACCGGACCGATATTTTTCAGATTGACCTGGAGGCCGTCTATAATTGCGGAACCGGCCGAAAGGTTGATGAACTGCCGGCCAAAGCGGATGTCGGCAATGTCGAACAGGTCGCGGTACTCGCCGTACAGGTAATAGAGCCTGCCGTCGATTCCGTTGCCGTTGTTCAGGTCCTGTACGCCCCTGCCGTAACCGTAGATGGAAAACTTTCCCTCCTTGTCGATATTCGTGACATTCAGCAGCAGATACTGTCCGATGTCAGTCTCACGAGTGTTGTTGAAATCATTGATAAACGTGAGAAACTGGGTAGAACTCCTGCCGTGAATGTCCACGGCCCAGCTTTGCAGTGGCATGAGCAAAGCCACCAACAACAGCAACCCGATAAACCCTTTACTTCCCATCAAGCGCCCCTCCTTTCAGTAAGTAACGATTAAACTCCTAACCATCTGCATTGAGAGATATTTTTGCATTTCAACAGGAGAATTGGTGAGATGGAAGATCATGGAAAAAAGCTTGAATGCCCATTTCAAATAATTTCCTTTAAGTAATACCCTGCTTTCAGCATCTGTCAAATTTTGTAAAACATTTTTTTATTACAGTTCAAATGGTTATGGTGTCCGAATATATTTCTTAACAATCAATTGACATGGCAGATGAATTGTGGAATTTCTCTATCATGGAGGATGGGTCATGAAGATCATAGGACTGACCGGAGGTATCGCCTCAGGCAAGAGCTTGGTGGCAGCTATCCTGGTGGAAAAAGGGGTTACCATCATCGACGCCGATCAACTAGCTCGAAAAGTTGTAGAGCCTGGCACCGAACCTTATAATAAAATCGTCGAAACTTTCGGGGAGAATATCGTGTGTTCTGACAGTACGATCGACAGGAAGGCACTCGGAACGATCGTTTTTTACGATCCGGATGCGCGAAAGCAGCTGGAAGGGATTACCCATCCGGCAATCAGAATATTGGCAGAGGAACTGCTGGAAGAGGAAAAGCGGAAGGGTACGAGCATTGTCTTCTATGTGGTACCGCTTTTGCTTGAAACAGGCATGTCATCAACCGTTGATGAAGTGTGGGTTGTCTATGTGGATGACGAAAAACAGATCGAGAGGTTGATGAAAAGAGACGGGATCGTCAGAGAAGAGGCCTTGCGTAAGATTGCCGCGCAGATGCCGCTAGATAAAAAGGCCGCATATGCCGATGTGGTTATCGACAACAACGGCCTTCCGGAAGAAACTGCTCGAAGTGTCACTGTAGAGTGGAAACGACTGTTGGAGCGGATCTCAGCGTCCGGCAGTTGAACGTTTGATTGCTACTTGTGAAAACCGAGTTTTGTGGATATTTCGTCGGCGGATTTTATTGCCAGCGGGATGAGCTCTTTTTCAAGTCGCTCAAGTGAAAGTCTCATGGCTGGTCCGGAGATGCTTAGGGCTCCGACTATTCTCCGGGTATAGTCCCGTATCGGGGCACTGACGCAGCGAACGCCCACGTCCAGTTCTTCATCGTCAATGGCATATCCCTGTTCCGCCACCTGTTTGAGGTGTTTTTTCAATTCCTCACGGTCCGTGATCGTGTTCAATGTCAACGGTTTCAAATCCCTGGTGGGGAAATGTTCGTCGATCTCTTCTGCGGACAGATTGGCGATCTGGACTTTGCCTGCGGCGGTACAGTAGGACGGAAGCCGGGACCCTACTCGAGGGACAACGCGAACTGTCAGGTCGGTTTCTACAACGTCCAGATAAATAATGTTGAAATCTTTCAGTATTGCCACGTAGGACGTCTCGTTGCATTCCTTGACAACTTCTTCCAGTACCGGGCGTGACTGTCGGAGCAAACCCATCTGGTTGACAAAAGTTTGACCCAGTTCCAGTGTTTTCAGGCCCAGTCGATAGTTTTCCGTTACCTTGTTCTGTTCGATGTAGCCTCTGGATTCAAGGGTGGCAAGCAGGCGGAACACATTGTTCTTGTGGAGTTGCAGTCGTTTGCTCAATTCGGTTACACCCAGTTCGTCCACTTCATCATGGAATTGTTCGAGCAGGTCGAGGGCATGGGATACCGATTGGATGAGATATTCGGATTTTTCTTTTTTTGCCATGTGAGGTACCTTGAAGAGGGCGGTTACTGAAAAACGCTCAAAGGATATGGAGTGAACATCTCTCTCTGTGGAAGGATCCATGAGGCGCTTCAGGTTCTTCTCTATCGTAATGATTTATTTGGAATAGTACTGCGCTGTGCGCAGTCGTGGTGTTTTATATGTGATTGGAAGTAAATACTGTTGAAAGTCAATTTCAAAAACGTGCGTAGAAAAATGCGTTACAATAGGCAGGCAAAAGGCACTTAGTACATAGATAGAATATTGTTTTACTGTTGTCAAGTTGGAAAAATGCTTTTTCTTTTATCCTGGAGAGGTTCCTTCTCCTGCCTGCTTCCTTGCCGATGATGAAAAACCTGCGGAGCATTGAGCTACGAATCATTCGATTTCATTATTTCCCGAAGTACCGTTGTTGCGTAGACCCCCCGGGGGAGAGAGAAGTTCAGGGTTAGCCCTTCGTCGTCCATGGCCGTTGACAGGTTTTGGATGGGAACCCGCAGAGGCCGCCGTTCCCCTTCCATCCGTAGACCACCTGGCAGATTGAACTCTGCGAGAGTCAAGGATTCTTCCCGCAGTACATTTTCTTCAGCCTCTCGAGGTTTTCCGTCAGGCAGTTTCATTTTGCAACCGAACATCGGGCCGGTGGGAGATATTTCGAATTCCTGAGCTCTTTTCCGCTCTGCCGCACAGTCTTCCACGAGAAAACACGCACCATTGTCGTGGCGGTAAGCGAGGTCGCCTTCTTCAACCATGTCGAAAGTATCCAGTCGCTGTTCAAGGATTCTGTCAAAAAGAGAGGACTGATAGGCTGACAGGTAGAGTTTTTTCAGTCGGGGAGAAACGGCGTCAAGGGCCCGCTCGAATGCTTCGGGCCGTTTTATCAGCCGGTTCAGCACCTCCCGTTCCGTGCGGCAGTGCCCGGGAAAATGCTCCAGACTTCCTGCCAGGTCTCCCTGGTGATACCTCTCCACAGCCTGGCGCCATTGTTCATCCCTGACCATGGCCGGGTCTCCCATGATGGCATCGATCGCCCCCTTGAAGTCTCTGTGGAGAATTGCTTTGCCGATATGGTGGGAGTTGCCGAGGCCGCCATAGCGCTGGCTGCCGAAGTAATTAGGCACTCCCCGTTCGCAAAGTACCGCAAGTATTGCTGCGGCCTTTTCCAAGGCATCGCTTTCAACGCCCCGCACACGGATGGAAAAGCTGTTTCCCGCGAGATGTCCCGGTTTCAGTTTGTTCCGGTGACGGCTGGCGGAAAGGATTTTTATTCCCTGCAGGGAAAGGGCTAGCAGGCAGTCTGTTTCTACACGGGGGATGGAAAGGGTCTGCCGGGTAATCCCCCGGGCGTCCTTAAGGCCGGCGTAGCCGATGTCACGGTCAGAAATCCCAAGACTTCGAGCCACGCGGCGTATGGCTTCAAGGGTGGTGAGGCCGCGTTTTTCTATTTCCACGTAGGCGTGTTCGCCCTCTCCGCAAGGAAGATAGAGCGGGATTTCTGTTACTATGAAATCTTCGGCTGATTCCTTGATGACTCCGCCGATGCCGGGTAGATCGGCAGTCAGGTAAGCATGCATGGATACATCTCCTTAAAAAGCAAGTGCGGTTTGCACTTCACGGTGTTTCAATCACGCTTCTTTGGTTTTCCGGTAGTGAACAAAATAGATTTTTTTCCCCTCAGCCATGAACTTCTTCATATACTTGGAAAGATGATACCCTTCCATCTCATGCCGGAAAAGGTCGGGGGCAAGGATGTTTTTAAAGCTATCCAAGCTGGTCATCATGCCGGCAACGTCGATGCCGTAATCGTCAAAATCAGTGGCAAAGAAAAAATCGGCGCCTGGCATAAGGTAGCTCTGCAGGAACTCCATGAATGCTCGATTCACCAGACGTCGTTTGCGGTGCTTTTTTTTCGGCCAGGGGTCAGGGCAGTTGATGTAGACAGCCGTAAGCGAACTTTTCGGGATCCTTTCTGCTATGAACTGGCGGGCTTCTTCCCGAAGTACACGAATGTTCTTCAGGTTTTGGACATCGATCCTGCGACAGGTCTTGTAGCAGCCCTTGTTGTAAAAGTCTATGGCAATAAAGTTGGTTTCCGGATGTTCTGCTGCAGTGAGGGCGATGAAATCGCCGATCCCGCAGCCTATTTCCAGGGCAACAGGATGGTTGTTGCCGAAAATAGCCTGCCAATCGGTCGGCTTTCCCAGGTTTTCCGTCCGAAGATAATTGGGTGATTCGATATGGATAAAGGACTGCATTGGTCTTCCCCTGAAGATGATTTAGCCGGATTACCTTTGCCTGGAACGACAGATAAATTCAGCCGTCCATTGCTGGTGGACGCATACCATATCACAGGAAAGTGTCTCCGAGAAGGGCCATGTGTCTACTTACTCTTTCTGGAGCATGGTACTGATACATATGCGGCAGGGTCCGGCAACGGCGTGTCTCTTGCTATTTAAACACCGCTGTGATATATATATCCATTTGAAATAGCGTACAAAAAAGGATTCTCAAATATGAAATTTAGCGACCTGAATTTGCCGGAAGTCGTCATGAAAGGCGTTTCTGACGCAGGGTTCACCGAGTGCACACCGATACAGGAAAAGACATTGCCGTTTGCCCTTGCGGGAAAAGATGTGGCCGGACAGGCCCAGACCGGAACAGGCAAGACGGCGGCTTTTCTGGTCGCCTTGTTTACCCGGCTCCTTTCTCATCCCAGGCAGGAAAATGAGAATCACCCACTTGCCCTGATTCTGGCACCGACACGGGAACTGGTGGTGCAGATAGAGGCTGATGCCCAGCTCCTTGGGCGGCATACCGGGTTAACCATTCAGGCAATTTACGGCGGGGTCGATTACCAGAAACAACGCAGCGCCCTGCAGGAGGGAGCCGACATTGTCATCGGCACACCCGGCAGACTTATTGATTACCTGAAGCAGAAGGTTTTCAGTCTGAAACAGATTGAGGCACTGGTGATCGACGAGGCGGATCGAATGTTCGATATGGGATTCATTGCCGACCTCCGTTTCATCCTTCGTCGTCTTCCACCCTTTGACAAGCGTCAGAACATGATGTTTTCCGCTACCCTCAACCAGCGGGTCATGGAGCTTGCCTATGAATTCATGAACCTGCCGGAAAAAATTTCCGCGACGCCTGAGAAAATGACCGCCGAGCGGGTGGAGCAGGTTCTCTACCATGTGGCGAGCAAAGAAAAATTTTCCCTTTTGCTGGGCCTCCTGAGAAGAGAGGGGATGGCCCGGACCATGATCTTCGTCAACACCAAGCGTGAAGCGGAATTCCTTAGCGACCGACTTACCGCTAATGATTTTCCCGGCAGGGTGATATCCGGAGACGTAGACCAGAAAAAACGCCTCCGCATCCTCGATGATTTCAAGGATGGCAAGTTGCCGATTCTCATTGCCACCGATGTGGCATCCCGGGGGCTTCATATCGATGGGGTTTCCCATGTTATCAATTACGACTTGCCCCAGGATTGCGAAGACTACGTTCACCGGATCGGCCGCACCGCCAGGGCGGGCGCGGAAGGGAAGGCGATTTCCCTTGCTGATGAGAATGGCGCTTTTCATCTTGAAGCAATTGAGGAGTATGCCAAGCAGAAGATCAAGGTTGAATGGGCCGATAGCGACCTGTATGTGAAGGATTATAAGCGGACCAAGCCCAGGCCGAAGCCTTCGGCAGGTCTGGGGGGCTCAAAGGGGGCTCCGGGTCGGAGCAGGTCGTCCGGTGCAAAACCGAAACCGCAAGGACGTCCAAAACCGCAGGAGGGTGAAAAGGCGGCAGCCGCTCCCGTGCTGGCCGACCACGCCAAAGCGGAATCAGGCGAAGCGGGCGAGAAGAAACAGCGGCGACGTCGTCCACGGCAGAAAAAGCCGGCTGGCGGGGGGGATGCTCCAGTATGAAAAAAGCGGTTGTGTTGTACAGTGGCGGACTTGATTCCACCACCTGCCTGGCCATTGCCCGGTCGGAGGGATTTGAGCCCTATGCCATGAGCTTTGCGTACGGCCAGCGTCACCAGGCAGAACTGAAGGTTGCGCGTGAATACGCCCGGGAAATGGGGGCTCAGGATCACATGCTGGTGGATTTTGATCTGCGGAAGATCGGCGGCAGCGCCCTGACTTCGTCGATCGAGGTTCCAAAGGGTGGCGTCGGAAGCGATATTCCGGTTACCTATGTTCCGGCCCGGAATACGATATTTCTCTCCTTTGCACTCGGCTGGGCTGAGGTGCTACGCTCCTTCGATATCTATATTGGGGTGAATGCCCTGGATTATTCCGGCTACCCGGACTGTCGCCCGGAGTATATCGCTGCCTTTGAGACCCTTGCAAACCTGGCAACCAAGGCCGCCGTGGAAGGAACCGGACAGTACCGGATTCATACTCCCCTCATCCATTTGACCAAGGCTGAGATCATTCGCCGGGGGGTTGCGCTGGGTGTTGACTACGGAAAGACCCATTCCTGCTACGATCCGACCCCGGAAGATCTTGCCTGTGGTCGCTGTGATTCCTGCCGTTTGCGGCTTAAAGGGTTTGCGGAGGCTGGAATCAAGGACCCGGTGCGCTATGCTGTGAGGGGTGAAGAGTGAGGAGTGAGGAGAGAAAGCGGTCTGGCTCTGTCGCTCCCATGAGTGATGTGCAGAAAACGCCGGATTTCCGCAAGCTTGCCATCAACAAGGTAGGGGTCAAGGATATCTCCTATCCCATCGTGGTGATGGACAAGAACGATGCTTTTCAGCATACCGTGGCGCGGGTGAATATGTATGTGGACCTTCCCCATCATTTCAAGGGGACCCATATGAGCCGCTTCGTGGAGATCCTGAACGCGCACCGCAAAGAGATGGCTCTGGATAAGATGGAAGCCACTCTCCAGAATATCAAGGAAAAACTCGGTGCATCCAGCGCCCACCTGGAAATGGAGTTCCCGTACTTCATTGAAAAACACGCCCCGGTTTCCGGTGCCGTGAGCCTCATGGAATACACCTGTCGATTTCTCGCCACCCTGTCCACTGATTTCGACTTCATTCTGGAAATACGGGTTCCAGTTACTTCTCTCTGCCCCTGCAGCAAGGAATTGAGCCGCTTCGGCGCGCACAACCAGCGTGGTATAATTGCCGTGCAGGTGCGTTACCGGGAGTTTGTCTGGATAGAGGATCTGGTTGTTGCCATCGAAGAGTGCGGAAGCAGTCCGGTTTACTCCCTGCTGAAGAGGGAAGACGAAAAGTTTGTCACCGAGCAGGCTTTTGAAAATCCCCGTTTTGTGGAGGATATGGTCCGTGAGGCCGCGCTACGTCTCCTGAAGATGGACAATATCACCTGGTTTGCCGTGTCAGCGGAAAATTTCGAATCCATCCATAACCATTCAGCCTATGCTTCCATTGAAATTGACAAGCAAAAATCCACAGAAGTGGATACCAGCTGTGGATAACTGTGTTGAAAAGTGGCTAATATGTGGATAAAGCTACTTTTTATAGGGGTTGCTCATCTCTCGGCCAATGGATAAAGCGCTACTAATTTTTGCCAAACAGCCCCTTCCCGGAAAGGTCAAGACACGCCTATCTCCCCCCTTGTCCCTTCAAGCGGCAACTGACATCTATCACTGCATGCTTTCAGATACCCTCGCCAAGACAGTAGACCTTCCGGGAGTTGAAAGATTTCTTTTTTTCGAGCCTTCCACCGGGGCCGCGGACTTTTTTCGGAATGTTTTTCCCGGAATCAGGACCTTTCCCCAGATGGGGGATGGTCTCGGTGAACGTCTCAAGAAGGCATTCGAGACGGTTTTTTCCCTGGGGTTCGAATCTGTGGCAGCCATTGGCACGGATTCCCCCGACCTTCCTCTTTCGCACCTGCAAGAGCCTTTCCGTCTACTGGAAGAGCAAGACGCGGATGTAGTCTTTGGTCCGGCAGCGGATGGCGGTTATTATCTGGTGGCGTTGGGATGTTTTTGTCCCGGACTTTTCCGCGATATTCCCTGGAGCACGAACCGGGTGCTGGAGAAGAGCATGGAAGCCGCAACTTCCCTGGGCTTGAAGGTGGCGTGTTTGCCGGTATGGCATGACATGGACACAGTTGAAGACCTGAAAAGATTTCTTGCCTCGGGAAACCCCAAGTATGCTCCGCGCACTCTTCGCTTTCTTCGGGAGCGAGGCGTCTGACCAGACGCTTCGCAATTATTTCAGTACCGTTACCTCGTATCCTTTTTCTTCGAGATGCTTGAGGATGTTTTTTATGTGTTCAAATCCTCTGGTTTCCAGCTCCAGAATTACTTCGCTTTCTCCCAGGGGGAGTGAGATGCAGCGCCGGTCATGGGTTATATAGAAGATATTCGCTTTGACCATGGCAACTTCTGCGGTAAGCCTTGCTAAAGAACCGGGGATGTCTTCCAGTGCTACCTTCAGCTTCACGTAGCGCCCCCCTGCAACGAGCCCCCGCTCCACCACCATGGAGAGTGTCCGTACGTCAATATTCCCTCCCGAAAGGAGACAGACGGTCTTGCCTTCCGGGAATTTCGCCTTGCCGTGGAGGAGGGCGGCCAGGGAAACTGCTCCTGCTCCCTCCACCAGGAGCTTGGACCGTTCCAGCAGCAGGACAATTGTCTGGGCGATCTCTTCTTCTTCCACCAGTACTACTTCATCGACGAGTTCGCGAATGATGCGGAAGGTATTTTCTCCCGGTTTTTTTACGGCAATTCCATCAGCAAGACTGAATGCAATCGGCGTTTCCATGGTCTTTCCCTTTTTCAGGGAATAATGCATGGCCGGTGCTGCGGACGTTTCCACTCCTATGACCTTAACCTGCGGATGGCTTTCCTTGATGGCGGAAGCGATCCCTGAAATCAAGCCCCCACCACCGATGGGGATGATAATGGTTGAAAGATCGGGAATTTCCCCAAGAATCTCCATTCCGATGGTGCCTTGACCGGCCATTACCAGAGGGTCGTCAAAAGGGTGGATAAACAGGCTGTCCGTTTCTTTCTGCCGGACCAGGGCCGCGGCAAATGCTTCATCGAAATTTCTGCCGGTCAGAACGATCTGTGCACCGTAATCCCTGACTGCGTGGAACTTCTGGAGCGGGGTGTTTTCGGGCATGAACACTGTTGAAGGGACATTCAGCTGAGACGCGGCGAACGCTACTCCCTGACCGTGGTTTCCTGCTGATGCGGTGATGACACCACGAGCAAGATTTTCACGTGGCTGGGACAGGATGAAATTGAGTGCACCACGGATCTTGAAGGACCCGGTGCGCTGAAGGTTTTCACACTTGAAAAAGACAGGCAAGCCGAGTCGTTCGCTGAAAAAATGCGATGGGATCAACTCAGTGCGGCGAACTCTCTGTTCGAGTCTTTCTGCGGCTTCCTGGATAAGGTTGTAGGGGAGCATGAGGACTCCTGTGTTGATAGATCAGTGCTAATGGCATGATGACCGCGCGAACATCTAATTCAGTTTTTCAGGTTGTGAGCATCGGGGATTCCTTCTGTTCCCGGGATGCCGGCATCCTCAAGCGGGCTATCCTGTTTGCCGTTATGTAAAGTCTAGCAGAGGGCCTGCTCTTGGTCAATTATGGTCCCTCCTCCTCCGGAGCGTTGCATTTTGCCGGATCTGCTGGTAACGTAGCAAAAAAGTTATTTTGGAGGCTCCTGTTTATGACTATCACTCATCATCGACTTCTGATTCTCGGTTCCGGACCAGCCGGTTATACTGCTGCTATATATGCCGCCCGCGCAAACCTCGAGCCTGCCCTGATCACCGGTCTGCAGCTGGGAGGACAGCTTACAACCACAACCACCGTTGACAACTGGCCCGGGGACCCGGATGGCGTCCTGGGGAACGATCTTATGGACCGTATGCTGCGGCACGCGGAACGATTTGAAACCAAAATCATCTATGACCACATAAACAAGGTTGACCTGTCCCGGCGGCCGTTCCTTCTGGAAGGGGATGCGGGCGCCTATACCTGTGACGCCCTGATTATCGCCACCGGTGCATCTGCCAGATACCTGGGACTTGCTTCCGAAGAGGCTTTCAAGGGAAAAGGGGTTTCGGCCTGCGCCACCTGCGACGGTTTCTTTTATCGAGGGAAAGATGTGGCAGTTATAGGGGGCGGCAGCACTGCTGCAGAAGAAGCTCTCTATCTCTCGAACATTGCCGCTCATGTTACGGTTGTCCATCGCCGGGATCAATTGCGGGCGGAAAAGCACCTTGCCGACAAGTTGATTGAAAAGGGTAAGACAGGTAATGTGACCATAGAGTGGAACAGCATCCTGGAAGAGGTGCTTGGCGACGAAACCGGCGTCACCGGAGTGCGTTTGCTGAACAAGGACGGCTCCACCAAGGAAGTCCCGGTTCACGGTGTTTTTATTGCCATTGGTTTTAAACCCAATACTGACCTATTCGAGGGGCAGCTTGAGATGACTGATGGCTATATCAATACCCACTGTGGTCAGGAAGGAAATGTCACTGCAACCAATGTTCCGGGAGTCTTTGCTGCCGGAGATGTACAGGACCAGCATTACCGCCAGGCGATTACTTCTGCCGGAACAGGTTGTATGGCGGCGCTGGACGCTGAAAAGTATCTTGAGACGGTGAAGCCTTGAATAAAGTCGGATGGGTCGGGGTGTTTGAACGCTTCCCTTTCCTTCGCTCTGGCAGCGAAATCGTTACGATTAATCAACCATTTAATTCGTTGACATGAATTCCTGATACTGCTACATTCAAAACCTTTGAAGAGAGCCGGGATTGCGAATCCGGTTGAAAACACTAATGCCGTGTAAAACGCTGTAGAAAGAACTGAAAGTGATATTTCCCCGGAACATCGAAGCCTCCCTGCCAAAAGGAGTTGCTGATTTTCTCCCTGAGAAGGCCGCAAAAATCGGCTATATCCAGGAAAGAATCCTCAAGGTTTTTGAATTGTGGGGATTCAGGCGTATTATCACCCCGCTCCTTGAGTTTCAGGATGTCATGGCCCTTGCCCTGGGCGATGATCTCAAGGAGAGAGTATTTCGATTTGATGATCGTCAGACAGGCAAGCTTCTTGTTATCCCCCCCGACATAACTCCCCAGATCGCACGGATTGTAGCAACAAGGATGACAGGGTATCCTTTGCCACACAGGCTTTATTACAGTGGCAGAGTGCTTCGTCATGCCGAACTTCAGTCCGGGCGCAGTCGGGAAATTTTTCAGGCCGGTGTGGAACTTATCGGGCTCGATTCTCCGGAGGCAGATGCGGAGATGGCGGCGATAGCTGTAGAAGTGCTGAAAAGTCTGGGGTTTGACGGTTTTAAGATAGCCATCGGCCAAGTGGAGTTTTTTCGGGGGATAATGGACTCGGCAGATTTCTCAGCGACATCGCGGGAGCTTCTTCGCAATGCCATTGGGAAGAAAGATGTTTCAGCCCTCCGCGCTCTGCTGGAAAATGAACCTGTTGCTGACTCGGTAAAGGAAGAACTCCTGGCCCTGCCCCGCCTTTTTGGTGGGCCGGAGGTTCTGGCCGAGGCCGGGCAGCGTGTAACCAATGATCGATCCCGTAAAGCGCTGGACAATGTGGCTCAGGTACTTGATGTCCTTGCAATTTATGGCGTCAGCGATTATCTGACAATCGACCTTGGAGAAATCCGCGGTCTCGACTATTATACCGGTGTCACTCTGGAAGGTTTTGTGGGTGGAGTTGGAGAACCGGTATGCAGTGGTGGTCGTTATGATAACCTTACGGCCCACTATGGATTTCCTTCGCCTGCCACCGGTTTTGCTTTTAATATTATGGCCCTGCTGACTGCTGCAGAAAAAAGGCCTGATGTGGAGGCAAGCAGGACCGGCGATTTCCTGATCTTCAATGTAAAGGAAGACCGCCGGGAAGCTTTGGAGATTGCCAAGCGTTTGAGGAAAAAAGGTTTTACCGTGGCCAGGGATATTATACGGAGATCTCAGAGCGAGTCTTTGGAGTATGCCCGGAAGATGAACATTTTGCATATGATAGTCATTGGTGCCGATGGTTGTACCGATGATCACGTATATGTTGTAAGGGTTGCTGACAAGAAAGGGATTACGGTCGCAAAGAGCGATCTGAGCAAGAAGGACTTTCCCTCCAGTTTCGGCCCCTTGCAGGGAGATTAGGAATGGCGAATGTTGTCGTGGTTGGAGCCCAGTGGGGCGATGAGGGAAAAGGTAAAGTCGTTGATATCTTTACCGAATATGCTGATGACGTAATCCGTTTCCAAGGCGGAAATAATGCGGGTCATACCCTCGTTGTCGGGAATGAAAAGGTGATTCTCCACCTTATTCCGTCCGGGATTCTGCATTCTGGCAAACGGTGCATTATCGGTAACGGAGTCGTTCTTGACCCGGAGGTTTTCCTTCAGGAAGTCGCAGCACTGAAAGCCAGTGGCCGTTTGACGGATGATTCCTGCCTTCTCCTGAGTGAATCTCTCCATATCATCATGCCGTACCACAAGAAAATTGACATCGCCCGTGAGAAAAAGTGCGGTTCTGGAAAGATCGGAACAACCGGAAGAGGAATCGGTCCCTGTTATGAGGACAAGATAGGTCGACGCGGCATCAGGCTTATGGAACTCCTTGATAAAGACTGTTTCGCCCGGAAGCTTCGAGAAAACCTCGAAGAAAAAAATTTCCTGCTTGAAAAATATCTTGGGGAGGAACCGCTTCATTTTGATGAGATATTCGAAGCCTATTGCGGCTATGCAGATATTCTCCGCAAATATGTAGCGGACACCCCGCTCATCCTCAGCCAGGATATTGCGGCAGGGAAAAAGATACTTTTTGAAGGCGCCCAGGGTACGATGCTGGATATTGATTACGGTACCTATCCCTTTGTTACCTCTTCCTCAACCTGTGCAGGGGGTGCCTGTACCGGAAGTGGTGTCGGACCCAGAGAGATCCACGAAATTATCGGCATTTCGAAAGCGTATATTACCAGGGTAGGGAGTGGTCCTTTTCCTACCGAGTTAGAGGACGAGTTTGGTGAAAGACTCCGGACCGCGGGGGGAGAATTTGGCTCAACAACAGGACGTCCTAGAAGGTGCGGCTGGTTTGATGCTCTTGTTGCCCGATATTCGGTCAGAATCAATGGCTTAACGGGGATCGCGCTTACAAAGCTGGATGTTTTGAGCGGTTTTGATACAATCAAGGTGTGCACCGGTTACCGTTACGATGGAAATTTGTTAACGGAACTCCCTGCCTCCATGGAGATTTTTGCACGCTGCCAACCGGTATATGAAGAGCTTCCCGGCTGGTGTTCCGACATCACTTCAGTAAGAAGAATTGAAGACCTTCCGGAGAATGCCCGAAAGTATATAAAGAGGCTTGAAGAGCTGGTCATGTGTCCGATTACTCTCGTTTCGGTTGGTCCCAGGAGAGATGAGACGATCATTCTGAGTAATCCTTTTCTGCAGGATAAAAAAATATAAGTGAAGAAAAAAATGCTTGACCCAGAGGTTTTGGTATAGTATAAAGTCCATCTTAACAATTTGAGCCGCTAGCTCAGTCGGTAGAGCACCTGACTTTTAATCAGGTGGTCGTTGGTTCGACCCCAACGCGGCTCACCAAAAAAACCAGGGGGCACAAAGCCCCCTGTTCCCACGTCCCCTTCGTCTAGCCCGGCCCAGGACACCGCCCTTTCACGGCGGCGACGGGGGTTCAAATCCCCCAGGGGACGCCAAAAAACAAAAAAAGCGGGACTGCTCACATACTGTGATCAGCCCCGCTTTTTTGTATCTACGAAAACCTTTCCCATTCCGTTTCTCCCGACGATTTATCGAACCAAGGCGGATTTCCGCTCCTGTTGCAGCGCGTCGTGCCCATAGTTGTGCTCTGTGATGGAGCATGTTACTGATGGTGTGGTATGAAGTTCCGTGCTGTTACTTCCATTCTTTTACTATTTATACCCCGGGAGCAATACTTCGCCTTGCCATGGGCCAAAGCACCCAGGAATTAACGCGGTATTACAGAGCGCTCTGCTTGACGGTTCATGCCGTTGGCGGAACTGTGGCCATTATTCGAGTAATAAGAGTAAGGCTTCGATCAAGGTAAATCCTGTCTTGGTTTGCTTGTCAGTGCTTCTGTGACGTAATTGTGTCCAGGCATTATTCTGGTTCCGAAATTTCTTGCTCCAAGTGTTCTATATTAGAACTGTGTTCTTTCTGGTTACATCTTAAAAAAACCTCTATACAGGTTTGATTTTCTGCTGTATGTTGGGCGCGGCCAAAAAAGTCCCTAAATTGAACATAAGGCGGCATCGCTGTGGCTAAAAGGATGTTGAAAAGACGTGCTTTTTTGGTGGCATGTAAATTGCTTTCTCAAAACGATGTTTTGGATTTATTTTTTTCGACAGGAAAGGAGGTGTAAAACAATTCGACGCGAAGCTCGTGTCGTATAAGAGAGTTTTCCTCAGGCTGGTATTTTGATTGATCTCGTTATCCAGATTTCGGGTGTCTCAAGATCACTAGCAGCTACGTTGATTGTAATGAAGGGTGAGGGGGAGAAAATTTCGCGCTGCCTGAGTATCGCGATTGAGGTAAGACCTCTGCAGGTGCTTTTCTGTTGTGTTTTTTAAGTCTCCTGTAAGTTGACTGCCCAAATTGGGCGAATGCCTTCAACTTTGAAGGAGCAACCTATTTTAATTACCATGAAGAAGGAGGAAAAGAATGAAAAGAGCTAAAGTTCAGTAGTGCGATTATTGGTTTCCTGGGTTTTGCCGCCCTGGTCTTGGTGGCAAGCACACCGGCAAAAGCAGCATTTGTTGTTGGTGGCGAAAATGGCTGGCAGATGAGCTACGATGGTATGATCAACGTGTTCATGGTGTATGATGCCAAGGATCAACTGCAGTATTCCAGGATGGCGTTGTCAAAGTATCCTCACCCGCCGATCAATTGCAGTCATTCCGGATTCGTACCGGTCTCCTTCCGAGCATCTTCGCATTCAACGTGAAATCGCCGACTATTGATGGCGTTGATTACGCTGCAAGAATTGGCCTCTATCCCCAGATTCAGAACTCTGGTACACGTATAGGCCTCGGCCCCGGAACCGGTGGAGACCTGACTACTGGCGGTACCTCCATTGATATTCGTGAAGTTTTCTTCACTGCCGACGGCAAATTCGGTCAGTTTCTGATCGGTCGTGCGTTGAACCTTTTTGAAGGACAGAACATTCTTACTGACATGACCTTGATGGGCAATGGTGTGCCCCTCAACATGACTGGCGGCGGGGTTGACCTCGGCCATATCGGTTATGGTTATACCTACACATCTTTTGGTCCCCAGTTCCGCTACACAACCCCTGACATGGGTGGCGCAAAAGTTGCCTTTGCAATCTGTGACCCCAGTAACATTGGTGGTGCTACGACAATCAACCAGCCCCGTTTTGAGACGGAAATTTCCTATGAGAAAGATTTCGGCGGCGTGAAGATCAGCAGCTGGCTCTCCGGTCTGTATCAGGAAGCAAAATTCAATGTTACCGAACATAAAGTGTCCACCATCGCCGGTGCCGGTGGCGTTCAGGCATGGATTGGTCCCGTTGAATTGCTGCTTTCCGGATTTGGTGGTCAGGCTGTTGGTATGCAGCTTACCCAGGTAGACGGTTCTACTCTTGATGGTATTAACAACCCGCGCATAACCTATGGCGGTCTCGTCCACGCAACCTATACTATCGCTAAAGCCAAGCTTGGCGTTCAGTATGGTATCAACTATGCCGACAAAACGGATTTTGATTCGGCAACTGGTTATATCGGTCTCAAATCAAATCAGGCCGTTACTGGTGGCTGCTACTACTCGGTCAACAAGTACCTGACCTTGGTAGGGGAGTATACCTGGGCGCGTAATTCCTACTATGACAATTCACGCCAGACTCAGAACATCGTATCTCTCGGTACCATTTTCGTCTGGTAAAAAGAAAGAATCTTCAAGTGTGATGTAACGACGGGGGCCTGTGAAATGGGCCCCCGTTTTTTTGCCCACCACGAAAGCCGATTCCTTGTGCCGTTGCTCACTTGTGAAGAACGCTTCGGAAGCCCTTTTTCTTTGACTTCCTGTGGTATCTAGTGCTATACAGGTCACGCTGTAGTAACAGGAAAGCAGGACTTTTCCCGTTGTTTTTAGGTGTATGGCTGAAATAAGATTCAAGGGGTTGTTGCGGGCGAGGTTTTACCTGGTCTGCATGTCATAACATAGACAAGGAGCTTGCAATGAATAATAGTTTCTGTTGGGTTTACACTGCCGGCCTCTGTATTGAGCCTGCTGATCGTACTGCTCTTTTGCTTTGGAGCCACAAGTTGCTCTACGCTCAAGTCAATTACCAGCAACAAGGACAGTAAGCTGCTGTTCAAGTCACGAGACCAGTACGTTCGGATCGTACCCCAGGACAAAGTAAAAGGTTCAAAGGTGCCGGCGAACGGCCAGCCGGTTTCGCTTGATGAAGAGCAGATGCGCATGGCCTTGGCTTCGCTTGAGTTCATGACACCTGGTAAAGACAGTTCGTCGCCGGTCTTTGCGAAGCCTGAGCTTGATGTCCTTTCGCGGTATCTCAGCACAGCATTGGCGCAGGCTGGTCCCGAGGAGGATGTTGCTTTTGCCGTAGTTGGTGATTACCTTGCCGTATATGGCCTGGCGAAAGAGCAGATGTACACCTCCGGCAGGGTGTTTTACCGAGACGGGAAGCTGAACATTATCTTCGGTGCCATTCATGCCAAGTACTGGGCAAATGCTGATCGGCGCTTGTATCCGATGGCCCCGGGTTCCCGCTCTATAGCAACGCCGCATACATGGGCACTCCTTGGGCAGCCTGACCAGTCATTCTATGCCGGCCAGGGATGTCAACGGACCGACTGGGTTGTTCTTGATCTTGCTTCGATGGAGGCTAGGGCCGCAATGGGAGAAAAGGCTTCCGCCACTCAAGCCGCCGGCACGTCAGGTTCCCAACCCTGCTATGTCCCCCAAAAGACGGTTGAAGAGCGGCTTCAGACCTTGAATGATCTGAAAAGTAAAAAATTGATCACCGACGAGGAGTATGAGAAGAAACGGCTGGATATTTTGAAGGATCTCTGATTTTTGCCTGAGGCTTTTTGAGATTCCTGCTGAATTTTCAAGAAGTAATCCCATTTTGTACCATGATTGGCTCAAGAGCATGCAACTCGTATCGGGTTGTTGCTTTTTGGGCCTTTCTTTTTTGGGAGACCTCACCACTTTGATAAGCTCCTGTTTGTGCGTGTAAATTGTTGCCGTATTGCCATAACTGATTATAACCATTCGGAAATAATACTAGATTTTTGGTTTTAAGTAATGTATACATTTTAAAGGCGAGAATAGTCTGCCCTGAATATGTTGTTTTATTAGTGGTAATTTCAAGTAATTGAACAGCTGGCGACGTGGAGAGAGATCATACGGAACTAATTGAGCTTGGTGGTAACTAGCAAGCTCAAAGGGGTTACATTAATGACAGCTCAAGTCATTCATCTGATTGAAGAAGCCTGGAACCGCTATATTACAAATGATGTCCTGGATGCCCATAAGCTGCGGCCGGAGGTCGCTCATTCCTGGCAGCGATGCAGAAGTTTCAAGGTAGACCCGTATGGACAGCATGACTTTGATGTTAAAGGATGCGAATTGAAAGATGTGCTCCAAGCATCCCAGCACCTCATTAAAATCGCACGCCCTTTCATTCACAACCTTTATGGATTCGTAAAAGGATCCGGTTTTCAAGTTGTTCTGGCAGATAATGACGGTTTGATTGTTGAGGCCATTGGCGATCCCGAGATATTAAAGAAAACAAAACAGATTCAGTTGTGTCCGGGAGGACTCTGGAGTGAATCTGTTAAGGGAACAAACGCAATTGGTACAGCAATCCTGGAAAAAAAGCCCATCCAGATTTTTGCACGAGAACATTTCTGCCAGCCTCATCATTACCTGACCTGCTCAGCATCTCCTATATTTGATCCAGAAGGTCAAATGGTTGGTGTCCTTGATATTACCGGGGATTATAAGGCCTTCAATCCGCATACCCTCAGCCTGGTTGTTGCTGCCGTCAGTGCAATTGAGAATCAACTGCGACTGCATAAGGCGACCAGCAAACTCTATGTTTCCTATCGTTTTTCCAACACGCTTCTTGAAACCATTTCTGACGGAGTAATCGCCGTAGATAGTAATGGTGTTATTAATCAGTTGAATTCATATGGTGGCAAGATTCTTGGTGTCGATTCAAAACTTTCCATTGGTAAGCATATAGCAAGTGTTCTTAAAAAGCCGGCAGCTATGCTGCAGGTTTTGTCAACTGGGGTGGAGTACCGGGACCATGAACTCTTCAATGAGGACACGGGAAAAAAGGTTAACCAATCAGTTTCCCCCTTGCGTGATGATACGGGGCGCACGATAGGCGCACTTGCCATCCTGCGTGAAAATAAAGAGAAGCAGTCAGGGAGAAGAACAGGTTCGCTTACAGCTAAATACGTTTTTGACGATATTATTGGTGAAAGTGATCCTGTCGCAATGGCAAAAAAGTGGGCCAGGATTGCTGCCGGGAGTCCTTCGACTGTTCTTTTGACAGGTGAAAGTGGAACAGGTAAAGAGCTTTTTGCACAGGCAATTCATAACGGAAGTGCCCGGAAGGATCGACCGTTTATTGCAATCAACTGTGCTGCCTTGCCCGACACTTTGATAGAAAGTGAACTTTTTGGATACGAGGAAGGTTCTTTTACTGGTTCCAAAAAGGGCGGTCAGGCAGGTAAATTCGAATTGGCGAACGGTGGCACAATCTTTCTTGATGAGATAGGAGATATTCCTCTTTATACTCAGGTTAAATTGCTGCGTGTCATCCAAGAGAAAAAGATTTCTCGAATCGGATCATCAGGTGAAATCAATGTTGATATCAGAATAATTGCGGCAACCCACAAGGATCTTAAAGAAGAGGTCCACAGGGGGAGCTTCAGGAAAGACCTTTACTACAGGCTGAACGTAATAACTATAAATATTGCCTCGTTGCGCGAAAGAATGGACGATGTCCCATTATTGGCGAAGCATTTCATCTCCAAATTGTCCCTTAAGCTTAACAGGAAAAATATCTCTGCTACTGAAGATTTTTTCGACAAACTTAAAACTTATAGTTGGCCGGGAAATATTCGTGAGCTCGAAAACGCCATTGAGCGGGGACTCAATCTCTTGTCGGATAATGGCGTGCTGGTTCCTGATCTGGTTCATTTTGACAGCCCTGGTCCTGCGAAAATTGGTGAGCGGGTTACCGAAGTGAAGTCCTTGAAAGATATTGAGAGGGATGCAATAGTTCAAGCATTGAATCTCTATAAAGGAAATATTCTCAAAGTATCCGCAAAGCTTGGAGTGGGGCGAAACACCCTGTATCGCAAAATTAAAGAGTATGACATAAAATAGGATACTTTTTCGGAACGGACTCCCGAAAGCAAGCCACTGAATTTTAGGGGCCTTTTAATAGTCCGGATAATTCGAGATGGGAGCCTACCGATTTTGATACTGCAAGGTACTAAAATTTACAGATATTCCCTTTTTCGGGAATAAAATAAAATAAGCTGCGGGCATTGGTCCGTGGCTTATTCTTTTTTTGTTGTAACAATTTTGCAATCGATTGGATTCTCTCGATTATATTGCTGAACCTAAGTTTAGGGCTGGGTTGGCAGAAATCAGATAGAATAACCACGCACTCTTCATTATCCCGTCATCGATTGTATTCATTTCTCGTAGTGATCCATTTTTATATATTTTGTATATATCTGTGCAGCTATCCTGCTGAGTGCTTTTTTCTACCCATAATAAACTTGTTGGTGTATCGCCGGACTGCCCTGAAGAAAGAAAAACAGTGCTGCCTTCTGGCTTTCCCTTCGCCCAAGCTCAGGCAACGTGCACCAATGGTAAAATAGCATGAATTGTTGACCGGCCGTGTTTAGTTGGTGAATGCCTTGTCCAGGTGCCAATGATTGGAGCGTTCTCTGGTTGGGGACCATTCGAGCGACATCTCGAAAATGTAGCATATTTGTGTTTTTGGTATAGTATTCCGGATTCCTGTTGTTGCTCTGTTTGGTATTATATTTGATGGTACGACACACGGTACCTGCCGCAGCAAAACACCCCTTCAATGTCAAAATAAAATAGCAGTTGTGTCTTGACACATCAATTTTTCTCGATAAAGTTATAGGAGCATTTGAAATGGTAGAAAGACATCAGTGCTCTATAATCAAACGACATGTTCCAAAATGGATTGACCTGTCTGGCTGGTAAGAAAAATCGATTGTAGCTTTCCTTCTATAATCCAAGCAGATGCTGGAATCCTGAAAAAAGACAGTAAGTGGCATCGGATTTGCAGTAAGTAAAACACTTGTTTATTGAAATTGATATTTTGCCGAGAGAGGGGGTGGTTGTAAGAGAAGGGCATTGAAGTTTTAGATGTAGTATGCTATCTTTGCTTCACGTAGAAGAAGTAAAATGGGTATTTGCCCAAATGTTTTTTGATGGAAAAAAATAAAATATGGAGGATTGACAAATGGCTTTAGCAGAACAGAGTTTCTTTTTCTTCATCCCGACTATCAGCATTCTTGGTGTAGGTTGTTCTAAGGAAGCAGGCCCCAAAGCTAAATCCTTGGGTTTCAAAAAAGCTCTGCTTGTAACCGACGCTGGCTTGGCAAAAATGGGCGTTGCTGACATTATTGGCGGCTACCTCAAGGCCGAAGGCGTTGATTACGTTCTTTACTCCGGCGCTGAGCCCAATCCTACCGACATAAACGTACGTGACGGCGTTAAAGTATGGAAAGACAACGGCTGCGACTCCCTGATCTCCTTGGGTGGCGGTAGCTCCCATGACTGTGGTAAGGGTATCGGCCTCATGATGTCCAACCCCGGTAAAGACATCCGTGACTTTGAAGGTGTCGATGTTTCCACCGGAGACTTTTGTTCCTTACATCGCAATCAACACCACCGCTGGTACCGCCACTGAAATGACCCGTTTCTGTATCATCACCAACACCGATACCCATGTTAAAATGGCTATCGTTGACTGGCGTGTAACTGCACAGGTATGTATCGTTGACCCGGTCCTCATGCTCGGCAAGCCGCCCGCACTGACCGCAGCAACCGGTATGGACGCACTTACCCACGCTGTTGAAGCATATGTTTCTACTATTGCTGAGCCGATCACCGATTGCATGCGCCATCAAAGCCATCGAACTGATCGCTAAGTCCCTCAGCCGCGCTGTTGCTTTGGGTTCCGACCTTCAGGCACGTGACGATATGGCTTGGGCAGAATTCCTCGCCGGTATGGCATTCAACAATGCCGGTCTCGGATACGTTCACGCAATGGCTCACCAGTTGGGCGGTTTCTACAACCTGCCGCACGGCGTCTGCAACGCTATCCTGTTGCCGCACGTTGAGCAGTACAACCTGATTGCAGCTCCTGAGCGTCTTGCTGATGTTGCCAAGGCATTGGGCGTAAAAACCGAAGCTATGTCTACTCTGGATGCCGCACAGGCAGCCGTTGACGCCATTAAGAAGCTTTCTGCTTCCATTGGCATTCCGCCGAACCTCACCGTTCTCGGCGTAAAAGAAGCAGACCTCAAGGTTATGGCTGAAAACGCAAAGAAAGACGTTTGCCAGCTCATGAATCCTCGTACTGCTACTCTTGACCAAGTAATCGCTATCTTCAAGAACGCAATGTAATTTAACTGCAGTTCGTTGTTATACTCGGGGGGTGGCTTATGCCACCCCCCAACTTTTATCTACGTTTTTTAATCAATCAGTTTCATTGGTTCCTGCCTAAAGTATGCCCTGTTCCGGTTTTTCCTTCAGCGTCAATCGCTTGTTGCTACGAAAACATGATGTATCGACTGCGGAAAACCGTCTCCGGCAAGAAGTAAAGCTGCTATCCAAAAAGTGTTACGAATTCTGGTATCAAAACGGTTTTGTCTTGTTATGACACAGCACAGTAGTGCTGGATATATAACGAAATCGGGTGGTTTCGCGATTACGATAGATAGTATTGTTTTATATTCTCAGGTTGGAATCATCGAGAAACTGAGGTTTGTCTTGAATTTACTGTAATAATCAAACAAGGTTACAATTCGTGAGAATAAAGATTTTATTTTATTTTTGACTTGTGGTATGATTTTTCCATAATGTAGTCCCGGGCAGCTTCAAAAATTGAAAAAAAGAATGGGAATGGAGGAAAGAATGGGAGACAAGATTATCCGTATCAACATGTCGAACCTAACAACTGCTGTAGAAGCAGTACCGGCAGAGTGGGCTGGTATCGCTGGTCGGGCACTTACCTCGACTATCGTTGCCAAAGAAGTTCCACCGCACTGCGATGCTCTCGGCAAATACAACAAGCTTGCTTTTTCACCCGGCTTGTTGACTGCAACTGCGGCTGCTAACTCCGGTCGCCTTTCTGCAGGTTTCAAGAGCCCCTTGACCGGTGGTATCAAGGAAAGTAATGCAGGTGGAACAGCCGCACAGAAGCTTGCAAGACTCGGAATCAAGGCAGTTATTATCGAAGGTATGCCTGAGAAAGACACCTGGTACAGCATTCACATCGATAACAACGGCGCAACAATCAAAGAAGACGTCGAGTATATTGGCAAAGGAAACTACGAACTTTTCAATATCATCGGCGAAAAAGTAGGTCCCAAAATCGGCGTTCTTGCCATTGGACCTGCAGGCGAATTCAGGATGGCAGCTGCTAATATTTCCGTCAAAGATCCTGATGGCAACATTCGTAGTCATGGCCGTGGCGGCGGTGGCGCTGTTATGGGTTCCAAAAAAATCAAGTACATCACCATTGATGAGACTGGCGGACCTGGCGTGACCATTGCCGAGCCTGAGAAGTTCAAAACTCAGGCAAGGATTTTTGCCAAAGCCATGCTCGATCACCCCGTTACCGGTCAGGGCCTCCCGACCTATGGTACCGACGTTTTGATCAACATCCTGAACGAAGCTGGTGGTCTCCCCACTAAGAACTTCCGTTTCGGTACTGTTGATCACCCTGAAAAAATCTGCGGCGAAACCGTACATGATACCATTGCTTCCCGTCCGAATGGCGTGACTGCTCATGGTTGCCATGCCGGTTGTATCATCAAGTGCTCCCAGATCTATGTCGATAAAGACGGCAAATACATTACTTCCGGTTTCGAGTATGAGACAATCTGGGGTTTTGGTTGCGCATGTAACATCGAAGACCTTGACGACATCGCAAAGAATGACTGGGTAATGGACGATGTCGGTGTTGACTCCATTGAAGGCGCGGTTCTCATGAGCGTTGCCATGGAAGCCGGTATTATTCCTTGGGGCGACGGTAAAGCTACCTATCGTCTCTTTGATGAAGATATGCGCAAAGGTACTCCTCTTGGACGTATTCTCGGTAACGGTGCAGGTTCCGTTGGTAAGACCTATGGCCTCACCAGGATTCCGGTTGTTAAGAATCAGGGCATCCCTGCATACGATCCGCGCTCTGTTAAGGGTATCGGCATTACCTACGCTACTTCTACCATGGGTGCTGACCACACAGCTGGTTACACAATTGCTACGAACATTCTGAAAGTTGGTGGTTTTGTTGATCCTCTGTCAAAAGAAGGTCAGGTAGAACTCTCCAGGAATCTGCAGATTGCTACCGCTGCCGTTGATAGCTGTGGTCTCTGTATCTTTGTAGCGTTCCCTGCACTTGATATCCCTGAGTGCTTCACGGCTATCTATGAAATGATCAATGCCCGTTATGGTATCAGCCTGACTGCTGATGACGTGGTTGCTCTTGGCAAGCATATTCTTAAAATCGAGCACGAATTCAACATGGCTGCCGGTATGACTAACAAGGACGACCGTCTCCCTGAATTCTTCGAAGAGCCGATCCCGCCGCACAACGCAGTATGGGATTTCTCTGATGCAGAAATCGATGAGTTCTGGAACTTCTAATTTATCCTTTGCATTTTTGTAGTGTTCTGCGGGCACTCTTTCGAGGGTGCCCGCACTTTTATGTGTATACTTAATTCAAAAAGTTAACTATAGTTGTCATGTGACACAATAGGAAAACTAAAGATTGTCCCGCATATCGCGACTATCTCCAAAGCTGAGTTTCAGGACAAGGTCCATCAGGGTTGTGCAACAGTAAACTGGTGTGAAAGGTATTTGTATGCCTCTCGTTGATTCCTTCGGAAGAAAAATTAATTATCTCAGATTGTCAGTAACGGATCGCTGTAATTTTCGTTGTCTTTATTGCATGCCGGAAGACGGCGTCAGTAAGGTTTGTCACCATGATATCCTGAGTTATGAAGAACTCCTGCTTTTAGCGCGCACTGTTGTCCCTCTTGGCATTGAAAAGATACGGGTAACGGGAGGGGAACCTCTTGTCAGGTCGGGAATTGTCTCTTTCCTTAAAGATTTGTCGCAGATTCCGGAACTTAAGCAACTTGTATTGACAACGAATGCCTCCCTATTGGAAGGAATGGCTGCTGAGCTAAAGGACGCTGGCGTTCAGCGACTGAATATTAGTATGGATTCGCTATGCCCTGAGAACTTTTCTGCCATCACCCGTGGCGGGGATCTTTCAAAAGTGCTGGCAGGAATTCGGAGAGCGGAAGAAGTCGGATTTCCCATAAAAATCAATGTGGTGGCAATGCGTGGTGTTAATGACCATGAATTTCTCGATTTTGCGGCCCTGACGATCAATAAACCGTATGCAATTCGCTTTATCGAGTATATGCCGACGCAGAGAGACACCGCATGGGAATCGCGAGTTATTTCAGGAGAAGAAATTCTGGCACAAATTGCGGACAAATATACTCTGCAACCGGTTGTGCGTGGGGAAATGGCTGGTCCTTCACGAGACTATAAAATTCCTGGAGCCTTAGGAACGGTTGGTATTATTACTCCTGTTTCCGGTCATTTTTGCCAGGATTGCAACCGCATCAGAGTTACTTCCCAGGGGATGGTAAAGAACTGTCTTTTTTCTGAAACAGAGGTTGATCTGAAGCCGTACTTGCGGGCTGGAAATATACCGGAATTGCAGGAAATCCTTAAGAAAATCGTTACTGAAAAACCTGGAAATCACCTAATCTCGAACAAGGATACATCCCATCAACCATTTTCCATGTCAAAGGTTGGTGGGTAACAGATAAAAACTCTGGAGAGCTAATTGTATGCCTGGTAAAGTTGTTGCCGTTTGTATTAGTGCGCAGAAGGGTGAGAGAAAAAAGCCCGTAGACGAAGTTTTGATCCGTGAAAATCATGGGATAGTTGGTGATGCCCATGCAGGAGATTGGCATCGACAGATTAGCCTTCTTGCTCTGGAAAGTATCAAAAAGATGCAGGATAAAGGGCTCGATGTTACAACCGGTGATTTTGCCGAAAATATCACCACCGAGGGGATAGACCTTCCTTCTTTGCCGATAGGAACGAGGCTTGTTATCGGTGAGACCTTGAATGAGGTTACCCAGATCGGGAAAGAATGCCACACGCGCTGCGCGATTTACCAACAGGCCGGTGATTGTGTTATGCCTCGCGAGGGAATATTTGTTAAAGTCCTTCGTGGTGGAACGGTCAGAACTAATGACAGCATAGAAATCGTTCCGATCGAACCTGCTCCCTGACCATTCGCTTCTGATACACGTTCCGTTAGAATCTATTACCTTTACAACCAACTGGTTGGGAACCGTCTACTTCTGTTCAAGGACAAAAGCAACGGTAACCCCATCTTCCTGCCTGTGTGAAAACCTCGACTGTCCCGGATATGCCGATGCTCACTCTGATTCAAAATGACCAAGATGTTCCTTCTGGGAGCTTGATTGAATGGTGTCGCGATCTACAGATTCCCGTCCGAACCGTTAGGCCATACACGGGAGAAGTCCTCCCTCCAATTCCTGAAGTTTCCGCACTTATCATCCTGGGCGGTGCTATGGGGGTTCATGACTGCAGTCGTTATTCCTATCTTTTGGCCGTCAGATCGTACATTCAGCAGTCAGTCGTTCGGGAAGTGCCGCTTCTGGGTATTTGTCTGGGGGGCCAGCTGTTGGCAGATGCTCTTGGCGCGCCGGTTCATTCTCAAAGAAATGGGGAGATGGGGCTTCATTCGGTTGAAGTACTTGAGTCAGCGACCTGCTGACCCCCTTTTTCTTGAAATACCACAGGTCTTTACTACCTTTCAGTGGCATAATGACAGTTTTGAAATTCCTGCTGGCGCTGTCTGCCTTGCATCATCCCCTGTCTGCGCACACCAGGCCTTCAGGTATGGTGTCAACCAATACGGACTTCAATTCCATCCGGAAGTAACCAGAAGTATCGTCGCTTCCTGGATTGAGAGTTCCGACGGATGTTAAAGATTCGCCCCGGATCTTCGAAGACTTTGTTCGCGAAGAAGATGGTTATTTCGCAGTATCTCGCAAACTCCTGGAAAATTTTCTCCGCATTGCGCACTTGCTTCACTGAGTTACGTCCTCTTCATCTAGGGCTAATCCTGCTCGCTCCTATCGATTGAACCACTTGAAAAACAATTGGAGGCATTCTATGCCAAGCACGGTATATTTTTCGGATATGAGAACCTCAAAAGAGGGAAATCTCTTCGACAAAATCGGGAAACTCATGGAAAAAAGCGGGCTGGCAGGCTTCGTGAGTTCTGGAGATTTGGTTGCGGTAAAGATTCACTTCGGAGAAAAAGGTAATCATGCGTTCGTCCGACCCATCTTTATCCGCAGGGTTGTGGAAGAAATTAAAAAGTATGGTGGCCTTCCATTTCTCACCGATTCCTCGACTCTCTATCCGGGCGAACGAAAGAATGCGGTTGCGGCATTGACCTGTGCTGTAGAAAATGGTTTTGCCTATGCTGTTGTTGGAGCTCCCCTGATAATGTGCGACGGTTTGCGTGGGCAATCAGCGGTTGAGGTGCCAATTGCTGGTGAAATCTTCGAAAGGGTCAAGATTGCCGCAGAAATTATCGAGGCTGATTCGCTTGTTGCGGTTTCCCATTTCAAATGCCATGAACTGACAGGTTTTGGCGGCGCGCTGAAAAACCTCGGTATGGGATGCTCGAGCCGGGACGGGAAACTGCAGCAGCATTCCACGCTGGCTCCGGTTGTGAGCGGAGATTTGTGCACTGCCTGCGGGGCATGCCTCAAAGCCTGCGCTCATGAGGCAATTATTGTTACCTCCGAAGTTGCCTGCATTGATCCTGATCTTTGTGTCGGTTGTGGTCGGTGTATTTCTTTCTGCCCACGCAAAGCAGTTACGGTTCAATGGAATGAGGCCGCATCAGTGCTCATGAAAAAGATGGCAGAGTATGCCTACGGGACAGTGCTGGGCAAGGAAAGGTCCATCACTTTTCCTGAACTTCATTACCCAGGTTTCTCCTGCCTGTGATTGTTATGGTCACGCAGATGCCCCCATAGTAAATGACATCGGCGTCTGCGCCTCAACAGATCCTGTGGCTCTCGATCAGGCGTGTGCAGATCTGGTAAATGCGGCTCCAGGAAACCGGAATACTGCCTTGAAAAAGGGTTTTGAACCGGGAGAGGATAAGTTCCGAGGGGTGTATCCTGCCATTGATTGGACTATCCAGCTCGACCATGCTGAAAAACTGGGATTAGGTACGCGAAAGTATGAACTGGTTTCTATCTGATCTGGATTGTAAGGAATCAGGCAGGAAAGTGCTGTCGCAGGGCAGGGGATTATTTCTCCTGTCCTGTATTATTTGGGCCTCTTTACACGAAAGGTGGAATGGAAGGTGGCAGTTTTTACTCCATTGTCGTCGAAAACCTCAGCCATTCCCTTAATAGTCCTTTCGTCCCTCTCAACAATGGTTGCAATTGCGCGGACGGTCCCGCTTCTCACCGGTGCATGGAAGGAAAGGGAGAGTTCGACTGTTGCAAAATGGCTTCCTTCTGGAAGGACCGTCTTGATAGCCATGGCAACGGCCGTGTCTGCCAGTGAAGTTATTGCACCCCCGTGCATCAGTCCTTTTCCCTGTGCAAGCTTGACCAGGAACGGCATGGACAGCACGGCCCGGCCTTCTGAGGCTTCTTCGATGCGCATGCCCAGGTAGCGCTCGAACGGTGCGCAGGCTATCCACTCCGGGAGTTCAAACGGGCAGGGGCCTTCAGCGGGCATCGGTTCTTCAAAACCGGTTGAGTTCATTAGGGCCTCCGTACAGTACCGGTTTCACGTCAGAAGGGTCGCTCTTAGAGGGCGACCCTTCTTTTTCATAGAGAAACCGTTTGCGTTTCAGCATTCCGGCGCCAGGAGTGTGTTGCAGAAGGCTTACGCCGACTGTTTCCTGGCAAGAACTTCCTTTGCCGCTTCGACAAGGTCTTCAGGAGTAAGACCGAAATATTTGAGAAGTTCTTCTGCCTTTCCAGAAGTGCCGAATCGATCAAGGACTCCAACTCTTTTGATCAGGGTTGGGTGATGTTCTGCAAGGAACTCTGCAACGGCAGATCCGAGCCCACCGATTACAGAATGCTCTTCAGCGGTTACGATTGCACCGGTCTCTTTGGCCGCGGCAAGGATGATGTCCTGATCAAGCGGTTTAATTGTCGCTATGTGAACGACACGAGCGGATATCCCTTCCTTTTCCAGCAGGGAAGCGGCCTGAAGTGCCTGTGCAGTCATAATGCCTGTTGTTATAAAGGTCATGTCGCTACCGGCTGAGAGTTCACACCCTTTGCCCAGGACGAATTGGTAATCATCCGGAAATACGGCAGGAACCTTGTTGCGCCCAAGGCGGATATAGACCGGCCCCTTGTGGGCTGCTGCGGCAGCTACGGCACCGCGTGTGTCCGCGGCATCAGCCGGAACAATGACTGTCATGTTTGGGATGGCGCGCATGATGGCGATATCCTCCACCGACTGGTGAGAGCCGCCATCCTCGCCAACGGTCACTCCTCCGTGGGTGGGGACTATCTTGACATTTGCCTTTGGATAGGCGACCGATTGTCGAATCTGTTCCCAAGCGCGACCTGCCGCAAAAATGGCAAAAGTCGAGACAAAGGGAATTTTCCCTGCTGCCGCAAGGCCGGCAGCCGTTCCAACCATATTGGCTTCGGCAATTCCCATATTAAAAAATCGTTCCGGAAACTTCCTGGCAAAAACGGCTGTCTTGGTAGAACCGGACAGGTCTGCATCTAGTACGACAATATCTGTGTTTTCCTCGCCCAACTGTGCAAGCATCTCGCCGTAGGCGTCCCTCGTTGCCTTCATGGTGCACTTCCTCTCTTTTTCTCTGTCACTCGAAACAGCCCAGGCACATGAGGGCTTCGTTCAATTCATCATCATTGGGTGCGACACCATGGTAGGATGCCTTGTGCTCGAAACGGGGAACTCCCTTGCCCTTGACAGTAGTGGCAACGATCATGGTCGGTTTGCCCTTTATGGCCCTCGCCTTTTCAAAAGCCTCGACAATTGCCTGCATGTCATGGCCATCTATCTCGAGGACATGCCAGCCAAAGGCACGAAACTTGTCGCTTATGGGAAAAACGTTCATGACCTTTTCCACTTCACCATCAATCTGCAGGGCGTTCGCATCAACCAGTGCACAGAGATTGTCAAGACGGTAGTGGGGGGCTGCCATTGCCGCTTCCCAGACTTGTCCCTCCTGCAGTTCGCCGTCTCCCATAAGGGCATAGACCCGACACTGCTTGTTGTCAAGCCGCAGGCCAAGGGCCATGCCGTTTGCCATGGAAAGGCCCTGCCCAAGAGACCCGGTGCAGACTTCAACACCTGGTGTTACCTTGCTGTCGGGGTGACCCTGGAGATGGCTCCCCAGTCGACGGAGCATCATCAAATCTTCTTTCGGGAAATATCCGGCCTCTGCGAGTGTTACGTAGAGAGCCGGGGCCGCATGCCCCTTGCTCAAGACAAAACGGTCCCGCTCCTCCCAAAGAGGATTTTCTGGATCATGACGCATCTCGTGAAAGTAGAGGGCGGTGACAATGTCAATTGCCGAAAGCGATCCTCCGGTATGTCCGGACTGGGACTTGTGGAGCGTTTTAACGATTGAGACCCGCAGGTCGCGGGCCTTTTCTTCCAATAGTTCAATCTTTTTTTTCTCCAAAACAGGTCCTTTCTTGCTGTTGAGTCGGCTGTCAGTCTTTCGTAGAAGCCAGATAATCAAAGATGATTTCGTCGAGAGTTTTTTCTGGATGTGAATGTTTTTCCTGCTCGGATGAGTGAGGTGCCGGGGGAGTATCCTGGGATACTGTCGAGGAAGCCTGGGGCGTTTCTTCTGGTGCTCCGGCTTCGGGGGCAGGTATGATGCGACTGTCGAATTCTCCGGATTTCAATCGACGGAGCATATCCTTGTGCTGCTCTTTCATGAGATCCTCAACCACCTTCTCAAGCATTTCCGCCATGATTATGTCGGAATAATCGGTTTTCTTGGAGGCGATGATGCTTCCTCCGCGATACAGAAGGGTGGTTATCTGAGGGTTTCTGATGCCGCTGTCCTCTGTCTGGATGTGGAAGGCCACACCCTTATAAAAAATATTGTGATTATAACCAGGTACCATGGTTGTCTGTGTCCCTGACCGTTATGCCGGTAAACTTGTTGTGCAACCGCAGATAAGCTGCTGCTGCCGGGAAAAATACCACGCTGAAAAAAATGATGCAAGAAAGAAAAAAATTGACAAATCAGTTCATCAGGACGCATTTCCAAGGAGTTCCTTAACCCTGGCGACTGCTTCCATGGCGTCCCGGGCGTATAAGTCTGCACCGATTTCTCTGGCATAGTCTTCCGTCACGACTGCTCCCCCTACCATGGTAAAGGTTTTGACGCCTTCTTCATGAAGCTTGCGGATGACATTTTCCATCTCAGACATTGTAGTGGTCATAAGGGCGGAGAGGCCTACGGCATCGACTTTCCTTTCCCGTGCCTCGTGGATAATTCGTTCTGCCGGGACGTTTTTCCCCAGGTCAATAACTTCAAAACCATGATTCTCCAAAAGCGTGCAGACGATATTTTTGCCGATATCGTGAATGTCTCCTTCAACGGTAGCCATCAATATCTTACCTGCAGAGGCAAGTGAGCCCTGGTTCATCTCTTCTTTCAACCGTTTGAAGGCTGTCTGCATTGTCTCTGCAGAGAGCATAACCTGCGGCAGGAAAACCTGGTTTTTTGCAAAGCGACGGCCGATTTCTTCCAGTCCGGGAAGCAGGCCTTCGTTGCTTACTTGCAGAGGGGTAAGTCCTTCACGCAGCGCCTGTTCAACGAGGTCACGAACCCCCTCCCTGTCACCATCAATAATGGCGCGTGACAGGAGTCCCTGGATGTCGAGCGGGACGGAAGGTGTATTGTTGCGAATGGGCATCCGGCGTCTGTTTGTCTCGGTATGCCTCGATGTAGTCAGTGGCTCGAGGGTCTTTCTGCAGCAGAACCATGGCTGACCGCCAGACATCCATCATTGCATTTTCCTTCGGATTAATGATCGCGGCATCAAGTCCGGCTTGCAGGGCCATGGCGAAAAAAGTGGATGAAATGAGGGGGCGCGAAGGGAGGCCGAAAGAGATATTACTTACCCCAAGAACCGTATTCAGGGACAGGGTGTCCTTGACCTTACGAATGGCTGCCAACGTTTCAACTGCCTGCTTCTGTTCGGCACTGACCGTGAGGGTGAGGCAGTCGATAACGAGATCATTCCGGGGAATGCCGAGCTTTTGTGCTGCGTCGAGAATCTTTGCTGCAATGGCTGTTCTTCCGTCCGCCGTTTCCGGGATTCCCTCCTCATTCAGGGCCAGGCCGATAACAGCCGCGCCGTATTTCTTCACGAGGGGAAGCACTCGCAGGAGACTTTTTTCCTCTCCTGATACAGAATTGACCAATGGTTTGCCGTCAACGGCCTTAAGTCCACGTTCGAGAGCCTCGGGATTGGACGAATCAAGTACCAGGGGAACCGTAACGGCACCTGAGACGCAGAAAACGGCTTGCTCCATGGTGGCCGGTTCGTCAATTCCATGGGTGCCGACATTTACGTCGAGCAGCGTTGCTCCGGCAGCAGTCTGTTCAGTGGCTTCACGACGAATATAGCTGATTTTGCCTTCCCGTAATTCGGCAGCAAAGGCCTTTTTCCCTGTTGGATTTATTCGTTCGCCGATTATGGCTGCCGGGTGGTTGCCGCCGATGGCAGTAAACCCGGAACGGCTGGAAAGCCAGGTTACTCCCTGTTCGGTTGAGACAGATGAAAAGGGCAGTTCTTTCCCCGTGAGGGCATTACGTATGGCACGGATATGTTCCGGTGTGGTGCCGCAACAGCCACCGATAATTCTGACGCCCAATTCCAGCAGGCGGTCGTGATAGGCTGTCATTTCAGCAGGCGTTCCAGGGAAGATGGTCTTCCCTTCCTTGAGGATCGGCAGCCCGGCATTTGCCTGGGAAATAAGGGGGCGCCCGGTCACGCGCCGCATTGCCTGGAGGATTTCATAAATTCCGTCAACACCAAGTCCGCAGTTGGAGCCGATAATGTCGGCACCCACGGCTTCCAGGGTGATGGCAGCAGCCTCAGGAGGTGTTCCGAGAACGCTCCTTCCCATATCGTCAAAGGTCAGCATGGCAATAATGGGAATGGTGGGGGATATCTCCCTGATGGCGATGACGGCAGCCCTTATTTCCTTGATGTCGAGGAAGGTCTCAAGGGTTATGAGGTCAGCTCCTGCATCGATAAGCGCTTCTGCCTGTTCACGAAATATCGCTGCCATTGCATCAAAGGAGAGATCACCGACCGGCTCGACAAATTTTCCGGTTGGGCCAATGGATGCGGCAACGTAGGCGGATTCACCGGCAGCTTTCCGTGCAATGGCGACACCAGCCTGGTTTATTTCCCGGAGGCGACCTTCCAGGCCGTAATGGGAGAGTTTTTCGCGATTTCCGCCAAAGGTGTTTGTGACGATAATGTCTGCCCCTGCATCACGGTAGGCACGGTGCACGCTGGCAACGACCTCGGGCAGGGTGAGGTTGAGTTCTTCCGGAGATTGGCCCGGTTTGAGGCCCCTTTCCTGGAGCATGGTTCCCATGGCGCCGTCCAGTACGAGAACTCTTTCGCTGATGGCTTCCAAAAAAGGCGCTTTCATTTTTCGTTTCCTCCAGGTGCGGGAATCGTGGTCGATCGACTGTCAGGAGAGTCGTTGGCCGTGCTGTTATCCCCGTGTTTTTCCAGTTGAAAGTCCGGTTCCAGAGGTTTGCCAAGATAGAGGTGCCCCTCGAGAGTGGAGATGTTCTGGCCGTCGACGAGAAACTGGACTTTTTTGATTGTCGGAAAATTGAATGTTATGGTGTCGACCATTGAATACACCGCGGTCATTTCAGCGGAACTGCCTTTCGGAAGTTCTTCAATAAAGTCTTTACCCAGGTCGATTACGGCTGTATCACCCTGTATCTGTATTGACCGAAAAGAGCTGTTCTGGGGGATGGTCGGTGCCAGATCACCGAGAGGACCGTTGGCAAGTTCCTCCAGGATGGCTCGGATGCAGGGCGAGATGTCGGTGTTGCAGGAACCTTCAATCTCCCGTGCTTCCCGGACGAAACCGGTTCCGTCAGCAGACGAGAAAAAGAGCGTGACAGGTACGGTGCCGGCCGGTTTCGGCAGAACCGGGCCCTGAGGAGTCTGCTGTCTTGCCAGGTATTTTTGCAGCATCATAGAGCCAAGCATGACAGCCGCTGCAAGAAAAGCTATCAGCAATACCGTTCTCGCATAAAAGTGTTTTTTTGGCTTGGTCCTTTTCATTGTGCTACACATCCTTCCTTTTCCAGTATTACCTGGTGGACATCATGCAAGGTTTCTCCGAGGAACCGGTTACCGACTTTAAGAAAACCGGCCGGAACGTCGGTTACGAAGTAATGGTGATTGCCTCTTTCTGCGGGTGGTCTGATCATGCCGGAGTTTCGTAGAATTTCCGCAACGGTGCGGGCTGTCTCCTCGGCTGAATCTACAAGTTGCACCCCTTCACCCATGGTTGCGGCAATAGTATCTTTAAGTATCGGGTAGTGGGTACAGCCGAGAACAAGGGTATCGACCCCGTCGTTTCTCAATCCTCGCAGATATATTTCCGCGGTCAGGCGGGCAACATCGTTGTCAATCCAACCCTCTTCTGCCAATGGCACAAAGAGCGGGCAGGCCCGAGTGATGACTTCGATTTCCGGGTTGATCCTTTTGATCGCTTTTGTGTAGGCACTGCTCCTGATTGTCCCTTCGGTACCGATTACACCGACTTTACCTGTTTTCGTGACGGAAGCTGCACGTCGGGCTCCCGGTTCTATGACACCGACAATCGGCAGGGAGAACCTCTGTTTCAATGCTTCGAGAGAGACGGCAGAAACGGTGTTGCAGGCTGCAACCAGCAATTTTATATCCCGATTTACCAGAAATGTAGTAATCTCCATGGAATAGCGGGTAACTGTTTCAGGGGACTTGGTTCCATAGGGAACCCGTGCGGTGTCTCCCAGATAGAGAGTGTCTTCCTGGGGCAAGGATTTGATTATTTCCTTGAGAACGGTAAGTCCGCCAACACCAGAGTCGAATATGCCGATTGCTTTCCAGGACACGTTGTTCTGACCTTTTTCATCGATGGTTATTTCATTGTCCTGAAAGCGACCATACGAATGGCCCAGGGAATGAAAGTGTTTGATTGAACTTGCATAGATTCCGGCGCTAAATCAGTAAATTTAATATGTATTTGCCCTTTTTGTCAAGGCTATTGTCGTGCCGGATTCTCCCTTTTCCCCGCAACCCGGACTTTCAGTAACTTGATGAGCATCAATCTTTTGTTATGACTTCAAATAATTCCCTCTCCCTGTGGGAGAGGGTCTGGGAGAAGGATTGAGCGGATGATTAATGTTAATCAGCGTCAGCAATATTCTCCTTTAACTGCTGGCTAAAATTTGCTATTTTTAAAAAGATTATCCGTAGGAGGATGCGAAATGGGAAAGCAGGAACTGATCGCGAAAACGAAAGAAACACTTACTCCTTTTGAAACGGAAAATGTCATCAAGTTTTTACAGCACCTGACCCTGAAGAATACCATGGAAAACCCCTGGCTAATCGCGGCGTTCCTGATTATTTTCTTCTATGCGGTCGTCAAGCGCTCGAAGTTTGTCCTTCTTGCTCTTTTTTCCATTATTTCCGTCATGGTGCTGGTACGCTTCGCCTTCCCGCCAGCGGGTGAGGAACTCAACCTTTCCTCCACCCTCCCGTTTATCTTCGGTGGCTTGCTCATCGGCGGAGTACTTCTTTACTTCAATTTTGTCAAAAGCGAATAGGACCGAGTGAACAGAACCGGATTTACCACAACCATTCCCCTGGAAATACTCCTTGCGGCAGAGAGAATCCCTGTTGACCTGAATAACCTTTTCATCACCGGCGGGAGGAGCCTGGAACTTATCGAAGCGGCGGAGGCCCAGGGTTTTCCCCGAAATATCTGCGGTTGGATCAAAGGAATCTATGGCGCCGTGATCGAGAGCGGCATCCGCGAACTGGTGGCGGTTACCGAGGGAGATTGCAGTAATACCCGTGCGCTTATGGAGGTTCTCTCCCTGCATGGCATTACCACCGTTCCCTTTGCCTATCCCCATGACAGAAACCCCCAGGCTCTCCGTGACGAGATAGAGAAAATGATGGCACATTTCGGCGTTGGCTGGGATGAGGTGAATCGTGCCGGAGAGAATCTGGAGAATGTTCGGGGAAAAATCTCGGAAATTGACCGCCTGACCTGGGAGGATGGGCTCGTCTCCGGGGAGGAAAATCACTATTTCCAGGTTGCATCTTCGGACATGAACGGCTCGCCGGAAACCTTCGAAGCAGAGGTTGACCGATTCCTTCACGAAATATCCAGCCGGACTCCCTATCGGGACAGTATCCGCCTGGCTTATATCGGGGTTCCTCCCATCATTGACGACCTGTACCCTTTTCTTGAGTCCCATGGGGCGCGTGTCGTGTTCAACGAGACTCAACGGCAATTTTCCATGCCGTATGGGATTCGCGACCTGGTGGAGCGCTACCGGGCGTATACCTATCCCTATGATATCTTTTTCCGGTTAGCGGACATTAAACGGGAGATTGAAAAAAGAAGGATTGACGGCGTAATCCACTACGTCCAGTCATTCTGTTTCCGTCAGATTGAAGACATGGTGGTTCGCCAGCAGCTTTCCCTGCCGATACTAACCCTGGAAGGCGATAAGCCCGGACCCCTTGATGCCCGGACGAAAATCCGCTTAGAGAGCTTTCTTGAGTTGCTGGGGGAGCGAACATGAGAATCGGCATCGATCTGGGAAGCCGGAAAGTAAAATTCGCCCTTGTGCATGAGGGGAAGGTAGCGCGCCTGGAGAGCTCTGATACCCTCTCCTTTTATAAGCGCTTCGGACGGATGGAAGGTGATGACCTGACATTCGACCTGGCAGGAACAGGCTTCTTCTCCGCTGCCGAGCTTGCTGCTTCTTCCATTGTGGCAACAGGCTATGGTCGCAATACCCTGAACCTGAAAGGCGTCAGGGTGGTCTCCGAAATCAGGGCACATGTCAGCGGGGCGCTTTTTCAAACAGGGTTGCGGGATTTTACCCTTCTGGACATGGGGGGACAAGACACCAAGGTGGCCCTGGTCCGCAACGGAAGGCTGCAGGATTTTGTCATGAATGATAAATGTGCCGCCAGCAGTGGACGCTACCTGGAAAATATGGCGGCAATTCTCGAAGTTGATCTGAAAGAGCTTTCCTCTCACTGGGAGGAGCCGGTGAGGCTTGATGCCACCTGCGGGATCTTCGGCGAGTCGGAGCTGATCGGTCAGATCCTTCGCGGGCATTCTGTTGCCCGTCTTTGTGCAGGGATTAACCAGACACTGGTCAAGCGGGTTATCCCGATGCTGAAGCGTTTTCCGTCCGACATGATTGTTCTGACCGGGGGGGTGGCTCTGGACACCGCCCTGGTCCGGCTTCTGGAGATCGAGGGATTTTCTGTCAAGGTACCGGGCAGCCCTCAGCATAACGGCGCAATCGGCTGCGCAGTGATAGGGTAGGAGAAGGAGATGAGTGCATGAAAATTGGACCAAAAGACTGGCTTTTTATTGCCCTGATTGGCGTTGTACTTGCCATTGTGATCCTGCTTTCGGGCGAGGAAAAGACCAAAAAGGTTCCCATTGACGAGCCTCACCGCTCTGCATACGAAATTTTCCGAAAGACGGGCAGCAAGAGTGAGGCGGAAAAAGGCTGTGACGTCTGCCACAATGATTCTGCCCGACCCTTGCCAAAGGGCCACCCCCCCAAGGAACGCTGCCTTTTCTGCCATAAGTTGAAACAGACTGCCTCGTGAGAACCTTGAATCTTACCAGGGCGCTGGAAGAACTGGTTGCGGATATTGTTTGCAAGGTTAGTGCGTTCAGCCATGTTGATCCGACAAAAGTTCTTATCTGTGTTTCCTCAACCCGAGGTGGTGGTGTCCACGGGACGTATGCAAAGATACACCCTCTCCGCTTCCCGGGCGGTTGTCGCACCAGGGAAGTCAAGCGGGCACGGAGGGTTTTTACCTGCACCATGCCGACGGTGACCCACAGGAACCACGAAATTCTCTATATCATCTATTTTCTCGTCCCACGCTTCCTTAATCTTACGCTGCGCGAAAAACTGATCACGGTTTTTCACGAGCTCTACCATATTTCACCCGATTTTGATGGAGACATCCGTCGTTTTCCGGGCCGAAACTTTGCCCATGGCAGTTCCCGCAAACGCTATAATTCCGTTATGGAGGGTCTTGTGGACAGGTATCTGCTTGAAAAACAAGGCCTGGACAACTTGGGTTTCCTTGAGGTTGACATGGAGGCTCTCCGCGCCAAGTACCAGACAATTGTTGCGAGAAAATATCCGGCGCCGAAGGTTCAGATTCAAGGCTGATTCTCCGGCAAGAGGTCCCCTCAATTGTTTTTAAAATCCTGCCTGGTGAGGAATCTTGAAAATGCCCGTTGTGAAGATTGCCGAAAACGGAAAAGTGACGATACCTCAGGAAATCCTGGAAGAGCTCGGGCTCGCGGCAGGCGAAACTATCCTGATTGAAATGGAAGGGGGGAGAGCCGTATTGGCCCGTCCGCCGGCATCTCCCGAGTTCGTCATGGGGGGGCAGCTCAGGGCCGCGATCTGTCGTAAGAACCTGGAAACCTCCCTTCGTTTTATTAAGGGTGTCGGCCCCAAGATGGCGGAACTTCTCGCGCGAAAAGGTATGCATACCGTGGAAGATGCCCTGTATCTTCTTCCGAATCGCTATGAGGACCGCAGGAGACTTCGCCGGATCGATGAGTTGCGTCCCGGATGCGTGGAGGTTTTTTTCGCCGAGGTGAAAAGTGCCGATTCTGTTTCGAGCAAGGGGGGCCGCAGGTTCTTCGAAGCGATGGTCGGAGATGACAGTGGAAACCTTGTACTGAAATGGTTCCATTGCAATCCCCGATACATGAAGGGAATCTGGCAGCCCGGCAAGGTAGGGATCTTCACCGGAGAGGTGGTTGTGTATGGCTCTCGGCGGGAAATACATCACCCCGAAGTGGAATGGCTCAAGGCCGGTGAGGACCTTGCCGCGATTGTGGCTGGCGATCCGGTCAATTTTGGCAGGACAGTCCCGTTCTATCCGCTTACCGAGGGGCTCCATCAAAAATCTCTCCGCAAGGTGCTCAAGGAGGTAGTTGATAATCACTCCTCTTCAATCATGACCCATGTTCCCGATGCGGTCGCACAGCGGCGTTCCCTGATGCCGGTTTCCGAAGCGTTCCGCGCAGTTCATTTCCCCGGGAATGATGCCGATCTTGCCGCATTAAACAATCACGCAACAAAGGCTCATCGGACTCTGGTCTTTGATGAACTCTTTTTCCTGCAGCTGGGTCTGGCAATGAAGAAACAGGGGACTTCCCTCGAGGAGGGGATCCCCTTCACCATCACTCACCACTATACCCGCCCTCTTCTGAAGCTGCTTCCCTATACCCTTACTGCTGCCCAGAAAAGAGTTCTGTCCGAGATCAAGGAGGATATGGCGTCTCCCTGTCCCATGTATCGGCTCGTGCAGGGTGATGTGGGAAGCGGCAAGACGATTGTCGCGCTCCTGTCTGCACTGCTTGCGGTTGAAAATGACTGCCAGACAGCCATCATGGCTCCCACCGAACTTCTGGCAGAGCAGCATTACCTTACCATCCACAAACTCTGCGAACAGCTGGGGATCAAAGTATGTCTCCTCAGTTCCGGCATCAGGGGGAAGGCGCGGCTTGCTACGCTGGATGCGATTGCATCGGGAGAGGTGCAGATTGTCGTCGGAACACAGGCGGTTATCCAGGAGAAGGTCGAGTTCAAGCGGCTTGGCCTCGGGGTTATCGATGAACAGCATCGTTTCGGAGTTCTCCAGCGAGGGATTCTGAAGAAAAAGGGCATTAATCCGCATATCCTGGTAATGACGGCCACACCGATCCCCCGCTCTCTTGCCATGACGGTTTTCGGAGATCTTTCTCTTTCGGTAATCGACGAACTTCCGCCGGGTAGAACTCCTGTGGCAACCAATGTCTGCAGCGAGTCCCAGAGATCGAAGGTTTATCGTCTTATCGGGGAAGAGGTTCGCTCAGGCAGGCAGGCCTATCTTATCTGTCCGCTGGTAGAGGAATCGGAAAAGTCTGAGATCAAGGCGGCAACCCAGGTTGCTGAACATCTGGCTGCAGATATTTTCCCTGAAATGCGTATTGGCCTTCTCCATGGACGGCTCAAGCCAGAGGAAAAGGAGGCGATGATGCACTCCTTCAAGGCTCGGGAAATAGACATCCTGGTCGCAACCACGGTCATTGAAGTTGGTATTGACGTGCCGAATGCTACGGTCATGGTTGTGGAGCATGCCGATCGATTCGGACTTTCCCAGCTTCATCAGTTGCGTGGCAGGGTGGGTAGGGGACATAAGCTTTCCCGCTGTATTCTGCTGACGGGAGGGAAGCCTTCCGAAGAGGCACAGCGGAGGCTGAAAGTAATGGAAGGCACCACCGACGGCTTTCGCATAGCGGAAGCTGATCTGGAGTTGCGAGGTCCGGGAGATTTTCTTGGAACCCGACAGGCCGGTTTGCCTGATTTTCGTGTGGCAAGTATTCTTCGGGATGTCAGGATTCTCGAGGAAGCCCGTCAGGAAGCTTTTGCCCTGGTGGAAAAGGACCCGAGGTTGTCGAGAGTGGAGAATTCCGCTCTCCGGGAAGAGTTGCTGAGGAGATGGGGCGGTCGGCTGGAGTTGGCAGGTATTGCCTGACAGAAAAACCACAAAAAAATAAACCCGCTGACAGTGCCAGCGGGTTTTCGTTCTTATGAGATGGAAGCAGCGTTAGAGGCTGTTACATCTTCCTGACGTTAGAGGCCTGAAGTCCCTTGGGACCATTGACCACATCAAAGGTTACCGATTCGCCTTCGGCGAGAGTCTTGAAACCATCAGCCTCAATGGCAGAGAAGTGAACAAAAACGTCTTCACCGTTCTCCTGCTCGATAAAACCAAACCCCTTTGCGTCGTTGAACCATTTAACTTTTCCTTCAGCCATTTTCCTACCCCCTTTCTTGCTTCCGGAACTTCAGTCCCGAAATTTCACGGAACGCTGACATCTTAAGTTTCCGGAGTTTTGAGGCAGAAAAGCAACGAAGAAGTATTCTATAGTACCTTCAATGCGCTTTTTTCACTCAGCAATAACTTCCGAAACTTACTTAGGCCATGACATAGCAGGGAGCAAAGAATATGTCAAGCAGTTTTCGACTGTAAACGGCTCGGATTTGAACGCTTAAGTCTCTGTCCTGAAGCCGCTGCTATGCATGGACACCGGAACTGAAAGCGCCAGGGCCGAAAGGAAGTGCTATTGTAATGAATTGGAGCAGGGTCAGATTTTTTAGAAAGTATTTATTTTTCTAATGAAAGCCATGAGTAGACCGTAATGCTGGTGGTTGAAGCGTAATGAAATGCGGTGAAGCGCCAAAAGATCCGGTTCGTCCGACTCTTCCGGATAGGGAGCACAGGCGCAGATCCGGGTACCGGGAAGTCTGATTTCGGGGAATTCCTCTTCCAGGAGTTCAATGTTTTCCTTGGTCAGCTCTTTTGTCAGCCGGAAAATAAGGTGGCTGTTGACAAAGCGCAGCGAATGGTAGTTACGGTAGAAGTCCTCGATTACCTGGACTGCTTCATTGACATCCTGGGTAATGGTGAAGATGGAAAAATCTTCTCCGGAGATAAAGCCCTTGCCGAGGAGGCATTCCTTTACGAATTCGAACCACTGCGTCCAATAGCCGTCTTCGTCGTCCAGCAGAACGAGTGGCTTTGGCGACGGTCTTTCCGGTCTGGATGAGGGTGAACACTTCCATGGCTTCGTCCAGCGTCCCGAATCCGCCGGGAAACACTGCAATAGCTCCCGTTTCTTTTACAAAGGCGACCTTGCGGGTAAAAAAGTGCTTGTAGGTTATCAGGCGAGGGTTTGCAAGCATGACATGGTTGGGCATCTGTTCAAAAGGCAGCCTGATATTTACCGCAAAGGAATTGTTGGCGCCGGCGCCTTCGTTACCGGCTTCCATGATCCCCCCGCCACCGCCCGTGATGATCATGTAGCCTTTTTCCGCAAGGAGCCTGCTGAAAGTGACACATTTCCCGTACATGGGATCGTCCCGTTCGGTCCTGGCGGAGCCGAAGATTGTGACCTTTCTTTTCTGCCGGTATGGTGCAAATACCTTGTTGGTGTAGCGCATCTCTTTCATGGTGCTGTTGAGCAGTTTCTGGTCGGCGAGATAGTCGCTTTCCTGCCCGGCCTTGAGCGCGGTGATTATCATTTCACGGACTGAGTGGGCGTGATGAATACCACCGGCCTTTTCCATGAGCATGTCTATGATTTCGTCGACTTCAGCGTTGTCCCGTGAAAATTTCAGTTCCATGGTCAATGATTTGCTCCTTTATAATGGTTGAGAAGTATAGCACTCTTCGAGTTCTGTGGTAAATAGGGAAGCTTGTTTGTCATTATTAAATTGATTTATCGTCGTGTTTTGATTAGATTATGTCGATAGTTGCGTCTGTTCCGGTCGGGTTGCGGTTTGTTGTGCGAAGCTTGAGTCTGTTCCTGCCAGGTATCCAGGCAAGCCTCTGTGGTCCAACGTTGCCGAGTACAGCTGTAAGTATAGAGAAATGAAAGGAATTGAAGTGATGGGAAAGACAATAGCAGAAAAGATATTTGCCAGCCACCTGGTTGATGAGCCGTTTCCCGGAGCCAAGGTGCTTCGGCTTGATGTTGTAATGTGCCACGAGATAACAACGCCCATAGCCATTGCTGATCTTGTGGTTCGGGGGAAAGACCGGGTCTTCGATCCGACAAAGATCAAGGCGGTCATTGACCACGTAACACCGAGCAAGGACAGCAAGACCGCTACCCAGGCGAAAATCCTTCGTGAATGGGCGAGACGGCAGGGTATCAGGGATTTTTTCGATGTGGGCGCAAACGGGGTGTGTCATGCCCTGTTTCCGGAAAAGGGCTTTATCCGTCCCGGTTATACCATCATCATGGGCGACTCCCACACCTGCACCCACGGGGCTTTCGGGGCTTTTGCCGCAGGTGTCGGAACGACGGACCTCGAGGTCGGTATTCTCAAGGGGGTATGCGCATTCCGCGAGCCGAAAACAATCAGGATTAATCTCACCGGTACGCTTCCCCGGGGAGTCTATGCCAAGGATGTTATCCTCTATGTTATCGGCCAGCTTGGGGTGAATGGCGCCACTGACCGGGTAATGGAGTTCCGCGGGCCGGTTGTGGACGCCATGACCATGGAGTCCCGTATGACCCTCACCAATATGGCTATTGAGGCAGGGGGGACGTCCGGCATCTGTATGCCCGACCAGGTTACCGTAGACTATCTCTGGCCGTTCATTATGGACCAGTTTCCTTCAAAAGAGGCCGCTGTAGCTGAATATCGCAAATGGTGGTCTGACGAAGATGCAAGCTACGACAAGATCTGCAATTTTGACCTCTCTGGCTTGGAACCGATGGTCACCTATGGCTACAAGCCTGATCAGGTCAAGACGGTTACCGAGATGGCCGGAACGCCTGTTGACCAGATCTACCTCGGGTCCTGCACCAACGGACGGATCGAGGATCTCCGTGTTGCCGCTTCGATGTTGAAGGGAAGAACTCTTCATCCCAATGTCCGCGGCATTCTTTCCCCGGCAACTCCGAAGGTCTTTCAGGATGCCCTGAAAGAGGGGCTCATCGATATCTTCATGCAGGCCGGGTTCTGTGTGACAAACCCCACCTGCGGCGCCTGTCTCGGAATGAGCACCGGTGTTCTTGCCGAAGGCGAGGTCTGTGCGGCCACCACTAACCGGAATTTCCAGGGAAGGATGGGCAAAGGCGGCATGGTTCATCTTCTCTCGCCTGCCAGCAGCATTGCTGCGGCTATTGAAGGGAAAATCGCCGATCCAAGAAAGTACCTTCCCGAATAGGGGACGGTCCGGATATGACGTTATCAATGTTTCGAGTGCAGGGGAAGCCCTGTAGGTGAAACAAAGTTTCAACCCCGATACTGGAGGGGAGCCCGGAGCTGAACCAACGGCTGCCGGAGAACAAATTTTCAATTCAGGAGAGGATGTATGAAAACCTTTGGCGGTCCCGTTCTTTTCCTAGACCGTGACGACATAAACACTGACGAGATAATCCCGGCTCGTTATCTGACCGAAATCACCAAGGATGACCTGAAGCCGTATATCCTGGAAGATCTGAAACTTTCCGGGTTTGATCCGAAGGGCGAGGCTACGAAAACTGCCAGAGTGATCGTCACCCGGACCAATTTCGGTTGCGGATCTTCCCGAGAGCACGCCCCCTGGGTGTTCGAGGTAAACGGAATCACGGTCGTAATCGCCGAGTCATTTGCCCGGATCTTTCGTCAGAACATGTTCAACTGCGGCATGGCGGCAATCGAACTGAAAAAGGACGTAATTGACGCACTCTTTTCCTACCAGGACTATCCTGACAGCCGCATTGACGTTGATCTGGATGGTTTGTCCCTCACGGTACAGGGAGGAGGGCGGAAAGAGACGTTTTCTTTCGAAATTTCACCTTTCGACAGGGCACTGGTGTTGGCAGGCGGCTGGGTCGACTATGCTGACAAAAAATACTGACAAAAAACTTAGCAGATTCTCTCGGTGTCTTGAGATTTCATGAATGAACCCATGGGTGGTAAATTATTTTTTATCATTTTCCTCATCCTTCTGTCTGTTGCTTCTCCCCTTTTGGCCCAGGAACAACAGCCAGAAAAAGAGGAAGGGTCCATCATTACCTTTTGGCCGTTCTTTGACTACCGGGAGAGCCCCCGGCAAGGTTTCAGCAACCTGTCTATTCTAGGTCCGCTCATCAAAATCCAGCGGAACGGTGAAACGGAGACCACGGCCGTCAGGCCGTTTTTCTTTCGAACTGACGATGACAGTGATGGTACGGCTCGTACGGCGTATCTTTATCCGCTTGCCTCAAGCGAGACCTGGGCAGATGGGAAGTATCTCCAGGTACTGCAGCTCTTTCAGAAGAGAACGCCTCTTCCGGGAGAGGTGGAGCGCCGCGGAACGATGCTGTTTCCGTTCTACATCAGCGGAAACTCTGAAAAGCATGGGCCCTATGTCTCCGTTTTTCCCTTTTATGGAGACATCTATGATCGCTTCTGGAAGGATGAATATCATTACGTCCTTTTCCCTTTGTATAGCCGGACAGTAAAAAAAGGAACCGAGACCCGCAATTATCTCTATCCTTTCTTCTCCCTCATCAGGGGTGAAAAAGAGAGTGGTTTCCAGTTCTGGCCGCTTTATGGACAGGCGGAGAAAGAAGGCGTGTACCGCAAGCGTTTTGCCCTGTGGCCCATTTACCTGCAGGAAGAGCAAGGTCTCGATACTGATTCGCCAACCCGGAAGTTTTACCTTTTTCCCTTTTATACGTCATCGATATCGAGGAAGCGGACCGAGAAGCATTACCTGTGGCCTTTTTTTGGCACTGTATCCGATAGTGATAAACACCTCGAGGAACGTGATTATTTCTGGCCCTTTGTCGTCACGGTACATGGTGAATCGCGGAATCTGGATCGTTATCTCCCCTTTTACAGTGAAGACCGCCGCAAAAACAGCCTGAAACGCTGGTATATGTGGCCTTTTTACAGTCATCAGGAACTGAATTCGAACAATTATCTGCTGGAGCGTAACAGGGTGTTGTTTTTTCTCTATTCTGACGCCACGGAAACCTGGCCTATTGACGGCTCGACGCGCAGCAAAGTTTCCTGCTGGCCCCTGTTTACCTATCGGAGTGATGAGCGCGGCGTGAAGACGGTAAGCTTTCCTGCCCCGGTCGAACCTATTCTCAACAAGGAAGGGATCGAGAACAGCTGGGCTCCGCTGTGGCGGCTCTATATCCAGAAGTGGAACAACGCCGGCGATTCTGCGGTGTCTTTCCTCTGGAACCTTTATTGGCACGAGAACAGGAGTGACGGTCTTGCCTATGAACTGTTTCCCTTTATCTCCTACCGGGCCGAGAAACAGGATACAGACCTGGCCCTGTTGAAGGGTTTGATTCGATACCGCAAGCATAATGAAACAAATGAACTTCGGTTTCTGTGGCTGCCGTTCGGGCTTGAGTGGGGTAACACGGTTGCGCCGGACCAACGGAAGGCAGGTATGGACACGAGGAGTGGAATGTAATGGGAGTTCTGGAAGGGGTCGGGAAAAAGATTCTTACCTTTTTGCAGATTGTCGGCGAGATGTTGAGGCTGCTCGGCCAGACGCTGTACTCTTTTCGTGAAGCCCCGCGAAACCTGCAGAGCATCTTTAGCCAGATGTCGATAATTGGCTATGAAACTCTGCCAATTGCTTCAGTGATGGGCTTCTTCGTCGGTATGGTGTTGGCACTGCAGACCGGGTCCGAATTGGCGAAGTATGGTACCCAGGACATTATTGGCACCATTGTCGGGCTCTCCATGGTTCGCGAACTGGGACCGGTAATGACCAGCTTTCTCGTGGCGGGTCGCGTCGGTTCATCCATTGCTGCCGAGCTTGGCGTCATGACTGTCTACGAGGAGATTGATGCTCTCAAGACCCTGGATATTGATCCGGTTCGCTATCTGGCCATGCCGCGCTTTATTGCCTGCATTATCTGTCTGCCGATCCTGACGCTGTATGCCAACTGTGTAGGTATGGCTGGTGGCGCCCTGGTAAGCCATCTCCATCCGAAAATATTTATTTCCTATGCCACCTATTATGACAGCCTCAAAGCGGCCTTGAAATTCAAGGAGGTCGGGGCAGGACTCATAAAATCTTTTGTTTTTGGCGGGATTATTTCCCTTGTGGGCTGTTATATCGGGTTTGCCACCTCGGGAGGGGCCCGCGGGATCGGCAGATCCACAACCCGGTCAGTGGTGCTTTCGTTTATTCTTATTCTGATTGCCGATTACTTGTTGACTCGAATACTTTTGTAATAACTTTGTCCTGCGAGGTAATCGGACCTTTCGCTGGCCATTCCCCGAGTGGCGCCAAGCCGATATCACGAACGGATTATGCAAGGAGAGCCGTTTTGACGGCTCGTTACAGACAGGAGGTAGCTGCCATGGCACTTTCAACGGAAAAAAAGGTCGGTCTTTTTTTCATTCTCGGATTAATTCTTTTTGGTGTCATGCTTGAATTGGGTGGGCAATGGAATCCTTTCGAGAGGTCCATACCCTATAAAACCTTCCTTACCAGTGTCACCGGTCTCAAGGTCGGTGACTCTGTCCGGCTTGCCGGTGTGGATGTCGGGAAGATCAACGGGATTGACGTACTTGACGGAAAGGTGCGTATCGATTTCGACGTGAAAAAGGGGACAAAGATCAGACAAGACTCTGTTGCAAGTCTTCGCATGACCAATCTTCTGGGAGGGCAGTTCCTCGGTATTTCCTTCGGTTCGCCAACAGCTCCACTTCTTCCTCCCGGAGCAACAATTGCGAGTAAAGAAGCTGCAACCGTTGATTCGATTATGAGTAATCTTGGAGATGTCACTGCTGATGCAAAGACCCTGATTACCGACCTGAACAAGAACCAGGCTGAAGTAATGGGCAAGGTGTCCGCCATGTTGGATGAAAACCGCCCCGGCCTCCGCACCACCATCAGCAATCTCAGCGACATCACCACCAAGTTTGACCGCGGTGACGGCTCGCTGGCCATGCTGTTGAACGATAAGACCCTCTATGCAAACACCAATGAAGTCACTGCCAACCTGAAGGATATCACAGCGAAAATTCAAAAGGGCGAGGGCACGATCGGCAAACTTGTCAACGACGACTCTTTCTACGTGGAGGCCAAGAGTGCCATGGCCAATATGAATGACAGCATGAAGGACGTTAAGGAGATTGCCGGCAAGATCAACAGTGGCGAGGGCACCATGGGCAAGCTGGTGAACGACAAGACCCTCTACACCGAGCTAAGCGGTGCATCGAAGAATATCAAGGAGATCACCGAGAAGATCAACAACGGTCAAGGTACCATGGGCAAACTGGTCAATGAGGACAAGCTGTATCGGGATGCAACCGCGACCCTGAAGAAGACTGAACAGGCTGTTGAGGGTCTTGGCGACAGTGGTGCCATTTCGGTGCTGGGAAGCATTGTCGGTACTCTGTTTTAAGTCTTTATCCGGCAGGAAAAAGCTGACGGCTTTCTATCGCAGCACAATACCACCGGGCACTTTTCAAGCGAATTTAGACAACCTTTCACCCTATTGGCATTATTCTTCCGCTATGAAGATTGTCATCACCCGAATGTCTCTATAGGGGATCCATGATTTCAGTCGGTTAGAAGCTGGATTCCCGATCAGAATCCCTTCGGGAATGACAGTTTTGGGAACTGGCGGGAGATTGACGCAAATCAGGACCTTTTATAACTTCCAGAACGCGCCGGTCGACACTGCAATGCATCAATTTCCAGATGGCGCGGCATTTTGCCGCGCCATCTGTTTTTCAGGAGGGGAACCATGGATGAATTCGTACGGATAGCAGTCGGCACCTTTGTCATGAGGCCCTATGTTTTTGCTTTTCTGGCGGTGTACCTTGTGGCAGCCGTTACCCATCTCGGCTGGAAAAAGACGCTATCTTTCACCGTGGTCGGCTATCTGATAGCATTTATTTCCGAGTACTGCTCCATCAACACCGGAATTCCCTATGGCTGGTATTACTACATTGATACGACTAAGATGCAGGAACTCTGGATTGCCGGCGTTCCTTTTTTCGATTCCCTCTCGTATGTATTTCTGGCCTATTGCAGCTACACGGCTGCCCTGCTGACGGTTTCACCCATCAAGACCGGTAGATGGAACCTGGTATCACTCGAAACGCGGGCGATTCGCCGATCGTTTTCCGTCCTGCTTCTCGGATCCCTCTACCAGGTCTTCCTCGACATCGTGATAGATCCGGTGGCACTCCAGGGGAACCGCTGGTTTCTTGGCCAGATCTACGGCTACCGGGTGCCGGGCGGACATTTCGGCGTTCCCCTTTCCAATTATATCGGTTGGTGGGTGGTCAGCCTTGTCATGGTCTTCGCTCTCCAGCGTATCGATGCCCGCGTGGCAAGGAACAGGGAAAAACCGGCCGGAATAGCAAATCTTCCCTTTCGTGCACTGCTGGGCCCGGTGCTCTATCTCTCCGTCCTGGTCTTCAATCTGGCCATAACGATCAACATCGGCGAAAATCTCATGGCCATGACCGGGATCTTCATGTTTACCCTGCCGATCGTTATCGTTACCGTGCTCCTGGTTCGCAGGGCAAACCGCTACAGCCGGGAAGAGTTGGCCGAGCACCTGGCTGATTATCCGTATGTGACTGTTGTCAATGGGATCAAGAAATAGCGTAACGTTAACCGGCAGGCTTTCTCTCGCTTCCGACAGGTTATCAGATCCAGTAGGCCATGGCTGATGATATATCGCCGGCAGCGGGGATTTGTACGTCAATATGGGGAGTGCTTGGAAGAGAACCCACAAGTATTGTTCCCATGCCGAGATCTTTTGCCGTACGGAGGTTTTCCGGAGAGTCTTCGACCATGATGCAGGCTGATGCGGGCAGGTTGATCCGTTCAAGTACCGCATGGTAGGGTTCAGGGCTTGGCTTGGGGAGATAATTGGCAATGCGGATATCATAAATTTCTTCGAAAAGGCCGCAGAGCCCCAAGGCTTCAAGCACCCGTTCGCTGTGGTCTCTGGAACTGTTGGTGAATACCGCTTTGCGAAGCGGAATTGCCGCCAGAGCATCTCGCAGTGCCGGATCGGGGTGCAGTCGGCTGGAGACGTCAATGTCGTGTACATAGGCAAGGTAGTCTTCCGGGTCCACACCATGGTGTCGCATGAGCCCCTGCATGGTTACTCCGTAGCGCTGCCAGTACGAACGCCGTAACGTATTCACTTCAGTCAGCGGTATCCCCGCAACTTCGTTCATGTAGCGGTTGATGCGCTCGTCGATGAGGGTAAAAAGCTCCCGGTCCGGAGAGTAGAGGGTGTTGTCCAGGTCGAAGAGAAGTATATTCATGAAAGTCTGTCCTTATATATCTGCAAATGTATTTGGAAACCTGATTTAATGCTATTCTTCCGCTATGAAGATTGTCCTCCCCGAATGTCTCTAACGGGGATCCATGATTTCAGTCGGTTAGAAGCTGGATTCCCGATCAGAATCGCTTCGGGAATGACAGTTTTGGGAACTGGCGGAAGCTTGACCCTAATCAGGTTCGGAGATGACGGCATTAACCGGTTTGCGGGGCAGAGACTTCCCGTGCAGGGTCACACCGTCAGGATCAGCTGCTCGAGGACGATTGCCAGGTTATTCCCTGCCAGTTTCGCGTTTTTAGCCAGGCGGAGCATCTGGGACAGGATGCGCGGTTTTTTTGCTATGGAGATGAGCACCTTGCTGATGCGGATATTCAATTCCTGATCGGTTATTTCGTCCAGTGAGAAGAGAAGCTCCTCTCCGGCTGCGTCACTGATGGCGCGGACAGCAAACAGCGGTATTCCGTCGCGGGCAGCCGTCTCCGCCACGGTACTCGTCTCCATGTCAAGGACCGGGTTCACGACTTCCCGGGCTATCAGCTGATCTGCTTTTCCTTTGAGCATTATACCCCTGGTGGTCACAGTCGTGCCCCCTTCAATCCGGAAAGGATGCCCGGCTAATGATTCTGACAGGAAAGGGAGCATTGATTCATTTCCAAGGGCACCTGCGTCGCTGATAATCCCTTTGCTGAGTGAAAGGGCCTGTCTCGCGATTACCACGTCTCCCACGTCCAATCCTTCCCGGATACCTCCGCCAAGTCCTGCCGAGATGAGGATGCGGGGTTTTGCATAGGAAATGAGTTCTTCTGTTGCCTCACGGGCCTTTTTCGTTCCCATGCCGGATTCGATGAGCGTTATCTGCCGTTCGTCCAGTTGGAAAAGGTAGACCGGAAATCGTCCCGCCTGTTCCTTCCGATGTCTGCCGAGCCTTCTCAAGATTGGTCGGATCTCTTCCTGCATTGCCATGACGACACCGATACTGTCATGTTTCATCTGCCGCCTCCTGCTACTAGTGTCCCGTGTGGTTAGTTCCATCCTTTTAATTCCGGTTCTTTTTGCCCCTGCCTGCGTCGCCTCTCCTTTGTCAGGAGCCAAAACTCCTCGGAATTAATGCAGTGAACTAACCGCACGAGACACTGATGCCCATTACTCTAGCAGAGAATGGCACCAGCCGCAATCCGGACGTTTCCACTGTACCGGTCTTTCCCGCGGTCTTTGCTTTTTCCTCTGGCTCCTTTCACCTTGACAAACGAAATGCCTCCCTTTATTTTACTAGATTGTCTTGATCTTGAAAAAAGCATGTAAAGAGATGTGCATCTCTATAGGAGAACCCATGAAACCGTTGTTTTTGAACCCGCCCACTTTCGAAGACTTTGATGGCGGCGCCGGTGCCCGCTACCAGGCGTCACGCGAAGTCACCTCTTTCTGGTATCCGACCTGGCTCTGTTTTCCGGCCGGAATGATCGAAGGGAGCCGGGTGGTGGATGCGCCGGTGCAGAAACTGACCTTGGAAGATTGCATAGATATTGCCGCCGATTACGATATGGTGGTTATGTATACCTCCACCCCGACCTTTGCCATCGATGTCGAAACTGCCCGCCGCATCAAAGAGCGGAAGCCTGCCATCGTGACCGTTCTGACCGGCCCGCACGTATCGGTGCTGCCCGAAGAATCCCTGCAGAGAGCCGGCGCGGCGGTGGACATTGTCTGTCGCGGCGAGTTCGATTATTCGGTGAAGGAACTGGCGGAAGGAATGGCCTGGGAAAAGGTGGACGGTATCAGTTTCCAGAAGGACGGCAAGGTGGTTTCCACTCCTGACCGGCCGCCGATAACCGATCTTGACGCGCTGCCCTTTGCCAGCCAGATTTACCATCGGGATCTTCCTATTGAGGAATATGTGATCCCTCACTTCCTGCACCCCTACGTCTCGATCTATTCGAGCCGCGGCTGTCCGTCACGTTGCATTTACTGCCTCTGGCCACAGACCTTTTCCGGACGCACCATGCGGACCCGCAGTCCGGAAAACGTCTACCAGGAGGTAAAGTGGATCGTGGAGAACCTTCCTGGTGTGAAGGAGATTTCCTTTGACGACGATACCTTCACCGCCAACAAGGAGCATGCCCGGGCTGTTGCCGAGAAAATCAAGCACCTTGGCGTTTCCTGGACCATCAATGCCCGGGCGAACTGCGATTATGAGACCCTCCGGATTATGCGGGATGCAGGACTCCGTCACGTGGTGGTCGGCTACGAAACCGGAAACGATCAGATCCTGAAAAATATCAAAAAGGGTGTCACCAAAGCACAGGCTCATGGAGTTCACCAGAAACTGCAAGAAACTGGGGCTTTCCGTGCACGGTGCCTTTGTCATGGGTCTGCCAGGCGAAACGCAGGAGACGATCCTCGAAACCATTGAGTTTGCCAAACGCCTGGACATCAATTCCATCCAGGCATCTCTCGCTTCTCCCTATCCGGGTACGGAATTCTTTGATATGGCAAAAAAAGAGGGATGGATCACTTCCGACAGTTTCCTCGATGAAACCGGCCATCAGACCTGCGTCATCAATTATCCTCATCTCTCCAACCGCGAAATCTTTGATGCGGTGGAGACTATTTACAACAAGTTCTATTTCCGGCCCAAGTATATTGCCCGCAGTATTCTGAAAATGATCACCAGCAGCGCGGACCGGAAGAAGCTCCTCAAGGAAGGTGCGCAGTACCTTGCCTACATGAAGAAGCGCAAGAAGTCCAGTTGCTCTTCCTGTTAGTGGATCATGACTGCTCCCTGCTCCTCAACCATGAAGAAGCTGATAGTAAATGCCGATGATTTCGGTCTTTCCGGCGGCGCCAACCGAGCCGTGATCCGGTCTTATCGGGAAGGGATTCTTACCAGCACCTCCCTGATGGTCGGCGGTCGGGGCTTTGCCGAGGCCGTGTCCCTGGCTAAAGAAAATCCGGGTCTCCAGGTCGGCCTGCATTTGACGTTACTGCAGGGGAAAGCGGTTCTGCCGCCGGAGCAGTTGCCCGGGCTGGTGGACCGTGAGGGGAGTTTTTCAACTGATCCGGTGGTGACCGGGATGCGCTACTTTTTCCGCAGGTCGCTGCGCAAGGAACTTCGTCGGGAGATTGAGGCGCAGATCCTCCGTTTCCGGGAGACCGGTCTGCCCCTGAGCCATATTGACGGCCACCTGAACATCCACATGCATCCGACGGTTTTTGCCGTCCTGTCGGAATTGATGCCGAAATACGGCATCAACAGCTTCCGGCTTACCCGGGAAAATCTGGCAAAGGATCCGGCGAACGATGGGACGAGAAGGTTTGGTCGGAGACTTGATGCCTTTATCTTTGCCCGCCTGGCCGAAAACTGCCGACCGGTATTGGACAGGCTCGGGATTCTCTATGCGGACGAGGTAAAGGGATTGCTCAACTCCGGCAGGATGACGGAGGAGTATCTCCTGAAAGTTCTGGACCGTTTGGAGCCGGGCTGCACGGAGATATATTTTCATCCCGGCTGCCTGCCGGACCCGGAACTGGCGTCGTGGATGCCCGACTATCGGCACGAAGAAGAACTGGCTGCCCTGACCAGTCCCAGGGTTCGGGATAAAATTACAGAACAGGGAATACGCCTCGGAAACTACCGGGGAGAGGAACGAACCGATGTTTAAGACCGTTGTTGTTATGCTGCTGGCTGTCTCCGCCGGTACGGTGGGTGACTTGCTTCTTACCAAGGGAATGAAGGAACTGGGCGACATCTCAGCCATGAATCTACGGGGAATTCTGTCTGCCGCCTACCAGGCCTTGACCAGCCCCAAGCTGGTGCTCGGCACGGCAATGCTTGCCGTGTTCTTCTTCCTCTGGCTGGCGGTCCTTTCCTGGGAAGACCTGTCGGTTGCCCTGCCCATGCAGGCCCTGAACTATGTGCTGGTTGCCTTTCTTTCCCAGTATTTCCTCGGCGAAATCGTCACACCCATGCGCTGGGCAGGAACCGTCCTGGTCTGCATCGGCGTCATCATGATCACCAAGAGCAGCGGCGGCTGACAGGCATCCTCCTGTCTTCCGCCGTTCTTCAGAATCGAACCTGCCATTGCAAAATAAGCGTAATATCTGCAACCACTCTTACTCTTCACCCCTCAACCTTTATCCCTCACCCCGCTTCCAGTAATCCGATTGTCGTCTTTTCTCCCTTCCAGTGGCCGTCTCCCGAAATTTTGTGGTAGACTATGCTTCAACCTAAAACCCTTTTTGCCACAGAGGACACAGAGCACAGAGAAGTCAAAACCCAGCCAGATTTCGTGAAAAACGTTTTTCAGGGTTTATAGGGTTTTCATTTTTTTCGGCTTTCCTCTGAGTCCTCTGTGACCTCTGTGGCAAATGCATTTCTTTGCTTCGATGTACATTACGTTGTTACGAGGAGGTTCCATGTCACAAACCGGTTCCGTAGAAATTCTTGTTGTCGGAAATGAAATCCTGATCGGCGATATCCAGGATACGAACACCAACTGGATCTGTAAACTGATCAATGGTCGGGGCGGCTATGTGGCCCGGGCCACCATGCTGCGTGACATCCCGGCGGAGATCGCCGATGCGGTCCGTTCGGCCATTATCCGCGGGGTGTCGGTGCTGTTCACGTCCGGCGGGCTGGGACCGACAGCCGATGACCTGACCGTTGCCGCTGTATCCGATGGCGCGGGTCTGGAGCTCAAACTCGACCAAAAAGCCCGTGAGATGGTAAAGGTGCGCTATGACGAGCTGTTCGAGCAGGGGATCATGACGCAGGGAGGGTTGAATCCTGCCAGGGAAAAAATGGCCTGGCTTCCGGTTGGCGCGGAACCGCTCCACAATCCGGTGGGCACGGCGCCCGGCGTCCTGTTCAAAGCCGGCAAGACGACGATCATCTGCCTGCCCGGAGTTCCTTCCGAGCTCAAGGGGATCATTACCACCTCCCTGGAACCATTCCTGGCCGAGACCTTCGGCAATGGCGGCTCGCTCACCAGGGCCATTACCGTCCGCTGCAATGACGAATCCCTGCTGGAGCCGGTGTTGAGCCGGGTGGTGCCGGAACATCCCAGCGTTTATATCAAATCCCTGGCCAGGACCATCGGCGAAACACCGGAACTGGATATTACCCTGACGGTGACCGGAGGCGACGAGGCCGAGCGGGCCCAGTCGCTTGATGCAGCCTACCAGGCCTTGCGGGAGGGCCTGACACAGATCGGCATACACAACTGGGATAGAGTCTGATCGTACAAGTGCTATTCTTCCGCTATGAAGATTGTCATCCCCGAATGTTTTTATCGGGGATCCATAATTGCAGTCGGTTAAAAGCTGGTTTCCCGGTCAGAATCGCTTCGGGAATGACAGTTTTGGGACAGGGCAACGATGGCGCTACTCTTCGATGATGAAGTGAAAGGTGCGTGTTGAACCGCTGCCGGGCGTTCCGTTATAGGTGCGCTCGACAAAGGTTGCTTCTGCGTCGTGATTGATCAGGAGAATGGAGGATGATCGGGTACCGTAGGTTGGCCCGGTAATGAATAGGGGTGCAAGGAGCCGCTCCGTTTCGAGCCCGACACCGGTGTCCGGCAACAGGCTGTCATCAGGCAGCGAGCGGTCGGCAAGCAGGGTGAAAATCTCTTCGACGTCAGGCTCTTTCCCGGGCGCGAGAATCTCTGCCAGGGTGTTCTTTCCGTGCCTGACCTTCGGCCAGTCAGTGTCAAGCAGGTGGTTGCTCAGTCCGTGAATGCCCGGTTGCAGCTGGGGCGGGACTTCCCCCCTGTTCGAGTAGAAAAAAAGGTTTTTCAGATCGCCGAAGATGATGTTGAAGCCGTTGTAGTCGAGAGAACGCTCTCGCAGCAGTGCCAGATACTCTACAGGCGGGATGTCATCGAACAGGAATTCCGTAACCAGTCCGCCGCGTGACGGCGCGTTTTCCCGGACGCTATTCGGGTCCCGGTAGTTGGAAAGTGCAGCAATCCTGCCGGTCCGGCTGATCCCGAGCCAGGTGCCTCCCGACTTCAGGTCTCTACCGGCAAGTATCTGCGGTTCGGTCTCCCAGAAAGATGCCGGGACGGTGGGGCGGTGGTAGAACTCATCCCGATTGGCGGCCAGGATCAGCGGGTAGCGCGGGTGGACCCGGTGGGCAAGGAAGATCAGGCACATGTCAGATGTCCTCTTGCGACATCGTTCGACCGTGACGGATCATTTCTTCAGCTCACGAAGTGTTTTCTCAAGGGTTTCGCGACTGAACCCTTTGAGAATCGCCTCATCGTTGCCGATAACGATCAGGGGAACAGACGTGGCATGGTATTTATCCATGAAAATCTCCCTGGCGCTGTCACTCTCCTCCACATCCAGGTTGGTGTAGGGGATATTCCTGCTGGAGAGATATTCCTTCGCTTCCTTGCAATGGGGGCACCAGGAGACGGTGTAGAGGACGATTTTCGGATAGGATACTGTCGGTGCCGTCACGGCGGAGGAAGAGCTCTGGATCTTTTTCCTTCCCCTGAGTGGTACTGCAGGCGAGTAGGGAAAGAAAAAGTGCAGCGAATGCAAGGTATTTCAGTGTTGCGCGCATTGGTGTTCTCCTTACGGTTAGGGGAATTGTTTTTTCGGGATAGAACAGAATGCCTCATGCATCGGAGTGTTTTCATTATACCTGAAGGGGGTGGGGAGTCAAAACCACCATTGCATGAACATTAGGGGAGTAACCTTCATGTATGTGTTTTCCGCAAGCATCTATCTCCATCTGCAGAGCCGCTCCCTCAAAACGAAGCGGGGGATTGTGAAAAGCATCCTTGCCCGGGCACGCAATAGCTTCAATGTCTCGGCCGCCGAGGTGGACCTTCAGGATCTGCATGGCGAGACCCTGCTCGGTTTTGTTACCGTCAGCGAGAATCGGGTGCTGGCGCGGAAGACCCTTGAGGAGCTGGAGGAATGGCTGGTGGAGGAGAGGCCGGACGTGGAGGTTGTGAGCTTTGAGATCGAGGAGCGCTGACAGCATTCCCTGCCGTTTCCTGTGAACTCTCTCATGGGTCTTGGGTAGATTCGGCTTTCCTCAGATTCTGATAGATGATATTACTTACTTGATTTCCTGTTTTTTTTCGAGACAATTATCCGTATCAGGAAGGAAGCGCAGCTATTCTATGGAAAACGAAGACCTGTCCCAATTAAAGATAGACAAGACAGCTATTGCGCCCCGCTCTGGAAAGTCTCGAAGCAGGCGATTCTGGGTTGTGGGGATTCTCCTGGTCGTCCTGGTGGCAGCCCTCTATTTTAGCGGTCTGCTGAGGCCCGCGGCTAGCGTCGAGATCGTGAATGTCCAGCAGACCTATCCTTCCCAGGGGTTTACTCTCCTGAACGCCAGCGGCTATGTTGTTGCTCAGCGCAAGGCGGCGGTGGCTTCAAAGGCAACCGGTCGCCTTGTCTGGCTGGGGGTCGAGGAGGGGAATATTATTCGGAAAGGGGAGGTGCTCGCCCGGATTGAAAATGCCGACGTCCTGGCTGGCCAGGACCAGGCAGCAGCAAATCTGAACAGTATCCGCACGACGCTGGACCAGACGCAGGCCGAGCTGCACGATGCCGAACTCTCCTTCAAGCGGTTTAAGGTCCTGCAGTCCGAGGGGATTGTTTCCACTGCAGACTATGACACGGCTCAGGCCCGCTATCGGAAGGCCAGGGCGGCGGTTGCCGGTGCCAAAGCAAATATCCGGGCAGCCTCGGCCGCTCTCGATGCGGCCAAGGTCGCGGTGGAATTTACCTATATCCGGGCACCCTTTGATGCGGTGGTTCTTACCAAGAATGCCGATGTGGGGGATATCGTCACCCCCCTTGGCGCGGCAGCTGATGCCAAGGCAGCGGTCGTGACTATTGCCGACATGAGCTCGCTACTGGCCGAAGTGGATGTCTCGGAATCCAACCTGGAGAAGGTCCGGGTCGGACAGCCGTGCGAGATCCAGCTGGATGCCTTCCCCGACCTCCGTTTTCGCGGGTTGGTGCATATGGTCGTGCCGACCGCTGACCGGAGCAAGGCCACCGTGCTGGTGAAGGTCAAGTTTGTTGATTTCGACAAGCGGATCCTGCCGGAGATGAGTGCCAAGGTTGCCTTCCTTTCCCGGCCGGTGGCAAAGGCGGAAGAGCGGCCGCGCACCACGGTAAACACTGATGCGGTAGTTGATCGGAACGGACGGAAGGTGGTCTTCCTGGTAAAAGACAATCGAGTCGTCGAGACCCCGGTGGAGCTTGGCGCGAAGATTGGTGACGCGGTGGAAGTCAAGAGCGGCGTGAAGGCCGGAGACAGCGTGGTCCTGCACCCCGGCGAAAAGCTGCGGGACGGCTCGCGGATAAGCATTCCGGAAAAATAACCCAATGAACCAATCAAAGCCGGCCATAGTAGAAATACGAAACCTTTCCAAGTCCTATCGCAGGGGCAGCCAGATCATCCCGGTGCTCGAGGATATTACTTTCGATATCCCGGACGGTGAATTCCTGGCCCTGATGGGGCCGTCCGGTTCGGGGAAGAGCACGCTTCTCAATCTCCTGGCCGGGATCGACAGCGCCGACACCGGCAGCATCCTGGTCAACGGGGTGGAGATCACCACCCTGGCCGAGACGGAGCTGGCCCGCTGGCGGTCGCTGCATGTCGGTTTCATCTTCCAGTTCTACAATCTCATCCCGGTCCTGACCGCTTTCGAAAACGTCGAGCTGCCGCTGCTCCTGACCCGGCTTTCCCGGAAAGAACGGCTTGCCCATGTGGAGACCGCGCTGCGGGTGGTGGGTCTGGCCGACCGGATGGACCACTACCCGTCGCAGCTTTCCGGCGGCCAGCAGCAGCGGGTCGCCATTGCCCGGGCCGTGGTTACGGATCCGACCATCCTGGTGGCCGACGAGCCGACCGGTGACCTTGACCGCCATTCCGCAGAAGAGATACTGGGCTTGATGGATCGGCTCAACCGGGAATCGGGCAAGACGATCATCATGGTAACCCACGACCCCCGTGCGGCCGAAAAGGCCCATGTCATCAGGTATCTGGAAAAGGGTGAATTGAGCGATGCATCTCAGTAAGCTGCTCTGGAAAAATGCCTTCCGTCACCGCCTCCGCACCTCCCTGACCATCCTTGGCATCACCATTGCCATCCTTTCGTTCGGTATGCTCCGTACGGTCATCAGCGCCTGGTATGCCGGGGTCGATGCCTCGTCCGCCAGCCGCCTCGTCACCCGAAACGCCATCTCCCTGATTTTTCCCCTGCCCATTTCCTACAAGGACCGCATCCGCCAGATCGACGGCGTCAAGGCGGTATCCTACGGCAGCTGGTTCGGCGGTGTTTATGTTGACGAAAAAAACTTCTTTCCCAATTTTGCCGTGGAGATGGAGAATTATCTGAAACTGTATCCCGAGTTCGTCCTTTCGCCGGAGCAGCTTGCCGCGGCCAGCCGTGACCGCAAGGGCTGCGTGGCCGGCCGCAAGCTGGCGCAGAGGTTCGGCTGGAAGATCGGGGACTCCATCGTCCTGAAGGGGACCATCTATCCGGGTAACTGGGAGTTCGTGCTGCGCGGCATCTACCGGGGGCGGGACAAAACGGTCGATGAGACGCAGATGTTCTTCAACTGGGACTACCTCAATGAAACCATGGTCAAGACCGTGCCGCGACGGGCCAACCAGGTGGGCTTCTACATGGTCGGGGTGACCAACCCGAACCGGGCGGCTGATGTGGCCCTGGCCATCGACAAGACCTTCAAAAACTCCCTGGCCGAGACCCTGACCGAAACGGAAAAGGCCTTTCAGCTCAGCTTCATCTCCATGACCGAGGCGATCGTCATCGCCATCCAGCTGGTCTCGTTCGTGGTGATCATCATTATCATGGCGGTGGTGGCCAACACCATGGCCATGACGGCGCGGGAGAGGATCGGCGAATACGCGGTGTTCAAGACCCTCGGCTTTCGCGGCTACCATATTGCCGGCCTGATCTTCGGCGAATCGCTGATCATTTCCATGACCGGCTGCGTCCTGGGCATTGTCCTCACCTTTCCCGCTGCCAAGGCCTTCGGCAGCACCCTGTCCAATTTTTTCCCGATCTTCAACGTGGCAACCTCGACGATCTATCTGGATGTGGCGGCCGCGCTGCTGGTGGGGATCGTTGCGGGAATCTTTCCGACCTGGCGTGCGGTTACCATCCGTGTCGCTGATGGATTGAGGAGGATCGGGTAGTTACCGAGGTCAAGGGTTACAAGTGTTCGGGGACATGGGTTACACATTTATCTTACTATTGGTATCAGTAAGATCCAGTTCCTTAATCTTATGGTGGCAAAAATATACTGAATATCTGCCATCAATATTTGTTGGACGTAAGGCGACGGGATATCTATAAAGCGCCTTTGAAACACTAAACTCTTTGCCTTTGAAGTAGATTTCTCCCTTGGCCTGCACCTTTCGAACGTGATCATCTGGCCCGTATTCAATACCGGGCAGGACTTCAGGATAAGGTCGCTGGCTTACTTGGTAGCGCGTAACAGGAACGTTCATTTCCAATGACTCATGCGGACGCTCCAGGTTGTAGATATCCCTGAACTGGTCGAATTTTTGCTGGCAGTGCGCCAGATCGTCGAATAGCTGGCCACTGATTGCTTCAACATTCAGGGTACGATGAAACCGTTCATCTTTGCCCTGTGTCTGAGGATGATAAGGACGAGAATGACTTACGCCTATTCCCAATCTAATCATCCAAGCGGTCAGCGGGGTCAGATTGTGAAACGCATCGCTTCCCCATGGACTGCCATTATCCATTGTTATCCGGTCGGGAAGACCATATCGCCGGAACGTGCTGATCAAGCATGTCTGAACAGTTTCAGTTCTTTCATTGGCGCAGGCTTTGAGCAGAACGTTGAACCGCGAATGATCATCAAGGACGGTCAAGGGATGACAACGACCCTGTCGCATAGCAAAGTGCCCCTTAAAGTCCATTTGCCAAAGAGCATTGGGGTACGGATGCTCGAATCGGATAAATGCCTTATGTTTGGTAGAATCGTCAGGATGTATAAGTCCTTGTCGGTGCAAGATACCCGTAATCGTAGAAGCAGCTGGAACGTCGGGATGTCCCAACTTTTCCAACCTTCTCTTGATCTTGCGCCCGCCCCATGCGGGATGCTTTTTTCGAAGAGCAACGATAGCTACTTCGATACATTCGCTACTTTTGAAGGGAGTGCGGTGAGGTCGACGAGACCTGTTCATCAATCCAACATCCCCGTGTGTATCGAAGCGGTCGAGCCATTTGTAGCCGGTTTTGCGACTGATGCCAAAGATCTGGCACAACTCTGAGATATTGCTGTCCTCTTGTTGTGCGAGCATAATGAATTCGCGCCGTAAGGTCATGGTATCCACCTCTTGCCAGGGCATGATAATCTCCTTTCAAAAGATCCATGCCTGAATTGTAAGTGTTACCTATTCCTAAAACAACACAAACTACGACTAACAATTAGAACCAACCATGGCCATCCCCTTCTCCTACAGCTTCCGCAATCTCTGGACCCGGCGCCTGACGACCGTGCTGACGGCATCGGGCATGGCCCTGGTGGTGTTTGTCTTTGCCTCGATCCTGATGCTCTCTGCGGGGCTGACAAAGACCCTGGTGGATACCGGTTCGCCGGATAACGTCGTGGTGATCCGCAAGGGTTCCGCTTCGGAGGTGCAGAGCGGCATCGAGCGCCAGCAGGCCTCCATTGTCGAGACGGAGCCGGAAGTCGCCTTCGGCTCAGGAGGCCGTCGGCTCCTGGCCAAGGAGCTGCTGGTACTGATCAATCTCCCCAAGCGGGGAACGGACAAGACCTCCCAGGTGGTGATCCGCGGCATCCAGCCGGAATCACTGCTGCTGCGTCCCCAGGTGAAGCTGGTGCAGGGGCGGATGCCCAGGGCCGGATCGTCGGAGATCATGGCCGGGACAAGCATTGCCCGGCGTTTTCGGGGCGGCGGGGTAGGGGAGCACCTGCGTTTCGGCATGCGCGACTGGACGGTTGTGGGGATTTTCGATGCGGGCAACAGCGCTTTCAGTTCGGAGATCTGGGGCGATGGCGATCAGCTCATGCAGGCCTTCCGGCGGCCGGTCTATTCCTCGGTGATCTTCAAGCTGGCCGATTCTTCTGCCTTTGATGCGGTGAAAAAACGGATCGAGGGCGATCCCCGCTTGACCCTGGAGGCGCGGCGGGAGACCAAGTACTATGCCGACCAGTCGGAGATGATGGCCAAATTCCTCCGCATCCTCGGCATGTCGCTGACGGTGATCTTTTCCATAGGGGCCATTATCGGTGCCATGATCACCATGTATTCCGCCGTTTCCAATCGCACGGGTGAGATCGGCACCTTGCGGGCGCTCGGTTTTCAGCGGGGGAGTATCCTCGCGGCTTTCCTCATGGAGTCCCTGCTGCTCGGCCTGGTCGGCGGCTGCATCGGGCTCTTCTTTGCCTCCTTTCTGCAACTCTTCACCATTTCCACGCTCAATTTCCAGACCTTTTCGGAGCTGGCCTTCAGTTTTACTCTTACCTTTGAAATCTTCTACAAGTCACTTCTTTTTTCTCTCATTATGGGTTTTGTCGGCGGGGTGCTGCCGGCGTTTCGGGCTGCCCGGAAGAATATTGTTGAGGCTTTGCGGGTGACCTGAGCGGTGGTGCTGTTCCGCACGTTTGGGTTCTTTTTTCTGATGTGGATAATTATTCTGTTAGACAATGATGAACGGCGATTATATAGTACTGAATTATTGGAAGATGTTTTGATTAATTTGTCAATTAAATACTGCCCCCGGAATTCACATTAAATGGGGAGTGTCCCTATTTGTTTCTTCCCTGTTTGGTAGATTCTATTCGTAAGTGCACCACCTGCGGAGCTTGATGAAAAAGAAGGACATGACGGATTTTCTGGTATGTTGGAAGTGCGACCAACCACCAACCAGGATCTCGGGGGACGTTCTTATCTATTTTTCTATTGGAAAATTAAATAAATAGATAAGAACGTCCCCCCAGGCACAAGGATCTTATTCTGGAACATTTCAGTGGGCAGAACCAAAAAGGAAAGTATCGGGATTTCGTTGAAACTCTCATCGAAGAAACTTATGAAAGTCCACTCAAAGCGGTCGTAGCTTCGACGCTCCTGGGAAGCCCGGGATTCGTTGAGGAAATTTCGGAAACACACGTGAGTCATATTCGTGCAGACCGGACGGTACCGGCCGTTAAACAGCTTGCCGGACAACTTTCGATTGAAAAGGTTTTGGATGCTGTGAAAAGAGCGGTCGGGGAGGAAGGGGCGCTTTGGCGGAAAATCAGTATCCACCTTTGCCACCGGTATGGCGGGATGAAGCTTAAGGAAATCGGCGAGAAGTTTGGAGTGGGTGATGCAGCGGTCTCAGTGACGAGCAAAAGGCTCTTGCTAAAGGCGGCAAAGGACGGGAAGACAAAGGAAGCGCTGGATAAGGCCAAGAAGATGATGATTGTTGAGACCCTTTTGGCGTGTGCGGTCAAAACAAACCCGTTGGCCCCAATACCACAAAAGAGGGCCAGGCCAAAAACAGACGCGTAGAATTGGTTAAACGCTAGCTGTGAAAAGGTGACTTGGATAATGTTACTGATTGTTATCCTTTCGCCTTGATTACCGTCGTTTCAACTCAAACCTGGTTTCCCTGATGGCCGACCGGCAGATCGATGTCAATCTTTTTGATGTCGGGACAGATAGCTGCTAAATACCAAAGAGACCGTAAGGGTGAAATCAAGAGGAACATCATCAAATCTTTGCGCAAAAGGGGAGTTGACATGAAATCAATCAGGTCCCGAAACACAAAAAGACTTTCGTACAACCTTCGAAGCGTGGCAATAGCATTCCTGTTTCTTGTCTTTATTTGTTCGATGACAGCCGACCCGGTTTGCGGAGCGGACACGGTGCATGTAAATATCAGCGCCACTGTCAAGTGGAACACTAAACCGCCGGAAGCCGAAGAAGGGAAACGATCTGGTTTAATAAGGTGGTCTGAAGGGGCCTTGAATTACTCTGTCTCCGGCACAATGATCCGGGATGATGCCAATAGTCCGGTAGTCTCTAAAAAAGGCCAATTTTTCCGCCCTGCGCTGAGATACAAAGCTCAATCTATGTTCGCCAAATATTCCTATGATGAACGATTTATGTCGAATGATAAATATTGTCCCCTTGTGCACGAATACCACGGAAGGGGCGGTGGTGATATAACAGAATCCACCAGGCTTTCCATCAACCTGTTCTCGTCCATGACCCAATCCTTTCTTAAGAACCTCTCCCCTGCACAGAAGCAATTTGCAGCACAAATGCAGCAATCCATGACAGTCCCTGATTACTACGAATTTGTTGCAGGTGGACCGGGGGCAACGGGCAAATTACAGGGAAAAGTGCAGACGCCTAAACCGGGGGAAAGATGTTCCTATCGTTCGGCTGAAAAAAGTATTCCCGGTTTTAGCATCGGTCTGGCAATGAAACTCCCCCAGTCGGGACTCATGGAGGGAACACGCACCTGGTCTGCCGAGGCGAAGACGGACCCCCCTCCTTTCAAGATGGGGATTTATGAAGTGGGAAAGGCCGCGGGAAAGAAACCGCTTACACCGCCGGAAGGGGGCAAGAAGAACGTCACCTACACGGTACGCTGGCATATCGGGGATCAGCTTGTTGTACCGCCGGATGTAGTAACTGAGGAGGATAAAGACTGCGAAGAAATGAGGAATCAAATCAATTGGCTCGAAGCGACTGTAAAAGCCTGGGAGGACAGATCACTCCGGAATGATATAAGGAATAAATCTGGGAATACTAGCGTTAATGAGTATCAGGATGCGGTACGAAAAAAGGTGGGCGAACAGTTCCCAAATCCGGACACAGGAAAACCTGCAAAAACGGAATCACTAATGGAGACTGATCCACATTGTGAATCTGATGAGAAATGTGGGCCAGGAGAAAACGAACCTACCATTGATGTAATGATTAACGGCCAATCAGTTCATCTCTACACATATGACGCAAGTGGCAACGTGGTATCTCACGATGTAGTAACCGAACAAACAGTTCGGGAGGGTTGGCAAGAAAATCAAGGGGGGAAAGTAGGCGCAAGCAATTTCGATGGCTGTATGGAGCACGAAAAAGCCCACGTCAGTGATTTTGTGCACAAGGGATATCCGGACACCCTCGATAAATATGCGGATTTTGAACTGAACGCGCTCAAAAACCAGCTGAAACAACGCTATAAAGACCTGGAGGACATGGGCTGTTGAAAAAATAGGCTAGGATTGGAGACGCTGGCAAGAAAGAAGTGTATTGAGGGCAGTCTTTGACACTTTGATTTTTCTGATTAGCCCCCGACCCTGCCTGAGGCGGGGTTTTGTCGAAGAGTAAATTGCTGTTTGCCTCCGCTTTGGCTATATTTGCTGGGCAACAGGCCGTTGAGACCTGACCCTTTTTGCTTTATTTATTTGCTGGTTGATCGAGCCTAACCCGGTGTTCTTGATGAAACTCAACGAGGCGTTCAATGAAAGTTGGAGCTATAGGGGACAGATCTTGAAATGTATGGTTTTGCCGCAAAATGACAGAAAAGTTATTTTTCAAGACTCCCTCCATGGAACCGGATGCGGGAAAATCGCATGTCCGGGATTGTGTGTGGGGGTGGCGGGTAACCGACATTCCTACGTGGAGGCATCTGAACAATGGTAAGAGCGCTTATTGCGTTGGTCCCAATTGTGGCACTAATGCTGACAGGTACCGATTGTCGCGCGGAGCACGCGCAGGAATTGGGGGCGTTTTGTTCGGTTAAGATTGAGGCTCATCCAAAAGGATGGGGTTACGCACATAAGACAGTTATGGCGGACGGTACCATAACTGGCGCTCACATGTCCGGCGGACCGGGTGCGGTTCGTGTGTATGAGACAAAAGATAAACTGACACCGAAAGACATGAAGCGCCTGAGAGCGCTGACTGTGTCACTTCGTGACGTATCCTCGCCAAGCGGGAGAAACGCACCAGATCAGAAGACTGAGGGGTATACGTCCGTCACGATCCATTTCGATGATGGCAAGACAAAAACCGTACACGCAAATTGGGGTTCCAAGCTAGAGCCCTCCAGCTTTCAGGCGATCTGGGATCTTATTTGCAAGTATCGGGTTGGTGCGTGGTGAAAAGGATCTCGGGGGACGTTCTTATCTATTTATTTAATTTTCCAATAGAAAAATAGATAAGAACGTCCCCCCAGGCACAAGACCCCACTGCACCCCTTATTTTTTATTGACAAAAATTTAAGTGAGGCGTAAAAATAATTTTTTTTAACACAATACGATGTTTAGAGGGAGACAGCATGTTGCGTTATTTGAGCTTGATTGGTTTATTTTGTCTGTTGAATTTCTTTACCGGCTGTGGAAGTGACAATGGCAACACACTAATTATTCCAACAAAACATCTTATGGGTGGATCAATCCAAGGGGTTCCAATTTCTCCTGCAGGCACAGTTACCACTTTAGTCACATTAGCAACACCTTTTATTAGTCCCCAACCTCCTCCCGACATAACCACTGACGGGGCGAACCTCTATGTCATCGATCATAGCGACAAAACCATCAAAAAGATCGTGATTGCCACCGGGAACATGACCACGCTAGCTGATCCTCTAGCCAATCCGAACGGCATCACAACCGACGGGACAAACGTTTTTGTGACAAATATAAACACCCCGGGCGACGGCACCATCAACAAGATCGTCATCGCCACCGGGACGGTCACCACGGAGGCAACTGGTCTAAATGCTCCCGTCGGCATCACGACAGACGGGAAGAACCTCTATGTGACCGATGAAAACGGCACCGTCAGCAAGATCGTGATCACCACCGGGACCGTCACCACGGTGGCAACGGGTCTAGGGGGAACGCCTGCCGGCATCACTACAGATGGGAAAAACCTTTTTGTGTCTAATTTTGGCAGTGGCACCGTCAGCAAGATCGTCATCGCCACCGGGACTGTCACCCCAATGGCAACGGGTCTAAGCGGGCCTATTGGCATAACTTCGGACGGGAAAAACCTTTTTGTGTCTATTTTTGGCAGTGGCACCGTCAGCAAGATCGTCATCGCCACCGGGACCGTCACCACTGTGGCGACGGGTCTAATCGGGCCCGTCGGCATCACGACAGACGGGGTGAGTCTCTATATTGTTAACTATGGCAACGCTACTGTCAGCAAGATAGATTGACAGCAAATCGACTGATCCAAAAATTTACTTGGAACTTTAAGCAAGTTCCGTCAAAACAAATAAGCCCGCATTATGCGGGCTTATTTACACCCTAACATGACACTGCGGGCCGACACATATTACGTCAGAATAGCCTCGGTTTTTTGGTTTATCTGACACCTTTTCCAGAACATCATATGGGAAAAAGGAGGGCAATGGGGTTAGGCTTGGACTATTTGACGTTTAAGGCCATACCGGGGGGCAGGGAAGGCGGGGCGCCCGCTCATTATTCGCAGAGGTTCAATGGTTAGAAACAACGTCCCCAAAATCTCCATGAATGAAGTAAAAAGGCCGCTCCGGCATCGTGCCAGGACGGCCTTATTGTTCCTGTCAAAGTTCTTGCGCTCCGAAGTTGGGGCGCAGCGTGCTCCAGGGTATCGTGTCCGGTCTTTTGAAGGCCCGTCGGACGCTCTTGACGGTTTCTCCACGAATCTCTATTTGGGCCAGTTTACTAGGTTCCATCCCCGCCTTGTTCGCCCACTGGAAGGTCGGAATTTCTGTCGGTAGGAACCCCATGACAGCTGCCGCGACCATATCCGTTGCCAGGGGATTCGTGCCGGCTATGATAAGGTTCATCTTGATCAGGTCGCCGTTTTCGGGGCCGTTCCCCTCCATGGCGGTCGAGGCGTCCATCACCACCAGACCCAGCTTGTTGGCCCTGACAATGTCGATGACCGCTGCCGCCACTCCGGAGCCTTCCAAGTTTGCTGCCTGATCATGGACCTGACTCCGGACAGAACCGTACGCGATCCCGGGATAAGTTCCAATCAGGTTCTTCATCCCCAGGGTCACCCCCCCCAATATGTGGGTTTTCATGATAGGAACGGAGCAGAGCAGGTCGACCTCTGCGAGTGCTCGATGAATGTTGATAGTGTCGTAGATATAACCGCCGGGCACATTGACCGGAACCATCTCTCCGGAATGGAGATTGACAAGAGGGATTCCGAGCGACAGGGCAAGATCGGAATATCCAAGGGTATCGAATATGTGCTGCTGCATAGAGTTCAGTATTTCCTGTCGTTTCGTGCGGTAGACCACACCGTTCAGTATATTGAAATTGTTGCAGGCCGCAGAACCTTCACCGATGGAAACTTCCTTACCCGCATCCAGCATGAGCTGGGCCAAAGCCCTGACAACTTCGGGATTGGTGGTGGACTTCTTGCTGTCGGACACGAGATTCGGCTTGAGCATTATCTTCTGCTTGCCCCGAGTAACCGCTCCGATTCCTCCCAGAAGGGCTATTGCCTCCTCAACTGCCAGATCTATCCTGCCGTCCATGATCCGGGCAATGCCCACCGATCCCACGTTCATTCCGTTCCCGCCCGCCAGGGTCCAGTTCCCCTCTATCTCGTCCAGTTGCGCCGAAACAAGGGTTGCGCCTTCCAGGATACCTCTCCACGATTCCCCCGGATCCACGGAGACCTCAGCTGTCCCGCTCGTGGTGTCGGCATTCTGTTGCCCGATGACGTTCACGTCCACTGTCGTCGATCCCTTTCCCGGAGATGAAAGGTTGACAAGGGTCGGCCCCGGGTTGCTCCTGCTGAGCGTCGATTTCGTGCCCGACGGGGTGAATCTCATACTCATTACACTCCGACCCTTGTGAACAACATTGCCGCTCCAAGTGCCGTCGGTCGATGTCAGTTCGATCTTGTCGGCGACATACTTTGGAAAACCGAGGCTGATTCCGGCATCATTCGCCGTCTTGTCGGTCACGGGCATAGTTAGGGTGTAGAGTCCGGGGTATCCCTGGTGGGTGCAAGAAAGCATCGCGAACCCCTCCCGATATGGGACGAGCGGCTTGGTAACGGAATCGTAGGAGACTATAGATATGACCACCAGGGGGGAGTCCGGCATCTGGAATTCGGCGGGGAGGAGTTGGCGATACAGGGTGGTGTCTGCGGGCTGATAAACTGCGGTTATGCCGTGTTGTCCCAGAAAATGCCACGACTGGTCGGTAGTGGATGCAGCCGAACCTCCGTCGGAGCCTCCCGAACATCCCAGGAGGGGTAGCGTCATCACGCCTGCTGCCGCTCCAGCGCCCACCTTTAGAAAATCTCTTCGGGACATGTATTTTTTCTTCATATGAGAACCCCTCCTTCCTTGCTATGAGGATTGTCGCCCCTTTAATGAGCGAAAAAACGGGCATCGATAATCAGTGGAATGCAGTGCGACAAAGGCCGGCTTTGCCGATCATTCGAAAATAACATATGAAAAATTCAATAGTAGTTATCTTAATATAAAATTATTATTATGACTCTATTACACTAACCGTTTCGCAGTGTCAACATTAGTATCTGTAGAGGGCAATGGGGTCAGGCTTGGAGAGTAAAAGGGAGAGTAAAAGGTTCAGGTCTCAACAATCAACAGGTTGTGTTAAGTGTTGAGACCTGAACCATTAATTGTCCTATTCACTTGCCTGTTTACGGAAAACGTATGAAAAAGGAATGGCAACAAAATCGCCGACTATGTAAGACATGAAGATGACAACTGGAAGCACGGCAGACCCTGGAAAGGAGCCGTCAATTAATGCTGGAATAATTACGCCGATTATCCAGATTACCTTGTAGGCAAGCTGAAGAAGAAGGATCGGCGTGAATTTCAGAGGTGATCGAAGACCGAGGACTGACAGCAGTGCAAACGCCAGATAGACACTCCCCGTAATTCCGAACACGATCGGATCCTGGCTGGGCCAAGAAAATATTGATATCATTACCTTCGGCATTACGATAATTGCCAAACCGAATCCTCCGGCACCAAGGATCGTATAAATGTACATCCCTTTAATCCAACCCCAACGAATGGTGTCGCCTTGTGTCATACGCTATCTCCCAAAAACTTCTTTATTAAATTAGTGGACATGCCTAGACCAGCAACCTGACATCGAGAGTCAGCCCTTTCTTCTCGTCTCTGGAGAGTGACAGTGCATTGTTCGGGAGGCGGTGGGGCAGGATTGCAACATTGCAAGTTAGACCTCTTTTCCTTCAACCGGTTCCGACCGTTATTCTCCCAGCGCCTTCTTTACTACTTCCATATCAAAAATGTAGTCCTTTGCGTGAACCACTTTTGCCTTGTCCACTTGTATCACTGTTAGTCCACCATAGGTGTACTCCTCACCCTTTTCATTGCTAACGGAAACGTCCCATTCGACGGTGGCATTGTTGGACAAGAGCGCCAGCGGGTTCTGGATGCAAATACTCTTCAGGGTGAATTCTATACGGGGAAAGCTCTTCATGTACTTTTGAAACCATGCAGTAATTGCTTTTTTACCTTCGAATCTGCCGGCAAGAGAAGATGTTCCCGGGTAAATGAATACCGAGTTATCTGCCCAGTCTTTAAGAAAGTTGCTGAGATCATGCTGTCCGAAATTGTAGAATGAAGTGCGCAGGTTCTTTTTCAGTATCCAGGCTCCGATCATGGGTTTTCCTCCTTTGATAGTTGAATGACCTGTCGCTTGGTCATCTTGATAAGATGCACCTTAGGATTCATCTGTTGAATTTTGTCCTGATAATTACATGTAAATGCAATGTTGATCACCTGTCATTAATTACAGGTGTGCAGGGCTGCTTGAATTGCTGCTTAATGGAGAAAAGGGGACATTCATGATAAGTAATGTCAAGGGGAAAACGAAGATTTCCCGTTCCGCCTGAAGGATGTCCCTGGTGGTACCATTTCACGCTGAATGTCAGCTGATCCCTGGCGGACAAGCGTTCCATCGATCTTCTTGATGCCGTACGCGATTGTCTTCTTGTGATTGTCCAGGCCGATGTAGTAAAGTATGCTCATGGGAGCCTCCTTGTGGCACTCTGATTCCGGATCAATGGGGTCAGCCTCAATTGACGTTTTTGAGAAATACAGGGATACTTTGCCAAGTGACATCAAAATGTGGGGGATTTCAGGGAAGGCAGTCCTTGGAAGTTGAAAGTACTTGAGGGATCAGACCTGCCAGGTTTTGAAAACCTGGCAGGTCTCGCTGCACCTTTTTAGGTAATTCAGAGGATAACATACTTAATTTGCTGATTTAATCCGACAGCCAAACTAAGGACAGAGCGTGATAGCCAACAATCTCATTACAACAGCACTGCCCTGGATTGCCGCGATAACAAGTGGCATACTCATATTTTTAGGCTACGCAGGCTTTGACCAATTCTACCTCGAATGGTTCTGCCTTGTGCCGGTTCTGTGGGCGATCCGGGACCAGCGGCCGGGCCGGGCCTTCCTCATCGGTTGGCTCGCAGGCATCGTCATGAACATCGGCGGTTTCTACTGGGCCATCCAGATGTTCCAGGAGTTCGCGGGGCTGGCCTGGCCGCTGGCCGTCCTCGGTTTGCTGCTGCTTGCCGCGGCCAACGGCTTCCTGGTCGCCGCCTGGGCGTGGGCCACGCGGCGGATAATCCGCGATACCGGCTGGAGCGTGGCCTGGGTTTCCCCGGTGGTGTGGACTGCCCTGGAGAAGTTCTGGCCCGAACTGTTCCCGAATTACCTCGGCGCCAGCCAGTACAAGCTCTCCCTCGTGACCCAGGTAGCGGATCTGACCGGTGTCCTCGGGGTCACCTTCATTGTCGTGTACTTCAATTCCACGCTCTTTGCGGTGCTTGATCAGTGGTTCCAGAACCGGCGAAGTGCCATTCGTCAACTGCTGGTCCTTGCGGCGGTCATGGCAGCGGTGCTGATCTACGGCCAGGTCCGCATCAGCGCCGTGGACCGTCAGGCCGCGACTGCCGAACATCTGACCATCGGGCTGATTCAGACCAACCGTGGCGCGGGCGACAAGCGCCATGACCCGGAAGACCTGCTCCGTGAGCACCAGGAGATGTCCCGTTCGCTTGTTGCCAGCCAGCCCCTCGACCTGATTGTCTGGCCAGAATCCGTCCTCAGCGTCAGGCTGACGTCCCGCGAGGGAAGCCTGCCAACCGAAATGCTCGGTGATACGCATACGCCCACCCTGTTCGGCGCTGTCCTGCAACTCTCGGAGGACAGGTCGGCCCCCCCTTATGGTTCTGCCGTGCTCGTGGACGGTGCTGGCCGGATTCTCGGCATCTATGACAAGATGGTGCTGGTTCCTTTCGGCGAGTACATCCCTTTTGGAGAGACCTTCCCGGCCCTGTATTCGCTGCTGCCCGTCCCGGGCAGGTTCCAGCCGGGACAGAGCCGCGAGCCGCTGCCGTTCGGAAAGTACCTGTTATCGGTGAACATCTGCTACGAGGACATCTTTCCCGGCCAGGTCCGCTCCCTGATGCGGGGCAGGCCTGACCGGCGCATTCCCGATGTGATGATCAATCTGACCAACGACTCCTGGTACGGCAAAACGACCGAACCGATTGAGCATCTTGCCCTGGCCAGCTTCCGTTCAATCGAGCATCGCCGTTCCCTGGTACGCTCCACCAACACCGGCATATCGGCCTTCGTGGATCCAGTTGGGCGTATCGTCAAACGCAGCGGAATCTGGACCAGGGAGACGCTGGTTGGCAGGGTGCCGATGATGCAAGGGCGCACGGTCTATGCGCTCTTGGGGGACTGGATCGGCTGGGTCTGTGCACTGATAGCCCTTGTCGGCATCGGCCGGCCGCTCCTCGTTTCAGCGCACCGAGGTGAGTCTCCCCAGGTACTCCGTGAAGCTGCTGTTCCTCAGCAAAATAAACAGTCCAAGCCGAGCAAGCGCCTGCGGCGCGGGAAGCACCACCGATGAAATTGGGTGCATGACATAAAGGTGACAGCCCTGACATGACCCCTATGTCATGGTGTGTTAACGGATAAGGAGACACTCTTGGCCTCACTGGACTTTGAAAAGGAAAAAGAATCCTTCAGGAAATTCTACGACAGCAACGGTAAGCTCTTCGAGAATGCCAAGAAGGCCTATATACGCATCATCAGTTCGTCACTCAAGGGGACTGATATCGGCGAGGTGACAAAAATCGAGGGACGGATCAAGGACAAAGAGGAGTGCATTAAAAAATTTCACCGAAAATATCAAAGCAAACTCGAAGCGGGTGAACATCCATATGAGATCAAAGACTACATTTCCGACCTGATCGGCATCCGTATCATCTGCCTTTATGAGGACCAGATTGAAATGGTGGCTGAGGTATTGAAGCAACGCTTCAAGATTATCGACGTCACCGACAAGATCTCGGCCGTTGAGAGTACCGAGGATTCGTTTGGCTACAAAGGCCTGCACATGGATCTTGCCCTGAACGATCAGATGAGCTCCCTGCCGAAATACCGGCAGTATGCCGACTATCCCTTCGAAGTGCAGATCAGGTCTTTGATACAGGATGCCTGGAGTGTGCTGGACCACAAAATCAAATACAAAAAATCGATCCCCAATGATCTCAAACGCAGGATCAATATTCTCTCCGCCCTGTTTGAATTGGCCGACCGTGAGTTCAAAGAGATCCGCAACTCCACCTTGGAGCTCATGCAGCAAGCCACGGTGGCTCCGGTCAGCGACCCCCTTGATGACGGCAGGGAGATTTCAGGTCAGCCTTCAACGGCGGTCAGTGAAAAAACCGTCAATGCTTTTAGCTTTATGCGCGTCGCCGGACATTTTTTCAGGGATTTCGAATTCGAAGACTATAAAGTTGATGACTTCGTCCAGGGCATTCTTAAGCTGGACAGTGGCTTTCAAAAGTCGGATCTACACAAAAGCTTGAATGAGAATCTGAAAACCGTCAGAGAGTATAGTGATTATTTCATGGCAAAAAACCCGGACAACACCTTCAGTCCCTACACCTCGATCCGGCACTGTCTCTATCTCTACGACAAGGAAACCTTCAGTCGAATTTTATCCAAGGGGCCAAAAGATCGTTTTGAAGGATGGCTGAGAGCATCCCGGGGGGACTCTGCTTAATTTACAACCTAATGAAAAAATAAGGGCCAGGTCTCAATAAGACCTGACCCTTTTGCTTTTTCTCTACCTTCTCTGGTCAGAATTCCATTTATCAGATTTTTCTTGAGATTGCTTCTGCTTGTCTTCCTTCTGCTTGTCTTCTTTCTGCTTGTCTATCTTCTGCTTCTGCTGGTCTCGTTGCCCCTGTTTCTTCTGCTGTTGTTTCTGCTGGTCTTGTTGTCTCTGTTGGTCTTTTTGTCTCTTCTGGTCTTGCTGTCTTCTGGTCTCTGTCTTCTGGTCTTGTTGTCTCTGCCGGTCTTGCTGTCTCTTCTGATCTTCCTGTCTCTGCCGGTCTTGCTGCCTCTTCTGGTCTTGCTGTCTCTTCTGATCTTCCTGTCTCTGCCGGTCTTGCTGCCTCTTCTGATCTTCCTGTCTCTGCCGGTCTTGCTGTCTCTTCTGATCTTCCTGTCTCTGCCGGTCTTGTTGTCTCTTCTGATCTTGTTGTCTCTTCTGATCTTCTTGTCTCTGCCGGTCTTGCTGTCTCTTCTGATCTTCTTGTCTCTGCCGGTCTTGTTGTCTCTTCTGATCTTCCTGTCTCTGCCGGTCTTGCTGTCTTTTCTGATCTTCTTGTCTCTTCAGGTCTAGTTGCCTCTGTTGGTCTTGTTGTATTCGTTGCTGATTTCGCTGAAACTCTGGCCGCTGTTGATATTGCTGTTGCCTTTGTTGTCTCAGTTCCTGTCTCTGTTGTTGCGGTCGAGGCTTATAGCCCTGGACGTCCCAGGTTCTTTGATTTTCCCAATAGCGATTATTATTCCAGCTCTTCCAGTTCTGTTGAAGTCGTTGAGTAGGAATCCGTTCATAGTTCCACCGATGTCCATACCAATTATGGTCTCTGTAGTACCCCCTCCAACCTGGGTCTACATCATAATAAAAACTCGGGACATTGTTATAATAACTCCAACCCTGGTTATAGTATTGTGAGCGATACCAACGACCTTCCCATGGACGCCACCACCAGCCATCCCAAAAAAACAAATCAACTGATATGCCAGGAACAACATACACATAGTTCGTATCAGGCAGCACAATAACATCTGGAGGCGACTGAAAATTGAGAGGCGGTGGCATAACCGAGTCATATCCATACTGGCCAGTATTTTCTTGATATTGTGTATCAACGTATTGGCCATTACTTTGGTAGGTTGGAGGGATTACGCATCCCAGGAAAGCGGTTACCACCCAGATACAGAACAGGAATTTTACACTACTTTGTAGTTTTGACATGATGTCCTCTCATTATTGTTTGCAAAAGTTTCCCAAAATCCTCGATAAGCTTATCTCACCCTACTGATCTGTCAACAGGCTATACGTGCGACGAAAACTGTTGATAAGTGTCTATCTCCCCTCGTTAAAGATCCTCTCAGAACCAAATCACAGCGGCAAACGAAGAAGTGTTTACTTTCAGTAGTGTTACTGTTGCCACCTGTGGATGGTACCAATTCGATTCCAATTTTTGTGGTCTACTGAACATACTATAAACCATTTAACGTGTTAGTAACGAAATCGTTTACAAATCGTCCGCATGATGTTGCATGTTTTTATGGGCGCAATAGCCTGGGCAATTATCGTCAAGGCAGAGCGTCGCCGCCCGTCCGTTTTTACCAAGGGATCTAGCCCCGTCAAGACCCGCCTCGAGTCACTCTACCTGAAGCACCGGCCAGTCGGGTCTTGTAGCTGGGATACATTTGATAATCTAGAGGAAGATGTTAGGTGAGTTAAGCCACTCCAAATACTTTTGTTCTTCCCCTAAATGAGAATATAGACCTGTCCTGGACCTGCAAGCTAAACTCTTGTCCTAGCCACCTCAAAAGAGAAAAAGGGACAGATAGTTGGCAAAGATCTGTCCCTTTTTCTCTATTTCTATGTTCTTTCGGGTGTGGTCGAATCAGTACGCTGAGATCGCCTGCAACTGGGCAGGGGTCAAATAGCTCAGTGAGCCCATACCGCCTACGTTGCCGTTAATCGCGGCTTGGATACTCGCCACCGGCCGGTTTCTTTTCGAATTTGCATGACACCCTGTGCATAAACTGTTGTAAAGGGCCGCTCCGTCGATGGCCGGTGCAGCTGGCTGCGGTGCGGAGACCGGTGCAGGGGTAATCGTTGATGAGAGCGTCGAGGGGGTTACCGTGCTCAGGGAAGAGACCGGTACAAGGACCGCCGTGGAGCCCAATGCGGAGGCCGGAATCGGTTTCAGCGTAGATACAGGGGCCGAGCCGATGTTCGAAAACGGTGTGGTGGCAGGCCTGTCAGCAGTCGATTGGCTTGCAGTCCGGGATGACTCGGCGCCATTTGCGCCATGCTCCCTTTCCACGGCTTTCTTTTCGAAATTACCTCTCCCGCTCGCTTCGGCATTCCTGCCGATACTCGATAGATTTAAGCATTCCCAGCAGTGGAGATTTTGATGTGAGTCTCTTTGGATATTTGTTACCTGCTGACAGCCCAAGTCTCGCTCCTTGATTTTAGTATGGAGTCAAAGGGGGACGCCCATGAAATTATGCGAGTCCCTATGAGAAATGCATGAAAGAATGGGTGTCCCCCCCCAAGGGTTGCCCCCTATGCCTTTTCCCGGGTTTGTTTTTGACGGGGGAGTATGTCTGACCATGGTCAGGGGTAAAGTTTTTGAACCTACCGATTGTATGCGATTATTTTAAGGCCTGCTTGGCCTTGTCCAGGTCTGTGTAAAATCCCGGGGGCAAGTTGCAACCTTGGCTCCGGCTTAATTCCAATTGCAAAATATCCATAAGGTATCTTGCGTCCTCGCATTATCCCGTCGTTTTCTGGCGAACCGCCAACCGTCCATTCATGTATGGCTGGGTAATTGTTCTCCTTGCCAATCTGGTATAAACCAAATGACGTTACTATTGCTCGTGAGGCAACCGTCACCTTGAGCTGTACCAGGCGCCGATATCAAAGAGCTTTCTGCTGGACCTTGCCGAATTTGGGGTCTGCCGGGATGGTGCCTAAGCCTCTTTCGATATCGACGGGGTACTCTTCATTAATTGTCCCAAAACGGAAATCCGTTGCCGTTTTTTGTTACCGCTTCCTTTTTGACATCTTTGTGCCGGACTAGGTGCGTCGAGTTTTCCGGCAAGAGGAGACATGATTGTTACTGATGCCGAAAAAGCCGTAGAAACAGCATGGTAGCATGTGTGAGTGAACATGCTCTCTGCTGCCGCAGGAGGTCGACCTGCCAATTTCATGCTGAAAGAAATGACCTGGTGGAGCGAATCTTGCGTGAAACTGTGCTGGCTCCTCTGCTCCGGTTTCAGTGAGCTGTCCGAAAACGTAAATCATTTTGCTAAAGCATCCTGTTATGGACAGGCAGAAAGGGGGTTCAAAAAATTGCTACGTCATTTGTTCAGGAGGATGTTTTGTCAAGATATCTGATCTGTTTTGTCCTGATAGCATTGACCGGCTGCGCCACCAACAACAGGGGATTTGTTGCGGCCGGTTTGCCCGGTCATTCCAAGTCTGTCCCTTGCAAAAATGCCGCTTCAGCCGTACCTGACTCCCAGGGCGCGACGGATGCGGAGACTGCCGAAAATGCCAGGCAAAATAATCAGGATGATCCGGCGCTGGATGATGCGGTTGCCGCGGAGGATATGCAGCTGCTGTCGGGAGCGGATCAGGCCCCACCCGAAAAAGAAGGTGAAACGAGCGTGATTGACGAGGTCACCTTTGATTTGCCGGTGGTGGAAAATGCCCAGGTTCGCTATTTCGTCGAATATTTTACCGGCCCGGCCCGACAGGGGTTCAAACGCTGGCTCGAGCGTTCCGGGCGCTATCTGCCCATGATGCGTGAGGTGTTCGCTGAAGAGGGCCTGCCGCTTGATCTGTGCTATCTTGCCATGATCGAGTCCGGTTTCAACACTCGGGCCGTCAGCAGTGCCCGGGCCGTTGGTCCCTGGCAGTTCATGAAAAGCACCGGTCTCGTCTTCGGTCTGGACGATGACTGGTGGCGCGATGAAAGGCGGGACCCGGTAAAGGCGACCCGAGCCGCGGCCCGTTATCTGAACGATCTCCATCGGCATTTCGGCGACTGGTGTCTTGCAATCGCTGCCTACAACGCAGGCGAGGGCAAGGTGGCGAGGGCCATCAGGGAGACGGGAAGCCGCGATTTCTGGAAGCTGAGCCACAGCGACTGTCTGCGGAAGGAAACGCGTCTCTACCTTCCAAAGCTCTTCGCGGCACTTCTGATTGCCAAAGAACCGGAAAAGTACGGTTTCACCGATCTGGACTATCTGTCGCCCCTCGAATACGACGTGGTCAAGGTGCCCAGTTCGACCGACCTGGACATCATCGCCCGTCTCTCAGGGGTTTCCCGCGAAGAGATCCAGAATCTCAATCCGGAGCTCAATCGCTGGTGCACTCCTCCGGGCCTTGCCGGCTATCCGGTGCGCCTGCCTGAGGGCAAGTCGAAATCTTTCAAGCGCAAGTATGCGCAAATCGACCCCGAACACCGGTCGAATTTCCGGCGGCATCGAATCAGGCCCGGTGATACGCTGTACAGCTTGGCCCGCCACTACGGTATACGTTCCAGGGACATCGTCGCGTTGAACAAAATCCACAATCCAAAGTCTCTGCGTGTCGGCCGCAACCTGGTTCTGCCCCTGCGGCCCGGTGCCACCCCGGCAGTCTCCGAGGTGGCGGGCAATTTTGATCACAATAATAAGCGCACATACAAGGTCCGTAAGGGAGACAATCTATGGGCAATTGCGCGACATTTTCGCGTATCCACCAGCCAGTTGTGTTCCTGGAATGGCATGCAGTCGAGTGAAACTCTGCAGCCCGGGCAGGTTCTACAGCTTGCCGGGGCCGATGGACAGGGCACTGCGAGCACGAAAGAAGTGGCGTACCGGGTGCACCCCGGCGACACCTTATCGGACATCGGACGGCGCTATAACCTGAAGGCACGTGAGATCATGGAGTGGAATAATCTCGAGAAAAACCACGTTCTGCAACCTGGGGACACTTTAACGCTGAAGCTGCCTGAGGAACAAAACGGCTAGTGGAACCGACGTGTCAGTTCAGCCTTTCCGATGGAAGTGCTGGATGGATTGACATCCTGATGGTGAAAAAAGGCTCCCCTCGGAATTATCCCGCACGAAAACAAAAGCCCGGACAGATATACTGTCCGGGCTTTCCTGTATCCAGGCTCGGGCAAAGGAACGAGGGCATCTTCTCCCGTAGCGCTTTATCGAACGTGTTGTTAGTTAATGCACTAAAGCAAGAACGTTCCCTGGAATGTAGTCGCTGTAACACTTTCGGTAGTTCTGGTATTTCTGATACGGTTGATATTCTGTTTTGACAAATGATGAGCGCCAATTATATATTGCATTTTTATTGGAAGACATTTTTGCGGGTCATTGGGCTTGACGGTGGAGACCAAAGGAAGACGGGCTAATGATTCTAGGGTTTACAGATTAGGTTTGAGCAACTGCGACTCCGGGGACAGTAAACTTAATTGACTTAGGAAACCGAAGTCAGGTTGGTTTTGTATTCTGGCCTCGGAATTCTCTGTCAACGAATGAAATAAGTAGTCAATTAAATAATGTATTTTAATATTGAGGGAGGAAGTGATGCAGTTTGCTAAAGTTTTTTGCATGATTTTGGTTCTGATTGTAACGATTTCCCTTGCTGGATGCGGTGGTGGTGAATCTTCTGTGCCGACTGCAGTCAATTCCATCAAACTGCAAAGCGATTCAGGAGATTACATCGGTGCCGGGCAAGACTATTCTTACACTCAAGCAAATGCCGAGATAAATGTTACTGTTTCAGGCGGCCACCTGTCCGTGAGTGTCCACGGAGATCAGGAATGGTCAGGTGACTTCATTGTTCCGAACAGCCTCAGCAAGCTCCAGGCCGGTCGCTACAAAGGCCTCCAGCGTTATCCGTTTAACGATCCCGTTCAAGGTGGCCTCCAATGGTCTGGTGAGGGACGTGGCAGCAATACGCTAACCGGATGGTTTGCCATAGACAGGGTTACTTATGTCAACGGCACCCTCACGGCGATCGATCTCCGTTTTGAACAACACAGTGAAGGAGCTTCCCCCGCTCTCCACGGCCAAATTCATTGGAGATCAAATGACACCACTTCTCCACCAGGACCGGTAAACCCGCCTCCTGCCGGACTCTGGCAACCCAGTTCGGGTGCAACTCCGTCTGATGGCAATTACATCTATCTCCAGAGCGATTCCGGAGATTACGTCGGCGCTGGTCAGACCTATACCTATACACCAAGTAATGCAAAGGTAACTGTCACGTCCACGGATGGACATTTGTCGGTAATTATTAACGGAAGTGAATATTGGTCGGGCGATTTTCAGGTCATGAGCCATCTTAGTCAACTCGAACCTGGTTACTACGGTGGTCTTATGCGCTTTCCGTTTAACAATCCCGTTAAGGGCGGTCTCGACTGGTCTGGTGAGGGAAGGGGCAGCAATACGCTAACCGGATGGTTTGCCATAGACAGTGTAACCTATACGAACGGAATCCTCACGGCGATCGATCTTCGTTTTGAGCAGCATGGTGATGGCGCCTCACCAGCGCTCCATGGAAAAATTCACTGGGTCCTGTAGAGAAACACAAAATACAGGGACACCATTCCAAGTAATAACTGAAGTCAGGGGAATACGTATGATGTCACCCTATTTCCATTCCTCAACTATAAAGAGCCGTAAAGGAGTGAAACGTGTACAGAATTACATTGCCGGTACTGCTTCTCCTGGGAGTATTACTCGCAGTATACGGATGCGGGGGTAGCGACGATAACCCATCCTCGCAGATAGTTGCGGGGTGGGCTATCGGGTTCCGCACGGACGGGACTGCTGCCATTTTCCATACGGCCAACGGTGGGGCATCCTGGACGGAGCAGGGAAACCCGGAACTGTGGCAGGGCATGAACGGCAACGACATCTCGGCCGTGGATGCCTGGACTGCCTGGGCGGCAGTGGGGGACGAGGCGAACAATGAAGGCATGATCCTTCATACCACTGACGGCGGAGCCACCTGGAAGCGGCAGGCCCTTCCGGACAGCGTTAATGATCCGGTAAAGGGAATCAAGGGACTTTCAAGAAACGTGGCCTGGGCGGTAACCCTGGGAGGCACGGTCATGCGCACCCTTGACGGCGGTAAAACCTGGGTTGTCGTCCCCCATGAGGGGGTTACCATAAATCAGGTCAACCGGAGGGACGCAAGGGGAGATGATATCTGGATCGCGGATGTCGGCAGCGGCGACCAGGGCATGCAGGCCATACTGGATGCCCTGGTTTACATGCAGGAACGGCTGATGGACCTTGAACCCAGCTGTTATGCTCCTGAATCTACCTATTGGGACAGGCTTGATAAAAAGAAAACACAACGACCGAAAAAGTAGCCTGTCTCCTATTCCCATGTCTTGACAATAGGAATACTTCCCTGTTTTCTGTGAAATCATGTGGGGATGCCTCACTACGTATCATCATCACCGCAGTTACAAAATTAAACTCAGGAAAGGATGAATCATGAACAAACGTCCAACATCAGTAACTGTTATCTCGTGGATTCTCATCGTTATGGGAGGAATTTCTTTAATCACAACCACTGCCATGCTTAATAACCCGATGGTTCGTTCAATGATGCGTCACAGCATCGTTCCGCTCAACATTCAGTATGTCATGTGTTATCTCGGATTGCTGATTACGATTGTCTGCGGGGCGGTCATGCTCAAGGGGGGCAACTGGGCGCGGTTCCTTTATGTGGCTTGGAGCCTGATAGGTTTTGTTTTCGCACTCATCACTTCTCCTGTGAAAATAGCGATGATTCCCGGCTTCGTCATATTCCTGATCATTAGCTTCTTTCTTTTCAGGCCAAAGGCAAATGAATTCTTCACCCCATCCGAGAGGGCTAATGGCCAGACTGTTTAGTGTCATACTTTACGTTCTCGCTGGGTTCTTTTTTTACATGGTGAGCCTGATGAGTTTCTTCAGTGGTGCGATGCCGGGCGAAAAGTGGGGAATTATGATTGTTGTAACTGTTATTTCGATCATAATCCTTTGCGGTGGACTTGCCATAACCCGCTTCCGCTGCTGGAAGAGAGACGTCGGCATTGTCTTGCTATCTTCGTCAGGATTTACAACATTCCTTGTCTTCTCGATGGCATGCCTGTTTGCGGACAAGGAGGTCCGGAGCAACATGCCGAGGGATCCCTTTGCCGTGTTCAATGATTTCCTGACCGGAGGAGCGGTTATTATTGTTTTTGCTGCTATGGGATGGGCGCTTTTCCGGGCGGGCAAAAGGAGAGCTGCAAAGGTAAAGGGGAGAACAGGGACATTTCCCTGTTTTTCATAAAATCTGCTAGGAAGTGGCCCTATTTATGTATTGGGTCTGGTGTTTCACGAGGTAACGCAAGATTGGAGAAAATATGAAATGTCCAAGTTGCCACAAAAATTTATTGTTTTCCATGGCTATATAGGGATTCTTGGCAATGCGCATTCTTCTTGTCCTGCCAGCTGACAGTACGTACCACTATGGTGGGTTTTTTCGCAGAACGCTCTCCTACGCGCCTCTGACTCTCTCGACCCTGGCTGGCCTTGTTCCGGATGCGTGGGGCTGTGAAATTGAGCTGCTGGATGAAGGGGTCCAACCTGCCCGCCATGACGGCAAGTTTTGTGATGTTGTGGGAATAACCTGCGTGGCCTCTTCGTCGTCCCGTGCCTATGCATTGGCTCGACACTGGCGCCGACGCGGCGCCTATGTGGTTTTGGGCGGACCTCATCCTACCCTTGTCCCCGGAGAGGCTGCCGGGCATGCTGACGCCGTGATTGCCGGGCCGGCGGAAGAAGCATGGCTGCGGCTTCTCGAAGCCTTCCGTGAGGGGAGGCCGATTTTCGGGGTGGTACGAAGTCACCTTTTGGAGCAGACGCAATACACGTTGCCGCGGCGGGATCTCCTCCCTGGTCGTCGATACCTTTCGGTTCCCACGGTACTTGCGTCGCAGGGGTGCCCGAATACCTGTTCGTTCTGTTCGGTAAACCATATCTGGGGACAAAGATTCAAGGCGCGACCTGTTGCCGAGGTCATTGACGAAATACGAGGGCTGGCTTCGAAGCGAATATTGTTTCTCGACCCCAACCTTATCGGGGACCGGGAGCATGCCCTGGAATTGTTCGCCGCGCTCACGCCGCTGAAACTTGCCTGGGGAGGTCTGGCGACACTGGGACTGGCCGACGACGCGGCGCTACTGAATGCGGCCGTGCACTCGGGCTGCAGGGGTTTGCTGATTGGCTACGAAAGCATGTCTCAAGCGGCACTTGACGCCAGCGGAAAATTATTTCAGCGTATTGATGGTTATATGATATCCACTTCCAGGATTCGTGAAAGCGGAATCTCGGTACTGGGCTGTTTTGTTCTGGGGTTTGATGTCGACAGTGTCGACGATCTTCGGCAGCTTCCCGATGTGGTGGATGCCCTTGGTATAGATATTCCCCGGTTCGCAATCCTGACTCCTTTTCCCGGAACGGCTTTGCACAAAAACCTGGAACAGGAAGGGCGCATACTGACTGACGACCTTAGTCTCTACGACTGTGAACACGCAGTGTACCGACCGGCTCTCATGTCGCCGGAACAGCTCGAAGAGTTGTTGGCGGAGGTGTGGAGGAAAACCTATTCGCTGAAAAGGGTTGTCAGGCGTGCATGGAAGGCCCGCTCGGATCGCTTACTGGCGCTTGCCTGTAACGTCGGGTTTCGCCACTATGGGATGAGCTTGCGCAAAAGATGGGGGAGATACAATGGGAGCACTAGCCGAATTCAGTGAGGAAAAGGGGCATGTGTATTTTTATCTAAAAAGCCATAGGGGCCTTTGAAAATTGAATTTTCGATGGCTTTGGTTAGAGACTTGAATCTCTCAGGGTCATATTTCCCGCGGCTTGCTGCGTTGTAATGAATCAATTTTCTTGAGTGCTACCCCGCGGGGCGGGGTCGTTCATTTAGAAATAACTAGATCTGTTCCGGATTTTGCGGATTTTGAAATATCAAAGCCTGAAATTGCATAAATGACACTTCCATAAAGCGTTCGCTTTCCCGAAAGGAAGGACCGGCATGAGATATGTTTTCCCCCTACTGATATTCATTCTTTTATGCCCCGGCATATCACACGGAGTAACCGCCGCAGACATATCCAACGCATTTGACAACTATCTGGAAGAGGGATCAGAGCTATATTACGGCGGTAATTATGGGGAGGCTGAGAGCCGGTTTCTGGCAGCGTTCAAGCTTTCCAATAGGCTGCCACTTCGTGACGAGAGAAAGTCAGTGGTTTTGTATAATCTGTGCGCCCTGTATTCTCACATCAGCAAATATGAACGGGCCGAGCGGTTTGGGTTGCAAAGCATCGTCGTGTCTAAAGAGCTGTCGGGGGAGGTTAGTGATAATACTGCCAGGGCGTACAACAACCTGGCCGATGTGTACAACAATACAAAAGAATATGACAAGGCAGAGTTTATGCTTGAGAAGGCACTGGACATCTGGACGAAGGTCCACGGTGAAAAGCATATCGATGTGGCAAAGGTGCTGACAAACATAGGAAAACTCAATATTGACAGAAATGAGTATGCTGCCGCTGAAAAATATCTCGTCAAGGCGATCGAAATAAAGAAGTTGCTACCGGAGCAGGATTATGCCTCCATCGCAACCAGCTACTCTCATCTTGCTCAGATAAAATCTCATCAAGGGGATTATGCCAAGGCAGAGGAGTATTTACAGGAAAGCGTCCGGCTCAGGAAACTCCATCAGGGGGAAGAACACCCTATGCTGGGAGCGGAATATAATGATCTGGGGCTGCTGTACATGCAGACGAACAGGCCTGAGCAGGCCGAGGAGTTTTATCTCAAGTCACTGGAGCTGAACTACAAGATTCACGGCCAATACCATACGGAAGTGGCGACGAACTACCTCAATCTGGGTGATCTGTACGTTGCCCAGGGGCGTATGGTCGAAGCAGAGCGGATGTACCAGGTGGTGAAGGTGATCTACGAAAAAATATTCGGGGCAGATCATATTAATATGTCTATTGTCTACGGCAAGCTCGGCTATCTCAATGCCACCGTGGAAAACTATGCTGATGCCTATAAGTATTACTCCGATGACATGGCAATTTCGAAGAAATACTTGAGCGAAAACGATCCCGACATGATCACACTGGGTAACAACCTGAAGTTTCTGGAAGAAAAACTAGGTAAAGAACCGAAACAGTAAATCCGGCCAGCCGCAATTTGGCCTGGGGAAGCCATGAATTTTATCATACTCGTCGTATTGGCACTCTTCATCAACCTGCCCTTCAGCGCCTTGAACGCAGCGGCAAACACCACTGCTCCCCCAGTTGCACAAGAGGACAAGGTGCTGGGCAACACCTCCGCGCAAAAAAACTCCTTCCTGAGCGCGACTTCTTGGCTGGTGGGAACCTGGGCACTCAGCTACGATCCCGACGGTAGCGAAAAGGATTACCTGGATTTCTACGCAGATGGGAAAGTCGACAACCGAGACGGCAAGGGTAATCATCGTTTGATTGACTACTGCGCTTCGCCCGGGAAGGTGGTGCTCAGCTTTACCGCCAACGGGGCAATTAAATCATTCCCCCTGCAGGTTGAGAAGAACGGCACAAAACTGAAGAACTCATCTGGGGCAGAGTATACTCGCTTGCCGGATGTGTTGGGGGTCAATTACACCCAATCAGGGTGGAGCAGGTTTGTATCAGAGAAGGGGAAGTTTTCCGTGCTGATGTATGGTGTGCCCCTCGCCGAAGTGACAACAGAGGACAGTGGCACAGAAAACATCTGCTACTCTGTTGAACTTGACAATTGCCTTTTTACCGCACGTTTCGGGGCACTCAAGCGTGATGTGACGCGGGACAATATTACCTCACTGTATGATATGTACGAAATGCATTTCATTGATGGTGTCAGCTTGGCAGAAGACACGATCCTGGACAGCAGCAGTACCACCATCTACCTGGACAAACTGCCGGCACGGGAAATGTCCGGTAAAGTGGCTACGGGCAGTGAGGTGATGTATTATAGAAGCCTCATAACTGTTCGCAATAATCTTTTCTACCAGTTTGCCATTTTTTTCTCGGCCGACTTTGCCGACCGTGCTCCTGACATCATTCATTCCATCGAATTTGACGATCTGTAGGGAACGTATAATGAGACGCCGCTCCCTACGGTTCCTTCTGCCAAGTACATTGCTGCGAACTAGCCCCATGGAAAAGAAGGGAAAAGCGGGACATCCTTGACATTACATATCATGGATGCCCCGCTTTTCCCCAAGCTATCAATACCCGCGGAGGCTTCCTCTTCAACACCTACCTATGCATTCAAACACTATATTTAATTGACTTAGGAAATCGAAGTCAGGTTAGTTTTGTATACTGTCTCCGGAATTCATACCGGAATTTCATTTCGCCAGCAAAACTGATGAATACAGCACTCAAGGTGCAACTATTGCCGTTGCACGCGCAAAACCTGCACTGGGAATGAAGCAATAGCAGAATTGCTCACTTGATATCCACCTATAATCAATACATTGCAACCTTTTCATTCTTGGCCCAGTCCTTGAAATATGTTTCCTATCGTTCGAAGGAGTCGAAAACATTTTTTAATGGGACAGGTGATGGGCACTGGCGAAAGCGAGTTAAATCTGAACCGAATGATCCATTGAACTTTGCAATTGGCTCCAATCACAAGGAGGAAGTCCAGATGAAAATCAAAAAAATGGTAATTGTAATGGTAGTCGCAATTTCGGCCCTTTCTATCGGTGCCCAGGTCTTTGCCGCGGATCAGACCAAGACCCAAATCAAGGACCAGAAGAAAGACGGGTCGTGCAGGTAAGTTGAGAATGGCAAACCTCTTGCCTGTTGTGTAAAGGGGCGAATGCAGGGACACCATACCATTTAATATCTGAAATCAGAGGAAATACGGATGGTGTCCGTATTTCCATAATTACCCATGCCTCGTTACGCCATTGGTGATATTCACAGAGGATCAAAAAGTGCCATTCGGGACAGATCTGTTTTTCTCGATTAGCAATAATCAGATCTGTCCCGGATTTCCGCTTTCAAGGTAGCCGTTTACGATGTGATTCACTCCAATCCTTGAAATTCTTCCTCCTGTGACACCACAGGCAAGGCTATATTCTCCTAAATATTAAGGTAGTTACGATCCCTGCCAGTTTTAAACCTGTTCTGACGCACATCCCATCTATCCTCCTAGTGAGGGAGTAAGACCATGATTAAATCCAACCTTGGTCGGTAAATTTAAACTCTAATATTAAGCATTATTTATAAGAGGTGATATGCTGTGATGAGTTGCAAGGTATGAGTACCAACGCCAACGAAAAATATCTGCTATAGAAAGGGGTTCGGTTATGCGTAAGAAGCTAGGAGCAGTTGTTTTTTTGGTGACAGGGCTGAGCGCACTGATTATTTCCGATGTTGGGGGAAATCTGATCTCACAGGCCTCTGCCAATTCCACTGCGGTGGCTCAAACAAATGTGGCCAAGACCCAGGAGGTGGAGGCCTCACGCATAATCATCAAAGCGGTACCCGGCACCCGAGATGGTGTACTGCTGATGCAGGCGCATGCTCTTTTCGGCAAACTTCCCGCAACCATGCCAGGTAGTGAGCAGGACTCTCCCGCCATGATTGCCTTGGGGAAGAAACTCTATTTCGAAAAAGAAATTTCGATCAACAAAACTCAATCCTGTAACTCTTGCCATCCTATCGACAACTATGGTGCAGGCGCGGACAATCTCAAAACCGGAAAAGGTGCATTGGGAAAATCTGGCGACCGCAACGATCCACCCACGATGAATGCCGGTTTCCAGATTGCACAGTTCTCGGACGGACGCGCGGCCACTCTGGAAAAACAGGCTCAGGGTCCCCCGCTTAACCCCATTGAAATGGGTATGCCCAATGGCGAAGCGCTAGCCGAAAGACTGAAAGGCAAAACACCGTATCCCGCTGATTTCAAGAAGGCCTTTCCTGATGAGAAAGACCCTGTGACTTTCGACAACTTTGCCAGAGCGGTTGCTGCCTTTGAACGAACACTGATTACCCGGGGCCGCTTCGACCGTTTCATGGACGGGGACATACAAGCAATCACAGGGCTGGAAATGGAAGGAATGCGTACTTTCATCAATGTCGGCTGCGTACAATGTCACAGCGGCCCCAACCTGGGCGGGATGACCTTTCAAAAAATAGGTGTGTTCCATAAGTACCCAAACGACAAGGATCTCGGACGCTTTAAGGTCACCAGCCTGGAAAGTGACAAATATGTCTTCAAGGTTCCCATGCTGCGTAACGTTACCCTTACCGCTCCCTATTTCCATGACGGCAAAGTGGGCAACCTGTCGGAAGCAGTGGATCAGATGGGATACTTGCAATTGAACAAGAAACTGAAGAACGAAGAAATCAGGAATATCCTCAGATTTATGACCACGCTGGCCGATGCGGAGCGTACCACCCCGCCGCCAATACAGGCAAAAGCAGTTTCTGTCGCTTGGGTAGCGCCGCTGATGACGGATATCCCCCAGGGAAAGAATGGTGCTCTCATTCGTTACGGTGAACTGCTTGTGACCGATACGTATGCGCAGCTCGGGCCTGGTGCGAAGGATAAGAAAATGCGTTTTTCCGGGAATGACCTGAACTGCACGAACTGCCACCAGGAAAACGGCACCAAGCAGTTCGGACTCCCCTGGATGGGGGTTAGCCAAAGATACCCTCAATACCGAGGCCGTGAAGACAAGGTGGCGGGGCTTGAGGAGCGGATTAACGGTTGTTTCCAGCGGAGCCTGAACGGTAAGGCGATGGCTACCGATAGCAGGGAAATGAACGCAATAGTCGCCTATGTGGACTGGTTGTCGAAAGACATGCCCAAGGATGTTTACGGCTTGGGAACACCCAAATTCGAAGGGCCGAACCGCAAGGCCGATGTAAATATAGGTGAGGAGGTGTACAACCGGTTCTGCATGTCGTGTCATGCCGAAAATGGGGCCGGTTATCAGTCCATGTCGGCCGGAAAGTCCGGCAGCTATGTCGCCCCCGCGCTCTGGGGAGCAAACAGCTATAACAATGGAGCAGGAATGAACCGACTGCTGACCAACGCCTCTTTTGTTTACAGCAACATGCCGTTGGGAACCATCTGGAACCATCCGACAATCACCAATGAAGCCGCCTACGATGTCGCCGCCTACCTTAGCTCCAAGGAGCGGCCGCAGATGAGCGGACTGGAGAAGGACTATCCGAAACTGGAGAAAAAAGCAGTGGACTGCCCGTATCCACCCTATGCTGATAATTTTTCACAGGAACAGCATCAGTACGGACCGTTTCAGCCAATACAGGAAGCGCTGAAAAAGAAATAAGCTTGCTGGGAAGCAAGGGGGCCGAAGGACCCCATGATCGATTGCACCGGTGGCGGCCAGGACATGGACTTCAGAAGCGGCATGTCCTGGCGTGCGCCATAGGCCGTGTAGGTTTGATACGTTGACCGCTTCTTCCAGCCGTTGCTTCATAGCTCCGAGCCCAGATCAGTCCCAGGAAAACCCCGCCATCGAGATAACCCCGTAGGTGTAGCTGTCATGAAGAACCCGGCCGGTTCCCCCGGCACCTATGGAAACAAACAACGGAAGAATATGTTCCGGCGTGGGATGGTTCTTCAGCGCATGGGGCCCTTGATGCGCATAGTCGATCAGCTCATCGGTATGTCCACTGGGCAATCTTTTCTTTCATCCATTCGGTAAACTCCCGTGCATAGGAGACTGGCTCCGAGTCCAATCCCCTGCCGAAAAAATCTCGCAGGTTATGGGTAGTCGAGCCGCTCGCCAGTATCAGAATGCCTTCATCCCGCAGCGATTGCAGCGCCTTACCCACTGCTAAGTGGTGTTCCGGCCCCCGTTGCGGTTGCACCGAAAGCTGGACAACCGGAATATCGGCATCGGGGTACATCAGCATGAGCGGCGTCCAGTTGCCGTGATCAAAACCTCGCGACAGATCCTTTCCTGCAGGGATATCCTGGCCATGAAGCAAGGCAAGAACATGCTCTGCCAGAACCGGATCGCCTGGTGCCGGGTAAGAGACTGAGTACAGCTCGTCAGGAAATCCCCCAAAGTCATAGATCATTCCAGGTCGGGGATGCATGCTCACCCGTGGTTCCGATGTCGTCCAGTGGGCTGAGACGCAGACTATCGCTCGTGGCCGACCGAGATCCTTTCCCAATTGCCGCAGGAAATCCCGGGCCGGACTGTCATCTATGATGATGGTCGGCGCACCATGTGAGACAAATAGAGTTGGAAATCTGCTAATCATTGTGTCCTCCTGCTGCCGCTAGAGAAGACGGAGGAAAACGGTACTCTTCCCTCGGAGCTAGCGGTTAAAGCGTTTCGCCAGTTCAGCCACTCTTTGTCCAAGCAGAGCTGCCGTTTCGTGGTCGTTGGCCGGAGGAACCAGATCAGGTCCCTGGTCAACGTTGGACTGGGTCATTGCTCCCATGAAAGATCCCAGACGGTTGAGATCGGTGATGCTGGCAGTGCTCATGTTGTTCCCGGGGAGCATGCCGAGGCTGACCCAGAGCATGCCGTGCTGTGCCGCAAAGATCGCTTGTTGGACCAGGGTGTTAAGTTTGTCACCGCTCTGGCTTCCTGAATTGGTAAAACCTGCTGCCAGTTTATCCTTCCATTTCTGCTCCATCCAGAAATGGGAACTGGCCTCCATGAATTTTTTGAATTCAGCCGAGCCGCTTCCCATGTAGGTCGGGCAGCCGAAAATGATCGCATCGGCATCATGCAGCAATTGCCACTTGCTCTCGATATCTGCGACGGAAACCAGGTCGACCTGAGTTCCTGCAACCCGTCCGGCGCCATTTTTTACTGAATTTGCCACTGCCTCGGTGTGTCCATAGGTGCTGTGATATACAATCGCTATCTTTGTCATGGAAGTATCCTCCTTTAGAGGTTAGAGTTATGAACACCTGCCATATGACTTCAGGCAAGGTCAAACAGCAGTATTTCGGCCTTTTCCCGGGCTGAAACAACCACGCTGTCCTCATTGCTCAATGCAGCGCCGTCACTGATGTCCAAATGGTGACCGTTTGCCTGAACGCTGCCACGGATCACTTGCAACCAGACGTGACGTCCTTTCGTAATGACATGGGTAATTTCGTCGCCCGGCTCGAGAATCGATGCATACAGGTTGACGTCCTGATGAATTGCGACAGACCCGTCACGACCTTCCCGGGAAGCAATCAGCCGCAAGGCTCCTCTTTTCTCTTCGTCAGGAAAGAATTTCTGTTCATATCCCGGGACGATTCCTTCCGTGTCCGGTAAAATCCAGATTTGGAGGAAGTGGACCGGGTCATCCTTTGAATGGTTGAATTCGCTATGGGTAATGCCGGTACCGGCGCTCATGCGCTGCACTTCGCCGGGGCGGATGACGGAGCCGTTTCCCATGCTGTCTTTGTGCTGCAGAGCACCTTCCAGGACATAGGAGATGATCTCCATGTCTTGATGGGGATGGGTGGGAAAGCCCATGCCCGGTTGCACCCGATCTTCGTTGATGACGCGCAGGTCCCGGAAGCCCATGTATTCAGGGTCGTAATAATTTGCAAAGGAAAATGTATGGTGGGTATTCAACCAGCCATGATCTGCGTGTCCCCGTTCAGCTGCTTTTCTGATGCGTACCATTGTCGTGCCTCCTCGTGCAGGCAGTAGTGCCAGCCAAGCCGAGCCTGATGATCCATACTTGGCTGAATCCTTCGGTTATTTCTTCATCTACGGCATCCCCTCAGGTTTCAAGAGCCGCACTTGTAAATATTGGTTTAATGTTAAACTAATTGTTCAAAAAAATACCTCTACGTCGGTATTTTGCCTCCTCTCGTTCCCAGTTTTTTGCAGAGGTTCCCCAGCAACTCCTGTTCGCTCTCGCTAAGGGAAGCCATTTCAGCCACGATTGCTGCTTCGACATCTGCAAAAACCCTGGTAATCAGCTTGGTCCCGGATTCCGTCAGATGGATGGTTAAAAACCGTCGGTCTTCGTTGTCACGCTCCCGACGTACCAAACCAAGTTTTTCAAGATTATCTACGACCAGAGTGATGTTGCCGGTGCTTTTGAGAATCTTGGCGGCGATGTCCTTCTGGCAGAGAGGGCCTTTATGATATAAAGCTTCAAGAACACCAAACTGGCTGATGGTGAGTTTTGGTGCCGCAAGGACGCGATGTACCCTGCTGGTGACGGATTCTGCCGCTCTCATCAACTTTGTGTAGGTATTAAGAGACCGGTATGTTGGACTAACTGGCTTTTTCATGGCAAGTCCCGTTTAGTTTGATATCATATAGTTTAATATTAAACTATATCTTTTTGACCAGACTGTCAATCACTTTTTTGGGGGTGGAAAGAGTTCCCGGGTTGGAGTGCCAGGCAGGTTAGGGCTGCTTTACTATTGCCCCTGGCAGGAATTCCTGTCCCGGAATTCGGTCCCCAGAAAAAGAAATCTGAAGGCCTTACCCGCAAGCCTTACCGCCACAGGCAATCCCGCCAGTATGCTATTATCGATAAAATTCCCAGCTAAAGAAACGAGAAGTCATCAAACATGTCCTACGTACAGGAGATGGCCACTCCTTTAGCCCTGATGCCATAACTCTTTTTGAAGATATAATTGTGGTTCATTGTTGCTGATGCCGTAATCGGTTATATTGTGTTTAAACAGTATGAAAGTGCTTATGTACATTTTCAGCTGAAGGGGGGTTACGTGCGGCCGCGAACTGTAATTGCTGCCTATGGACTGGTAACTATTTTCACATCCCTGCTGTATCTGGCTTTCCTTGCCTCGTCTGCCTGGGCCGGCCCTCCGTTCGTCACGGATGACCCGGAGACAGTCGACTTCCATCACGGTGAATTCTACATCTCTTCCCAGTATGCGAACAATAAGGATGGGAAGGGGGGAACTTTACCCCATTTCGAGTTCAACTACGGCATTGTGCCCGATGTTCAGGTGCATCTCCTGGTCCCGCTTGCGTTTTCCCGATTGAATGGCGGGCCAACCACGTACGGTTTTGGCGACATTGAAGTGGGGGTAAAATACCGCTTCATCCATGAGAGCAAATATGTACCGCAAGTCGGCATTTTCCCGATCGTTCACATTCCCACGGGTGACAGTGATCGTAACCTGGGAGGTGGCCATGTGCCGCTTTTCCTTCCGGTCTGGATCCAGAAAAGCTGGGAACAATGGACTACCTATGGTGGCGGAGGCTATTGGGTAAATCCCGGCGCGGGCAACAAAAACTTCTGGCAGTTGGGCTGGCTGGTGCAGCGTGACATCACTAAGTATCTGACCTTGGGAACGGAGATTTTCTATTTCAGCAAGGACACCGACGCAGGGCGCGACCAGACCGGCTACAACATCGGAGGCGTCCTTAATCTCAGCGAAGATCATCATATTCTTTTCTCAGCGGGGAGTGATATAGCCGGAGACAACAGGTTCTCCGCATATCTGGGGTACCAATGGACATTCGGTCCCCACGGTCCTTGCATCAAAAAAGATAGAGGGTTGATGGCTGGGGTTGGTAACTAACGAGTTTTATTATCAAAGATGACGGAGGAAACAAACGCATGAAGATAACTGCAGTCTGTCTCTCCAGCATTTCGTTGTTCCTTCTATTCACTGCAACTCTCGTACACGCTGCCGGCAGAAAATACTATTTAATGCCGAGAGTGTAAAGTTCGAATCTGGCACTGGCTCAGAGAGGTGTCGCGACAAGTGTAATAAAAAATCGGGCCCTGATGCGAAATTGTTCCTTTCCGAGGGTTGGAAAATCGTAAGTTCATCTCCAAAAGAAGTAACGGGAGAACAGTATTGGTATGTTCCCTGTAATACCTGCAAACCTCATGGATGCATCTGTATCGGTACGGAGCACATCCTGCAGAAAGATGAACCGGCCCCAAAGATTGAAACCAAAAGCAACGTATTTGACACTCCCGGCAAAGACAACCGCACTGTGCTGCAACCTGTCAAAGTTGAAACCTCAGAAAATGCACTTGACCTTCTTAAAAAAGAAAATGATTTGCTGAAACAAGAAAATGCATTATTGAAGCAGGAGAATGAAACCCTCAGAAGTCAATTAAAATCAATAGAAAAGTAAAACACGAAAAGGAAGTGCTGGAGGGCAGTCTTTGAAAGTGGAAAGTATTTGAAAGACCAGACCTGCCAGGTTTTCAAAACCTGGCAGGTCTCAGCAACTGATCTATGTATCCAACCGTAAGCGTTACCCGTCCTTCGAAATCTTCTACAAATCCCTGCTTTTTTCCCTTAGCATGAAGCTCATCATTGGGGTCCTGCCGGATTTCCGGGCAGCCAGTTACTATCGTCAAGGTCTTGCGGTTCATTAAACTTTAGAGGGGCAGGTGTACATTCTGCATAAGAGTGTAAAATGAAGACTCGATCCTTTAAGAATTTCCTGATGGGCCTGAATCTATCGACAGCCGGTGATGAAGTTGCATTTGACCGGGTATTCAAATTGTCGGCCAGTGATGCCGCTACACCATTTCCAAAGGAGCAGAAAATGAAGAGAGCTTGTACCATCCTGGGTCTGTTGCTCGCGCTGCTGCAGCTGACTGTCGTGGTGACGCCGGCCGAGCAAAAAGAGCTCAAAGACCTTGAAGAATACAGTGCCTATATGGGAGCGCAGAACACTCCTGACCCGCAGAAGAAGGCGGCGGCGATGGAGGCGTTCATAGCGCACTATCCCAAGAGCATATTGCGGATCGATGCCCTGGAGCAGGCAATGGCCGGCTACCAGCAGGCTCGAAACCTGGCCAAGACCGAAGAGGTTGCGACTGCAATTCTGCAAATCAAGCCCGAAAATATGCAAGCAATGGCGATTCTGGCATTTCTGGAGCGGGTCAAAGCGACGCGGGGAGACAACGCAGCCCTGGAGAAGAGCCGGGTATACGGGGAAAAGGGATTGGCACTGCTGTCGAATTGGACTCGGCCCGACGGAGTTACCGAAAGCGAATTCCGAATAATGCACTCCAACATGAGAACTATATTTAGCGGCGCAGTGGCTTTTGCGGCTCTCCAGGCCAAGGATTACGCCAAGGCACGCAAGTACTACCTGGAGGCGGTCAGGCCCGTCCCGATCAACGTGCAGGACATTTATCAACTTTCCATTGCCGAGTTGGAGATAAAACCACTGGACGTAAACGGGTTCTGGCACGTTGCCAAAGCTGCAGATATAATCAGATCCGCCGATGCAGTTGCGGCAGAGTCAATTGCCGGTTACGGGAAAGCAAGGTACCTGGAATACCATGGAAGCGGCGAGGGTTGGGAAGAACTGCTTGCAGCAGTTCGCAACCAGCGCACATTGCCGGCGGCATTCACCGTCATGCCGGCGCCATCGATCGTAATTAAACCGGAGTCGAAGTTGAAAAAATAGGAAAACTTCCTGTATTCCAAAGCCAGGGGCTCTGACCTCAGGAAATGCAGACCAGACCTGCCAGGTTTTGAAAACCTGGCAGGTCTTTGTACATCCATCTCATCAGGTATCGTTTTATGCAACACATGGCCAGTTCATACCCCCGATCTTCTGAACCGTTGCTGGATGGGCTATTAGATGGTTTTTTGCTCCCAGGGGGTAGACAGCCGGCACGAAAAGCTGTTAGCATGCAAACGATTTTGGCCGCTGCTTTCCTGATACTGTGGCACTTTCAGGGAGCGGACAAAGCTATGAGCTCTGCCGAGAGCCAAAAAAATCGACCGAGGAGATAGTGATGTCCAGACCTCTGCGCCGACCTGTTGGCGACCTTTTGCGAAGATTCCTGCCGGCCATTATGATCCTGTGTATTGCCGGTGCCTCATTTCTGACTCAATATCTCATCAGCGACCATGCTTCCGGTCAGCGTAGCAAACAAGATCTTGCTGAAAAGATCCCTGTCGAATCCCCTGAGCGGATTAAAACGACTACCGGGATCATTCGCTCAGGAGAAACGATTTCTTCCTTACTTGGGAAGCTCTTCAGCCCGGGAGAGATCCACGCGTTGGCAAGCGAGGCGAAGGGCGTTTTCCCGCTGAGTAAAATCTGTGCCGGGAGCCCCTACCGGTTGATCAGCCAGGATGATGATTTCAAGAGATTCAGTTGCGACATCGATGATACCGAGCAGCTGGTCGTTGTCCGTAAGGGAGATGGGTTTGCTGTTTCCCGGGAAAAGATTCCCTACACGGTCGAGCTTGTTTCCGTGCAGGGCACGATCGATTCGAGTCTTTTTGAGTCGGTGGTAAATATCGGCGAAAGCGAGCAGCTCGCCATGAAGCTTGCTGATATTTTTGCCTGGGACGTCGATTTTTTTAAGGATATCCAGCAAGGCGATTCCTTTGAGGTGGTGCTGGAAAAGCGCTTCCGCGATGGAAAACCCGCAGGGGACGGTCGCGTGCTTGCGGCTCGCTTCACCAACCAGGATCGAGTAAGCCAGGCTTTTTATTTCAAGGACGGCAAGCGGGAAGCGGACTACTACGACGAAAACGGTCACAGTCTGCGCAAGGCCTTCCTGAAGGCGCCGCTTTCCTACAGTCGTATTTCCTCCGGCTTTAGCTATCATCGACGTCACCCCATTACCCACCGGATCAAGGCGCATCCTGCCATAGATTATGCGGCCCCGACAGGGACCCCGATTCACACGGTTTGTGACGGGACGGTTATCTTTGCCGCCTATAAGCGCTTCAACGGCAATTGTGTCAAGGTTCGCCATCCAAACGGCTGGGTGACCATGTACAATCACATGAGTAAAATTGCCAGGAGTATGCGTCCGGGGAAAAAGGTCGCCCAGGGGCAGGTGATCGGCTATGTGGGCAGTACCGGCCTGGCGACCGGTCCGCACCTGGATTTCCGTATGTACAAACACGGAGTTCCGGTCAACCCGTTGAAGGTCAAGTCACCGCCGGCCCGGCCTGTTTCTGCCGCTCATATGGCCGCTTTCAAGGTGATGGTTGCCGATCGCGTGGCGATGATGGATACCTCACCCGAGAAGAAAACCGCCCGTGCGCTGCAGCCGGAATCGGCCATGCGGGGCGTCAACTGAGCGAAGTGCCTGTAGTGGCATCTGGTTACTGGTAATCAGGTGAGAGAACAAAAAAAGGGGTGGCCGTGGTGGCCACCCCTTTTTTGTTGAAGCGGATAGGGATAATGTTTTCGTGGCTACTCCTGATCCACAAAGTTTTCCCCTGCTGCAACCATCAGCTCGCTGATCAGCTTGGTGAAGCGGAGCGGGTCCTTGATCGGTGAACCTTCCGTGAGCAGTGCCTGGTCGAAGAGAAGCTCGCAGTAATCGTCAAGCTTGCGGTTCTCCTTGTCCTTGTCAAAGAGCTTCTGCATGATTTTGGTAATGGCGTGGTCCGGGTTCAGTTCCAGGATGCGCTTCGATTCTGGCACCTCCTGGTTCATGGCCTTGAGGATTCGTTCCATATTGGCGTTCATGCCATACTCGTCGGCTACGAGGCAGCAGGCGCTATCGGTGAGTCGGCCGGAGAGACGTACTTCCTGGACCTTGTCGTCCAATTTTCCTTTGATAAAGGACAGAAGGTCGCCATACTGTTTTTCTGCTTCTTTATTCTTTTCTCCCTGAGCCTTCTCTTCTTCTTCACTGCCGAGTTCCAGCTTCCCGGAAAGCACGGACTTCAGTTTCTTCCCTTCGTATTCTGTCAGGGCCTGCACCAGCCATTCGTCGATCGGGTCGGTGAGGAAGAGGACTTCATATTCTTTTTTACGGCAGATTTCCAGGTGGGGTGAATTCTCCACCGTGGCACGACTGGTGCCGGTGATGTAGTATATTTCCTTCTGTCCTTCAGGCATTCTTTCCACATAATCTTTTAACGAGACGTAGCTTCCGGGTTCGTTCTTGGTGCTCTCGAAAAGCACCAGTTCCTGGATCTTTTCCCGGTTGGCATGGTCGAAGTGGACCCCTTCCTTCAGAACCGGGCCGAATTCCTTGTAGAACTTCAGGTAATCTTCCGGGGTTTTCTCTTTAACTTCTGCCAGGGTGGAGAGGATCTTGGTCACCAGGTTCTTCTGGATCTTGCGGATCTGCTGGTCTTCCTGGAGGATTTCACGGGAGACGTTCAGCGGCAGGTCGCTGGAATCGACCACCCCTTTGATGAAGCGGAGGTAGTCGGGAAGCAGGTTCTCGCATTTGTCGGTGATGAAGACCCTTTTTACAAAGAGCTGAACGCCCTTGCGGTTTTCCGGCATGAAAAGGTCGAAGGGGCGGTGTTCGGGGATGTAAAGCAGGGCCTTGAATTCACTGGTGCCCTCGGCGGAATAGTGGATGGTCCGGAAGGGATTGCTGTAATCGTGGGAGATGTGCTTGTAGAATTCGTTGTAATCATCTTCCGAGATTTCGCTCTTGGGCCGGGTCCAGATCGCCTTCATGGAGTTGAGGGTTTCTTCCTCGGTTTTCTTGATCTTTTCCGCGCCTTCGATCGGCTTGCCGTCAACGCCCTGGGGCAGCTCTTCCCGGGTGATGTCCATGGTGACCGGGTACTGCACGTAATCGGAGTATTTCTTGATGATGGAGCGAATCCGCCATTCGTCAAGAAACTCCTTCATTTCTTCTTTCAGGTGCAGGGTGATGTCGGTTCCACGGGTTTCCTTCTCGCACGGCTCGATGGTATAGGTGCCGTCACCGATTGATTCCCAGCGAATGGCGGTGTCTTTTGCGCCGGCGCGACGCGTAACCAGGGTGACCTTGTCCGCGGCCATGAACGAGGAATAGAAACCGACGCCGAACTGTCCGATCAGTTCCGGGTGTTCCTGGATATTCTGTTCTTTCAGGGTCTGAAGGAAGGCTTTGGTACCGGACTGGGCGATGGTGCCGATGTTTGTTTCCACCTCGTCGGAGGTCATGCCGATGCCGTTGTCCCGAATGGTGAGGGTACCGGCTTCCTTGTCAGCGACCAGCTTGATCTTCCACTCCGCGTTGTCTTCCAGGAGCGATTTGTCGGTCTGGGATTCGAAGCGTGCCTTGTCGATTGCATCGGAGGAGTTGGAAATAAGCTCCCTGAGGAATATCTCTTTGTTGGAATAGAGCGAGTGAATTACCAGGTCGAGCAGCTGCTGTACCTCTGTTTGAAAATGCTTTGTGGTCTTCGTCATTGGTGTTGAATCTCCTCTTTTTTATTCTTTCGTGAATCCGCGATCCCCGAGTGCTCTGTTTCACCAGGAATCTGGTTCTCACGGCTTTGAATCTGAATATTCCCGTGCAAACCTGAGTTGTCAAAACTAATCATTTGATGCGATTTTTGCAAGGCCTATGATCAGATTTTTTTCTCGCCTGGTATGAAATCCGGCTGAGTGACGATAGCGGCGGCTCGTGTCTTGTTTCGGTCCCCATTTTTGTTCCCGATTTCTTGACACCCAGAGAGGCCTGTGCTAGTGTAAATCCCTTGCAGAAAGGCCAGTTATGACTTTTTTCTGGCCTTGGCAGATACACGAAAATCCCTGCTGTTTTGTGCATTTCCGGCATAGGATTAGCCGCTGCGGTATCCCCGCCCTCTTTTCGGAGAAACCAATGTATTTTCCCGATTTCGAAACTTTCTGTTCCCTTGCATCGCAAGGTAACCTGATACCTGTATACCGTGAAATACTGGCCGACATGGATACACCGGTCAGTGCTTTCAAGAAAATCGATGATGGTCGGTTTTCCTTTCTTCTCGAGAGTATCGAGGGGGGAGAGAAATGGGCGCGCTACAGTTTTCTCGGCTCAAGCCCCGATGTTATTATCCGCTCCAAGGGGAATGTGGTTGAGACGCTGCTGGCTGACGGTACCTGCCTGCGTGAGGAAACCGCGGACCCGCTTGGTTTCGTCAGGGAGTATCTGGCGCGCTATACACCTGTCGAGGTTGACGGTCTGCCGCGCTTTTTCGGCGGTGCGGTAGGGTACATCGGCTACGACATGGTCCGCTACTTCGAGCGGGTTTCCCTGGATAAGCCGACCGAGCTGGATGCCTATGACAGTTACCTGGTCATCACAGACACCATTCTGATCTTTGATGCGGTCCGCCAGAAGATCAAGGTCGTGTCCAATGCTCACCTGGAAGAGGGGATATCTCCCGAAGTTGCCTACGAAGAAGCAAAGAAGAAGATAGACGCCATCATCAGGAAGATGAAGACGCCTGTTCTTCCTGCTTCCTCCCCAGTCGCTTCCGAGCGGGTTTCCTTTCTTTCCAATGTGAGTCGAGAGGCCTTTGAGGAGTCGGTCGTCAAGGCCAAGGAATATGTAAAGGCCGGAGACGTGATTCAGGTTGTCCTTTCTCAGCGGTTTTCCGCCGGTCTGACCGTTGACCCGCTGGATATCTATCGTATCCTGCGAACCATGAACCCCTCACCCTATATGTTTTTTCTCCGGCTGGACGACACCCTTGTGGTGGGGGCCTCTCCTGAGGTCATGGTCCGCAAGGAAGGCGAGCGGGTGGAACTCCGGCCCATCGCCGGCACACGTCCGCGGGGTGCGACCCTGGCAGAGGATGAGATGCTTGCCTGTGAATTGCTTGAAGATCCGAAGGAGCGTGCCGAGCATGTAATGCTCGTAGACCTTGGTCGCAACGACCTGGGCCGCGTCTGCAAAACCGGAACTGTCCGTGTTACTGAACTCATGGTGGTGGAACGGTATTCCCATGTCATGCACATCGTCTCCAATGTGCAGGGCGAGCTGGATGCAGCAAAAGACGCCTTCGACGTGCTGCGGGCAACCTTCCCGGCCGGCACCTTGTCGGGTGCGCCAAAGGTCCGTGCCATGGAGATCATCGAGGAGCTTGAGCCGGTACGCCGCGAGATTTACGGCGGTGCTGTGGGCTATTTCTCCTTTTCCGGCAACATGGACATGGCCATTGCCATCCGTACCCTGGTCGTTAAGGATGGCAGAATTCATTTGCAGGCCGGGGCCGGAATTGTGGCAGATTCCGATCCTGCGACAGAATACCAGGAAACGGTCAACAAGGCGCGGGCTGTGGTGAAGGCCATCGAGATGGTGGAACAAGGGCTGGAGTAAAAAGGTCCGAGGTTCGAGGTGTGAGGAGCGAGGAAAAACCTTGAATCCCCGGCCCACGATCCTCATTCCTGGAAAAACGGAGAAATTGCGCATATGCTGTTGATGATCGATAATTACGACTCCTTTACCTATAACCTGGTCCAGTATTTCGGCCAACTGGGTGAGGATGTTGCGGTGTACCGGAATGACCAGATCACCCTGGAGGAGATAGAGCGTCTCTCTCCGGAAAGGATCGTGATTTCACCCGGCCCCTGTTCTCCCAACGAGGCGGGAATTTCAGTCTCGGCAATCCGCCATTTTGCCGGCAAAATTCCGCTTCTGGGGGTCTGTCTCGGGCACCAGGCAATAGGGGCTGCTTTTGGCGGGAATGTGGTTCGGAGCAGTTTTCTGATGCATGGCAAGACCTCTCCCATCCACCACGACGGGAAGGGGCTCTTCAAAGGTCTGCCGAACCCCTTCGAGGCAACCCGCTACCATTCGCTGATCGTGGAGAGATCCTCTCTTCCCGCGTGCCTTGAGGTTACTGCCTGGGTCGAAAACCAGGAAATCATGGGGCTAGCCCACCGGGAACTGGCGATCTGGGGCATTCAGTTTCACCCTGAATCCATCCTGACCGTCGGCGGCATGGATCTGCTGAGGAATTTTCTGGAGATGAGCAGAAATCGGTGAGACGTGAAAAGTGAAAAGTGAGAAGTGAGAGGTGAGACGTAAGACGTTAATGCTGGAATGCTTCCTTTTTACATCTTACGTCTAACATCTTACGTCTTACGTGTTTTAAGGACTGTCATGATCAAAAAAGCCATCGCTAAAGTCGTCGAACGTGAAAACCTGACCGAGGCCGAGATGATCGAGGTCATGGACCAGATCATGTCCGGCGAGGCGACGCCGGCCCAGACCGCTGCTTTCATAACCGCTCTGCGCATGAAGGGTGAGACGGTGGAAGAGATCACCGGAGCGGCGCGGGTCATGCGGGACCGGGCTGTCCACATTCGCGTTGGAAAGAATGTCCTCGATCTGGACCGGGACGAGATCAACCTTGATCTGGAAACAATCCTCGATACCTGCGGTACCGGCGGCAGCGGGACCAATACCTTCAACGTTTCCACCACCGTGGCTTTTGTCGTGTCTGCCTGCGGCGTCAAGGTTGCCAAGCATGGGAACCGCTCGGTTTCCTCGTCTTGCGGCAGCGCCGACGTCCTGGAGGCCCTGGGTGTAAACCTGGATGTGACCCCGGAAACCGTGGAGCGCTGTATTGCGGAGGTCGGCATCGGCTTCCTTTTTGCGCCTGCCCTGCACGGGGCCATGAAGCATGCGATCGGCCCGCGTCGCGAGATCGGCATCCGTACCATCTTCAATATCCTCGGTCCCCTGACAAACCCGGCCGGGGCCCAGTGCCAGGTGCTCGGGGTCTATCGGGAGGACTTGACCGAAAAGCTCGCCCATGTGCTGAAAAAACTCGGCTGCCGACGGGGATTCGTGGTTCATGGTCTTGATGGGATGGACGAAATTACCCTGACCGGTGAGACGAGGATTGCGGAAGTTACCCCTCAGGGTGTCACTTCACGCCTCTTCAGCCCTGAAGAGTTGGGGCTGGGTCGCTGCACCCTGGATGAACTGCGCGGTGGAGACGCCCAGGCAAATGCCGCCATTGTCAGGGGGGTGCTGTCGGGCACTGCCGGACCGAAGCGGGACATCGTACTCCTGAATGCAGCGTTTTCCCTGGTGGCAGCCGGAAAAGTGGCCGGGCTTGACGAAGGTCTTGCCATGGCGGCGGAAACCATCGATTCCGGCCGGGCCATGGCCCAGTTGGAGAAGTTGGTCGCCCTGACGAATATTTAGCACTACATGGCCGGCTGCTGAGTAAGCAGCGGAGAGGCCTTGCTCCTTCACGGATTGGAAAAGAAAACCACGATGACTGATACCCCTGATGTTCTGAAGAAGATAGTCGATTATAAAAAGGGTGAGCTTATTGCGGCGAAGTCCCGGGTCGGGATTGCGGAGCTGATGGCGCAGATTGCAGATTGCCCGCCGGTACGGGGCTTTCTGAGGGCTCTTCGCGCAACGGACGAGGCCGGGCAGACCGCCGTTATTGCCGAAGTGAAAAAGGGCTCGCCGAGCAAGGGCCTTATCCGGGCTGACTTTGACCCGATTGACATTGCCCGAACCTATCAGGCGAACGGCGCTTCCTGTCTTTCCGTGTTGACCGACGAGCATTTCTTTCTCGGCCATCTCGACTACTTGGCCAGGATACGCAACGAGGTTGGTATTCCGCTTCTTCGGAAGGACTTCATTTTTGATGCCTACCAGATTTTCGAGGCCCGGGTTGCTGGTGCGGATGCAGTTCTGCTCATTGCGGCGATGCTTGACCTGAGCCGCTTGCGGGATTTTCTTGCCCTGGCTGGTGAGCTGTCGCTGGATGTCCTGCTGGAGGTCCATGACGAACGGGAACTGGAGATGGCCCTGGCGACCGATTGCCCCCTGGTGGGCATCAACAACCGGAATCTCCATACCTTTGTCACCGACCTCGGGACCACGGAGCGGCTCTGCTCGAAGATGCCGCCAGACCGGTTTGCTGTTGCCGAGAGCGGCATCACATGCCGGGAAGACGTGATTCGACTTCGGAGTGCCGGTGCCCAAGCCTTTCTCGTGGGTGAGTCGCTCATGTGCGAGAAGGATTTTGGCAGAAAGCTTCGGGAACTCAAGGGAGAAACCTGAAGAGGTATTTGACTGGATGGACAGGCTTCTGCGCCGAAACGCTCCAACGTGCAGATAGGATCTACAGGATACAGCAGCAATGATTCGCGAGGCTCTTGAGCGTTTTCCCAAGGTCTCTGTAATTCCTGAACATTTTTCAGGGGACTTCCATCGCGTGCCGTGTTTTGATCGGGGGGCGGTATGCACAGCAAGGTGTACTAGATATGGTAAAAGTTAAAATCTGCGGCATTACGAACGAGGAGGACGCACTCCAGGCTGTTGATGCCGGGGCTGACGCCCTCGGGTTTGTTTTCTACGACCTGTCCCCGCGCTGCATCTTTTACGAAACCGCGGAGAAGATAATCAAAAAACTGCCGCCTTTCATTATCGCGGTTGGGGTTTTCGTGAATAATCCCACCCAGTCCATCAATCTTGCGGTGGAGCGTTGCGGCATCCAGGTTGTGCAGCTCCATGGAGACGAGACGCCGAGTTTCTGTGCCGGTTTGCCCCATAAGATCGTCAAGGCTTTCCGGATCCGCGATATCAAGAGTATCGAGAACATCAGAAATTATCCGGTGTCAGGTTTTCTCCTTGATGCGTATGTGCCGGGCACCTATGGAGGCACCGGACTTACTTTCAACTGGGAGAGCGCCAGGATTGCCAAGCAGTATGGCCCCATTATCCTGGCCGGCGGCTTGAACGTGGGCAATGTTCGCGAAGCGGTGGAAACGGTTCAGCCTTATGCCATCGATGTTTCCAGCGGGGTCGAGGCTGTGCCCGGCAAGAAAGACCATGCCAAGGTAAAAGAATTCATCAAACGAGCAAAGGGATTATAAGATTCCGTTGCGGCATAGTGTGGAGGAGTAATGAAGATACCGGATACAGCGGGCCATTTCGGCCAGTTCGGCGGGAAATTTGTCCCGGAAACCTTGATGCCGGTCCTTCTGGAGCTGGAAAAGGCGTACCAGGAGTATAAAAACGACAGGGAATTCAAAGAGGAGTTTGCCTATTATCTGCGGGAGTACGTAGGCAGGCCGAATCCTCTCTATTATGCCGAAAAACTGACAAAGAGACTTGGCGGTGCCAAGATCTACCTGAAACGGGAGGATTTGAACCACACCGGCGCTCATAAGATCAACAATACCATCGGCCAGGGGCTTCTGGCAAAGCGTATGGGCAAAAAACGGGTTATTGCCGAAACCGGAGCCGGCCAGCATGGCGTTGCTACAGCTACGGTGGCTGCCCTGATGGGAATGGAGTGCGAGGTCTTCATGGGCGAGGAGGATATTCACCGCCAGTCACTGAATGTCTTTCGCATGAAGCTTCTCGGTGCCACGGTCACGCCGGTACTTTCCGGAACCGCAACCCTCAAGGATGCCATGAACGAGGCGCTGCGAAACTGGGTCACCCACGTGAAGTCGACTTTCTACGTGATCGGCACGACGGCCGGTCCCCATCCTTATCCGATGATGGTCCGCGACTTCCAGGCTATAATTGGCCGTGAGGCGAAGCTGCAGCACGAGAAGGCCGAGGGCCGGCTCCCGGACTATCTGGTTGCTTGTGTGGGCGGCGGCAGTAACGCCATGGGGCTCTTCTATACCTTCCTCAAAGAGAATGATGTGCGGATGATCGGGGTTGAGGCGGCCGGGTACGGTATTTCATCCGGGAAACACGCTGCTCCTCTCTGTGCCGGGAAGGTAGGGGTGCTCCACGGTAACAAAACCTATCTCCTCCAGGACGATGATGGCCAGATTGCCAATGCCCATTCCATCTCTGCCGGGCTTGACTACCCGGGTGTGGGACCGGAGCATGCCTGGCTGAAGGATACGGGACGTGCGGACTATGTTTCCATAAGCGATGAAGATGCCATGGAGGGCTTTCGGGTCCTGACCGAGGAAGAGGGGATTATTCCTGCGCTGGAGTCGTCGCACGCCATTGCCCATGTCCTGAAGCTGGCACCGACTCTGCCACGCGACAAGACCATCGTGGTCTGTCTGTCAGGGCGCGGCGACAAGGATATCCACACCGTTGCCGACTATATGAAGGTTACGCTGTAGTATCCCGGGTGGTACTGCAGGATCTTCTTAAACATTGGCTCCTAGGCCTGTGTTGTGTGAAGCATCGGGTGGGGCAAAAGCGTAATTGGCCGGAACGTACCGAGTAGGGTACATTCCGGCCATCTGTTTTTGGGCCGAAGAATACCCTCGAAATGGATGGCCATATCAGGTGCATTGAGGAGAGATTTGCCGGCATGCGTTATAGGGGCTGAAATGTTAGCCTGTTGCTGCTGGTGATGCTTTTCTGGAGAGGATTTTGTCGGCGACTTCTTCGACGGTAGCGAGAAGGTCTTTGAGCAGGATTGGTTTGATGATGTTCCGGGTGATTCCCAGCTTCCTGGTTTCTTCGATAAACTCGGAATCTTCGTTGGCGGTGGTAAAGATTATCGGGACCTGTCGGTTGACAGCACGAATCGCCTGTGACATCTTGAGGCCGTCCATGACCGGCATCCTGGTATCGGTAATGATGATGTCAGGGTTATGCTGTTCGAAAATCTCCAGACCCTCTTTGCCGTCCTGTGCCAGATAAATTGTTGCATAGCGTGCCGCAAGGATCTTGTTGATGGTCATCCTGGTGATCAGCTCATCTTCAACATACAGTATGGAGAGATCTTTCTTGTCTTTTCGTACGTTCTTCACGTCCAGTCTCCGATCCCAGCATCCCCTGTCTGGTGAACCACCTGCTGGGGGGATATCGCGCTACTGCCCTAACTTCTTTGGGAAAATTTCTGCTTACCGACTGCCGTATCCGGTCAGTCCTGCCTGATTAAACATAAACAATTCCGCTCTGTCAAGACTGTAAACCATGGTGGAGCAAACAAGCGTGCTAGGAGCCTTCGGACTTAGGGTGAATCTGCTGCAAATCCGTCTGGACGGTCCATAACCCGCCGCATTTTTGGGCAATAGAGCAACTATTGACCTGCAAAATCGACAAAATCTGTCCTCGCCCAGCCGAATTTTCGCTTCGATTTCCTAAGTCCGACAGGTTCCTAGAGGGTCTTCCTGAAGCGGCTCACAGCAAAACCAAGGATGCCGGTGCCGAGGAGGAATAGTGCCAGAAACTGCTGCCAGAGAATAGCCAACCCGACTCCCTTCAGGAAGATGCCTCGAATGATGACCAGGTAGTAGCGAAGCGGGTTGAGAAAGGTCAGCCACTGCACGCTCTCGGGCATGTTTTCAATCGGGAAGGCGAATCCGGAAAGGAGCATGGCCGGAAAAATGAAGAAAAAGGCGCTCATCATGGCCTGTTGCTGGGTCCTGCTGATGGTGGATATCAACAGGCCGAATCCAAGGCTGCTCATGAGGAAAAGGGCAGTTGCACCGAACAGGAGGGGAATGCTTCCACGGATGGGAACGTCGAACCAGAAGGCGGCCACCAGGGTGATCAGGGCAACGTCAATGAATCCTATCAGGATAAAGGGGACGGTTTTGCCGAGAATGAACTCGCTGCGACGAATCGGGGTAACGATGATTTGTTCCATGGTTCCGATTTCTTTTTCTCGAACCACCGCCATGCTCGAAAGGAGCATGGTAATGATGAACACAATGTTCGCGATTACGGCAGGTACATAGAAATTGCGGCTCTCGAGGTTTTCGTTGAACCAGGCGCGACTTTCCATTTCCACGCCTCCAATCCTGAAGGAGGGACCGAAGGCACGTGCCGCTTGATCCAGGCGGATACGGTCGTTGTATCTGGCTGCTATCTGCCCGGCATATGTCAGTACTATTCCTGCGGTATTGGAGTCGGTCCCGTCCAGGAGTATCTGCAGCGGAGCAACCCGTCCTGCAGCCAACTCTGCGCCGAAGCCCCTGTTCATCCTGAGCACAGCCTTGACAGTGCCCTTGTCGATCAGTTCCTCCACTCTCTTGTCACCGTATACATACTCCTCGATCTGAAAATAGCCTGACCCGGCGAATCGGGCGATCAAGTCCCTGCTTTCAGGGCTGTTGTCCAGATCGTAAACCGCGGTCTTTATGTCCTTTACATCGGTATTGACTGCATAACCAAAGACTATGGTCTGGAATACCGGGATAAGGAAAATGATGATCCGCATCTTCGGGTCCCGGAGAACCTGGATGAATTCCTTCACCAGCATGGATTTCAGACGTTCGAACATGGAAAACCTTTTTGCTTTTGTCTATTCGATTTTCTTCCGGAACTTCCGGACTGACAGTGCCAGCACAACCACAGCGAATGCGATGAGCAGCCCCACCTGACCGGCCATGGCCTCCAGTCCCACGTTTTTCAGATAAATTCCCCGCAGAATGGTAACAAAATAGCGGGCCGTCACAATATGGGTTATAACCTGGATGGGGGCCGGCATGTTTTCGATGGGGAAGATGAATCCTGAAAGAAGAAAAGCCGGCAGCATGGTGGCAACCAGCGCCAACTGGCTTGCCACGAGCTGGCTTTTTGTCACGATGCTGATCAGTATGCCGAGGGAAAGGGCGCCCACCAGGAAGACCACCGACAGGCCAAACAGGAGCGGGAGGCTCCCGCGAAGCGGAATTTCAAAAATGAATTCCCCTACCAAAACGGCGAGAATCAGGTCAAGAATACCGATGGTAAAGTAAGGGATGAGCTTGCCCAGGATCAGTTCGGGCCCCTTGAGGGGCGTTGAGATGAGCTGTTCCATGGTTCCGGTCTCCCATTCCCGGGCAACTGTCAGCGAGGTTAGGAGAGCCGCGATGATCATCATGATGACCGCGATGAGTCCGGGAAAGAGGTAGTTTCTCGAGGCCATGTCGGTATTGAACCAGACGCGCGGCCTTACTTCCAGCTGAGCGAGTCGCGCTTCGCTGCCGGTGCTGCGCCGGATTTGGCGAAGAACAATGTCTCGGGAGAAGCCTGCTACGATATTCTGGGCATATCCGAGGGCGTATGTTGCGGTATTGGGATCGCTTCCATCCAGCAGCACCTGTACCGAAGTCTTTCTGCCGGAGTCGACGCGACGGGCGAAATCCGTCGGGATGATGAGGGCTATTACGGCATCGCGGCTGTTGATGGCATGGTCGATATCGCGGTAGTTGTCCGTGTGAGTTCGCAGGGAAAAATAGCGGGATCCAGAAAAGCGGCTAAGAAGTTCCCGGCTCTCATGGGTGTTGCTTTGGTCCCAGGCAATCAGGGGAACCCTGTCCACATCAAGGGTCAGGGCATAGCCGAAGAGAAAGAGCAGGAGCATGGGGATAACAATGCCCATGCCGAGACTCCGAGGGTCACGGATAATATGAAGGAATTCCTTTTTCGCGACCGCCTTTATGCGTTGAATATTCATATCAGTCCAGAGTCAGCAGTTAGAGAAAGTTGTCGAGATAAAATCATCTAACTCAAAATCTTTCCAGATTAGCGCTATTCTTCCGCTATGAAGATTGTCATCCCCGAATGTCTCTATCGGGGATCCATGAATTCAGTCGGTTAGAAGCTGGATTCCCGATCAGAATCGCTTCGGGAATGACAGTTTTGGGAACTGGCGGAAGATTGACGCTAATCATGAAATATTTTTACCCCGTACCCCTTACCCCGCCTTTCACTTCTTAAAAACCCGCTGAGGTGCCTCCATCCGGTCATGCGCCTCAATGAGGGAGACAAAGACATCTTCCAGGGAGGGCAGGATTTTTTCCATACCCTGTACCGGGATGCCCCTTACAGCCAGCGCATCCATCATGGCGGGCATGGCACGTTCAGCGTTTTCCGCCACGACGTGCAGACCTCTGCCGAACAATGCCGCATGGCGTATGCCTTCAATCTTTTCTATGCACTCCATGGCTTCGTGGACACTTTCGCAGCTGACTTCGATGACGTCTTCCGTCATAAAGCCTGTTTTCAACTCCTCCGGTGATCCCAAAGCAATCAGCTGGCCGCGATAGATGAGTCCCAAACGGTCGCAGTACTCGGCTTCGTCCATGTAATGGGTGGTGACGAAGATTGTTGTTCCCTGTTCCGCCAGACGGTAGATCAGATCCCAGAAATTTCTCCGGCTGATGGGATCCACGCCGGAGGTTGGTTCGTCGAGAAAAATGACCGGTGGTTCGTGGAGGATTGCACACCCCAATGCCAGGCGCTGCTTCCAGCCGGCGGAAAGAATGCCGGTTTTGGAGGAGCGGTGGGAACGGAGTCCTGCCATGTCGATCACCCACTCCTTGCGGTCGCTTTTCTTTTCCTGGGGAATTTTGTAAATGCCGCTGTAAAAGTCGATATTTTCTTCCACGGTGAGATCTTCGTACAGGGAGAAACGCTGGCTCATGTAGCCGATGTGTTCCTTGATCTTTTCCGCGTTTCGGGTTACATCGAATCCGGCAACCGAACCAGATCCACTGGTTGGGGAAAGGATGCCGCACAGCATCCGGATCGTTGTGGATTTGCCGGCCCCGTTTGGCCCGAGAAAACCGAAAATTTCCCCTTTCTTTACCTCGAGGCTGACCCTGTCCACAGCAACGAAGTCCCCGAACGTCTTGGTAATGTCCTTGAGAGTGACGGCGGGTCCTTCATTGTTCACGGGGGTTTCTGCCGAAGAAAATCGCCCAGCTTCCTCAATGGCCAAAAGTTTCTCCTCCCGTATCAGCTGTTTCCTGCAGAAGTGATACGACCACGTCTTCCAGGGACGGTTCCACTGCCCGTAGGGACAGCAGGGGGATTCCCCCCTGTTCCAGGAAAGATGACGCGGATTCCCTTGTCCTGTCAGGGTCATTTGTTACCATGTGCACCTTGTCTCCGGACAGGTTGACCGACATCTCGCCGAGCTTTGCTCTGAGCAGTCGGGCAGCGTCGCGTGGCTGGGAAGTGCGGATTTCGAGAATAGTTCCCCGCATCAGTTTTTTTAGGTTTTCAGGGGTGTCGCAGGCGAGGATTTTGCCGTTATGGATCAATCCCACACGGTTGCAGCGATCAGCCTCATCCAGATAGGCGGTGGAGACGAAGATGGCGACTCCCTCCTTGAGCAGGTTGTAAAGGATCCGCCAGAAATCGCGGCGTGAAACCGGATCGACGCCGTTGGTGGGTTCATCGAGAAAAAGAACCCTGGGGGTGTGTACCAGTGCACAGGCAAGTCCAAGCTTCTGCTTCATGCCGCCGGAAAGGTTTCCTGCCTTCCGTTCCCTGAACGGGGTCAGGTTACTGAACGAGAGGAGTTCTTCGATTTTCGCATTACGCCCCTTGCGAGGAATGCCATAAATATCCGCATAGAAACGGATATTTTCCTGTACGGTGAGGTCGTTATAGAGCCCGAAACGCTGACTCATGTAACCGATCTCCTCCTTGATGGCCTCCGGTTCGCTCAGCACGTGGTGCCCCATTACCCAGGCATCTCCCGAGGTGGGTTCCATGATTGCGGTGAGCATGCGCATGGTGGTGGTCTTGCCGGCGCCGTCAGAACCGACCAGCCCGAAAAGCTCGCCATTTGACACGGAAAGGGTCAGGGCGTCCACAGCAGTCAGGTCACCGAATTTTTTCGTGAGGTTTTCCATTCGAATTGCTGTCATAAAAGGCCAATTTTACAGGATGTACAGGTTTGCGCGTCGTAACGCTACAGCGTGCAGGCAGAATGGACAGGTTTAAAACCGATGAGTGTCTGTTTTCCTTGAACTGATAGTCGCTCTTTCACGATTAAATCAGAATATAGTGTCAATTGCGTTATTTTCGGTCCTGAGTTGAGCCAATCTTCCACCAATTCCCAAAGCTGTCATTCCCGAAGTGAATCTGATCGGGAATCCAGCTTCTCACCGACTGAAAGTATGGATCCCCGATAAAGGCATTCGGGGATGACAATCGTCCTGGTGGAAGAAGTAGTGCTAATCAGATTTCTGGTTGTGGGGTGACAGGCTGTTTCCACTCTTACTATCCTGTCCAGCCTGTTGTTTCGATTTGTCCAGTTCGATCTCTGCATCCGCCGGCATGCCCGGCTTCAGTTCATTCTCCCGGTTGGGGATGGTTATCTTGATGCGATAGACGAGTTTCACGCGCTCTTTTTCCGTCTGCACGCTTTTCGGGGTGAATTCCGCTTCCGGCGAAATAAAGGTGATGGTTCCCTGGTATTTCTTGCCGGGATACGTGTCGGTGGTGACAGTTGCTTTTTGGCCGACCTGTACCCGTCCCAGGTCAGTTTCGCTGATATAGGCACGCAGCCATACTTCGTCGAGCATGCCTATGGTGATCACCGGAGTCCCCACTGCCACCTGTTCGCCCGGCTCGATGTTTTTCGACAGCACCAGTCCATGTACCGGCGAAACCAGCGTGGCGTAACCGAGCCTGGTTTCCGCCAGGGCCAGGATCGCTTCTGCACTCCGGAGCCGGGCTCGGGCCTGATCGATGGTTTCCTTGCGTGGGCCGCTCTTGAGCAGTTTCAGCCGCTCACCGGCTTCACGAACGTTTGCCTGGGAACTCTCGTAGGCTGCGCGGGAGGCGTCAAAGTCACGGGCGGAGATGACTTCTTTTTTGAACAGTTGCTGTTGGCGGCCAAAGTCGATTCGGAGACGTTCTGCCTCTGCCTTAACCCGCTGGAGGACCGCTTCGGCCTGGGCAATTTCTTCCTTGCGGTAGCCTGTCTCGAGTTCCGTCAGCTGTGAGCGGGCAGCCTGTGCCTCGGCCCGCCGGCTTGCTGCTTCGTTGAGCAGGTCTGTCGGATCCAGCTTGGCAACCAGCTCACCGGTTTTTACCAGTTCTCCCTCGTCCACGGGGCGTTCCGTGACCCGTCCGGGGATTTTGAAGCTCAATTCTACGGAGGTTACTTCGATATTCCCTGAAACATGAATACTTCCCTCGTTGTGCTTTGTGAGTCGGAGGGTAAAATAGAGTGCAGCGGAGACTATAATCCCCATGACAAGTGCGGTGATGATAAATTTCTTTTTCATTGCCAGATCTCCGGTAGCAGGAAGTCCTGATTGCATGATTCTCTTAGCTTGTGGGCAAAGTATGGCCTTGATTTCTTTTCCTGTCAATGTGGATGACAAGTGGAACGCTTTATGCTGTTCTAATGGCATGAATAGGTCCAGGAAGTGATAAAGCTATTATAAGGTGGTGATTTTATTGAGAAGCGCTCTTATTTGCGATGACGAACCAATCCTGCGCAAAAGCCTAAAAAAAAGGCTTTCCGAGCTTGGTTTTGATGAAATTTTAGAATGTGGCGATGGAGTCAAGGCTGTGGAGCTGGCGATAAGCAAACTTCCTGATATTGTTATCATGGACGTGGCAATGCCGCAGATGGACGGTATATCCGCAGCGATAGAGATCAGGAAGAAGCTGAAGATTCCCATAATCCTGCTTACGGCCTGCTATGATCCGGATACGGTGAAGAGGGCAGGGGAATGCGGCATCGGGGCATTCCTCTCCAAGCCTCTCCGTGATCAGGACCTCTGGCCTGCCATTGAACTGGCGTGTGCCCATGCCGAAGAGATCGAGGATCTGAAAGAGCAGGTAGAAGATCTCAAGGAAAATCTGGAAACCCGCAAGATCATCGAGAAGGCCAAAGGGGCCCTGATGCGAAACCAGGGCCTTTCCGAGCCGGAGGCATTCCGGAAGATGCAGAAGCTTGCCATGGATAAAAGAAAAAGCATGCGGCAGATTGCGGAGGCGATACTCCTGACGGAGTCGTAATCCTCTGGTTGCCCTGAAAGCGCCCTTCCGAGCCAGGAAGGGCGCTTTGTCGTTACCCCTTACGGGTGGCGTTTGTCAGGAGATAGTGACTCCTGCAGTCCGTTCGATGTTTACTCCCCTCCGGTGGGGCGAAATCCAGTCGTTCTACCCTGATTCTTGCCTTTTTACTGATCTTCTTTTAATAACTCCAAAAGTTAGCTTGGCAAATTCTCATTTATCGAGTACGTTAGGCTAAGCTAATTTATGGAGGTCGTATGCTTGCCAAGGTTTTCAGCAGTTCGCTCCTCGGAATTGATGCCATGCTGGTCGACGTGGAAGTGGATATTTCCCAGGGGCTTCCCCAGTTTGCCACCGTGGGACTTCCCGATGGTGCGGTAAAGGAAAGCAAGGATCGGGTCAAATCCGCTCTCAAAAATTCCGGTTATGAATATCCCAGCAGAAAAATTACCGTGAATCTTGCCCCTGCCGACATCCGGAAGGAGGGGGCAGCCTTTGACCTTCCCATATCAATCGGAATCCTGGCCGCAACCGGGGTGGTCAAGGAGCAGAGAATAAAGGAGTACCTGCTTCTGGGAGAGCTCTCCCTGGATGGAGGTGTAAAACCAATCAGGGGCTGCCTCTCGGTGGCGGTTGCCGCAAAGCGTTCCGGCTTTACCGGAATCGTTGTGCCGCGGGAGAACGCCCGTGAGGCCGCGGTAGTGGAGGGGATTCAGGTTGTCGGTGTGGGGGAGTTGGCCGAGGTGGTGGAGTTTCTGAACGGAGACCGTGCGATTGAGCCCTGCCGGATCGATATCGGAGAACTGTTCCGGGAAGCGTGCGGGCTTGGCGATGACTTTTCCGAGGTAAAAGGGCAGGATCATGCAAAGAGAGCTATCGAAGTATCCGCTGCCGGAGCGCATAATATCCTTCTCATCGGTCCGCCAGGTTCCGGAAAGACCATGCTGGCCAGGCGGATTCCCGGGATCCTGCCTCGCATGTCCTTTGACGAGGCCATCGAGACCACAAAGGTTTACAGTGTCATGGGGGTGCTGGAGCGCGACCGGGCCCTCATCACCCAGCGCCCGTTCCGCTCACCCCATCACACCATCTCCGATATCGGCCTCATTGGCGGCGGCAACACCCCACGGCCCGGGGAGGTGTCCCTTTCCCACAATGGTCTCCTGTTCCTCGACGAACTTCCGGAGTTCAAGAAACATGTGCTGGAGGTCCTTCGCCAACCCCTTGAGGACGGGCGTGTTACCATCTCGCGGGCTCTGATGTCCATAACCTATCCCTCGCGGATCATGCTCGTTGCGGCCATGAACCCCTGCAAATGCGGGGGGAGCGGAGAAAACTCCCTTACCTGTACCTGCACGCCGCGCGAGATTCACCAGTACCGATCCCGCATCTCCGGGCCCCTTCTTGACCGGATCGATATCCACATCGAGGTGCCCGCGGTAAAGTACCGGGATTTATCGGACCGCTCAGAAGGGGAGAGTTCTACTGTCATTGCCGAACGTGTGGAAAAGGCGCGCGAGATTCAGCTGGAAAGATTCAGCGGGACAAAGGTGCATTCAAACGCGCAGATGACACCTCGCCAGATCCGCAGATACTGTGAACCTGACGCGGCCGGGCATCGACTCCTGGAGCTGGTTACCGAACGCCTCGGTTTTTCCGCCAGGGCCTATACCCGCATCCTCAAGGTTGCCCGCACCATTGCCGACCTGGAAGGGGCGGAAAACATCCGCGAACAGCATCTTGCAGAGGCTATCCAGTACCGGAGCCTTGACAGGAAAGGGGTCTGACAAAAGTTGACATACTCACAGGCAGTCTGCTTCCTCACTGTGTTGCCAAAGGAATAGATATCGTTATCTTCAGCCCGGACCTCGATTGGTCATTGGCATAGCCAAGACTTACTGTTGCTCCCAGGCGGGCGGAAATGGTCCGGACAATAGACAAGCCGAGGCCGGAACCGATCTCTTCACTCCCTAAAACACGGTAAAATGGATCAAACACCCGCTCGAGTTCTGCTTCCGGAATGCCGGGACCGCTATCTTCGACCACCAGCGTAGTCGCTCCGTTGGCGTCTGAAACCGATAAATCGACACGACCGCCTGCAGGAGTGTAGCGGATTGCATTGTCTACCAGATTTTTCACGAGGGTTATCACCTCAACTTCGTTGGCAATAACCTGGGCATCCGAGTCGCTCACGACGCCGATGTCGATGCCTTTCGCCTCGGCCAATGGCATCAAATCCTCCAGCACGCGCCGATAGACCTGTTGAATAGAAACCGTGGAGTCGGTTGTGACTGTCGAGCCTTGGGCTCGCGCCAGTGCCAGCATTTGATCCAGTAAAGTTATGCCTCGCCTGATACCCTGACGCAGAGTGTTCAGTCGCTCATGGGCATTGGCAGACATATCCGTATCCGCAAGCCGTTCGGCTTGCAGCGACAGCGCAGTCAGCGGTGAGCGCAGCTCGTGTGCAGCATCGGCGACGAAGCGCCGCTGTGCGTCCATAGACTGTTCTACACGTCCCAGAAGTCGGTTGATTGCTCCCACGAATGGCCGGATTTCGGCGGGCAATGGTTCGGGGGCAATCGGGTGAAGTTCCTGCTCCCCGCGCTGATCGATTTCACTCGAGAGGTCAGCAACCGGTTTGAATATTCTACGGATGAGAACGGCCACGACAAACATCAGGATCGGAACCAGTATCAGGAAAGGCAGCAGGGTGCGCAGCGAGCTGTCTCGTGCGATTTCGTCACGGACGGCGGTATCCTGGGCAACTGCCAGGCGTTCTCCACTGCCGAGGGTCCTGATCAGGACCCGATAGGCTTTATTGCCGATACTGACGGTTTGTATTCCGTCAGGGAGGTTTTGCGGCAGAGCCAGCGGCGGATTGGCAATTCTGCTACCATCGCTTGATGGAAGTGCTGAGAGCAATTGCACAAAGACGCGTGATTCCGTATCGCTGATCGCCTCCCTGTCAGAATCTACCTCCTGATGCACGGGCAGATGATGCCTGTCGAACAAGGTAGCGACTTGGCGCAAAACATCGTCCTGTAACTCATGAGCCTCATTGAAAGCAGAGAAGAAGGCAATTGTCCCGGCAATCAACGCAATAACCAGAATTGCCAGAGACAGCCAGAGCGATAGCCTGAATTGGAGAGAGTCTTTTACCCGCCTTTTGATACCATCCATCCAACGCCTCTCACGTTTTTGATAACATCGCTGCCCAGCTTCCTGCGCAAGGCATGAATCAGAAAATCTACTGCATTGCTTTCGACTTCCTCACCCCAACCGTATATTCGTTCCTCCAATTCACTGCGAGACAAAATGGCACCGGGACGAACCATCAGGGCTTGCAATAGTGCGAATTCCCGGTTGGATAACTGCACGGCATCTCCCTCTCGGGCGTGCGCCTCATGTGTTGCCGGGTCAAGTGACACTATGCCATTGGTCAAAACCGGGGCTGCCATTCCCCCTTTGCGACGAAGCACGGCGCGCATGCGGGCAAGCAGCTCAGTTATTTCAAAAGGCTTGAGCAGGTAATCATCCGCTCCTCCGTCCAGTCCTTGAATCCGATCGTCCAATCCATCACGAGCTGTAATGATGAGCAGTGGTACTGGGTTGTCCTTGCCACGGATCGAACTCAGCACGTCCAGGCCGTCTTTTCCCGGCAACCCGAGGTCAAGCAGCACCAGGTCGTAATGCTGACAGTCGAGCGTATCAAGGGCAGTCTGCCCATTTTTCACCCAGTCGGCTGCGTAGGCGGCATCTTTCAGTGCCCCCCGGATTGCTTCCCCGATCATTGGGTCGTCTTCTACCAACAGGACCCGCATACTTGCTCCGTCGACCATCATGTCGCGCATGAAGTTGAAACATAATGGTTAGAATTGATTTTCCGCTGCTTGGTTAATAACACCATAAATACCACGGTCAATGACATTTTACCCTCACCCGACAGTTTGCGCCACCCCCCCCTGGAGGGAGAAGGTACCAAAGAGGGCCGGATGAAGGGATAACAGAAGCTTGGTTGTACTCAGGAAGTATTTTCAGTTCACGGAAGTTTGAACAGGTGAGGCCACCAATTCAGATATTGGAAGTGGCGTAAATAATGACAGCGATCGGAAGCCGCAAGGCTGTCCACAACTTCTTTGCTTCCGATTTCAAATCTCTCAGGTTAACCAGAACAGACGACGGGGAATGGAAATGCGAGAACGATGGCAAAAAACGGGGTGTACCCGTGCAGTACTGTTCGAAAGCTGCGCCAAATCTTTCCAACAGCAGTTTTTCTTCAGCCTTGATGACAAAATGCGAGTAAAACAATAACCCCACCAGGACCACTGCCAGAAGCGTCAGACTCTGAAAAAAGAATACCAATGACGTGACGAAGCAGAACGTCCCGAAATACAGAGGGTTTCTGGTGACGGAATAAGGACCGGCCGTCTGCAGTTCACTATCCTTGCGGCCTCCAACATACAACGTGGCCCAAAGTCTGGATGAGACATACGTCATAAAGAAAATCCAGCCGCAAACCTCGGCAAGTTGTCGAAAGACACTGTCGACAGGTATCATCGGACTAGAAAACAGCAATGCTATGCAAACCGGCGCGAATAGTACGACTCCAACTTTTCCCCTCAGCTTAAAGTAGAGCGAATCTGCTATTGTACTCATTACTCCTCCTGATGATGCAAGATTATATTCATGGTAAAATTTTTCACCTGGTTAGCATTTCAGCTATCGCAACAACAAGAGCTGATCTCGGGAAAGACAACGAGTTACCCTTCGACAAAGCGCCGGCAAAATGCGGCGTGGGATGCTCATCAGGAAAACAAAAGAAAATGAGCTTTATTAATGACATTGTTTTGCTGCCCTCTGTTTAAAAACCAGGATGCTCATCAGAATAAATCCCAGGAGAACAGCCGATGCAGAAAAGCGGCTTAGTGCCAATCCGCCGGCGCTGAGAGGCTTGTCTAGAAAATCGCCGACCACGGCTCCCAGCGGGCGCGTGATGATGAATGCAGCCCAGAACAGCATGGTGCGAGAAATATTTGTCCAGTAATACGCCACAACAAGGAGTGCCAGCAGGGAAGTGAATACTATCGCACCCCCCCCATAGCCAAGACCGGCGGTGTCAGCCGTCCAATCGCCCAGTGCCGTGCCCAGGGTTTGAGAAAACATGATCGTCACCCAATAGAACATCTCGGCTTTTGAAGAACTGATGCTATCGACCGATACCGTGCCAAGGGAGCGATACCAGAGGGCCAACGATGCTAATCAACAAGGCAAACAGTAGCGAGGTTCCCCCTACATAACCAATCCCAAGAGATCTGTCAGCATAATCCGCCAAGGTCGTACCGACGGTTGTGGTTGCAATGATGGTTGTCCAGTAGAGGAATGGATGAAAGCCTTTTGCCTTAATCTGGGCAGCTACGGCAACGAAAAAGATTGCTGCGAAAATGGCCGTTCCAACAAGATACCCCAGGTTCATCGACATAGACACTGCATCACCACCGGTTTCTCCCAGTGTGGTAGCAGCTATTTTCATGATCCAGAAGATCAAAGTAACCTCTGGAACCTTGCTCAAGGTACGTTCGGTAGTATTCATAGGGATTTCCTTTTTCACAGTAAAGTACGGGGGCATTTTTCTCTTAAGTGCTTAGTCCGGATTAGGCCCTTCCGGAGCGTTCTCCAGCAGAGTTCCGGTTCTGGCATCCACACCTACTTCCTGCGTGACCTGGCCGTGCCGGATGTCGAAGGAATAGCGTAGGCCACTACCTCCTTTCTCATGCTCCAGTTCTTCATCGGTAATTTTTCCGGGATGGGCTTTGAGGGCAATTGCCCGAGCCTGTTTCATGCTGATTTTTGCATCCTTAGCGAATTTTTGGCCCGTGAAAGCGACCGCATTGGCTGCGGAAGCCATTAGAAACAGACCAACCAAGGCTATTACGTACTTTTTCGATGCTGTCATGATGATGTTCCTTTCGAGTTGGTTGAATTTGGTCAGACGCGTTTTGCGGCCACCGTGAGAATCACTCTACGCTATGAGAATTAGTCCATAGTTAGCCAGTAAAAAATAGCTGATTGAAAGGCTCTTTCTGGCTGGCCGCCCCGCTTTTTTTGATAAACCTGGAATCATCTATTCATGGCTAACGGTAACTTCCCAGTCATAATAATTGTAGTGCATGAAGCTGTGCAGCCTTTCGTAATTCATGTGAAATCTTTCTTCGTCCCATCTTTGCCAGAGACTCGCCTTGCACGGATACAGCAAAGATAAACCTGGTTAGCGCTATTCTTCCGCTATGAAGTTTGTCATCCCCGAATGTCTTTATCGGGGATCAATAATTTCAATCGGTTTGAAGCTGGATTCCCGATCAAAGCCAGTTCGGGAATGACGAACGCAAGTTACTCTCTGTCAAACGCCGCCAAAGCGGCGCGCGTTGCTAATCAGGAAGATATATGAGTAAAGAGACTGGCATGTGCTGCCATGCTGGGTCTGGTGACATGGTTAGGTGCTTATGGAAAACATTCTTATGGTAAAATGTACTAACACCTGCTACATCCTTGGTAATGTATTCTGCCAAACGCATGCGAACCCGCATGAATCTACTTTTGCGCTAAGGGGGAGTGACGTGTGAACACTTACACTACCAATAGGATGGATGTAACCAAGGTAACGCTGGCGGTGTTGTTTATTCTTTCGCTGGTTGCCGGCTGTTTCTGGATCCTGCGTCCTTTTCTTACCGGCATTCTTTGGGCGGTCATCATCGTGGTTGCAACCTGGCCGTTGCAGCTGAGTCTTGAATCACGTCTCCGCGGTCGTCGTTGGGCAGCAGTAACGATCATGACGTTTGCCCTGCTGATGGTGTTTATCCTTCCTTTTTCGCTGGCGGTGCTTGAAATTGTCAGCCGTGGCAACGAAATAGTTTCCTGGTTCGGTACGCTTTCTGCGTTTACCATTCCACCACCACCGGAGTGGGTACGGCAGATACCCTTTTCAGGTCCTCGTCTCATGGAACGCTGGCAGGAGTATTCCTCTTTGCACTCGGATGAACTTTCTTCCCGGCTGGCTCCCTATGCGGGAAGGGTTGTGGAATGGTTTGTTGCTCGTGCCGGCAGCGTCGGGGTAATGATGCTCAATTTCTTTCTCACGGTGATTATTGCACCGATCATTTATACACATGGTGAGAAAGCGTCATCCGTAATGTGCCGGCTTGCCAACCGACTGGCCGGCGCACGTGGCGAAGAGGCTGTGCTTCTTGCTGCACATGCGGTGCGGGGAGTTGCACTCGGGGTTGTTGTCACCGCTCTTGTTCAGTCAGTTCTTGGCGGCGCCGGCCTTCTGATCGCAGGCGTACCCGTTGCTCTGCTCCTTACCGGGGTGATTTTCATCCTTTGCGTTGCCCAGATTGGCCCTTCGATTGTCATGATTCCAGCGATTATCTGGCTCTTCTGGACGGGAGAAACTCTTTGGGGAACGGTTCTTATTATCTGGACCATTCCCGTTGTCCTTCTAGACAATTTCTTGCGTCCGGTACTGATCAGGAAGGGCGCCGATCTTCCCCTGATACTTATTTTTGCCGGGGTAATCGGTGGACTCATAGCTTTCGGCGTGGTGGGACTCTTCATCGGCCCGGTGATCCTTGCCGTTGCCTTTACCCTGATCCAGGCATGGATCGGGGAAGAGCCGAGCCGAGAGGTACAGCGGTCTCAGGCGTCCGAATAAGTCGGCAGGTACTCCCATGGGACTGATTAGTCATGTATCCAGACAATTCGTCCGGAGGACGGTTGCGGTCCTTCCGGTTTTTCAGTGGCTACCTAGATACCGCAAGGAATGGCTTCGTCCTGACTGTGTCGCGGGCTTTACCCTGGCTGCCTATGCGGTTCCCGTTTCACTGGCCTACGCCTCCCTGGCCGGACTGCCCTCTCAGGCCGGACTTTACTGTTACCTCATTGGCGGTATTGTCTACGCTCTGTTCGGTACTTCGAGACAGATCGCCGTGGGCCCCACCTCTGCCATTTCGATTCTGATCGGATCCGCCATTGGTGCCATGGCGCTTGGAGGTTCACAGCATCAGGCAAATCTTGCCATGTTTACCGCTCTTCTGGCTGGTGGAATCGGCATCATTGCCTGGCTACTGAAATTGGGAAGCGTTGTCAGTTTCGTGTCCGAGACGATTCTCAGCGGTTTCAAAGTCGGAGTCGGTCTGGTCATTGCTTCCACCCAGTTGCCCAAACTGTTCGGCATGAGCAGTGGAGGCAATGAATTCTTTGAGTCCATTGCAGGTCTTTTCAGGCATTTGGGCGATGTGAACCTTCCTTCCCTGGCCGTCGGTATCGTGAGTCTTGCCCTTATACTGCTCGGGGAAAGGTTTCTTTCCGGCCGTCCGGTGGCACTCGGGGTTCTTGTCCTTTCCGTGGCGGTCATGTACCTTTTCCCCTTGGCAGACTGGGGTGTGAAAGCCGTTGGAAATATCCCTTCCGGTTTACCCCATCTGGGCGTGCCATCCGTGGCACTTTCCGATGCGAGCGGACTGATTGGCCTTGCCCTGGCCTGCTTCCTCCTTTCGTACGTTGAGAGCATCACTGTAGCGCGCACCTTCGGGATAAAGAACCGCTACCAGATCGATCCCAACCAGGAACTTCTTGCGCTGGGTGTTGCCAATCTTGCGGCCGGGCTGGCAAGCGGGTATCCACTTGCAGGGGGTATGTCCCAGTCTGCGGTCAATGATAAGGCTGGCGCACGGACGCCCCTTTCACTGATCTTTGCCTCGTGCGCCATTGCCGTGGTGCTGCTTTTTTTTACCGGATTCATGAGTCATCTCCCCCAACCGGTTTTAGCGGCAGTTGTTCTCGTTGCCATTAAGGATCTGATTCATCTGAAGGAGTTGCGACACCTCAAGCGGGTCAGCAGAGTGGAATTCTACACGGCAATGGCTGCAGTTGTGGGTGTGCTGCTCTTCGGGATATTGAAGGGTATTCTCCTTGCGGCGCTTTTTTCCATCATACTTATGATCAAGCAGACAGCCCACCCGCGAATTACGGTCCTTGGACGCTTTGCCGGCAGCGATCGATTCGGTGAGACGTCCCGCTATCCCAATGTAGAGAGGATTCCCGGAGTTCTGGCCCTGCGGGTGGAGGCGGCATTCCTGTATTTCAATGTCCAGAACATAAAGGATGAGATACTGAGAATGATCAATTTGCAGATTCCTTCCGCGAAGCTTGTGGTAATAGACCTTTCCACGTCACCGAACGTGGATCTTGCCGGTGCGCGGATGCTGAATGAACTGCATGATCAATTGGCGGAAAACGGGGTGAGCCTGAAGCTTGCAGAGATGCATGGAGGTGTCCGTGACCTGTTGATGGCAGAAGGCTTGATCCAGCGTCTGGGAGGTTTCGAGCGCAGAATGAGTATTGCCGAGCTTATCGACAACTAGTGTCCCGTGTGATTAGTTCTCTGCATTTATTCCAAACGGGACACTAACAGCGGCAGGCAATGTGGGGGGTTGCAGGTTTGTCTCAGGTGTGATCCGGCAGGTACAGAGGATAAAAAAGAAGGGGTGCGGCTTATGCCGCACCCCTTCTTTTTACCATATTCTAGTTACCGTAGTACTTTGCCAGCAGAGGAACAATCAAGAGGGAAACAATATTGATGATCTTGATCATCGGGTTGATCGCCGGGCCGGCAGTGTCTTTGTATGGGTCGCCGACGGTGTCGCCGGTTACTGCCGCTTTGTGGGCTTCGCCACCCTTGCCGCCGTGGAAACCGTCTTCGATCAATTTTTTGGCGTTATCCCAGGCACCACCACCGGTGGTCATGGAAATGGCAACGAAGATGCCGGTTACGATGGTGCCGACGATTACGCCGCCAAGAGCCTTGGGGCCGAGGGTGAAGCCGACGATGACCGGTGCAGCAATCGGAATCAGGCCGGGGACGACCATAGCCTTCAATGCCGACTTGGTGACGATGTCAACACAGGTCGCATAGTCGGGTTTGCCGGTACCTTCCATGATGCCTTTAATTTCGCGGAACTGGCGACGTACCTCGGTAACGACCGCTCCACCCGCTTTGCCGACCGCTTCCATGCAGAGAGCTGCGAAGTAGAAGGGAAGCATACCGCCGATAAAGAGGCCGACGATGATGTAGGGGTCGGAAAGGTCGAATTTGATGATTTCCTTGCCGGCCAGAACCAGGGCATGATTCAGTTCGTCGACATAGGAGGTGAAGAGAATGACAGCAGCCAGACCTGCGGAGCCGATAGCATAACCTTTGGTAACTGCCTTGGTCGTGTTGCCGACTGCATCAAGGGGATCGGTGACAGCACGGACCGATTCGTCAAGCTCGGCCATTTCGGCAATTCCGCCGGCGTTGTCGGTGATCGGGCCGTAGGCATCCATGGCAACGACGATGCCGGTGAGAGAGAGCATGGAAACGGCGGCGATGGCAATGCCGTAAACGCCGGCGAAGCTGTAAGCAACGATGATTCCTGCAGAGATGACGATTACGGGCGCTGCCGTTGATTTCATGGAGATACCGAGGCCGGCAATGATGTTTGTTGCATGACCGGTGGTGGATGCTTCAGCAATATGCTTGACCGGGCCGTATTCGGTTGCGGTGTAGTATTCGGTGATCCAGAAGATTGCTCCGGTAACAAGCAGGCCGACAAGTGATGCGATGAAAATATTCGTAGCGCTGAAGCTTTGACCAGCGGCATTGGTGAGCCCGGCCGGGAACATTTCTGTCGTGACGAAATAGAAGGCGATAGAGGCCAGCACGCCGGATACGATCAAGCCTTTGTAGAGTGCGCCCATGATTTTCTGGCTGCCGCCCAATTTGACAAAGAAGGTGCCGATAATGGAAGCGATAATTGAGATGCCTCCCAAGATCAGGGGGTATTTCACAGCGCCATCGAAACCGTTGAATGAGATGGCACCGAGCAGCATGGCTGCAATGAGGGTGACGGCATAGGTTTCGAAAAGGTCGGCTGCCATGCCTGCGCAGTCACCAACATTGTCGCCCACGTTGTCGGCGATAACCGCGGGGTTGCGGGGATCGTCCTCGGGAATACCTGCCTCAACCTTTCCGACCAGGTCGGCGCCCACGTCAGCGCCTTTGGTGAAGATACCGCCGCCGAGACGAGCGAAGATGGAGATGAGCGAACCGCCGAAGCCGAGGCCGACCAACTGGCTGACAACATCTTTAATGGGTGCACCAGGCATGAGCTTTTGCAGCACAAAGTAGTATCCGGCCACACCAAGGAGTCCCAGGCCGACAACCAGCATGCCGGTAATTGCGCCGCCCCTGAAGGCGACATTGAGGGCTTTCTTGATACCGGATTTTGCTGCCTCGGTGGTCCTGATATTGGCCCGCACCGAAACGAACATGCCGATGAAGCCGGTTAGTCCGGAGAAAATCGCGCCAACGGCGAAACCGATGGCTGTTTTCCAACCGAGGGTGAAGAAAAGAAGGGCAAACATGATCACGCCGACAAGGGCAATGATTGAATACTGGCGCTTCATGTAGGCGCCGGCACCTTCCTGGATCGCCGCAGCGATTTGTTTCATGCGGTCATTCCCCTGGGGGAGCTTCAAGATCCATGCGGTCGAAATAAGACCATAGGCCACTGCCGCCACGGCACATGCCAAGGCGAATACTTCTGCGTACTGTTCCATGCAATAATCCTCCGTATGATTTAGCCTGGAAAGGCTGGAATTGATGACTTTTCCATTCAGTTATAAGCGAGAAATAGTTATAGGAAAAGTACTTGTTTGTCAATTGGAAAGTAAGGTTTTTTCTCCAATCCGACTCCAGACTTGCACTTTCCGTCAACCTTCCTATATCATAGAAAAGCTGATGTAAAGAGACTCAGACCACTGCCGGGACGGTTTTTGTCCGGGGTTATTTTTACAACTCACTTTTTCGAAATTGTGCGGAGATGGAGCGCCAATGCTGGAAGCAAGAATCATATCTGAATTACAGAAAATAGTGGGGAAGGAAAATGTGGCAATGGAAAAGCAGGACCTGATCTGCTATTCCTATGATGCCACCCAGATGGAATTTCTCCCGGATGTTGTTGTTTTTCCGGCAAATGTCGCTGAAGTGTCCCGTGTTCTGATACTTGCGAACAAGGAGAATATTCCGGTGTTTCCCCGGGGAGCGGGGAGCGGCTTTTCCGGTGGAAGCCTGCCAAAGGGTGGCGGTATTGTCCTCGTTACCACCAGGATGAACAAGATCCTTACCATCGATACGGACAACCTCATCGCTGTTGTGGAGCCGGGAGTTATCACGGGAGACCTCCAGGATGCGGTGGAGAAGGTAGGGCTTTTTTATCCACCGGATCCGGCTTCCCTCAGGTTTTCCACCCTTGGAGGAAATGTGGCCGAGTGTGCGGGCGGACCTCGAGCGGTCAAATACGGGGTAACCAAAGACTTTGTGCTTGGCCTTGAGGTAGTTCTTCCGACCGGTGATGTCATTACCACCGGCGGTGAAACAGCCAAGGGTGTGGTGGGTTATGATCTTACGAAGCTCTTGTGCGGAAGCGAAGGCACTCTCGGGATCATTACCCGGATAATCCTACGTCTTCTTCCTCTGCCCGAGACGCGAAAGACCATGCTCGCTGTGTTCGATTCCATTGATGGAGCAGCTGGTGCGGTTTCGACCATCATCCGCAGCCGGATTATCCCGACAACCCTGGAGTTCATGGACCACTCGGCACTCAAGTGTGTTGAAGGCCAGTTCAGTCTTGGCATTCCGGCGGAAGCGGAGGCGGTTCTCATTATTGAACTGGATGGTGAAAAGGAACTGGTGGAGAAGCAGGTCGGACGGATCGGCGAATTGATCCGTCCACTCGGCCTCATCAGTTTCAAGGCAGCGGACGATGCCGCTGAAGCAGAGGAGTTGTGGAAGGCCCGTCGGCTCATCTCTCCGGCACTCAGAAAGGTGAACCCGGACAAGGTCAACGAGGATATCGTGGTCCCCCGGAGCCGGGTTCCCGATATCATCCGCAAGATTGAAGCAATCAGGGACAAATACGGCATACCCATTGTTAATTTCGGTCACGCCGGTGATGGGAATATCCATGTGAATATCATGATTGATCGAAGCGTTCCCGGACAAAGCGAAAAAGCCGAAGGGGCCGTGCGCGAGATATTCCGGGCAACCCTGGATATGGGCGGTACCATGTCGGGTGAGCATGGGGTGGGTCTCAGCAAGTCACCCTATATCACCCTGGAACTCTCCCGGGAGCAAATTGCAACCATGAAAGCGATCAAACAGGCACTGGATCCAAAAAATATCCTGAATCCGGGGAAAATTTTTCCGGAATAAACCAATGTGCCAGTGTTAGCTCCCGGCCTAAACCAAAAACTACCAACCAACAACTAATAACTGACTTTTATGGATCCTCTCAAACGTTTGGAAAATGAACTGAAGAACTGCGTGAAGTGCGGCGCCTGCCGGGCCCACTGCCCGGTCTTTTCTGCTGTGGGGCGCGAGCCGGTCTCTGCCCGAGGGAAAATAGCCCTGGCGCGGGCAGCCCTTTCCGGACAGCTGAGCCTTGATGCCCGTACCCGGGACGTTATGTCGAAATGCCTCCTCTGCGGCAGGTGTGTTGAGAAGTGCGCCAATGATGTTCCCACCGACCTGATTGTCCTTGCTGCCCGGGAGGCCTTGGCCCGCAAGAGAGGGACCACCCTTTTTCATCGGCTGGCAGGGTTCCTTCTGCGCAATCGTGCACTTCTTTCCGGGGGAGCCACCCTTGCGTCTCTGTTTGGTCCCCTGCTGTTCCGTAAGGTTCCGGCTTCTTCAGGGTTGCGACTCCGTTTTCCCCTCCCTTTTATCGGTGGGCAGCGACATTTCCCCAAAATAGCTGCCAAGCCTTTTCTGGTAAGGCACCCTGAAATTATCCGGGGTGAGCCGGGAAGGCCACGGATTGTTTACTTTGTCGGTTGTATGACAAATTTTATCTATCCGGAGATCGGCGAAGCTGCCGTTGCTCTCCTGAAAAGTCTTGGCTGCACCATTATCATTCCAAAAGATCAGCACTGCTGCGGATTTCCGGCCCTTTCCGGAGGGGACATGGATACCTTTCGGGAACTTGCGGAAAGGAATCTTGCCGCGCTGGAAAGCCACCAGGCAGATTACGTCATGACGGCCTGTGCTTCGTGTGGTGGAGCTTTTCACCGAATGTACCCACTCGTACTCGGGGAACGTTACCCGGACCTTGCGGAGCGTTTTCAGGCGCTTTCCGAAAAGGCTGTTGATGCTTCCGTGCTTCTGCAAAAACTTGGCCTTACCCAGGACCAGGGTTCCAACCCGCTACAGGAAGTTACCTACCATGACCCCTGTCATCTGCGGTCTCGGGGGATTGTCCGACAGCCTCGGGAGCTTCTTCGAGCGGTGCCGGGTCTCAGCCTGGTGGAGATGCAGAATGCAGATTCCTGTTGTGGACTTGGCGGCACTTTTACTATCCATCATTACGGGATATCCATGGAGATCAATGCCCAAAAAACGGCTGCCATCAAGTCTGCGGGTGTCCAGACGGTAGTCACCGGTTGCCCGGGTTGCATGCTCCAGTTATCGGACGGACTGCAGAAGGCGGGGAGCAAGGCCCGGGTGCAGCACACACTCGAAATCCTTGCACGAAATCTGTCCAAGAGGTGAAAAGATTCTTCTGCACTCTTTATCCCGATTCTCGCTGGATTTATTTATTGAAAAAGAAGAATAGTGCAGGTAAAAAGGTTTGCATTCAAAGGAAAATGATTTCCCTGTACAGACAATAGTTTTATGTATAGTAAACATTTTTTTATTGACATTAGATTGAAAAGGCTGAATATTTGACAAACTATCCGGAGTTTGTTCGAATTTTTTTAATTTATCGCAGGAGTTTACGTATGAGTGAATATAATATCGGCCCGAAATTAAAAAGTCTGCGTCTTGCAAAAAAGCTCACCCTCCAGTCGGTTGCCAAAGAAACAGGATTTTCGCCAGCCTTGATTTCCCAGATTGAAAACAACAACGTCTCCCCTCCCATTGCAACACTTTCCAAGATTGCCAAATTCTTCGATGTGAAGATCGGCATTTTCTTTGCCGAAGCCGAGGAAGAGTGTAAATTCGAAGTGGTGAGAAAGGACGAGAGGAGAGAGGTCCCCCGGGTTATCTCTCCTACCGGCAGCCGTCATGGCTATTCCTATGAATCACTTTCTTTCCACAAGCAAAACAAGAAGATGGATCCTTTCATAATCACCTTGAACGATACGGTTTCCGAGTATACAACCTACAGCCACGAAGGAGAGAAGTTCCTGTTTATTTTGAAAGGGACGGCCGAGATCTTGCTTGATGACGAACATGTTATCTTGGGAGAGGGTGACAGCATCTATTTCGATTCAACGATGAAGCACCGTTTCCTCTCAAAGGATGGATCGGAAGTCAAAATTCTTTCTGTCGTTACCCAGTAACTCCGCTGTTTGTCTTGTTAGTTTCACATCCGGAGTTTGCGGAAGGAAACTTGTGAGTACAATCAACTCTACTGATTCATGGCTCGCCGGACTTTGGTTCGGCGGGTCTTCCTGCCTTTATTCTGCAAATCCCTTTATGATAAATTTTTTTCCTTGACTTATTCTCTGGTCTGCATTTACTGTTCAAACGTTTTTCAAGTGGTAACCCATCGATCTATAAGAAAAAATATAACGAACTAAGCTTGCTGCCGACTTGGGACGATTTTGCCCCAAGATTCATGGTGTGACTGTTTACACGTCAGACCTTTTGCAATCGGGTGATTCTTCGTGTTGCCAAGTACAGGGAGGAAACAAACGTGGGAAGACTTGCATCTTTACTGATCCTTTTGCTCATAACTCTTGTGGGGTGTGCCGGAAATCGTACCTCGAATTCTTCTCCTGCCGAATATGTTGAAATTGACAATCCTGGTTTTACCATGTCTCCGGGTGCTCCGGCCACCATCTGGGTCCCCCGAAGCTATGTTGAAAGTGGTGTTCCTCGTGGTGGTGAATTGGTGGAGAAGGGTTATGAGTCGATCCGCAGCAATTTGGCGGGCAGTGGGGCGCAGCCTCAGGCCCCGCAACAGACGGCGGCCGTTTCTCCTGTGCCGGTGCAGCAGAAAAACGTACCCGCTCCCGTGGTAAAGAGCCGGATTTTAGTGGTTGAAATAGGGAAAAACGCGCTTCTTCCCGCCTTCAGCGAGGCACTGAAAAAGGTGTCCGCAGGGATTGTGGTTGATCCGGCCCAGGCGAGCGTCATTGCCCGCTATGCCGCTGTTGGAAGCCAATCGGAAAGGTCATCGCTTGCCGTTAAGCTCCAGGAAGATTTCGGAGTTAACCTTGTCCTTTATCTAGCTGCCCCGGAAGGTATTGTGACCGGCAAGCCCCTGTCCGTTGAAGTTTTTGAAGCCCACGGCGGGTCTCTTGTCAAGAAATTCGAAGCTACGGTTCCGGCCAGCGCAGCTTCTGATAAAGCTGCTCTTTCTGCTGTCTTGCAAGCGCTGGCGCTGGATGTGCGGGAGACGGCAGCCCTCGTGCCATGGTACGGTACGGTTGTTTCCGTCGATGATTCAAGGGTTTACGTCAATGCGGGAAAGGAATCGGGCCTCACTATTGGACGGGTTCTTAACGTATATCGAGCCGGCAAGGTTGTTGGAAAACTTGGATTCGCACCTGGCCAGAGGATGGGGCTTCTGGAAATTACCGGTTATGTCGGCACTGACGGTGCTTTCGGTATTGTGAAGCAAGGCGCGAAGGCGCAGGCCGGCGATCTGGTGGGCATAGAATAGCACTTAATGAAACACTTTGTTTATTGCTTGAAATCAGTTTATTGAAGTTTTTTTGGGACCCTATCGGTCCCTTATAATCCATGAAGGAGGCAGTAATGAAAAAGAAGGTTTTTGGTATTCTTGCCGCTGGTCTGCTTGCGGCAGTCCCGGCCATGGCGGAAGAAGTTCCCCAGGTCACCGCACCGGCCTACAATTGCGATTTCCAGCCATCGTGTGAAGTGGCACCCGGTATGTATGGAAAGCTTTCGCAACCGGTAACGAGCAAGTTCAAGCTTTCCATTGGCGGTTTCGTTAAGCTCGATTATGCTTACAACTCCGTGGATTTGGGAAACACAGGGGCTCTACTTCCCGGCAGTGGAGCAATTCCCAAGACCACTTCCGTAGCGGGACAGTCGGATCAGTCCATCTTTACTGCACGTCAATCCCGTTTCTGGTTGAAGGTTGCGGGGCCTGAATTTGTCGGGGCAAAAACCAGCGCCTTGATCGAGGTTGACTTCTACGGCGATTCCGGTGCCGCTGCCGAGAGTCCCCAGATCAGGATGCGCCAGGCATGGGGTTCTATCGACTGGGCCAACACCGGAGTCCTCTTCGGCCAGGCCTATGACATCTTTGGTCCCATGGTTGCTTCCACCATCGACTTCCGTTCCGGCGCCGCTTTCGGTACCCCCAACAATCCTCGCGTACCGCAGCTCAGGCTTACCCAGAAGGTTAAATTGAGTGATGCAAACTCCCTTAAGCTGGTTTTCGGATTGCAGGACCCGAACCAGAACGGTAATAATAATCAGAGCAATGTTGTCGATAAATTCGGTGTCGCAGTTAATATGGCCGGACAGGCAATGTTTGTCAGCAAGGCGCTTGGCGTTGCTCCCGGTTACTGGGGACTTTCAATGAACTCTCTCACCGCCGGCGTTTTCGGCCTTTACGGTAGTGAGAAGGTGGTGTTGGCTACCGGTAACAAGTCCGTCGATTCCTGGGGCTACGGTTTCTATACCTTTGTGCCTGTCTTGAAGTCCAAGGACGGCAAAAGCCGCGCTATGACCATGTCTTTCGAAGGCCAGGCGTACATGGCGGCCAACATGGCCTTCAATACCGCTACGGCCGCTACCACGGTTGGTCTTGCTTACGACCCGAGTGCCGCCAAAGGGTACGGTCTCAGCGCTCAAGTGATTTTCTATCCCATCCAGGACCTGGGTATTACAGCTGGCATAGGCCGCAGGAATGCCTATAACTACAGTGACTACAGGAACATTTCCAATTTCCAGAAATCCAGTACGAATATTTACGCTAGTATTGCCTATGACCTGAACGCCGCTATCCGCGTTGCAGCCGAATACCAGAACGCCAACACACAGTACGGCAATAACACTATAGGGACCTCCGGCACCGGTACCGCAAACATCGGCCGCCTTGCATTCCTTTACTTCTTCTAGGAACGGCGGGTAGCAGTCTCATTTACAAACAAAAAAGGGGAGCCATATGGCTCCCCTTTTTTGTTTGTGGCTAGCAGAAGAATCGCTTCAAGATAGGAGGGACCCTGTTTGACCCGGCTGACTGCAGATCAACTCAGGGCTGAAGTGGAAGACGGTTGTTCTTTTAGGCCATGGCCAGCGGAGGGGGCTCTTCTGGGTCAATATATACATGCAATAGAGTCGGGCCCTGACGAAGAGCCAGCGCCTGCCAGTCGATGCTTTCAAAATCTCTGATTTCCCTGACCGTATGAGCATCTGCTCCGGTGGCCCGGGCCATCATGGCGAAATCAACTGGCGGAATGCGGTATTCGACTTTCTCTGCGCCCGTGGCCCGATGCCCGTGCCTGATCAGTCCGTAAGCCTGGTCGTCCAGGACCACGAAGAGTACCGGCAGCTGCCGCTCCACTGCCACGGTGATCTCTTGCCCACTCATCAGGTAACAGCCGTCACCTGCAATGCAGACCGATGGTGCGCTTCGGTGCGCAAATGCTCCTCCGATCGCGGCTCCCACCGCCCAGGCCATGGTGGCGAACTCGATGGAGAGGTGGTAGCTTTCCGGCCGTGAATGGAAAAAATAGTGGATTGACCACGGTACGCTGTTGCTGTTATCGATGAAGAAGCGTGTTTCCCCCGGTAATCGGCGGATCAGCTCGCAGTAGACCTGGGGTGCTTTGAGGAGCTGCCCTTCGGAGGGCGGCTGGCAGCATTCCGGGTGTCGCACTTCTATCCCGGCTGGAACGTATGAAGCTCTGGCCAGGGCAACAGGGTCGAAATTCCCTGTCTGATGAAATGTCCGGTTGCATCCTTCGAACCGTTCGTTCAGCTTTGCAAAAACGGTGTTGATTGATCCCTGCACATGTAATCGTGCCATGGGAGAGCGGGTAAAGGCAGCTCGGTCACAATGGATGTGCGCCAATTTACCGTTCATGATAACCGGGTCCCATTTGCTGGTTGACCATTCGCCCAAGTTTGTGCCGACGGCGAGAATCAGTTCAACCCTGTCGTCTGCCAGGGCCTGTCGTGCCGATGCATGACCGGCGCAGCCAAACACGCCGCGTGACAGCGGATGGTATGGATTGATGGCCGATTTGCCCCGTGGGGTGGTAACAATCTCAGCCGCCGTGTACTCGGCAAACCTGGTAATTGCTTCACCTGCTCCGATGCAGTTGCGGCCTGCGAGAATGGCGATTTTCCCGCCATGCTGCAGAACTGCCGTAACTTCTTCATGAAGGCGATCAAGGGCTGAGCCGTCTACGGCTGTTTCCGTGGCACTGAGCAGGGCATAGAGGCCCTTGAATGATCCCGGACCGTTGGCCTTGGCGGAGAAAATATCGATCGGGATACTCAGGTGGGCTGGTCCCTTCGGATTTCCCATGGAGCTGGCAAGGGCGGCGGCCAATTTTTTTTCCAGTTGGTTGGGATGTGTCACCATGGAGTTGAAGCGCGTACAGTGTTCGAACATGCTCATGATGTCGATGCCATCTCGTGATGAATCCTGGAAACTGCCGAAACTGAAGTCGGATATGCGGGTCTGGGATGTGATCACCAGCATGGGAATCTGTTCGGCATACGCCGATGCAACACCGGTGATCAGGTTGGTTGCGCCGGGTCCGGTGGTGGAGCAGCAAACCCCGAGCCTGCCGCTTTCACGGGCATAGCCGTCCGCTATAAATGCAGCACCCGCTTCATGGCGAGCAAGCACTGCGCGGGGCCCGCCCCGTCGTTCGCTCCGCAGCAGTGAGTCAAACAGGGGGCCGAGTGGACTTCCTGGTACTCCGAAGACATATTCCACGCCAAACTGTTCCAGATATTCGACGATAAGGTCGCTAAGTGTCATGGTAGGACTCCTTTGCTTGAGCAGCAATACGGGCCATTCAAGGGGCTCCGCAGGGGCATGGTAGTTAGTTGAAGGGACTATCTTACCACTTTTCGAGAGTCAGAATGGTGAATTTTCGTCAGTCTAAAGTAAATTTTAGGACCTGATTGGAATCAATCTTCCGCCAATTACAAGTCCGGTCATTCCCGTAGCGAATCTGATCGGGAATCCAGTTTGCAGCTGCCTGAAAGTGTGAGTCCCCGATACAGGCATTCGGGGATGACTTTTTTTAAAGCGTCAGAAAAGTATTAATCAGTTTTTCGTATGAATGGAAAAGAAAACCCGTTGCTTTCTCGCAGCGAAAATGCTGATATAGTTGTCACAGATGTGTTTTGACTCAATGTTTTGTTTCTGTAACTGCTACTGTCGATGGGAAGATAATTGATTCAAAGGAAAATTCCTGCGATAGCGATTCAAGAATTAACATGGCCCAATTAACTGTGATGCAAGAACATCTGTGAAAGGAACAGTATGGAAAACGGATCATTTTCTGAGGCCGAACTGCCTTTGCGAGGCGGGCGGGTATACCATCTTGACCTTTTGCCCGAGGAGTTGGCAAATCATGTTATCGTAGTGGGAGACCCTGAACGGGTTCCTTTTTTTGCCGGTGAATTTTTGGAGAGTATTGAAGCTGACCGGAATCACCGCGGGTTTCGTTCAATTACCGGCTATGCTCAGGAGGCGGGGCAACGGGTAACCATAACCACCTCAGGAATAGGCGCTCCTTCCATGGAGATAGTTCTGAATGAACTCGTTGCTTTGAATGAGTTCGATTTCTCCACCCGGAAACGTAAAGTATCCTTCGAGCCGCTCACGGTGGTGCGAATCGGCACCTGTGGCGGGCTCCAACCTGAGACGGATCTGGGTACCCTGATAGTTACCGATTATGGGATAGGGCTGGAAAACACCGGACTATTCTATGATACTGCTTTGCCTGATGAGGAGTGCAGGCGTCTGGAACGGCGGGTGCGAAGTGCGATCGATGAAGGTGTTTTGGAAGATGCACGTTTTAGAGGGCGCTTTTTTCCCTATGCGGTCAGGGCTGACTCCAGGGTGAGGGTGGCCCTGGAAAGGGAAGCACTTCATCTCGGAGTGCCTTGCAAGCGCGGGGTAACGGTGACGAGTTCCGGATTTTATGTTGAGCAGGGTAGGGCGGTCGTGCGCATTACACCAACCGTGCCGGATCTGGTTGAAAGACTTGCCGCAGTGGACACCGGAGTTGCCGGATTGAAAATCGAGAACATGGAGATGGAGGCCAGCACTCTACTGCACATCCTTGGCGCCATCGGCTACCGTTCCGGTGTGATTTGTGCTGTTATCAACAAAAAAAACGAAGGTTCTTTTCGTGCCGATTACCTCGACTCCATGCGGGATGCGGCACGAATCGTCTTGAGAGCATTTCGCGCTTTACAGCCTGCCCAGTCTTGAATAGCTTGGTAAAAAAGGGAGTTTTTTCGTGACAGAGGAAAACCTGATAAAAATCCGCGCATGGTTTATGGAGTATTGCCGCTCTTTTTATTCCGACAATGAGGAAGATCAGCGCCATTTTCTTCTAAAGGAGGAGCATACCCACAAAGTCTGCGCCAATATTCTCAGGGTAGCAACTAATGAAGGCCTGGAAGATGACCGTCTGCTTCTGGCAGAAGCTATGGCGATTCTGCATGATGTGGGAAGGTTCGAGCAGTACCACCAGTTCCGGACTTTTAGGGACAGTGTATCGGTGGATCATGCCGCTCTCGGGGCTGAAATAATTCGGGAAATAGACCTGCTGTCGGACCTGTTCCCCCATGAGCGGGATGTGATAAATCATGCGGTAGAGAGCCATAACGTCTTTCTCATTCCAAAAGATATCCAGGGAGATCAGCTTTATTTCCTCAAACTTCTTCGCGATGCCGACAAGCTGGATATCTGGCGGGTATTCATCGAAAATTACGAGCTGCCTGTTGAAAAAAGATCGGAGGTTATAGAGCTTGGCTTTCCCAATCAGCCGCACTGTTCGTCGGACGTGCTGGAAAAGGTTGCCAGAAGGGAACTCGTTCCCCTCTCTTCCGCCCGAACATTGAGTGATTTCAAGCTTCTCCAGCTTTCCTGGGTGTACGATCTGAATTTTACCGAGTCTTTCAGGATCTTTGCCGAAAGGGGCATTGCCGGACGGATTGCTTCGACACTTCCGGACGGAGAGGGGGTTCAAGCTGCAGTGGACAGTATTCTGAGCTTTGTTGATGAAAGGATTGCAGAGGAAACTGGTTCTGCTCCGGTTTTTTCCAGGTAACCGAACGAGCAGTACCCTCAATTTTCCGGCGGCAGCTGGATGGTGGTGAGATGAAGAGGTTGACGCTGATTCGACATGCCAAGTCAAGCTGGAAAGACCCTGATTGCCCGGACCGCGACCGTCCCCTGACGAAACGAGGTAAAAACGATGCACTGGCTATCGGGAGTCTGCTCAGGGAGAGAGGAGACATGCCTTCCCTGATTGTTTCCAGTCCGGCCAAGAGGGCGATTGCCACCATGAAAAGAATTGTTGCGGAAATGGGGCTGTCAGAAAAAAAGATCGTGCGGGACGCGAGGCTGTATGATGCGGACTCTCAAGACCTCCTCCACTTTGTTCGCGAGATTGAGGACACCCAAGATGAAGTCATGGTGTGCGGCCACAACCCCGCTTTGACGGACTTCTGTGCTTTTGTTGCCGGCACCTGCTCCGGCAATCTTCCCACCGGTGGGGTCGTTTCCATTGATCTGGCTGTGGACACATGGAAAGATGTGTGTGGTGGCTCCGGCAGGATTCGTTCCGTAGCAAGTCCAAAGAAAATCCGATTAACCGATGAAGTGGAAACGATTTTGTGAAGAGGCCCGGCAGGTCTTCGAGGAGTTAAATCTCTTGACAGCAGGATAGTCAGGGCGTAGTACAAGAACCTTGTAAGGAGCAGTGCTTGCACTCTTGAAGGTATCTGAATTCCAGAGACATCATCGTGGTGAACTGAACATGAAACCGTTCAAATTCAAATTTAAAGAGTCCTGCCTGGCAATCGACAAAGAGCTCATCATTATCTTTCTGCTGGTTGTAATCACGGCGATTATTTTTTTCTTTGTGTCCAATCAGCGGGCCTTCCTGAATTTCTTTTACCTTCCCGTGCTCCTCGGGGCCTATTTTTACGGCCGTCGTTATGCAACACTGGCTGCCCTTTTTTCCATGATCCTCATATGCAGCGTGGCCTATGTGTATCCTGCTTCATTTAGTTTCGCGGAAAACCACGACCTGGATCGTTGGCTTGATATCGGGACCTGGGGAGGATTCCTCCTTGTGACCGGCTACTTCATGGGCCTCATGTACGAGAAAAAGGAGGAGGCCAGAAAAGATATCCGCAGGACATACCATGGTGTCATCGAGATGCTTTCCCTCTTGATCGATTCCGTTGATCAGCATACCCATAGCCATTCCTACCGGGTCTCCGTGCTTGCGGAGAAGATTGCCCTGAGGATGGGATGCCGCGAGGAAGAGATGGAGAATATCCGTATTGCTGCCCTGCTTCACGATCTTGGAAAGATTGGCGTCAGTCGTGAGGTGCTGACCAAGGTAGGATCGTTAACAGCCGATGATCGCGAACATCTCAAGGAGCATACGGTGAAGGCAGCCAGTCTTTTGAAACCCTTGGGTGGCAGAGTCACGGAACTTCTTCCCTTGATCCTTGAGCACCATGAGAAATATGACGGAAACGGATACCACTCCCTTGTGGGCGAAGACATCCCTTTGGGGGCACGAATTATTGCTGTCGCGGATGTCTATGATGCCTTGACTTCCGATCGCCCTTACCGGAAGGCCCTGCCTCCCTTTTTTGCGAAAAATGAAATACTCTCGAATTCCGGTACCCACTTTGATCCGCAGGTGGTGAAAGCATTTGAAGAAATCTTCCCGACGTTTGATCTGGAAAGTACGACTCTCCCGAGAATGATGCATGGCTGACAATAGTAAAACATCCTTTTTTCTGGGGCAGTGCAGAAAATTGTATTGACAAAATTGTTGATTGCAGTTTATATGAAATCATTCCTCACATCTTAGTCAATTTATATCCCTATCGATATCATTCCACATCCAAAGACCACGAACCCTCAACAACCAGACGAGAATGGGCTGGTTTTATTTCTATTTGCAGGTATTCCATCGCTAAATCGTGAAACCAGGCATGAATCCGCCGTCCAGATGCTTTTTCGGCCTTCCCCCTACTATGAGTAGCGGATATCTGTCCTGTAGAGAGTCATACTAAATACCCCTCCATGATGAACATGCTCCTTTTCAGAATTTACAGAGATTTTCACTGATGTCGCTCCCTTTTCATAGTATTTTGATGATTGGAAGGTGTGGCACTGACGTGATTGTGCAGTGAAGTCCCTAAACCGCTTTTCGTCGGTGGAAGATCTTGCCGAATGATTCGGTTCGGCGTTAATTTTATGGTAATGTTTGCTTGCCGGCAGGAGAAGAAATGAATTTACAAGAGCTAAAAAGTAAGAAAATTAATGATTTGACGGCAATTGCCAAAGGTCTGAATATCGAAGGGGCTTCGAGTCTTCGCAAACAGGACCTGATTTTTTCCATCCTGAATGCCCAGACGGAGAAAAACGGCATGATATTCGGAGAGGGGGTTCTTGAAACCCTTCCGGACGGGTTCGGTTTTCTTCGTGCCCCCGACTACAACTATCTGCCGGGTCCGGATGATATCTATGTGTCTCCGAGCCAGATCCGCCGCTTCAATCTTCAGACAGGTGATACGGTTTCCGGTCAGATACGACCGCCGAAAGAGGGGGAGCGCTATTTTGCCCTGCTGAAGGTCGAAACGGTGAATTTCGAGCCGCTTGAAGCTGTCCGTGACAAGATACTCTTTGATAACCTGACCCCTCTGTACCCACTGGAGAGGTTGAAGCTGGAAACGACCCCGGATAACCTGCCGACACGGGTAATGGATCTGATAGCCCCAATCGGCAAGGGACAGCGTGGCTTGATAGTGGCTCCTCCCCGGACCGGCAAGACGATGCTTATCCAGAATATCGCCAATTCCATTGCGGTGAATCATCCCGAGGTCTACCTCATAGTGCTCCTCATTGATGAGAGGCCGGAAGAGGTAACCGATATGCAGCGCTCCGTGAATGGCGAGGTTATTTCATCGACATTTGACGAGCCTGCTTCCCGCCATATCCAGGTCGCCGAGATGGTCATCGAAAAAGCGAAGCGGCTCGTTGAGCATAAGCGTGATGTGGTGATTCTGCTTGATTCCATTACCCGCCTGGCCAGGGCTTACAATACCGTAATACCCCCTTCGGGCAAGGTTCTTTCCGGCGGTGTCGATTCCAACGCTCTCCACAAACCGAAACGATTTTTCGGAGCGGCGCGTAACATCGAAGAGGGTGGGTCGCTTACCATTATTGCAACCGCACTTGTTGATACGGGAAGCAAAATGGACGAGGTTATTTTCGAAGAGTTCAAGGGAACCGGCAATATGGAGCTTCACCTGGACCGCAAATTAGTGGAGAAAAGGGTTTTTCCTGCCATCGATATGAATAAGTCCGGGACAAGGAAGGAAGAATTGCTCATCGATAAGGTCTCCCTCAATCGTATCTGGATACTTCGCAAGGTACTTCATCCCATGAATGTTGTCGACAGTATGGAGTTTCTTCTCAGCAAGCTCGTTGAAGCAAAGACCAACCAAGGTTTTCTCGACTCCATGAACAGGTGAAAAAACTCTTGATAAAAAAAAACGAAGGTGCTAACTTTCTATACTTCTGAAGGCACGATAGAAGTTACATTCAGCGATAGAAACACGTATCCGAAAGACGATTGAAGTGTTATCGAATGAGAGACGCAGCAGTCTGCTTTACGCAAGGAGGAAGTAATGAAAGAGGGCATTCACCCAAAATATTCTGAGGTAACGGTTAAGTGCATGTGCGGCAATTCGTTTCTGACCCGTTCCACCAAGTCCGAGATCACGACGGAAATCTGCTCGGCTTGTCACCCGTTCTTTACCGGTAAGCAGAAACTTATCGATACCGCCGGGCGTGTCGAGAGGTTCAAGAAAAGATACGGCATGTAACAGGGCCTCGGCCTGTGGATGCAAGGAGAGGGGATTTTGTCCATGGCGAAATCCCCTTATCTGTTTCCCCAATTTGCCAGCCCGACAGGGCTTTTTCTGAAAGGTTCTCATGCTGGTTACTCTTGTCCACCATACACCTGATCCGGAACAGGCTGTCGCACTTGCTGCGAGACTCTGTTATTCTCCCGTCTCCATCGGTGATTTGCGGGAACGCATATCCGGAGGTGACATTCGGGGCTTTCTGGAAAAGATCCTCTCCCTTGGCCACCACTCGGTTTTGGAGCATGCTTCCTTTACCTTCGGCATTGAGGGGATTTCCAGGGTTACCACTCACCAACTTGTGCGTCACCGGATAGCCTCATTTTCACAACAGTCCCAGCGGTATGTCTCCCATAAGGAGAAATTTGACGTTGTTGTCCCGCCGAGTATTGCGGCTGACAAGGAAATGTCCGGGAAATTTTCAGAACTGATCGGCGAGGTTCACCGACTTTATGGCGAGATGGTTGAAAAGGGCATCCCTGCGGAAGACGCCCGTTATGTCTTGCCGAATGCTGCCGAGACAAAGATTCTGGTCACCATGAATGCCCGGGAACTGTTCCATTTTTTCCGACTTCGCTGCTGCGAACGTGCCCAGTGGGAAATTCGTGCGATGGCAGTGGAAATGCTGAGGCTGGTGAAAGAAATCGCACCGGTAATTTTCGAGAAGGCGGGGCCTTCCTGCCTTGAAGGACCATGTCCGGAGGGTGCTTTAACCTGTGGCAAAATCCAGCAGGTCAGGGCTTTTTTCGAGAACATTCGCTGATTGGTTGTCCCCTGGTAAGAAGTGATGGAAAGGTGTGCAAAGCATGGGTAAGGTAAATATCGGAGGACAGGCGGTCATCGAGGGTGTCCTCATGAGGGCTCCACGTTCCATGGCCATAGCCGTGCGACGCCCCGATGGCGAGATAGTCGTGAAGCGGGATACGGTTATTCCCCTTTCGGAAAGATTTCCCCTTGTGAAGCTGCCCTTGGTGCGGGGGGCTGTGGCACTTTTCACCTCTCTCGTTATCGGCATGAAAGCCCTCAGTTTCTCCGCGAACGAAGCGATATCGGAAGGAGAAGAAAAGGGCGAAATGAGCACTTTTGCAATGGGAGGGACCATTGCAGTTGCTCTTCTCTTTGGAATCCTGCTATTTTTCATTCTTCCCCTCTTCCTGACGAAACTTCTGGTTCCCTACATCGGCGCATCTAATATTGTTTTCAACCTGGTGGACGGTTTTATCCGGGTAATCGTGTTTCTGCTCTACGTTTATTCCATTTCCCGGATGAATGATATCCAGAGGGTGTTCCAGTATCATGGGGCGGAGCATAAGTCCATCTTCGCCTTTGAGGCAGGGATTGCCCTGACGGTGGAAAATGTAAAGCGGTTCAGCCGCCTTCATCCCCGCTGCGGAACGAGTTTTCTCCTGATAGTGATGCTGGTGAGTATTGTGGTTTTTTCCCTGATTCCCAAGCCCTGGCCTTTTTATCTGAAGGCTGTGTCGCGGATCGTCCTGCTCCCCCTTATTGCGGGTGTTTCCTATGAGATTCTGAAGTTAAGTGCCAAGTACGAAAAATCACGTCTGGTTAGTATGCTGATCTCTCCGGGACTTGCCCTGCAAAGGCTGACAACGCGAGAGCCGGACGAAGGCCAGATTGAGGTGGCAATCCGCTCTCTGGAAGAGGCCCTTGACGAGAACGGTGACTACAGAGACGATAGAATAGTGGTATAAAGGTACGATGCATGCTGCACAAAATTGAAGAACTGGAACGACGCTACAATGAACTGGAATCACTTCTGTCGGATCCTGCCATCCTGGGGAACCAGAGTGAGTTCCGGAAGCTCAATAAGGAGCATTCCGAGCTGTCCGCTCTTGTAACCGTCTATCGTGAGTACAGGAAATTGCTTGCCGAGATGGACGACAACCGGGAACTGGTGGCGGAATCGGACCTTGAGATTCGCGCAATGGCCGAAGCGGAGTTGGAGGAGCTGGAAGCTCGCAGGAAAGAGATTGAGGAGGAGATCAAGCTTCTCCTGCTGCCAAAGGACCCTAACGACGACAGGAGTGTCGTGCTTGAGATCCGTGCCGGTACCGGGGGAGATGAGGCTGCGCTCTTTGCCGGGGATCTTTTCCGGATGTACAATCGTTTTGCCGAGACAAATCGCTGGAAAGTCGATGTCATCTCTTCATCCGAATCGGCTATCGGCGGTTTCAAGGAAATCGTGGCACTGGTGGAGGGGCAGGGGGTCTATGCCAAGCTCAAGTATGAGTCCGGAACGCACCGGGTGCAGCGGGTTCCCGATACCGAGACCCAGGGACGGATACACACCAGCGCCTGCACGGTAGCCGTACTCCCTGAGGCTGAAGATATCGATATTGACATCAATCCTGCTGATCTTAAGATTGACGTGTATCGCTCTTCCGGTGCCGGTGGCCAGCATGTCAATACCACTGATTCGGCGGTCCGCATAACACATCTTCCCACCGGTATCGTTGTTGCCTGTCAAGAGGAACGAAGCCAGATCAAGAATCGCGCAAAGGCCATGAAGGTTCTGAAATCCAGAATGTACGATGTCATGGTGAGTGATCAGAATGCGAAAATGGCTGCCGACAGAAAGCAGCAGGTCGGCAGCGGGGATCGAAGCGAAAGGATCCGCACCTACAATTTTCCCCAGGGCCGTATGACCGATCATCGCATCGGGCTGACTCTCTATCGTCTCGATGCAATCATGGCGGGCGACATTGCCGAGACAGTTGATGCTCTTCGCGCCCATTACCAGATGGAGGCCCTCAAGGCACAGAGCGAAGCAGCCTAAAGACGGGTGCAAGGGATTGTCAATGGACACTATCAACCTGTCTGGCCTGTTGATGGGAGCAGCTTCCTCTCAAGCGGAGGTTCCTGCATTTCATGTTTCCCCCCTGTGCCCGGTGTCTGATATCCCATGACTGATACGTGGACGATACTAAAGGTTCTTACCTGGACACGGGGTTATCTTGCTGAGAAGGGTGTCGAGAATTCACGCCTGGAGTCGGAATGGCTGCTCTGCGAGGTTCTCGGCCTGGATCGGGTTGGCCTGTATGTCAATTTCGACAAGCCTTTAACGGTTTCCGAACTTGCGGCATGCAGAGCTCTCGTTGGCCGTCGGGCACGTCGTGAGCCTTTGCAGTATATTCTCGGGACTCAGGATTTTTTTGGCCTTGATTTCGAAGTCTCCCCGGGGGTGCTGATTCCGCGGCACGATACGGAAACTCTGGTCCAGGAAGCTGTTACCCATTGTCCTGCCAAGGCGACTATCCTTGATATAGGTGTCGGGAGCGGCTGCATTGCCGTGGCGCTGGCCAAGACCTGTCCTGATACTCATGTCTATGGGGTTGATCCTTCTCCTAAAGCTTTGGAGCTGGCACAGAGGAACGCGGAGCGCCATGGCGTAACCGTGACGTTTGTGCAAGGCTCCCTTTTCGAACCGTTCGAAGGACAAAAGTTTGATCTGATTGTTTCGAATCCACCCTATATCCCTACGGCTGAAATCGCCGGCCTTCAGCCGGAGGTGCGCGATTACGAACCCAGGGAAGCGTTGGATGGAGGCCCGGACGGACTGGATTTTTATCGATCCATTATCCCCGCCGCACCCTCCTGTCTGGAGACGGACGGCTGGCTGCTGCTGGAGGTCGGTATCGGTGAAGCGCCGGATGTCCTGAAAATCTTTGAGGAAACCGGGTTTTTTTACGAACTTTTTTCTGCCAGCGATCCCGGTGGCATTGAGCGAGTAGTAGGCGGTAGAAAGAAGTAATCGTACGATCTTTCATTTTTATCCATTATTTTCATTCAATGCGGCTGCAATGAAACGCAGCATGACAGAACAAAGGGGAATTGCATTGGACAAGCTGATCATCAAGGGGGGAAAGAAACTGACAGGAGATGTGTCTGTCAGTGGTTCGAAAAATGCTGCTCTCCCCATTTTTATATCCACCATACTGGCTCCCGGCTGCCACGAGATATGCAACGTACCCTTCCTGCGGGACATAAATACCACCATCAAGGTTCTTGAGAACCTTGGCGCGGAGATTCAGGGAAAAGGAAATATTGTTCGGATAGATACCTCCCGGCTCAGCGGCCATGAGGCTACCTATGATCTGGTCAAGACCATGCGGGCTTCCGTTCTTGTCCTCGGGCCCCTCCTGGCCCGGTTCGGGAAGGCTCGTGTATCCTTGCCGGGGGGGTGTGCAATCGGAGCCCGTCCGATCAACCTTCATCTCAAGGGACTCGAGGCACTGGGGGCGGAGATAACCCTTGAACATGGGTATGTTGAGGCACGGGCAAAAAGACTCAAGGGAGCACGGATCAACTTCGATATTTCCACGGTAGGTGGTACTGAGCAGCTTCTGATGGCAGCCGTTACCGCGAAGGGTGACACTGTCCTGGAAAATGCCGCCCGTGAACCGGAAATTGTCGATCTGGCAGAAATCCTGACAAAAATGGGGGCAAAGATAGAGGGTGCCGGAACGGATACTATTCATATTTCCGGCGTCAGTGAACTGCATGCGGTAACCCATTCCGTCATGCCTGACCGGATCGAGGCTGGAACATTCATGGCTGCAGCCGCCATCACCGGTGGTGATGTCCGGATTCACAACATGCGCCTCGATCATCTGGATGCCTTTGTCTTCAAGCTCCAGGATGCCGGGGTGGAGATCACCCACAAGGATAATGTCGTGAGGGTGAAGGGGCCGAGAAAAATCAAGAGTATTAATATCAAGACTCGTCCCTACCCCGGTTTCCCGACTGATATGCAGGCCCAGTTCATGGCTCTTATGACGATTGCCGACGGGGCGAGTGTCATCAGCGAAAATATCTTTGAAAACAGGTTCATGCATGTCTCAGAGCTGTTTCGTTTTGGTGCAGATATCGTGGTTGAGGGTAATACCGCCACTGTTAAGGGTGTGAAAAAACTTTCCGGTGCACCCGTGATGGCCACTGATCTCAGGGCGTCGGCCTCCCTGATTCTTGCCGGTCTTGCGGCAGACAATACCACCGAAATATCCCGGATCTACCATCTTGACAGGGGGTATGAGGCTATTGAGAAGAAACTGTCGGCACTCGGGGCAGATATCCGGCGGGTTCAGGAATGACCCGTGTGCCGGCGAAAGGCAGCTATTTGCTGTTGATTTTCCGCTGCAACAAAATCTGATTCAGTGAAGACCATAGCATTACCGTGAAGGACGCACCACTATGACTGATTACATTACCATCGCCATACCCAAGGGACGTATCCTGCAGGATTCCGTTGCCTTGTTCAAGAAGATCGGCATCAATTGCGAGTTGCTTTTGTCCGATACCCGGAAACTCATCTTCGAAGATCCGATCCAAAAAATGCGCTACATGATCGTGCGCGCCACCGACGTTCCAACGTATGTCGAATATGGTTGTGCCGATCTGGGAATTGTTGGAAAGGATACCCTTCTGGAACAGCAGAAGGATCTATATGAGCCTTTGGACCTGAAATTCGGTTATTGCCGACTGGTAGTGGCAGAGCCGGCCGAATTGTCCCGCACCGATGATCCCCTGAGCTGGACGAATATCCGCATTGCAACCAAATATCCCAATATCACGGAAAAATATTTTGCCGATAAGGGCATTCAGGTGGAACTCATCAAGCTCTATGGTTCCATTGAACTGGCGCCGCTGGTGGGGCTTTCCGAGCGGATTGTTGACCTCGTCTCCACCGGTGAGACCCTGCTGCAGAATGGACTTGTTGAAGTGGATACCATTGCCGAGATTACCTGCCGGCTGATTGTTAACCGTGCCAGCCTGAAAACCAGACACAAACGGATAACGGAAATATTGGAAGGTCTGGAAAAGCATCTTTAATTCTAATTCTGTCGGTAAGGGATGCCGGGTTTCGTGTTCAGTGAAGTTGCGCTGAAGGACAGTCTTTTATGAAATTTCTCAATATTCATGATGCTGATTTTACGGAAAGCTTTGCTGCTATTCTCAGACGTTCTGAGGAGACTGACCCTGGGGTTGAGGCTCTCGTTCTGGAGATCATAGCCGATATTCGCTCCCGGGGTGATGCGGCTTTGCTCCAGTATACGAGTCGCTTCGACCGCCTTGAAACTGACGCGAAAGGTTTGCTGGTTCGAGAGGATGAGATCGAGCAAGCTTTTGCCGAAGCGGGGGAGAGAGAGGTTTCGGCCCTTCGCCACGCAGTCGAGCGGGTCACCCGATTTCATGAGAAGCAAAAGCAGAAAAGCTGGCTGGATTCTGAAGAAGACGGAATCCTTCTCGGTCAGAAGGTGACGCCGCTGGAGCGTGTCGGTATTTATGTGCCGGGAGGCAAGGCGAGCTATCCGAGCAGCGTCATCATGAATGCTGTGCCGGCGCGGGTTGCCGGCGTATCGGAAATCGTCATGGTTGTTCCAGCCCCTGACGGGGAGATCAATCCGTATGTTCTGGTTGCCGCGAAACTTGCCGGTGTTGACCGGATTTTTCGCATAGGCGGAGCCCAGGCGATTGCCGCACTGGCCTACGGAACAGAGACGGTGCCGCGGGTGGACAAGATTACCGGACCGGGAAACATCTATGTTGCTACAGCCAAAAAACTCGTTTTCGGGCAGGTTGGAATCGACATGATCGCCGGACCAAGTGAGATCCTCGTGGTTAGCGACGGCAGCGGGAATCCCGCTCACATAGCGGCTGACCTCCTTTCCCAGGCCGAGCACGACCAGTTGGCCTCAGCCATGCTTATTACCACTGATCGTGTCTTTGGCGAAAGTGTTGCGGCAGAGGTGTCTGCTCAGCTCGCGACCCTCAGTCGTGCTGCCATAGCGCGAAAATCATGGGATGACTTCGGTGTCATTATAGTAACCGAAAATCTTGCCGAAGCGATTTCCTTTGCCAACAGTTTGGCGCCGGAACACCTTGAACTGGCAGTGGAAAACCCTTTCGAAATTCTATCCTCCATCAAGAACGCGGGGGCGATTTTTCTCGGTCATTTCACTCCGGAATCAGCTGGCGATTATCTGGCCGGGCCGAACCATACCCTCCCCACCGGCGGGACGGCACGCTTTTTCTCTCCCCTGTCGGTGGATGATTTTGTGAAAAAATCTTCGCTGATCTATTTTTCCGAAGGGGCTCTCAAGAGGTTGGGAGAGGATATTATCTGTGTTGCCGAGTTGGAAGGCCTGGAGGCTCACGCCGAATCGGTGAAAATCAGGATTAAAAACAGGAAAGAGTCATGAGTATTCTGCGTTCCAATATTGCCTCGATGGCAGGATATGTGCCGGGCTTTCAGCCCCCCGATGGCGAAGCCTTTCTTAAACTGAATTCCAATGAAAACCCGTATCCTCCGTCTCCGTCTGTAGTGGCTGCGGTTCTAGAGGAGTTGGGCAGCGATGGAGCTTCGCTTCGCAAGTATCCCTGCGCTTCCAGCAGCCGTCTTCGCAAAATAGCCGGCGATCTCTACGGTTTTGATCCTTCGTGGGTCATCATGGCAAACGGCTCGGATGAAGTGCTGAATAACCTGATCCGGGCCTGTGCTGCAGAGGGCGAGGAGATCGCGTATGTCCACCCTTCGTATTCCTACTATTCCACGCTGGCGGAAATCCAGGGTGCCAGGGTCCGGACCTTTGGTCTGACAGATGATTTCCGAATTGCGGATTTTCCGGAGCGCTACAACGGCAAGATCTTTTTCCTTACCACTCCAAACGCTCCCCTCGGGTTTGCCTTTTCCCTCCAGTACATCGAGGAGATAGCAAAACGTTGTGACGGTATTCTGGTTGCTGATGAAGCCTATGTTGATTTCGCCGACCATAACGCACTGAATCTGGTTCGGAAGTACGAAAACGTTGTGGTGACCCGAACCCTTTCCAAGAGCTATTCCCTCGCCGGAATGCGTTTAGGGTTGGCGATTGCACGACCTGAAATCATCTCTGCTCTCGATAAGATACGTGATCACTATAACCTGGATCGATTGGCCCAAGCTGCCTGCTGTGCTGCACTTTCCGACCAGGACTATTTCAGGGAATGCATCCGGAAGGTACGTGAGAGCAGGGAAGTGTTCTCGGAAAAACTGCGGCAGCTTGGCTACCAAGTGATTCCTTCCCATGGCAACTATGTGTTTGCCGTGCCGCCTGACCGGAACGGCCGGCGCGTCTATGAAGGCTTGTTCCAGCGCAAGATACTTGTTCGCCATTTTTCTGACCCGTTACTTTCTTCGGGGCTGCGCATTACCATCGGCACCCGCGAAGAGATGGAAATCACGGCCGCTGTTCTCGAGGAAATCGGCTGATATGCCAAGGAGGCTCCCATGCCAAGAACTGCCGTAGTTGAAAGGGTGACGAAAGAAACGCGGATACGGTTGTCCCTCGGACTTGATGGAACCGGCGACTCCAAGATCTGCACTTCGGTACCGTTTCTGGACCACATGCTGGAACTGTTTGCCCGTCACGGATTGTTCGATCTCCAAGTGGAGGCTCAGGGGGATATCGATATCGACTTCCATCACACGGTGGAGGATATTGGCATTGTCCTCGGTGAAGCATTGAAAAGGGCGCTGGCAGACAAGGCCGGAATCTGCCGCTATGGCCAGGCAACGGTTCCCATGGACGAGACTCTTGCCTCCGCTGCCATCGACCTGTCCGGAAGGCCTTATCTCTGCTTCAATGTTCCTCTTCCAAAGGTAAAAATCGGCGAGTTTGATGTTGAGCTGGTGCGGGAATTCTTCCAGGCATTTACCAATAGCGCCTGCCTGAACCTCCATCTTACCCTGAAGTATGGAGAAAACACCCACCATATCGTCGAGGCCTGCTTCAAGGCCTTTGCCCGCGCGCTTAATCAGGCTACGGGGCTTGATCCGAGGATTTCCGGGGTTCTGTCAACAAAGGGAACTTTGTAGTTCTTTCGGGACTATGCCCACTCGCATGATTATGGACCTGGCTTTTGGAGCAGGCATATTTCCGGGAATGCCGGTAGTGCGAACGATACATACAAATAAGAAACGCGAAGCACGGGCTGTTTGTGACCTTTGTTCGCGATGCGGGATACTAATGATAGCGATAATCGATTATGGGATGGGAAATCTTCGCTCAGTTCAGAAAGCCTTTGAAAAAGTAGGTTTCGAGGCAGTGGTGACCGACGATCCGAAGCTGGTTTTGGAGGCGGAGAGGGTTGTCCTTCCAGGTGTCGGCGCTTTTCGGGACTGCATGAGAAATCTTGATCAGGGTGGATTTATTGATCCTATCCTGAAGGTAATCAGGGATGGACGTCCTTTTCTTGGCATTTGTCTGGGACTCCAGCTTCTTTTTACCGAAAGTGAGGAGTTCGGGCTTCATAAGGGTTTGGATATCATACCCGGCAGGGTGCTTCGTTTCCCCGAAGGAATGCAGGAGGGTGACGAGGAGTTGAAAGTGCCGCACATGGGCTGGAACCAGATTTGTGTGAAGCGCTGCCCTCCTGTCTTTTCCGGGATACCTGACGGGACAAATTACTACTTTGTCCACTCCTATTATGTGCAGCCGGAGGACCCCTCTGTTGTTGCCACTACCACGGATTACGGCATTGAATTCTGTTCTTCCGTCTGGAAGGACAATATTATTGCAACCCAGTTTCACCCAGAGAAGTCCCAAGAGAAGGGGCTGGCAATTTTGAAGAATTTTGGAGAGATGAAATGATTGTAATTCCGGCAATTGATTTGAAGGATGGGCAGTGCGTCCGTCTTGAGCAGGGGCTTATGGAACGGGACACGGTGTTCTGTGACAGCCCTGCCGAGCAGGCGCTGATCTGGCAGAGCCAAGGGGCTGAATTGCTGCATTTAGTTGATCTCAATGGTGCCTTTGCCGGTGAACCTAAGAACCGTTCCTCCATCGAGGAAATTGTTCGAGCCGTTTCCATTCCGACCCAGCTGGGTGGCGGGATTCGCGATATACAGACCATTGAGGCGTATCTTTCCCTTGGGATAAACAGGGTAATTCTCGGAACGGCCGCACAGAGAAACCCCGAACTGGTCAGAGATGCCTGCCGGCTCTTTCCCGGTCAAATTGTCGTCGGCATTGATGCCAAGGATGGGATGGTCGCGGTACAGGGGTGGGCCGAGGTTACCGATATCAGTGCCCGTGAACTGGCAAAGAAGTTTGAGGGATTTGGAGTTGCGGCTGTTATTTATACCGATATCAGCCGCGACGGAATGCTGATCGGACCGAACATCGATGCCACGCAGGCCCTTGCGAAAGGAGTTGCCATCCCGATCATCGCTTCCGGAGGGGTTTCGCGCATGGCAGATATCGAGGCCCTGATGGCCATCGAAGAGAGCGGAGTTGTCGGTGTCATTACCGGTAAAGCGATATATACCGGAGCCATTCGGTTGGCCGATGCGATAGCCCTGACAAAGAGAAAGAAAGTATCTGGCGGAGATACAGGATGCTGACAAAACGAATTATTCCCTGTCTTGATGTGAAAGGCGGCCGGGTTGTCAAGGGAGTCCAGTTCCTGGAACTGCGAGATGCCGGTGACCCGGTGGAAATTGCCGAGATGTATGATCGCCAGGGTGCCGATGAGCTGACTTTTCTGGATATAACTGCTTCTTCCGATCAGCGTGACATCATCATCGATGTGGTTCGACGGACCGCAGAGCGGGTTTTTATGCCACTCACCGTAGGGGGAGGGGTCCGGACCGTGGATGATATACGCCGGTTGCTGAATGCGGGGGCAGACAAGGTTTCCATCAATACTGCTGCTGTCCATCGCCCCGAGTTCGTACAGGAATCGGCTGAGCGCTTTGGATCGCAATGCACTGTGGTTGCCATTGACGCCCGGCGCGTGCCGGGTGAGGACCGCTGGGAAGTATACACCCATGGCGGACGCAATGCCACGGGTATCGACGCCCTTGAATGGGCCCAGCGGATGGAGGAATACGGGGCTGGAGAGATTCTCCTTACCAGCATGGATTGCGATGGTACAAAGGACGGCTACGATCTTCCTTTGACTCGGAATGTGGTCGATGCGGTTTCCATTCCCGTCATCGCCTCAGGTGGCGTCGGCAATCTGGAACATCTCTATGAGGGTTTTGTCAAGGGTGGCGCGAGCGCCTGTCTTGCTGCCTCCATCTTTCACTATCGCGAATACACGATCGGTGAGGCCAAGGAATACCTCAGGCAGAAGAATGTTGCGGTGCGGATATGAGCAATACCAATAACACGGTTGACTCGCAAGGTGAGCGTAGCGCAATTCTGGATCTCTTGTTCCAGATTATTCAGGAGCGCAAAAGCGGCTCAGCCGAGAAATCCTATACGGTCTCTCTTTTTCAGAAAGGTCTTGATACCATTCTGAAAAAGACCGGCGAAGAGGCAATCGAGCTGGTCATTGCCGGAAAGGGCGGCAAGCGGGAGGAGATTGTCTATGAGGCAGGCGATCTGCTCTATCACCTGCTTGTGCTTCTCTCTTATTACGATATCGATCCAGAAGAAGTATACCGGGAATTGCGTCGTCGTTTTGGAGTTTCCGGTGTCGTTGAAAAGGAGTCACGTGGCTCCTGAAAAATTGTATTCGAAGAATCCTTTTCAGTTTTTACTTGACAAGAGGGTGTCGAATGTTATTATGTCTAGTCTTTACACTACCAACCCCCTGATAACGGCTTGATCTCTTCATATAAACACCAAAAAATTTAAATATAGGAGGGAGGGGAATATGGATGCCGGGAGTAAGGGTAAAGGAAACCGAATCATTTGAAATTGCACTGAAAAGATTTAAAAAGCAGTGTGAAAAAGCAGGAATTCTTTCTGAAGTTCGAAAGCGTGAGCATTTCGAAAAACCAAGTATCAAGAAGAAAAAGAAGGCTATTGCCGCACGCAAGAGGGCATTGAAGAAGCAGCGGAAGATTGTTGATTAAGAATTCCGATGTTGTTAGACAGGACTATTCTGGAGAGGATACATTACTGTGGAAAGAGCTTTTATTGTGCTCCTCTCCAAATCGTATTCAAATAGGTAGCTGAATGGTGGGGGCGATCTGATGATTTGCCCCTACTTTTACTTTATGACCATGCCAGAGAGTGCGGAATGAACCTCGTTGATATCCTGATCTGGGTTGTTTTACTGATATTTGCGGTAAAAGGATTCATGAAAGGGCTTGTCAGGGAGGTTTGTTCCCTTTTGGGGCTTATCGTCGGAGGATGGGCTGCGTTTATCTATTACCGGCCATTTGCAGGGGTGCTTCAATCCCATAGTCATTTTTCCCATACAATTACTCTTTTCCTTTCTTTTGGGCTCATCTTTCTGGCGCTCGGTCTATTTTTCTTTCTGCTGGGTTATCTGGCTACCATCCTGCTCAAGGTTGTTTTTCTGGGCAGTGTGAATCGAATCGGAGGTATTTTTCTGGGGATTCTGCAGGGTTCTTTCATGCTATGCATAATGTTTTCTATGGCAACGGCCAAACCTGCCCCATTGAAGATCAGTGCGTCTATTGAGAAATCCGCCTCAGCCCGCCCCTTTCTTATCTGTGGAAGGGAGATCCTGTCATGGTGGAAGGCCGGATCGAAAACCGGAAAAAGGAACGATGCCGGAGTTTCGTCTCCGTCAGTGCATGGTAGGTATCTTGCTGGTACGGGCAGGACCTCATGAATGGGTATAGTCTGTGATGATTCCTGACGAAATAATCCGGGAAATCCGTGAAAGGGCGGGTATACTTGAGGTAATTTCGGATTATGTCGCTCTGAAAAAGTCCGGTGTCAACTATCTTGGCCTTTGTCCGTTTCATTCAGAGAAAACTCCTTCTTTTAATGTGAACACGGCAAAAGGAATCTATCATTGTTTTGGCTGTGGTGTCGGCGGTGATGCGATCAGTTTTATCATGCGTATGGAAGGACTGTCCTTTCCTGAAGCGGTAAAGTTTCTGGCTCGAAGGATTGGCGTTGTAATTCCAGAACGACCGCTACCTGCCGCTGAAAAGCGTCTTCGTGATGAGAGGGAAGTCCTTTACGAGGTGCATGAGATTGCCGGGAAGTTCTATGCGGACCTTTTGCAGGATGGAACTTCTGGATCTGCATGCCGCCACTATCTCGAAAGTCGCGGAGTTGACCTGGATACAATTCGGGCGTATGGCCTTGGTTTTGCACCGGACTCCTGGGATGCCCTGACCCGGTTTCTTGAGCGGAAAAAGTTCCCTTTGGCCGATGCGGAAAAGGTGGGACTTGTCCGTTGCCGGGAGCGGGGAGGGTACTATGATGGTTTCCGGAATCGTCTTCTGTTTCCTATCAAGGATGTACATGGACGAATAATCGGTTTTGGCGGAAGAGTTCTCGATGACTCCCTGCCCAAATATCTGAACTCACCCGAGTCGCCTGTGTACCACAAGAGCGAAGTCCTTTTCGGTCTTGGTATGGCAAAGCAGGCGTTGCGTGAAAAAGGGGAGGCGTTCATTGTTGAGGGTTATTTCGATCATCTGGCGTTGTATCGTGCCGGTGTGCGCAACGTGGTGGCAACCTGCGGCACCGCGCTGACTGATGCTCACCTGAAACTTCTCCGACGTTTTGCGGGAAAAGTGTATCTCCTGTTTGATGCTGACAATGCCGGGAAAAAAGCAACCTTGCGCTCGATGGAGATATTTTTGCAAGAGAATTTCCCTGCTCGTGTCGTACAGATGCCTGCAGGGGAAGATCCGGATACCTATCTCGTCAAATATGGCGTTGTTGCCTTCGAGGGTTTGGTTTCTGCGGCTTTGCCCGTTTTTGAGTTTTTTTTCAGAGACCTTTGCAGTCAGGAGGACATCGGCAGCGTTGAGGGAAAGGTTAAGGTGCTGGAAGAACTTGCGCCACGACTCCGCAAGATTGCTGATGCGGTGGAAAGAGACCTTTATGTGAGGGAAATTGCTCGTTTCCTGGGTATTGAAGAAAACGATGTCCGAAGAAAAATGGGCAAAGAGGAACCTTCTCGCTCTCCTGTTCGTGCCCCGAAGGAGCAAAAAAAAGCCTCTGCCGGCGCTGAAGAGATGCTTTTGAGTCTCATGGGGAAATATCCGGAAGTGGTACACCAGGTTGCCGAGTTTGGGCCGGCACAGATTTTTCGCGCTGAAGTGCTGCCGGTTGTTGAAAATATCATACGTCACGTTACGGAAAATAAGCGCATAGATTGGTCGCAGCTCCTCGATTCGGTGGATTCATCCGAAGAGCGGAGCCGTTTGGCTTCACTGTTTATTTCAGAGGAGCATCTTGAGGAAATGGATGTGCGCAAGGCTTTCGAGCAGTGCCGTAATACATTGGGTCGAATTGCCTTGCTGCAGATCAAGGATCTTGGCCTAAAACTGGCACAAGCTGACCCTGAAAGCGATTCTTATCATGAGCTCCTGAGGCGTATCGACTCTCTTCGTGCGAAGAAGTCTCTGCTGAAGTAAACTAAATTGATACTATAGATTTGATTGTCTTGAATACGAGGTGAACTGGATGGCAAAAAAGAGTTTGGATGAAGTGAAGCATCTGATCGACTTAGGGAAAGAAAAGGGTTTTCTGACCTATGATGAGGTCAACGATTTACTTCCCCCTGATATTGTTTCCTCGGACCAGATTGATGATGTAATGAGCATGTTTGGCGAAATGGATATAGAGGTGGTTGACTCGGCTCAGAAGGTCAAGATCCCAAAGGTTAAGCTGGACCTGGAGGAGGACGAAGAGCAGGATGGAGAGCAGGAGGAGGTTGAGTTCGAACCAGGTGTTCTGGGCAGAACCAGCGACCCTGTCCGCATGTACTTGCGCGAGATGGGATCAGTGTCACTGCTGACCCGTGAAGGAGAGGTCGAAATTGCAAAACGTATTGAGGAAGGCGACCGGGATGTGGCACGGGTTATATACAATACCCCTATTACTGTTAAAGAGGTAATAGCTCTTGGTGACATGCTTGAGAATTTCCAGATCAATGCGGCTGACATAAGTAAAGAGGTTGAAGAAGAGGAACTAGAAGAGGATGAAGAGGACGTCCAGAAAACCAGGCTCCTTTCCATGATAAACGATATCAGGTCCTGTGATGCGAACATGGAGCAGCTGCAGAATGCCATCCAAGGGTCTCTGGCAGATGATGAGAGAGAGCGCCTTGTTCAGGAACTGCAGGATCTGAAATCCCGGACTGCAGATCTATTAAAGTCTTTGCGCCTCAAGGATCGCCACATCGAGAGAATTGCCCAGCGACTCAAACAGCTTTCCTCCAAGGTAGTTCGGATCATGGCTGATTTCCATGAAGTGAGCAGTGACTCGGATATTCCTGTTGAGGAATTGACGGTGCTCTTCTACGAGACTCGAGATAATGAAGCGGCACGAACAAAACTACTGTCACGTCTTTCTTCTTCGCCGGAAGACGCTCTGAAAATGGAGAAAAAGCTGAGGTCCGCGCAAAAGAAACTGGAAAAAATTGAACAGGATTCAGGTTTTATTGCGTATGAGCTGGAAAAGGAAATCAAGGGTATTGAAGAAGGCGAGAGAAAAGCCAAGGATGCAAAATCGGAGCTTGTGGAAGCAAACCTGAGGCTGGTGGTCTCAATTGCCAAAAAATATACGAACCGGGGACTGCAGTTCCTCGACCTGATTCAAGAGGGCAATATCGGTCTCATGAAGGCTGTTGACAAGTTCGAATATCAGCGGGGCTACAAATTTTCAACATATGCAACCTGGTGGATTCGTCAGGCCATAACAAGGGCAATTGCCGACCAGGCCAGGACAATCCGGATTCCGGTTCACATGATCGAAACCATTAACAAACTCATTCGTACCAGTCGGCAACTTGTTCAGGAGATCGGGCGTGAGCCATCCCCTGAAGAGATTGCCGAAAGAATGAGCCTGCCACTTGACAAGGTTCGAAAGGTCCTCAAGATTGCCAAGGAGCCCATCTCCCTGGAGACACCCATTGGGGAAGAAGAAGATTCTCATCTCGGTGATTTCATCGAAGACAAGGGGGTTGTTTCTCCCTTGGAGGCAGTCATCAAGGCCAATCTCTCCGAGCAGACGGCTCGGGTTCTTTCCAGCCTTACTCCACGAGAGGAGAAGGTCCTGCGGATGCGTTTCGGTATCGGTGAAAAGAGCGATCATACCCTTGAGGAAGTTGGCCAGAATTTTGAAGTTACCAGGGAAAGAATTCGTCAGATTGAAGCCAAGGCATTGCGGAAACTTCGGCACCCCAGCCGGAGTAAGAAGCTGAAGAGCTTTGTGGAATAGTCTTCGATACAACAGCAAGAGGGCCGCGTCGATATTTTCGGTGCGGCTTTTTTTTTGAGAAATTGAGTAAAGAGGGGTCTACCGCAATGAAAATTGAGTTTTTTGCAACCGCTTCAAAAGGACTGGAAGATCTGGTAGCAAGCGAGCTGCGTGTCCTGGGTGTTGCGGATATTGCCGTCGAGACCGGCGGCGTCCGATTTACGGGCGACATTGCTGTTAGCTATAGAGCAAACCTCTGGTTACGCACAGCAAATCGCGTGTTGATGCCACTATCCACGTTTCACTGCACTTCCCCGCAGCTTCTGTATGATGGGGTATATTCCATTCCCTGGACATCGTATCTTACTCCAGATATGACTCTTGCTGTTGTTTGCAATCTTCGGGATTCCGCCTTGACCCACTCCGGATTTGTAGCACTGAAGACGAAAGATGCTATCGTGGATTCCATTCGCGATCATTTTGGACGAAGGCCGAATGTGTGTACAAGCAATCCTGATTTGCTTGTTAATGTTCATCTCGTCCGTAATCAATGTACCGTGAGTCTTGATACCTCGGGTGTTGGACTGGATAAACGGGGCTATCGATTGGAAAAGGGTGAGGCGCCTCTTCGGGAAACTTTGGCTTCTGCTATGCTGGCGATATCTGGCTGGGATGGCACCGTGCCCCTGGTGGATCCGATGTGCGGTTCAGGGACGATTCCAATCGAGGCGGCTCTGAAGGCTACCTTACGCCCTCCTGGACTGACCCGTCAGGGTTTCGGTTTTCAGAAGTGGCCAAGTTATGATGCCAAAATCTGGCATGAGGTCCTGACAGAAGCCAGAGATACTGTAAAAGAAAAGGTTGGCGTCTCAATTTGCGGGTCGGATCTGGCGCTCAATGCCCTTAAGTATGCCAAAGAAAATGCTTCCCGTGCCGGGGTAGGAGATCTTGTCACGTTCAGCAAAACGGATATCGCAGCTGTCGTACCACCGAAAGAGCCTGGAGTCCTCCTTATCAATCCGCCCTACGGCGTCAGGCTGGGTGATGTCAAGACTCTGGAAACTCTTTACCGGCGTATAGGAGATGTCATGAAGCAGCATTTTACAGGATATTCTGCATTTTTGTTGACCGGTAACCCACAGTTGGCCAAGCATGTTGGTCTCAAAGCTTCACAACGAATTGTTTTGTATAATGGTCCGATCGAATGTCGGCTGCTTCGTTATGAGTTGTATTGAGAGTGGGTTGTGTCGAGAATACAGTGAAAAACCGTTTTATTGTCAGTGTAGCTGTCGAAGTTCTCGATTCAATCCTGGAAAGAAGCGTTGTCCCAGCAGTCAGGGCGAAAAACTGTTCAATTATAGAAATATGTTCTGAAAAATAACATTTTTAGAAATAGTGTATACGCTATACCCTGTTTGTATGTCTCATGAAAGTCAAAAAAATGCCCCTAAATTGAACATGAAAAGACTTTGTCTGGTTTGATTAATAACTTTACTTATTGGCACCGTAATTGCTAACTACAAAACAACGTTTTGACAGAGCCAGGGTTGATCAGGTTTCTGGAAGTTGTGCAAAAATGCTTGTATTTGCAGCAAAGGCAACTCCGGGCTCTGGCAGGTTCTTTATTATTTTTAGAAAGGGGGGGGCAAGGAAGGGACGTTCATCTGAAATTGTATTGTTTTTTCCAGCAGTAACTTGCAGCATTTACGAGGAAGTCATTATTTAATCAGAGGGAGGAAGAGAGATGGCAGAAGAAACGACCTTTAGTATTGTTAATCAGGCAGTGGCAGATCCGTCAACAGTGGGATTAGCGAGTTTTGGTATTGCTCTGTTTACCCTGAGCTTTCATAACGCCGGTCTTCTTGGACCGAACGATATGAGCGTTATCGTCCCATTGGCTTTTGTCACCGGCTTGATACACTTTTTTGCGTGCCTTACCGGTTTTAAGAAAAATGAACTTTTTACGGCAGTTGTTTTTGGCATTTACGGAATGTTCTGGATGGTTTACTCGCTCATCAACCTTGGCTGTGTACTGAAATGGTATGAACTCGATGCAAAGGCTCTGCTGATTTTCCTGATTGCGTACACAATCTTCACCGCTATTATCTTCATAGCAACATTGGTTACCAACAAAGCCGTTATCCTGACGCTGGCGGTGCTTCTTGCTGTTTTCCTTTGCCTTGATTTCGGCCTGGTGGCAGTTTTGTCGGGTCAGGAGACGAAGCTGATCGTCTGGTCTGGGTATTTGGGAATGGTTGACGGTCTTCTGGCCCTCTATCTTACAGCTGCCGGCTTGCTCGCAACGATGTTTGGTCGTGCGGTTCTTCCCGTTGGCCCCGTTAAGTAGTATTTTTTGACGCAGGACGCTGTTGCCAGGTTCTTGATATTTGGCGGTTACCCTTTATTTCTCGATGTCTGAGTGGTTATCAAGTGAAGATGTGAGCTTGATTTTGCTGACAACCATTGAAGTGTCCGATCACGAATTCTGGCAGCCGTGAGTTTGGTCCTGGTTACAGAAAATAGTGACAAAGCCTACTCCGTATATCGGAAGTAGGCTTTGTTGTCTTTGAAAAAAATAATTTACGCATTGTGGTGCTGATGGTTTTTTGGTGCTACCATATATATGGTTTACGAATCTTTAGAGCTAAAAAGGAGTCTCAGTATGCCAAAGTATGTTATCGAGAGGGAAATTCCGGGTGCGGGAAATATTGGTCCAGAGGACATGCAGGGAATTGCGCAGAAGTCCTGCAGTGTTCTTAAAGAATTAGGCCCCGAAGTGCAGTGGGTAGAGAGTTATGTGACCGATGACAAGATTTACTGCGTCTACATTGCTCCTAATAAAGAAATGGTATTGGAGCATGCTAAACGTGGCGGATTCCCGGCAAACAGTGTCGCAGAAGTGAAGCGGATGATCGATCCCACGACCGCAGAATAGTTGCTGACTAATTTTATCGTAAAGTCATGAGGTTTCATGGCTGTTATCTTATTTGAAAGGGCCTGTACATATTCCGTGCAGGCCCTTTTTTATGTCGGTGGATCTCTCTCGTATGTCTGGCCCTTCTCTATTGACAAAGTGTCGGGAAGTAGGCTAGTTTTTAAAGAGGGTATGGCTAGTGCTGTTTTCGAGCCTACCTTTTCTGTTTTAGAAATGGCCCAGTTAGGGCATAGTCATTTTTGGCTTTCTTGAATTAACATTGTATTCAGTTCCTGAGCATTTTCCCTCATTGTACAGGTTGCTGGAGTGATTTCTTCGGCTTGGAGAAATTTTCGGAGTTTATTGGAGAAATAATGCGTGGACCCGAGCAAGGGGCTGACTGCCTCAGAGAAGTTACCATTACACGGAATTATACGAAGTATGCCGAGGGCTCCGTTCTTGTCGAGTTCGGCAACACCAAGGTTATCTGTACCGCTTCGGTTGAAGACGGAGTCCCTTCTTTTCTGCGAGGTAAGGGGTCCGGTTGGTTGACCGCGGAATATTCCATGTTGCCTCGAGCTACCCAGACTCGTTCGTCACGGGAGTCTTCCCGGGGAAAAGTAGGTGGTCGTACTCACGAGATTCAGCGTCTAATCGGTCGCTCGTTGAGGGCGGTAACGGATTTGACACTCCTTGGGGAGCGGACGATTTATATTGACTGTGATGTGATCCAGGCCGATGGGGGGACGCGAACTGCTGCTATTACCGGTGCTTATGTGGCGCTGGCTGATGCTGTGCAGAAGTTGTGTTCTAAGCAAGTGCTCTCACGGAACCCCCTGCTTGAAGCGGTTGCCGCGGTGAGTGTCGGCATCGTGGATGGAGCTGTTTTACTCGACCTGAATTATGAAGAGGACTCTTCGGCAGAAGTGGATATGAATTATGTCATGACTTCCTCTAACCGTTTCGTTGAAGTTCAGGGCACTGCGGAAACGAAGCCTTTCGGCATTGAGGAAATGGATGCCATGCGTTCCTATGCCGTGTCAGGGATTCAGCGCTTGTTCGAAATTCAGGCAGAGGCACTCAGTCAGTGAAAGAATTGCTTGTGGCAACGGGAAACAAAGGTAAAATGAACGAAATTCGGCAAATTCTTGCCGGCTTTGTCAATCACCTCTATGGTCTTGCGGATTTTCCTGAGCTTCCCGAAGCAATTGAAGATGGTCTGACCTTTGAGGAAAATGCCTGCAAGAAGGCTTTACCGGTTGCCATTGCAACCGGAATTCCGACGGTTGCTGATGATTCCGGACTTGTTGTCGACGCACTGGAAGGACGCCCGGGTATTTTATCGGCAAGATATGCGGGAAGTGGGTCCAGTGATGCGGAAAATAATCAGAAGCTTCTTGATGAAATGGCAGGGCTGAAGGATGAGCAGCGAACGGCTTTTTTTTATTGTGCTGTTGCTCTTTGTTTTCCTGATGGTACCTGCAGAACCTTTTGTGGTACTTTGAACGGAGTGTTGCTCGAATCCCCTCGAGGTGACGGAGGATTCGGCTATGATCCGCTTTTTTTGCTCCCTGAATATGGGAAAACGTTGGCTGAACTGGGCACGGATGTCAAAAACGGAATCAGTCACAGGGGCAGGGCACTGGAGAAATTGAGGAAGTATTTTTCCGCTGGCAATTGAGAATAAAAATATCTTGCGCTGTTCGGGATTCCATGATATAAGTATGCTCTTTTTATCGGGGTGTAGCGCAGCCTGGCTAGCGCACCTGCCTTGGGAGCAGGGGGCCGGAGGTTCGAATCCTCTCACCCCGACCAAATTTGCGCCTGTAGCTCAGTTGGATAGAGCAACGGACTTCTAATCCGTAGGTCAGAGGTTCGAATCCTCTCAGGCGTGCCAATTGAATAATCTTATGGTGGCTGTGGTGAAGCGGTTAACACAAACGACTGTGACTCGTTCATTCGTGGGTTCAAATCCCATCAGCCACCCCATTTAAAATGAGCCCCGTAGTCACGGGGCTTATTCATATTTGTTTCCATCCGGAAACGGTCCTTTTTCGCCCTGACTTCGTCAATCGGCGGTCTTGTTTGTGCGACGTACAGTAGTACGTCTCCGCACAATCCCTTGATTTCCTTGTCAGGACCAAAAAAATCCTCGTTTCCAAATTTGGAAACCGCTTGTTTCACATCCGGAGTTTCCGGATGGAAACTATTTACAAAACAAACTGCGAGAGTGGCGGAACTGGCAGACGCACTGGACTTAGGATCCAGCGCCGAAAGGCTTAGGGGTTCAACTCCCCTCTCTCGCACCAAATTATCCGTGTAACAACGGAAAAATCCCCACTGAACACCTGATTCCAACTAGAATGTTCTTCTAAGACTTCGGATAGAGAAACTGAGAGAGGTAATTCCATGCTTGTCAATGTCGAGAATCTTAGCCCGGTCAAAAAGAAAATTTCCTTCGAAATTCCTGCCGAACGTGTTTCCAAAGAAATCGAGAAGGTGTATGAGGAAATCAAGCGAACCGTTTCAATTAAGGGTTTCAGAAAAGGCAAGGTGCCCAGGGCCATTATAGAGAAACACTACAGTGATAAAATGCAGTCAGATGCCCTTAAGAATATTATCAACGATACTTATTTCAAGGCCTTGATTGATAAGAAAATACTGCCTGTTTCACAACCCGAGTTTGAAAGTGATCCATTAAAGCCCGGGGAGCCCTTTCAATATGTTGCTGTCTTCGAGACCGCCCCGGAAATTGAGCTGAAGGAGTATCAGGGGATTCAGGTCGATAAGCGGAAGCTGGTTGCTGATGAAAAGGTTGTGGACACGAGACTCGTGGAGCTTCAGGAAGGTATGTCTCAATTAAAGTCTGTGGAAGACGCACGGCCGGCAAAAGATGGCGACTTTGTATCTATTGATTTTAAGGGATTTATTGACGGGGTGCCTTTTGAAAGAGGCGAAGCCCAGGATTATCAGCTCCAGTTGGGATCCAACAGCTTTATCCCGGGATTTGAGGATCAGGTTGTCGGCATGTCTCCCGGTGATGATCGGGAGGTGAAGGTTACCTTCCCTGTGGAATATGGAAATGCCGAGTTGGCAGGCAAAGATGTTACGTTTGACGTGAAGCTTAAAGAAATCAAGGCCAAGGAGCTTCCGCCCCTTGATGATGACTTCGCTAAACAGTTCGGCTCGTTTGAAAACATTGGTGAACTCAGGGCCCGGATATCCGAGGTGTTCGAAAAAGAAGAAGTCCAGAAAATCGAAAATGAGTTGCGTGACAATCTCGTCAAGGCTTTAATCGAAAAACATGAATTCGAAGTTCCCGAAGCGATGGTCGAAAAACAGCTCAATGTTTTGATCGAAAATATGAAGCACAACCTCGCCAGCCAGAATATGTCCTTTGAGCAGCTTGGAACCAGTGAAGAAAAGATAAGAGAGCAGTCACGAAGTGTTGCAGTTAATCAGGTAAAAGGTTCTTTACTTCTTACAGCTATTGCCGAAAAGGAAAATATTGTTGTCGAAGACGCAGAAATAGAAGAAAAGATTAGAGATATTGCAGCCCAGGCTAACAAAGATTTTGAGGTTGTCTTTGGGATCTATCAGTCAAATCCTTATGCTAAAGACACTCTTGTCATGCAGATGAGAGAAGACAAGGTTATCGATTTGCTGCTGAGCCAGGCAAATGTCTCAGAAGTTGAGACGCAACCGGAGTAATTTTATCTCTTTCGGAAGATTTGAATGAGACACACCTTACGGGAGGCGATATGCTGGTACCAATTGTTGTCGAGCAAAGCGGAAGAGGCGAGCGGTCGTATGATATTTATTCCAGGCTGCTGAAGGACAGGATTATCTTCCTTGGCGGTGCCATTGACGACCAGATCGCAAACCTGATCATCGCTCAACTCCTTTTTCTTGAGGCGGAAGATCCTGATAAGGATATTCACCTCTACATTAATTCGCCGGGCGGGGTGGTTACCTCAGGAATGGCGATTTATGATACTATGCAGTATATCAAGGCTCCCGTGTCAACCATATGCGTAGGTCAGGCAGCTTCAATGGCCGCGCTTCTTCTTGCTGCAGGTGAAAATGGTAAACGATTCAGTCTGAAGAATTCTAGGATTATGATTCACCAGCCTTTGGGCGGCTTTCAGGGGCAAGCGACAGATATTCACATTCATGCGAAGGAGATCCTGCGGATGAAGGAGACGTTGAGCCAGCTTCTGGCTGATCACTCCGGTCAACCATTGGAAAAGGTGGCAAATGACACCGAGCGTGATTACTTTATGTCTGGTGAAGATGCAAAAAGTTATGGTATTATAGATGAAATAATATCGAGGAATATCGTAGCAGGAGGCCCAAAATGAACAGGCGAGATGACAGATCGAACAATCTGACATGCTCGTTCTGCGGTAAGAGTCAGGACGAGGTGAAGAAGCTCATTGCCGGTCCTACGGTGTATATTTGTGACGAGTGCATTGAGTTGTGCAACGACATAATTGCCGAAGAGACCAAGCTGGAAGAGGCAATGGGGCCGGATATCAAGAAACTTCCCAAGCCTTTGGAGATCAAGGAAGTTCTTGACGAATACGTAATTGGCCAGGAGCGTGCCAAGAAAATTCTCGCCGTAGCTGTCTATAATCACTACAAGAGAATTGAGATGGTAAAAAAACCGGGTGAAGTCGAGATGCAGAAGAGCAATATTCTTCTCCTCGGTCCGACCGGTTCAGGGAAAACCCTTCTGGCTCAAACCCTTGCGAGAATTCTGAAGGTTCCCTTCGCAATGGCGGATGCAACGAATTTGACTGAAGCAGGCTATGTAGGTGAGGATGTGGAGAACATTATCCTGAATCTCCTGCAGGCTGCCGATTATGATGTGGAAAAGGCTCAAAAGGGCATTATCTATATCGATGAAATTGATAAGATTGCTCGAAAATCAGATTCTCCCTCCATTACCAGGGATGTTTCCGGCGAGGGTGTTCAGCAAGCACTTCTTAAAATTATTGAAGGAACAGTTGCCAGTGTGCCTCCCAAGGGTGGCAGGAAGCACCCGCAGCAGGAGTTTCTCAAGGTTGATACCACCGAGATCCTCTTTATCTGTGGTGGGGCATTTTCTGGCCTTGATAATGTAATTCAACAGAGGATTGGCGTGAAAACGCTCGGATTTGGTGCTGACGTCAAGAAAAAGGTCGAAAAAAGAGCTGGTGAGCTTCTTTCTGAAGCCACGCCGGAAGATCTTCTCAGATTTGGTTTCATCCCGGAATTTATTGGACGCCTCCCCGTACTTGCCACCCTCAGCGAACTTGATGAAGATGCGATGGTCCAGATCCTTAAGGAGCCGAAAAATGCTCTGGTGAAGCAGTATCAGAAGCTGTTTGATCTTGAACATGTGAAGCTCAAATTTACTGATGGCTCACTCGTTGCCATTGCAAAAGAGGCATTGAAACGTAAGACAGGAGCTCGCGGTCTTCGATCGATACTCGAAAATGCCATGCTGGATGTTATGTATGACATCCCTTCACAAAATCTGGTGAAGGAAGTGGTGATTCATGAAGATGTCATTTACAATAAAGAAAAACCGATAATTGTTTATGAGAATGTGGCAGAATCTGCCTGATAGTATTACGCTGTTGTGTCGTTGCAGAAAGTAGCAGCTAGGGATAGTTAAAGAGGGAGTCTTCTGAGATTCCCTCTTTTCCCATCACGGGAAATTATGTTTTTTCTCATAAAGTGATCCCAAAGGGAATGAAAATGACGGGAAATTGGGATAGGCGGCCATCTTGCAGGCTATATCTATGAAATTTTTCGCTCTCACTGGTCGAAGATAAATTTCTGCCTTAATATTTTTCGTCACGCGTCGTGAAGACCCTGTTTGTTGGTACAGTCGAAATAACATAGTGGAAAAGAATTTCAGATTTTTGTTACTTATATCAGCATGATAAAAACGCTTGACACTCAATGTCCCCCTTGCTATAAATAGGCTTCTTTTTTTGCAGTGTTTCTTTCATGCGTACCAGGAGGTTCAAGTGACTAAAGCTGAATTAATTAGTGCGATAGCAGCAGAAGCCGAACTGACAAAAACTGATGCTGATAAAGCCTTGAAATGCCTGATTGAAGCAGTCACTGATTGCTTGAAAAAGGGCGACAAGCTCAGTCTTGTCGGCTTTGGCACCTTCAGTACGGTACAAAGGGCTGCTCGAAAAGGCTTGAATCCTCAAACCGGGAAAAAAATTGCTATCCCTGCTTCCATATCTCCCAAGTTCAAGCCGGGAAAAGGGTTAAAGGATTCGGTCAATTCCAAGAAGAAATAATAGGTGATAACGCAGTTCGCCTCCATATGAGGCAACCTGCAGAGAGTTTGCTGCAGGGGAAATTAGTATTCAGGGGTTGTAGTTAAGTCGGTTATAACGCCGGCCTGTCACGCCGGAGGCCGCGGGTTCGAGTCCCGTCGACCCCGCCAAAATAATATGGGCGAATAGCTCAGCTGGGAGAGCGCCAGCCTTACAAGCTGGATGTCACAGGTTCGATCCCTGTTTCGCCCACCATTTTTAACACGTTTTTATTGTTGTTTTCAGAGGTAGTGCTTGCGGGGTTGTAGTTAAGTCGGTTATAACGCCGGCCTGTCACGCCGGAGGCCGCGGGTTCGAGTCCCGTCGACCCCGCCAGAATTAGAAAAGGTCATGCATTTGCATGACCTTTTTTTTATAGTGTACCCTGTATCCTTTCCCTTCAACAATCTCCCTTTCCCTTGACTTGCATGGGGAAAAAACATATTCTGCATCTATCCAAGCTAATAAATTCGGTATTTTAGTTTTTTCCGTGCAGATGTGTTAGTTCAGCCGTTTGCGTTTTTATTCTTTATTTTACCCGTTTTTATGGGAAACAAGGTTGAATCAATTGAAAGTTCTGGTTGTAATTCCCACGTATAACGAACGCGAGAACATCCTCAGGATTATTCCTGAAGTTCTTGCTCAGGATTCGCGGATCTCAATTCTTGTTGTTGATGATAACTCTCCCGACGGGACAGGCGATGTTGTCGAGAAGATGACAAAAAGTGATACTCGGGTTCTCTTGCTTCGACGGCCAGCCAAGCTTGGTTTGGGATCAGCGTATCGCGATGGTTTTCGGATTGCTCTGCATGAGGGCGCCACTTATGTCGTTGAAATGGATGCTGATTTTTCCCATGATCCGAAGAGTCTCCCCTCATTGCTGAAAGAGGCGGAATCTTATGATCTTGTTATCGGTTCGCGCTACAAGACAGGAGTAAGCGTCGTTAACTGGCCTATCCGGAGACTACTTCTCAGCTACTGTGCGACTATTTATACAAGGATGGTAACCGGCCTCAAGGTTTCTGACTGTACCAGTGGCTTCAAATGCTTCAGACGCGAGGTTTTGGAAGCCATCAATCTCGATAAGGTTTGCTCAGACGGATATTCCTTTCAAATAGAGATGAATTTTCTCTGCATGGAAAAAGGCTTCCGAATCGGCGAGGTACCGATCATTTTTATCGATCGCCATGCAGGGACCTCCAAAATGTCTAAAAAGATTGTTCGCGAAGCGGTACTTATGGTGTGGAAATTGAGGATCGGTTCACTATGCAGGCGATTGTTCTGCTCTGGAGAAGCTAGTGATAAACGAAACCTGGGCACTGTTTTGTGAAATCGCCTTTTGGGGCTGGATAGTCTCAGCCGCAGGTTTTATGCTCTATTCTTTTCCCTCTAAGGGTATTTTTCTGAGGAAAACCGCCTTGATATGGGGAGGAGCTTTTTTGTTTTGCTATGCTGCCTGGGGTTTTGCCATGGTTCGTTTCTGAGCTGCAGTTTCCATCAGTAATCATGCCGTTGCGGAGACGCGCAACGCAACATTGGTCATGATACTGCAGTTGTATCCTGAGGGCATTGTGCTGAACGGCTCACTGTTTTTTACCGGGGGTGGGTGTTTTGCCTCTTTTCCTCGCATCTTAAACCTACATTTCTCCCGGAGCGATTTCAATGATTCAACTTCACAATGTGTTCATGTCTTATCAGAGTGATGGTGCCGCTCTGAGCAATGTGACGCTGAAAATTAACAAGGGTGAGTTCGTTTTTCTGACCGGTGTTTCCGGTGCAGGCAAGTCAACATTGATGAAACTTCTATACGGTGCTTTGAGACCAACGCGGGGGCAGGTCGTCATCGACGGCATCAATGTGACTAATCTTCCATCAGCCCAGTTGCCTTTCCTCAGACGGAAAATCGGCGTTGTCTTCCAGGATTTCAAACTCCTCCCCTCTCGGACTGTGTTGGAGAACGTGGCACTGACTCTTGAGGTCATGGGGTGGGGTAAAAAAGATATCAATAAGCGCGTCTACCATGTACTCAAGCATATGGGAATGGAAAAGAAAATCAATGCAACGCCACTCCGTCTTTCAGGAGGAGAACAACAACGGATAGCTTTAGCTCGTGCGCTTGTCAACGAACCAAAAATCATTCTGGCGGATGAGCCTACAGGCAATCTCGATGAGGAATCCAAGGAAACAGTTCTTGCTATTTTGAAAGAAGCAAATGTCAGGGGAAGTACCGTGGTTGTGGCAACCCATGACAGACGACTCATCGATAATTGCCACAAACGGCTTATTGTTCTTGATAACGGCCGTATCGTGGAGGATTCCGATGTCGCGTAAAAAGGTTGCAAAAAGGCCGAAGCTGGCCAGGGAAGGAGTCGGGGGACGCATCCATTATTTCGTGGAGAGGGCTTTCATCAATATCCGGCAGAATCTTCTCGTCACCCTTTTAACAATCGGAACGATAACTCTTGCTTTTTTGATTCTTTCCCTATCGCTGCTTATTTATGTAAATCTGGAACGAGTAACGGAAAACTGGAGTGACAGGGTGCAGGTAACTGCATATTTTGATAAGAATCTCTCTCCGGGGGATCTGGCGAACCTGAAGGAGAAGATTCATGCAATTGAAGGAACGGCGGATATAATCTATGTTTCCCAGGAAGAAGCGCTCCAGAAGTTCTACAGCCGTCTCAAAGGCCAGGAATCGATTTTGGAGGGTGTCTCTTCCGAAATTCTTCCTGCTTCTCTTGAGATCCACCTGAAAAAAGACAGCCGTGACAGCAAGTCTATTGGCCTGTATGTGGAACGACTCAAGAAAATCCCGATGATCACCGAGGTTCAGTACGGCGAGGAATGGGTAAAACGATTCAGTCATTTCATGGATCTGGTACGTTTTGCCGGAAGTCTGGTTGCCGGTTTTATTGTTCTTGCAGTTGTTTTTATCGTTGCCAATACCATCAAGTTGACAATATATGCTCGCAAAGACGAATTGGAATTGATGGGCCTTGTGGGGGCGACCCGTTTGTTTATCAAGGTTCCTTTTCTCATCGAAGGAGTGGTGCAGGGGTTTGTTGGAGCGGCTCTTGCGATTCTCATACTTTCAGGAGTCTACCTGGCGTTTCTGCATAATGCGGACTTTTTTTTCAATTTTAACACGATGGATGCTGGACTTCTTTTTCTTCCTGTTAACTACCTTGTCGCCCTGCTTTTCGGAGGGGCTGCCCTTGGTTTTTTAGGAAGCCTTTTCTCTCTGAAACGCTTTATCAGTCTGTGATCATGTCATTAAAATCATTTATACTTCTGTTCCTCATCGCCTGTCTCGCTTCTTCCGCGTGGTCTTCAGATGCCAAAAAGCAACTGCGGGGGATCAAGAAGGAGATTAGGGAGAAGAAACGCCTGATCACAAAGACGTCTCAGGTGGAGAGTGCTGTTTCCGATGAGTTGGCGAAGATAGACTTGAGTCTGCAGATGAAAGAGCGGAGCCTGTCAGATCTCAATCGGGATCTGAAATCTGTTGAGAAGAGCCTCGATAAGACCCGTTCCGAAATCGGCACAGTCGTAAAGGATGTCGAGGCAAGAAAGAAGCTGATACAAAATCGCCTCGTTTCAGTGTATAAGGCAGGGGAAGTCGGTAACATTCGCTTTCTCTTTTCATCAGAGTCATTACCAAAGATGCTGGAAAATCTCCGTTATATGAAAGCCCTTTTGGAAAATGACCGTCAGATGGTGGCGGAATACAATGAAAGGATTGCGAAACTCCAGGAACTGAAGACAAGTATGGAGCATGATGTTCGCCGTAAAGAGAATTTCAAACAGAGCATTGTGGTGAAAAAACAGGAAATTGAGACGGAAAAAGCCAAAAAAGCTGCCTATCTTCTCAAAGTCCGCGAGGATAAGAAGACGTATATCGCGTCTCTGCAGGAACTTGAGGCAAATTCCAGGCGTTTGCAGTCAATAGTGGAAAAACTTGAAGCGGCCAGTAGAAAGAGATATACTGCAAAAACCCGTAAACATTCCGTTCAACGCGACGGTAAAGGGGGCACTAGCTTTGTCCCGCCATCCACTTCCACCGGTTTCGGCGCCCAAAAAGGTCGACTCTCCCTACCAACACAAGGCCGGATTGTTGATTCCTTCGGCAGGCATAAGCACCCTGAGTTCAATTCGTATACGATCAGCAACGGAATATCCATTGCCGCGCCTATTGGAGCAGACGTACGTTCAATTTATTCCGGAACAGTTGTCTTCTCCGGTTATTTCAAGGGCTACGGAAATATGGTTATTGTGGACCATGGCGACGGTTTTTTCAGTCTCTATGCACACAACTCCAAAGTGTACAAACGGGTAGGGGCGAATGTTGCAAAGAATGAGCTATTGGCGAGTGTCGGGGACGTTGATTCCCCTCGAGGGTCAAGTCTCTATTTCGAAATTAGATACCAAGGGAAGCCAATAGATCCAACTCTCTGGGTTCGATAACAGTTTGAAGCTAGAATAAAAGCACAATTTTGGAGGAATAATGGTAACGAAAAGTAAAGGAAGAAGGATTGCTCTGTTTATTGCCGCAATTTCTGCCCTGGTTGTGGTCATTGGTTTTGGGGTGCAGCACCGATGCGCAGCAGAGAGCGGAAATGATTATGAATCAATTGAGCTATTTACCGATGTGCTTAAGATCGTTCAGAAAAATTATGTAGAAGAGGTTGATACAAAGAAACTTGTCTATGGCGCAATCAACGGAATGCTCTCGTCACTCGACCCGCACAGTTCTTTCCTGCCACCTGATATGTACAAGGAGTTGAAAGTTGAGACTAAAGGGTCATTCGGCGGGCTGGGAATTGAAATAACGGTAAAGGACGGTTATCTGACGGTTATCTCTCCAATAGAAGACACGCCGGCTTTTCGAGCAGGCATCAAGTCAGGTGACCAGATACTGAAAATTGAGGATAAACTCACCAAAGACATGACGATCATGGATGCTGTTAAGCACATGAGAGGGCCAAAGGGCAGCAAAGTCACGATCACTATCATGCGGGAAGGCTTTGATAAACCAAAAGAGTTTACCTTGGTTCGAGATATCATTCAGGTCAAGAGTGTCAAGTTCAAGACTCTCGACAATGGTTACGGCTATGTCAGAATTGCTCAGTTTCAGGAAAAAACTGACGAGGATCTTGTAAAGGCTCTGCAAACCTTGAAAAAGGAAAATGGCGGCTCTCTGAAAGGCCTCATCCTGGATATGCGCAATGATCCCGGCGGACTTCTTGATCAGGCTGTCAGGGTGGCGGATCACTTCATAGCTGAAGGTGGGTTGATTGTCTACACGGAAGGGCGAGATCCTGATTCAAAAATGAGATTTACTTCCCGGAAAGGGAATAAGGAGCTTGGCTATCCGATGGTTGTTCTCATAAATGGTGGCAGTGCCAGTGCCTCTGAGATCGTAGCAGGTGCACTCCAGGACCATAATCGGGCCGTTATTCTGGGAACCCAGAGTTTCGGGAAGGGTTCCGTGCAGACAATCATTCCTCTTTCCGAGGATTCAGGACTGAGACTCACGACAGCCAAGTATTATACTCCCAATGGACGTTCGATTCAGGCAAAAGGAATTACTCCGGACATCGTCGTAGAGAGTTTGGAAATTACCGCTGCCGAGAAGAAAGACACCTTGAGCATTCGGGAAAAAGATCTGGAGAATCACTTTGCAACAGAAGGAACGGAGGAAAAGCCTGGTAACAAGGTACAAAAGCAGCCAGCCTACAAAATAGATGAGCAATTCAAGGGAGATTATCAGATTCTCCGGGCCCTGGACCTTTTGAAAGGGTGGGAAATCCTGAAGAGTATGCAGAAGACAGGGTAGAGAGAGAACACTGCCGGGACAAAAAACGTCTGAACCCCGATGCGGTTTCAGTATCCGTGGCGGGGTTCAGACGTTTGAAAGATGAAGACGGTATGTCAGGCTTTTTTCTTGGCTGTGCGTCCAGGTTTTTTCGGAGCTTCTTTCTCAGCCTTCAGTTTTGCTGCTCTCACAGCACGTGCTTTTGCAAGATTTTCAGCCAGTCCTCTGTCTTGAGCCATCTTCTTCCTGCCTTCCGAGAAGTTCCTAGCAGTAAGAGGCTGGCTCGCCGGGATATTGAACTGCTTACGGTATTCGCCCGGTTTCAATCCATGTGCTTGAGCAAGATGACGGGCGAGGGTCTTCATTCCTCCTCTACCGCAGACAAGGCAATAGACCTGGTCTGCCTGGAATGCTTTTTTGAGGGTCATTGTGGGAACTTTCTTCTCTGATTCAGCAGGTGAATCAAGATTCGTTCCTGATACCTCAAGTTGTTGGAGCGCAGCATAAACCTTCTGTATCTCTAGCAGAAGCTCCTCTGTCGTCATTTCATTAACAGAGGCATGTGATGAGACAATATTGGCGGCAAGTTCTACCAGTGTTGCGGGCATTTGCTCTCCCTCCTCAAAGATTTAATAGGTCTGACATTCTTTTATTTAAACGCAAAATTGCTCAAAATCAAGCGAAATACATTGAATAATATAAAAGATACTGACTGAACCTCAGTTGTTGTTTGCTTTTTCCAGTGAAACTCTAAGGTAATACTTCTTTCTACTGTAAGGGAAATGATATGCCGAAAATTGAGATTGACGAACTGAGATGCAAAGGTTGCGGACTTTGTACCATAGCATGCCCGATTAAATGTATTGTCTTGAGTGAGCAAATTAATAATTGTGGCTATACCCCTGCGATTCTGGGTGAAGCTAAACATAAATGTTCCGGCTGTGCCTTGTGCGCCGAAATGTGTCCTGATGTGGCAATTTTGGTATTCAAGTAGTCTTCTTATGACTAAATCAGTATGCATATACTCTTGACAAGAGTTTGGGTTGAGCGGTCTCCATCACCTGTTGCATCAGGAAGAGTCACGGCACCTGCAGTATTGTTCGGTAAAACAAATAGCTGCGATGTATAAAGTCCAAGGGAGGATGCCTTGCCGAAACGTTTGCTGGTAAAAGGTAATGAGGCCATATGTATGGGGGCGATTGAGGCTGGCTGTCGCTACTATTTCGGCTATCCCATCACCCCCCAGAATGATATACCGGAATTCATGTCCCGTGAGATGCCAGGGCTGAATGGGGAGTTCATCCAGGCGGAAAGTGAAATTGCAGCGATCAATATGGTGATGGGGGCTGCCGCAACCGGTGTCCGTGCCATGACTTCTTCATCCAGTCCAGGGATTTCCCTGAAGATGGAAGCGATTTCCTATATGGCGGGGATGGAACTCCCGTGCCTGATCGTGAATATCTCCCGATCGGGTCCGGGGCTCGGCGGAATTGATGCTTCCCAGGGAGATTATTTCCAGGCAGTGAAAGGTGGCGGACACGGTGGTTATCATATCATCGTGATTGCTCCCGCAACAATACAGGAAATGTATGACATGACGATGCATGCCTTTGATCTTGCGGAGATATACCGTACACCGGTAATGATCCTCGGCGACGCTGTGGTTGGGCAGATGAAAGAACCTCTTATTCCGCATCCGAGGCCGAAGACCGAACTGCCGGTCAAGGATTGGGCGCTTCGAGGAACAGGCGGCGGGGAGCAGCGGATCGTTAAATCCCTTTTTCTCGGTGATGGGGAACTGGAGGCACATAACTGGAAACTCCATGCCAAGTATCAGCAGCTGAAAGAGAAGGAGGCCCGCTGGGAGGAGTATGAGACGTCTGATGCGTCTCTTGTCGTGACAGGGTTCGGATCGGCGGCAAGAATTGCAAAGACGGCAGTGATGATGGCCAGGGATGAAGGTCTGAAAGTCGGTCTTTTGCGCCCGATAACGCTCTTCCCGTTCCCGGCGGAAGCATTTTTATCGCTTACTGCACACTGCAAGAAGATCCTGGATATTGAACTCAATACCGGACAAATGGTGGAGGACGTCCGTCTTTCTGTTGCTCGGGATGCGGAGGTTTTCTTCTATGGCAGACCTTCGGGAACCGGTTCTCTACCTACGCCGGAAGAACTTCTGGAACAGATAAAAAGGTATCTTTAATAACGCCGTCATGGGCTTGTTGGCCTGTGATGATATCGAGAACCAACGTCGAGGTTACAGAATGCAACAGGTATTCATAAGACCGGCAGCTTTGAAGGACGTTCAAACCCATTTTTGTCCGGGATGTCACCACGGCACGATACATCGGCTTGTGGCAGAGGCTCTGGACGAATTCGAACTCCAGGAAAAGACCATTGGAGTGGCGTCCATCGGTTGTTCTGTGTTTTTGTATAACTATTTCGATGTTGACGTCATCGAGGCTCCCCATGGTCGTGCGCCAGCAGTTGCAACCGGAATCAAGCGAGCCAGGCCGGACAGTTTCGTTTTTACCTATCAGGGTGATGGAGACCTTGCAGCAATCGGCACGGCTGAGATAATTCACGCCGCTAATCGAGGAGAAGATATCACCGTTATTTTTGTGAATAATACCACGTATGGTATGACGGGAGGTCAGATGGCCCCGACCACGCTTCTTGGCCAAAAGACCTCAACCTCGCCCTATGGCAGGAGGTCTGAAAAAGAAGGTTTTCCCATCCGGGTAACCGAGTTGCTCTCTGGATTGGAAGGAGTGGCTTTTGCCGCGAGGACGGCAGTAGATACACCCAAGAACCTCATGGATGCAAAACGACAGATAAAAAAAGCCTTTCAGTATCAGGTTGAGGGAAAGGGGTTTTCATTCGTTGAGGTACTGTCTGCCTGTCCGACAAACTGGGGGATGGGTGCGGTTGAGGCGAACGAGCGGGTCGGGAGCGAGATGTGTGAATATTTCAAGCTCGGAGTCTTCAAAAACACCGCTAGTCTCTAACCTTCAGCAGCCTGTCGATTGAGGAGGGTTTGGATAATTCTTATAGTGGACTGGGGGATTGCGCATGAGGCATGATATGTTTATGTCCGGTTTCGGTGGTCAGGGGGTGCTCCTTGCGGGCACTCTTTTAGCCCATGCCGCCATTATCGAAGGCAAAAATGTTTCTTTTCTACCGTCGTACGGTGTCGAAAAGAGGGGTGGGGCCGCAAATTGCACTGTCGTTATTGCCGATGGCGATGTAGGTTCACCGGTGGTCGGAAATCCTTCTGTCGGAGTGATTCTCAACCAGTTGTCGATGGATAAATATTCCGGGAAGATCAAGGTTGGTGGCATCTGTATCGTTAATTCTTCTTTGGTTGATGTAGCCAAGTTCGTCAGGGGTGATGTCGAGGTTATCTCACTTCCGATGAATGCCATAGCGCAGAAAGTTGGGGAACCCCGGATGGTTAACATGGTTGCTGTCGGGGCGTATGCAGCCAGGACCGGTGCGGTCTCGCTGGAATCTCTTGCCGAGGCGCTGAAGCTCAGCCTGCCGGAGCGTAATCATAAATATATTCCTGCAAACGTAAGGGTGCTTGAGGCTGGTGCGGCAGAGATTTTGAAGAACGGAAGGCTTTCCGCATTATAGCCCAGGCACTCGAAAAGGCTTGACGGAGTGGTGTGACTTTGATATATACCTAGTCTGCCTGTTGGGGGATCGTCTAGCGGCAGGACTGCGGACTCTGACTCCGCCAACCAAGGTTCGAATCCTTGTCCCCCAGCCATATTCCTGCAATCTGTTTCATGATTGCCGGAAAATTCCGGTCCCATCGTCTAGCGGTTAGGACACTGGCCTTTCACGTCGGTAACAGGGGTTCAAGTCCCCTTGGGATCACCATTATTTTTAAAGCCTTCGTGCCCCCTAGGGGTGCGAAGGCTTTTTTGTGTTTTCTCCTTTCCTCTTTCCTCAGGTTGCCGGAATGCTTTGAACAAATCATGTTTTCTCTCTTTTTACCCTGACGATTGTGCACGGCGGTCGGTTTCTCGGAATAATCTCCTGTTACCATCCGAACAGTACTGAATGGGTGCATTTCCACGTTTTATTTTGCAGTTACCTGAAGCTTTGTTTCAACATCATATGGAGCCGGAACAACAATAGCACAAGGAGAAACGGAGGATTAGCGGTTGCTGTCGTTTTGAACCTATGTTATAAAGATTGAACCTGCGCAAAGTCTTTTTAAGAGCGGTTTTGCCCGTTCCCGAGGTGAAATGCAATTCCACCTCTCTCTGCTGTCGAGCCTGGGAAAGTTTATTGATGGGAACGGCACCGCATGAGGTTTTTCCCGCCCGCTGCAAATGTCGGAATCGTGTCTGTTTGGGAGCTTTTTTATGATAGGGATTGATAGAATTATCGAGAATGCCTTGCTGGAAGATATCCATACCGGTGACATCACCACGCAGGCTGTAGTTCCGGGGAAGCGCAGTGCCGCGGCGAGACTGATTGCAAAAGAGTCGATGGTTTTGGCTGGTATTGATGTTGCCGCCCGGGTTTTTGCCCAGGTCGATCAGGAAGTGCTCTTTACTGCCCGTTTTTCGGACGGGTCACAATTGAAGTCCGGGGACGTCATTGCGGATATCATCGGTGACGCTGCATCCCTGCTCCAGGCGGAGAGGGTTGCATTGAATCTCCTGCAGAGAATGTGTGGTATCGCAACTCTGACCGCCCGCTATAAACAAGCTGTTGCCAACACTGGAGCAAAAGTCGTTGATACCAGAAAGACAACCCCTGGCTTGCGTCAGCTTGAAAAATATGCTGTTCGAATCGGTGGGGGAAACAACCATCGCAGTGGACTCTATGATGCAGTCCTGATAAAGGAGAATCATATTGCCGCTGCCGGCGGCCTCTCCATTGCGGTTGAGCGAGCACGCGCTTTTGTCCCCCATACCATGAAGATCGAGGTGGAAACGGAGACCTTGGACCAGGTTGCAGAGGCACTCTCCGCCGGTGCTGATATAATCATGTTGGATAACATGGATCTGGAAACAATGCGACGTGCGGTAGCCTTGATTGGGGGGCGTTCACTGACTGAGGCTTCCGGCGGTGTTACTCTGGAGACCATTGCCGGGATAGCCGCTACCGGTGTTGATATAATTTCTGTTGGAGCATTAACCCATTCGGCTCGTGCGATGGATATTTCCATGCTATTGGGGGCGTAGTGAAGGACACGGACACACCCGGTACCGGTGTCGAAAAACAGTCCCTCGAACAGGGATTGCTGAAACTCTTTCGTGACAGAAAAGGGGAAGTGATTTCAGGGGAGGAGCTCGGATCTGCCCTGAAGGTCTCTCGTACTGCTGTCTGGAAACAAGTAAAAAACCTTTTGTCGCAAGGGTATTTGATTGAATCTGTTCCATCCCGGGGGTATCGTTTCATTGCTGCTCCTGATGTCCTCACCTCCCTTGAATTATCATCCGGGCTGCAAACGAAACGAATTGGATGTCAGATTACCAGTGTCAGGGAAACCGAATCAACCAACCTCCTTGCCTTCCGCTTGGCGGAAAACTCTGCCCGGGAAGGCACGGTTGTGATTGCCGAGGCGCAAACAGGTGGCAAAGGTCGTCTTGGAAGGCATTGGGAGTCACCTCCTGGAGTGAACTTATATTGCTCCGTTATTCTGCGCCCCCCCATGTCACCAGTCAAGGCTCCCCAGCTCACTTTCCTTTCGGCGGTTGCAGTTGCTCGGGCAATCGAAGAAGTGGCCCGATTGCAGCCGAAGATCAAATGGCCAAACGACATCCTGCTCCAAGGCCATAAGGTTGCAGGCCTTCTTAATGAAATGAGTGCCGAAACTGACACAATTCATTGTGTCGTGCTTGGTATTGGCGTCAATATCAATATGCTTCGAGAGCAGTTCCCGAGGGAATTGCGTCAGCCGGCCACCTCCCTGCTCCTTGAGAAGGGAGTCCCCGTCAATCGTGTCGACTTTACCCGGGCACTCCTTGCCTCCCTTGATGGACTTTATGATGATTATCTGAGCCATGGGTTTCCTGCTATCCGGGAGGAGTGGCTTTCACGAAGCACGGTCCAGGGAAGAAAGGTCAGAGTTTCTTTTGGAAACGCGGAAACAGAAGGTGTCGTCATAGGTGTCGACAATGATGGCGCGCTCCTTCTCACCCGTGGGGACGGGGCTCCTGAAAGGGTGCTTGCCGGAGACGTTACGATCCTGTAGGTGTATATGACGCCTGCGTCCCGGGCGTTTCGCAGACATTTGCTTATCTGGGAGAGTGTGCACGTGTTATTTGTCATTGATGTGGGCAATACGAATATGGTGCTTGGTTTGTATGAAGGTGACCGTCTTGTAAGGGACTGGCGCATTGCTACCGATACAGCAAAAACAGTAGATGAATACGCAATACTCATCAGGGAACTTTTTCTTTTTTCCGGAATTGAGTGTGCCTCGGTGGGGGATGTAATTCTTTCTTCCGTAGTGCCGGCCCTGACCGGTGTCCTGGAGAGAATGTCACTTCGCTATTTCAATTTGAAGCCATATGTGGTCGGTCCCGGGATCAAAACCGGCATGCCGATTCACTATGAAAATCCCAAGGAAGTGGGTGCTGACCGTATTGTCAATGCTGTGGCTGCCTATGAAAGGTACAGTTCGGCCCTCATCATTGTTGATTTTGGAACAGCAACAACGTTTGATCTGGTTAATGCCAAGGGGCATTACTGTGGCGGGGTAATTGCACCAGGGATAATGATTTCAGCTGAAGCCCTGTTCCAGAAAGCAAGCAAGCTCCCGAGGGTTGATGTGGTCAAACCAGCCTCGATTATCGCAAAAAATACCGTGGGAGCAATGCAGGCGGGAATTTTTTATGGGTATGTCGGTCTTGTTGATGAAATCGTCACGAGAATTAAAGCGGAGAGTCGAGAAAATCCACGTGTTATCGCCACGGGTGGACTGGCAAGAATGATTGCCGAAGAATCAAAAACCATTGAAGAGGTCCATGAATTTCTCACCCTGGAAGGATTGCGAATTCTTTACGAGCGGAACAGTCAGACGGCAACGCCCTTGTGATTCATTCTCGAATGAGTATGGGGTAAGGTGTGGTTACACAGCTGTTTTATAGCAGGTTGGAGATAGTTTTGGGGGTGACAGAGAGATTTCCCTTCGGAGTCATGTAGGAGGCGTACTACCTATTACATAAGCAAGGGGGCTTTATGGCAAAATGTGAGACCGCAAAAATGAGAAACGTTGGCATTGTGGCCCATGGAGGGGCGGGGAAAACGTCCCTGACAGAAGCTATATTGTTTGCCTCCGGGACGATTGACCGTCTTGGTCGTGTTGATGACGGAACGACATCAACAGATTTCGAACCGGAAGAGGTCAAGCGGCAGATAACGGTTTCGTCTGCCCTCAACCATGGTGAATGGAATGGTCATTCGCTCCATATTGTTGACACCCCGGGTTATGGCGATTTTATTGCTGACACTCGCTCCTGTCTCAGGGTTCTCGGCGGGGCGGTTGTCATTATTTCTGCCATTTCAGGAGTTAAGGTTCAGACGGAAGAAGTTTGGGAATGGGCCAACGAGGCCGAGATCCCCCGCATTGCTTTCGTGAATAAGATGGACAGGGAACGCGCCAACTTCCTTCGGGCCATGGGCGATATGGAAAAGGCCCTGGGAGCACGGGCTGTTGCTGTAGAAATTCCGCTGGGAGCAGAAGAGAGTTTTGAGGGTGTTATCGATCTGGTAAAAATGAAAGCCTATCGATTTGCCAAGGACTTTTCCGGCACTTTCACAGAAATAGAGATCCCCGAAGCCTATCGTGCCGATGCCGAAAGCATGCGGGAGAAACTGGTTGAGACGGTTGCCGAAGCATATGATGCCTTGACGGAAAAATTCCTTGATGTCGGTGAGCTTTCCGAGGAAGAAATACTTGACGGTTTAAGGGTTGGTACCCTTCGAAATACCTTTACCCCTGTTTTCTGTGGTTCTGCGACCATGAACATAGGTGTTCCCCAATTGCTTGACTATATTTGTCATTGTTTACCTTCCCCCATCGATCGCGGAAATGTATCCGGAATTAATCCGAAGACCAATGAGATTGTGGAACGTGCTCCAGACGAAGCAGAACCTTTTTCTGCGCTGGTATTCAAAACCACATCAGACCCCTACACCGGTAAAATTTCCGTCTTTCGTGTCTATTCCGGTGTATTGAATTCCGATTCGACAATCTACAACTCGTCCCGTGATTGCACTGAGCGTATCGGGCAGATTTACGAACTGGAAGGAAAAAAACAGAAGCCGATCAAACAGGCTGTGGCAGGGGATATCGTAGCTGTCGCCAAACTGAAGGAAACGGTGAGTGGCGATACCCTGTGCAGCGCTGACATGCCGATACTCTACGAGCCGGCAACAACCCTTGAGCCGGTGATTTCCTATGCTATCCAGCCAAAGACCAAGAACGATGAAGACAAAATTCACGGTGCCTTGCAGCGGCTGATGGAAGAAGATCCGACTGTTACTCTGCGTCGAGACGATCAAACCAAGGAACTGATTATTTCCGGGATGGGGCAGGTTCATCTTGAAGTTACGATTGAAAAACTGAAGCGCAAATTCAGCGTTGAGGTGGAGCTCAAGACCCCGAAGGTCCCCTACCTTGAAACCATGAAAACGTCTGTCAAGGTCCAGGGGAAATACAAAAAACAATCCGGAGGCAGAGGCCAATACGGTGACTGCTGGGTTGAGTTTGTTCCGCAGGCACGTGGTGAAGGCTATCAATTCGAGGACAAGATCGTCGGTGGGGTTATCCCGAAAACATATATTCCCGCTGTCGACAAGGGGATTCAGGAAGCTTCCCTGGAAGGCTCCCTGGCCGGATATCCTGTGATTGATTTCAAGGCTGTTCTCTATGATGGCTCCTTCCACACCGTTGATTCATCGGAAATGGCTTTCAAGATCGCCGGCTCCATGGCATTCAAAAAGGCGATGGAAACGGCAAAACCGGTGCTTCTCGAACCAATTATGAAAATGAAGATTACCGTGCCTGAAGATAATATGGGAGACGTCATTGGTGACCTCAATGCTCGAAGGGGCAAGGTTGTCGGGGTCGAACCGAAAGCCAATTCGCAGATTATCAGGGCTGTCGTTCCCATGGCGGAAATGCTTTCCTATGCCAATGATCTCCGCTCAATGACCAGTGACCGCGGACTTTTTACCGCGGAGTTTTCCCATTATGAGGAAGTTCCAAGTCACATGGCTCAGAAAGTGATTAACGACGCCGCGGCAAACAACAAGTAGTAATCTTCCCAATAATCGGAAGTCTACATCTAGAGAAGGGAGGAAAACGGATGGTAAAAAAAGGTTTGACCGAGTCCGATGGGCAAAACGGTATAGTCGGCTCCAAGGGGAGCAGTGTCAAAGGCATACTGTTTTTTCTGTTCGCGCTTGCGGTCTGCTTCGGTTATTTTTACTTTTTTACCGATATTTTGAGATCAAAGGAAGAAACGCCAGGGCAGCCTGACGTTTTTACTTCCGAGGTCAAAAAACCTCTTCCCGAGCGTCTGGTGCAGTCTTCTTCAACCTCAGGGGAGGAGGCGGTTTCGCCTCCTCCCGTAGCCTCTTCACTCCCTGCGACTTCTTCATCCGGCAATGCAGCGAAGGATTCGACGGTTTCCCCTGGAGAAGAACCGCCGGGACAAAAAACTGTGAAAGCCTTGCCGGAGCCAGGAAAACCTTCTGCTGCCTCCCCTGCCGACTGCTAAAAAGCAGTCAACGGCTGTTGGAAAAAATGTAAAAGCAAGCAAGGCACCGTCGCGCAATCGCCGGCAACACAGAAAACGGCGCCAGCCAAACCGGCTTTTGGACTCCACTACCCGCAGGAAAAATTCTACCGATCTGAAGTCATTCCGAAACCAAAATAGCCCCTTCGTCCAGTATGGCCAAAGCTGGCGAACATCGGATTTCGAAAACAGGCGGAGAGACACATAAGACTGCTGCGGACAGAAGCCTGAGGTTGTAAAAATTGCCGAAATTCCTGCAAATACGGCTAAGCCAAAAAAGAAAGAGTTGCTTGAACAAGCTGGTACAAAAAAGGTTGGTGAGCGATTTACCCTGGTTGTCGGGACCTATGTTCTGAAGTCGTCGATGCGTTTCGACAAAGTAAAGATCGAGAAATCTGGATTGCAGACCTCAGTCCTGCCGGCGAAAATGAGAAATGAGCCGATGAACAGATTGCTTATTGCCGAGGTTGCGACGTATTCGGCGGCACAAGAGGAACTGGCCAAGGTAAAGAAGGCAAGCAAGGATGCTTTTTTTCTGCGGGAAAACAACAAATATGCGATTTATGCTGGCTCCTACTTTGCCCATGACAGGGCTGTCCAGGAACAGGAGCGTATGCGGAAACTGGGGTTCGCTCCAATCCTGAAAATCTCTCAGGCACCGGTTTCCACGTACTCCCTCGCAGCAGGGAGCTACCCCACAAGGGATGCCGCTTTGAAGGGGGCTGAACGCTTGAAAAAACTGGGCTTCAAGCCATACCCTGTCCAGTTAACGAAATAATAATTTTATGGATGGTTCAAGGAAAATAACGGTAAAGATATCTCGGGATGCTGCTCGCTATGTACAACCGGAGACGCCCAGGATGGAAAAGCTGAAGGCTGCTCGGGGTGAGGCTGGACTTCTTCCTGCCGAGGTTCCCGTTGTCCTGTATTATCTCTCTCGAGACCCTGATCCGGAAATAAGGTCTGCGGCTGTATCTGGACTTCAAAGCCTTTCGGAGCAACTCCTGATTGAGATTTGCTCCGATCTGTCAGTGCATCCCGGAATTTTACAGTTTCTTGCGAGATTGCACGGTAAAAATCCGGCCATTGCGGAAATAATCTCTTTGAACCCAGCTGCGGATGAACAGACGCTTTGCCATCTAGCTGATTGTATTGTGCAAACGAACAAGGATACTACCGCGAGCAGTGGCCCGGAGGACGAATTTCCCGAGGACGACGAAAGCGAAGAATGCTCCGGTGAGGAGCTTGAGGATGATGACGAAGAAGCGTTTAAATCCACCTACCAGCTCGCCATGGAAATGGGGATATCCGAAAAAATCAAGATGGCCTTGACTGGCGACAAGGAATGGAGGATGCTCCTTGTCAAGGACAAGAACAAGCTGGTTTCAGGTTCTGTTATCAAGAACCCCCGTATCACGGATGGTGAAATATTGATTATTACCAAGTGTCAGTTGAATAACGACGATATTCTTCGTGAAATATGTAATAACAAGGAATGGACCAAGAACTATCAGATCAGAAAATCACTGGTGGAAAACTGCAAGACCCCCATTCAGCATACGTTGCGGTTTCTCGCCGGACTTACCAGCAAGGACTTGGGGCTATTGGCAAAAAGTAAGAATGTTCCGTCGATTATTGCGACACAGGCACGGCGATTGTTGCTGAATAAAGCGAAAGAGAAATAGGGAGGCTTCCCATGGCTCTGGTTAATGATGCAAAAAAAGAAATACACGCAAAGATTGTCTACTATGGCCCCGCCAAGGCGGGAAAGACAACCAATCTGGAGTTTATTTACAACAAACTCAAACCGGAGTACCGGGGGAAATTCAAATTTCTGAATACCCCGAGCGGCAGGATGGTTTTCTTCGACTTTATGCGGCCGGAACTGGCTGGAGTCAAAGATTTCAGTCTCCATTTTCACATCTACTCAGTTCCGGGAGATGTTGTTGACAATGCGATCTGGAAGAATGTCCTCAAGGGTGTTGACGGTATCGTTTTCGTTGCGGACATGGACCCGGCAAGGATGTTGGAAAACCGCAGAAGCCTCGAGGATCTCAAGGAGTTTCTTGCTGTTCATGGTACGAAACTGGAGGATGTCCCGTGTATTTTTCAGTTTAACAAAAAAGATCTCTCTGGCGCAATGACTCAGGAGGACATGAAAAACCTGCTGGATACAGGTGATGTTTTGTCGATACCGGCTGCTGCCCGCTCGGCGGAAGGTGTTCTGCCAACTCTTTCTGAAATGGTAAAGATGATTCTCCAGAAGCTTCGTGATACGCCCCTCGGCGAGGAGGAGCAACCTTCGGCCGCTGCCGAGGAGCATTCATTGGCTGAGGAAACTGCACAGGAACAGCTGGAAACTCCGGAGCCGGCAGTTTTCACCGAAGAGGCTGATTTCCAGGAGCCAGTTGCAGAGGAAGAGCCACTTTTGTTGAACGAAGGTTTGGTCGAAGAGGAGATTTTGCCTGCCGAAGAACCGGTGGTATCTTCCTGGTCAGTAGAGACCACGGAGGACATACCTGCGCCATCCGCTAATGATCTGACCTTTGCTATGGAGAGTGATGACCTGGCCGGACCCGGTGTTGAAAGCTTCGATGAGCCTGAACCGGAGTCTTGGGCCACATCTCTTTCTCCGGATGCCGAAGGTGCGGAAAGTGATGCCACAGAAACTCAGCCTGAAATTGCCCTCGACGGAACACTCGAGTCTTTAGGAGATGGACGATACCGACTGCCGATAGTAATTCGCTATGCTGATAAAGAAACAAGAACAGGTCTTACTCTTTCTCTTGGGTTTGAGTAGAGGTCAATAATTTCCTGTGGGGGTTGTTTTTCCCTGGATCTCGAACCAGGAGATTACTTCTGTGGAAGAGATGTGCAAGCGAGCCGGTGGAGTTTGCATTCGTGGAAAGGGAACGCAGGAAATGGTAGTAGTGTCAGCAGGTTCAGCTTTCAGGGGGCTTTTCTTTCTCACGAGCCCCCTTGCTATACACCAGTCGAATATTCATCCGCCGAATCAGTTCTTCTATTTCACGTAACTTGTCTTCGTATTCCTTCAGATAATATGCCTGCTTACTCTTGCTGTGGAAGGTAGTCCCCTCCTTCAGCATTTCGATGCGGATTTTTGCAACCTGCTTCATGGTTTCCAGTACTTCGCGCGCATCAGCCATTTTTCTACCTATTGGTATGCCTGGACCCGAACCGGATACAGGGAAAGTCGCGTCCAGTGTAGTGGCAAGGGATGACACCCTTCCGGCAAATTATGAATTCCCTCAAGGAGTTACCTGCTCGCCCCGTGATGCTGCAATCGATTTGAGTGGTTCGAGAAGGTGATATGCAACTGCAAGAGCTCCCCTGCCGATACCGATCTGCACGTCATCTTCGTAACCATGGAAGTCTGATCCGCCTGTCATTGCGAGATCGAGCTCCTGACAGAGACTCTCCAGGAAAATCATATCGTCTTTGTAGCAGAAATTGTTGAACACTTCCACGCCATCAAGCCCCATCTGCTTCATTTCCCTGATAAGGGAATTCAAAATTCTCCTGTCATCGGAAATGCTTTGCGGATGGGCAAGGACAGACACTCCGCCAATTCTGGCCATTTCGTCCAGAGCTTCCTGGAGGGGAAAGTAGCGTTTCGCTACATTGCATGGCAGCAAATAGCGAATGAAAGCATCTTGAACAGTTCGGGCCTGGCCCCGTGCCACGAGCAAACGGGCAATGTGGAGCCGACCGAGAGATTCTTGTGCGGTATCAATCAGTTCATCATACGAGATGCAGGCTTTGCGTTCGGAAGCCAGCTTGCTGTTGATCTTCTCAACGATAGCCTTACCACGTAAATCGCGAGCTTTACGGAAATCAGAAAGTTTGGTGGTGAAGGACTTGTCCCGGTGGTTAATGAAGTATCCAAGCAGATGAATATCATGATAGTCACGGAACCCGATGGAAAGCTCTACCGCCGGCACAACCTCGACTCCAAGCTGGATTCCCATTGCCTTGGCCTCTTCAACACCGGAGACGGAATCGTGATCGGCTATGGCGATCGCTTTCAGACCTCTTTCCGCAGCCATGGAAACGACCTGCGACGGAGAGTAACAGCCGTCCGAATGAAAGGTGTGGATATGGAGATCTACATATTTTTCCATGAAGCGTCCTCATCTGCCTTGGTTGTTTCAGTATAGAAGAGAAAATGATAATCTTCAACCGCTGAAACGGCTGCCCCGGTTTTTACCTTTGCTGACAGGCGCTCTTCCGCTACAATGTATCCCGCTCTCAACGATGCACGGAGGTGGCATGAAATCAGGACAGATTCATGAAGCCATGGAGATACTCACTGAAGCGGTTCGTCACTGGCAGACTCCTGCCGTTACCATTGTTTCCCAACGTGAAGGAGACCCTTTCAAGGTTCTTATTTCCTGTATCCTTTCCCTGCGAACCCAGGACAGAACGACAGGGCCTGCTTCCGCAAGACTTTTCTCGCTGGCCGATACCCCTGAAAAAATGGTGAAGCTATTGCCGGATGCTATTGAAAAGGCGATCTACCCGGTCGGGTTTTACCGCACCAAGAGCGTCACTATTCTGAACATCTGCAGAACCCTTCTCAGCAGCTATCAGGGGAAAGTGCCCGACGACCTCGACGAATTGCTGAAGTTGAAGGGGGTTGGTCGAAAGACAGCCAATCTTGTGGTGACTCTCGGTTTCGGCAAGGAGGGCATCTGCGTTGATACGCATGTGCACCGTATTTGCAATCGTTGGGGATATGTTTTGACCAAAACTCCTGAGGAAACGGAGTTTGCCTTGCGGAAAAAACTTCCGCGACAGTACTGGCTTTCTATCAACGACCTCCTGGTAACCTACGGTCAGAATCAGTGTACTCCCATCTCGCCGAAATGCTCCAGCTGCCCGCTCGTGGAAATGTGTGATCGTATCGGTGTGGGAAAGTCTCGTTAGTGTCCCGTCTCCGGATTTCTTAAAGCTTGCCCTCCATTTGGTGTATGGAGGAAATTGAGTCGCTACAGAGCAAATAAAAAACGGTCCAGGCATATGCCCGGACCGTTTTTTGTTTTTCTGCAAGGGGAAGAGGATCGTCTATGACATGCTCCAAACGATCATTTCCCAAACCTCCCGCCAATTCTTGCCCATTTCCCGCACAACGGAGGGCTCGAATCCGCAGTGCATCATGCACTGGGCACAGCGTTCGTCTTTGCCGACACCATATTTGTCCCATTCGGTCTTTTCCATCATTTCCTGGAAAGTAGGGTAGTGCGCATCGGTGATGAGATAGCAGGGGGCCTTCCAGCCCTGGGTGTTGCGGGTCGGGTTTCCCCAAGGCGTACATTCCAGATGTCTCTCTCCCATCAGAAAGCGCAAATACATCGGCGTGGAAAGGAATCGGTGACGTTTGCTCATCTCGAAAACATCACGGAACTTGTGCTCGATATCGCGGCGCTCCAGGAAAAGCTTCTCTCCCACGGCCTCGTAGCCGAAGCCGGGTGCGACAAGAAAACCGTCAACCCCGATGCTCTTGAGGAGAGTGAAGAGGTCATCGATCTCTCCCAGATCAGTTTCATTGAAGATTGTTGTGTTGGTGCAGAGGCGGAAACCGAGTTGCTTGGCCTTGCGGATTGCGGAAATTGCTCTCGAGAAGGCGCCTTTCTCTTCCAGGATCCGGTCATGGGTAGCTTCCAGTCCATCCATATGCACGTTAATGATGAAATTGGGGTGGGGCTGCATCTTCTCAAGGGCATCTTCCAGCAGAAGTCCATTGGTACAGAGATAGACGTGTTTCCCGCGGTCCAGAACTCTCTCGATGAGTTCGTGGATATGCGTATAGAGAAACGGCTCTCCGCCGGTGATCGTGACAACAGGGGCAGGACATTCGTCAACGGATTGCAGGCACTCTTCGAGCGACATCTCTTCCGATAGCGTCGCTTCGTATTCTCGGATACGTCCACATCCAGAGCAGGCAAGGTTGCAGAGATGTGTTGGCTCCAGCATGAGAACAAGCGGGAATTTCTCATTCTTTCTTAGCTTGTTAGAGAGGATATATTTCGTGAGATCCATATTCAACTTCAGGGGAAAACGCATTATTTCTGTTCCTTTCAACAATGGTAGTTCAGCGATACCTGATTCATCTGTATGTCAGCAAATGCATATCCCTGTGGCCATTCAGAAGTTGATACGAAGGTGATGCGTATCAGCTCCCGTTAGCCATAAAAGGACTGTGCCAATGACATCAATGGATTGACAGGAGGATCGGGGCGACTATATGACCCGAACAATTGAAGGGGCAGGTCTTTCCTTGCGGTAAAGAAGTTTTCCTGCGGCGTCGGCAATGCCGTGGGCATCGAGCCGGAGATTCTTTCGCAGTTGAGCCTGACTGCCGTGCTCGATGAAATGGTCGGGAATACCAATCCGCTTTACCTTGATGCCGGTGATTCCTTCTGATTCCAGGAGTTCAAGAACTGCACTTCCGAATCCTCCGGCCAGGGCGTTCTCCTCTACGGTTACAAGGATGCCAGTGTGGCGTGCAACCTGGAGGATCAAATCACGGTCCAGCGGCTTCACGAAGCGGGCATTTACGACCATAGCACTGATCCCTCGTTCGGTGAGCAGTTTTGCTGCGTCAAGGGCCGGATAGACGGTGGATCCGATCGCAATGATGGCCAGATCGCCTCCTTCTTCCAGAATTTCACCCTTACCGATCTCGAGTGCCACGAGACTCTTGTCCATGGTGACGCCGTATCCTGAACCGCGCGGATATCTTAGAGAAATCGGGCGGTTGGAATAGAGTGCCGTTTTGATCATGTGCTGCAGTTCGTTTTCGTCTTTGGGTGCCATGACCGTCATTTCGGGAAAATGTCGCAGAAAGGAGATGTCGAAAACACCATGATGGGTTGGGCCATCGTCGCCCACCAGTCCGCCTCGATCAAGGGCCAGAGTAACCGGAAGCTTCTGGAGGCATATGTCGTGGAAAACCTGGTCGTAGGCCCTCTGGGCAAATGTTGAGTAGATTGCAGCAACCGGACGAAAACCATCGGCAGCCAAACCTGCTGCAAAGGTCAAGGCGTGTTGCTCAGCGATTCCTACGTCAAAAAAACGCTCTGGAAATGTGCTGGCAAACGAGGAAAGGCCCGTTCCTTCGGGCATTGCTGCCGTTATAGCAATAATTTTCTCATCTTCCTCGGCAAGCCTAACCATCGTTTGGCCGAAAACGGCTGTGTAAGACTTTGAACTGGCCGGTTTGGCTTTCAACTTCCCCGTTTCTATGTCAAAAGGTCCTATCCCATGAAAAATATCCGGATCTTTTTCAGCGGGAAGATATCCTTTGCCTTTTTTGGTCATGACGTGGATTAGAATTGGTCCCTCCACGGTCTGGCAATTTCGCAAAACTTCGATCAGTTGGGGAAGATTATGTCCATTTATGGGGCCAACGTAGTCGAACCCGAGAGCTTCGAAGAGAGATCCAGGTGTGAGGAAGCCTTTTAGGGAATTTTCAGCTTTTCTGGCGAAATGAAGGATGTTTGTACCGATTGCGGGGATCGCTTTCAGGAGTGACTGCATCTCCCTTTTCAAGTCCCGAAAATATTTTCCGGTTAATTTCCGGGAGATGAAAGAAGAAAAGGCACCGACATTTTTCGAGATGGACATGTCGTTGTCATTGAGAATCACGATGAGGTTCTTCCCCAGGTGTCCGGCCTGATTAAGGCCTTCAAAAGCGATACCTCCTGTCAGTGATCCATCTCCAATAACGGAAATCACCTTGCTGTTTCTGGCGAGAAGACTGTTTGCCGTTGCCATGCCCAGGCCTGCAGATATGGATGTCGACGAGTGGCCTGCTCCAAAGGCGTCATGGGGGGATTCAGCAGGTTTTGGAAAACCGCTGATTCCTTTATATTGACGCTGTGTATGAAAGACCTCTCTTCGACCGGTGAGAATCTTGTGGGTATATGCCTGGTGCCCCACATCCCAAATAATCTTGTCAGTAGGCGAATCGAAACAGTAGTGGATGGCAAGGGTTAGCTCCACGCAGCCGAGATTTGATGCAAGATGTCCGCCCGTGCAGGAAACGGTTTCTATAAGAAATCCACGAATTTCTTCAGCCAGAGTGACGAGCTCTCCATCGTTCAGAAGCTTCAGGTCCGCAGGGCCGTTTATTTTTTCGAGGAGTGGGTACATGAAAGACTCCCGATGAGATTCCAGGTTATAGGTACCAACAAAGAGTAATAGTGTATACGATTGTACTAAGAAAGCAGCACTTCGTCTACCTGTCGTTGATTAGATAGTGGAAAAAGACAGTTCCAGGCACTTACCGGGCGTATCCTTCGGCTCGGAACCAGTCTACCGCATTTTTCAGAGCTAGCTTGACTGGGTGCTGCGGCAGTCCGAGCTCACGGATTGCCTTCGAGGAGTCGAAAAACATGAGTTTTCCAGCCATCTGCACTCCGGCCAAAGGGATGAGAGGCTCTTTTCGGGTAATCTTGGATATACCTTCATTAATGTAGGCCGCAAGGAGGATGGGAATGTAGGGAAGTTTCACCCCAGGGGCCGGTAAGCCGGAAATCTCCTCCAGTAGGGTGAAAATATACTTCAATGTCAGATTTTCGTTGCCGAGTATATATTTTTCGCCAATGCGCCCATGCAATGCTGCAAGAACGTGCCCTTTTGCGCAATCCTGTACATCAATGAGATTGAGGCCGGTATCAAGATAGGCGGGCATTTTCCGGTTGAGGAAATCGACGATGATCTTACCGGTAGGAGTTGGCTTGATGTCAAGTGCTCCCACGGGAGTAGAAGGGTTTACGATAACCAGGGGCAACCCTTGCCCAATGAAGCTTTCCGCAACTTGTTCGGCCAGAAACTTGCTTTTCTTGTAGTGACCGACCATGTCGGCAAAGGTTACAGGAGTTTTTTCCGTTCCAGGGGTTCCATCACCCGGATTGCCGAGCGTCCCGACACTGCTGGTGTAGACGACCCTGGAAAGATTTTTTTTCAGGGCTGCCTGGAGGATTGAGCGTGTCCCTTCCACATTGACCGCATACATGGATGCAGGGTCCCGGGTCCAGAGTCGGTAGTCCGCTGCTGCGTGGAAAAGTGTATCGCAGCCGGCAAGTCCGTTTGCCAGGGAGTCTTTATCAAGAAGGTCACCTTCCCAGAACTCGATATCGAGACCTGCAAGGTTTCTGCGATCCGATCCTGGCCTGACGAGAGCCCTGACTTCACAGTCGTTCTCTAACAGTTCTCGTGCCAGACTTGCCCCGATAAAACCGGTGGCTCCGGTAACAAATATTTTTTTCATAGTATAAATCTTTATTATATTTCGCCCAAACCAGGTAGTGGGCTCAAGCAGCAGAGTGCTTCACAATTCAGCCGATATCTTCCAGGAGACTGCGGTGTTTCCCCAGGGCCATGAGCGGGAAGCAGTTTCGGTAGATATGATATTTGATCATGAAGTATTTTGGGAAGCCGGTACCGGTAAACTGGTCTTCATTCCATGTACCGTCTTGCTGCTGCGTTTGAATAAGGTGTTCGATTCCGCGGGTAATGGTGTCGGATTTTTTCTCGCCGGCGGCCATAAGTGCGAGAAGTGCCCACGCGGTCTGCGACGGCGTACTTTCTCCAACTCCCGCTAGTGCCGGATTATGATAGGACTCGCAGGTTTCACCCCAGCCGCCGTCGGAATTCTGTTTTGATTTGAGCCAGGCAATAGCTTTTTGAATATAGGGCTGGGCCGGGTCCTCTCCGATCGCATGCAGCCCGCATAAGACTGACCAGGATCCGTAAATGTAGTTTACTCCCCAACGTCCCCACCAAGGGCCTTCCGGTTCCTGGGTTACCTTGATGAATTCCAAAGCCCGTTCGGCAGCAGGGAAATCTTTCGGATAGCCGAACGTCCCCATAAGTTCCAGCATTCTGCCGGTCAGATCCGCAGTCGGTGGGTCGATGAGGGCTTCCAGGTCGGCAAAGGGAATTTTGTTGAGGATATGTTTGGTGTTGTCTTTGTCAAAGGCACCCCAGCCGCCGTTTTTGCTTTGCATGCCGAGACACCAGCGAATGCCGCGTTCAATGGCGTCATCTTTGGTCTTGGGATCCTTGAGCTTTACATCTTTCATGGCCATCATAACGATGCCGGAATCGTCAACGTCCGGATACCAGTCATTGAGAAATTCAAAAGCCCAGCCTCCCGGTTCCAGCTCGGGAGATTTTACCTTCCAGTCACCCGGTTTACGCACTTCCCGGTCAAGCAGCCACTGTGTCGCTTTTACGAGGGCAGGATGGTCAGTCGGCACCTCTGCATCAATGAGGCCCTTAAGGGCCAAAGCGGTATCCCAGACTGGCGAGATGCATGACTGGAGCACAATATTGTCGTCGCTTTCGATACAGAAGTTGGCAAGGGCTTCCAGACCTTTCTGCACAGTAGGATGATCGTTTGAGTAGCCAAGGCAGTTGAGAGCCAGGATCGAATTGAGCATAGCCGGCTGGATTCCTCCCCAGTCGCCGCTCGTTTCCTGATGGTCCAGGACCCATTTTTCCGAGAGTGTCATGGCTTTTTTCATAAAGGGTCTGATGGGGCTGCGTTCATAAATCTTCAGCAGGTGATCGACCCCGATGAAGATGTTTTTCCATGTGAGGATACCTTCTTCTTTGGTAAAGGTATAATCCGTGGGCCGTGGCGGGCGAACGTATAGTTCCTGTACCCTTGCCCACGGTGGCAGTTTGCGGACCGGCCGGGTCGCCATGACAATGGAGAGGGGCACGATGGTTGCCCGCGACCAGCTGGAAAATTCGTACATGTTCAGGTATGACCATTTCGGAAGAAGTGAAAGTTCAATGGGCATTGACGGTACACCGAACCAGGCAAATTCGCCGAAAAGGGCAAGGAATATCTTCGTGAAGACACGGGACTTGATGATGCCGCCCTTTTTCAGGATGAAAGCACGTGCCTTTTCCATTGCCGGATGGTCGGCCGGGTAGCCGGCGAGTTTCAAAGCGAAATAAGCCTCGATCGTCGTGGAAAGGTCACCGGGGCCTTGATAATAAATGCTCCAGAAGCCTTCTGGCGTCTGTTTGCTGAGAATATAGCTGGCAAGCTTCTTTTCCCGCTCCTTGTCCACCATGCCGAGAAAATGGAACAGCATGAGATATTCTGAAGAAATGGTTACATTAGACTCGAGCTCCGCCCACCAGTAGCCTTCCGGGAGCTGTTCGCGGAAAAAAAAGTCGCAACTCCTCTGGATGGCAACATCCAGAGGGGTAGTGTTCTCCAACGTTTTCTTTTTCCAGATGGAGGCCGGCAGGTGATGTACTTTAGAACTGATCTTAATATTTACTTTAGCGGGGTTCTCTGACGATATCCCGTTAAAGGAGGTTAATGCATTAGATATGGGGTGTTTACAGGGTTTCATTCCAATTGACTCCGTTGAAAACCTTGAAAAGTCACCATTTTTTCATGGGACACAATTAGGCATTATTATGAATAACTGAAAACTTCTACCATATTTTCGCAAAAAGGTATACTCATTTTCAAAAGAAATCTAACGTGTTTGATATGTTTCTGTAATAAATTCGAGGTGGTGTGAGCTGATAGCAATATCTCTGGCGTAGTTGATTTCATGCAAGTCCTATGCTACCCTCAAACCTCTTTTTCTCAAGGGGAGGATAGAAACATTTATGCGAAATACAGCAAAGAAGGACCGAAACCTCTTCAGTATAATCGCCAGGTTCCCGCTGGTACTTGTAGTCTTTGCACTTGTACTTTCGGCACTGTCAATAGTCTATACCCGCAACAACCTGACGTTCCTGACCGGCAGGGATGACTTGATGCCGAAGAACAGCCAATTCAATCGCGACTACCGGGAGTATCGGCAGGAATTCGGCGACCAGGAAGAGATCGTCGTTGTCATTGAAAGTACGGACCCGGAGAAGGCTGGTCGATTCGGCCAAGAGCTCTACCGAAGGCTTCTTAAGAAACCTGAGGTTTTCCGAGAGGTGTTTTATCCCAACGGGCTGCCATTCTTTCAGAAAAACGGACTTCTTTTCATGCCGTATGACGATCTTGTGGCCCTCCGCGATAATCTTGTGAAAGCGAAACCGATATTGCAGAAGCTTTCTGTATCACCGTCGGTGCAAACCCTTTTTACCTCTCTTACTTCACAGATGGACTCTTATATGTCAACGGCTCCGGGATCTCCTGGCTCGCAGGAGCAACTGGCAAGCCTGATCTTCATGTTGGAGAAGCTGGGCACGGGCTTTGAACAGTTTTCAAAGCCTGGCGGCGGGGCCTTTTCGCTGGACAGCTTTTTTCTGGGTTCGGGCAGCGACGGTAAGGAGTCTGCGTTGGCCAAGGCTGCTCGTCAGCAGATTATAACCATTCTGCCGGTTAAAGACAGTAACAGCTTTGTCCCTGCTGAAAAGGCAATCGCCGCTGTGCGGGCGGAAATAAAAACGGTTGCAGCTGATCCTTCTTTTGCGGGAGTCAAAGCCGGTCTCACCGGCGTGCCGGTTCTTGAATATGAAGAAATGGCAACCAGTCAGCGCGATATAACCGTGGCAACGATACTCTCCGTTGTCCTGACGATAATACTTCTGCTCTTTGCTTTTCGGGGCATTGGCAATGCATTTGCCGCCATGGTTTCGCTTCTGGTTGCCATTGCACTTTCATTCGGCATGGCAACCCTGGTTGTCGGCCATCTCAATATTCTCTCGATGGTATTTGCCGTTATGCTTATCGGTATCGGGATAGAATACGGGATTCAGATCGTGCTGCGCTACCAGGAAGAGCAGGGTAAGGGACGCCAGCGTCTCGAAAGCCTGAAAACGGCCTTAAACAGGAACATCTGGGCAATTGCCATGGCTGCTGCGACAGTTGCCGCCGCTTTTCTGACCTTTGCCTTCACTGACTTCAAGGGCGTTGCGGAACTGGGTATTATCGCTGCCATCGGCATAGTTATCTGTGTACTGGTAACCTTTACCGTGCTTCCGGCCATGCTGCTGATTCCGATCAAATATGGGAAAAAGAACCGCAAGGTTGTTGCGGCAGCGGATCTTTCCTCAAAGGTTTCAGATTCTACCGAGCCATCGGCTATTCGGCGGATAATTAAATCGGTGCTCTTTGGCTACCCGCGCATCGTTCTGGCCGTGTCCATTCTGTTGTGTCTTCTCTCCCTCTATCCGCTCTCGAGGGTGGTGTTCGATTACAACCTGATGAACCTTCAGGCAAAGGGATTGGAGTCGGTTACCTATGCCTACAAATTGATGAGGAGTTCCGAGAATTCAGGATATTTCGCCGTTGCCATGGCCCACTCTCTGGAAGAGGCTGCTTCCCGGACAAAAGCCCTGGAAGCGCTTCCTACTGTTGACCACGTGGTGAGCATCGCCTCCTTCATTCCCGAGGATCAGGACCGCAAACTTGCGCTGTTGGCGGATCTTCGCTCTCAGCTGTCTGACATCAAGTCGGAACCGTACCAGGAGGATCTGCAGGTGATGGAATTGCCCGCGGTCTTTGAGAAATTTCGCGAAACGGTTGAGCGGTTTGTCCAGAGGCTGGAACGGGAAAAGCTTCCCGAGGCTAAACCAGCTGCCGGGTTTCTAGTCATACTCGACAAATTTTTCGCCGGACTGGAAAAGGAAAAGGACCGCAATGCACTCGGAATGTTGCGCGATTTCCAGGGCAATCTTCTAGCGGACTTCCCGGAAAAGATTCAGGCCCTCAAGAATTCTCTCAATGCGACTCGTGTGACTCCTGCTGATATACCCGAAGATCTGCGAAAACGGTTTGTCGGTTCAACGGGCAAATACCTCTTGCAGATCGCACCGAAAAAGGAAATTTTCGACAGGGTCCCACTCGAGGCGTTCCTGAAAGATGTGCGGAAGGTCGAGCCGAATGCCACCGGGGAGCCGGTTATGGTCTACGAATCCATGACAATCATGCGAGATTCCTACCGCCGCGCTTTTCTTTATGCTTTCATTGCAATTGTGCTTATCCTTCTAATTACTTTCCGCAGTCTTCGCTATGCATTGATCGGGCTTGTTCCCCTTGTCGTGGGGATTCTGTTCATGGTGAGCGGTATGTGGTTCTTCGGAATCAATTTCAATTCCGCGAATGTTATTGTTATGCCCCTGGTCCTGGGGATTGCCGTAGACTCAGGTATCTACATTATCAACCGGTTTCGACGAGAAGACGAAACCGGCTACGAGGTTATCGTCAGCAGTACCGGCCGCGGAGTTTTTTATAATACTCTGACTATTATGATCAGCTTTGGAGCGCTGATGGTTGCCAGGCACCAGGGTGTCTTCAGTATCGGTGCAATCATGACCCTGGGTATGGTAGCTTGTCAGATTGCTTTTATTATTACCCTTCCGGCGGTTCTCGCCCTTTTCGGCGAGAAGCGGGTCAGGACAGGCGGGGAGTAAAAGATGAGAACAGAGGGACTCGGCGGTGCCGTAGGATTCTCACACCTCTTTCTCCGACAGATGGTTCGTCCCGGCGACCGGGTCATCGACGCCACCTGTGGAAGGGGCCGCGATACGCTTTTTCTGGCCGAACTGGTGGGTCCTACCGGAGAAGTCTGGGCCTTTGATGTTCAGGAAGAGGCCCTTGCCGAAACTGAAGAACGGCTTCGTGCGGCAGGTTGCTCCCCGTGGGTCAATCTGGTGCATGCAGGCCACGAGTGTCTCTCTGAATACGTAACTGAACCGGTACGGGCTGCTGTTTATAACCTGGGGTATTTGCCGGGTAACAGGACCGGAGTCGTGACTCAGCCAAAAACAACACTAGCGGCGCTTGATCAGACGCGGCAGCTCCTCCTGCCCGGAGGAATCATCGTATTGGCGGCCTATACCGGCCATCCGGGTGGCGAAGAGGAGGCGGAATGCATCGAATTGTGGACACGTTCCCTTCCAACCCGTGCATTCAACGTCTGGAAAAGCTGCCAGCTGAATCGTTCGGATTCGGCACCCTATGTAATTATCGTGGGGAAAATGTCTCTTCAGGGAGAGTGACTTCAAAGGCATGTCGGCGAATAATCCGGCAGCATGGAGAAAACCATGCCCCAATGGAAATAATCGACACATTCCGTTACCTGATTTGCCCTATTCTTCCGTTATGAAGATTGTCATCCCCGAATGCCTGTATCGGGGCTCCATGCATTCCAGTCGGTTAGATGCTGGATTCCCGATCAGAATCGCTTCGTGAATGACAGTGTTGTGAACTGGCGGAAGATTGACGCAATCAGTTTCGTCATGCGCCCAGCGGGCCAACAGCCGGTCAGTTGCCCGGTGTTGAGAAAGAGTGACAGGTTTCGCCATGGTTTACAAATTTCTTCCTTTTCTGTGCATAGCTCCAGCCTTCTGCTACGGGTTGATAACCTTGGTCTGCGCCCAGAGATTCTTCTCTCGGAAGGCGAAGGATAGTGGCTACTGTCCTCCTGTGACGATCCTCAAACCGGTAAAAGGTGTGGATAAGGAAAGTTTTGAGAATTATTCTACCTTCTGCGTGCAGGACTACCCGTGCTACCAGATTGTCTTTGCCGTAGCTTCATCGGAAGACCCGGTAATTCCGGTGATACGGCGTCTCATTGGAGAGTTCCCGGACGTTGATATTGAGCTGGTTGTTGATGGCCGTATTCATGGCCCCAACTATAAGGTGTGCAACCTGATGCATGCCTGTCCGAAGGCGAAATACGATCTCCTGATTATCTGCGACAGTGACATCAGGGTCGGTCCCCGCTACCTGCAGGAGGTTGCGGCTCCCTTTCACGACCCCGCTGTGGGACTTGTCACCTCTCTGTACCGGAGTCCCCGCATCCCCACTGTTCCAACCGCTCTTGAGGCCATGGGTTTTACCACGGAGATGATTCCCAATGTCATGGCAGCATTATACCTGGAAGGGCTCAGTTTCGCCCTTGGGGCTTCCATGGCGGTTCGACGTAAAGCCCTGGAGAAGATTGGCGGTTTTTCCGCGCTGGTTGATTACCTGGCTGATGACTACCAACTCGGCAATATGGTCCACCGTGCCGGGTATCGTCTGGAGCTTTCCGGGTACTTCGTGGAAAGTGTCATGAAATGTGAGAGCCTGCGGGGGATCCTCTCGCGACAGCTTCGCTGGGCGCGGACCATGCGTGCAAGCCGACCCGGTGGATATTTGGCTTCCGGGATCACCCAACCCGTGCCGGCTGCTTTTCTGGCACTTTTCGTGAGCGGATTTTCTCCTTCCGGATGGATTGCGCTCTCTCTTCTTGGAATTTCCCGCCTCTGCAGCGGACTGGTGTTCAGCCGCCTTTTCGTTCGCGACAACATTTTCCCTCGCTACCTCTGGCTCCTGCCGCTACGGGACACCCTGGCCTTTTTTACCTGGGTTCTTTCCTTTCTCGGCAACCGTGTTGTCTGGCGTTCCCATGTCTTTCGTGTTCTCCCTGGCGGCACGATCCGTGACCTGGGGAAGAAAATCTAACGTACAGAAGTAATCCTATCTCCTATCTCCCGATTTCAGGACGCTCCTTCCGCTGATGTTCCAGAATGCAACCTGCTGTGCTCCCTTCACCCACGTGTGTTATCGTCTGATATCCGGTATTCTTAAAATCGCTTTTCGGCACCCCCATCATCTTTACTTTTTGCAAAGCTCCCCTATACTTGCCAATGAAGATTATTGCCGTAGAGGTGCCCATGTTATCTGTTGTGCAACATCTTGGTAAATATGTTCTCTCCCTCTTGCAGGAGATGGGGAGAATACTGCTGTTTGTTATTTCCAGCCTGTATATGATAGTCCGCTTTCCCGGCAAGCCGGTTCATATACTGAAGCAAATCAATTTTATCGGTGCAAATTCTTTCTTTGTAATCTTTCTAACCGCGGCTTTTACCGGCATGGTACTCGGACTCCAGGGGTATTATACCCTGACAAAATTCGGTTCCGAAGGAATGCTCGGCTCGGTGGTTGCGCTCTCTCTTATCCGCGAGCTTGGCCCCGTACTCACGGCGCTCATGGTTACCGGCCGGGCCGGGAGTGCCATTACCGCCGAAATCGGCATTATGCGCATTACCGAACAGATCGATGCCTTGGAGACCATGGCTTTGGAGCCATTCAAATATCTCATTTCACCGAAAATTATCGGCGCGCTGATAGCGGTGCCGCTTCTCTGTGCCATTTTTGATGTGGTCGGCATAGGTGGCGGTTATCTGGTCGGGGTTAAGCTCATGGGGGTCAATCCTGGAGCTTATTTCCACGAGATGCACAAGAGCCTGGAGTGGAAGGACGTATATTCGGGCATGATGAAGTCCATCTCCTTTGGACTCATCATTTCCTGGGTCTGCTGTTACAAAGGGTATTACACGACTCATGGTGCAGAAGGGGTTGCCCGGTCAACAACCTCTGCGGTTGTAATGTCATCGGTTTTGATCCTGGTTTGGGATTATTTCCTGACCTCGATTCTTTTGTAGTAGACCTTGAGAGCTGATTTTTCTTGGAGAAGGAATGATAGCATTGAGACAGGTCAGAAAGGCCTTTGGCGACCAAGTTGTGTTGGACAGTCTTGACCTGGATATTCCCAGTGGCAAGATTACCGCTATTATCGGGCCGAGCGGTGGGGGAAAGAGTGTCCTTCTGAAACATATGATCGGCCTGCTGACGCCGGACAGCGGACAGGTTCTGGTGGATGGCGAGAATATCGTTTCAATGGGCAGGGGTGAGCTGAACAGGGTGCGGGAAAGGTTTGGCGTACTGTTCCAGAATGCTGCCCTGTTTGATTCCATGACGGTATTCGAGAATGTTGCCTTTCCGCTGGAAGAAAAAACCAAACTTTCGCGGAAAGAGATCAAGAACCGGGTGCATCTTGCTTTGGAGCATGTGGGTCTTCGGAGTGTCGACGACAAATATCCCGACCAGATTTCCGGAGGCATGAAAAAACGGGTCGGGCTGGCCAGGGCCCTTCTTTTGGACCCGGCCATCATCCTTTTCGATGAACCGACCACCGGCCTCGACCCGATCATCTGCAATGCCATGCACAAGCTTATCCTGGACACCCATGCCCAATTCGGCTTTACCGCGGTTATCGTCACGCATGAGGTGCCGGCAATCTTCGACATCTGTGATTACGTGGCAATGCTCTACCGGGGAAAGATACTCTTTTACGGAACGCCCGATGAAATCCGGGCTTCCGATGTTCCGGCCGTGCGTCAGTTCATTCACGGAGAGCTTGATGGACCTCTGCAGTTTCTCTGATACTATGCTTTCGCAGCTACTTTTTCATTTACGGGTGAACCATGAAAAGAGCAAGTCTTGAAATTACTGTCGGAATATTCGTCTTGGTGGGAATTGTCTGCCTGGGGTATCTTTCCATCAAGCTGGGGAAGATGGAGGTGCTGGGGGGCGATTCCTATAAGGTGACCGCCAACTTCTCAAACGTCTCGGGGCTCAGAGAGGGAGCTTCTGTGGAGATCGCGGGCGTGGATGTTGGCCGTGTGGACAGGATCGTTCTTGATCCGAAAGCAGGATATACGGCGCGGGTTACTCTCCTCATCAATTTGGGAATAGAATTGCAGGATGACGTTATTGCATCGGTCCGCACACGGGGTATCATCGGTGATAAATTTATTCAGCTGCAACCGGGAGCTTCAGACAAGTTGCTGCACAACGGGGGGCGTATCCGAGATACCGAATCTGCCATCGATTTCGAAAGTCTGATCAGCAAATATATCCAAGGTTCAGTGAACTGACAGGGAGGAAAAGGATATGAAATACTGTATTAGAACCATGACACTTCAGTTTGTTTTGCTTCTGCTTTTATGCTGCACCACTTTTTGCCGCAGAGGCGCAGCAGGGGAAACTTGTGCTAAGTCTCGATGACTGCATCCGCAGGGCACTGATGGCCTCTCCGTCACTGGGTGAGTCTTCTGCGGACATCGAGTTGGCTGAAGCGAAGCTGGACGAGGCCAAGGCGCATCGTTTCCCGCAGATCGATCTGCTCGGTCTCATGGGTCCTGTTTCCAAGGCGCGCGGGAACCAGGTCTATTCGCCTGATAAAATCGATCATTTGCACGGCCTTACAATCTTTGCCCGTGGAGACGCAACAGTCGTTCAACCGCTCTATACCTTCGGTAAAATCAGTGAGCGGATGACTGCGGCCAGCCACGGCATCGAGGTGGACCGGGCAAAAAAAGTTCAGAAAGAGAACGAGATTACCCTCAAGGTGAAGGAATACTACTACAGTCTCCTGCTGGCCCGGGAACTTAAAGAGCTTGTCTCTGATGTCGGGGATACTTTGGACAAGGCGCGAGGCAAGGCCCGGAAGCTTCTTGATAAGGGATCTTCGAATGTCGATGCGCTTGATATCTACAAGCTAGACGCTTTTGCCGGTGAAGTCCGCAAGTATACCGCGGAGGCCATAAAGGGTGAATCCTTGGCTCTTGCGGCCCTCCGGGTCGAGATGGGAATTCCTTCCAATACGGAGTTCGATATCGCTACGGCGCGTCTCACTCCGGATGATGACCAGACAGGACCAGCCCTTTCCGACTACCTGGAAGCGGCAAAGCTCAAACGGCCCGAGTACAAACAGCTGAAGGAAGGCCTTCAGGCTCGTGCCGCACTTGTGAAGGCGGCACGAGCGGACTACTATCCAGACCTGTTCCTGGGGGGGTATCTTTCCGGAGCCTGGTCACCTGACCGCGACCGGGTCACAAACCCTTGGATTAAAGATGAATTTAATCATCTCTGGGCAGGGATTGCTCTGGGGGTCAAGTGGAAAATCGATTTCGGGATAACTGCTGCCAAGGTTGCCCAGGAACAGGCCCAGTATAATCGATTGGTCAGCACCAATGAATACGCGAATGCAAATATCCCTCTCCAGATAAGGAAGGCGTATCTGGAGCGCCTGGAGGCCGAAAAGAGCATTGCCGCAACCCGGGACGCCTACACCAATGCAAAGAAGTGGGAGGTTGCCGCTCTTGCCAATTTTGACATAGGAATTGGTCCGGCAAAAGAAATTTTCGACTCTCTGCAAAGTTACGCAACAATGCGATCCGACTATTTCCGTTCCATATACAACTATAAAATGTCCTTGGCCAACCTGGACTATGCAGTGGGGGAAGCCCCGCTGAACAAGTAAAATTTCAAGGGAGATCCCGAATCATGAAACACTACCTTACTGTCAGCCTGATGTTGATGCTTGCTGTCGTTTTCGGCTCTGCTTCTGCCTGGGCTTCGGTTACCGATGAGGTGAAAACAAACCGTCGACCAGGTAGTCTCGATTGTCTCTGACCCCAATCTCAAGAAGCCCCAGAATGAAGCAAAAAGGAGAGCTGCGCTGAAAAGCACCATCAGCCGGATCTTTGATTATGGTGAGATGGCGAAGCGTTCTCTGGGAGTGCATTGGAAAGAGATAGACAGTGCGAAGCAGAAGGAGTTTGTGGGCCTCTTTGCAACCCTTCTGGAGAACTCCTATGCCAACAAGATTGAGTCCTATCACAATGAAAAAATCCTCTACGACAAGGAAACCGTAGATGGCGACTATGCCGAGGTCAAGTCCAGGGTCGTCACCGCAAAACGGGATGAATATTCTCTCAATTATCGGCTTCTGAAGGAGGGGAGTCGCTGGATGGTCTACGATGTGGTCATCGAAGGGGTGAGCCTGGTGTCCAATTACCGCTCCCAGTTCAACAAGATCATACTCAATCAGGGGTATGGTGAACTGGTAAAGAAGCTCAAGTCGAAGAGCGAAGAAATAGCTGCTCCGTAACGGTTCTGATAGCTGCGAATAACTGCAAGGCTTGGGAAGGGCGGAATGACCGATAGACGGTTTCCGCCCTGTTTCCTTTCTCTGGTCAAAGCATCGCTTTCTGCTGCCTGGTGGAGACGCAGAGGGACTCAGTACCGGAGTCCCTTTTTTTCGGGCCTTTCGTTCTGAAATCTGCTACTATCGGGTCTCAGAATGTTCCGAGTGTCATTGCATTCTCTACCATATATTCTGGAGGACGAATGAAAAGATTTATGCTTGTAGTTCCCTTGCTCGGGCTTGCCGGATGTTCCGTATTTGGCTCAAATAGGCCTTTTCCCCTGCAGGAGACAAGCCCTGCGGATGTCAGGGCCTGCCGCCTGGTGGCGAAAATGCCCGGGCCGTCCGGTTACCGGATGTGGGGGCCGCCTGCTACTCTCGGAACCTTTAAATACGATGCTGCCAAGAGGGCAAAGGAACTGGGAGCGACTCATATCTACTGGGAAGAAAATGTTGAAGGTATTGGTGGGCAGGTCATCGGCTATGCCGTTGACTGCACCGGAGTGCAGGTGGGCAAGGACGAAAGCATTTTTGGAGAGGTAACGGACTTGTTGCCCCAATAGGAAGGAAGAGCGGCTCAAACGGTGAGCCGCTCTTTTAGTCTTTATGCAGCTTGCAGCTCTGAAGTGCAGTGAGGGCAGCGTATGGCTTTCAACGGAATGCTGGAGAGGCAGAAAGGGCACTCTTTCGTATCGGGTGCAGACGGTGCTTCTTCCGGTTCTCTCTTCAGGCGGTTGATCTGCCGAATCATGAGGAATACTGCAAGAGCCACGATAACGAAGTCGAGGATGGTATTGAAAAAGAGTCCGTAGTTGATGGTTGCAGCCCCTGCTTTTTTGGCTGCGTCCAAGGTGGCGAAGTTGTTGCCTGACAGGTCGATAAACAGGTTTGAAAAGTCTACCTTCCCGAGAATCAACCCGATGGGCGGCATCAGGATATCATTGACGAAAGAAGACACGATTTTCCCGAATGCGACGCCGATGATGATACCTACAGCCATATCGACAACGTTCCCGCGCATTACAAATTCCTTGAATTCTTTCAGCATGTATTTTCCCTCCCAGGATATATGATATGGGCTATGCCCGGAATACATTCTCTCTTGGTGTGCCGCAAAGTATAGTGAAGGGCAAGATTTTCTATGCAAATCGAAAACAGTATGTTGAAACATTTTACAACAGGTAGCGTAACTGTCAAAGACTAGCTGAGACTTTCCGCAAGAGTACATTTCTGCCTCCCAGGATTCATGGAAGGTGTTACAGTAGTATCAGGCAGGTCAGGCGTTGCGTTCTTTCACTCAGGAATAGTTCATCTTTCGCGTCATTCCTCCTATCTGTGACCAGGTTTGATCCGGTCAAAAAAGATGCCTCGGTTGATACCATGGCACAGGACAAGAGAAGAAATAACCCCCGGGTTCCTACCCTGCCTGCGGAAAATAAGTGCTGCCAATATTCTCCATGTAACCGATTTCCCACCGATTGTCCTGTATCGTCTTTCTGCCATACGGGACACTGTCGGAAGGAGAGCGAGTGCCTCCGGCAGAGCCTCAGTCTCCAAAGAGCTTGACAGTCTTGACCGGTTTTCTGTATTTGTTACGCTATCATGTTTACTTCACTCTGTACCATTCCCAACCTGCTCAGTGGATTACGACTAGTCAGTGTCCCTGTCCTGCTTGCTCTTGCCGTGAGAGGTTGCGAGAAAGGATTTCTGGTTCTGCTCGTCTTTGCGCTCCTGACCGACCTTGCCGACGGATATCTCGCTCGCAGGCTTCATCAGGAGTCAGAATTGGGAGCAAGGCTGGATAGCTGGGGCGACTTTGCCCTCTATATCACCACGCCCTTGAGTGCCTGGTTGCTGTGGCCGGAGTTGATAGTCCGGGAAGCCCCTTATGTGGTTGTCGTTATTGTCAGTTTCGTGCTGCCGATTCTGATTGGTTTTGTCAAGTACCGTCGTCTCACCAGTTACCACACCTGGGGAGCAAAATTGTCCGCGGTCCTGATGGGCTGTGCCACTCTGCTGCTCTTTGCCGGCGGTTCGGCACTGCCATTTCACTTTTCGACGGTGGTACTGGTAATAACTCAGATAGAGGAAATTTCCATTACCGCTGTTCTTAGCACATGGCGCTCTGACGTGCCGTCACTGCTGCATGCTCTTCGCTTTGCCGGAGAAGAGCGGCATGGGAACGAATAGTTACAGATTATAAAGGATATAATGATGAAAAAAGACAGCGATGACCGGAAAAGATCCCACCTCAGGTTGGTGGTAAATAATCCTGATAAAAGAAAACCAAGTCAATTTGGTAGTGAAGATGATTTTGTTACCCTTGAAAACCTGATTTTGCAAAGGGAGAGTCTTACCCCTCTATTCTATCAGGACATGGAGCGTCTGCAGGGAAAAGCATATCAGGCAATAGAAAGGTTTCTTGCTGCTCGTGGTTGGCCGTACGGACTTGATCCTCAGCACGGGCAACCGCTGGTTCTTTCGGCTCTGGCGCTTTGTCCGAGCGCGCTGGCCTATGGAATGGTCCCCCAGGACGAATTGCTGGTTTTCATTGCAGAGGATGCCGGAGGCAAGGGGCTGTGCCTTTCTATGGAAATGATTATGCCGTTCTACAGTGACGACGAAGCGGTCATGGAGGAGGCGCTGCTCTATTCTCCCGTGCTTCAGTACGGGAGCCTCTTTATTGAGGAAAACCACATGGATGGCCTTCTCGACCTGATATACCGGCTGGGTTTTCCTCTCTACCCTCCGTTTCCTTCGGCACGAATTATGGAAAGGCTCTTTTCCATCGTTGCTCGTGAGGTGGACGAAGCGCTCGGAGGGCTGTCCGAATATCCCGGTACCTGAGATAGCTAAGTAGCTGCAACAGGCTGTTCGTAAGGCTTCCCGGGGCTGGTTTGCGTTCCAAGAACAAACTGCATGAAGGTGTCTTCACCATCAACAAATCGGAGAATCTTTACGCCCATCCCCGCTTTCTTGACCAGGTGAATCATATTGGGCGGGACTTTTTTTGTCCACCTGACCATACCGATGAGATTGACTTTTCTTTCATCCGGCAGGATAAGCTCAATCGCAATCTGGGTTCCAGGCCGATAGAGGTTCGTTGTCTTGATGAACATTCCGTCATCGGTGACATCTTCGGTAAAGGCCATCCGCACCGGCTTATCCTGACCGAATCGTAACGAGAGTCTCCTGCGAACCCTTTTGATAATCCTTTTTTCCGCCATTTTCGTGCTCCTGACCTGTCAGTTTGTTGAAGAGTCGAGCCGTGATGCAACTGAAAAATCCGGCTTTTCTCCCGTCATTTCCTTGATTGTGTATGACAGTCTGCCAGCTGTTTCCATTTCTGAGACGAATACGTCGCGGCAGGGTAGCACAATTTAGTAAAAAAAGAACTTAAATTAAAACGTACTTATGTTTTTATTGTTGGTCCTTTCAGCGCCTGCACTGGCCGGCAAAACTTCTCAAACAGGATTTACGAGACCTGGAGGATAGTATGAGCAAACTCTTTTCACCGCTTACTTTGGGTTCTGTAACCTTTCGCAACAGGATCTTCGTTTCTCCCATGTGCCAGTACTCCTGCCGTGAAGGTCTTCCGACAGACTGGCATCTAGTTCACTTGGGAAGCCGGGCCGTGGGAGGTGCCGGACTGGTAATGGTCGAGGCGACCGCGGTTACTCCCGACGGAAGAATAAGCCCTGATGATAGCGGGATCTGGAGCGATGCCCATGTCGAGGCCTTTCGTCCCATTGCCCGTTTTATTGCCGAGCAGGGTGCCGTTCCCGGTATTCAGCTTGCTCATGCAGGCCGGAAGGCTTCGACCGACAAGCCCTGGAACGGAGGAGGTCCTTTGTCGACGGCTGAGAGGGGCTGGCAACCGGAAGCTCCGAGCAGTCTTCCCTTTGCAGAGGGATATCCTGTGCCGAAAGAGTTGCTTGTATCTGACCTGGATGAGTTGGAAGAACACTTCCGTTCGGCTACCCGACGGTCATTGTCAGCCGGCTTTCAGGTAGTCGAACTGCATATGGCGCATGGCTATCTCCTCCACCAATTCCTTTCTCCCCTGGCTAACCACAGGACCGACGAGTATGGAGGAAGTTTCGAAAACAGAATCCGCTTCCCCTTGCGGATCGTACGGGCGGTTCGTGAAGAGTGGCCCGCCAAGCTTCCTCTTTTTGTGCGTCTGTCGGTAGTGGACTGGGTGGCTGGAGGCTGGGACCTGGGCCAGTCGGTCCTTCTGGCCCGCCGGATGAAAACCCTGGGAGTTGACCTTATCGACTGTTCGGCCGGCATGGCAGTGCCTGAGGAGAACATCCCCTATGGACCCGGCTTCCTGGTTCCCTTCTCGGCCGGTATTCGTTCTGCCGTTGCCATTCCCACCGGAGCAGTGGGGTTTATAACCGACCCGGCCCAGGCAGAGCAGATCATTGCAACAGGGCAGGCCGATGTGGTCTCCCTGGCACGTCAGATGCTTCGTGACCCCTATTGGCCACTCCACGCGGCCAAGGCTCTCGGGGTGGATATTCCCTGGCCGGATCAGTATTTACGGGCAAAAAAACATTGAATTACATGCGGGAGGTATGATGGTGAGGAGTCTGGAAACGGTTGAACCCGGTCGCTACCGGCATTACAAAGGAAACTTCTACCAGGTGATCGGAGTTGCCCGTCATAGTGAAACCGGAGAAGACGTTGTGGTCTACCGCTGTTTGTATGGTGATTTTTCCCTGTGGGTGAGACCGGTCGAGATGTTTTTAGAGGAAGTTTTTGTCAAAGGGCAATCAGTGCCACGTTTTGCTCGCTGTGAGGATGTCCCTTTTGACAAGGTTGTGGAAGCATGAAGAAGTTCGATAGTCCTTCCTTACGACGTTGTTTGTGTGGTCAGTTTCCCCAGAGTATTTGCTTGTTTTTGAAGTCGATGTGGTAGTGCAGGTCCTGCAGAAAATCCATTCCCAACAGACCATCAAAAGGGACCGTGGGACCCAGCTGGTTTATCACGCCACAATCATGCCTTTTCGCGAATGGGGGCCTGCCGAGATCCTGTTGAGACGTACCGCCGAAGCCTTGACCGTACCGCCACCAACGACCTGGAATCTGCCGGACGGCGCTCCGTCAAGGCGAATGCCCAGTCGTGAGGCAACGGAAGAATTGATCACCGTGACGGCAGCGCCGGTGTCAAGACCAAGCAGGACATCTGCTGTCTGCTGACCATAGTACAAGGTAACCGGTACCAGGACCAGGTTGTGATCTATTGTCACCCTGGTTACGGAGTTTCCGGAGTCATTTATCGAGCCAATCTCGCGATACCCGGACGGGTCTCGGTAGGCGGCTATTTGGGCCTCCAGGTCTGCTGCGAGGTGTTGGTCAAGTTTCCGGAGAACCAGTTGCTCCTGAACCGCTTTTTCCCGGTCCTGGAGGGCAAGATATGTCTCTCCCAGGTTGTGGTGTGCCTCCGCAAGTTCCGGTTGGAGTCGGAGTGCCGTAGTGAAGGCTGTTACCGCCTTTTCCAGAATCTCAACATTGGCAGCACTCTCATTGCTGCCGAGCCTCAGTAAGCCCGTGCCCAATCCCAGCCAAGCCTCGGCACGTGATGGATTGATGCGAGTTGCCTGCCCGAATTCCCTCACTGATTGCTCAAACTTATTTTCCAGGAGAAATCCGGAACCCCTTTGCAGATACTCCTCTTCGGCAGTGGTGCCTGCCAGTACAGGGGTTGCAAGAGAGATCAGTATCAACATTACGATAGGATAATTTTTCATTGGGTTCCGTCTCACTGCCATGGCTGTAATTCGAAAGAAGATGCTGGCGGCTACAGATTACCGGACGCCTTCCCCGTTCTGCAGAAATAACTTGCGTATAGGATACCCCGGTCCGGCAGATCGGGCAACTTTTCGTTGGAAATAATCCACCATGCGAGGAGCAAATGAACTGATCCGGCGATGGAATTCCGTATTGATGCTTTATGGGACAGCGAATTTTCTTGACAAATGAATGGACCTTCTGTAATTGCTGGTGCATTAAAATATTCTACACCATCGAAACGGCAAAATCCGGGTAACCGGATGACGCAAAGCTACCTGTCCGCTATTTATGCGGATAGAGGGGTTACCGAAATGGCAGTTAGTTCGTCTTCATAAACGAAGCCTGCCTAAGTATTGGTGGGCTTTTCTGTTCCCAGGATGTACGTTATTCCTGTGTGCTCCCGTTGCCATACCGGCACGGCAAGCGCAGGGCATGCCTGATTTCATTCCCTGTCCCTATTCAGAAAATCCCTTCAGTCGAACCTGGAGTCTTGCCCGTTACAAATGGTTACCTCCTGATATGCCTTCAGGAAAAAGGTTTGCCATGTTTCCAGAAAGATTTCTGCGGAGAGTTGTGCGTGTAGTGACCCTATTGACTTTCCTGGCCCTGCTTTTGCTCGGGGAGTCTGTCAGTGAGGCAGATGCCAGTGGGCACGTTGCCGGTGCCCGGCTTCCTTCCGCCAGTGCAATTGGAGCTGGATACTTTCTGGTCATCGGGCGACAGGCACAACTTTTTCATTTTATTTTCGCGCTGCTCCTGTTTGTAACGGCTACAGGGCTTCTGTTGTGCTTGCGTAGAATGAGGGAGCTCTCCCGCCAGAGAATTTCCCGAGCGGAAAATAGGGCGCAAGAAATTCTGGAACTTTTCTCATGCCTGCAATCAGAATACGATGCGATTCTCGATACGGTCTCGGATTTTGTGATGTTTCTGACCCCGGAGCAGAAAATAACCTGGGTCAATAGAAACGCCGAGTCTGCACTGGGGACTGAGTATGCAACGATTACCGGCCGATCCTGTCATGAAATATGGCATACGCTGATAGGTGACGGATACCTCTGTCCTGGCCGCAAATGCTTCATATCCGGCGTTCCGGAGCGAAGCATCGGCTGGACCAGGGACAAGAAACAGTTCGACATCCGTGCTATTCCGGTCAGAGACAGTTGCGGGAATATTGTCAGGATCATTGAAATTGGGCGTGACATCACCGCGCAAAGCCGTCTTGAACAACAACTGCGCCAGTTACAAAAAGTGGACTCCCTAGGGTGGTTGGCAACCGGGATTAGTCCATGATTTCAATAATATCCTGACGGCAATTATCGGATTTTCCTATCTGCTTCAAAAAAAGGACAATGCCGGCGAACAGTCACGTATCTATCTGGCAAACATAACCACAGCCGCGGAGCGGGCTGAAATTCTGACCAGGACCTTTCTTGCTTTTACCCGGAACCAGTCTATCTCACTAGTTGCCGAAGATCTGAATGACATCGTCCGAGGCGTTGATGGCTTGCTTGCAAGCGTTCTTGGCGAGGATGTCAATCTCCGTCTGTGCCTTTCTGATTTTGAAATTCCCGTGATGGCAGACAGTCTTCTTCTCGGGCAAGTACTGCTCAATATTGCCGTTCATTGCCGCTCAGCCATCTGTGCGGGTAATGATTTTGTCGTCAAAACATCCATTTGGTTACTGCCCGATGAAAACGGCGATGGGGTTGATGACTTTTCCTGTGACTTTGCCTGTCTGCAGGTTGAGGTTCCCACGGGAATGGTCCCCCGCCAGGGTTGGGAAGTTTTGCAAGAGGTCTTTCCTCCTGCTGAATCTTTCGGGGAGGATGTGGACTTGGGACTTTCAGTTGTGAGGGGGATTGTCGAGCAGCATGGTGGTTCAATAAGCCTGGTCACTGGTGCCGACTCAGGTGCAGTATTCACCATTTTTCTTCCCCTTCAGCGAAAGGCCGGCCACAGGCTTCGGAAGGAAAAAACATCGCATGCTCTATCGGGCGAGAATAAGACCATTCTTGTTGTGGAAGACGATAAGTGGGCTCGTAGTTTTCTCCGGGAATTATTTGAAGGAGTTGGCTATGGAATTGTCGAGGCGGGGGATGCGATGGATGCTCTGGAAAAGTTCCGACACCATGGTGACGCGATTTCGCTTGTCCTCTGTGATATGGTAATCCCGAAAATGAGTGGCAGAGAACTCTGCCGGGAGCTTGCACGCTTCCGCCCCGACCTGAAAGTTCTGTTCATGAGTGGCTACCCCGGCGATGTAATCAGGTCGCGAGGTATTGATCTCGATGATATCACGCTCCTTGCGAAACCCTTCAAACCGGAGGACATCCTTCAGGCAGTTCGCTCTGTTCTCCAGGTCACCGAGTAACCTGAGTTCTCCACATATAGGGCCAGAGAGCCGATGTAGCGTGAGAGATCAATCCTGGCACTGTTTCTGGGGGCGCGGGGGAACTCCTGTTCGGAAACGAGCCTTGATGCGCAGAAAGCTAACAGACCGTGGTCGAAATTTTTAGGCTGAGATACATCCTCCTGGAGAGTCGCCTGATACCCTGTGCTCCTGATCAGGGGCTAAAGATCGGCCCGAAAAAAGCCTCCATTTTTTTTCGTGTATTCAGTGCAGTCCCGTGGGTGCCACGCAGATTCCCCTGGATGAGATCATCAACGATCCTGTGGTCCAGTTCGTTGTTTTTTGCCCACAGGTTGATAGTCAGGTCAAGATCTTTCAGCTTCTCATCAATAATCTTCAGTCTTTGTTCGCAGTTCATATTCATATACTCCGTTTGCAACGGATTGCCGGGGGAATTCCCGGCACCTCCGCATAGGTTTTCATTGTGACAGTACTCTGTTCGTCAATGTTTCATCCTGAGTCATCCCGAACCAGGGAAAAGTTCAATATTTACAAGCAGTTCATCCGATTCGGGCAGAAACCGGAATTCACCGGATGGAACGCAGGAGAGCAATAGTACTCCTTTTTTGAGATTCGAGCAATCACTCCTGACCTGCTGGAGAGAAAATGATTCAGTTAACCTCTTCATTTTTTCTCCTGATGGTTTCAGCTACGGCTTGATCTCGTTCCAGATCAAGGCTCCTGCGCCGAGGACTCCCGCGTTCCGACCCAGTAACCCGGAGAGCAGCAAAGGAATCCGTCCGCGGTAAATATTCAGGAGATGTTCCTCCATGGAGTTGCGTGCCGCAATGAGCAGGAGGTCGCCGGCGGCAGAAAGCCCACCGTGGAAAATAAACGCCTCCGGGCTGGTGTGCGCAACCGCATCCGCCAGTTTTATGCCAAGGATCCGACCTGTCGCGGCAAATGCTTCCACCGCGAGACAGTCCCCGTTGCCTGCGGCCGTGTAAACGTCTATTGCCGTTAACTCATGGAAACTGAAGTCCCTGAGTACACTTTCTTCTTTCCTTTCGGCAAGGAGAGAGAAGGCCGTTCTACAGAGACCGGGGGCGGAGACGTACGTTTCCAGACAACCTCTTTTGCCGCAACCGCACATCCGACCGGCAGGGTCAACCACCGTATGGCCCAGTTCTCCGGCAAAGCCGTCTGCGCCGTAGACAATTTCCCCATTCACGACGATGCCGCTACCGAGCCCCGTTCCCAGGGTGATGGAGATGAAATTACGCATTCCCCGTGCAGCTCCGTACTTCATCTCACCCAGGGCTGCAGCATTGGCATCGTTGGTGACTGCCACGGGAAGATCAAAGTGTGAGCGGAAGAGTTCGGCTATTGGGACCTCTTCGTCCCAATCCAGGTTTATCGGACTCTTGACAATTCCCGTGTAATAATTGGCGTTGGGCGCGCCAATACCGATCCCTTTCAATTCGTGGCTTGCGGCAAGAGGAGCGAATGCTTCCCGGGCCTGCTTACAGAGATGCTCCACTAAATATGATGCCGGTTCATGGGGTGGGGTGGCGATCGTCGACTCCGCGAAATATGTCCCGTCACGTTTAACGAAACCGAAGGAAGATGTTGTTCCACCGATATCGATTCCAAGTACCACAGATGGCTTTTTCATATAATGCTCCCTGGTTGTCCGTTTCCCGTTTTCCGGGTCGAAGTGTACCTCGTTTTCAGGATACATCATAACGGAAGATTCCATTTGTTCAATCGATACGATTGTATCAGGCTGGATTAATGGTGATTTTTTGACATGAGTCATGACTGAAATGCCTTGAGTATGCTACAGTCTTTAAAACAAAGAGGATACTATTGAGTTTTGAGGAACGGAGCCCTGCGCTTTCAGGCAGTTTATCACGAAAGGAGAACACTTTATGACAAATACTCAGGGAAGCCTTCTTGGCCAGGCATTGGATCTGAAAAGCCTCATTTCCTACCAGGAAGGATCCGTGGTAAGTAAAACTCTCATTGATCGGGGTATCGGAACGATAACGCTTTTCTCCTTTGACGCCGGGCAGGGTCTCAGTGAGCATACTGCACCTTTTGATGCATTTGTACAGATTGTCGAAGGAGAGGCGGAGGTTACCATCTCCGGAGAAAAGCACACGGTAAAAGCCGGTGAGATAATTATCATGCCGGCTGATAAATCTCATGCCCTGCGGTCAGACGGACGATTTACGATGCTCTTGGTGATGATTCGCGCATAACTCTTACATCTGTGTATTGTGTTGGTCGACTGGGACAGGTCTTTTTAGAACGAAGAGGAAACGGCAGGTGGAGCCTGTCGGGTGACGGTCTCCACCTGCAACTCAAGTTATATTACTTGAACAGGGTTACAGTTCCGTCATCCAGATCGTATTTTGCGGTTACGATCTTAACTTTCCCTTCTTTTACCAGGTGTTTGATAACGGAAGATTGCTTGATCAGGTTCGCCGCAACGAGACGCACGTTGTCATCGACAGCTGTCTCAATCAGTTGAGCCTTATCTTTGCCGGTATACTCTTTTCTCGCTGTCTTTACTGCCGGGGTAATGGTCTTTATGATGGCGCCAATGTTCCCTTCCGGTTTGCCTTTGGCGTCCACAGCCGCAGTTACAGCGCCGCATCTTTCATGGCCCAGAACCATTACCAGTGGGCTGCCGATATGCTCAACCGCATATTCGATGCTTCCAAGAACAATCGGGTCAGGAATGTTACCTGCGACACGGATGACAAAAATTTCGCCAAGCCCCTTGTTAAAGATGATTTCGGGCGGTACCCGTGAATCGGAACAGGAGAGGATTACCGCGTAGGGTTTTTGACTTTTAGCCAGGGACTGGCGTGTTGTCGCCAAATCGCAGAACTTTTGCTCGGTCTGCTGCTGCGCAATGAACTGTTTGTTGCCTTTCATAAGCTTCTGCAGTGCCTCGTCAGCATTCATGCCGACCCCGCTACCCGATGCAAACGCAGCAACGCTCAGCAATGTTCCCAGTGCGGCAACTGCTGTGCCCTTCAAAACGTTCCTCGTAATACCTGCCATGTTTTTCCCTCCTCAATTGATAAAAAATTATTGAAAACTTTTATCATGAAGAGCTAAAAGAGGTCAAATTTAAATTTGGATAAAAAAGTTGAACTCCTAATCTTCTACAGTCAGCAGAGTCGTGACCCTCGGAAGACAGTGCCCTCCGGTAGATATGTCTTGCCCGTCCAGATGAGAAACTCTAGGTTCCTTTCATGGCGAGCCGGCCTGCCAGGTCATCGATGAACTGACGGGCGGAACGTCCGGAACGCTGTCCCTTGAACAGCGCCCAGCGAAGGGCTTCACTGCGCAGTTCGCCCCGGCTGATATCGAGACTAAGCCGTTCCGCATAGTGCTCGACAATGGCGAGGTAGGTGTCCTGGGAGAAGGAATAAAAACTGAGAGTAAGACCGAAGCGGTCCGCAAGGGAGAGTTTTTCCGAGATGGCTTCCTCGGGGTGAATCTCTTTTCCAAGGTTGTCATTCATCGGTTCAGGCATGAGGTGGCGCCGGTTGGAGGTTGCGTAGAGGAGGACATTTTCCGGTCTGGCTTCAATGCTCCCTTCCAGGATCGCCTTCAATTCCCGGTAGGTAGCTTCACCCTCCTCAAAGGAAAGATCATCGCAAAACAGGATAAACCGCCAGGGTGTTCCCCGGACCAGTCTCAGGATATCTGAGATATGGAGGAGGTCGCCCTTTTGCACCTCAATGAGCCGCAGCCCTTTCGGAGAGAATGGCTTGAGGAGACCCTTGATGCAGGAAGACTTTCCTGTGCCGCGTTCACCCCATAAAAGAACGTTGTTTGCCGGGTAGCCTGCCACGAACTGGGCGGTATTTCTAATAATCTCGTCCCGTGCCCCGTCAACCCCCACCAGGTCGTTCAGATCGAACATGTGGGGATGCTCAATGGGCTGAAGAAAACCTTTTCCCATGCGTTTTTCCCAGCGAAAAGCGATATGTTTTTCGAAGAGCGACGAGTCGGTGCAGAGCGGCAGGGAAGTCATTTCCAGAAAAGTTTCAAAGCGGTCAAGAAGCCGGTCTACCTTGGTGATAATGTCATGCCAGTCTTTTGTTTCCTTATTTTTCATGGGGGACTGTCTCTTCTCCCGGATTCCTGATTCGATCCGTTTTCAATTGGTTGAGTCGTTGCTGTGCGCTGTTTTTCATCCTAGCGGTGAAATGTCACCCTGCCTTCATTCTTCCTTCAGGGAACATTCCCGTTCCCAGGCCCGGTAGCCGTCATCACGGATATTCCAAAACGACTCGATCCTTTCCTCATACCAGCGAATATCATCGCATTCACTCTCGATCTTGCCGAGATACTCCCCGGAAATCAGTCCGTTGGAATGAAGAAAACGAGAGAATTCCCTCACACCGTTCACGTGACCTTTCAGTTCACCGATTGTCGGCTCCAGGGATGAAATGATATACCAGGTTGCCGCAAAAGTGCGAACAATTCCATCCTTTTCCTGGAAAAGATTCCAACGACGCGCCGAAACAAGGTAATCCCGGAGGAAGTAATCGGCTCCATGAGCCAGGGTTCCTGCCTCAAGGGGAGGCACTCCGTTCCGAAGGAGATGCTGGTGGAAGTCTTTCAGGAGTTTCCGGCAGAGATCGTCAACACGGAGTTCGTCTTCTACGGAGGCGATAGTGAAGTCGGTTTTGTCGAAGTGAATCATTACAATGTTCCTCGCACTTTATTCTGTATCGGGTTTCTGTTTACCTTTGCAGGCGAGGGTCAAGGGCGTCCCGAATCCCTTCTCCGAGCAGGTTGTATGCCAGAACGGTGACCAGGATGGCAACTCCCGGGAAGAGAGAGAGCCACCAGGCGAATTCCAGGTAGTCCTTGCCGGAGGTGAGGATGTTTCCCCAGCTGGGGGTGGGTGGCTGGACACCGATGCCGAGAAAGGAGAGGGCCGATTCGGTCAGGATGGCACCTGCGACGCCCAGTGTTGCTGCAACGAATACCGGCGCTGCGGCATTCGGCAGGATGTGCCGGAAGATTATCCTGAAGTTTGAAGCGCCAATGGACCGGGCAGCGGTAATATAATCCCTTTCCTTGATGGAAAGCACCTCGGCCCTTACCAGGCGGGCCACGCCCATCCAGCCGGTAATGCCGATAATCAGCATGATGTACCAGATGGAAGGCTCAAGCAGGGCAATAACGGCCAGGATCAGGAAGAAGGTGGGAAAACAGAGCATAATGTCGACGAACCGCATCAGAATGCTGTCCACCCAGCCACCATAGTAGCCTGAGAGCAGGCCGACCACGGTTCCGATGCTAATGGCGATTCCGACTGCTACAAAGCCAACCTTGAGGGAAATCCTGGCGCCGTAGATGACCCGCGTGAACACATCTCTCCCCAACTCATCGGTGCCCATCCAGTGGGCTGACGATGGCGGAAGGAGGACGTGGTAGGCGTCGATGGTCGTCGGGTCGCAGGGGGTGATGAACGGCGCGAGGAAGGAGATGATAAAGAGTCCCGCGACAATGAAGGCACCAGCCATGGCGAAACGGTTGTGCCGAAAACGCTGCCAGAAGATTGCATAGAAATAGGAGGTTTTAAATGACATGAATACGTTCCTCACGCTCGCCCGTGGCGGATGCGCGGATCTGCAAACGAATAACAGATGTCGGCAAGGAGGTTTCCGATCAGGGTGAGAAAAGCGCCGATTACCAGGATGCCCATGACAAGGGGATAATCCCGGGACATGACCCCGGTGTAGAAGAGCTGGCCCATGCCGGGGATGGCGAAGATCGTCTCGAAGATGACGCTGCCGCCGATGAGGCCGGGCAGGGAAAAACCAAGCAGGGTAACAACCGGCAGCAGTGCGTTCCTGAGGGCATGCCGGTAGATGACGACTCTCTCCGAAAGGCCCTTGGCCCGGGCAGTGGTGATATAGTCCTGGCGGATTACCTCCAGCATGGTGGAGCGCATGTAGCGCGACAGTCCGGCCAGGCTGCCGAAGGTGGCAATGCCCACCGGCAGGATCAGATGTTTTGCCAAATCCCAGAACCATGCGAACGGGCCAAGGAGATCGCTTCCCATCGAGTGAAGACCGGAGATCGGGAGCCAGTTGAGTTTTACCCCGAAGAAGTACATCAGGAGAAGCGCCAGCCAGAAGGTCGGGATTGCGAAACCGAGAAAAACGAAGACGGTGATACCCTTATCCAGGAGTGTATCCCTGCGCACCGCAGCGAGAATGCCGATCGGGATAGCAAGGCCGAACTCCAGGATCAAGGCGATGATATTGAGGCTGAGGGTGATCGGAATCCGTTCGACGATCTTGTCGGTGACCGGGCGGTTGTCCGGAGCGAAAGAGCGACCGAAATCGAGGCGGGCCATGCGTCCGAGCCAGGTGAAATACTGGACGTGGAGCGGCTTGTCGAGGCCGTAGAATTCACGCATCTTCTGGCGGGCCTCGGCCGATACCTTCGGGTTCATGGCGGTCTGCATGTCGACCGGCTCTCCCGGCGCCAGATGGATCACGGCAAAAGTGATCAGGGTGATCCCGAACAGGAGCGGTATCAGCATCAGTATTCTTTTTATGAGATAGGCGATCATGGTAATTTTGGCTCGTAGTTCGAGGCTCTTGGTTCGTAGGTCTTAGCTAGTTTTTGATTTTGATTCAAGCTATCAGCCAACAGCTAACAACTGTCCTTAATATACCTGCTCCGCCTTTGGCACATACCAGTGGATGAAATTGTAGGTGATTCCTGCCGGCGCCGGTTTGATACCATGAAAGCGGGCGCTGACCACCGGCAGTGACTCCGGTACATAGAGGAAGGTTGTGGGCTGCTCCTCGGCCAGAATGTCCTGAATCCGATAGTAGCATTTCTTCCGCTCCTCCTCATCAAAGGTCCTTCGACCCTTTTCGATCAGCCGGTCCACTTCACTGTTTTTGAAACCGATGAAATTCAATTCTTTGGGCCCGGTCTTGCTGGAATCCCAGACATCGAAGAGATCGGGGTCAGGAGAAATTGTCCAGCCGAGAATGACAGCCTCGAAATTCCCCGTATCGATAAAATTGCTGATGAACGATGCCCATTCCAGTACCCGGATCTTCATGTCGATGCCCACAGCCTTCAATCGCTGTTGAATGATCTGAGCTGTCTTGAGTCGGAGATCATTTCCTTGGTTGGTCAGGACCGTGAATCGGAAGGGTTTGCCATTTTTGGTCAGTATGCCGTCACTGTTCATCTCCCGCCACCCTGCGTCTGCAAGGAGTTTCCGTGCCCGTTCAGGATTGTAATCAAAATCCTTGATGTCAGGTTTATAGGCCCAGGTACCGGGTTTATAGGGCCCATGTGCCACCTGCCCCATCCCCAGGAGAGCGCCCTGGATGATCTCATCCTTGTTGATGGCCGAGGTAATTGCCTGTCGAACCCTTTTGTCCTTGAACAGCGGGTGGCGGAGATTATAACCGAGATAGACGTAGGACGAAGCCGGATAGCGGTATTTGTTGAAACGCTCCTTGAATTGGGGGGTATCGGTCTGCCGTTGGTACTGGACCGGGGTAAGAGTCATCATGTCCAGTCCTCCCGATTTCAGTTCCATATACATGGTGGAACTATCAGGAATGATCCGGTAGACGTAGCGGTCGATGTAGGGGCGGCCTTCGAAATAATCATGATATGATTCAAGGACAACCTTCTGTCCGGCGACCCACTCTTTCAGGCGGTAGGGTCCTGTCCCCACCGGGGCGCGGGAGAGGGGGCTTTTGGTAATATCCTTGCCCTCCAGGAGATGGGAGGGGAGAATCGCGCTTGTCCAGGAGGCAAGGGCCGGGGCGTATGGCTTGTCGTAGGTTACCCGGAAGGTGTAAGGGTCCACCACTTCGGCCCGTTTTACCTGTTTGAAGTTTTCGGCGTACGCAGTGGGGGTCTTGGGGTCGATGGTGACTCGGTAGGTATAAAGGACGTCCCTGGCAGTGAACTCGACACCATCCTGCCACTTGACGCCATGGCGGAGATGAAAGGTTATGATCAATCCGTTTTTGGATACGTCCCACGATTTCGCAAGATCGCCGACCAGTTTCAGATCTTTGTCGTATTTGAGCAGGCCGTTGTAGACAAGCCCGGCAACATCAAAGGAGGAGCTGTCGGTGGCCAGCACCGGTATAAGGTTCGATGGTTCGCCGATGGTACCGTCAACAAGGGTGTCGCCATAGGCGGGTATATCCGCCCCTCTGGCAGGAACGGGCCTCTGCCGCGGGCTGCTGTCGCATGAAGCGAGAATGACAGTGGTAAGGAGAAGGAGGAATGCAGCGAACTTCCCGTTCATTGCGGACCTTTTGCATTCCTGAGTGCGTTCAGTTTTTTTGCAACGCCTTTGTTTTCCGGTTCGACCTTTAGCACCTTCTGGTAGAGCTGTTTTGCTCGGGGGTAATCACCTTTCGCTTTGTAAACATCCGCAAGGTGCTCAAGAATGGTCGGGTCGTTATCCGCCAGCTTTAGGGCCTTCTCAAGGTTGGAGATTGCTTCATCGTAGCGCTTTAACTTGAAGTAGGCCCAGCCGAGGCTGTCTCGGATAAACCCGTCCTCGGGCCGCAGTTCGACAGCCTTTTTCAGGTAGCGCAGTGCTTCATCCAGGTTCGAGCCCATCTCGGCGTAGGTATAGCCAAGGTAGTTGAGGGCCTGGGCATCGTCCGGTTTGATGCTGATAACTTTTTTCAAGCGGCTGATGGACGCTTCCCTGTTACCGATCTTGTCATAAAGAACAGCAATACGGAATTGAAGAGCAGTATTGTCGGCAAACTTTTTCTCCACGGCGGTCAGAACTTTCAGCCCCTCGGAAGGACGATCAAGCGTTTCGTAAATGCCGGAAAGGTAGAGGTAGAGATCCGATTTTTCCGGATTCTTGGCAATGGCTTCCTTCAACAGTGATATCGCCCGCTCAGGCTCTCCCTTTTCCTTGTAAAGGAAGGCTATCTGCCCCAGGGCGTCATTATAGATTGCGGAGGTTGCCGGAATTTTGCGGAACTCTTCAATGGCCTTGTCATACTCTTTCTTTTCTGCATAACAGGTGGCCAGGTACAACCGTATCGGGTCTGCCTCAGGGTTCTGGGCAAGGATTGCAGAGAATTCCCGGATTGCGTCGTCGTACTTTTCCAGTTCCAGATAAATCAGCCCTATCTTGCGTCGTACCTCCTGCCCCTCGATCCCTTCGAAAGACAGGGTTTTCAGCAGTGCCAGGGCGTCATCCAGGCGCTGCTGCTGAATATACAGTTGAACGAGGTGTTGTGCTACGTTCTGGTTCAAGGGGTTAAGGGTGAGGACTTCCTGGAAAATCCTGGCAGCCTCGTCATAACTGTTGGTATTTTCCAGCGAGAGGCCCAGGTCAATCAGCGCCTGCTCGAAATCCGGTTTCAGCTCTATGGCTTTGCGATAGTAAGTGGCTGCTTCGCGGTACAGCTTCATCCGTTCGTAGGACTTGCCCAGGTAGTAGTAGCCGAGTGCCGAATCGGGAGATTTCTTCAAAAGGTTTTTCAAGACCTTGACCGCTTCTTCGTACTCGTATACCTTGAGGTACGATACTGCCAGATTGATGACCGCATCTTCCTTGTTCGGATCCAGTTCCTGCGCCTTGATGAAATGAGGTATTGCCTCCTGGTCTTTTCCCATGGCAGCCAGTATCATGCCAAGGAGCATCTGGGCGCGACGATATTTAGGGTCGAACTGGATGGCCGTTTCGCAGGCATCGATGGCTTCCTGGGGGCTATTCAGCTTCAGATAGGCTTCCGCGACCTTCGTGTGGAGGAAGGGTGATGTGGGATCTTCCGCAAGTGCTTCCCTCAGGAGGATCAATGCGCCTTCGGGGTCTCCCTCAAGGATGTGCATTCGCGAGAGCGAATAGATATAAAGACTACGGGATTCCTTCTTGGTCTCAATCATTCGTGGGGAAGGGGCGGCAGTAAGCCCTGTCTTTGCCGAATGATTGAGGGAGCAGGCTGGAAGGAATATCAGCAAGAGGGCGGCACTGGCTACAATAGTTTTCATTAGGGTTTTCCGGTGCAGATAACCAGATGTTCGTGAGCGGTTCGCGAGGAGTAACAACCTGTCCACATGTGTTCCCTGGTTTGTTAAGGTTAATGCTGCCAAACAGTGCCAAAGGTTTAAACGATTGCTGAAAAAGGCTTTTGGTGTGCCGTGGTCCATGGCTTCTTGATTCTGGTTCCCGCTGTGATCCGCAGCACCCTTGGAGGGGGGAGTGTGCAGCGGCTGTTCGTCACCGGAGCCGATGTGGGACGGAGACATGTCATGTGATAAAAATAGGGTAAACTTAAAGATAGTACTGTCTCCGAATTTGTATGTAAATATAGAGAAAAAGCTATCATAAAACAGTGGGAGCGTCAAATGAATATCCCAGGATTTTCCCTGGCGAAAGTCATTGATGCTCTCAGGGATATTTTTCATGGAATCCAGATACCTTGAGGCTTTGCTCGACCCCGGTGCATATGATGAGCCGACCGCTTCGGTTGCTCTCATACAGACCCATGTGTCATTCCTCTTTCTCACTGATACGTTTGTGTACAAAATAAAAAAGCCGGTGGATTTCGGATTTCTCAATTTTATCACCCTGGATCGTCGGCGTTTTTACTGTGAAGAAGAGCTGCGCCTCAATCGACGGCTCTGTCCCGACCTTTACCTGGGCGTGGTGGAAGTCCGGGAATCTCCTGCCGGTGCCTGCCTGTTCGGTACGGGAGAGGTTATCGATTACGCGGTCAAGATGAAGAGGCTCCCTGCCGGGAGGATGCTTGACACGCTGCTGGAACAAGACCTGGTGGGTGATGGAGATATTCGCAGCATAGCCCGGGTCATAGGCGAGTTCCATCTCAGTGCCGAGCGGAGCAGGGAAATCGATTCCTACGGGAGCGTCGAAGTGGTTCGCCGGAACTGGTCTGAAAATTTTTCCCAGATGGAATCCTTCCTTTCCCGTACCCTGTCTGAAGCCGATCTGAACTTCATCCGCGAGTGGGTGGAATGTTTTTTGGAAGAACATGGCGACCTGTTTGCTGAAAGAGTTGCCGGTGGTTTTATACGGGATTGCGATGGGGATATCCATAGCGGGAATATCTGTCTGGCCGACCAGGTATATATTTTTGATTGTATCGAATTCAATGCACGCTTTCGTTTTTCCGATACCGCAGCCGATGTGGCTTTTCTCCTCATGGACCTGGAGTACCGAAACCGTCGCGATCTTGCGGAAGTTCTCCTCCAGGAGTATTGTGCCGTTACCGGTGACAGCGGCATGCCGCAGATGCTGGATTTCTACCGCGTTTACCGGGCCTTTGTCCGGGGGAAGGTGGAAAGCTTCCGGCTTGACGATCCACAGATTGACGACCGGGAAAAGGAGTTTGCCCGGAAGAGTGCGCGCCGACACTTCCGTCTGGCCCGGGGCTTCATCAGCCGCCGCAGCCTCACACCCTGCCTGATCGCTTTCAGTGGACTGATGGGCGCGGGCAAGAGCACCCTTGCCCGTGAACTTTCCTTTGAGCTCGGGCTTGACCTGCTCAGTTCGGATATCTTGAGAAAAGAACATGCAGGACTTTCGAAAACGGCTCACTGCCGTGACGGGTACAATCAGGGGATCTATTCCCTCGATTATACCCGCAATACCTATCGGGAGATGTTCGAGAGGGCGGAAGAAATTCTCAGGGATGGGCGCGGTGTCATCCTGGATGCTTCCTTTTCCCGGAGAGCCGACCGAACCGAGGCTGCCGCCCTTGCCCGGCGGATGGGGGTGCGGTTCATTCTTTTCCATGCCCGCTGCCCCGATGAGGTCACCAGGGAGCGTCTTGAGGCCAGAGAAGAAGATGCCGGAGAGGTTTCCGATGGTCGCTGGGAGCTCTTTTCCCGGCAAAAGAACGATTTTGAGCCGCTCCTGTCACCGGGTGAAAACTGGGAAGAGATTGATACCTCGGTGCCGGTGGAAGAGAGCATTGTCCGTATTTTGCGAATTGTGGAGGGTCGTACGGCATGACCAGGAAAGGAAATTACGACAGGAAGAAGCCGGCCGGGAAGTGCCCGGGAGTGGAGGATATTGCTGAATACGAACAAGAGATGGCAACGGCGAGCAAGATTCAGCAGTCGCTGCTGCCTGATGTCCCTCCCGATGTGCGGGGAGTGCGCATGGCATGCCGTTCGATTCCTGCTCACGTTGTCGGGGGCGACTACTACGATTTCTTTCGCTGGGACGATTCGAGCCTCGATCTGGTCATTGCCGATGTGTCCGGTCACAACCTGGGGTCGGCCCTGATCATGGTGGAGACGCGCAGCGTTCTCCGGGCCCATGCCTTTCATTCCGGCAACGCAGCTGATGCGCTCGCGGTGCTCAATGAGTTGTTGTATGACGACCTGACCCGGACAGAGCTCTTTATCAGCATGTTTTACGCGAAATTCAGCGCCGAAACGCGATACCTAACCTATGCCAACGGTGGTCACAACCCACCGCAGCTTCTCCGCTGCGGCCAGCAGGGGTATACCGGGCTCGACGCCGACGGCATGGTTCTGGGCGTTATGAAAGACGTGGTGTTTGAGGAAAAAGGCATTTATCTCCAGGAGGGTGATGTCCTGACCTTTTACACCGATGGCATTACGGAATCCCAAAACGATTCCGGGGAACTGTTTGGAGCCGAAAGATTGTATCATGCTATCTATGATTACCGGGGGGCTCCGCCGGAAGAGATCGTCGAGGGAGTGCTCAAGCGTGTCCACGAATTTTGCGGGCACAAGGCTCTGCAGGATGACGTTTCGCTGGTGGTAGTGAAGATTGACTGATGACCCGCGCAGGATGTCCGATGGCGTCCCTGTGCAGTGTCGGGAATCAAGCGGAGGGAATTTTCATGAAACTCGAGGTAACGGCAGGCAACGGTGTGAGCATACTCCGGTTCAAGGGAGACAGGCTTGACGCCCATAATTCCGACGCCCTGAAGGCAAAGCTCAAGGAGATCTTCGAGGAGGGTGCAAAGAGTGTGCTGGTGGATCTGGCAGACGTGCGGTTTATCGACAGTTCGGGGCTTGGAGCGCTGGTCTCCGGTTTCAAGAATGCGGTTTCCTGCAAAGGGAGTCTGGCACTTACCGGCTTTCAGGACCAGGTCCGTTCCATGTTTGAGCTGACCCGACTCAACCGGGTCTTCGATATGTATGCTTCCGAGCAAGAGGCGCTTGCGGCTCTGTCCGGGAAATGAAGAGGGAAATCTGATCCCTGCATTGTGGCTATGGTGAGGCAGTCATGGGTAAGAAAGTGCTGAAACTGGACTTGAAGGTTCCCAATCAGACCCGCTATCTGGAGCTGGTTGGCCGGATCGGGGAAGATTTGGCGCGGGAGCTGAAAAAGGAGGGCGAGGAGAGAGAAACCCTTTCCCAACTCCTGAACGTGGTGCTGACTGAAGCAATGACCAATGCCATCCGGCATGCCCACAAGGATGATCCGGACAAGACCATCCATATCTTTATCTCCCTCTCCGATGAGGACCTCATGATCCGGGTTTTTGACCATGGTCCGGGTTTCGATTTTGAATCAGCCTGTACCCACGAACCGGAAAAACTGGAAGAGCACGGCAGGGGGATCTACGTCATCAAAAGTCTTATGGATACTGTTATCTATCGTCGCACTCCGGACTATAATGTGCTGGAGATGTGGAAGAAGCTGCGGTAGGGGCATATCATGCGTTACCCTTCTTGCTGTCGCCGGACTTCTTGCTGTCGCCGGACTTCTTGCTGTCGGCTGACTTCTTGCGATAGGAGATCACGATCATCGTAGTGCCGATCAGAAAGAGGGGGATGCTCAGCAGTTGACCCTCGGTGAACGAGCCGAAGAGGAAGCCGATCTGCTGGTCCGGTTCGCGGAAGAGTTCCACAAAGGGTCGGATCAGCCCGTACAGAGCGAGGAACACCCAGAGCACCACGCCGGTGGGCGCCTTTGAACGGCGTACCAGCCAGAGGATGAAGAACAGCACCGGTCCTTCGAGGATTGCCTCGTAGAGCTGCGAGGGGTGGCGCGGCAGAGGGCCGCCGGTGGGGAAAACCATTCCCCAGGGTACGTCGGTAACCCGTCCGTACAGCTCGCCGTTGATGAAGTTGCCGAGCCGTCCGAGACCGAGTCCTATCGGAGCGGCCGGTGTGATCAGGTCGGCAATCTGGAGGAAGCCGATCTTTTTCTTTCGGGAAAAATACAGCGCGGCAATCACCGTGCCTATCAGCCCGCCATGGAACGACATTCCCCCTTCCCAAACGGCGAATACCTTTAAAGGGTTGGCAAGATAGTAGGAAAAATTGTAAAAGAGAGCGTAACCGAAGCGGGCTCCGATGATCAGGCCGATGGCCAGAGCGAAGATCAGGTCGGCGATGTCGTCTTTGGTTAGGGGCAGCTTCTTTCGCTTTGCATCGGAAACGGCAATCAGGTACGTTGCCAGGAAACCGAGGATGTACATAAGTCCGTACCAGCGGACTTCCAGTGTGCCTATCTTGAAGATGTACGGTTTGATTTCGGGGAATTGCATGGGGTGTCCCTTCAGTCCTGCAGCCGGAATGGATGCTGATTTTTTTCTATACATAGCAGTAAAAGCGTTTGCCGTCAATCGTGCCGACGGAAGAAGGGTTGATCCATGGGTTTGGCCCGGCATGTACAATTTCCAGAGAAGAAACAAGGAGAGTAGAGCGAATGAGTGTTGACGACAAAAAAGTCATCTATACGATGATGGGTGTGAGCAAATTCTATGACAAGAAGCAGGTTCTGAAGGATATCTCGCTATCGTATTTTTACGGTGCCAAAATTGGCGTGCTGGGCCTGAACGGTTCGGGCAAGAGCTCCCTGCTGCGCATCCTGGCGGGCGTGGACAACGATTTCATCGGCAAGACCATCCTTTCTTCCGGCCTGACAGTCGGTTTCCTGGAACAGGAGCCGAAACTTGATCCGGACAAGACGGTGCGGGAAGTTGTCGAGGAAGCGGTGCAGGGAACGGTTGACCTGATGAACGAATTCAACCAGATCAACGAACGCTTTGCCGAGCCCATGTCCGACGATGAAATGGCAGATTTGTGCGAGCGTCAGGCAACTGTCCAGGAAAAGCTCGACACGCTGGATGCCTGGGACCTTGATTCCCGCCTGGAGATGGCCATGGACGCCCTCCGCTGTCCGCCGCCGGAGACCAAAACCGCTACGCTCTCGGGTGGTGAAAAGCGCCGGGTAGCCCTGTGTCGCCTGCTCCTTCAGCAGCCGGACATCCTGCTCCTGGACGAGCCCACCAACCACCTGGACGCCGAATCGGTCGCCTGGCTGGAGCATCATCTGCAGCGCTACCCCGGCACCATCATCGCCGTGACCCATGACCGCTACTTCCTGGACAACGTGGCCGGATGGATCCTGGAGCTGGATCGCGGCGAGGGAATTCCCTGGAAAGGCAACTACTCTTCCTGGCTTGATCAGAAGCAGGAAAAGCTGCGGCAGGAGGAAAAGACCGAGAGCGAGCGGCGCAAGACCCTGCAGCGCGAGCTGGAGTGGATCCGCATGTCCCCCAAAGGCCGCCACGCCAAGGGCAGGGCACGCATCACCTCCTACGAGGATCTGCTGGGGCAGGAGGGTGAAAAGAGGGCCAAGGACCTGGAGATCTATATCCCGCCCGGACCGCGGCTCGGCAAAACCGTGGTTGAGGTAGACGGGGTGAGCAAGGCCTATGGCGACCAGTTGCTGGTGGAGGATATGTCTTTCAACCTGCCGCCGGGGGGCATCGTCGGCATCATCGGCCCCAACGGCGCCGGCAAAACCACCCTGTTCCGGATGATCACCGGCCAGGAGCAGGCAGACAGCGGCACCATCCGGATCGGCGATACCGTTACGCTGGCCTATGTGGACCAGAGCCGCGACGCCCTTGATCCGGAAAAGAGTGTCTGGGAGGTCATCACCGACGGCCAGGAAATTCTGCAGCTGGGCAAGCAGCAGGTCAACTCCCGGGCCTATGTCTCCCGTTTCAATCTTTCCGGTGCAGATCAGCAGAAAAAGGTCGGCATGCTGTCCGGCGGAGAGCGCAACCGGGTTCACCTGGCCCGGATGCTGAAGGAAGGGGCCAATGTCCTGCTCCTGGACGAACCGACCAACGACCTGGATGTGAACACAATGCGGGCCCTGGAAGAGGCGCTGGAGAACTTCGGCGGCTGCGCCGTGGTCATCAGCCATGATCGCTGGTTCCTGGACCGCATCGCCACCCATATCCTTGCTTTCGAAGGGGACAGCAAGGTGGTCTGGTTCGAGGGGAACTACTCCGAATACGAAGAGGATCGGAAAAAGCGGCTCGGCGCCGCGGCCGATCAGCCGCACCGGATCAAGTACCGGCAGTTGACGCGGTAGTAGGGCATTTCGGTTTCATGGATAAAAAGGCGGCACCTTCGGGTGTCGCCTTTTTACGTTTGGTATGCCGATTACAAATCCAGCGGACTTTTCGGCTCTTTCACGGTCCTGACCGGGACGCAATGGGTGTAAATCATGGTTGTCTTCAGGCTGGAGTGTCCCAACAGTTTCTGAATGACGCGGATGTCGTAATTTGCCTGCAGCAGGTGGGTGGCGAAGGAATGACGGAATGAGTGGGAGGTGACACGCTTGGGGATCTTTGCCTGGCGTACGGCAAAGTTCAGTGCTTTTTGCAGCTCAGACTCGTGGAGATGAAAGCGTCTTCGCTCCATGTTCTCCATTGTTACAGTCAGAGACTTCTGGGGAAAGAACCACTGGTGGACAAATTCCTTTGGTGCCTTGGGATACTTTTTTTCCACCAAATCATCCAGAAATACTCCGTCGTAACCGACTTTCAGGTCCTGTTCATGGAGTCCTGCGACTTCATTAATCTGAGTTTTCAATTCATGGATAATTGATTCCGGCAGCGGTACGGTACGGTCCTTTTTACCCTTGCCATGAACCGTAAGCGTGCACGCATCGAAATTGAAATCCCTCACTCGCAGCTGGAGGCATTCAAACAGTCGCAATCCGCATCCGAAGAGCAGTTTAACCACGAGGTCGCAAGGTGGGGAAAGTTGCAGCAGGATTGCATCGATTTCTTCACGGGAAAGCACCGTCGGTATATACAGTGATTTCTTTGCGCGTGGAACGTCACGAAGATCGCCGAAATCCCTTTTGAGGGCATGACGGTACAGAAACAGAAGAGAATTGAACGCCTGGTTCTGAGTTGATGCGGCGACCCGGCATTTTACTGCCAGGAATGTCAGATAATCCTTAACATCTGCTGTTGATAATTTCTCGGGGGATTTGCTTTTCAAGAAACGCTGGAATTGGCGAGACCAGTTCGCATATGTTTTAAGCGTCTTCCGCGAGTAATGGCGGATTTTGATTTCCGAGGCTAACATCGCCAGCAGTTCGTCCCATTCCGGCGAATCGGACTTTTCCTGGTAACCTGCCCCGGTATAGCCTGAGGAACCACGGCTTACCGGCAACCACTTTTCCGTGGGTTCGTTGACCCTCGTTGAGATATCGACCACACTCTTTTCTTCCGGGCAATCGACTTCATCATGGGTTGCAGATACCTTGTCTTGCTGCATTTCGAAAAAGAGTGATACGGCATGGGTTGCCAGTCGGCACTGTGACTCTGATTGTCTCTTTGCTCGCAACTTTTCACAAAATAGCCGTATTTGTTCAGTTTTCGAGTCAGGAGGAGAATACTTGTTGCAAAAATCGAGGAAATACCGGAGCCACTTTTTATACTCCACATGGTGGGCAGCAGCGACCTGCCGCAATTTCAAATGCTCAATATACTGAGCATTGATGGCGCTTGGAACAAACAGCATGAAATTCTCCTGTCTTCTTTTCAGTAACCGCATTTACCCGAGAGTAATGTAGAACTGTTCTTTGCAGTGTTTCGAGCGTTCTCGCAAGTCAAGTTCTGCTGCATGCAAAAAATTCAGAAAAGGGCGAGTGGAGTATTGGCCAGAAAACTGTTCATCTTCCCAATAATGTAGTTGGCCGTTAAGAATGTATATCAAAACTAATGTGTTGCGTCAAATTGACAATTGTAATAAAGTGACGCGTGCGTGACCTGGCGGGAGGATGGCCGGTCTGATCAATAAGGAGTTATGCGAGAAATACATGAAAGAACCTGAAGTCGGAAAATATGGTTCTCCTGACATCAAAATAGCTGGGCTACAAATTTGGGTCCACGGTTATCAATTTGAAGAAGCTGAAAATAATGATGATCGTAACTGGTTGAGAGTGTCTGCCCATTGCGGAGCTAGCGGCGCGAGCGTATGGGTGTCAGGTTCATATTTGCAGGTGTATGACATTGTAAAACTTGCTTCAGATACGGAGAAATTTTTCAAAAAAGAAATCAAAGAAATGGAGATGAGTCCATTAGAACCTGAATTAGGAGTCGCAATAAAGGCAATTGATTCACTTGGTCATTTGGAACTTACCGTTGAAATAACACCAGATCATCTTTCACAAGAACATAACTTCAAATTTGAAATTGACCAAAGCTATTTGCCAGCTCTTATAAGTCAATGCAAGGATGTGTTGAAGTTGTTTCCTTGTCGGAACCAGTAAATACGCATAACACCCGGCTAGACCAGGCGGCAATAAACAGCCGCCGGTCATCCTACAGACGTTGTGCGATGAGGAAATCATGATTCAACCAGAAATGAAAAGCATTCTCTGCCACAACCTGGAAAACGGGAAGGAACCGCCAGATTCCGAAGACTGCTCCGTGTTCATTGAAGTGGAGATTGGGCCAAAAGGACAAGAAGGCGCAGATATTTTCTCATTCGAGGTCGTTACTCCAAAATTCCTGATCGGAAAGACAGAAAGACGCTGGGGGCGAGGACTCCTTATCATGGATACGTTTTCGTGGGCTGGAGTTGAAAAAGCTGTCCAAAAACTCCTAATGCACTGCGCAAGACAAACATGGGAAGAGACGGCGAAGGAAATTGCAAAAGAACTTGACTGGGAATTCGAGAATTATAGAGCGTGACGCACAACAAGCGGCGACAGCGGTCTCCGCTGACGCTACGCCGCTGGCGCCTCGAGACGTTGTATGAAGGAATATTCGATGAATAAAATCGAGGACACTGAACTTCAAGAAATAATTGCAAAGCTTGACGGAGGTATCCCGAAAAGTGATGCAAGAGTGAGGCTGACTCAGTATGGTGGCGGACCAGATGAAGGGAAGGTTATCGGCAACACTTACGGCTACCTACGTATGGGAGTGGAATTCCTAAAAGGGGCTTTTGCTGAATTTGAAGAAGATAAAAAAGGCGAGAAGACAACAGAGATATCAGTTGATCTCAGTTATTTTATTTCAAGGGAATCAGACATCAGATTTGACTGGTTTGAGCGAAAAGATGATCTTGCTGCCGATCCAGCCATTAGCCCATGGAAGGACACGGCAGTGTCGTGGGGAATTCTTGCTATCATTGTCTGCATTTTGGTTCTTGCTGTAATTGGATTTATCGCACTTGTTATGTGGCTGAAGTGACATACAACCACGGCCTCAGACGCGGACGGCTAGCGCCGCCGGTCAAGGCCGGACCCCGTCGGAGCAAAAGAGATAATTAATTTGATAGCAGTTCCGGGTGCGCCATGAGTGTGATTTCAGTTCTAAAAGACCCAAAAAGCAGATTTGAGGCCAACCTGTGGAGAGAAATACTAGGTAGGTCGTATGACGGTGAGTCGAGCTACAAGAGTTATTACTACGACAAGCTACCTTCAGAAGACGACAAACAGCAAGTGCGTATAGCGCTCCTTGGCATGCTCAAATCAAGTAGATATTCCCTGCCGCAGAAGGCACTAATATCCTATGTTTGTGCTGACATTGGTATTAGTGACGCATTACTGGAGGTTGACAGGTTGCGTCGCGAAACTACCGGCCCAAGTTATGAAAAGCAAATGCTGAGTTTGGCGCATGAAGCATTGAAGCGGGATATTTCCGTCCACGAGTTAGTGTATGAGAATCACGGGCTAAAGCCATAAACGGAACTCCAACCAGCGGCGACAGCGGTCTCCGCTGGAGCCTTGAGACGTTATGTTTAGGAAAAAATGATGGATGAATCAAAAAACCTCAAAAACCTTCCGACGGCTGTAATAATTGAACTGGCGTATTCCAATCAAGATGAGGAAGAGTACTGGAGCCACATTGCAATCCTTCATCAACGCGGGACTATTTGTGAATTTGAAGCAGCAAAAGAGCTCTGCATAAGTGCAGATCCCATTAAAAGAGAAATTGGAGCAGATATTCTTGGCCAGCTTGGTTGGTCTGAACGTACGTTCCAAACGGAATCAGTTGAAATCCTGATCGGCCTCCTTACTGACCCAGAGGAAGATATAGTTACCTCGGCTGCTTTTTCGTTGGGTCACAGAAACGATCCCGCAGCAATCCCAGAGTTGGTAAAGCTGATACACCATCCTAATGATAGGTTGAGGCTTGGCGTCACGACTGGTCTTAGTTGCCATGAAGATTCACAGGCAATAGAAAAACTCATAGTGCTCTCTAAGGATGACAGCGAGGAAGTCCGCAACTGGGCCACCTTTGGCCTTGGAACACAAATCGAAACAAATTCCCCCGAAATATGCAATGCCCTGTTGGTAAGTCTTACGGAAGAGAACCAAGAAATACGCGGCGAAGCTTTAGTCGGACTTACCCGCAGGCAACACCCAGACACAATACAATATTTGATCAAGGAACTTAATGGTTCGTCAATCAACGTGCTCATACTGGAGGCGGCTGCAATACAGGCAAGCACAGAGTTGTACCCGCTTTTGCTGACATGGAAAGAGGCCGAAGGCGAAGCCGACAACTCGTATTTTGAGAGCATGTTGGAAAAGGCTTTGGAGGCTTGCAATCCCGACAGAATAAACTGAGCAGAACATAACACTCGGGTGCTGCTGTTTCCGCTTCGCTCCACAGCAGACCCTCAAGCCGTTGGCCATAAGGACAAATAATGCCGAGATTTAGCTCTGAATACATCGATAAACTCCTCACTGGTCGTGAATATTCAGACCTCGTTACCTTATCGACTATCGTGGGTAGTTCGACCATGTTCAAAAACGATGAATCAGATTATGGCCTTCCTTCGGAGGCTTTTTTGTTTGTAGAACTACTTTGCTGGTTTGCACAAGCAATCCGATCAGGTGTCTGGACATACTATGAAGCGACACCAAAGGAACGCCAACTAGCTTTTGCACGAGTATTGCTGGAATTTGCCCCTTCAGATTTTTATGATTGGTTTAATCGCGGAACTAAGAACTGGAAAGACGAAGAGAAGATAAAGACAGTAGACGAATGGATTGAAATGAATGACGAAAGATGCAATCGGTGGCTAAGAGAATTTGCACTGTCAAACCGAGATCTATTTATTGAGATGGGCACCTAAATTATTGCGACAAAGCGAAATTGCCAACAAGGAAAATGGACACCGACCGCCCAGAGAAACCGGGCGGGTCATTTCCCGAACCGTTGGACGGCATAAATTTACAAATGATGTTTTTTAGAACCAAAACACTGATTTTCCGAAATATATTAGAAAGGTGAACTGATGATTAGATTTGGGGTGCAGGGAGGCGGGGGGAATTCGCGGGTAAAGATTCAGCCTATGCATATTGCTCTAAATCGAATCTTCGATGAGTGCAACGGACATTATTTTGAAACCATAGAAACTTTTGGAATTTATTTTAGGATTGAGGGCCCAATAAGGACTTTTGGTGAAGAAGGCCCAGGCTGTCTCGAATATCTAAAGGAAAATAAAGAGTTGGGGATAGATTTTGTTGTTCCAGAAAATATTTGGAAACAGAAGGACCGTCAAAATTTGAAGGTATATTTTTCACAGGCGATTCAAGATTGCTTCAATATTTTGCTCGAAGATGCAATGAGAAGGGACTTCGTTGCCAATAAAGAGAAGCTTGTAGAAGATTTCAACATTAAGGTAGAGGAGTTTGAGTGTCTGGCGTTTGACGATAAAGCAACATAAACATCGGAAAGAACATTGACCATCCAACTAACGGCAGCACCAGTCGGCGGTAAGAGGCCCTCGCCGCCGGTGTGCCTTATAACGTTGTCCGAGAAACTATGAAAACAAAAGAGGATAAATTTACTCACGAACTTGAGGTATACCGGACAGAGGTTCAGGCGGCGATTCAGTTCTTCTATGCCTTTCTTGCAATCCACGCATCATTGGCCGACAACAAGAAAGCGCTTAAAATTGTGAACAAATCGCCGCTTTTTTGGAATACGACGATTGGTGCGCTTCAAACCTCTTTTTTTATTGCCCTTGGCAGGGTCTTTGACCAGCAGTCTGCTCACAACGTCGACAAATTGCTGAAAGTGGCGCAGGAAAATTCTGAAATATTTACATCGGAAGCATTAGAAAATCGCAAAAGGACGGGCAGTGCAAACGCTGATAAATGGATTGATGAATATATGGTAAGTGTTTATGTTCCGACTGCTTCTGATTTCCGAAGGCTACGAAGTTATGTAAAAAAGTACCGCAAAATTTATGAGACAGGGTATCGAGACATCAGACGGAAGGTTTACGCCCACAAAGAGTTATCTGTAGCGGAAGAAATTCGGGCGCTGTATGCAAAGACGAACATTCGAGAGATGCAGAAGCTACTAATTTTCTTGAACCGGCTATATCTGGCACTTTGGGAACTTTATCATAATGGTAGAAAACCTGTATTAAGGCCAATGAAGTACTCTGTGGCAAGTATGAGGAAAGCCCAGACGCCTGAATGGCAAAGCAAACATGTACAAGAACGGATTGTGGACGAGGCAGAGAAGTTCTTCCAATTTATAGCGGCTTCGGCCAACCAAGCGCAACAGCGGTGAACCGCTGTGCTCTCGGCGTTAGATCATAAAAGGAGCACAGAATGCAAGAAGGTGATGGCAAAAGAATACTTGCCTTGAAAAACAGGATATTTGAGAACTTTAGCTCCTCAGACTGGCAAGAAGTCGGCTTACTTACTGATAGCTCGGACTTGATCGACCGGCATCCTCGCCTTCTTCGCAGCTTGTCGTTCGGAGACGAAGACTACGGTGGAAACGTCATATACATCCTCAAACAGATTAGCAGGAACAACCCACAAGGATTACAACAAATCGAAGATTACGTTGACGAAAAATATCCAGACTCTGATGGCACCATCTATATCTCATCAAAGCCATCGCAGCGGAAAATCACATTCGCGCCCAATGTCTTTCATGTGCCGGAATTAAACATAGAAGACGACTTAGTGAGTCTCATGATGCCATTTAATAGAGAGTTTTCTGAAGTTCATAACGCAATTAAGGATGCATGTACATCCGCTGGATACCGATGCCTTCGAGCCGACGACATTTGGGAAGAAAGTACGATCATCCAAGACATTTTCAATTTGATTTATCGCAGCAAAATTGTAGTTGCTGACTTTACTAACAAGAATGCCAACGTCATGTATGAAACGGGAATAGCTCACACTCTCGGGAAGACAGTCATACCTATTACTCAAGCGCTGACAGATATTCCATTCGACATGCGACATCATCGCGCTTTGAAGTATCTACCTAACACGGAGGGCATGATTGAGCTAAAGAGTGCAATTACTTCTAAATTACGAATGCTTAAAGGCTGATAAAGGCCAGCTCTAACAAACGCCAAGACCGGCCAAGACCGGCCGGTCAGGCTAATGGCGTTGTGCGGATAATAATAGAGAGTCCAAAACAGCCCTCCACAATTGACAAGTATTCATGACTATAAAGGTCCTATAAACGGTGTACACGAAACAAACATCTGCAATAGAGCGATTAATCCAGGAACTGAGAGAACTCATGGGCGGCTGCACAATGCTGTCCATTGCTCAAATTGCAGCGACTGAATTTTGGCTGTTGCTCCAAAAAGGACCTGGCGGTGTTGACATGCACTCGCCTTACCGCCAAATTTGTCACCTACTAGGACTGGCACTCACCAGCAAAGAACGAAAAGATGCCACGTCAATGACAAAGGAGCAATGGGCAAAAGCAAAGAGTCTGAGCAGTAACATATTTGAGCAATATTGCAGGATATACTTCACACCGCCTAGCAGCGAGGAAGAAGTCCATAAAACCGAAGTAACCATGGGCACCTTTCTACAGTATATTGGAGGTCCTCCTCTACGTTCCGAGGATCAGTGGGAAGAGCGAATAAGTGCATTGTATGTACCATTTGATAACGTATTGCTAAAGGAGCTGGGGTGGTCTGCTTCCCACTTCCTCCAGCTCTTGTCTTGCGTAAGGACAATACTCCAAAGGCAATTCCGAGATGTGCTGTCGCATCATCGAACCGCGAAAGAATCACATAGGCAATTCGTCGCTGAATGGGATGTTAAGGGTTGGAGTGAGGCAGAGATGCTCAAGGAGATTAAGCGACATCCTATCGACGTTGCAGTGCGGAAATATACGGAAGCGGTCCAACGCCTTTGGTTCCTTGACCGAAAAGAGCTGGATGAAGAAATAGGTGCCGATGTAATGGATAGGATGCTAAGTTGCCTCGGGACAAACCGCACCTTAAGCGCAAAGGATTATAGGTACATTACCGATCCTAGCCCAGCGGAAAAATATCCTTTTTTGAACTTACCCGATAAGGGCTGGTTCTGTGCTACGCATTCGCTACTGCATCACGCTGCGGAGTTGCACTTTGATCCTATTCTGTCAAGGGGGGATGTCGCTCAGAAATTTTTTGAGTCTCGGGATGCGTGGGTGGAAAACAGGGTGGCAAAGGCATTCAGGACCTTCTTGGGCAACGAAGGGTGCATGTGGCAAGGCATTTGTGAGACCTCTGCAGGGCAGTTTGAGCATGATGTTGTAGTGCAGATAGAGCAGACATGGATCGTAGCTGAAGTTAAAGCCTCGCCGTTACGTCGAAGCTTGTTTGACCCGAGCCGAGCTTTTATCAGAATCCGCGACGATTTCAATAGTGACTGTGGTATTCAAAAAAGTTATGAGCAGGGGGAACGCCTTAGGCAGGCCCTGCTTTCTTCCCGACCGGCAACATTTTTCAATATTGCTGGCAAAGTAGTAATTGAGCAGACTCAGTTGCCGAAAGACGTTTTCGTCCTCTGCGTGACGGGCGAATTTTGGGGACATGTAGCGATAGACCTTTCACTGCTGTTGAAGAAACCCGATAATGCTCCCTATCCGTGGGCCGTTTGTGTTGACGATTTGGAAACTTTTCTCTCAGGTTTGAAGGCAAAGGGGAAAGGTATAGTAGACTTCCTCAATTTTCTTCGCCAGCGGACTAAACTTCATGGCTGTTCGTTCGCAGAAGATGAATTGAATATCTGTGGATATTTTTTAGAACACGCCGGGCTTCCGGCTCCATCAAAAGACCCGAAAGAGCAGTTTCTTTTCACTCCAGAGAATTCAACTGTTTTTGACGAGATTTATTTTGAAAAACTAGGAACACCTCTCAAACGGGATAGGAAACAGGAATTACAGAAATATCTTCAAGGTCTTCGTGAATTCACTGAGAAAGTCGCACCAGATATTGACCTGTCAGAACGGCTTCGAGTAAATGCCAGCCAACAGCAAGAAGTTAATAGTGGTAAGCGCAAAATCGGTAGGAATGAACCATGCCCGTGTGGCTCAGGGTTAAAGTACAAAAAATGTTGTGGCCACTGACTCTGAGTCGTCAGTGTGGGAGAGGGTGGTAAGGGGGCGGCCCTTGAAAGTTGAAAAGTTGAAGGTTTTCCAACAAAGCGCAACAGCGGCCATGCCGCTGTGCTCTCAGCGTTGGCCACAAACGAGAAAACCATGAATGAAAAAGACCAGATAACTCAGATCCTTAGAGCCATAGGAATAAACCCGCATGAGTCTAGAGCACTAAGCGACGGATGCATCGAGATAGAACCAGGTTTTGACCTTTCCCCTGAAGATTTCATTAGGTTTGCTGAACTGGACCTTGAGCAAGACGACGAACGTTCATTGGTTAACGCCTTGGGCAATGCAAAGAGAGCGATTGACTGTAGAACAGACATTATCATAAGCGCACTCAAACTTTCACCTAAACGACTCAAGTTGTCAAAGTTGTCCATACTTAAAGAAATCGGGGCATTAGCACCTAGAATATTGAATAAAGTCAGAAATGCAAGAAACTTACTTGAACATGAGTATGTATTACCCAAAAGAGAACTAGTAGAAGATGCAGTTGATGTCGCTATGTTATTTGAAGCTGCTGCTCATAGGGTGCTGCATCTGTTTCCAGAAGTTATATACATATACAATAATGGCGAAGAAGATGGCGTTGAAGGGCATTTGTTCCAAAATGAAGTTCATGTCACATTTGAAGAAGGTGGATATAAGCTTTGTGTTTATAAAAACTGCAAGAAAGTAGATGTGGAAATATTAATACCAGTAAACAGTGGGCTATATTTTGTGCTCACAAAGCTTTATGTTTCCACACATGTAGAGAAAAGTTTTGATACAGCTCTGAAAGAACTTTATGAAAAGGTGGGGTACCTTTGAAAACTTTGACAACGGGAGTGCCAACAATCGGCACGACCGGCCTAAAACCTAGCCGGTCAACCTGAGCTCCGTTGTACGAATAAAGGAAGAAACGAAAATGCGAATAAAGGATGCTCCGAACCTATCCAAAGAAATGAAGTCGTTGTATGGCAAGTTTTTGGACTCTGGGAGCTTCGAGGAGATCTTGCCTCACATCGACGCATTCATTGAGAAGCACCCGAGTTACACAGAAGCAATAATTTTCAAAGCAAGAGCCTTAATGGCTGTCGGCCGAGACAGTGATGCCCTGAAGTGCCTAAAGATGGCCAAACGAATCGACAAGTGGCGGCTCATTGGTCGTTTTGACGAAGCGGAAATTTACCTGGAAAAAAGAAAAAATGAGGAATCAATCAAAGCATATGTGGAGGCTGTCAAAGCTTATGCAGCAGAGCTTAAGAACGGCATGCACGGCTATCTGCTTTGCTGCAATGCGGAAAGCAGAGAGAAGCTGGACGGGCTTACTCAAGCGGCCTTGGCTGACTTTTTTGCTCATGACGAGGAGAATAAGCCATTCGACAAACTTCTCGATAAATTCATGGAAATGAAGGACAACTTTCACGACTACTGAAATCGGCGTACAACCAGCTCCATGGACTCCGACCGCCCAAAAAAACTGGGCGGGCGGGTCATGGGGGCGCCCCGTTGACCAACAAAATCTTGAAGGAGGACGCTATGGTTGCGTTAAGAATTATTTTACTATTTGTTGCATTGACGGCCGCTGCTTGTTCAAATAACAGTGAACAAGATCACCCTAAGCAAATATTGGAGACTATTGACAAATACTATAAAAATACTCCTGGGAATGTAATCGAAATTAAATCATATGGAAACATGGACATTCTCAAAAAAGAGAAGTTGAAGAACTGGACCGGGAGTGAGATTAAATATTATTACGCTGGTATCCTCAATGATGCTACTGGAAAAGCAACTAACACTGTGTCAGAAGGTGATGGTCCAAATAAGGGTCAGATTATTTACAGAGAAGGAGATATGGTCAATGGATTTCTAGTTACTTTTAGGGTGCAATTTACTGAAAAAAACGGCGAGATTGTCGAGATTAAATCAGAAGACATTAATTGTATTCCACCGAATTGGCTCAAAGATGAAAAAACCAAAGATCAGATAGTAAAAAGCTTAAAGGATAAGCCCGCATTTAACTGATTCAGTTGTGAAATGCGAGGTCAACCAGCGCCAAGACCGGCCCGAAAGCAGGCCGGTCAAGCTTTAGACGTTATACGAATATGAAAGAGAGGGGTACCGATGGGGTTTATAGGACTAACCAAGGCTGAGAGGGAGAGTTTGACATACGAAGTTGTCTCGGAAAGGGCTCGCCTCCTATTGACAAGACTTCTGAGATCTTCGACATGGGCAGATAGTGGAAATGTCCAGATAATCCTTCAAAACAAGGCAATCAATATTGCAAATCACGTACTAGGTTTGCCCGTTTACAGACTTGAGGCTGAAGACGGCGACTATTATTACCCTGAAGAACATGCGTGGCATAATGCCGAGCTTGAACTTCTCATGAGGAGGCCTTCAACAGCTGACCTATGCGAGATTCTCGCTGACCTGATTCAAAATGGGATGCTGAGTGCTTCTGATGTAAATGGGGTGCTGGAAGACGAAGGGGTATCATTTTCATTCTCACAGAGTCAGTTCGACGACCATGAGGTACGCGTATACGTACAGGACATCGAAGAAATTGAAGAGTCTGAAGATGATAAACACCCCAACATCAGACTGCTGATTAAGCGGATGGATAGTGCACTTGAAGGCAAAGACCCGTCCGGCGTTCTCCACGCAAGCGCATCCGTTTTTGAAACTCTTGCCAAAGATGTGGTCAGCATCGAAGGAGTCCAAGATCAGACCTTGGCTTCTTTCTTTGACCGGTACAAGAAAGACTCTCATTTGCCGCCGGAAATCCTCGACTACATTTTGGAAACCTACAAGCAGAGGAATAAAGAACCACTAGCTGGGCACGGGAGCACAAAAGCGCCTTCTATCACTGAGGAAAAGGCCGTTGTCCTGGCAGAGATGACGAAAGCGTTTGTAAGAATCGAGAGACAGTTATCCACACTGAGCATGCGCGTAGAGACAAAAGGAAAATAAAGAAAGGTATAACAAGGCGGCGGCACACGGTCTCCGCTACGCTCCGCCGGTGCGCCCCCACGACGTTGGCCGCAGGAGATAAAATGGACATAAGTGTATACAAGCATTGCTATAACAGTTTCGGAGGTCACACCACTTTGTCATTAGTTGGCAGATTTCTCTCTATGGGAACTCCAGATTTTGGCTCAGGTGTAACTGAAATCGAGCTTCACCCCTATTTCCGAAGTACACAACCGGCAAAAAAGACACTTGAAAACATGTACGTAAAATACCATGCCTCCTTGGAAGATCTTCCTAGGTTACGTTTTCTGCGTAAGAAACAAAGAATTACAATTGACTTCAATTCAATGATTGCGACGGCTGAAGAGATATCAAAATTTGGTCCTCCTCAGCTAGAGCTGTTTCTGGAATTCTACCATGAAGTGCACACAGTTCTCCGAGATATCAAGAAGAAGATAAAACCTTCAGATGAGTTCGATGTGGATAAGTTCCTTGCTTGGGTAGATAGAAAGAAAGCTGATCTGCCAAAAAACGAATCAAATTTTAAAGAAATCTCCGAACAATTAAAACGTTATGAAGAACAAAGACGTGCCGCAATGGATGACTGGCAAAAGCTTGGGATTGACTGGATTGACTTCCACCCAAATGCCAGAGAAATTCTTGACTTGCCTTTCTATTGGGACTGCACCAATGATTTTTCACCAAATGGGAATGATACCGGCGCAGATGTGCTAGGGATGTACACTGACTGGAGAAAACAGCACAAGGGAAAATCAAGTCAGATATTCTTTGAACATCTTCTCGATGGCTGGGAAGTAAGTCGAAATCCTAAACCAGGTGATGACTTTTCTATACAAACTTTTGATGAGAGCGCAATAGGACTTGCTTTTGCTCATCTAAAGTTAGAATCGAATTGCCCTGAGTGGCTTAGAAATCTAGCGTTAGCTGCAATTGAGCGACAAGAAAGAATCATAAAAACTGAGTATTCAACATGGAACTTATTTAGCGAGAGAATGGAAACTTTTGCATTATTACGCAGCAAGCTTAAGGAATGCCCAACTAGCGGCGACAGCAGGCAAGCTGCTGCGCCTTGAGACGTTGGAAAGAAAAACGATGAGAAAAAAAGCAAGCCCAAAAGGTAAAGGATTCGAACTGGCAGTCCATGCTTTTGCGCAGTCGCTGAATCCAACAGCAGAGGTTCTTTTTGACCACAAAGTAGAAGATAGGGACACAAAGACCCTGCGGCAATGTGATGTATGGATCAACACAAGTCTTGGCGGTCATTGGCCGTTGTCCATACTAGTCAGTTGCAAAGATCATAAACGTAAGCTGCATGTTGGTGACATTGGGGCCTTTGTCAATGAAGTTTCTTCGACCGGCGCGAGCACAGGTGTCATCTATAGCCGCTATGGATTTACTAACCCTGCCATTATTAAGGCAAAAGCAAACGGTATTGCATGTTGCCGCTTGTTTGAGAACAATCAAGCCGACATCCCTGAAGTAATCATTTTTCATCAATATACGTGTAATCCTCACTTCAGATTTTCCATCGAGGCAAACCCTGATCCCACTCGTTTTCGTACATGGCATGACATCTTCGACGCTGAAATAGATGACGATGGGAGAAAATGCCAAATAATCGACGTATTAGAGAAATCATATCTGGAGGGGCAGGCAAATTCAATTGAGGAAGGGAACAAAAGAGGTACCTTTCCAGTAGATTGGAAGACTACATTGTCAATGACAGGAGACGAATTGGGTGGGCGGTTATGCATTTCTTTGATAGCAGGATGGAACCGGTTTAAGGCACGCATGGAAGGCCACCTGCTGAATGGCTCCTACAGTATAAATAACTCGGCTTTTTGGGGAAGCATTTCCGGTCCATCTATCGATACCTATTCCCCTACTAATCCCGGTGATGGATGGGAACGGGTAGAAGGCGGTGCTGAAGCTGTCCTGCCTAGCAACAGGCTTCTGCTTATACTCGGATTTCAATCCGCAAACCTAAAAGAACATATCCGCGCCAGAACCGGGAAAAATCCTGTTTAACGGTGCCACAGTTCCAACACCGGCGTAGACACTGACGCGGCAAACACCGCCACGCAGGTCACGCCGCGACACGTTGGCTGAAAAAACAAAATGAACTCAAAAAATACAAATATAAGAGGATTCTCTCTTGTCGAACTCTTACTCGTCGTAGCGATCGTCCTTATCGTGCTTCGCTACGTATACGCTCACGAGATATTTGAATGGGAAAGCGGCATAGTGCGGTCTTACGGCATTGATCCGGACGTATATCGATTCATTACCGGCGGAATCTTAATGTGCTCCTGGGTAGCGATAGCCATTTATCAGAGAATGAAGCGTAAGAGAAGAAAACAGACTCGGTTTACGTCGCTGAAATGACATACGGATGCGAAAGTGCCAGCCAACACTTCACTGGAGCCGATTCGCATGCGCTCTCGGCTCAGTTCCTAAGACGTTGAACAAAAATGTTTAACAAAAATAAAAGGAGCTTTCATGCCAAATCGATTCAACGCTAGTCACCTCCCCGAACCTCAATCTGAATATATTTGCTGGATTGATGTGATGGGGACTCAATCGATTATGTCTCGTTCAATAAAAGTGACAGCAAACTATGTGTTTAAGCTACACGCAACAGCAGTAAGTTGCACTCAGGAAAATGTAAAATTGTATCCAATCATGGATGGTCTCTATGTTTCCTCTCCAAGCAAATCAGCTATTCAGGCTTTCATAAAATACGTATTCAAGAGCCTTGCGGATAATTTCAAAAATGAAAGTGTTGAGCATAGATTCTTAATAAAAGGTTCAATGGCGTATGGCCCAGTTATACATGGTGAAAATGTTCCTGAAGCGGCTTGCCCTGTTCTAGGACAAAATCAAAATTACAAAGGATCTCTCCTACTTGGGTTACCTATGGTAAATGCCTTTAAATCAGAAAGCCTGGCTCCACCGTTTGGTATTTATATTCATGAATCTGCTAGAACTTTTTCACCTCCACGAACAGACCCTTTTCATCATGTATGGATGCGTTGGTTCAACGAAAGAGACAGAAATGGTTATCTCACAGCAATCATTGAATATTTTGATTGGTGTAAGATAAGGCCTAACTACATTCAGTACAAATCTGACCGTATTGATGCTCACAAAAAGGAAGCAGAAGAGTATTTTCAGCAAGGGTGAGTATCTAATTAGTTCAAGCAGCCCGAAATAATGTTGCTGCGGAGAATTCCGGGGACACCCGTAAGTAAAAGAGGAGTCTGCAATCGACATTGGACACGAGGAAGAGAATGTCCCAACTCGCGGCTAGACCGGCCCGAGAAACGGCCGGTCAGCCTTGTGTTGAACCACCAAAAATGAAAAAGGCGAGAGCATGAATCGGTTGATCCTGATGATACTTCTACTCACCGCTTGCGGCTGCACCTCCCGGGATGAAGTGGCGCGCGTAAAGTCACCGGATGCCCATGTCGACGCTGTGTTATTTGAAACAAATGGAGGAGCAACAACCTCCTTCGGATATAAAGTATTTGTCACGCCTTCAGGATCTGGGACTTGGAGAGGAAAAGAAGTTGCTGATTTATATGGGGCTGTCCGAAATGAGAATGCGTATGGGGAAAATAGGGACACTTCCCCATTTTATTATTGACAGATAATTAGCCATAGCTTAATTATCATGCATGCCAAGGATCGCGCGTTCAGTAGCAGTTGATTATCCTCACCATGTTACGCAACGAGGGAATAATCGGGCAACGGTATTCTTCGATGACGAAGACTACTGGTTCTATATCAACACCCTCAAGCGATATTGCCAAAAATACAAACTGGAAATATGGGCATATTGCCTGATGGGAAACCATGTACATCTTCTTGCCGTTCCGAGGGAAGAAACCTCGTTGGCGAAAGGGATAGGTCTTTCAAACATGGTCTATACGCAATATCTCAACCACCGACACGGCAACTCCGGCAGGGTCTGGCAGAACAGGTTTTTCTCATGCGCGGTAGAGAAGGACATGTACTTATGGAGTGTCGCTCGATACATTGAAACAAACCCCGTGAAAGCCGGAATGCTGGAGAGAGCAGAAGAATACAACTGGTCAAGCGCGCGAGCGCATCTGTTGAATCGGACAGATCAACTATTGAGTGGCGAGAGTTGGTTGAATGAATCGGAGCGCAATGATTACAGGGCATTTTTAGAAGAGGAGAACGAAGAGGTAGAGAAAGCAATCCGCCAAAGAACTTCTACCGGGCGTCCTCTGGGCGGAGATGAGTTCATTTGTTTCCTGGAGTGTAGATACGGGCATAGGTTGAAAGTTGGGAAAAAAGGACGTCCGAAAAAGGATGACGGTGGAAAATAGGGAAGTGTCCCTATTTTTCCTTGGGGATACCATGCCTTGAAGACAAACTTGTCCAGGCGGGAATGGTCCGGATACTGGAAGCGGTATTTGAGCAGGACTTCATAGGCGACTCCTATGGATTCCGACCCTCCCGAGGGTGCCACGATGCGCTCAGAGCGTTGAGTGACAGCGTAGAAGGCAAGCCGGTCAATCACATAGTCGAGGCCGACATCAAAGGCTTCTTCGACAACGTGAACCAGGAGTGGCTGATGAAATTTCTGGAGCACCGGATAGGCGACAAGCGAATCCAACGCATGGTGAAACGTTTCCTCAAGGCAGGGGTATATGAAGACGGGACGGTAACGGTCAGCGACGAAGGCACGCCGCAAGGTGGAGTCATCTCGCCGCTGTTGGCCAATATCTACCTCCATTACGCCCTTGACCTCTGGTTTGAGAAGGTAATCCGCAAGAAGTGCGTCGGTTATGCCCGTATGGTCAGGTACGCCGACGACTTCGTAGTGTGTTTCCAGTACGAGACCGACGCGATGAAATTCCGCCGCGAACTGGCAAGTCGCCTGGGGAAATTCGGGCTGGAAGTGGAACCAGCAAAGACCAGAGTGGTGAAGTTTGGCAGATTTGCCGTCCAGAACGCAAAGGCCAAGGGAGAAAGTCCGGAAACGTTCGACTTTCTCGGATTCACCCACTACTGCGGCACGAGAAGAGACGGCAAAGGGTTTCGGATGAAACGGAAGACAGCCCGCAAGAAATTCACCACCAAGGTGAAAGCCTTCAAGGAATGGCTCAAAAGCGCCAGGACGATGAAGACAGCGGACCTCTGGGAAACAGCCAAAGCCAAGCTGCGAGGCCATTACGCCTACTATGGCGTCACTGACAACCTGCCCGGCATCAAGAGATATCACGAAGAAGCTAGAAAGCTCTTGATGAAATGGCTGAACAGACGAGGCAAGCGGCACTGTCTCTCCTGGGAGAAATTCCAGGTAATGCTGGGGCGATTTCCGTTACCGGAACCACGGATCAAGGTCAAGATGTTCCCAGTAACCGTGAAATGATCGTGTGAGGAGCCGTGTGCGTAAATAGCGCAAGCACGGTTCTGAGAGGGGCTTGGGGCCAACTGATGTATCAGTCTGATTAGTGCGACATCTTCTGCGAAATCAGGGGGGTAACGCAAACACTAACCTACCGATATATTAGGAGAATCCGGTCTACTCAGCAAGTGGAAAAATGGAGATGGATTCCCAACGAGACCAGTGGACCCGGCCGCGATAAACCTGCGCCGGGTCACCGGCCGAGCCGTTCTTCGGTCGCTGCGCTCCCGAAGAACGGGGCCGCGAGCTGAGACCAGCTCGCCGTCCTCCGGCGCGCTGACCCGCGCCGTAGAACAGCGACCTGGAGCGGACCTTCGTTTCAGCGCGATAAACCGCGCCTTCTCTTTGACCGCTCAGCTCGCGGCCCCGTTGAACAATGCTATGAGAATAGATCAAGGGAAATAATGACTGTGCCAATAACTTATCAGCCTAAATGGAAAGAGACACTGGTTGGCTGTATCGGCGGGAATTATTTTCAAGTTGAGATAACGATGGGAATTCTTCACGTGTACTTTCCAACGGAAGAAACATGGACCGCGTCAGCTCCATCATGGGCAAGTGGTAAGTGGAAAGCAGCCAAAGAATCTGCTGAGATCTGGTGCGGTGCGCAGAATATACCATTAACCGTAGATAATGCTGCATGGGTTGCTTTTCCTGGCACAAAGGAAGAAGGAAAGTAACAGTTCGCCTAACATATGAATAGAGGTCCAACGAGGACTGTGGTACGGAAGCGATATAAATATATTTGAGGTGCCGTTCACTGTTCGCGATGGTAAAGAAGGACTGACTATGGATGAATTATTCTTTGAAGGGTATGGAATCATTATTTTTAAGCGGAGTGGCAAGTATTTTGTGAGATATGATACAGGGGAACTTGTAATAAAAATGAGAGAAGATGAAGTTACTGAAAAAGAAGTTCATAAAATGATAAAAAGTGAACAAGATGCTTATGAAGTGCTTATTGCTATTGAGGAAAGAGAAACCGAAACAAACAAATCATAAGCGCAGTTTTTATACATGCGAGGCGGCAGAGGGACAACCCTTGACAGGGGGCACGGTGGGAACGCTGGTAAGTCATGAAACTTATTGAGGGGAAAAGCACAATGTCCAATCAGTAGTTGGGAGAAAGAATATGAATTACAAAATAATATACTATCAAGGTGACACGATCGACATCAGCACAAAGGTCGATTCCGGTTCAGCTATGCTGTCTGATAACGCACTTGAAATCACCGGCAAAAACCCACTATCGCTCCCCTTCTCAAGCATAAAGAGTGTCGAGATGTTCAGGCTCCACGGACTTGGAAGAATGATCAAACTCGTTCATGCGACGGGCACACTCTTCCTTACTGTCGTTCGGCTCAATCTGTTCGGATACTTTGTAATCATCAATTTTTTCAAGGCCGGTAAACTTCATGAACAACTGAAAGGGAAATCAGCTCCCAACCAGAAAAATGCACCTGACCAAAAAGCTGTCAGGTGATTTTCCGGACCGGTTGGACAATCTGAAGGAAATAAGATGGACACATTTAGCCTCACTCTAGAGGTAATAGACAAAAGCAATTATATTGATCTTGAAGGCATTAAGTTCACAGATTGCGTTTTTGTCAGGCCCATAATTAATGGCATTGACCTTTTGAAATCAGAGGAGATGTTAGGATCCGTATTGTGGTTCGTTGCTCTCGAACGATCTGCAATAACGTCAGGGAAATACCTTATATTTACTTGTGCATGTGGAATAGTCGAAGATGCGGGGTGGGATTATGTTGACGTTAAGCACTCAGGTGAGGTCATCAACTGGACATTTATATATGACAATCAATACAAATTTTCCTTTCCGAAAAAACAATATCTGTCTGAAATCGCCAAAATAAAACACAAACTGGCTGAATTTGTCGAAACAGTTGAAATAGTACCTAAAGAAGTCTGGATGCCGAACGATTAAATCAGAGAAAGTGCCCCCTGCGAGGGCTTTAATAAAGCATTGGTAAATGCCCATCGATATTCTTTTTTAAAAGCGGAAAAAGGGGACGGATTTATTTTCTGAGTGATCCCAACCAGAAAATAAGACCGGCCACGCCGGTCAATTCCCACGACGTTGGCGAGAAGGAAAATATGAATGAAGACTATGAAAATCCAGAGGTAGAGGAACGGTGGTGTGCTGAGCAGCGTGTCCAGGTTGAGGAGTACCTGAAAAAGCAAAAAGTTGACCACGGAGAAATTGGAGAGTGGCCAGCATGGCATGTTCCACCCTACGTTGCAGTCTGGGCAATAGAAAGCATGAAAAACCCTGGATGGGTTGGGTGGTGGGCCATCTCTGGAGACTTGCCGACAGACTATATCTCAGCGGAAAAAGTAAAACATCCAAGAGAAGCAATTCGTGATTTTGCCGAGATTTGGGCAGAGGTCGCGGATTATATGCTACGAGGCGAAGCCCATCCAACCATTAAAATCGGTACTCCAGAAGACTGGCCAATGCTGGGTGATCTTCTGAAAAGGCGCTCGCAATTGCTTGCTCAGTGTGCGGAGGATGAATCTAACTGGGAAGAGTGACGCCAACCACGTGGCGGCACGCGGCCTCCGCTACGCTCCGCCGCTGCGCTCTCCCCCGTTCGGCATAGGCAAATAAATGGAACAACCAATTCCAAAGGTTACAGACAATGACGTTGAAAGGATAGCTATTCGAGACTTCGGAAAGGCAAAGTTATCTCAGGTGATGGAGATCCTCCAAGAATACGGGAAACAGGAATGGAATAAACCAGGCCCTCGTGTACGCCTTGCCATTCTAAAGCTGGCGAACGGTGACCTGAGCCAGCTTAAAGAGCATACAAAGGTTGCCATACAAGATTTTAGAGATGTACTCGCTATGGCGGAGTATCCGAGATGGACTAAGGAGATAGGCTTTGATAGAAAAGCAAGAAAAGTTGAACGTGCAGTAATTGATGACGATTGGCGACAATATTGTGAGTGGCTTGAAAGAGAATGAGCCGAACTTGTGCTCGGACCGTGATCGGGCAAGAAGCCGCCCGCCAGGTCAAGCACAACAGCGTTGAAAAGAAGAGAAAAATGATGACAACAAATCCCACCACAACTGCAAAAGAACTTCTGAAAGTGATGCAGATTCGGTTGACGATGCAAGAAACGGGGATAACGAACCCTCCAGAGGCCGTCAAAACCGCGACAAAGGCCCTTGTTGACCAATTATCACAGTTCCCTGACGAGGAAAAAATCAGCATTGTCATTGAAGAGACCAATGGAAAATACACACAACAATCTACAGGCAAGGTCCTAGCAGATATACCCAGAAGAGGACTTGAAGAAATAGACGACGAGATGCGTAAGACATTGATACGGTGTGGCGTTCTGGAAGAAGAGAAAGAAGGAACGGAGACGCCTGAGTAATGGGTTTTCAACCAGGCGGCGGCACACAGTCGGCGCGGAAAATCTCGAGGAGGCAAGGGTGTCAAGGCTACACATTTGACAAAAAGCTGAAGGCTGAAAATGCGAAGTCCCAGAAAATAAGACCGGCCATGGCCGGTCAATTTCCGGCGCCGTTGGCAACTACATAAGGGATAGAACATGTATCTTCGCGACATCCAAATTGAAGCTGACGAACATTCGGAGAATGAACTAGGGTTTCCGTTCTCATGGTCTGCACATCACGTAAAGGAAAGTCTGCTCCATTTTCTCCCGAAGAAGTTCACCCTTGATGGGTCCTCGAAGGTTACGCTCCGATGTGGGCCTCGTGAATTCAGTGAAGACCCGCTTCGCTCAAGCGTGCTAGGTACTACACTCTTTGTGGCGGAAGACTTTGACTTTGCCAGTTACAAGCAAGCGGATGCCGAACAACGTCAGGAACACATGCTGGATTTCCTCGTCAAATCTCTCACCAATTTAGTACCTGCCAACAGTAATGACTTACGGTACATCTTCGATGCAGCAGATGCTGTGCGTGCAGCACATTTTGCTGTTGATATCCCCACCCGAATGTCACATTTGTCACCCGATAGACGCCGGAAGTTCGTTATATTTCGCTCCATAGGACTTGAAGTCGGCGAGTCTTGGTCTCTACAACTTTCTTCACGTGACGGTAGCAAAGTTGAGCGTTTCTGGATTACTTGTCGTCCTGACTACCTAGACCGGAGGGATATGTTTAACTCTGCAGTTTGGGAGGGCGATGGAGTTGAGATCCGAAGTCGACGAGGCAAAATTGAGGTAGTTGTTAATTTTAGCACAGGAACCGTTGAGCTATGGGGAAAATCAATAGACCAAACGAAGATCGGTTGCCGCTATGACCGTCAGTCTATTGATATTGTACAACGTGTAGAACGTGCAGTTGCTAGAGCGGGACACGCTTTAAGTTGTGGTGAATATGCAGAGGTCATTCGTCTTCTCGAACCCTATCGTGCCCACCTCTCAACGGCACAGCTTAAAAGGTTAACTCAAGCACACTCACAATTGCCATAATAGAGAGGGGTACAACGGCATACGAGCATTGGGATAATCTCTTGAACGTGGAAAACTGAAAATGCCAACAAGGCGGCGGCACGCAGTCGGCGCGATAAACCTGTGCCGCTGGTGCGCCCCCGAGCCGTTCGGTGTATAGGAATCATATGAAAACTTTGACATACTTTTTACTCATATCAATAACGTTGTGCAGCTTGGCATCTCAAAGTTACGGAAAGTCAACTTCATCGTCCTCAATCAAGTCGCATTACTTTTTTAATGTTGCTCAGGCTGGTTGGGACACATTGATATACATCAATGGCAATCCTGCTTTTCGAGGTGGATCAGTATCCTCGGTGATAAAAGAGATGAGCCCTTGGATGAAGGAAGGCAAGAACACAATACGAATTGTAACGAAGCGTATCAGCGATTCCATCTTCGCACGTCAAGTGTGCGACGTACGTTTTATGAGAGCCGACCCCCAAAATACAAATTCCTTCGAGACGTTGAATGGTATCTACCAATCTCCTGTAGAGGCTGACGAATATGAAGTTAAGTTCTCTGTCACTTGCGAGAATAAGATCCAATGGTTATGGGAAAGTGGTGATCAAATACAAGATCTAACTGATGCTGATCGTAATAGCATTTTCAAAATAATCCAAAAAACTACAGATGCATTTTTCAAAAAGGACGTTGGCCTTGTCCGTAAGCACATGATACCTGTTTGGGGTAAAGGTCCATGTCCCGAAGATTTACTACCCGCGGGCATGAACTACTCGAAGATGGAGGAGAAAAATGCGGAGATCTTGCAACAGATTTTTGGGTACTCGGACTACAACGTAACAATTGCAAAACAAAAGGACTTGGAGTATCTCCAGGGGGGCAAGACAGTAATGGTTACCAGAAAGACGTCAGATGATCCAGGACTCAAAAATAGTATTATTTTCGCTGGTCATTCGCCCAATTTTAAACCGGAATCTGGAGCTATGAATTGGAGTATATCATACGATATACTTCACTTTCTCAAAATCGACAAAAAATGGACTATGCTGGTTCCTTGAAACTGATCAAAATGACAAACACCGAACAAATAAATTCAGCGGAGCGCAAAAAGCCGCGCCCTCTGATTTAGCCGTTATCGCGCCAAGCGAAGCTTGGCGTATCTAGCAGGGTGAAAGTCCCTGTCAGGTAAGGGTTAGCCACCCACCTGTATCGAGCCTTGCGCCTGTGGCGGAGTCGAGAAGATTGCGACGAACAAGACACAGGTGAAGCGTAGACAGAGAATCTTGTAGGCCGTAGGGGGAACCGCGTCCCCTGAAGTGCTGGTACAGCTTCGAAATAGGGATTGTTGCGGATGCCGAGGGTCTTAACGGTCCCGAAGGCAACACAAGATCAACCGTAATGGCAAGGTTGATTGCGATCCGTCGGAGTCCACAGGCCGTGGCATGCAGGAAGAGATACGTCAGGAACTTGGGAAGCCCCATAGACTCCTGCCGGTTGGAAGGTTGCAACAAGGTATACGGATATTGAGGCACGTATCGGGGAAACCCTGAAACACGCTAGGCCGGAACCTGACGAGCGACACGGAACGCCGAAACAGGGAGGCGAGGTATAACCGTGAAAGGGAAATCCGCCGTATGTTTTTTGGGGTGTCTTATCAGGCATAGTACTCTGAGTGTGGGAAAGCCACGTACACGCCTGCTGATGCAGGCATGGGGAAGGACCTGACGGAAGTACGCAGCCCGCAAAGGAAACTTGCCTCGGACATGTAGGGCCGACAAAGGAAGCCAACCTCACTGCGGGGAATAGCAATCAAGGCTGAAGTAACATGCCTTGCGCGGAAGCGAGTACAACCGAGGAACCGGATGCGGGAAAACCGCACGTCCGGGACTGTGCGGGGGGTGCCGGGTAACCGGCATTCCTGCCGCGGAAATGAAATAGAATAAAGAGGAAACTACACTAAGCGGCTTTGCCATGTGCTTTGAGCAAGGACAATGCATCGGGGTCATTATCCAAAAGAAGTAGAGCGCTGCTGATGGCACGGCTTGGCAACAGATCGCCACTTTCGTATTTCTGGAACGCACGCGGGCCGCCGCCTATGATTATCCCTGCTGCTTCTTGTGTCAGATGAAGCTTTTTGCGGATTCGGCGAATTTGCCCAGGTTCAAGTAGTCCTTCGCATTGTGCTTTGAGAAGATTCAACATCCGGTCGGAAACCTTCATGTCCTCACCAGTATGGATACTTTCTTCTGATTGGTCACAGTACCAACCGGGCATATCGAAAGTCAGACTCTCGCCTTTATAGGTGAGAGTCATGGGACGCACTCCGCGATACATCGGTGCCCCCGTTTCTGGACATACGGGATTAGTCATTATCTTTCTCCTTGAAAGACAGCAGCAAAAACTCGGTTATGGCATCAGCGGTAAACTTCACATACAGCAAACCCACCGGAGACGGGACATGATACACATCCTGCCATAACCGGGAATCGGCATAAGCCGTCATCGATTTATAGAAATGGCCGCGTTGCATCGTCTGGATGGTATTTACGATCTCTTTCCGGCCAAAGCCCAGCGCGGCAGCGGCACGAAGCGCCGAGCCAGTAACAGCAAGCTTTTCTACAGTGGCAAAAGCGGCCTTGAACGCATCAAGATCATATGTAGGTTTCCGCTTATCGGCCATAAAAACCATATACACCTTAATGGTGTTAATTGCAACATCATTTTTCAACTCGCGGCTGGACCAGTCCCAGAATACCGGGCCGGTCAGCCTTGTGTTATCAAGAAGAATGAACTTTTAATAAAATCTTCGCAAGGAAGCATCGCCATGAAAAAGCTGTCACTATTGTTGACTTTGCTCATCACCGGTTGTGTGGGAATACCAGATAAGGTGAAACCGGTTGATAATTTCAATGTTCATAACTACCTGGGGAAGTGGTATGAAATTGTGCGCTTGGATCATTCGTTTGAACGAGGCCTGACACATGTCACCGCAGAATATGCATTGCGAGAGGATGGTGGCCTGAAGGTTACAAATCGCGGCTATTCAGCCAAGGAAAACAGGTGGAAGGAAGCCGTTGGCAAGGCCTATTTTGTTGAAGAGCCGAGCAAGGGGTACCTGAAGGTTTCATTCTTCGGCCCTTTTTACGGCTCCTATGTAATTATCGATCTTGACCAGGATAACTACCAATATTCACTCGTCTGCGGACCGGACAGGTCATATTTATGGATTCTGTCCAGAACTCCTACAATGCAGACAGAGGTGAAAAACCGATTAATTTCAAAAGCTGCGGCACTGGGTTTTGACACGAGCAGGTTGATAAATATTCCCCATGACTGACCACTCCCAGGAATAACGGTTAACCATGAGGAAAAAGGGGCCATTCTATAGTCCTTCTGCCAAATAACAGCGTCCCTCTGGACCCCCTTTGACCCCTCTGCCACTTTTGCCAGATGTCGTTTGGGCAACAGGCCGTGGAGACGTGATCCCTATTTACACTAGCGGGGTAGGGGCAAAGCTAGTACAATTGCTTTAATGTTTCAGGTATTTTTCCCCGTTAATTTCTCCATCACTGATAGAACTGTGCGCCGTCTCGGGATTAGAGTCTCTCTTGCGACGGTGTAAACTGAATGGTTCGGTAGATTTGAGAGTTGAATTTGGTGGTGAACCTCAACATCCCCGGGCAACGGATGGGGTATTGATATGCGCGAGACCACGGAATTGAGATCCTCTCTGTCAGGTAATGACTCGACAATGCTACTGGAGATGATTCAGGATTGCCTCAACTGCGCTTGCAAAGAGGATTTTGCGGCTCTGTTCCCGAATCTCCGAGACTTGTTCCCTTATGATTACGCCCATGCCATGCTTGGTTACCTTGACCGCAACGATGTCGTCTCGGTTCATGACGTCAATATCAGCTTTCCTGATGAATGGATCCGTGAGTATGCATCCAGGAACTATCTGCGCATGGATGACACCGTTAGAAATAATTTCACGGAATACAGGCTTCAGAAATGGAACAGTGAATGCGGTAAACCCGGACAGCGGGGAATCATATCGCTCTGTCTGGATTTCGGCATGAGGGGAGGGTATACGCATGGTTCAATGCAAATGCCCGCTTGGAAATATGGCAGTATGTTCAACTTCTCCGGTTCATCGATGGAATATGACAGGCGCATCGAGGCCATACTGGAGATCATAACCCCTCACCTGCACCAAGCCCTTTCTCGTCTCCATGGGAACAGTCCGTCAGGAACCGGCAATATCGCACTTTCCCGGCGTGAAAAAGAAATTCTCGACTGGATGAAACTTGGCAAAAGCTCGTGGGAAATGTCTGTTATCTTGCGTATAAGCAAGAGAACAGCCGATTACCATGTTAACAACATCATGTCAAAGCTCGGAGCGGTTAACAGGCCACAGGCCATCGCCCTTGCTGTCTTCCATGGTCTCATCGATATCAACTGAAACACGCGGAAATCCCTTCCCTTATCACTCTCGCAAGCCCGCCGTAAACTTTATTTCTCCCGGTTCATGGTCAATTCAACTGTCGTAAGCTAAGGAGATACGTGTGCCCGAATGGGCAATCCACCTGTTATTTGTAACAGGTGAAAAATGGACACATTTGAGGGATGATAGATGTGCCGGAAGAATTTTAACACGATATCGGGAGAGAATTATGAGATATATCCTGCTAGTCGGAGTAGCTCTAAACTTTATCGGCGCAGTTAAATTTCTTGTTACTTCACTGAGAGTCGACCCGTCAGCGTCTGATGTTTCCAATGAATACCTGATGTTCAAACTTTTTACCGCGGGCACAGCGGCGGTGTTCGGAATGCTTTATCTGTATCTCTTCCTTCATCCGGAATATGTGGTTCCATTCCTTGTCTTCGGCGCGGCCCTGAAAACGTGGGCTCTTTTACTGTCGATATTTCTATATTTCAGGAAACAATTGTCGCTGAAGTCGCTTACTGATTTTGGTGTAACCAATGGCGTGGTTGGCGCGTTGCTCTGGTTTTACATTTTCAGCTATTAGTGCTCATCCGGAAGGTTTCCGCTTAAAATGGTATTTACGTGTTTCAGGATGGGTATCTTCACGTAATGCTGTGTTGCGTGATCTGGATTCCAGGTAATGTCCGGGCGGGGGGAGGTGTGCAACCGCATGAATAACCTTCACGGAAATCTGACCAACGTCTCCCTTTCTCCTTTCTACAGAGGATGCTCTTCCCGATGGCCATAATTACCATCTTCTGGAAGGAGCAAATTGGTCTCGATCTGACGCAGATACTGATGCTGCAAGCGGTTTTTTCAGTTGTTACCGTACTCCTCGAATTTCCATCAGGTTATGTCAGTGACCGCATTGGTTACCGGTTTGCCCTCAACCTTGCCTCGATCCTGGGTGTTCTTGGGTGGGGGTTATACACAGTTGCCGATTCTTTTGCCGGTGTCATGCTCTCGGAGATCCTGCTCGGTGCCTCCGTGTCGTTCGTCAGCGGCTCGGACAGTGCACTCCTGTACGAGACCTTGCGCGCCGAGGGGAAAGAAAGCCTTTATTCCCAATTCGAAGGGCGCATGAACGGCTTCGCCCAGACCGGAGAAGCCCTCGGTGCCCTCTTCGCCGGCGGGCTTTATGCTGTTGCTCCGCTCCTTCCCTTTTTCCTCCAGGTCGGAGTGTGGATTGCGGCTTTCCTTCTCTCCCGGACTCTGGCTGAAACTAAGAGAGATTCCGGGAAATTAGCACGTCCGCACCTGGTTGAGGCCCTTGGCGTTGTGCGCTACACTCTGGTGGAAAACAGGCGTCTGCGCAATATCCTGTTCCTGGCAACAATCCTGTGTATTGCGTCTTTCTACCCGGTCTGGCTCATACAGCCATATATGCGGCAGGCCGGGGTCCCTCTCACCTGGTTCGGGCCTGTCTGGGCCGGAGCGAACTTCATCGTTGCGCTCTCAGCCTTGATGTGCCATTGGTTAGTGGGCAGGCTCGGCCAAAATCGCTTAATCGTCCTGCTCGTTCTGCTCGTTCTGGGAGGATACTTAGGGCTTGGTGTTTCTGGCGGATTATGGGGATTTCTCTTCTATTACCTGCTAACCTGCATGCGGGGACTTGCAAGGCCTTTCCTTCTCTTTCACGTACAGGCTGAAAGTCCGTCCGCAAATCGGGCAGGGGTAATTTCTCTGATTTCACTGGCTTTCCGGCTTACTTTCGCCTGCACCGCCCCCCTTGTTGGAAAGCTCGCGGACACCTTTGGGGTTCAGCAAACCTTTTACATCTTGCTGTATGTCTTCCTTGCTGTCCTTCCGTTTTTTGCATTTCTCTTTGTTAGGGGGCTCTTCTCAAGGAATGGTAAAACTTCCAGTGCTTACTGTCCCGGAGACTGTCCGTGAAAACAGCAGGACACAGTACAGGTAAATACTTTATTGGTAAAGGGTGCACATGAGAGCCCTTGCTGCGTCAAAGTATCTTCGGGAATTCCCGGGGAAATATGAAGGAGGTAAGAAATGTATGCTCCTGAAAAAATTATCCTTCCGTTCAATGCAGCCGCCCTTGGAGACAGCTTCGTTTCCACTAAGCCGGGAGAAGCGGATTTTGGTGAACCTGGTTTCTGGATAACTTTCAAGGGTGACGCCATGGTTTTGAATAACAAGGGGGGTCTGTCCTTTTTCTCTGGGGAACTTCCCAGCTGGATTATTAACCGAGGCAGGGGTACGCTGATCGGTACCTGGGGAGGAAAGCCTGTGCGGATACTGGACATAGGCGCCGACATCGCCGTACCTTCCGGCTATCTTGTTGAGCCGCTGCTTTATACTTTCTTCTACCATAGGCTCTCCGATGAACTCGTGACCCTCGCGGGCCTTGCCCAGCAGATCCTGGGATGGGAAAGAAAGAGCATCGCCTGTTCCAGGTGCGGTGGTAGAAATGAAAGAATTGCCGGAACCTGGGGGAAACGGTGCAATGAATGCGGGAACGAACATTTCCCTCCAATCAACCCGTGTGCGATAATACTGGTTCGAAGGGACGATGAATTGCTCCTCATCCATAAGCCTGAATGGCCTAAGGGATATTACAGCATTCCTTCCGGGTTCTGTGATTTCGGCGAATCTTTGGAAGAGTGCGCCAGGAGGGAAGTTGAAGAAGAAACTGGAATCCTGATACGGAATTCCCGATATGTCGGGAGCCAGAGTTGGCCTTTTCCCGGACAACTTATGATGGGATTCACAGCCGATTATGCGGGTGGAGAAATTGTTGTAAACCGGGAGGAACTGGATGATGCCGCTTGGTTCCGATGTGATTGCCTGCCGCCTACATTCTCTGCAAAGAGCCTGGCCGGTTGGATGATGGAGATGTATGGGAAGTCCTTGTGACGAATTGACGCAGCCTTCCGTTTGACGGAAACAAGTGCTTGTAATAGAAGTCTGGAGTAGTTTTTGGGTGAGAATACTTGTGTGGAGGTTGGTCGGGAATATGACGGAACAAGAGCTTTTGGTAGATCTTCTGGACAGCTGGAATAAGCCGGTGGTATTGGTCGATACGAATCATACGATCGTGTACGTGAATGGACCCGCCAGAAGCACCTTCGCGAAATGGGGCGATATCGTTGGCAACAGTATTTTTCACTGTCATAACGAGCAATCTTGCCAAATTATCAGGGACGTTTTCGAGAAACTGGAAGCCGGACAAGAAGAGGTGCTGATTGCCGACAATGACCGGCACAGAGTCTACATGCGCAGTGTTCGGGACAAGGATGGCAAACTGATTGGGTATTTCGAGAGGTACGATCCCCCTGGAGACAATAGGGGACATCGGTAGTTTATGAAGGTTGTTTTGATATGAACTGGAGAACCTATGCCAGTGCAACCAATGCTGGACATCCCCTTCTCGATTCATCACGTTATGTCACAGGACATAGAAGTGGGCAGCATGGGAACGTCCGTAAATAAAAAAGTTTCTCAGGAGTAACTTATAAACTTATGGGTATCCCGCTGGTGTTTCTTTTGTTCCGTTGATAGTGGTGACATTAGTGGTGAAACCGTAATTTGAAAAGCTTGACGTGCTTTATTTGCCGTTTTCAGAGGCGACTGCATAGAGGACAGGAGAAATTCTCCATCGCCACAGGGTACTATCCTTTTTTTTCGAGTGAACACCATCGAAGCACCCTTGCTCATTTTAATAGCAATTTGTTTTTTCTATATATTCCCACCTGTTGCTGCCCGTAAGCCTGCCGTTCAATGTCAGTTAAAAATGGTCATAGTTTCAGATACTTGCAAATATATTGCAGTAAATATAGTTTGTGCACAAATCATTTGACAATTGGCATGTGAAGTGCAAAAATATTGAAAGTTTTTGGGCAATGCTGCCTGGCGGAAGATGATCCGCCAGGCTCTTTCGTGCGTGATTGGACTCTGGACACAGCAGGATGATTTGATTCAGATAGACGTGAAGCAGGGAAACGCAGCGGACTGAACCAATGGAAACATCTAAACAGGGTTAAGGTTTATTACGAACACTAATATCGAACAAGAAAGGAGTAGTAAGTATGCATCGGGTAGTGTCGATTGTTTTGTCAATGGTTTTTGGTAGTTATGGATTGGTTTTATTGAAAAGCACTGTCCTGTCTTTCGTTAATCTTACCCTGGATTCCTTCAATTTTTGGTTCGCTAAAGAGAAAGTCACACCTGTGGATACCAGACATGAGATTATCAATGAATTTCTTGACAGAACAATCTTGTTGAGATTTCTGCTGGAAAAAGTCCATTTCTTGAAACCGCAATATTCGAAATAAATCTTTAGGCACCTTGCATTTGTGTATGAGAGCGGAAAAAAGAGGGGACTGGCGACGGGTGCCGCAAAAAATGCGACATCGCACATCCCCTGAGCCGTTACCCTAAAAAACAAAGGCGTGGGATTTTTCCCTCGCCTTTGTTTTTCCCATCAAGTTATAAGGTTAAGCCGATACTGTTGTAATGGAGGCAGAGACTTTCTTGATTACTTCTTGTCAAGTTGGTATTTGACCTCGACCTGTTATTGGTTCTCTGCCAGTTATGCTAACCTTTGGCATCCAGTCGGATCGTATGGCTCGTTGTACGTAAGAACCCTCCTCATGGTATTCCTGATCAGCTTGTTCATACCGTGGCCAATTGCCACCATCTTAGGCTAGTTAGGGAAACCTGTCCTCCGATCCGAAAGGGTGCTTTTCCACCTTGGCGGTGTCAATCATCGGTCCTGATTGTCCGGAGTACAGGTGTGCAGTGAAGAAGAGATGCTGGACAAATTTTTTATTTATGTTCAAGACAACAATCAGATGTTCAGAATTCTGGAATGATTTTGCTCATCATTTGGGACAGATTTTGTCTCTGCGATTAAATCAGTCATCAGCTTTGAATTAAGTATGGATATACTCGGGATACGCTTGGAATACGAACATGGGTAGAGTTCTTTAATGTGGCAACTTCGACAATCAATACGGATGTGGCGGCTGCGTTATTCATCTCTCGGGAAACACAAATATAGCGACAGACACTCAGCGGCCCAATGGCCTTTTTGGCCCCTGTCGTATTGCTCTGATTATGGGTTGATTTGACGTTAAAGAAATTGGCTTATAATAAAAGGTAGAACAGGATGCTACGCAGTTTGCGCATTTGGTAGCTGTTGAGTGCCTACTCATCGAGGGCACCCGGTAGTATCAAATGAAATTATGAAAGGCCCGGGAAATGTCGGAACGGTTCCTGACTAAAGAAGAAATACGCGCATTCTATGACCGGTTCGGGTCTAAACAGGACTGGCAGCGTTTCTACGAGGGGGCGGCAATACGCACCCTTTTGATCCATGGCCGTATTGGGATTGCTTCGTCTGTTTTTGAACTGGGGTGCGGTACCGGAGCGTTTGCCTTGGACCTGCTGCAAAAACATCTTCCCGAAAACGCCACATATGTCGGGGTGGATATCAGCTCAACCATGGTGGCTCTGGCACGGCAAAAATTGACCCGCTACGTTGAGCGAGCCACCGTAGTGCACACTGATGGCTCTCTGCGGTTTGACTTTCCGGATGCTTCGGTTGATCGCTTTATCTCGAATTATGTACTGGACCTTTTGTCTCCGGATGATATTGTAATGGTTCTTTCGGAGGCGCATCGTCTCTTGAAAACCGATGGTCTGATCTGTCTTGTCAGCTTGACGGCTGGGCGTACGACTCTTTCACGCGTGGTCACACGGATCTGGAGGTGTGTTCACAATCGAAATCCAGGCCTGGTCGGAGGGTGCCGACCCCTTGAGCTTACGGAATTCTTTGGTGAAAATCGCTGGGATGTTACTTTTCATGATATCGTGAACAGTATGGGCATAGCGTCGGAGATTGTTATTGCAGCAAAAAATCCGAAAACAGTTGGTGAATAGTACCGAGATGAGGGCAGTCCATGGCTAGCGTTGAACCGAAACAACGAAAACCGTTTGGCCCTTTGACTTTTTTACTTTTATCAGTGCTGGTCGGAATAATCGCCGGACTGGGAGCGGTGTTGTTCCGCGGGCTCATTGCCCTTTTTCACAATCTGCTCTTTCTGGGCAAAGTCTCGGCCGTATATGACGCAAACATTCATACCCCGGCCAGCCCATGGGGGCCGTTCATCATCCTCGTGCCGGTGGTGGGAGCGCTGGGAGTCGCGTTCCTGGTCAAGAACTTCGCGCCCGAAGCCAAGGGTCACGGTGTGCCGGAGGTCATGGAAGCGATCCATTATCAGAAGGGCGCCATCCGGCCGGTGGTGGCGGTCATCAAGTCACTCGCTTCGGCGCTTTCAATAGGAAGCGGAGGTTCTATAGGGCGTGAAGGCCCGATCATCCAGATCGGTTCCGCCTTTGGTTCAACGGTCGGGAAGATTCTGCGAATGAGTCCCTACGAGCGGATCATACTGATTGCTGCCGGGGCCGGAGGAGGAATTGCCGCCACCTTCAACACGCCGGTAGGCGGAATGCTTTTCGCCGTGGAGCTGCTGCTGCAAGAGGTAAGCGTGAAGACCCTTGTTCCGGTGGCTGTTTCCACGGTTACCGCCACCTATATCGGCCAGATATTCTTCGGTGCTCACCCATCCTTTGTCATTCCTGCATTCGAGACCCCGTATTTTCAAGTTGCCAACCCGATAGTCCTCCTGGTCTACGTGGGCTTGGGGGGGGTAATGGGGCTTGCATCAACCCTGTGCATCAAATCGATATATTTTTTCGAAGACTATTTCGAGCTCAGAATCAAAGGGGGGTATTATACCCGTCATTTGCTGGGAATGTTTCTGGTTGGAGTTCTCATCTACCTTTCCATGAGCCTGTTCGGTCACTATTATGTGGAGGGGGTCGGATACTCCGCCATCCAGGATATTCTCTCCGGAATGCATCTCCCTCTGTACCTGCTCCTGATACTCTTCGTTCTCAAGCTGTTGGCCACATCCCTCACCCTGGGTTCGGGCGGTTCCGGCGGGATATTCTCTCCGTCACTGTTTCTGGGTGCGACACTGGGGGGTGCGTATGGTCTGGTTCTGGCAGGATTATTTCCGGAACTGCCGATCAGTCCCCCCGCTTTTGCAGTGGCTGGAATGGCAGGTATGGTGGGAGGAGTGACGGGAGCGGCAATGACCGCTATCGTCATGATCTTCGAGATGACCCTCGACTATACGGTAATCCTTCCCATAACGATTACCGTCGCGATCAGTTACGGGATCAGAAAGCTGCTGTCAAGGGAAAGCATTTATACCCAGAAACTCGTTCGAAGGGGGCATGTCATCCCCGATTCTCTCCGGGCGAGCCTTCTCCAGGTGAAGGTGGCTGGGGACATAATGGATACCCGGTTCAAGGTCTTGCCGGCTTCGCTTACCTTTGAGGAAATGGCAGGTCAGGGAATTCTGAAAGATACAGCCCTTGTGAATTTTCTCGTTGAGGAGGACGGCAGAATCCTCGGTATGGTTACGAGAAGGATGGTATTGTCAAACCTGAAATATGGGCGGAAAGCCGATACCCTGAGGGAAGCTGCACGGAAGGACTATCTCGTCGTTACGGAGAAAACCACTGTTCTGAGACTGTTTCGCGGGATCTTTTCCCATGAAATGTCGTTTGTAGTGGTCTTGACGGACGGTACAGCTGCTACTGTTGGAAATGTCCGGGGATTGATAACCAAAGAGCGGTTGGCGGAGTTTGTCACCGAAGCTGCCGAGCAGTTTTCACCTTGATATATGCGCTCGCAGAACCGAGGTGGCAAGCGACGGCGGGTTTCCGCACCATTGGTTTGAAAAAAATACATGGTATTTTGTTTTCTGTTTTGCTAAAAATCTGAATATACGTCAGTATTATCCGGTTAGGAACATGCTTGTACGAAGTAAATGGGTTGGAGATATTTTGTGACTCTGCCACGCTTCCGACCAACGGTCCCCTAAAAACACTTGAAATCTCATTTTTTACTACAGGGAAGATTACGTGGCTGCCCAAAAAATAGAAATAGTTCTCCCCAACCGCATCGGCGACACTGTTTTGACGTTGCCTTCAATCTTATGTCTGAAACAGCTGAAGGAAAAGTATGATTCAGACCGTTTCGAATATGAACTGATTACGGCTCTTCCCTTGACGGAGATACTGCGGGCGTTGGATCTGTTCAAGGTTCGAAAAATGACGCGTTGGTCAAAAGTAAAGTCGTGGCTGGCTCCTGCGGACAAGACGTTTTTCTTGTCCACGACAACCGGAAACCTGGGGTACCGTTCCAGGAAATCCCATGGTTTGAGGATGCCCAACAAAAAGCACATCAAATATTCTGCCAATATGCCGTATTTGAGTCTTCCGCATACGGAGTCAACCTTACCCGCAGACCTGGTGGAATACCTGAAATCCGAATTTGAATTCACCAGTGCCAAGATCAGGCATTTCGGCATTTGCCTGGAAATGGGCTATACTGTTGATCAAATTCTGCAGACCTTCAGGTTTGACGCTGAAAGGCTTTCCATGAACGATGCTTTTTTTCAATGGAAACCGCCAATAACCGCAGAGTACCTGGTGTTCTGTATGGAAGCTGCATCAGGACGCATAAAAAACAATTCTGACAGGCTCTGGAAAGAAGAATTTTTCTTTGATCTTGCGGAATTGGCATATCAAAAATACGGGCTGCATTCAGCCTTCATCGGCATAAGCAATCTTCCCGAGTTGCCGAAGAATCCGTATTTTGTTGATTTCAGGGGGAAACTCAGCCTCAAACAGACAGCGATGTTGCTCCATTATTCGTGCGGTTATGTGGGGAACGACACTGGCCCTTCGCACCTGTCCAATCTGATGAAAAAAAATTCCATATCTATTTATATGAGAGAGGATGCACTGCACGACTTCGGTCCTCTTTTCCCGCATCTCATGACAAAATTCCTGAAGCCACAAACATCGGAAGAGATTTATCCTGCTTTGGAAAAGCTGCATAGCTTGTCCGTTCGCATTCGCTGAATTTACTGCGGATTGCGGAGGGCGACCAGGCCAACCAGCCATGATGGCTAGAGCTAGAACATCGGCACAATAGAATGTTTCTGATAGTCCTTTTTATGGCTCCTCTCAGCGTATTCTGATACAAGGGATTCCTACCATGAAGCTGGGACAGTGTACCTTTCTTGCTCAAATATTGCTCCTGATGGTGCTAGCCGGTTGTGCCTCTCCAGAAGTGCGTTTCACTTGTCCGGTGTCTCCGGCCGCAGCGGCATGCAGTAACCCCGCTCTTGTTCTGAAAAAAGAACTTGATGGGATGATTGCCCGTGAGCTGCTTCCGTATTCAGTTGCTTCGATCAAGGTCGTTTCCCTCAAAAGCGGTTCAACCCTCTACGAAACAAACCCTTACCTGCTTATGCCGGCAGCCTCGGTGCAAAAACTGTTTACTGCGGCTGCCGTACTTTCACTCCTGGGCCCTGACCAAACCATTGAAACCTCCATTGCCATAAACTCCCATAACGACACCCTTTATGTCAGGGGCTGCGGCGATCCCCTCCTGAAAACAGCTGACCTGACGCACATGGTCAGCGATCTTGCCGGGAAACTTTCCCCGGGACGACAGTACAAACTTGTCGGCGACACAGGGTGTTTTGATGATGCATATTGGGGCAATGGCTGGATGTGGGACGATGAGCCCGACCCTGAGGCGATGTACCTGTCAGCCCTAACGGTGAACAGCGACACGGTCAGAGTGACGGTCTCTCCCGGCAAATCCGTATCGTCGTCAATGAAGGTGTCCACCGAGCCATCAACCCGCTATGTAGTCATAGAAAACAGAGGTAAAACCGGGAAACAGGGTGGGCCTTGTACTGTTTCAATAACAAGACCGGCGGGAGATCGTGATAATCATATCCGTATTACCGGCTCGCTTGCCCTTGGTTGTCCCGCTGCCAGCAGTCGGCTGACTGTCTGGCGGCCTGAACTATATACTCTTACCTTGCTGGCAGAAATGTTGGAAAAGGACGGGATACAGGCAGGGCCCCTGACAAGTGGCATTGAGCCGCCTGATGCCTTAATACTCACCGCTACCCAACATCCGGTCGGAGAGATCGTTACGGTAATGCTGAAAAACAGTGACAATCTGAGTGCGGAGAACCTTCTGAAGTATCTTGCCCATACGAAATCCGGACAAATGGGTACTGCTGCCAAGGGGGCGGAGCTAGTCAAGGAGTATCTCCGGCAAAACGGGATACCCACGGATCACTTGGTGATAGCCGATGGGTCGGGCGTGTCACGGTACAATCTGACCAATACCGATACTATTACGCGTCTATTGGTCGCAGTTTATAAGGATCAAGCGATTTTTCCGTTTTTTGTAAACGCCCTGCCGATTGCCGGGAAGGACGGCACCCTCGCACGTCGCATGAAAGGAACGCCGGCAGCGGGGAAAGTCAGGGCCAAGACAGGGACAATGAAGGGTGTGTCTGCGCTTGCCGGCTATACGGTTACTGCTGATGGAGAACCGGTGGCATTTTCCATGATCATGCAGAACTTTGTCGGCCCTGACCAGCGGATACGTGACCTTCAGGATCGGATCGGAGTGCTTCTGAGCACGTATTCCGCACGATCCCCTGAGATTTGAGGAAAGATGTTTTCAATTCGGGGTCGAACCGACTTGAGGTGGTGTACTTGAAATTTAGCTCGCCAGAATAGATATCATTATTTATCTTGAGTCGAGTTTTGCTGGTAAATAAGCGACGGAAATGCCGGTATTACTAGGCAAATATAATTACCGATTAGCCCATGATCCGGCGTAAAGAAACTGCTGGGCAGGTGTATAACGTTCTACAACCCAGGGTTGATTTGCTTAAGATAAAACGAAAAAATTTTGCACAAAAGGAATCCGTGATGAGACAAATCGCCTCCATTTTCCTCCTTTTCCTCCTCGTTTCCTGCTCGCATGCCGAGTACTCCGCTCCCTGTAAAATAAAAACTCAAGAGGCTTTGCACCTTAACTGGCCCGCAGGTTTGCCGGTCTATGATCACATCGTCATTGTTGTCGAGGAGAACAAGGATTACCAGGAGGTTATCGGCAGTTCATCTGCACCGTATATCAACAATGTGCTAAAGAAAGAGGGGGCAAACTTCACGCAGATGTATGGCGAGGAGCACAACAGCCAAGGCAACTACTACTGGCTGTTTTCCGGCGGCAATCAGAACATCGGCTTCATGGACCAGGTTCCATCAAGGGAGAAAAATCCAAACTACCCGTTCAGGGCTGCGAACCTGGGTGCACAATTGATCGGCAAGGGTCTGTCTTTCAAGGGATATGCAGAGAGTTTGCCCAACATCGGTTTTACGGGCCATAAGCTGGATGGTTATGCAAGAAAACATGTTCCCTGGATCAGCTTTGCCAACGTACCAAACGGCACAACGGCGGCAACATCGTCCAATCTCAGGTTCGCGGACTTTCCTTCCGATCCCGACCAATTTGATACCCTGCCCACCGTTTCCATTGTCGTTCCAAACCTGGACAACGACATGCACAACGGCCCTGTCACGGAGAGCGTCCCTAAGGGTGACAGTTGGTTGCGGAAAAACATCGATCCCTACTATCAATGGGCCAAGAGTCACAACAGTCTGCTGATCCTGACCTTTGATGAAAACAATGACAAGAGGCACTACCTGGGACTGACAAATCCACACCTGGATCCGAAATACTGTCGCGATAACAAAATTGATCCCGAATTCTGCGTGGACCTGCAGAACCGGACTGTAACCATCTTTGCCGGAGCGCATATCAAGCCGGGTGAGTACCACGAGGGCACTGGTATCACCCACGTAAACATCCTCCGCACAATCGAGGCAATGTATGGATTGTCCAAGGCGGGCAGCCAACAGCCCAATGCTGCCGGATTCGGCATAACGGACAATTTCATAATCACTGATGTTTTTGAGTCTGTGCCGTAGTAGAGAACCAAATACAGGAAGCTACCTGCTGTCAGACCGGTTGTGAAATTATCTGGTCGATAAGAAGGTAAAACCGGAGAGCCAATGAAGACGGTATACAGTGCCTCAAACATTGCGCTGGTAAGTATATTCCAGAACATACTGGAGAATCACGGCATCAGGTGCTGGCTCAAAAACGAATATCTTTCAGCCGGAATCGGTGAACTGCCACCTATTGAGTGTTGGCCGCAACTTTGTGTAGAAGACGTGGATTTTTTGGAGGCGAAACACATTGTCGATGAGGCCCTGTCAGAAAAATACCTGAAGTCGTGGAAATGCGAAGCATGTGGTGAGGAAATTGAAGGGCAATTTGCCGTGTGCTGGAAGTGCGGGAAAAGCGGTCCGACCGCAGAGTGATAACTTTTGATGCAAGAGCAGTTGGTGACAGGCCACGCTCGAAAGTATCGTGGCCAGAGCTTGGGTAGTGAGAGTTTAGTTCACTGTTCGGGATACCCGGTTCGCTAAGAACCCACCTTATTGAAGACAAGAAAAAGAGGAAACCTACATGATTGAAACCTTGCTGGTGGTTGCCGGCATTCTTTATCTGGCGCTGCAGCTTGAGGATAAACTTAAAATACCTTCACCGCTTGGTCTGATTGCGCTCTCTTTCGCGGTTCATTATGTTTTCCGGCAGCTGCCGGTGCTCACCGTCGACGCCGCGCACTTTGCTGCACTGGTGATATTTCTCTTGCCGATTTTGCTCATTTCCGACTCTCTGGAGATCAAGCTTGCCGACCTGAAAGAGCATGGCTTGAGCCTGTTGTACCTGGCGGTGGTGGCGGTTGCCCTTTCCCTGGTGATGGCCCTGTTTCTCGCGGACTGGCTTTTTGCCGACTATCACCTTTCTGTTGCCGCCGTTATCGTGCTGTTTGCCATGGTGCTGGCTACCGACCCGGTTTCCGTTGTCAGTATTTTCTCCAAATTCGAACTGCCGCACCGGCTGAAAATCCTTGCCGAAGGCGAAAGCCTTTTCAATGATGCCACGGCCCTGATCGTCTTTGTCTTTGTCGGGCTCTATGCGCTGGGCGGAAACGATCTAACCGCCACTTATGTTGCAGAGGTCAGCACGGCCGTGGTTTTCGGCTCGCTGGCTGTGGGTGTGGTGGTGGGATTTGCCGGCCTGGTTTTCATGAAGACCACCGAAAATCGCATCGCCGAGATGATGGTGCTGGTCCTGACCGGGTACGGCGCTTTTGCTTTGGCGGAGCATTTCTACCTGCTGCTCAACGTGTTGGGAGCCCATACCCACCTGCATCTCTCCGGCATACTGGCCTGCATCTTTGCCACCATCACCGTGCATCATGTGATGACAAAGGCCATAGCGGAGGAAAGTAACAAGATAAAACGTGAAGAGGCCGAATTGCAGCTCGAGGTCCGGCGGCGCAGCGTTTCGTACGCTGTTGTCGAAGGGGTGCTGAGCCGCATCAAGGCCACTTTCGAAGAGCGGGATCGTCACCTTCGTACCAAAGAGGATGTGCAGCTGCTGGCACTGGTGGCCAATACCATTCTGTTCGTGGCGATGGCCGAGATGATCGATCTGACCCTGCTGCGGAAATACCAGACGGAGATTCTGGTGATGTTTTTAGGCACGACAGTGATTCGTGCCGTGATGATGGCCTTGTTTGCCTGGATTACCAACAAGACCGACAAGATGGTAAACGTCGGGGTGCGCTGGTGGGGAGTGCTGACTTTTGCCGGCATCAAGGGCGGGCTTTCCATTGTCATGCTGACCATGATACCTTCGTCATTCGAGCACCTCGAAATGTTCAAGACGGTTGTGATCGGGGTTGTCATGCTTTCTACCTTTATTTACTCAGGGTTTTTGCTGGCTATCATCGGCCTGAACAGGGATTCATTTCTGCTGGAAAAGAAAGAAGAGACGGGGTAATTCCCCTGTCATACTGAGGGTCGATAGAAAACCGGGTCACTACTATCGATCCACTTCCGAGATGTTCGAGCAGCTGCTTTCAAAACTCCTGATCACCGACAATTTTCATGTTGACTGCCAGATAGTCAGGTACTGCCTCGGCCCATCCGGGATGCATTAAACTACCCAGTAATAAAGAGGAATCTCGTGAATAATTACTTGCGTACCTATGCGTATGTTCGGAACCGATTACATAATCTCAAAAGAATTCAAGCGGACCTTGATCGTTCCATACATGCCATTGTGCCGCCGCCGGCATACACCCAACCCCTGGAACCTCCGTTTCCTGACGGCGACATTTCCGGCCCGGCGGATATCTTGATTACAAATGCCTGCATTTTTTCCGCTCCGCCACTCTGTGGGGATACGGTTACCATTGCCATAAAAAATAAGCGCATTGCCTATGTTGGCTGCGACAGTGCCGGGTTGACCGATGGTCAGACACTACGTATCGATGCAGGTGGCCGTAGTGTCATTCCCGGGCTGTGCGACGGACACGTGCACTTGATGGTCGGGGCCGAACATCACCAGGGATGCACAGTGGAGGATGTCATAGATGTCGATACCCTGCGAAAGAGACTGCAAGCCTTTGTTCAGGAACACCCGGATTACCCTGTCTATTATGTCTACGGGCTCCATTATCTGGATACTCCCCTGATTCCCCCGAGGCGGGCACGCCAGATGCTGGACGATATCGTTGCGGATAAACCCCTGTTCGTCTACGCCCATGACCTGCATACCGGCTGGGCCAATACCCGTGCGATAGAGATTGCGGATCTGATGCATCAGATGCCTCCCTATCCGGAATTCATCCGGGAGCTGGAGCTGACCGGCAACATCGAGCTGGACGAGAACGGTTACCCCAGCGGCGAACTGCGGGAACCGCTGGTCTATTTCCTTGTTGAAGAGGCACTGCGCAGGCGCTTTCCTCTTACTGTCGAACAAAAGAAATCTTATCTCGAACAGGCCTGCTGCAACCTTGCCTCACTGGGGCTGACATCCGTCCATGCAATGGGGCTCGGCCTTCCGGAAGAGGACATCGAATGCTTGTTGTTGCTGCTGGAACTGGAGGCAGAGGATCGCTTGCCCCTTCGGGTTCACTCATCCTATTCGATTGTGCCGGATGAAATGATGCTGGAAGATGTGCTGCAGGCTGCGGATGTCCGCAACCACCTGGAACAGGCTCGACAAGGGCATATCACACTGCCCGATTTGCACCGTCACCTGTTTGAGGTTATGAAAACGGTACTGCACATGCGGCAAGGGGAAAAGCGCCTTCAGGCGACGGACCCGAGTACTATGTGGCATCGTTTCAAGGATGATTTTTCCCATATTGTCACCCAAGTGCACGTTGCGGAACATGGTCGCCGGGGAGAGCAGCTGTATCAGATATCGGCGGGCAAGCGGCTGGACCCGGTGGGCAAGGTGCAGTGCAAGGCGGTGAAACTTTTCATGGACGGCGTGGTGGAAAAGGATACCGCCTTTCGGCTGGATCATCACCCGCTTCCGGGCATTCCGGCTTTTTCCCCGAGGGAACTGGACCAGCTGGTGCTGCTGGCAGACCGGTTGGGTCTCCAGATGGCGGCGCATTGTATCGGCAATGGTGCGGTGAATGCACTGCTGAATTCCATCGAGTCGGCTCGACAAAAAAATGCCGATATCGACCGGCAAAGAGGCCAAAAAGTCCGGCACCGGATCGAACATATCGAGATGTGCAATGACTTTGACATCCCCCGTTTTTGCCAGCTGGAGGTCATTGCATCCATGCAGGCTCTGCACGAACGGGCACCGATGACGCTCTGGCACGAAAAGGTTCCGGAAATTGAATGGTCTACGGCGTTTGCCTGGAAAAGTCTGATCGAGTCAGGCGCAACCCTGGTGTTCGGCAGCGACTGGCCGATTGTCTCCTGCAACTGTTTCGAGGGTATTCAGCGCGCCACGGAACGTAAACCCTGGAAAGCGGGCATGACCGACCAGCACCTTACCCTGGAGCAGGCCCTGGCGGCATTTTCATCCCAGGCAGCCGAAGTGGAATACAACGAAAATATCAAAGGAAAAATTCAGGTGGGTATGCTGGCGGATCTGGTTATCCTTTCCGACAACCTAGGCAAGAATCGGGGAGATTACAGCAAGGTTACCGTTGCCTATACCATCTGTGACGGCACAGTGGTGTATCCTGGCCCGTAAAGCGTTCTTCTGCGCCATTGGTCTGGGGCAACCCGGCCCTGCCTGAGGGCTAGGGAAATTTCCAGCTTTCCGGTTGCACCGGTACTCGAACTTTGAAATTTTGTTCTCGAAAGAGAGGGACACTATGGCTTCACGACAAGACATCCGACGTTTTCGGGTCAATCTTCTTGATGAGATGAACAGTGCCGCACTGTATCGCGATCTGGCCGCTAACGAGAAGAATGAAGAGCTGGCGGAGGTGTACCAGCGACTGGCCGATACGGAACAGGAGCATGCGGATTCTTGGGCAAAGCGGCTGGAGGCGGCCGGTGCCAAAATCCCTACCTTCCGTCCCTCCTGGCGGACCAGGACTCTGGCCGCGCTAGCCAGGCGGTTTGGTGTCGATATGGTGCTGCCGACCCTTGCCACCATCGAAAGGAACGCCACCAGCGGCTATGACAGCCAGCCGGATGCGGCTGACATGGTCGACGTGGAACGCTCCCACGCCCGGCTGCTGACGCGGCTTGATGCATCGGTGCGCGGCGGCAGGGGAGGGGCCGCCGTGGCAAAGATCGAGGGGCGTCACCGGACCGCCGGAGGGAATGCTTTGCGGGCGGCCGTACTGGGAGCCAGCGACGGGCTGCTGTCCAACTTCAACCTGGTCATGGGCGTGGCGGGCGCGGCCCTTTCCGGCACGACCATTCTCCTCACCGGCCTGGCCGGACTTCTGGCCGGAGCCATTTCCATGGCCATGGGCGAATGGATCTCGGTTCAGAGCTCCCGCGAGTTATACCTGGAGCAGATTGAAAGGGAAAAGGAAGAGATCGCTGCCGACCCGGAAGAGGAGCTGGAGGAACTGGTTCTGATTTATCGGGCGCGGGGGCTTTCCGAAGTAGAAGCTCAGGCACTGGCGAGCCGCCTGATGAGCGATCCCGACACTGCCCTGGAGACCCTGGCCCGCGACGAACTGGGCATTGATCCTGAAGAACTGGGCGGTTCTGCCTGGGAGGCGGCCATCACCTCTTTCCTGCTTTTTGCCGCCGGGGCGGTTCTCCCCGTTTTTCCCTACTTTTTCCTTTCCGGAGGCACCGCTCTGGCTGTCAGCGCCGGGCTCAGTGCCGCCGGACTGTTCCTCATCGGTGCTGCCATCACCTTGTTTACCGGTCGACCGGTCCTCTATTCCGGTGCTCGCCAGGTCCTGTTCGGGCTGGTCGCGGCCGGCGTCACCTTCTCCGTTGGCAGGCTGATTGGTGTTGCCATCGCGGGCTGATTTCCTCTGGAAATTTCTCGAGGGCCTTTGCCTCCTTCGCAAATTCCTGACCCTGGATAGGACATGAACATACGATTCCTTGAAGCACCCCCGCTGAACTTCCGGAACGGCAATGTCGTAACCAGCGAGCGCTGGCGAGCTTTTTTCGAAAGTCTCGGGCATCGGGTGGAGAGTGTTTCTCCTGACGGTGGCGGACGTTGCGATCTCCTGGTCGTTTTCAATGCCTATAAAAATCGTCAGGCGGTGCGTGATGCCCGGAAAAACGGTACCGCAGGACGTATTGCAATCTGTCTGACAGGAACGGACCTCTACCGGGACCTGCAAAACGACACCAGTGCCCGGGATGTTCTGTACCTTGCGGACCAGTTGGTGGTTCTGCAGTCCAGGGGAATCCTGGCTTTGCCGCCGGATCTGCATAGCAGGACAATGGTAATTATTCAGTCGGCTGTTGCGCCGAATGTTGAGATCGTCCGGGAAGAGGAGACCTTTGATGTCTGTGGCATCGCCCACTTGCGGGCTGTCAAGGATCCCTTGCTGGCAGCGCGCGCGGCCCGCTTGCTGCCCCCTGATTCCAGGATCCGTATTCTTCATGTCGGTAAGGCCTTGTCTAGCGAGTACGAGCAGGCCGCGGCACGAGAGATTGCGGAAAATCCCCGCTTTCACTGGTTTGGAGAGCAGTCAGGAGAACGTACTGCGGAAATTCTTCTTGGCAGTCGCCTCTTGGTGATGTCTTCACTTCTCGAAGGCGGCGCAAACGTGGTTTCAGAAGCCGTTGTCTCAGGCATTCCCGTTATCGGGACCGACATCCCCTGCATGCAAGGTCTCCTGGGAGACGATTATCCGGGGCTTTTTCCGGTCGGGGATGCCCACATGCTTGCTCAGCTCCTGTACCAGGCTGAAACGGATTGCAGCTACTACGACGAGTTGGTTGCATGGTGCCGACGGGAGTCATACAAATTTTCCCCGGAGCGAGAGAGGGAATGCCTGAAAATTCTTGTGGAAAGGGTGTTCTCCTGCGATCACTCCGCTTGACAGGAGGTATTGGGACGAATACAGCAAAAATAGCGGCATAGGAGTGAAATCTGTGCGGTTATGGTGGCAGCAAGCCGGGTGACCGACGATCTTTATCGTCCGGATACCCGGCTTGCTGTTTTTTTTTGCCTGGAAGTATGGGGTCGGGAAAGTGCTCGGATTCAATAACGGATCTTACACTATTACATTGTGGGGTTACCTCTCTACAAATACGTGAAGACCTTGCTGCACCCGGGAACCTCAAGAAGTAACAGAATACTGTTTCGTTGTGTTCTTTCAGGTGTCAGATACGTAAAAAGCGAAAGATTGAAGCGATTTAATAAAACTGAAAAGTGATTAAATTGCAACAGATTTCAAGCAATTAAAGCAAATAGAGGTAAGTGACTAATTAAAAATTGAAAAATTATGTAAATGTGTGCAATTTATTCTATTGAATAATAATAAAAATTTGATTATTATCTCACTTCATTGGCTGAGAACTATGGCCGCCAGTTCATGGACTACAATCAATCATGGAAGGTGGAGGGGAAAATGAAGAGAATGGTTTGGCTGGCAGTGGTCTTCCTATTGTGCGCATCACCGGTGAGTGCCGAAATTACCGAAGGTAATTTCTCAGCAACACTTGGAGGGATGGGATATCTTTCCGACGGAGTTCAGCACCAGCATCTAGGGCCCGGGATGGCGGCAAAGTTTGGTTACGATTTTACCAAGCACTTTGGTCTGGAGGGATCCTTTGATTACGTTCTCTCCGAATCGTCGAAATCCGAATCGTGGTGGGGGAGCCGATACGCCTTCAGAATGGATGCCCTTTTCCATTTTCTGCCTGACGGCAGGTTCGTGCCGTATGTGTCTGGTGGAGCTGGCTTCATCTATACGGACGACTTAAATCCATACAAAGGATATGCCACTTCGAGGAATCACACTGATCTCCTCCTCTCTGTCGGCGGCGGAGCCGAGTTTTTCATTACAGATGCCATCGCGCTCCGCGCAGACCTCCGGCCGATAGCGATATTCGGAGATGGCACCTTGATAAACTACGAAGCCATGCTGGGAGTGTCCTACCACTTTGGCGGCAGTGACAAGAAGGCAACTCCGCTTCAGGAAAAGGAGTCTCGGGTTATCGTTCAGGAGGAAGAAAACTGTCCGGAGGTGATTCCGGCTCCGGTCCCGCTACCGACCCCGATTGATGAGGGGCCCAACAGCTGGGAGGGGACTGAGACACGGGTGCCGGCTGGCAAGATAATGATAACGGGTATGAAAATCGAAGGGAATGCACTGGTGTTAACGGCCACCGGGCGTCTCGTAAACTACAAGGTATTCTCCCTCTCCCAGCCATCCAGACTGGTCTTGGATTTGGGCCAAACCATAAACGGAATGGGGACGGACAAAATCACTGTCCATAAGCTGGGCATTGCAGCTGTTCGCTTCGGAAGTTACCCGGATGCTCTCCGGGTCGTGCTCGATTCGGAACAAACTCAGCTCTTTCCCTACAGAATTCAAGAAATGGAGAACGGTCTGAAGATTATCATGACACCGCCAAGGAAGTAGTAATGACAGGGACACGCCTGGAGAAGTACTCTTTTCAGTTTCTTCACGCTTGCCCCTATTTCCTCCGGTTCTTTGCGTATGGCGGGAAGAGGATCTGTCATGTGGATGGCAGTGGCTAAGTTTATCAGGATGAATCAAACATAAACACATGCGTACAGGGGTTTGTCTATGAACGAAAGTATTGGTTCCATCTCACGGATACAGGCAGCGGGTCTGACTGTGGTGCTGACACTGCTCATCTCTTTTGGTAGCGCTCTCGCAGAAGACCCAATTGCAAGCAGTACTACTGCATTACTTGCGCCGCCGGCGCAGGAGGATCAACTCATACTCAAGCGCCGACTTCAGTCTGCCAAGGGAGATATCGAATCCTTCAGCGTCTTTGCAGAGAATTTCCGCAAGAATGGCGACACGAAAACCTTGGCCCAGTTACAGGTCCCCGTGGACGATTTTCTGAAGAAGCATGTGGATAATCTCCTGGACCAGAATGCGGAACATTCGACCCTGGACACCACCCGGCTTACCGCGGAAATCATGTTTATCAAGACCCGTCTGTTCATAAGCATGAACAGAAAAGATGATGCAAGAAAAACCTTGGCTGAAATAAAAAAACGTTTCGGTTCTTACCAGGAAATTACGGTGGAACTTCCCGAGAAGACTACGACGCTTGATGCGGGAATCAGACAGCTTGACGCGGAACTGGCACCAACTGCCAGGGTCAGTAAGGAGTGATAGATTATGGAATTCATGGGAATAATAACAATTGATCCTGCCGCCTTCAATATCTGGTCCCTCAGGGTATCCCTGACGCTGACTACCCTTATCTTTATTGTGGGATGCTATATGGCAATCCGAGCACTCATATTTATGAGATCCGCGGAAACAGCGCACCTGGAAAGGATAAAGGACAAAGAGATGTCGCCAGACGACGGATTCGCTGAAAGTGTCTCCAAGATTCTCTGGTCGACGGTCCAGACCGGGCAGGACGACGGCCAGGTTCCACCGAAACCTTTCCTCCATGATGCTACGCGCCAGGTGGCAGAAAACTTGTTCAATGGAAAATTCATCAACAAGATCTCCATGTGTTCCAATCTCCTCCCTCCCATCGGTCTGTGGGGGACGGTCGCGGGCATGATCGTGATTTTCCTCTATACCGGTGATCCGGGGAATGCATTGAACAAAGGGGCCGTCGGAACCAAACTCTGGTCTACATTTCTGGCGCTATTCTATTATGTTTCCCTTGAAGGGATCACTCTGCTCCTGATCATGAAATCCAGAAAATGCATCGACCGCGGTCTGAGTGTGAAACTCTGATCAGAGGAAGCCATTGCCAATGAAACATTTACGACGACATACCTGGCTTTTTTCCTTCACGGATGTCGCTTTCCTGCTCCTGCTGGTTTACACACAGCTGGCGAGGATGAGCACGGACATCATTCCGGTTGCTGAAATGCGTCTTCCTGCCCCGACTGTGGCAAAAAACCCGGAACTCATAACCATAAGGGCGTCAAGTGACTACCGCCAGCTGCTGATTGAAAAGCACGCCCCGAAGCCCTACCGTCTGACCAGGATTGTTGGAGGAAACGAGGTTTCCCGAAGCGAGCCTATGAATCTGGGTGAGCTTTCCGCTTCACTGCAGTCCTTTTTCACCGAGAAGAAGGGGCAACTCCGACCCGTAATCGTGCCGCTTCCGGAATCGTTCAGCAGTGATCTCCTTCAGGCGGCCGCACTCGTCAGCAAGTTCTGGAATGAAGGGGCGAATCCGGTGGTTCATGTAAGTGAAGAGAAAAAAAGGTTATGAATAGCCTGATTCGCATGTCCTACGGACGCAGCGGAAGCAGGCTGAGGCGCATTATCGTTTCGGCCCCGTGCCGGGAGTCCGCTCCGAATCCCCGCTGGCTGAGGGTTCTGGAGGTGTTTTTCTGGATCCTGGTGCCTGTCCTTGTAATTCACTTTGCAGTCCCTCCTGGCTCCCGGCAGATGACAGTTATTGACGTAAGTCGTTTGATGGAAAAGCCCCTTCCCGCGGTGGAAGAAACCATTGTCCCGGAAATGCAACAACTGCCGAAGGTCAAGCCTCCGGTTGTGTCTATTGCGAAACAGGATAGAGCGCAGCAGAAAACCGCCCAAAAACCCTTGGAACGCAGCGCCGTTCCGTTGCAGGAGAAGTCTCTCTCCCTGGTCCGGCCTTCCGGAAACAGGATTGCTGATGCCGGCGATTTTCAGCCACGTATTGCGAGGGAGCGGGTCAGGCTGGAAACGGAGGTCGGGACCCCTTCGGCAACGCGCATCAGACGTGAAACCGCAGTAAGCGGCACTCCTTCAGGCGGGGTAACCATAGCCAGGACACGGGGAGCTGTCACGGTTGATGTCCCGGTCGCTGCCGGTTACCGTGTGGCGCCCTTGAGACGTTCTCCCGTGGCAGGGGATATGGTTTCTGGGGGAGGAACGGGAGCAGGAGTGGTGCTCCGATCAACTAAGCGCAGCGGACGTTCATACGGGTATGAGGGTTCAACGAATGGGAGCGGCCCCATTGTTGTTGCCTCGAGGGGGCGAGCAAGTGCGACGGGAACAGGGGGCGGTGAGGGTTCTTCCTCCGTTGGCCTGGTGCGTGGCGTTTCGCTCATGAGTCTGGATATCTGCTCGAGCCCGCAGGAAGAGGAGGACCATATCAAGGCGGTCCTTGGTGTTGTTGGTTCGAGGCAGAGCTGCGCTAATGATAAAGGTGAATTCCTATTTAGGGGGACGAAACGTATATCGTCCTTTAATCTCATGATCTACCCTGCAAAAGGCCGAAGACCATCCAACAGATGCGAGGAACTGGAATATGCATACAGGTGCCTTACGACTCACTGATTTTCGATTTGTCTCTATTGTTCTCATGTTGTGCCTTCTGCTGGGAGTGCCTTATGCGCAGGCAGCCGGCCCGAAGAAGAAAAAGAAGTCTGCCGGTATTTCGGCATCCCCGGGGAATAAAGGTAAACAAGCTCTTTCGCAGGCTCCGCCCAAGGCGACTGCCGCGGTCCGTGACTGGAGTCAGTATCTCGATGTGGCTCAGCAGTTGACATATTGGGACAAGTCCGAGATCAAAGATTGGCGGGAAAAGCGCGAAAAAGAGTTGGGCGAAAATCTTGATGACTATATTTCCGTATGGAGCAAGAAACTCGCCCTTAGCTCGTCCGGTTCTGCCATCGTACGTGGCGGCGACCACCAACCCCTTTACAATGAACGCGATTATCTCAGGCTGGCAATCGCTCAAACAATAGACTACCTGCAGAACGACGACCGCGACAGTCTTGACGGAGCGGGGCAGACACTGGCAAATCTCAAAGACAAGATGTCCATGCCCGAAATAGCCTATTGGACAGGGTATGTCAATGCTCTCCAGGCAATGGAAAATAACGATTCCCGCCAATTTGTCATCCAGGTCTACGACATTTGGAATAACGCCGTCATGTATTTCGAACAGGGAATGATCTCCGGCAAAGAGTCTGAAACCAACAAGGTCGGTACCGCAGCGTTCTATTATCGAAATATTGTCAATCTGGTTGTAAACCGGGCTATCATTGATCGGAAGATGGCGGACTTGAATGCCTTGGGGCCGCTTTTCCTGATGCTGAAGCAGCGGGACCTGGAAGAGAAAGAGGATGAAGGGAAATATCTGACGACTCTGGTTGAGAGGATCAATGAAGGCTTTGTCGCGCCGGATTCCGACCGTTATCGTCTTAATTTCACCGTTGCATCCATCGAAGCCAAGCGCCTGCAGCAGATTGCCGCGGCAAAACTGGACTCTGAAGGGATGACGGAGGAGTCACGCAAATATTTTGAGGATTCAAGGAGTTTTAACGACTATGCCCTTAAATGGGCAGATTCACGCAGAAGCAGCGGTGCTGTGAGCTCGATTATCGATTACCTTGATACGACGAGTTTTGCCATTGAACGCCTGAGAGAGAACGAAAGCGCCCCTAGCTACAATTACTTTGTCATGCTTCCGACACATGACGGACAATCGACGCTACTTAAGGCCATGGCTGTTTATAACGATGTGGCTACATACACCGTCGGAGGGTGGGAAAAGGCCGGATACGCAGACCGAGAGTCTTATCTAAAGGCAGTTCATCGTCTCTGGAGAGCGATAATGGAGCTATCTCTCTGGACAAGCGATTTTTATCTGGTGAAACTCAACAATACGGTTGATCCCCAGCGCATCTTTACCCTGGTTCCCCCCATGCAGGTGGTTCTTACTACCTATCTAGATTTTCTTGCCTCCCAGAATAAAAGAAAATTGCCGGATGTTATTCCGGACTTTGCCTATTTCGGTGCAGCCGAAGCATCTGATAAACTGGCCTATGGATACCTGAAAACCTATACATACAGTACGGACAGTGCTTCTTACAATCTCTGGTTTCTCCACCGTCTCCAGGCTGCGGAGTTGTTTCCTCTTAACCCGATTGAAATAACTCAAACTGCGTCCATTCTTAAACGCGACGGTCGTTATAATCTCTTCCTGGATTATTATCTGCCTCTGGCAGAGAGATTCAAGAAGTCAGACGCGGTCAAGAACTGGCTTGATAAAGAGACTCCTGATGACATGACTGCTGCAATCCGCGCATATGCCGGATCAATCGATGACATTGTCGTTGAAACTCCTGCAGAAGTTGCTGCCGTTGCCGCTTCTCCGAAGGAACAGCCCGCCTTCTTCGCTTCATTCAAAAAATTGCGGGAAGAACTCCAGAGAAACCCGGATCACCCGGTTCATAAGCTTCTCAGGGACTTTTATCTTGAGGAGAGTCAGCAGAAAACCAATTACACTCTTCTGCTGCAAAGTTCGAATCGTTTGAATAGTGGACTCTAAAACTTAACGAACATCTTGAGGTGAGGAATTTTATGCACGTTATCCGTATCCTTCTGCTTGCAGTGATGATTATGTGCTCATGGACCTTTTTCGCGTATGCCGCGGATACTGCCCCCGCTTCTGAATGGGACCAGGTTCTAGACCGGATTTATTCCCATACCTGGCGTGGTCGGGCGGATCTGGCTGATGAGATCAAGAAGCGGGAATCGAGGATCGGGCAATCACTTGCGGACTATATCGCCGCAAGGGATCGCCTCGTAGCCTCACCTGCCGTCTATAAGGATGAGACATGCAGAAGGGTTGTGACCGCTAAAACAGTCCAGTATCTGTTGACGGGAGATAAAAAGGTACTCGACGAAGCAGTCGTCCTGAGTGATGCTTTTGCCAACAAGCTCATGTATTCCGACTTTGCCTTCTGGTATTACTATCCGCGGGCTCTTGAGGATATCGAGGACGGGAATTCCACCACCCTGCAGTTCGATGCCTACAAGCTTCTGAATGATGTGGTCCTCTGGGAGGAACCACTGGAGGCAGGAAAAACCTCCCCCGCCGAAATGGAGCGGCGTCATTATGCCTGGAACCTTGCTGATCTGGTCCTGACCAGGGCTATATTGGAAAAGAAAATAGGCGGACTTGACGGCCTTGGTCCGGCAGTATGGATGCTGGGCTCCAGGAGCAAGGCACAGGCAATAGGTGATCGGGAAAAGTCTCTATTGTCGTTCATCATCAATGTAAGGATGTACCTGTCGGGACCGGAATCCGATAACTACCGCCTTAACTATGCGGTTGCAATGAGCAAGGGGAAGGGGAGTTATGCCCTCCTCGTACAGGCCCTGGATGCCGGACAGAAAGGAGAGCCGGTTGAGAAACTGTTCTCCGACTCTCAGGAATATCTGAAGCTTGCAAGTGAATGGGCCGGGACATGGCAAGGCAAGGCTGCGGCTGTAACCGCCAACCTGGAACTTGTCAATACTGGACTGGCGAGGATGAAAAATGTTTTGCCCCAGCCGGCCTTGGCGGCACTAGCGGCAACTCCTGACAAAGAAAACTTTGGCATGGCGCTGGCACTTTTCCGTGGGATGGCGGAAAGGGAGACGGACGGGTGGGAACAGTTGCGTTTTGTTGATCGCAAGGTCTACGTGGACAGTGCCGAAGCGCTCTGGAATGCCATGAGAAGGAACTCGCTGCTCGTGGCAGACTATTATCTTGAAAGGATGAATACGGATGATTTCAAAAGCGTCATGGAAAATTCCGGTCCGGCTGAAAAGGCACTTCATCAATATGTGAACCTGTTTGAGACGTATGCACCTGCAGACAGTCCCCGTGAGATAATTCCGGACTCGGCCTATTTTGCCTATGCTGAGGCCTTGAAACGACTGTCGCGACTGGAAAGGACCCTTTGCACATTCAACGGGAACATGCAAATGCATGATCAATCCGTCGATTTTCTTTTGAAAGCGATAGCAGTGTATCCGTATGACGACAGTCTGAGCGAATATGCAACGCTCAGCAGGAACATTAACACGGGTTCCGTCAAGACCTACCCTGACCTGGTCGTCCGTTCCGTTGTGTCTAACAGGGTAGTAGCGAAATGTCTGCAGGGCAACAAAAGCTATTGCGACGCAAATACAAGGCTGGCACTCGAGTGGAACATCTTTAAAGTCAGAAATAAATTGTACAGCAGCAACAATGTCAACGTGCTGGACGATATGAAGTTTCTGGTGCAGGATCTGAGAAACGGTGCACATGCAACCGGAAAAGGGGATGGTCAGCTGTTGAGCATTCTCAGTGCATCTGATAGATATATTGACCTGTGTGGAAATCTTTCATCTCTGGCAGCCAGCGCAGAAGAGCCACTCAGAAAATGCAGAGTCGAAGGTGAAGGATGCGATGAGCTTGAAGTATCGACAGAACGATTCCTGCAGAGGCATGGTGAGCTGGAAAAAGAGAAGAATGAGCTCGTTGCCGCTTGCGACAAATGGGTGAGGGCGCAGGCTAATCCCCCTGGAGTGAAGGGAAACGGGAATGATCCGGAATATGTAGGGAATCTGTCGAACATGGTCATTGATGAGTATGTGAACCTGAACGACAGGGTAGTAAAGGTGATAGTTGAGAAAAAATTGAGTGAGTTGGCCCGTGCTGATAATAATCCCATGCACAAGATCATAAAGTCCGGATACTACGCTCCCAGGTAGAGCTGTTTATTCGGTTTCCCTGAAACGTGCCGATCTGGACAGCCACTATCGGTTTTGAGCAAGCTATGTGCTGAAATTTTTGCAGGCCTGGCGACAGCAAGCCGGGTAACCGACGATCTTTATCGTGCGGTTACCCGGCTTGCTGTTTTTTGATCTGGCGCTCTGTGTCTGGGGAGGATTTGGATTTGACAAGGTATGACTAGTAGCGTTATGATCCTCAGGCTATAGCGGTCTGCTGGAGGCTCCTTTCTGCACCGGACTTTGTGGTGCATGTCTGTTTTCGAGGATTCGGCTCTTTTCCTGCTGTGGAAAGTTTCTTCCAAGGCAATTCCTCCATTGAATAGGAAACTGGATACTATATGTCGCAGCCCCATGAAAGAATCGGCGCTACACTTTTGCCGAGCGGAGTCCGGCAGGTACTGCCGGGTAATCGCTTTTTGTACCTGAATGGTTTCTTCAGTGTGATTATTCTTCTGTTCATCCTGCTGCCTCTGCTGCGGATGGTCACACAACCAAGCCTTGCTGATCTGTTGTCGACCATCAGCGATCCGGAGGTTCGGGCCTCGCTCTGGCTGTCGATCTATACAGCCGGTTCGGCGGCAGCCATAGCATTTCTTTTCGGTACGCCCCTGGCCTATCTGCTTGCGCGCCATGATTTTTTCGGCAAGAAGCTGGTAGAGAGCGTGATTGATCTGCCCATCGTGATTCCCCATCCGGTGGTGGGGATTGCCATTCTCAGTCTGGCCGGCCGGAATCATTGGCTGGGTCAGATCCTGGCCAAACTCGGCCTGTCGATCCTGGGCAGTGTTACGGGAATCATTGCGGTTATGACTTTTGTCGGCCTGCCTTTTTACGTTAATGCGGCCAAGGCCGGTTTTGAAGGAGTGCCGGTGCGTCTGGAGCGCGTTGCCCGCAGTCTGGGAGCCAATCCGGCGGCGGTCTTTTACCGGGTTACGGCACCGCTGACCTGGCGGCATATGTTGTGCGGGATAATACTCTGTGCGGCCCGTGCGGTGAGTGAGTTCGGGGCGGTGGTTATTATCGCCTACCATCCGATGATTGCTCCGGTGCTGATGTTCGAGCGTTTTACCGCCTACGGACTCAAGTATTCGCAACCCGTTGCCGTCTGGCTGATTCTGGCCAGTCTTGGCCTGTTTTTGCTTTTGAGATTGGTGGCGAGACCGCTGCAGAGGTTTTCATGATTGCTCTGGAGAACCTGTCAGTGGTCTGGCCCGAGTTCGAGCTGCGTGATGTGTCGCTCCGGATTGAGCGGGGCGAGTTTTTTGCCCTGCTTGGTCCGACCGGGTCAGGCAAGACGGTGATTCTGGAATCCATTGCCGGTCTTGTGCGTCCCACGGCCGGCAGCATCCATGTGGCCGGACGGGATATCACCCGGTTGGCTCCGGAACGGCGGCAGATCGGTATTGTCTACCAGGATTACTCACTCTTTCCCCACCTTACGGTGCTGGAGAATATTCGTTTTGGACTGCGCTATCTTCCCCCGACGAAAAAGCCGGGTCAGTCATGGATTGATGGCCTGGTTGACCTGTTGGGCCTGCAAAAGATCCTGCACCGGCTGCCCCTGAATCTGAGTGGCGGAGAAAAACAGCGAACCAGCCTGGCACGAGCACTTGCTGTACAACCAACAGTGTTGCTGCTGGACGAACCGCTGTCAGCATTGGATCCCCGCTTTCGTGATGAAATCCGCTTCTCTCTCAAGCAGTTGCACGAGCAACTTGACACTACCCTGTTGATGGTTACCCATAATTTCGATGAAGCCCTCTATCTTGCCGGACGGGTCGGGGTTCTGAGCAATGGCCGGATCGAGCAGGTCGGCCCGACAGAGGAGGTCTTTCAGCGACCGGCGACACCGTTTGTCGCGACCTTTGTCGGCATGAAAAACATCTTTTCCGTCCAGCGCCGTGATAACTGTCTGGAATTCGCTGGATTGCGCTGCTCACTGCCTGGCAGGGTGGACGGCGAGTCGGGCCATGTGGCTTTGCGGCCGGAAGACATTGTTATGTGCCGTCAGGGTGGATTTGCGCCTCCGATGGTGGCGTTATCCGGAGTTGTCGAACGGATCGTGCCGGCCGGACTATGGTATGAACTCACGGTCCGTTGCCGTGAAACATGCTTCGCGGTTGTTATCGGCCGCAAGGAAATGATTCGAAATAGCTTTCGTGAAGGTGAGACCGTAAGTCTCGGGTTTGATCCGTCGGATTTACATCTAATCAAGGAGGGATGATGAAAAAATTTCTGCAATCTGTGCTGTTTGCAATAATGGCCGTCATGTTGCTGCAAGGTCCGGCCTTTGCTGAGCCATCCGGCACGCTGATCATTTTTCATGCCGGAAGTCTGACGGTTCCATTTGCCGCCATGGAAAAGGAATTCGAGGCCCGCTATCCCAAGGTTGACGTGCAGCGTGAGTCGGGCGGCAGTACCCGTATGGCGCGGTTGATTTCCGAAGTCGGCAAACCGGCTGATCTGATGGCATCGGCCGATTTCCAGGTGATTGACCAGAGCCTTATTCCGGCAAAGGCGGATTTCAATATCCGCTTCGCCACCAACGAACTGGTGCTGGCCTATACCGATACCAGCCGCTTTGCGAAAGAGATTACCAGCAGCAACTGGTACACAATCCTCGAACGCAAAGGGGTGCTGTGGGGACATGCGGATCCCAATATCGATCCGGGGGGCTATCGCAGCCTGATGGTGATGCAATTGGCCGAGCGGTATTACCGGAAACCGGGCCTCTATCAGCGGTTGCTGCGAAACCGCCCGCTGGCTTTAATGCGCGACAGGTCGGCGAACCTGACCGCCTTGCTGCAAAATGGTGATATCGACTATATCTGGACGTATCGCTCGCTGGCACTGCAGCATAAGCTGCGCTTTCTTTCCCTTGATCAGCATATCAACCTCAGTGATCCGGCCAGCGATTCGTTTTATCGATTGGCCAGCGTCAGGGTGACCGGGGAAAAGCCGGGCAGCTATATCAACCGGCAGGGTTGTTTTGTCGCGTACGGTATCACCTTGCTGAAGGATGCCCCGAATCAGGAAGCGGCTTTGGCCTTTCTCGACTATCTTCTCGATCCTCAGGGCGGACAGAAGGTGCTGGCGCGTTTTGGGCAGCCGCCGTTTAATCCGCCTTTTGTCAATAGTGCGGAGATGCAACAGAGGCTGCCTGTCCCGTTGCAGAAACGGGTAGTGGTGCGGAAGTAGTTTCTGTCCTGGAAGGGCGCGCCCTCCTGGTGCCCTTTTCAGGATGGAACACTTTCCGGCAAGAGGGTACTTGGGCGCGAAGAATAAAAAAATGTGTGGTCAGTTTACACGATTTAGTATATAAATAGTAATCAGTGGCACGAATTGTTGTTTTTATTTGCTGTTTCCTCGCTTCATTTTTCTGCCAAATTTTTACAAAAAACCAGTTAACCCCTTAATATTTCGACAAAAATACGTGTTATTGATTTTAAAGGCGAGTGTCTGTATCTTTTGGCATTCCGCTTGCTTGAAAACTGGTTCACCAGTATTTACCTTTTGTCCGCTATGGCGGACAACGTTGTCTATTGGAACTGATCGTTTTACCCAAACAGCTGCTGGTTGCTATCTTGTAGCAATTTACGCAGCGCATAAACCGGAGGAAAAGCTCTATGTGTCGCATTGGCGCCATAAAAAGTCTCAACTATGTGCACCCGAGCAAGGCCTTGCAGCTGATGAATTCGCAGCAGAAGGGTCATGACAATTCGGGTTTCGCCATGGTTATGCAAGACCTGGGCGGGATTTTCGAGAAATACAAGCAATTCCCGACATTGTCCCTTGCCTGTACTGACGAAGGATTGAAGATTGCCGAAGAAATTCTTGCAACCATCGGATTTCGACAGGTGTTCGAGTGGGTTCCGGAAACCAACATGCAGCCGGGGATGGATATCCAGGCCATGCCCAACTATGTGTTCAGAACCTTTGACTACCCTGAGTCGTTCAAGAACGCACCCCAGCGCGAGAAAGAAGAACTGCTGACAACTACCCGTCTGCAGCTTCGCTTTGCCATGGAAAAGGATATGATGGGTTTTGCCTACTCCTTCTGGCCGGACGTTATTACCCTGAAGGAAATCGGCGACCCTCGTGACATCGGAACCTTTTTCGGGCTCTGGGAGGCGGACGAATCCTTTACGGCCAAGACCATCACCGCTCAGTGCCGTCAGAACACCAATTACGCCATTGTCCGCTACGCGGCCCATCCGTTCTTCCTGCAGGGCTATGTAACGCTGACCAACGGCGAGAACACCTTCTACCAGAAGAACAAGGATTTCCAGTCAACCCTGCACCCTGGATACGTCGGCTTCGAATCCGACTCACAGTGCTTCCTCTATACCATGCACTACATGCACCGCCAGCTGGGCTGGCCGCTTTCCTACTACAAACACATTATTACTCCGCTTCCCTTCGAGGAAGTGGTCAAGCGTGAAGACAGTGAAGAACTGCTCGCCATCCGGCAGTCGCTGGCCAACCTGGAGATCAACGGCCCCAACACCATCATCGGCACCCTGCCGGACTTTACCATGTGGGTGGTCTGCGACGCCAAGAAGCTGCGTCCGATCGTGGTGGGACACACCGAAGATACGGTGGTTTTCTCTTCCGAGGTGTGCGGTATCAACGAGATCCTGCCGGACAGGAATTGGGAGGCAGACATTTACCCCAATGAGCGGGAGATTGTCGTGGTTGATAATAATCTGGAGGTCCAGCGATGGAAACAGTAAAAATAAATGATCTGGCCTGCAACGACCTTCCCTGGAAGGTAATTTACGACACGGAGCGCTGCACCCTGTGCGGTTCCTGCGTCGCGGCCTGTACTTTTGAGGCTATTGCGCCAAAGGTCGAAAGGCGGCGCAAATCATTCTCCGATACCGAAACCCCTGAACCGAAGATCAAGTTCAGTGCGACCCCGGTAATTGCCCAGAAAAACGTCATGAAAAACTACTGCCGTGGCTGCGGCGTCTGCGAGCGGGTCTGCCCGAATAATGCGATCCGCGCGGAACGCAACCCGGATTCACGCTTCTCGGTGGTCTATCAGGCGAGCACCGGAAGCGGCCCGAAGCGTGGCGGGCGTAACAATCTTGAGGTCAAGGACCGCACTCTCGATACCCTGCGCGTCGGTCGTATCTCCCAGATGACCGACCCGAGCCTCGATGCCGAGCGTCATACCTTCGACTGCCTGGCGCCCTTGGGACGCATCCTTCCGGCAACCTCTCTGCCCCTTTCCATGGGTCCCGACGGTAAGCTGGCCAAGAATGGCCAGACCCCTCCGTCCAGCTGGATCTACCCGATTATCATCGGCGACATGTCCATCGGTGCGTTGTCCTGGAGGATGTGGGAAGCGGTATCCATGGCCGTTGCCTACCTCAACGAGGAGTGCGGCCTGCCGGTGCGCCAGTGTTCGGGCGAGGGCGGCATGCCGGTTCGCCTGCTGAAGAGCAAGTACCTGAAATACGTTATCCTGCAGATCGCTTCCGGCCACTTTGGCTGGAACCGCATCATCAAGGCCATGCCCCACATGGTGGAAGACCCGGCCGGTGTGCTGATCAAGATCGGCCAGGGCGCCAAGCCGGGCGATGGTGGTTTGTTGATGGCCGCAAAAGTCGCCTCCCATATTCAGCAGATCCGCGGTGTGCCCAGGACCGACCTGCTTTCACCGCCGAATCATCAGGGTCTTTACTCCATCGAGGAAAGCGTGCAGAAGATGTTCCTTTCCTTCAATGCCGCGTTCAAGTTCCGCGTACCGGTTGCCATCAAGGTGGCTGCCAGTGCCACCTCGGTATCGGTCTTCAACAACCTGGTGCGTGACCCGTACAACATCGTCGGCGGTTTCTTCCTTGACGGCATTGACGGCGGCACCGGTGCTGCCCATGAGATTTCCCTCGATCACACCGGTCATCCGGTGGTCAGCAAGCTGCGCGATTGCTATCTTGCCGCAGTGGCCCAGGGACGTCAGGGTCAGATTCCCCTGTGGGCTGCGGGCGGTCTCGGCAAGACCGGCAACCTGGCGGCGGACGCCTTCAAGATGTTCTGCCTCGGCGCCAACGGCGTTTTCACCGGCAAGCTGATTCTGCAACTGGCCGGCTGCCTCGGCAACGACCATGGTCGCTGCAACGCCTGCAACACCGGCCTCTGCCCGGCCGGCATCACCACCCAGGAACCGGTTCTGGTCCGTCGTCTCAACCCGGACCGGGTTGCCGAGAATATCGTCAATTACTTCCTGGGCATGGATCAGGAACTTCGCAAGCTCATGGCACCCATTGGCAACTCTTCTCTGCCGATCGGCCGCTCAGACTGCCTGGTCTCAACCGACAAGGCTGTAGCGGACCGTCTGCAGGTCCAGTACGTCTGCTAAGGAGGAATACATAAATGGCAGCCTTTATTTCAGGCTTTGATGAACAGAATAAAAGAATCTCGACGCAGCAACTGCTGCAGAAGATATATGCCGCTCTGGACCAGGGTGAAACGGAATTCGAAATCCTGGCCTCCGGACATCATGACATTGGCGGTCCTCTCTGGACCAAAGACGGCAAACCGCTGAAATTTACCGTTACAAACCCCGGCCAGCGTGTCGGTGCCTTCGGTCTCGAAGGCACGGAGATCGTGGTGGAAGGGTCCGCCCCGGCAGACGTGGGCTGGCTTAATGCCGGCGCAATCCTGACCCTGAAAGGGGATGGCGGCGATACCACCGGTCACTGCTCGGCCAGCGGCAAGATTTATGTGGGCGGCCGTGCCGGTACCCGTACCGGTTCGCTGATGAAACACGACCCGTCCTACGCGCCTCCCGAACTGTGGATCCTGAAAAATGTCGGCTCCTTCTCGTTCGAATTCATGGGCGGCGGCATCGCCGTAGTCTGCGGCCATGACTCCGAACAATTCGAGTCGGTGCTTGGCGACCGCGCTTGCGTCGGTATGGTGGGTGGTACCATCTACGTGCGTGGCCCGGTCAAGGGACTGACCCATCTCGTTTGGCAGCTGGACCTTGATGAAGCTGACCAGGCTTTCCTGCAGTCCAATATGCCGGTGTTCCTGGAGAAGATCGGCCGTCCACAACTCCTTGCGGAATTTACCGATTTTTCCCAGTGGAAAAAGATCGTTGCCATGTCATGGGAGGAGCGCCAGCGGAGCGAACGCATAACCCTGCGTGAATTCCGTACCGGCAAGTGGGTCGAGGGCGGTATTTTCGGCGATGTGGTCGAGGATGACTATGATCGTGTTGCCAACTTTGTCAATCCCGGCGAAGACCGGCTGAAGATACCCCACTGGCAGAACAAACTGTTTGGTGCGCCCTGCCAGACCGCCTGCCCCACCGGTATTCCGACCCAGGATCGTATCAACCTGCTTCGCCAGGGCAAGATAAAGGAAGCCCTGGAGCTGGTGCTCACCTATTCTCCGTTCCCGGCCAGCGTCTGCGGCCAGGTCTGTCCCAACCTCTGCAAGGACGCCTGTAGTCGTCAATTTGTCGACCATCCGGTAGCAATGCAGGAACTGGGCAGATTGTCCCAAGATGTTTTACCGCCGGAGAAGAAACCGGAGACGGGCAAAAAAGTCGCCGTTATCGGCGGCGGACCGGGCGGCCTTTCCGCTGCCTGGCAGCTGAGCCTTCTCGGTCACAGCGTAACCGTCTTCGAAGCTGATAAGGAAGTAGGTGGCAAGCTCCGCCAGGCGATTCCGATGGAGCGTCTCCCGCGCGAGATCCTCGACAGCGAGGTCAATCGCATCAAGGAAATGGGTGCGGAAATCAAGACTTCCCAGAAAATTGACGAAAAAGTCTTCAAGAAGCTGCAGAAGAGCTATGATGCCCTGGTCATTGCCAGCGGTGCCCATAACCCGGTGGTGATTCCCTTCCCCGGCCACGAACGGCTGGTCAAGGGCCTGGAGTTCCTGAAGAGCATCAACAACGGCGAAAATCCGAAGGTCGGCAAGCGGGTCGTGGTAATCGGTGCCGGTAACGCCGGTATGGACGTGGCGCTCGGCGCCTATGCCATGGGGGCGGAGAAGGTGACCGCCATCGACGTGCAGCGCCCTGCCGCCTACCAGAAGGAAATCGATCACTTCACCGCACTGGGCGGTGAGATTCAGTGGCCGGCATTCACCGAACGCGTCGATGCGGACGGTCTCCATACCAAGGATGGCAAGCTTATCGAGGCCGATATGGTGATCATCGCCATCGGCGAGCGTCCCGACCTTTCGTATGTGCCCCGCGAGTGGCTTACCGTTCGCGGCATGATGGATGCCAATGAGTGCTGGCAGTCCACTCGCTCGGAAAAGATCTTCGCCATCGGCGATACCATTAAGCCGGGACTGCTGACGCACGCCATTGCCAGCGGTCGCGAAGTGGCAGAATACATCGATGCCTATCTCAACGGCTGGGAACTGATCCCGAAAAAGAAACCGGTAATAATTCCCCAGGAGAAGCTGAGTCGCGAGTTTTTCATGCCCCAGAATCGCGGACGTTTCCGGGTTACCGATGCCAAGAACGAGGTCAGCCGCTGCATTTCCTGCGGTACCTGCCGTGATTGCACCATGTGTCTGGAAACCTGCCCCGAAGGTGCCATTGTCCGGACGGAGAAGGAAGACGGCACAGTGGAATACTACTCCGAGGACAAGTACTGTATCGGCTGCGGCATCTGTGCCGGTATTTGCCCGTGCGGTGTCTGGGCGATGGAGAAAGTTATCGTGTAGATTTGAGAGCAAAAACCGGCGCGAATATTTTGGTGCTGGGGACTGTATTGATAGGAAATTGGGGCGGGACCATTTTGTCCCGCCTTTTTTTGTTTTATTGCCTTGGCTGATGAAAACTAAGCGGACTTTTCAGTTCTTTCATTGTCCTGATTGGGACGCACTTGCTGTAGGTTATCGTTCTGCAAGCCCGGAGATCAAGGACAAGGTTATGAAAGCCAGCTATATCTCAGCGGTGCATTCGAGCAGAAAGTCATAGCAGTTATCCATGATCTCTTTATCGGCGCGGCATTTCATAGCGGCGCGTGGATGCTGATTCAGATGGCCGCTGATGCCGTAGATGTCATTGAAACCCCACTCGATCTCATCGCGCAGAGGTACGAAGTGTTCCTGAATGGTTTTGTAGACAGGGGCGACGTCGAATTTGGGATTCTTCAGAAAATTGAGCAGCAGCTCCAGGTTGCAGTTGCCGGCGCCGCGGCCAATGCCATTGATGGTGGCGTCCAGCAGATTTACTCCATCAATGATGGCCTGCTGGGTATTGGCAAAGGCTAGCTGCTGGTTGTTGTGGGCGTGGAATCCCAGCTCCTTGTTGGGGCAGTACTCTTTGTACAGATTCAGATAATCGGTCACCTGCTCTGAGTAGTAAGCGCCGTAACTGTCCACCAGATAGAGGTAGTCCACCTCGTCGGCCTTGCTGACTTCCTCCAGTGCTTCGATAAGATCGGTACGAATAGCGGCGGAAGGAGCCATGATGTTGATGGTTGTCTGGTAGCCGAGGTCCTTGCAGCGCTTGGCCAGATCGACAGCTTTGTCGGCATCTGGAACATAGCAGGCGGTGCGAATCATATCGATTGGGCTTTGATCCGCCGGTTGCAGGGCATGGAGATCCACGCGTCCAACATCGAACATCACGGCAATTAGCGGCCGATATTCACTCTCGTAAGAGTCGATGACCAGCTTGAGATCGTCATCATCACAGAAATTCCATTTCCCGTATTTTTCTCTGGTATATTCATCACTGACGGCCAGCTTCTTGCCAAGCTCAATGATATCCACCCCGGAGTCGCATGCAGCGCGGTAGACGGCCTTCACCAGTTCGTCTGAAAACTGGTAATTATTGATCAGGCCGCCGTCTCTAATGGTGCAATCCAGTACTTTTAATTCTTTACGGAACATCAACTACCCCCTTCATTTATGGCGTAATAGCTGTCAGAAACCAGAAGTGCTATAGATTATATGCTTAAGGAAAATATCGCAAGAAAAACGCTTGCCGATTAGCAATTGTCTACCTAATTTCCATCCGAAACAGAAAATAGGGGCCAGTCCTGGAAAAGGGAATAAGGTTTGTCGTTGCACCATAACGTCAAGGCCTGGTGAAAATAAAAACAGGGAAGCAGCCATGTGATTGCTTCCCTGTTTTTTATGGTGGTCAGCAGTTTTCTGCGTCAGCACATTTCAAGCGAAGCCGCGATTCTCGTTTTCAGCTGTCCAAGGTCCTGTTGTGAAAAGTCGGTAACGACTTTCAGGTAGTTCGTGTCCAGATCGTCCCGCACATACGACTCGACTTTGACCGCCTCAACATTGTAGGTGTGGCATGATTGAAGAACGAGATCGATGACAAGATCCGGTTTCAGGGATTCAACGTGTTTTTTCAGCACTTCGAATCGTCCGGTATTCGGGGTCATGCAGGCGCAGGGGATTTGCAGGTAGCGGGTCGCAATGGCTTTCAATGGATCACCGCTGCCCTCCTCGATTTCGCCCACATACGGCTTGAGACCAGTGCAGGAGTCCAGTCCGACTATGGCAGCTCCTTCTTCATCGACGAGTTTCAAGACTTTCAGGACATCGCCGCCGATCGGGCATCCCGTGATAAGCACTCTTTTGGCATTCTCTTTTGAGCAGTAAACTCCCTTTGCCTTTCTTTCAGCCAGCAGTGCTACGATTTCCTGCAGTTTTGCAATGGTTTCTTCGCCGTTTGAGACCATGGCGAAGGTCGATACATCGTACATTTCCTGCCAGGTGATGACAGCGGGAGTACATGCTCCGAAAGCGTAGATTTCTTCAACAAGGCGATTTTTCCTGTTGCAATCCCTGATGCTCTCTTCAAGCGACTCGTCGGTTATTGTTGTCGCGAACTTTTCTTCAAGGAAATTTTTGAAACCGATTACGGAATGTGTCCAATAGGCAGTGGCCCCTTCATTGGTCGGGCATTGGGGAAGATCCATCACATACAGCGGTCGATGTTTTTCAATCAATTCGAACATCTTTTTCTTGCCGTCGCAGGTTGTCTCTCCGACAACCGCGTCGGTCAACTCGAAGAACGGACAGGTCTTCAATTCAATAAACCCGAAGCTTGATTTTATAAGTGGGCAAAGATTGGCGGGCAAGGTCTCTTCGGCCTTGGCAATGGGCGTGTTGGAAAAAGCGCACAGTATTGCCGGGACGCCACCCATGGCCCAGATGACTTCAACCGGGGCATAGGAGCAGTAGGCACCGACAACTTTGGCTCCGGTGTCTCTTTTTTTGATAACCTGGGCAAGTGCACGTTTGAGTGGAGCGTCCTGGAATTCATCGTTAAACAGGGACAATTGCGGGTTCATATATTCTCCTGGTGTTATTAGGATAGGCTTTCAGCAGTAAGTGCGGCACCATATGCGCCATAAAAATCCGGGAATTCCGGGACGACCACCTGCCGGTCAATTGCTTCGGAGAGCAGATGAACCAGTGCGATGTTCTTTGCCCCTCCGCCGACAAAAAGGATTTTGGCTGAGTCTGATCTGGTTACTTTTGACAAAAGGGCAACCAGTTTTTTCAGCAAGGCTTCGTGGATGGCACGAGCAATGTCCTCCAGGGCAATCCCTGAAGTCAAAAGGGAAATCACCTCAGATTCGGCAAAAACGGTACAGGTACTGTTAATCTCAATCGAATTTTTTCCCTGCAGGGCGGCAGACACCAGATCACTCAAAGACAGTCCCAGTGACCCGGCCATCATTTCAAAGAACTTACCCGTGCCGGCGGAACACTTGTCATTCATCTCGAACTTCAGCAACTGTCCATTTTTTCGATTAAGCAGCAGGGCCTTGGTGTCCTGGCCGCCAAGGTCAATTACCGTTTCAATGTCGGGATGATAATGATGGGCCGCGGTTGCGTAGGCCTTGATCTCGGTAATGACATCCCCACCGAGAACCTTTTGAGAGAGCTGCCTCCCATAACCTGTAGAGATGAGTTGATCCCACGAGTAGCGTTCCTTGATAATGATTAACTGAGAGGCCAGATCGATACAGGTCTCAGCCTGATAGCGATCAACAACCTCATGGTCATTTTCATTGTCGAGGAGCACGAACTCGATGCTCCGTGACCCGATGTCAATTCCTGCCAGTTTGATAAAAACTCCTGTTACTTTGCACTTCTATTCTAATGTAAGGACTGTTTTTCCTGATGGTGACAATACCATCGGGAGTGGTCCGCCGTCAAGAAGTCGAAAAAAGTCCAAAGGCATGCAGAAACCTGGCAGGTCTGTAACAGTCAGGGATGTCCCCGCAGTCGCCCGTTGCAAGCCTCCACCCCCGTTTTCTTCATCAGCGCTATCCGGTGGTTTTACTTCATCTCGCTTGTAAGTCGACGGCTGGCTGCTAGACTGAACGAAATGATTTTGCCGCAACACCCTTGCAGTTGAGCGATTTCTCAAGGAGGTGTTTCTGGTGCAGAACTGTCCGGCGAATAACATGTATGAGACTGATGCGCTGCTTTCCCAGTACTGCGAGTTCCATTACGGGGACGTGTATTTCGGGGTCGAGAATTTCCCGGCCCGCTGTGCGCGTTGCTGCCTTGAGCTCATGGGCGAACGTCGGAAGGGCACTGCCCTTGATGTGGGTTGTGCCGTGGGCAGGACTACCTTCGAGCTTGCCCAGGGATTTGCTGCGGTTACCGGCATCGATTTCTCCCGTCGTTTCATTGACGTTGCCGCAGGTATGCGGGGCGACGGCCGGATATCCTACTGCCTCGTTGAGGAAGGAGATCTCACAACTCGCGTCGAGCGGAGCCTTGTGGATTTCGAACTCGACGGGGTTCGCGACCGGGTGGATTTTGTTTGTGCGGATGCCCTTTCCCTGCCTCCGGAATGCACCGGCTATGATTTGATCTTTGCCGGCAACCTCATAGATCGACTGAAAAATCCCCGGATTTTCCTCTCCTCCCTTCATCAGCGTCTTGTTCCGGGAGGGTTATTGGTTCTTACCTCACCCTATACCTGGCTCAGCGAGTTCACCCCACGGTCGGAGTGGCTTGGCGGCTTCTCGGAAGGTGGTAAGGATGTCACGACCCTGGACGGGCTGAAAAAGTCCCTGAATCCTCATTTCAGGCTCTTTGATGAGCCCCGTGACATTCCCTTTGTCATCCGCGAGACAGCCCGGAAATATCAGCACAGCATTGCTCAGATGACGATGTGGGAGCGATGCCGCTAATTGGTGCTGGTCCTCTCCAGCTTTCCTGCTAAACCCGCTTCCCCTGCAATGGTGTTCTTCTGCACACTCTAAAAATATTTAGTAAAACTAAAAGCTGGTTGACATATCATATTTTGTATCGTATATAAATAGTGCTACGATTTTCAAAAAGGTAATACTGTTGTCCGGTGTGCATTTTGCCGGGAAAGGATTTCTCTCATGCATATGGCCGATGCTCTTTTGTCACCCGCTGTCGGCGGAACCATGTGGGCAGTTTCAGCTGGGACGATTGCTTATTGTTCCACCAAGCTTCGCTCCCAGCTCGATGATCGTAAAGTTCCGCTTATGGGAGTCCTCGGGGCCTTCATTTTTGCTGCACAGATGATAAACTTCTCCATTCCTGGAACCGGTTCCAGCGGTCATCTGGGAGGTGGGCTTCTATTGGCGATTCTTCTCGGACCCCAGGCAGCCTTTCTAACCATCGCCTCGGTGTTGGTGGTCCAGGCACTCTTTTTTGCCGATGGGGGTCTGCTGGCCCTGGGATGCAATATCTTCAATCTCGGTTTTTTCCCTGCTTTTATCGCCTATCCTCTTATTTACAAGAAAATTGCCGGAACCCATCCGGGCAGAGTGAGGCTTGCCGGAGCGGCGATTGTTGCCGCAGTGGCTGGACTGCAGATGGGGGCTTTCGGCGTGGTTCTGGAGACGACTCTGTCGGGGATATCCTCACTCCCCTTCACAACCTTCCTTGCAATCATGCAGCCCATCCACCTTGCCATAGGGGTTGTGGAAGGGCTTGTCACGGCAACAGTGCTGTCGTTTGTCTACAAGGCTCGCCCGGAGATGCTGGTGGCCTCATTCGAATCTACTCAGCACACACTTCGACCGCTAAGAGCCCTGCTGATCGGCTTTCTGGCCTTGACGCTATTGACAGCCGGAATGCTTTCCTGGTATGCCTCGGCACATCCCGACGGCCTTGAATGGGCTATTGCCAAGGTCACGGGCAAAGAAGAGATTAGCAAACCGGAGTCGGGCATTTTTCCTGCACTGGCTTCACTGCAGCAGAAAACATCCTTCTTTCCTGGCTACTCCCGGCCGGGGCCAGCCAAGTCCTCTGTCCCTGATGCTGCAGAGCACAGTGCCGCTGCCTCCGCTTCTGCCGTTGACCTGGGAACAAGCGCCGCGGGAATTGTTGGATCGCTGCTTACCCTTGCCCTTGCCTCTCTGGCGGCGTTCCTGTTACGGAAACGTCCCGCGACAGCCTGAAACCGATACTCAGGGAAACCGGCCACCATCCAGGGCGAGGGTAATCAGCCTCGCCTTCTTTTCGAGCAAACCAATGGCACGCATCGATGCGTCATCTCTCGACATAACCCATCTTGACCGGCTTGCCCTGGGGAATACCTATCTCCACCTCCTTGATCCGCGGGTAAAAGTCCTGGTCACGGCGGTTTTCATCATCTCGGTGGTTTCCTTCGGCAAGTATGAAGTTTCTGCACTTGTTCCCTTTGTCCTGTATCCGGCGGTCATGATGGCGCAGGGAAATATCCCTCTCAGCGTCATCGTTCGCAAGGCGATTTTTGTTCTGCCTTTTGCCGTAGCAATCGGCATTTTTAATCCGTTTTTCGACAGGGAAGTCCTGATGACTCTCGGACCTCTTGCCATCAATGCCGGGTGGGTATCCTGCGCATCTATTGTCGTACGATCCTTGCTGACCGTTGCTGCTGCAATCATCCTGGTTGCCGTCACCGGCTTCCCAGCCGTGTGCTGGGCATTGGAGCGGCTGGGCATGCCCCGGACATTTGCCATGCAGCTTCTGTTTCTGTATCGATATATATTCGTGCTGGTCGAGGAGGGGCGGAACGCCACACGGGCCCGGGAACTTCGTGCAGCAGGGAAGTCTTCCATGGGAATGGCGACCTTCGGATCTCTTGTCGGGCACCTGCTCCTCAGGACGTGGGAAAGGGCGGAACGGATCCATATGGCCATGCTTGCGCGGGGCTTCACCGGGGAGTTTCATGCACGAAGGGAATCCCGCTTCGGCATGAAGGATTTTTTGTTTCTTCTCGGCTGGTCGTCACTTTTCATTATCATGCGATTTTGGAATGTCTCCCGGATTTTCGGGAATCTAGTAACGGGAATTCTTCGATGAGCCATCATATAGTAGAGGTAAAGAATCTCAGACATGTCTACCCCGACGGTACCGAAGCGCTTCGCAGTGTTTCATTCCGGATAACCCACGGAGAATCGGTGGCAATCATCGGAGCCAATGGTGCTGGTAAATCAACCCTTCTCCTTCATCTGAACGGTCACCTCATTCCCACTGAGGGCTCTATCCGGATCGGAGATTTTCCCCTTACCCGTGCAACCCTCCCGGAGATCCGCCGTACTGTGGGCATGGTGTTCCAGAACCCTGACGATCAGCTCTTCATGCCGACGGTTTATGACGATGTCGCCTTTGGCCCCCTCAATCTCGGCTTCCCCCGTGAGGAAGTGGAGCAAAGGGTACAGGATGCCCTGGAACAGGTGGGCGCTGCCCATGTCAAGAACAAGGCCCCTTACCATCTTTCCGGAGGGGAGAAAAAAAGGGTGGCCATCGCCACGGTGCTTTCCATGTCGCCGGACATCCTGGTAATGGATGAGCCCACAAGCGGACTCGACCCCTGCGCCAGGCGTCAGCTCATGCAGCTTCTTCGGGAATTCCATCACACGAAAATTTTCACCAGCCATGACCTGGACATGGTTCTCGATGTCTGTGAACGAACCATCGTGCTTCATGAGGGTGAGGTGATGGCGGACGGACCCACACGGGAGATCTTTGCCAATGAGCGGCTCTTGCAGGAGTGTCGGCTCGAGAAGCCGCTTTCCATGCAAGGCTGTCCGGTGTGCGGACGATCATCGCGTCCCTGAGTCGGGAAGCTGCTCGAAAATACCCTCATTTCCTGATATCCGGGAAATCTGGCCACGCTGAGTAAAAAGCTCCTGCCCAGGCAAATCGCCGGGTTGAATTTTCTTGAACCTGGGCAGGGAGGAGTAAAGGTTGAAAAGGACCATTTTCTTCGTTGTGCCACTTGTTTTCACTTTACTGTTTGCCGGTCCGGCTTTTTCGTTCGAGAATGAGCCGCTGGTCATTCCTGAGAAGGTAACCCCCGAGCATTGGTCCTGCCGTGACCTTGATGACCTTTCAAGAAGGTATGGAGTGTCTTCCGGCATCTCTTCGAGCACGTCGACCGGAGAACACACGTACACTCGAAGAGAGCTTGCCGAAAAACTATTTTCCGTACTTCAGAAAGTGGCGGAAAAGTGTCAGGTGGGGGGGCGCGATACCGTCCCTGCGGAAGACTGGAAGAAGTTGACCCGTCTCCACGACCAGCTTCAGGACCAGTTGGTAATCGTGCCGGGATATCAGACCCGTCAAGGAACAATTGAAAGATTGTTCACACCGCTGGAAGCCCCTTCATTCGAGTTCCAGTACGGCGTGAAAGGCTTTCTGCGCGGGGAAGGTGGCGGAGATTTCAGGCTTCCCGATCAAGGATTCAACCCGGGGCATGCCGAAGGCAGGTTCCTTTACCGGGTTCTTCCGTATGTCTATTGGCATCCGACTGATTATCTCGACATCCATCTGGAAGGCCAAGGCTACGGCTATACCGGTGGAAGTCAGTATCTTGGCAAGTATTCCCTCTATCAGGGGTATGTCGAGGGGAGGTTGCCGGGGACCGATATCCTTTCATTGAAGGTTGGTCGCCAGGAGTTTGTTTACGGCAGTGACTTTATCCTGGGGGCCAATTCCTGGTTCCAGGGGCTGACCTTCGATGCGGCACGAGTAAGGGTGAGGCCGCTCGATGCCCTGACTCTTGACCTCCTTGGTGGCTGGTATGCGACTCCTTGGTCGGATGGCATGAAAGGGAATCTGGTGGGAGGTTATGCCAGCTATGATTTCGGCGATGGGGTTGTTCTAGAAGCCTATGGATTCAACGATACCGGGTCAGAGGATCATCATGCCGGGGAATACCTGGATATCTGGGGGCTTCGCGCTACTGCCGCCATCGGGCCGGTATCCCTTGAAATTGAGCCAGTCTACGAAAGTGGCAGAACCCTTAACTCACTGACCCTGGCCAATGAAGGCATCAATGCCTGGGGCGGCCATGCGGACATAACCGTTGAAACAGAATTGTTGGGCAAAAGGAACACTTTTTTTGCCAGCTATGCGTATGGCTCGGGCAGCAAGGAAGCAGCCTACGGCATTTCGGCAGGAAGGGAATTCCAAAACCCTGACACCAATACCTCCCTGACAGGCGACATGGCCCTGATCGGTGATCTGTCCGGTGTGGATGTCGGGGATTTCCATGCCAGCGGTATGCAAATCTTCAATCTGGGATTGGGAGTCGAGTTGACAAAGCAGCTGATCTTTTCTGCCGCCGGCCGCTACTTCTATGCCAATGCGGTACCTGATGGCTTTAGTCGACGTATCGGTCTGGAGACCGACTTCACTCTCACCTATGCAATGAATGATGATCTGTCGCTCCTGGTTGGCTATGATCGCTTTTTCACCGGCAAATTTTTCCGTGACGCAACAGGCAGTGGCGATGATATAAACTACGGCTACCTGCTGCTGCAATTTGATCTCTCGCGAGAGGTGCCGAAGTCACGTGGCGTTAAGTGAGGCATTGTGACTCTAGCTGCCTGCTGTTTGTGGGAAATTCGGTATATGATGTAGTTGTTGCTTGATCAGTGCACAATATATTGTGGTTTTTAGGAAATACTCATTGACATCCTGCGATCGGGATGGTAGAAATGAAGCAGAATTTTCAACGGATGGAAGCGAGGAAGAGGGGTGTAAATCCCCCGCTGCCCCGCAGCCGTAATGGGAACGAAAGCCCGTTCGCCGCAAGGTGAAAAAGCCACTGGGATTGTTATGGTTTCCAGGCCAGGAAAAGACTGTTTCCTGCCTGAAAAACTCCTGGGAAGGCGGGCAAGTAGGTTGTCGCCCAGAGCCGGAATACCGCTCCATCTGCAAGCTTCGGGGGAGGCAACCATGCCAAAGATCACACTATTCTCTCTAGTAGTCCATCCTGTTCGTTCAACAGCATATCCCGCCCGTCCGGGCCTAATTCCCCTGATAATGCCGTAGCAAGCTGTTATTAACTGTCATGAATTCGCTTGCCTTGTTGCGTGGTATTCGCTTCCGTGCGTATCGAAATGATACGTCCCGGCTGCTGTGCTCCGTGCAGCCATCCTGCCGGACAGTTTTTAACTGACTGCTGCCGCTCGCCCACATGTCGTAAGATGCCGGAATTCCACCCATGGAAGGATGGTTACATGACATCCGGAGCGCATCCAATTAACGTTTGGCGGCGTTTTATCCACGTAACAATTGAAAATGCAGGAATGACCTTAAGATTCCCAATGAGGTGATGAGATGAAGAGCACTTTGGAACAAAAGCCTGCCGGACACGAGTTTCCCATCCTCATGGTAGTGAAACGGGACGGTTCCACGGACCCGTTTGTGACAGAGAAAATACGTTCTGCCATCAGGCGGGCCGGAGAAGCAACGGGAGAATTCGACGGAGAGGAGGCCGGCCTGCTGACCAGGCAGGTATTGAAAGTTTTGCGCCATAAATTCGCTGAGACTCCCCCACGAATCGAGCAGATTCAGGATGTCGTGGAACAGGTTCTGATCTCGTCCAACCACCTGAAGACGGCGCGAGCCTATATCGTCTACCGCGAACAGCACAACAAGCTGCGCCGGGACCGCAAGACCCTGGTGGATGTGGCCTCTTCGGTCAATGAGTACCTGGAGCAGTCCGACTGGCGGGTCAACGCCAACGCCAATCAGGGATATTCCCTCGGCGGCCTGATTCTCAATGTCTCCGGCAAGGTGATTGCCAACTACTGGCTCAGTCATGTCTATCCTCCGGAGGTGGGGGCTGCACACCGGGACGGGAGCCTTCATATCCACGACCTGGACATGTTGTCCGGCTATTGCGCCGGATGGTCATTGCGCACCCTGCTTGTGGAAGGGTTCAACGGGGTAGCGGGCAAGGTTGAGGCAGGCCCTCCGCGCCACATGTCAAGCGCAGTGGGGCAGATCGTCAACTTCCTCGGCACTCTCCAGAACGAGTGGGCCGGTGCCCAGGCATTCAGTTCCTTTGATACCTACATGGCACCCTTTATTCGCAAGGACAGTCTCTGTTACGAAGAGGTCAGGCAGCATATTCAGGAATTGGTCTTCAACCTGAATGTTCCGTCGCGATGGGGGACACAGACTCCGTTCACCAATCTGACCTTTGACTGGATCTGCCCTGATGATCTGCGAGATCAGGTGCCGGTTATCGGAGGAGAGGAGATGCCATTCTGCTATGGGGATCTCCAGGCTGAGATGGACCTCATCAACCGGGCCTACATCGAGGTGATGACGGCAGGTGATGATAAAGGGCGGGTCTTTACCTTTCCCATACCCACCTACAACATCACTGCCGACTTCCCCTGGGAAAGTGACAATGCGGAATTGCTGTTCGAGATGACGGCCCGCTACGGGCTTCCCTATTTTCAGAATTTCATCAATTCGGAGTTGAGCCCCCAGATGGTACGCTCCATGTGCTGTCGTCTGCAGCTGGATCTTCGCGAGCTCCTGAAGCGCGGCAACGGGCTGTTCGGTTCGGCGGAACAGACCGGTTCCATTGGTGTGGTCACGCTGAACTGCGCGCGCCTCGGCTATCAGCATCAGGGGGATGAAAATGCCCTTTTACACAGTACTGACCAGTTGCTCGAGTTGAGCCGTGCCAGCCTGGAGATCAAGCGGAAGGTGATCCAGAGACATATGGATGATGGTCTTTTCCCCTATACACGGCGATATCTGGGTACCCTTCGCAACCATTTCTCCACCATCGGCGTCAACGGTCTTAACGAGATGATCCGCAACTTTTCCGGTGACCGGTATGATATCACCGAACCGGAAGGGCAATCCCTGGCATCACGCTTTCTGGATCACGTCCGTGACCGGTTGCTGGCCTTCAGGAAGAAACCGGGCATATGTACAATCTGGAGGCGACGCCTGCCGAGGGGACCACCTATCGCTTTGCCAAGGAGGATCGGAAGCGTTGTAACGGAATCCTCCAGTCAGGGACCTCCGAAGCACCCTACTATACCAACTCGTCCCAGCTGCCGGTGGGTTATACCGATGATCCCTTCGAGGCCCTCGATCTGCAGGAAAGTCTCCAGCGCAAATATACCGGCGGCACCGTATTTCACCTCTATATGGGGGAGCCGATATCCAGCGCCGCGGCGTGCCGCAGGCTGGTCCGACGGGTTCTGGAGAACTACCGTATTCCCTACCTGACCATCACACCGACTTTTTCCATCTGTCCGAAGCATGGCTATCTGCCGGGTGAGCAGCGTTTCTGCCCGCTGTGTGATGAGGAACTGCTGCGCAAGAAGGCAATGGAGTGAAACGGATCAGACCTGCCAGGTTTTGAAAACCTGGCAGGTCTCTGCTGAGGGAAACTATCCAACAATGAAAGGTGTAAAAGAATGAAGAATAACGAAACACATGACAAAGAGATCTGTCTTGATGATGCCGAACGTCAACCGTGTGAAGTCTGGACGCGGGTAATGGGCTATCATCGGCCGGTGGAATCCTTCAACATCGGCAAGAAGGCCGAACATGTTCAGCGACGATTTTTTCGGGATGAGGCTACAAATAAGTCATGCTGAAGATCGGTGGCCTGACGCCGTTCACCACCATCGACTATCCGGATCATCTGGCCGCGGTTCTTTTCTGCCGCGGCTGCCCGTGGCGCTGTGGCTACTGCCATAATCAAGGCCTGCTGGAAGCTGATGCTCCTGGTGATTTCTGCTGGGAAAAGGTTTGGCTTTTCTTGACAGCCGTCGCGGCCTGCTCGATGCCGTGTCAGCGTTTCTGGAGAGCCGTCGCGGCCTGCTCGATGCCGTGGTCTTCAGTGGCGGGGAACCAACCATGCAGCCGTACCTGAAACAGGCGGCTCTCGCAGTGCGGGAGAAGGGCTTTCTTGTCGGCTTGCATACCGCCGGGGCCTTCCCGGAGACCCTCAAAGGGGTTCTTCCCTTTCTGGACTGGGTTGGTATGGATCTCAAGGCGCCTTTTCATGAGTATGAGCTGGTCACGGGCGTTCCCGGTAGTGGTGAGGATGCCCGGAAAAGTGCCCTGCTGGTAAGGGAAAGCGGGGTAGCTCACCAGTTTCGCACCACTCTCGATCCTTTCCTGCGGCTGGAGGGTCGAATCGAATCCCTGCGACGAATGGTGGAAATGGAGTGGGGGAGTGGTTTTGTGCTACAGCAAATTGCACAGCTGTAGCTGAAGTTTAAGCAAAGGGTGGAAGTGAGAAAGTTGGTTGCCAGAGCCCTTCTGCCCCAGTAATATGACGATAATTCCGTTTGCTGCAAGATGAAAAAACTATTGTGAAATCGCTAAAAAGACAGTTTTCTGGTGAATCCTGCGCATTACACACGGTAGTTTTTGCGCTCATGGATCGCTGGCCCCTGGAAACTGCAACATTTTTTTACATGACAAATCCCGGCAGGTTGCGGTAGTCTTTGCAGGCAGCACAAATTTTACCTTTCAGGAGTAAGACATGAAACGAACCATTCTGATGATAACGGCAGCGGCCTTTTTTGCTGCTGTTCCGGTTTCCATGGCAGCGGGAGCCGTTTCCCTGCCAAAGGGATATGAAAAGTGGGAAAAAAGCAAGCAGCAGGTCGTGAATGACAAGAAATCGCTCTTTTACGGGATTCATTACACTTATGTAAACAGCAAGGCCTTGAAAACCTATAAAAAGTGCGGTACCTATCCGGAAGGCAGCATGTTTGTCGTTGTTCAGTACGGAATCCGTCAGGAAGGCGGAAAACCGGTACAGGGAAAGAAGTCCATGATTGTGCTAATGAAAAAAGACAAGCACAACAAAGAGACTGGCGGCTGGCTCTTTGCCGGGTTCACACCACAGGGGAAACTGAGTGGCTATCGATCCGGTCAAGAACTGTTACGAATGCCACCTGAAAGAGGCCCCAGATCGTGATCTGGTGATATCGAAGTATACGGATTTCCGTTAGCAGATTGATGAAAAAGCCCCTATTTACAAAGGGGCTTTTTTCTTTGCCCTCCTTTTCCCGATTTTCAATTTCATCTCTCCTTGACAGGTTGCGGGGTTTTGATGTAACGTTGTTCGTCCCACCGCATGAACAGGGACATACTCTATCAGAATGGCCCATTGTCCTATGCGCGTAACTGCTATTATCCCCGCCAGGTATGCATCCACCCGATTCGAGGGAAAAGCCCTTGCCGACATCATGGGGAAGCCCATGGTGCAGCATGTCTATGAAAGGACCTGCCAGGCATCGCTTGTTTCCGAAGTGATTGTGGCCACTGATGATCCGCGTATTGAGGCTGCGGTCAAGGCATTCGGCGGGCGGGTCGAGATGACCTCGATTTCCCATGAAACCGGTACGGATCGGCTTGCCGAGGTCGCTGAACGAATCGATTCGGAAATCATCGTCAACGTCCAGGGGGATGAGCCACTCATCGAACCGGCAATGATAGACGAGGCAATTCAGCCTCTCGTTGATGACGAAACCATTGTCATGGGCACGCTGAAATCCCGCGTGAAAAATCTCCATGATTTTTTAAGCCCGAACGTGGTTAAGGTCATTACCGATTGCAACGGATTTGCCCTCTATTTTTCCCGCTCGCCGCTGCCGTTTTTCCGGGACAAATGGGATGACCTGAAGGATGATGCTTTTGCCTCCGGCAGACTTCTCTGCCACAAACATGTCGGTATGTATGTGTATCGACGTGATTTCCTTATACGCTATGCACGCATGCCCCAAACACTCCTGGAGCGTGCCGAGAAGCTCGAACAACTTCGTGTCCTGGAAAATGGCTACCGGATCAGGGTGGTCGAGACAGAGCACGAGTCCATTGGAGTGGATTCACCTTCGGACCTGGAAAAGGTTCTCGAAAAACTGAGAAAGTCCCAGTAGTCTGGGACTTTCTTCATTAAAGGGATGTTTTCATGAAGACTAAATTTATTTTTGTGACCGGCGGGGTTGTTTCATCAATTGGCAAGGGTCTGGCCGCTGCATCTCTTGGCTCGCTGCTGGAGGCACGAGGGCTGCGCGTTACCAACCAGAAGCTCGACCCCTATATCAATGTCGACCCCGGCACCATGTCGCCATTTCAGCACGGCGAGGTTTTTGTTACCGACGATGGTGCGGAAACCGATCTGGACCTTGGTCACTATGAGCGCTATACCTCTGCCAAGCTTTCCAAGAAAAGCAATTTTACTACAGGGCAGGTCTATTTTTCCGTTATCGAGAAGGAACGCCGCGGCGACTATCTGGGGGGAACCGTGCAGGTTATTCCCCACATTACCGACGAGATCAAGTCGAAGATTCTTGAGAATGCCAAGGGTGCCGATGTTGCCATCGTCGAGATAGGCGGCACCGTGGGTGATATCGAGTCCCTGCCTTTCCTGGAAGCCATCCGGCAGTTCAAGTTTGACCGTGGTCCGGGAAACGTTCTGTATATGCATGTAACCCTTGTTCCCCATATAAAGACCGCCGGTGAGCTGAAGACCAAACCGACTCAGCATTCCGTCAAGGAACTGCGGGAAATCGGCATCCAGCCGGACATCCTCCTCTGTCGCTGTGAGCGGGATCTTCCGGTCGAAATGAAGGCCAAGATAGCTCTTTTCTGTAACGTGCATGAGAAGGATGTTATCACCTGCGTCGATGCAGAGCATATTTACGAGGTGCCGCTGGCTCTCCACAAGGAGGGCCTGGACGACCAGATTGTGGAAAAACTCAATATCTGGACCAAGACTCCTGATCTCAGTCACTGGCAGGAGGTCGTCCACTCCCTGAAGCATCCAGCCAGCGGGATGACCAGGATTGCCATTGTCGGCAAATACGTCAACCTCACCGAGTCGTACAAGTCCCTGTCCGAGGCGTTGACCCATGGCGGGATTGCCAATGACTGCCGTGTGCATGTCCGCTACCTGGATTCCGAAAAGATCGAACAGGAGGGGATCGGTTCCCACTTTGACGATGTGGACGGGATTCTCGTCCCGGGAGGTTTTGGCGAGCGTGGAACAGAAGGGAAGATTCTCGCCATCGAGTATGCCCGTACACACAAGATTCCATTCTTCGGTATCTGTCTCGGCATGCAGATGGCGGTGGTGGAATATGCCCGCAACGTCTGCGGTCTCACGGATGCCTGCTCCAGCGAATTCAAGCCCGACTGTGAACATCCCGTCATCCACCTGATGGATACCCAGCAGGGTATCGATCGCAAAGGGGGAACCATGCGGCTCGGAGCCTATCCCTGTACCTTGACGAAGGGGACACTGGCAGAGAAGGTCTACGGAACGGCACAGATAAGTGAGCGTCACCGGCACCGTTATGAACTGAATAACCGCTACCGGGATCTGCTGACTGAAAAGGGCCTGACGCTCTCGGGAGTGTATGAGGAAGAAGGGCTCGTAGAGATGGTAGAGATCGAGGACCATCCCTGGTTTCTGGGCTGCCAGTTCCATCCGGAGTTCAAATCAAAGCCTCTGAATCCGCATCCGCTCTTCAAAGCCTTCATCGCTGCTGCGCTTGCCGCAACACACTGAATCCATTCCGGGTTCCCTGAAAAGACGGGAGAGAAAGTGGTCAAAGAGATTCAGATCGGAAATGTAAAGATTGGCGGTAACAGGCCTCTGGTGCTGATTGCCGGCCCGTGCGTCATCGAGAGTGAAAGCCTCACGCTCCATGCTGCCGAACGCCTCATGACCATTTGTAACGGTATAGCAATGCCCCTGGTTTTCAAGGCTTCCTACGACAAGGCTAACCGGACATCCTCCACCGCATACCGGGGGCCGGGAATGCGGGAGGGGCTCCAGATCCTTGCCAAAGTCAAGGCGTCTCTCGGGGTTCCCATCCTGACCGATGTGCATTCCATCGAGGAAATCGGACCGGTTGCAGAGGTCGCCGATGTACTTCAGATTCCGGCCTTCCTGTGCCGACAAACCGATCTTATCGAAGCGGCAGCCCGCAGCGGACGTGTGGTCAATATCAAGAAGGGGCAGTTCCTGGCCCCGTGGGATATGCGCAATGTCGTGGACAAAGCACTTTCCGCCGGCAATTCCAGGATAATCCTTACGGAACGGGGTGCCAGCTTCGGCTATAACAATCTGGTTTCAGACATGAGGAGCCTGCCTATCATGCGCTCAACCGGGTATCCGGTCGTCTATGACGCTACCCATAGCGTGCAGCTGCCCGGAGGGCTGGGTGGGGCGTCGGGCGGCCAGCGCGAGTTTGTCGAATACCTGTCACGAGCTGCTGTAGCAACCGGGGTGGACGGAATTTTTCTGGAGGTTCACGAAGACCCAGAGAATGCATTGTGCGATGGACCTAATTCCATCAAGCTCTCGGACCTCCCTCCCTTGCTGAAAAAACTGAAGGCCATTGACGCGATAATTAAGTAGCCGTGACGACTCAGGGGTAAGAAAACGGTGCGCTGACGCCGGCTTACTCCTTTTTTATGAGCAGAGAGGTGGACGTTGTGATTCTGGAAGAGGCGAGAAGAGTAATACGGGTTGAGGCCGAGGCGCTTTTGGCTCTGGCTGATTCCCTGAATGGTGAATTTGCCAAGGCAGTGGACATGATCATTTCCTCTCATGGCCGCGTTGTTGTGACTGGAATGGGCAAGTCCGGAATTATCTGTCAGAAAATAGCTTCGACCCTTTCTTCAACAGGAACCCCCGCCTTCTTCCTGCATCCTGCCGAAGGGATCCATGGAGATCTTGGCATGATCATGAAGGGGGACGTGGTAATTGCCGTGTCGAACAGCGGTGAGACGGAAGAAGTAATCCGCATCCTTCCCGTAATTAAACGAATCGGCGCAAAGCTTATCTCCATGTCGGGCAACAGTGCCTCTACCTTGGCCAAGGTGGCGGATGTCTTCCTCGAGATAGCCATCAAGGAGGAGGCCTGCCCTCTGGGGTTGGCGCCGACTGCATCGACAACGGCCACTCTGGCAATGGGCGACGCCCTTGCTGTGGCCCTCCTCGTTACCAGGGGCTTCAAGGCTGAGGATTTTGCCCTGTTTCATCCTGGTGGGGCTCTGGGTAAAAAACTCATTCTCCGGGTCGAAGACCTGATGCATGCAGGAGAGGCCGTGCCGCTGGTTTCCGAGGAAGTTCTGATGCGGGAAGCGCTTTTCGTCATTACCTCCCGGGGGCTCGGGATTACCGGTGTTGTTGATGCACAGGGCTCCTTGCGGGGTGTCATTACCGACGGAGACCTGAGACGGGCTCTCGAAAAAGGTGCCGATATTCTCAATGCAACGGCTGGCGAATTGATGTCCCGAAACCCGAAAAAAATCGCGGCAGGAGACCTGGCGGCCAAGGCCCTTCAGCGCATGGAAGAACACTCGATAACCTCACTCTTTGTTTTTACCGACACCTCTGCTGATCAGCCGGTCGGCATAATCCATCTCCATGATCTTTTGAAGGCAGGCCTGGCATGATGAAACTGAGAATTGCACCTATCAGAATGCTTCTCCTTGATGTCGACGGGGTTCTCACCGATGGCCGGATTGTTTTCGATTCCAATGGGATTGAAAGCAAGTTCTTTAATGTGAAGGATGGCCACGGGATAAAGATGCTGCAGCGTGCAGGTATAACGGTCGGCATAATCTCTGGCAGGGAATCACAGGTGGCTGCAAATCGTGCGGCCGAACTGGGAATTGAACTAGTGTATCAGAAGTCTCTGGACAAGATGATTCCCTACCGGGATGCACTTGCGAAAACAGGCTTCACCGATCATCAAGTGGCCTTTATGGGTGATGACATTATTGATCTGCCACTCCTTCGGCGGGTCGGCTTTGCCGCTGCCCCGGCCGATGCGGTTCCCGATATTATTCCCCATGTCCATTTCGTTACAAAAAACGGTGGCGGATGGGGGGCTGTTCGCGAAGTTTGCGACCTCATTTTGAAAGAGCAGTCGGCTTGGGAGTTGGTGACCGCCAAGTATTTTCTCCCCTGAAATCCCTTTTCCCCAGCTATGTTCTGGTGCTGGACGAGCCCATTTCAATCTCTATGCCAAGATTTCACTTTTCAACTAAAATCTGCTTTACACCCATTTTTTATGATGTTATACTTTGCCTGAATTATGCAGAAATTCAATAAAATCAAGCAGGTTCTGGCTTTTGTCGTCATCGCAGCGGCTTCCTATCTTACGGTGGTAATTGCATTGAAGTACCACCGTTTGAAGAGTCCTGCCGAGATGTTGTCGGATCTACCCAAAAACATAGACCTCTCTATGCAGAAGGTGCATTATACCAATACGAAAGATGGAATTCTTCAGTGGGATCTGCTGGCTCGCAAGATTGACTATTATAACAAATCCAGTGTCATCAAGTTTAGTCAGCCGGAAATGGTCCTTTTCGGAAAAGGTGGTTCCGGGAAATATACTTTGCTGGCTGATACGGCGGATTATCACAAGAAATCTGGCGATGTGAAACTTGTTGGTAACATTAGGGCGACCAATGAATCGGGGATGACCTTTTCCACCGGCCATCTTGACTATTTTGCATCTCGTTCACTTGTGTCTACTGATGACCGGGTTCATTTGGAGGATACTTCTCTGACTGTTGATGGCACCGGAATGGAACTCAGATTGGATACCAAGAAATTGAGGGTGTTGCATAACGTTACCGCGGTCATACGGACCCGAAAGAAATGATATGAAAAGAATTGTTGGTGTTGTTTGGCTGCTGCTACTGGTTACGGTTACTTTTTCCTTTGCGGCCATGCCGGCGAAAGATTCCGGCGGGCAACCGATCGTGATCAAATCAAATGAACTCCAGGCAGATACGAAAGCCAGAACCGCAACTTTCGTGGGAAAGGTTGTTGCGAAACAGGCAGATATTACGATCCTTACCGACAGGCTGGTTGTCCGCTATGCCGAAAAGGGTGGTGATGTAGAGAAGGTAGAAGCCTTTGGCAATGTGCGTATTGTGCAGGAGAACCGTATCGGGACAGCACAGCATGCGGTCTATTATACGAAAGACGGGAAAATAGTCCTGACCGGCTCGCCGAAAGTGGTCCAGGGAAAGGACATGGTTTCCGGAAGTGAAATTTCCTATTTTGTAAATGAGGAAAAAAGTATCGTGACCGGCACGAAGGATTCGCGGGTCGAGGCGGTAATCTATCCAAAAGGGAAGGGTCGGAATGACGCAGCGAAGCCATAAACGGACTCTTTCCACCCTGGGGCTTAAAAAAACCTATGGCAAGCGGGTAGTGGTCGATGGCGTTGATCTTCAGGTCTCTTCCGGTCAGGTAGTAGGTCTTCTCGGCCCCAACGGTGCCGGAAAAACAACCACTTTTTATATGGTGGTTGGGCTTTGCCGACCTGATTCCGGTCAGGTCTTTATCGGAGATGAAAATATTACCGGTCTTCCCATGTACCTCAGGGCGCGAAAGGGAATTAGTTATCTTCCTCAGGAACCATCAGTTTTTCGCCGTCTGACCGTGCGGGACAATCTTCTGGCGGTCCTCGAGTCCAGGGATATGTCGGCTGAAGAGCGTATTTCAGTGATGGAGCACTTGCTGACAGAGTTTAAAATATCTCATCTGGCCCATATTAAAGGTTTTTCCCTTTCCGGGGGGGAGAGGAGACGTGTGGAGATTGCGCGGGCGTTGACTACCGAACCTGAATTCATACTCCTGGATGAGCCCTTTGCGGGAATCGACCCGCTTGCTGTTCTCGATATTCAGAATATTATTGTGGAGTTGAAAGCCCGGGGCATCGGTGTCCTTATTTCCGATCATAACGTGCGGGAAACTCTCGGAGTGTGCGATAAAGCCTATATTCTGAATGATGGCAAAGTGCTTGAATATGGCGACCCGAAGAAAATTGCTGAGAGTAAACAGGCTCGCGAGATCTATCTGGGGGAAAAGTTCAGTCTTTAGAACTTCTTCTTCCAAAACACTTTCACAAGGTATGTAACTTCTATGGCCATTGAAATGCGGCAACAAATGAAGCTTTCGCAGCAACTGGTGATGACACCCCAGCTGCAGCAGGCCATAAAGCTTCTCCAGCTCTCTCGACTCGAGCTGCAGGACCTTGTAAGCCAGGAGCTGGAGGAAAACCCTGTTCTTGACGATATCTCTCGAACTTGAAGAGGTCAAGGAACCGGATACCCTTGAAATAACGGAAAAAGAGGCTGCCCCGCAAGAAGATGCGGAGGTCTTCACTGAGGTCAAGGCGGGAGAGGAAACCCTGCAGGATATGGATTGGGCAACCTATCTTGACAGTTACAACTACAGTTCCGGAGAGCAGTATTATGATGATGATGACCGACCCTCCTACGAAAACCTGCTAACCAAGAAGACGACCCTTTTCGATCACCTGCTCTGGCAGTTGAAATTGTCTCGCGTGACGGAGCAGGAAATCCTTGTCGGTTCGGAGATTATTGGTAACATAGATGAAGAGGGCTACCTACGGTCAAATCTTGCAGATATTGCCCTGATCTGCTCGGTTGATGAGTCCTTTGTAGAATCGGTCCTGAAAAAAATACAGGAGTTCGATCCCATTGGAGTTGGTGCCAGGGACCTTCGGGAATGTCTCCTTCTCCAGGTGAGGCAACTGGGTATGGAAGGGAGTGTGGTCGAAGCCTTGCTCCGCGATCACCTGAAGGATCTGGAGTTAAGAAAATACAAGCAGATCGCCAAGTCACTCGGGATAGACTTTAATGATGTTCTGGTAAGCGCCAAGATAATCGCCGGACTTGACCCGAAACCCGGAAGGCAGTTTTCCCAGGAAGACGTCCATTACATTTCTCCTGATATTTTTGTCTATAAGGTCGGTGAGGAGTTTGTCGTGGTCCTGAATGACGAGGGCATGCCGAATATCAGGATCAATCCCCTCTATACCAGCGAAGGGCGTGCGACGGGTTCGGATAATCAGAAAGCGGAAGAGTATATCAACGAAAAGATGCGTTCGGCTCTTTGGCTGATCAAAAGTATTCACCAGCGTCAGCGAACCATCTACCGGGTTTCGAAAAGTATTGTCAAGTTCCAGCGAAACTTCTTTGAGCGTGGTATTGCATACTTGAAACCTCTTGTTCTCCGGGATATTGCCGAAGACATCGGGATGCACGAATCCACCATCAGTCGTGTCACGACCAATAAGTATATGCAGACGCCACAGGGTCTGCTGGAATTGAAGTTTTTCTTCAACAGCGGGATTTCAACCGTGGAGGGCGATGATATCGCCTCCGAGAGCGTGAAGAACATCATCAGGGAGATTGTCGATGGGGAAGATCCGCGCAAACCCTTGAGCGATCAGCGGATTGCCGAGATACTTTCCACGCAAAACATTACCATTGCCAGACGTACGATCACCAAGTACCGCGAGATGCTCAAGATTGGTTCGTCTTCCGAACGGAAAAGGCTTTTTTGACGCACGTGACTTGCTTGTGCTGTCAATTGTTTCAATACTGATTATCAAGTGAAAAGGAGATACTAACCATGCAGATTACAACAACCTTCAGACATATGGAGTCCAGCGAGCCGCTTAAGATTTATGCTCAGGATAAACTCGAAAAGGTTCAGAAGTATATCGACGAACCGATTGTTGCCCAGGTTTCCATGATGGTTGAAAAAATTCGTCATATCGCCGAAATAACCATGACCGCGAGAGGTATTACCATCAAGGCCTCCGAGGAAACCAACGACATGTATGCGTCGCTTGACGCGGTCACCGATAAGATCGAGAGACAACTTCGTCGCTACAAAGAGCGAATCAAAGAGCACAAGCCTGGCAATGACGGTACCGATAGAAAGATCAAGAAGACCATTCTTGAAGCAGAAAGTATCGAACAAAGACAGGCACCGGTAATCATCAAGTCTAATACGTTCTCCATAAAGCCGATGTCGGTGGAAGAGGCAGTTATGCAGATGGATCTCCTCCATAAGGATTTTCTCGTGTTTACCGATTCTGCAACAGAGGATATTAATGTCATCTACCGTCGCAAGGACGGGAATTACGGTTTGATCGAGCCGCAGAAAGGATAAGCATGCTCGGCCGGAACCTGCTGTTATTGCATGCTGTCTGAGGAATTGATGAAAATTGGAGATTATTTCAATTCCCAGGACATTATTCCTGACCTCGCCTCCTCGACAAAGGAAGATGTGTTGGCAGAGCTTACTGATAAGCTCGTGGCTCGGCATACTGCCATTGATCGGGAGCAGGTGCTCCGTGATCTTCTGGAGCGGGAATTGCTGGGCAGTACTGGGATCGGGGGTGGCATCGCCATCCCCCATGCCAAACTGCTGCACGGTGGCGATCCCGTTGTTGTTTTTGGCAGAAGTACGAAAGGCATTACCTTTGATGCTTTGGACGGTAAGCCTGTCAACCTGTTTTTTCTTTTGATTGCCGATGCGAATTCTTTTGATCTTTATTTGAAGCTTCTGGCCAGAATTTCTCGCCTTCTGAAAGATCGCGCTCTGCGTAGTCGCCTGCTGGAGGCTTCAGATTCCGATGCCCTGTATGAAATTATTCAGGAACAGGATAACAGGCTTTGATACAGTGTAGTCCCACTATTGAAGATCTTCTCCATGATGCGGAGTATGGACTTGATCTTACCCTTCTTGCGGGAGAGAGAGGTCTTGGCAACAAGATAGAAACTCCGCGCATCCAGAAACCGGGTCTCGCACTCACAGGTTATACGGAACACTTGCATCCTGACCGGATACAAATTCTCGGCAATACGGAGATTTCCTATCTCCGCAAGTTACCCGAAGAAACGGCGTGCCGCCACCTCGAAAAGCTCAGCACATTTCCCATTATCTGTTATGTGATTACATTGGGCCTTGATCCCCCCAACTGCCTTGTCAAAGCCGCCAACGAGGCTGGGATACCCCTCTTAAGGACACATCACCTCTCTTCCACCTTCATTTCTCTGGTGACGAAATTTCTTGAGGAACGGCTTCTTCCCATTACCCATGTTCAGGGTGTTCTGGTTGATGTACTTGGCGTGGGAGTATTGATTCTAGGGAAAAGCGGCATCGGCAAGAGTGAATGTGCCCTTGACCTGGTTAACCGAGGTCACCGGCTCGTGGCGGATGACGTGGTTCAGATCAGGAAAAGAAGTCCGGCTGCCCTCGTCGGCAGTGCTACGGAATCCCTGCAGTTCCGCATGGAGATCAGAGGGCTTGGTATTATCAGTATCAAGGATCTTTTCGGAATTTCCGCCATACGGGAAAAGAAAATTATCAATCTCGTTATCGAGCTTGTGGAATGGGACCCGAGTCAGGAGTATGATCGTCTGGGAATTGATGACGAAACCTATACGATTCTTGAGGTTGAATTTCCCTACCTGAAGATTCCTGTTCGATTTGGCAGAAACCTTACTTCAATTCTCGAAGTGGCGGCGAGGAATTTTCTTTTGAAGGGGATGGGGTATCACTCGGCACGGGAGTTTGATGAGAACCTCCGGGCACGCATGGAAGCCTGTCTTACGGGTGACGACGTTGAGTGAAAAAATGAGGATCGTAATCATTACCGGCTTGTCTGGATCGGGAAAGTCCACCGGTGTTCGTGTCTGCGAAGATGAGGGTTTTTTTTGTATCGATAATCTTCCGGTGAGTCTCATCCCTACCTTTGTTGAGCTGGTTGCGAAGGCCGCGGATAGCACGAGGGATGTCGCACTGGTAATGGATATCCGGGACCTCGAATCCCTTCGCGGTTACGAGAAGGTGCTGCAAACTGTCCGGGAGGCCGGCCACACGGTTGAGATAGTTTTTTTCGATGCTTCCGACGAGGTGATCATCCGCCGGTTTTCGGAGACGCGTCGCAGGCATCCGGTGCTGAAAAGCGGTTCGGTGCCGGAGGGCATCAGGTATGAACGGGAGCAGTTGGCTGGGCTGCGCAGGATGGCAACCCGGGTCATTGATACCTCGGAGTTCAATATTCATCAGCTGAAGGATGCATTTATCTCTTTTCTGAAAGGCAACGAAAGCGCCAGGGAAATGACGGTGCATTTGCAGTCCTTTGGTTTTCGGTATGGCATTCCCCTTGAATCTGATTTGGTGATGGACGTACGCTTTCTTCCCAATCCCTATTTTGTGCCATCATTGAGGGAGTTTTCAGGGCTCGACCCTCTGGTGCGCGAGTATGTTCTGGGAAAAGAGGAGACGGCACGGTTTCTTGCCAAATTCACTGAGTTGCTGGAGTTTCTAATCCCCGGCTATCAGCGGGAGGGAAAGTCCTACCTGACGATTTCCACCGGATGCACAGGCGGAAAACATCGTTCCGTGGCAATAACGGAGGAGCTGAAAAGTTTTTTTGCAGACAAAAATGTGATTGTAAAGATCACTCACCGGGATATTGGGAAGGGGTAGTCTATGATAGGGTTGATATTGGTTGCTCATGCGGGGTTGGCAAGGGAGCTTCTTGCTGCAGCCGAAATGATAGTGGGTCGTATTGAAAAGGCAGAGGCCATTGGTATCACTTCGAAAGATTCCGTGGAGCAGATAAGGGACAGTGTTGCCTGTGCCATAGATAAAGTTTCTGATTCCGGAGTCATCATTATGGCCGACATGTTTGGCGGTACTCCCTCAAATATGAGTATTTCATTTTTAAAAGACAATGTTGTTGAAGTGATTACCGGGGTAAACCTTCCAATGGTGATAAAGTTTGCTTCGGAACGGGACAAGCTTGGCGTCGCGGAACTGGCTTCTTCAATAAAAAAATGTGGTCTTGAGAGTATTTCTGTTGCCGGTGATTATTTGAAATAGTTTCTTGTTCCGGCTTTCCGGAAGGAAAGTACCGTATCTTGCGCTGTGCCGGGAGATTCCACTTTTCCGCGTTACAGCGCTACTTCTCTGCAGGGTGGTAACGTTTTCTATGCTGATTGAGGAATTTGTCATACCGAACAAGTTGGGACTTCACGCCAGGGCATCGGCATTGCTGGTGAAAACTGCCAGTCGCTTCAATTCCGATATCATGATTGAACGGGAAGACATTGAGGTGAACGGTAAAAGCATCATGGGTATCATGATGCTTGCAGCTGCAAAGGGTAGCGTCATCCGTCTCAAGGTTACTGGTGATGATGAGGCGGACGCGATGAATGTTCTCGGGGAACTTATAACTGATGGTTTTGGAGAAGACTAAAAACAGAAGGTATCAAGGAACGGGTGCTTCTCCCGGAATTGTCATTGGCGAGGCGCGTGTTGCCGAGAGGACCAAAGTTGTCGTTGTCGAGAGAGCAGTTTCTTTCGATGAGATAGCCGGTGAGATCGAGCGTTTTCATGCTGCTCTCCTGAGGGCGAAGGAGGATCTCCTTGCCCTGAAGGACCAGATATCCCGAACGCAGGGGACGGAGCATCTTTACGTCATCGATACGCATTTGATGATTCTCGACGATACCATGTTGACCACGGAGACAGTCAATCTCATCGAACAGGAGATGATCAACGCCGAGGCTGCTCTGAACCGGACCCTCAAGAAGTTCAAGGTGTTTTTTGAGGGGATTGAAGACGAATATCTCCGCGAGCGGGGCAGTGACGTTGAGACAGTGGTCGAACGGGTTCTTCGCAATATGCTCGGTAAGCGACATGACCTTCTCTGTGAAGCGGAGGGGCGTGTCGTAATTGTTGCCCACGATCTTTCTCCCGCCGATATTCTCCAATTCGACAAAGAAAAGGTTATTGGTTTTGTCACCGATCTGGGAGGGAAGACCTCCCATACTGCCATCGTATCACGATCACTGGAAATTCCGGCTGTTGTCGGCCTCGAAAGGATTACCGGGGAAGTAGCGGACGGCGATTCCATTATTGTTGACGGTGCCAAGGGACTCGTAATCGTCAACCCTGATGAGGAGACCTTTCGCGACTATCTCCAGCATAAGCAATACTATGAGTACCGCGAAAAGGAGCTCCTGAAGCTTCGTGACCTCCCGGCTGAGACGGTTGATGGTCAGCGGATGCTCCTGAAGGGAAACGTTGAATTCATAGAGGAAGTTCCTTCCATCAAGAAACATGGTGGGGAAGGGATCGGACTCTATCGGACGGAGATGCTTTTCCTGGGTCGTTCAGCCATCCCAGATGAGGAGGAGCAGTTTCGCACCTATGTGGAAATAGCCCGCCAGATGGCACCCTTTCCGGTGACTATCAGGACTCTGGACGTAGGTGGTGACAAGTTTGTGCCGGAGCTTAATCTCGATGATGAGCTTAACCCTGCCCTCGGTCTGCGGGCGATCCGTCTTTCCCTTCGCTGCCCGGAGTTGTTCAAGACACAGTTGCGCGCAATCCTGCGTGCAAGCTTCTTTGGCAAGGTGAAGGTGTTTTTCCCGATGATCTCCGGAGTGGGCGAATTACGCTCTGCCAAGGCCTTCCTTGAGGAGGCCAGGGAGGAGTTGCGGGCAGCATCCATTCCCTTTGACGAGGACATGGAAATCGGCATCATGATCGAGACGCCTTCGGCGGTTATCATTGCTGATCTGTTGGCAAGTGAGGTGGATTTTTTCAGTGTCGGCACCAATGACCTTATCCAGTACTCACTGGCAATCGACCGTACCAATGAGCATCTTTCAGATCTGTATGAGCCTCTGCATCCCGCGGTACTCAGATCTCTGAAAATCGTGGCCGATGCGGCCCATGGCGCGGGAATCTACGTAAGCATCTGCGGGGAAATGGCAGGTGAGCCGAATTATCTGCCGATACTTCTGGGGCTGGGATTTGACGAGCTTTCCATGAATGCGGTGTCCATTCCCAAGGTCAAGAAGATTCTTCGACGCTGCAGTCGGAGAGAAGCTGAAGAAATGGTCAAGCAGGCCCTGTCTTTTGCCACTGCCACCGAGGTTGAGGACTATCTGCAGGGCCAGATTGTGACCAAGTTTTCCGATAGTATCGATTGAGCAGAAAGGAATTTTTCCGTACGCTTGGAAACCGGCTGGCAGAAAGGCTTTCAGCTGATTGCAAGCCAAGTTGTTCACTAATTGTATTTAGGACTTGACAAAGCTGCGGGCGAAATTTTACCATCCTTTTTTCATGGGGGTTATCCCGCCATCTCAGCAGACAACGAGAGGAGTACCATTACATGGGTATGACAGATTTTCAATTTACTTCCGAATCGGTTTCCGAAGGGCATCCGGATAAGGTAGCCGACCAGATATCAGACGCGGTGCTCGACGCCATCCTTGCGCAGGATCCCAATTCACGGGTTGCCTGCGAAACCCTCGTAACAACCGGAATGGTTGTAATGGCGGGTGAGATAACCACAAATGCCGTGGTCGACTATCCCAAGGTAGCTCGCGAGACCATCAGGGAAATAGGCTACAATGATTCAGCCATGGGCTTCGACTGGGAAACCTGCGCCGTGCTTACGTCCATTGACAAACAGTCACCGGATATTTCCCAGGGTGTTACCGAGGGACAAGGTCTGTTCAAAGACCAGGGTGCCGGAGATCAGGGCCTTATGTTCGGCTATGCCTGCAATGATACTCCTGAACTGATGCCCATGCCGATCATGCTGGCTCACAGGTTGACCAAACGTCTTAGTGATGTTCGCAAGCAAGGGATTCTGGACTTCCTCCGACCCGACTCCAAGTCACAGGTGTCGGTCCGCTATATCGATGATCGGCCGGTGAGTATCGATACGGTTGTAGTGTCATCCCAGCATTCACCGGAAGTCTCGTATGAGATGATCCGGGAAGGCATCATTGAAGAGGTCGTAAAGAAAATCATCCCCGCGGAACTGATGACGGACGCTACCCGCTTCCTGATCAACCCGACCGGCCGTTTCGTTATCGGCGGCCCCATGGGGGACTGCGGTCTTACCGGTCGCAAGATCATTGTTGATACCTATGGCGGCCAGGGTTCCCATGGTGGAGGTGCTTTCTCCGGCAAGGATCCGTCCAAGGTTGACCGCTCTGCATCCTACATGGGGCGCTACGTGGCGAAAAATCTGGTAGCTGCTGGTCTCTGCGACAAGTGCGAGGTTCAGGTTGCCTATGCCATCGGTGTTGCCGAGCCGGTTTCTGTCATGATCAACACTTTCCGAACCGGCGTGATACCTTCGGAGCAAATTGCCGAAATCGTCAAGCAAACCTTTGATCTCAGGCCGCGTGCCATCATCGAGCAGCTTGACCTTCTGAGGCCCATCTACCTGAAAACAGCAGCCTATGGTCACTTTGGCCGAGAGCTCCCGGAGTTTACCTGGGAAAAAACCGACAAGGTCGAAATACTCCGGTCGAAAGCCGGGTTGTAACAGCCGTTTTGAAAAGTGACGGAGATTTGTCTGTTGCCTTGCGTTCACGCTGTCCTGTGACCGGAAGTCTCTTTGGCGTGGCAACAGTCAGATTTGCATAGGGAAGAACTTTCTCATAATAAAGTCAACAAAAGCCGGATGGTATCCCCATCCGGCTTTTGTTGTTCTTCGGGCTGATCCCGGGATTTTCTGCTTTCCAGTCAGGTACTGATTCACTGGTCCTGATTTCCTTCCTGCTTTCTTTTCTGTTCCCGGATGAAGCGGTACCCGATCCCGCGCACTGTCTGAAAATGAACAGGATGTGACGGGTCCGGCTCAAAATATCTCCTCAGACGCACAATAAAATTGTCGAGAGTCCTTGTTTCCGTGTCGGCTGAATATCCCCAGACGGTTTCGAGCAGATCGGCACGGGATACCGCCTTTCCTTCATTTCTGAAAAAGAAGGCCAGCATCTTGACTTCCAGTTCGGTCAGGTCGATTTCCCCCTGAGGAGTCTTTGCATGATAGGAGAGGAGAAACACGTCGCTGTCGCCAAACCGGTACCCCTCCTCGATGGGTTCGGGACGGTACCAGGCTGAGCGTTTCAACATTCCCCGAACGCGGAGCAGGAATTCGTTGAGATTGAACGGCTTCATGAGGTAATCATCGGCTCCGGCGGAGAGACCGGTAATCCTGTCTCCCTCTTCTGCGCGGGCGGAAAGAATCAGGATCGGGACACGCATATCCATTTGCCTGATTGTTTTGCAGACAGTAAAGCCGTCGATGCCTGGCAGCATGATGTCGAGGATTATGAGGGAGAACCGGTCAAACTCGAGTCGTTGAAGAGCCTCTTCGCCGGATTCCGTATGACTTACCCGATACCCTTCAAGTTCCAGGTTGAAACAGATACCGCGTGCGAGATGGATTTCATCCTCAACAAGAAGAATGTGGGGTTTCTCTTCGTTCATGTTTTCTCCGCAAGAGGGAGGAAAATGTGGAAAGTGGAACCTTTGCCGATTCCTTCACTTGTCACCCTGATCTTACCCCCGTGTGCTGTTATAACTGATTTAACGATATAAAGTCCGAGGCCGGTCCCGCGGATATTTTCTCCATGACTGCGAACCCGATAGAACATTCGGAAGACTTTTTTCAGATGATTAGGATCGATTCCCTTTCCCTTGTCCTGGAAAGTGAGGTGGCAGCGCTTACCTTCTCTGCGCAGAGTGATTGCAATTTCCGGAGAGGTAGGGCTGTAGAGGATGGCATTTTCAAACAGATTTCTGAGCGCTGTTTCCATTTCTTCGGGATTACATGAAACCATACTATTGTCTTCAATATCAAGAGAGAGGCAACTTCCTTCCGGAAGACTCGTTCGTTTTTTTTCCAGATAAATTCTCAAAAAAGACGAAAAATCGATCGGACGCCTTTGAGGAGATCTGTTCCTCTGTTCGAGTTTTGCCGCCATGAGAAGATTGCTGATCAGGTGGTTGAGTCGATCGACATCGTCAAGCATTATGTCAAGAAACTGTTCCGTTTTCTCAGGGGGAAGCGGCCGGAGTCGGATAGTTTCCAGGTGAAGCTGGATCGAGGCAAGGGGTGACTTTAATTCATGGGTAACCTGGGAGATGATGTTTTTTTGCTGCCGGTACAGGTCATACTGACGTTTCCAGTAGATAAAGAGAAGATAGATGCCGGCAAGCACTACCAGGAGAAGGATCAGTCCCCCCAGCAGAGCAGTCCAATCGAGCCCTTTATTGACGAGTTCCGGGCGATAGCGAAGGGCAAGGTTGCGGAATTCCCGGTTGCTGTCAAGAAACCAGGAGATCCAGAACAGAACAATCACCCCCCATACCAGTTGAATGGCGATGAAGGCGAAGAGTGGATGGAAAAGACGTTTGACCCATTTCATTGAGCTGGACATCCGATCTGCGAAAACCGCGAAAGCGGGGTGCCTTCGTGGCTCTCAAGGGGATTTTACAATACTATTACACAACAGAGATTCTTTTTCCAGTATGCTGAAGTCACAAAAGAAAACACCAGACCTTTATTGGGGAAGGAAGGAACAATAATGAAGCCTTTTCAAATCGGTGAATATACAGTCAGGTATCCCCTGATTCAGGGAGGAATGGGGGCACGGATTTCCGGAGGGTCCCTGGCGGGACATGTTGCCCGATGTGGTGGGATAGGCATTATCGCGGCAGCCGGTATTGCCATGAACAGCCCCTTTTATACGGGCTCGAACTATATGCAGGCTGAACCCAAGGCCATGAAGGAAGAGTTGCGGAAGGCGTATGCCATAGCTCCTGACGGCGTAATCGGCGTCAATGTCATGGTGGCCCTGTCCGATTACGAAGACCTCGTAAAAGCCTCTATAGAAGGGGGGGCGAAGGTTATTATTTGTGGTGCCGGTCTTCCCTTGAGCCTTCCTGAGTTGACCGCCCATGCCCCTCATGTTGCGTTGGTTCCGATTGTGTCTTCGCTCAGGGCGGCACAGCTTATCGCAAAGAAGTGGCAGAGGTATAACCGCCTCCCGGACGCCGTTCTTGTGGAGGACCCTGATACAGCAGGTGGCCACTTGGGAGAAAAGCTGGAAAACATTGGTACTGGCGACTATGACCACTATGGAACGGTGCGGGCGATTAAAGAGTACTTCCGGAACGATTTTGGTCGGGATGTGCCGGTTATTGCTGCTGGAGGTATCTGGGACCGAGCCGATGTCATGCATGCCCTTGCCCAAGGCGCAGATGCCGTGCAGATGGCAAGCCGCTTTGTTGCAACAAAAGAATGTGATGCTGCTGAAAGTTTCAAGCAGGCATATATTGACTGCCGTCAGGAAGACATCGGTCTGATCATGAGCCCAGCGGGGCTACCGGGAAGGGCCATCATCCGGAATCGTGACGCAATAGTCAAACATGACCAAATTAACGAAATCGTCTGTTCCACCGGCTGCCTGAAAAAATGCAGCTACAAGGAAACCGGTGAGCGTTTCTGCATTGTTCGTGCCTTGGACCGGGCTCAGCGAGGAGACGTGGAAACCGGCCTGATCTTCTGTGGAACCAATGCCTACAAGGCTGACAGGATTACCACCGTTCAGGAGATTTTTGACGAGCTCTTTGCCGAAGCTGTTGTGGCGGAAGCGGAGGACTCGGAGGAAGCCGCCTGATGATCCGGGCTTGTGCTTTTCCTTTTTGACCTGGCGGGGTAAAAGTGATATAAAATACTGAGCAGTCTGATACGGGATGAATTTTGCATGTCCGGTGTTCAGGCTGCTCATTACATTTTGGAGGAAAAAATGCAAAAGAATACTGAACAGACGCAGATCGCGCCGGGCGCGTTTACCGATTATAAGATTCGGGACATTTCTCTGGCAACCTGGGGCCGCAAGGAAGTCGAAATGGCTGAAAAGGAGATGCCGGGCCTGATGGCGCTCCGAGAGGAATTTGGTGCCAGCAAGCCCCTTGCCGGGGCACGTATTGCCGGTTCCCTGCATATGACAATCCAGACAGCGGTCCTCATGGAGACGCTCCTTGAATTGGGTGCCGAAGTGCGCTGGTCTTCGTGCAATATCTTTTCCACCCAAGACCATGCGGCCGCTGCCATGGCTGCTGCCGGGATCCCTGTTTTCGCCTGGAAAGGGGAAACTGCGGAGGAATGGGACTGGTGCATGCGGGAGACCGTCTATTGGCCGGACGGAAGACCCCTCAATATGATTCTTGACGATGGTGGGGACCTTACCAAGCTTATTCATGAAGAGTACCCGCAGCTTCTGCCGGAGATTCTGGGAGTGAGCGAAGAGACCACCACCGGTGTACACCGTCTCTATGATATGATGAGGAAAGGTACTCTTGCCATTCCGGCAATAAACGTGAATGACTCGGTTACCAAGTCGAAGTTTGACAACCTCTATGGCTGCCGCGAATCTCTTCTGGACGGCATCAAGCGGGCAACCGACGTGATGATTGCGGGCAAGGTTGCCGTGGTGTGCGGTTACGGTGATGTGGGCAAGGGCAGTGCCCATTCTTTGCGCGGCCAGGGTGCCCGGGTGCTGATTACCGAGATTGACCCCATTATTGCCCTCCAGGCAGCGATGGAGGGATTTCAGGTAACCACGATGGAAGAGGCGGCTCCGCTTGGTGATATCTTTGTTACCGCCACCGGCTGTATTAATGTCATCACCCGAGTCCACATGGACAAAATGAAGGACCAGGCCATTGTCTGCAACATCGGCCACTTCGACGACGAGATCGATATCGCCAGTATTCGTGATCTTACCTGGGTCAACATCAAGCCCCAGGTGGATGAGATAATCTTCCCGGATGGCAGGAAGCTGATTCTTCTTGCTGAAGGTCGTCTGGTTAACCTCGGCTGTGCTACCGGCCATCCGAGCTTTGTTATGTCCAACTCCTTCACTAATCAGGTCATGGCCCAGATTGAACTCTGGACGAACAATGCCGCTTATGAGAAGAAAGTGTACATGCTGCCGAAAATTCTTGACGAGAAGGTCGCACGACTCCATCTCGGTAAGCTTGGCGTGAAACTTACTGCCTTGACGAAAGAGCAGGCGGACTATATCGGCGTTCCGGTTGAGGGGCCATTCAAACCCGAGTTTTACCGCTATTAAGCACTGATCGTCACACTTTAAAGGCCGTCCTGAATTATTGGGGACGGCCTTTTTTGTTGAGTTGTTGCCACGGCACTGTTTTTGGGAAATATTTTGCATTGATGCGAAGGGTGTTCTTGACGTTTGTTTGTGAAAGAAGTGTTTTCTAAAGAAGGATTTTGTTGAAAACTTCCGTGGTATAATAAAAACAAAACAACAGCATTCCCGCCAAGGAGGGGGATATGTCCTATTCGGCGCTCCTCACAGACCTCTATCAGCTTACCATGCTTGCCGGGTATTTCGAAAAAGGGATGCACGAAGATCCTGCCGTGTTCGACCTTTTCTTCCGGACGCCGCCATTCAAGGGCGGATATGTTGTCTTTGCCGGCCTTGAACCTGCGCTTCGCTATCTCTCTGAACTCCGCTTTACCGAGAACGACCTCGCCTACCTGAAGACCCTTGGCATTTTCAAAGATTCCTTCCTTGATTACCTGGAAGGCTTTCAATTCCGGGGCCGTGTCATTGCCATGCCGGAAGGGACGGTTGTCTTTCCACTCGAACCGTTGATTACCGTTGAAGCTCCGCTTGCACAGGCCCAGTTAGTGGAAACGGCCCTGCTGAACATCGTCAACTTCCAGTCCCTGGTGGCGACAAAAGCGGCGCGGATTACCTCTGTCGCCGGTGGAAAAGAGGTTGTCGAGTTTGGGCTGCGTCGGGCCCAAGGTCCTGATGGCGGACTGAGTGAGGTCCGCGGGGCGTATGTCGGGGGTGCTCGCAGCTCCAGCAACGTCTGGGCCGGACAGACCCTTGGCATTCCGGTGAAGGGGACTCATGCCCATAGCTGGATCATGGCGTTCCCGGATGAGCTCTCCTCCTTCCGGGCCTATGCGGATGTTTTTCCCGATAGCTCAACTCTTCTCGTGGATACTTACGACACTCTTAAGAGCGGCATCCCGAACGCCATCATAGTTGCGCGGGAATTACGGGAGAAAGGTCATGAACTTCGTGCCGTTCGCCTTGATTCGGGTGATCTGGCACTCCTGAGTTGCGAGTCTCGGCGGATGCTCGATGAGGCAGGGTTTCCGGATGTCAAGATTTTGGCGTCCAACGAGTTGGATGAGTATGTGGTGCGTTCCATTCGCGAGCAGGGCGGAAAGATCGATATCTATGGGGTCGGCACCAAGCTCGCCACCTGCCAGGGTGAAGGCGGGGGGGCGCTGGGAGGAGTCTATAAACTTGTCCGCCATAACGGTACCCCGAAGTTGAAGGTTACCAGCGATCTTTCGAAGAGCACGATTCCCGACCGGAAGAAATTGTTCCGCGCTATCGCGGAAGATGGAACTTTTATGATGGATGTCATCTGCAGAGAAAACGCGTTGCCTGTGCCGGGAGATCTTCTCTATAATCCCAGGAATCCGCAAAAGACCGCTCGAATTCCCGCATCTGCAGTCTTGAAGTCCATTCGTTCAGTCGTAATGGAGGCTGGGATGGTTGCAGGTTCACCACCCTCCCTCTGCGAATTGGCTGATCGCTGCCAGGCACAATTGGGCTGCCTTCCTGACGGGGTTCTCCGCTTTGAGGATGTCCTTCCCTATGGTGTCTACCTGAGTCAGGAACTCCATGACTTGCGGATGCGGTTGATCGAGGAGGTGCAGAAGGGCTACCGGTGATATTTAACTCGCATCCGTATTTGATTTTGGCGGAAGGTGAGGATGGAAGGGGCGGTGATGAAAAAAGGATCAGCTTTGCTTATTGAAGATGTGCAGAATGATTTCTGCTCAGGCGGGGCACTTGCTGTGCCGGGAGGCGATGAGGTTGTTCCGGTGTTAAACCGCTATATCGAGCGTTTCAAGGAAAAGCGGCTGCCCGTGTTTGCTTCCCGTGATTGGCACCCGGAAGGTTCGAGCCACTTTAGTGCCTACGGTGGCATCTGGCCGGTTCATTGTGTTCAGGAAAGTGAGGGTGCACGATTTCATCCTGATCTGAAGCTCCCGGATGATGTGGTCGTTATCTCCAAGGGGATGAACCCGGCTGAAGACGGGTATTCTTCTTTCGAGGCTATGAGCGAAGAGGGGCAGAGCTTTTCCGAATCTTTGAAAGAGATGGGTGTCACGCATCTTTTTGTCGGTGGGCTTGCAACCGATTATTGTGTCAAGAATACCGTGCTTGAGGCCCTTAGAATGGGGTTCTCCGTTACCCTGCTGATCGATGCTGTTCGCGGTGTGGACCTGCAGCCGGGTGATTCGGAGGCGGCGATACGGGAGATGGTGCTGGCGGGTGCCGTTGTTGCCTGTCTGGGGAGTTTGTAGGGGAGAGAAGATTCGATTGGGAGCGGCGATTCGCCGCTCCCAATTATGCAGAAATTACTTGGACTCGCGTGCGGTAACCATGTGCAGCGCCTTGCTGAAAGTGGCTTCGGTCGCCGTCCGGATCTCTTCGACAACGTTTGGGGGAGCCGGTGAATCCAGGGAGAGGATAACCATGGCCTCTCCTTCCTTTTCCCTTCTGCCAAGGCTCATCGCGGCAATGTTGATTTCGTGCTGCCCCAAGATCATGCCGATCTTGCCGATCATGCCGGGCCGGTCCACATAGGTAAGCAGCAGCATGTGTTCTTCCGGTGTGAAATCGACCTGGTAATCGCGCAGTTGAACGATACGCGGAGTTCCTTCGAAATGGGTGCCGGAGATGACCCTTTTTTCATTCGGCCCTTCGATGGTGATGGTAACCATGTTGGAGAAGGAGCCTGTCTCGGTGAGCTTAACCTCTTCAAGCGCTATGCCCATGTTTTCGGCAACCAGGTTCGCGTTCACCATGTTAACGTCTTGCTCCACCTTGCGGTTGAGGAGTGCTGCCAAGCCGCAGACGGTAATGGGTGAGGTGCAGTATTCGGCAATTGCTCCTTCGTAAGTGAAAGTTACTTTATTCATGTTGGTGTCGAGCAACTGTACGACGAAATCTCCCATGATGTTAACAAGGCGCAGAAAGGGTCGCATCTGCTCCATGAGGGTAAGATCGAAACGGGGGATATTGACGGCGTTTTCCAGCGGCTGCTCATCGAGAAATCGGATTATCTCGCGAGAGACATCCACTGACACGTTGATCTGTGCTTCGTGGGTGGATGCGCCGAGGTGCGGCATCGAGAGGACTTTTTCGTGAGCAATGATTTTTTTAAGGGTATCAGATTTGGGGGGTTCCTCGGTCCACACGTCAATGGCCGCGCCACCCAGTTTGCCGCTGTTGAGGGCATTCAGCAATGCTTCGTCGTTTATGATCCCGCCGCGGGCCGTGTTGATGAGAATAACGCCATCCTTCATCTGGCCGATTTCCTTTTCCCCGATCAAGTTGCGGGTTTCGTCGGTCATGGGGACATGCAGGGTGATGATGTCCGCGGTCCTGATAATTTCTTCAATGGAGACAAGCCTGATTCCCAGGTCCTTGGCCCTTTTTTCCGATACATAGGGGTCGCTGCCGATCACCTCGCATTCGAAGGCCTGCAGTCTCGTGACAACGCGGCCGCCAACTTTGCTCAGTCCGATTACTCCAGCTATTTTGCCCTTGAGTTCCGAACCGACTAACGCGGAACGTTTCCACTCTCCCTTCTTGAGACTTGCGTCTGCCTTGGAAATATTGCGGCAGAGGGCAAGGAGCAGCGCCAAGGTATGCTCGGCTACGCTGTTGGTGTTGCCGAAGGGCGCGTTGAGGACAATGATGCCCTTTTCGCTCGCGAATTTCACATCAACACTGTCGATGCCGACGCCAGCCCGGGCAACCAGCTTCAGCTTCTTCCCTGCTTCGAGTACATCCCGGTCGACTTTTGTGGCGCTCCGGGTAACAATTGCTTCATAGTTGCCAATGACGGAAATCAGTTCCTCTTTGCTGAGCCCAAGGCGGACATCCACCTCAATTCGCGGGTCCTTTTCCAGGATCAAAAGTCCCTCATGTGCCAGCTGTTCGGTTACGATTACTTTCATGTCCACTCCTTTTCATGGGTAGTGTTCCAAAACCGAAGAGGTTTTAGTAAAGGTCCATATAATAGCTTCGTTCCGGTTGTTTTGCAAGAAAATCAGTGAAAACGGTGTTTTATCGTATGTCTTGGTTCAAGAATAGCACGGATATCATGCTGTTATAGACGTGGCGCAATAAGAAAAACCACGGCGCTCTGCTTGTCCTAAACTCAGCGGCAAAATCGTTTGAGCAGATCCTGGTAGGAATCGATGCGTCGGTCCCGGAGAAAGGGCCAGATGCGTCGGACGTCCTCGCAGCGTGTCATGTCGATCTCGACGGTGCACAGCTGTTCACCTTCAGTGTCAGCCTGTGTCAGGATTTCTCCCTGGCACCCTGTAACAAAGCTGCTGCCCCAGAAGAGGATCCCGTTGCCGGAATCATCATCAGCGGCTTCGAATCCGACCCGGTTGACACTGATGACCGGTAGGCCGTTCGCAATGGCATGGGAGCGCTGAACCGTAATCCAGGCGTCTCTCTGGCGTTCCTGTTCAGCGGGGGTGTCGTTCGGATCCCAGCCGATTGCGGTCGGGTAGATCAGCAGTTCAGCCCCGGAGAGGGCCATCAGTCGGGCCGCTTCGGGGAACCACTGGTCCCAGCAGACCAGGATGCCGAGCCTGCCGACCGAGGTGTCAATGGGGGCGAATCCCAGGTCTCCGGGGGTGAAATAGAATTTTTCATAGAAGCCGGGGTCGTCCGGAATATGCATCTTCCGGTATTTCCCGGCTATGGACCCGTCCTTCTCGAAGACGACGGCGGTATTGTGATAGAGTCCCGGTGCGCGACGCTCGAACAAAGATGCAACAATGACGACTCCGCATTCCCGGGCAACGGCGGCGAGCAGGTTGCTGGCGGGGCCGGGAATCGGCTCAGCCTGATCGAAACAGCAGGTATCCTCAGTCTGGCAGAAATAGAGGCCGGCGTGAAGCTCCTGCAGGACAACCAGACGAGCGCCAAGCTGTGCGGCTTCACGGATGGCCTGGATGCTTTTTGACAGATTCCCTGCTTTGTCATTGGTGCAGGTCTGTTGCACAAGCGCTACTTTCAGGGTTTTCACGGTAAAACTCCTTTCGGGATCTGCATGGTGAGGCAGTGCAGCGAGCCATGCTGCTCTATCAACGGTAGGCAATCGATTCCGATAATGGTTCTGTTCGGGAAAGCCTCGTGAATGGCGGCAAGTGCGGCAGTGTCATTCTCGTCCTGGTATGTCGGGACGAGGACTGCCCCGTTGATGACGAGGAAATTGGCATAGGTTGCCGGAAGGCGCTGACCATCTTCGTCATGGCGGGGAGAGGGCCAGGGCAGGGGGATCAGACGGTACGGACGACCGTCGCCGGTCCTGAAGGCTTCCAGCTCCGAGGCCATCTGACGAAGGGCGGTGAAATGAAGATCCTGATCATAGGGACAGGATACATAGACGATCGTATCTTCGGGGCAGAGCCGAGCCAGCGTGTCAATATGGGAGTCGGTGTCGTCTCCGGCCAGAAATCCGCAGCCAAGCCAGAGGAAGTTCTTCGTGCCAAGTGCTTCGCGTAGCACCATCTCGATCTCTGTTTCTGGTCAGGTGGGGATTGCGGTTCGGTCCCAGGAGGCATTCTTCAGTGGTAAGGAGCGTACCCTTTCCGTCACTTTCAATGCTGCCACCCTCCATGACAAGACCAATGGTTTTCAGCGGTGTTGCAGCGAATGCGCCGGCCTGGTGGAGGCGCCTGGTGGCCTGGTTGTCCTGGTCGGCGGCAAACTTGAGACCCCAGCCATTGAAGAAAAAGTCGAGAAGGAGCGGTTTTTTCCCCTCAAGAACGGTGATTGGCCCGAAATCCCGCATCCAGGTATCGTTGGAGCCGATTTCGTAGACAGTGACCCGGTCCATCCGTGCCCCGGCGTGGCGGAGCTTGTCCTCCACTTTTCCCTTGTCCGGAGCAATGATCACCACCCGTTCGAACAGGCTGATATGTTTAGCAATCTCAATGAAAACCGGTTCCACCTCGTGCAGGACGGGGTGCCAGTCGCTATCTTTGTGGGGCCAGGCGAGCAGTACGCCGTCCTGTTCTTCCCATTCGGCCGGTAATCTTCTTTTCATTGGCATGCCTATATCACTATTTCCAAGGTTCGTCAATCAGGGCTCTGATCCCGGCTTGAGGGGAAGCTTGATTTTTTCAGTCATTCACTATACTATTTATAATTCTTTCAAGCGGTTCGGTATCACTGGAACAGCCCCGGCAGTGAAAATTGGTCCGGGATTTTTTTGTCTTTACGGAAGGGTTTGGGCACGTTTCTGACAGCCAAGGCCCTTTTCTACTACAAGTTACGGGAGTTGTACATGATTGTTGCCTGTCCGATCTGCAGGGAAGAGGTGGAATGGGAGGGGAATCCCCATCGCCCGTTCTGCTCCGAGCGCTGCAGAATGATTGACCTGGGGGCGTGGATTGCGGGAGAGTATGCTGTTCCCGCTGAAACTTCCCTGTCTGAAGAGGAAACCGGAGAACCGGAAATCCTCTGAAATCATCAGTGTCGTAGTATTCGACTGCCCCATACTGGCTGGTTGAGAGTTTTCTCCCCTGATAGTATGGCTGTTTCATTGCCTGAATTACTGTTAGCTGATACAGTTTTTACATGGCAGTCTTAGTTGTCACCATACCGCGTATTCGAAATAATTGTGCCGGGTAATACCGGTCCTTATTGCTCAAGGAGTTCATAATGTCTGAAGTTCGTCTGCGTTTTGCCCCGAGTCCGACCGGGTACCTCCATGTTGGGGGGGCTCGGACCGCCCTGTTCAATTGGCTTCTTGCCAGGAAGGAAGGGGGAAAATTCATTCTCCGCATCGAAGATACCGATGTCGCCCGCTCTACCCAGGAGTCGGTGGACGCGATTCTCGAGGGGATGACCTGGCTTGGCCTTGATTGGGATGAGGGTCCGTTCTATCAGTCCGATAATTTCCCCTTGTACCGGGAATACGTGGAAAAGATGCTGGCTGCCGGGAAGGCCTACAAGTGCTACTGCTCTCCCGAGGAGTTGGATAAGAAGCGTGAACTTGCCATCAGCGAAGGGCGCAAGCCGAAATACGACGGTACCTGCAGAGATCTGACCGAGGATGTTCCCGGTGCTCCCTATGTGGTCAGATTCCGCTGCCCAGTGGAGGGTGAAACGGCTTTTGACGATCTCATCAAGGGCAGGATATCCTTTCAGAACGAGGAACTGGATGACCTGATCATCCAGCGTACCGACGGTACACCCACCTACAACTTCACCGTGGTGGTCGATGATGCCACCATGGGCATCACTACTGTTATCCGTGGAGATGACCATGTCAACAATACACCGCGCCAGATCCTCCTCTACGAGGCGCTTGGCTACCCGGTACCAAAGTTTGCCCATGTGCCGATGATCCTCGGCGCTGACAAGGCGCGCCTTTCGAAGAGACACGGCGCCACCAGCGTCATGGCCTACCGGGACATGGGTTTCCTTCCTGAGGCCATGGTCAACTATTTGGTCAGACTGGGCTGGAGTTATGGCGATGAAGAGATTTTCACTCTCGAGGACCTGATTTCGAAATTCTCCATCGAGTCGGTCGGCCGCTCAGCCGGGGTGTTCAATCCCGACAAACTCCTCTGGCTGAATGCCCACTATATCAAGACTGGTGACCCGGAACGGTTGGCGGGACTTCTTCTGCCCTTCCTTCATGAGCGGGGTGTTGATCCTGCTGCAGGGCCCGATCTGGTTGCCGTGATCCGGACACTTCTTGACCGTTCCCGAACCATGCTGGAGATGGCGGATGGGACAATCTTCTACTATAAATCCGACTTCGAGTATGATGAAAAGTCCCTGGCAAAGTTCCTGACGCCGTCTGCCCGGGAATTGTGTGCCGAACTGGTGGAGCGCTTGAAGAAGGTCGAGGACCTGAGCCATGATGCCATTGCCGCGCTCTTTGACGGGCTCTGCGCCGAGAAGGGCATCAAGATGAAAGATGTGGCCCAGCCGGCCCGCTATGCCCTGACCGGCGGCTCTGCCTCGCCGGGTATCTATGATGTCATTGGTGTCCTTGGACGGGATGAAACGATCCGAAGAATTCAGCGGGCGCTGGCGTGCTGATACCATGGATCCCCGATAGAGTCATTCGGGGGTGACAAAGGTTATTGCCATCGATTCAGAGTATTCTGACTAGTTATACGAATAGATAGAGTCCACAACCATATGCTGCTACGATATTTTCGCGTCGACCGGCGCGATATTGGCTATTTTCGCTTTACCCTGGATGCCTACGAGGGCCTTGCAACCCTCAGTACGCTGGATGCGCGGAACGGAATTGTTGTGCTTTCGATTCCGGAATGCTTTGCGGATGATGTGGATGCCCTGCTAACCGCACTTGCTCACGAGATCAGTTTGACGGAGATCCCGTTTTCCGATGACCTTTCCCTTCCCTTGAAACAGGAGACCCATAATGATGCTTGACGCCATGGATATATCCCGAATACTTCGCAGCGCCCTTTCAGAAGGGGGCGAATTCGCGGACATTTATTTTGAGGAAGGCTCATCCACTTCCATTGTCTGTGAAGACGGAAAGATCGAGAAGATCGTTGCGGGAACGGATCGCGGGGTTGGCATCCGCGTTATCTCAGACCTCAGGACTGCCTATGCCTATACGAACGATGTCACGGAGAAAGCTCTTCTGGAACTTGCTCGGACGGTGAGCCGAGCGGTCAGGGGACGGGAGTTCGGGGCCCCGATCGACCTTCGGGAAAAGATAGTCGGTGCGGGGTTCCCCATCAAGATCTCACCTGGTTCTGTGTCTCTGCAGGACAAGGTTGCTCTGGTGCGACGCGCGGACGATGCAGCTCGAAGGATTGACCAGCGCGTTCGTCAGGTCATGGTTGTCTATCGCGACGGAAGGGTTAGCACCCAGATCGCCAATTCTTTGGGCGATTTCATCGAGACCGGACGGACCGGTACCGTTTTTTTGACCCAGGTAGTGGCAGCCCAGGGCGATGTTATCCAGACCGGGTATGAGCCGATAGGCGGGTTTCGCGGCTTCGAGCTTTTCGATCAGACGAGCCCTGAAGAAGTGGCGCGCACCGCAGCCGGAAGGGCTCTTATGATGCTTTCGGCACGCAAGGCACCGGCAGGAACCATGCCGGTGGTTATTTCCTCCGAGGCGGGAGGGACCATGGTACATGAGGCAATCGGTCATGGACTGGAGGCTGACCTTGCCCAGGCGGGGATGTCTGTCTATACCGGAAAGATTGGCACTCAAGTTGCTTCTCCTCTCATTACTGTCATCGATGATGCGACTATTCCCCATGCCAGGGGTTCCTTTTCCCATGATGATGAAGGAGTTGCCGCGCAGAAGACAGTACTGGTGGAAAACGGTGTACTGAAATGCTATCTCTACGACCGTCTTTCGGCCATGAAGGACGGCTGCGCATCAACCGGCAACGGCCGGCGTGAGTCTTACCACGCCAAGCCCATTGTGCGTATGACCAATACGCTCATCGCTCCGGGAGACTCATCCCCTGCAGCCATTGTCAGGGAAGTCCAGCAGGGCCTGTTCGTGAAAAAGATGGGTGGCGGTCAGGTCAACACCGTAACCGGTGACTTTGTTTTCGAAGTTTCGGAGGGATATCTGATCCAAAATGGTGTCATTGGCGAACCGGTGCGGGGCGCGACACTGACGGGAAATGGACCCGAAGTTCTGAAGAAAGTGACAAAAATCGGCAACGATCTCGGATTCGGTATCGGAACCTGCGGCAAGGATGGGCAGGGAGCTCCCGTATCTGACGCCCAGCCGACCCTGCTTATTTCAGAAATAACGGTTGGCGGGGCTCTATAAAACAAAAGGACTGGCAATTTCCGCATTGAATCCTGAATAACCGGGATAAACGATACATATGGGTCAGTGGCCCCTGTAACGGCCGTGCAGTACAAGGAAAAACAATGACTTCCGATGAGTCCGCAACGTTAAAGCCGTTGGAACTACTTGAGATTCTCTGCGGGTATCCTTTCCTGGAAAAGTTCGACCTTGCCCTTTTCTATGAAAAGGATGGAGTTGTAACGCGCCTGGGAACGGTTTCTCCCCTCTGCGGGATTCTTGCGCGCAATCTGGTCTGCATCGAAAAATGCGAGCCCTCGTACGAAAGAGCTGTCAAGCTTGCCCTTGGCAAACAGAAACCGATGGTTTTCAGCTGCCGGGCGGGTCTCATGAATTTTGCCGTTCCCTATCAGGTTGGTGACGGTTTTCGCTACTGTTTTGTCGGGGGTGGGGTCAGAAACCCGACCCTTGATCTGTTTTTAATGGAAAAGCTGGCTAAATCCGACAGGATTGACGGTTTTGCTCTATTGGACGAACTTGAGAAGCTTCCCTCAGCCACTTCCCAGGAGGTCAAGGATGCTGCAAAGGAGGTTTCCCGCCTTCTCGGCGGTCTGGTTAGCGACAGTATCCAGGCGCGGCTGCTGGAAAAGAACGTTGAGATGTTCAGGACGGTTCGGGGCATCATGGCACACATGGAAGGAATCTCGAACCAGGAAGACTTGATGGTGCTTTTGAGTGAAACTCTGGGAATTCTCTTTGATATTCCCCGGGTTGCTATCGGGATCACGACTGGTCCTGGGAAAGATATCCCGTTGCGCGGTCTCATAGGGATGGTGAAAAATCTCGGTTCCTGTAAGGAAAGCCAGCTTGCCGCCCTTTTTCCCTATGGCGACTCCGGACCGGTACTGGTGCCCGAGAAACAGGTGGGAGAGCACTTCCCTTCGGTGGTGGCGGAGAGGGTACTCTGTCTGCCGATCGCCAGAGGAGACCAGGTGTTTGGCCTGCTTGCCGTTTTTGATGATGACCTCAAGTATCGCGATACCCTTCTGATAGGGATGATTACCGACCGAGTCGCGGCAAAGCTGCTTCAATTCCGTGTAGAAGAGTCGCATCGGCTGGAGGCGTCTCTTGCCGGCAAATTCGTTTCTGTACTCAGTACCCTTTCGTCGGCAGAGAACCGGCGTGACCTTTATCTCTCGATTCTCGAAACAGCCGCGGACCTTCTCCAGGCGTCTTCAGGGTCTCTCATGCTGATCGACGAAAACGGGAAGAACCTTCGGATTGAGTCGGTCATGGGGATGAGTCTGCAACTGGCCCGCAGCATGAGCGCTCGTGTCGGCAGGGGGATCGCCGGCAAGGTGGCGGAAAGCGGCGAGCCTCTCCTGGTAAAGGATATCGAACAGGATTCACGGGTCCGGATTCCAAACCGGTCCCGGTTCAAAACAAAATCATTCATCTGTATTCCCCTCCGGGTGAAGGGTTCCGTAATCGGTGTGCTGAATCTTTCGGACAAGAGGAACGGAGGAATCTTTTCGGAGGCTGACCTGGATCTTCTAACTACCGTGGCGCGGCATGCCTGCGTTGTTTTGGAGAGGACCGAGTTCAGTGAAAAAGCGGCACAACTGGAAGAAATTACCCTTAGCGATCCGCTTACCGGGCTTTTTAATCGACGTTTCCTGGAGCAGAGGCTTGACGAGGAACTGAGCCGTTGCGGCAGACAGCAACAGAGCGTCACGGTTCTGCTGGTAGACCTCGACAACTTCAGGGTGTACAACGAACTGTGTGGTCACGCAGCCGGCGATGTGGTCCTGAAAAAAACGGCACGGCTGTTGAAGAGTTCCGCTCGCCAGATGGATATCGTAACCCGTTTCGGTGGGGAGAGATTCTGCATCATTCTGCCCGGTACCTCAAAAAAAGAATCATTCTTCGTTGCTGAAAGGTTCCGCCGCGAGGTGGAAAGTTCCGGATTTACCCATGAAGAAAATCTTCCCCTCGGACGCCTCACGGTAAGCATCGGTATCGCGACAGCTCCTGTCAACGGTAATGATTTTGAATCCCTGTTGGGTTCCGCCGATGTGGCACTCCATCGCGCCAAGATTTCCGGTCGCAATCGGGTCGTGCATTTCGATTCATCGGTAAGCGCAAGTCCCAAGCCTTCTCCTGCTGTTCTCCGTTCTCTGGGAGAGCCAAAGGTAAACGCCTGACCCAAGCTCTCCTTTCATTCCTGCAATGGTCTTTCCCGTTGTTGCCCCTCTGCGTGCATCATTATTCCAATTCCATATCAAGGCCCTCTCTTCGTTGGCTCGTCTTCGGCTGCTCAACGTACACTTCAGTATGCCTCGCAGCCTCAATCCTCGCCGCCTTGAGATCATCCTTGATCTGGATTTGGTATTACACGGGTTTTCTACCTTCCTGACGTTCAGAATTTTCCACTTATCAATTCTGCCATGATGGTGAGGGTGGTTCCGCGAGTACCTTTTTCCTGAACATCAGGCATGATCAGCGGAACGTCGATGCTGACCGTATCTCCGTTGATTGCCACCAAGGATGTCTGCTTCTTGAAAAGGCCGTATGCTCCACCGGCAACCGCTCCACCCGCAGCGCCGTAAGCAATATATTCCAGGTGCTGCCCCGGTTTCCTGGTGATGGCAAGGACAGCTGCGCCCACCAGTCCCCCTGCCAGACTGCCGATCATGGAATCCTTGAAAACTGCCGTTGAGAGGGAGTCTTCGCTGGCGAAACAGGTAAGACTTCCGCTGACTGTTACCAATAATGCAAAAAGAATCACTCTTGCCAGTTTGACGAGTTTCATGCAACGCTCCTTTTTGACAGCGTACCGTGCAATCAAGTGAGGGTTTGCCTCACCCGAGTCTGGTCGTGTCATGGAAGAGCCGGGCTCTTCACTTTTCAGGGGTACAGGGAAAATGAACGTGCGCGTGTAGTCCTTGACTACACGGAAGCGGAGGGTCGTCGTCAAACGGGGATACTGCAGCGCAGTTATGTACTATATCGGACTGTTAGAAAGAAACTTTAGATACTGAGTTTAGCTTTTCTTTTCCGACAGTGATTTGATAAGCAAATCATATGCCATTTGTCGGATTGTTGGTGCAGGTGTGCTCGGTGAGCTTCTTTGACAAAAAAATACAGAAATACCCTGCGTAAAAGAATAAGGCAATTCAGGAGTGATTGACGGAAATTTGTCTGCAGGTGACAAAAATCGGGGAGTTTGCAGTGTCTTTGGAGGAGTGGCCAGGTTTGGCAGGCGACTACTTTTGCCTTCTTCGCGGCTTTTCACCAAGGAAAAGACCAAAGGAGTCATGCATTCGAGAGAGTTCATCGTCTTCAAAGAGCCGGATCGTACCAAACTCCCCATCATATCCCCCTTGACGAATTACCCGCCCTTCGCGCATGCGGAGAATCGTTTCTGCGAGCAGGGGGGAGACTTCACGGATCTCTTCTGTCGAAGCGTGGAGCAGGAGGCCGAACTCGGAGCCGAAGTGACCGATCACGAGCCCATATGCTCTCTTCACTGCTTTCGAAGACGGACCGACTCCCAATATTCCTCCCAGTACTTCGGGAAGGGGAACAAGGCTGTGGAAGATGGGAGAGGTGTCGGAATAAAGCGGTTCCTGTCGGTCTGCCAGTTCAAGGACCCTGTTGAGGACGCCGATGGTGAGCGGTTTGTTGCAGACCGGGCAGAGGCTTCCGGCCCTGCGGGTTTCTTCCGGCTCGAACCTTACGCCACAGGCCCGGTGGCCGTCCAGGTGGTATTTCCCCTCCTCGGGGAAAAATTCGATAGTGCCGCGGAAGACTTCTTTTGAGTTGGCCTTCAGGGCATCACGCAGGGAGAAGAAGTCAAAGCCGGTGGTGAAAAGGTTCGCCTCCCTGCCAAGTCGTGAGGGTGAGTGGCAGTCCGAGTTGGAGATGAGGGCGAAGCGGTCCAGGGAAGAAATCATCCGGTTCATGTCCGGGTCCGATGACAGCCCGGTTTCCAGGGCAAAGACATGGTGCGTCAGGTCTCCGAAGCATTCCTCTATCCGGTCGAATCCCGATTTCGAGCCAAAGAGGGAGAACCAGGGTGTCCAGATGTGGGCGGGTACCAGGAAGCCGTCGGGAGCCTCCTCAAGGACGATTTCCAGGAGATCACGCGAGTCTAGACCGAGAATGGGGCGACCGTCCGACAGGATGTTGCCGATTCTCGCCAGGCGGGCGGTTACCCTTTCCGCGGAGGGGATGTCGGGAACATACACCAGGTTATGGACCTTGCGCACTGCACCATGCCGCTTGTAGATACAGCTGATTTCGGCGGAGAGAATGAAGCGGACAGGGTCTGCTTTCTCCGTTTGTGCCGAAAGCGGAACAGAGACGTTTTCGTTTCGGAGACGCAAGAATCCACTTTCTGCCGGTTCAAGGTCTTTTTTTAGCTGCTTGAGCCAACCCGGATGGGTAAAATCGCCTGAGCCGACTACCTGGATACCTTTGGTTCTGGCCCAGGAAAAGAGTCCTGAAGGCGAACATTCTTTGCTTGTGGCACGGGAAAAAGGGGAGTGGACGTGGAGATCGGCGATATAGTTCATAAGGCAGCCTGTTTCTGTAGCGCTATCAAAAAGTTTCCTTCACTGGCAGCCGGCCATGCCGGACTTGGTGGAGTGGTTACCCTACACGTTCAACAGATACCTGTCCAGAGGGATTTCCTGTCTACAATCCTTCTTCCAATTTTTCCGAACCGGCAAGAGCGGAGTGCGCTTTACTATGAAAATCTCTTCAACACTGGCGGTTAGAACTGGATACGATGGGGGCTTGTGTAAAATAGTGCATGACAATCATATTTTCCGTGAGTACTATTTGAAGAAAGGTAACTATTCAACATAATCTGAACCGTTGGAAAAAAATGTCTGTCATCCCCGAGTTGTTCTGTCAGGGATCCATGGTTTTGTGGTCTGGATTCCCGATTACACCCTCGGGAATGACAATTTTCAATCATGCTGAATAGTTGTGACGAAAGAAAGAAGGAATTTTCATGGATATTTCTCTCGTTTTTCTGGTAGCCGGCATCATTATCATGACCGGATTTTTCGGGATCTTCTTTTTCGACAAGACGAAAATTCCCGATGTCCTTCTCCTCATGGGAATAGGGATGCTCCTCGGGCCGGTTTTCGGGTTGATAGACCCTGCCGGACTTCGCCATTTTACCGAGTATTTCGGCACCCTTGCCCTTATAGTCATTCTCTTCGAGGGCGGGATGGACATGGATATTGACAGGCTGCTGACGGAGTTCGGTATTGCCTCTTTTCTCGTCATAGTTTCGTTTGTCCTTTCGACAATTGCGATTGCATCCTATCTGCACCTTGTCCAGCATTGGGAACTCTTGAGAAGCATCTTGCTCGGTACTATTCTCGGCTGTACCAGTGCGGCTATTGTCATTCCCATTGTGGGCAAAATGGAGGTGAAGGATGAGACAAAGGTCCTTCTTTCCATCGAATCGGCCTTGAGCGATGTCCTGGCGGTTGTCATTTCCATTGCCCTGATAGAGATCATCTCCCTTGGGACAATCGGCATCAGGACCCCGTTCCGGGCCGTTGCCAGTTCATTTTCCACAGCGATAATCGGTGGTGCCGTTGCAGGGGTTTTCTGGCTCAAAGTGCTCGATTATCTGAAGGACAAGAGATATTCGTACATGTTTACCCTTGCGGCGGTGCTGATTACCTACGGAATTCTGGATTTCCTCGGGGGAAGTGGTTCCATTGCCGTTCTGATCTTTGGAATAATTCTCGGAAATAGCCACTCTTTTTCGAAAATACTCAATATTTCCGATGGTATACTGGTGGGAAGCACTATCAAATTTTTTCACGGCGAAATGACCTTTTTTATCAGGACTTTTTTCTTCGTCTACTTGGGGATGATCATTACTTTCAAGGACTTAAACTTTCAGTTCGTCCTGATTAGTCTTGCCCTTTTCCTGATTATCATTGTTGCCAGGTATGTAAGTGTCATGGTAACGATCAAAACCTTTCCCGAAAAGAGGGAAGAGAAGTTTCTCATGCTTTCCATGCTGCCGAGGGGGCTCGCCTCGGCGGTACTCGCAATTCTGCCGGTTGCAGCGAACATTACGGATAGCGAAAAATTTATTGACATTACTTTTGCCGTTATTATCTTCACCAATATACTGATGACATTTGGGGTCTATTTTGCCGATAAGGAATATCGACGGGAAGCATAGGCTGTGGCAGGAGTTTTCTCTATCCGAACAGGACAATCAGGGCGAAACCGGTGACCATGAGTGCTCCCCCGGCAAAGCGTTCCCGGATGGACTCTTCCTTGAGGATTGCGCCGGCAAGCAGGATGCTGAACAGACCGCTGAGCCTTTTTACCGTTGTAACATAGGTTACTTTGGTAATGCTCATGGCATAGGCAGCTGCGAACACTGCCGTTACGAAAAGAAGGGCCGGGAGGAGTGATTTTCTGATTGAGCCATCACGGAGTGTTTCCAGCCATTTCCCCCGATAGGTGAAGAAAAGCAGCGGAGCCATGCCCACAACGATGCCGGTCCAGTAGGCGGCCATGTAGTGCAGTGGGGATGAAAGCATGATTGCCTTTTTGGAAAGGGTTGCTGTGAAGGAAAAGAGCAGCGCAACCAAGCACATGTAGACTGCTCCACGTTCCCGCAGAAGTGCTTTGAATGGCTCAAAAAAACCCTTTTTTGCTGTCCCTGCGTTCAGGACATAAGCTCCTGAGGCGATGAGAAGGACTCCTGTTCCGGCGATGAGGTTGATCCTCTCCCCTATCAAAAGAAAGGGAACTACCAGCATGAATACGGGAGAAAGGGAGAGCAAGGGGGCAACGAGGCTGAGGGGAGAAAGTCGGAGTGCTTGCATGTAGAGAACTTGCGCAAGAATTTCCAGCGGGAGTGCGGTGAGCAGCGTCCCATAGAAACCGGGTGAGGGGCGTGGCCCGCCGAAAAAGTAGTCTGCGGTATAGATTGCTGGGAGTGGCAGGGCAAAAATCAGCCAGGTAAAAAGGAGGGAATTTCCCTTGGTGAGAACGCGCTTTGCCGACAGATCCCGCAGGGCATCTCCCGCGGCGGAAACGAGTGCAATCAGGACCCAGCCCTGAATCATTATTGTGACCTCTCTCTGGATGATCCTGGTGAAAACAGTTTCTTGAAAACCAGCGTGCCGCTGACATCATACCGCATGCCGGGGTGCTTGTGGTACGAATCCTGAGTGGGACCAATCATTTTTTTGATATAGTCACAATAATTTGAACATTAATCTCTGGAACCGGAATGGAGCAGGGTATGGCACATGAAATCGAAAGAAAATTCCTGGTGAAAAATGATTCCTGGAAAAATGGTTGCCAGGGTTTGTACTGTCGCCAGGGATATCTGTTTGCTGACGAAGAAGTTACTGTAAGGGTCAGAATACTTGGGGGTGAAGGTTTCCTGACCGTCAAAGGCAGGACCGAGGGGATAACGAGGGACGAGTTCGAGTACCGGATTCCCCTGGAGGATGCCACGGCAATGCTCGGAAGCATGTGCAGAGGCGGGCTTGTGGAGAAAATCCGCCACCACATTGAGGTGAAGGGCTTTACCTGGGATGTTGACGAGTTTTTGGGGGAAAGCAGCGGACTTGTGCTTGCGGAAGTGGAACTGGAAGATGAGGACCAGGTGCCCGATTTTCCCGACTGGCTTGGACAGGAAGTAACCGGTGATGTAAGATATTATAATGCGTATCTGGCGGGTAACCCCTTTTCCGCATGGAAGAAGTAATCTGCTTCATGAAAAGAGGGGTATTCTTATGGAACGATCCGTTTTCTTCCTGCTGATTCTGTCGCTGCTGAGCGGTTGTTCTCAAACCGTGCGTACTACAAAGGTTGCCGACACCATTCAGATTGAGGTCCATGATGATGGAACATTGTCGTCTATTAATTCCAGTATTCTGCACCAGGACTGGGAAGATCAGGCAAAAAAGGAGTGTCCTCAGGGATACACCATTATCAGGCAGCACTACTATAAAGAAGAGCCTTTCAGCCCGGCCAGGATCGTCGGAGCGGTGAAGTGTCGTTAGTATCCATAATGTTTGTTTCCGGTGTTTTTGCAAGGGTCTTGTGCTCTACTGATTACTATGGAAAGTGATGTTGAAGTAGTAGACGCTGGATGTGAACCGTGGCGGGCCGTTCCTTCTGATCTTCGGGATGTCTCGCTGTCGAAGGTCTGTCTTTCCCGGCGAAGGGCCGCCCTCTGGGCCCTGGTTCTGGAGTCCCGCACGGTTCCTTGTCGTGTTGAGCAGGAGGGTGGTTGTTGCACCCTTCTTGTCCCGGCGGATTTCTTTGCGTCCGCACTGATGGAATTGCGCATTTTTGAAGAAGAAAACCGTAACTGGCCACCGCCCGCATCAAATGCACCCCCCCTGGTGGAGAACACTCTGTCGACACTCTCGGTTCTCCTGCTTTTGGCAACTTTCCACAACCTGACTCGTCTCAATATACCTCTCTTTGGTCATAACCGCATTAACTGGATGGAACTGGGCAGCGCGCAAGCAGGAAAGATTCTGGACGGTCAATGGTGGCGGACAATCACAGCCCTGACACTTCACTCCGGCGTACTGCATCTTTTGGGAAACCTCACCATAGGAGGATTTTTTATTGTATTTCTCTGCAGGGATCTCGGGTCGGGGCTTGCCTGGACCTTGCTCCTGTTGTCCGGTATCCTGGGCACTCTCACCAATGCCTGGTTTCAGCCCGAGTATCATACGTCCATCGGTGCTTCTACTCTCGTATTCGGAGCAGTCGGTATTCTCGCCTCATTGCAGGTGGTTCGTGAAAAAAACAGACCGTGGAAAAAATGGTTTCTCCCTGTTGCCGGCGCACTCGCTCTTTTGGCTATGCTGGGTACCGAAGGTGCGAATACCGATCTTGGGGCACACCTGTTCGGCTTTCTTTTTGGAATAATTCTCGGTCTGGTGGGAGAGTATCTTATGGAGAGATGTGGTCGACCCGGCTCGCGCGTGAATGCCTTGCTGGCGCTCTTTGCAGCCGTTGTGCCGTTTGTGGCCTGGTGGGCCGCGTTGGTTTCAGGACGGTAGCAGGCACTATCTGATGCCGGACGGGGAGTGTCTGGTTTTCTGATGGAAACAGGTAGCTGCCGCTGTTGCTGCATCGGCTCAGGCTGCTCGCGAGGTCAACCGGTTTTCCTGGAAAGAGTGGAGTTATATTCTTTCAGATATATCGCATGTTTATAAGTGCCTTGTGTTTCTGGCTCACAAAAACAGCAGAAACTCCACCTTGCGTAAGTTGCTGAAATTAGCATACAATTTTGTAACTTATTGATATTTAAGGAATGATGCGATTGAATATGATTTAGGCAATTTGAAGCATCTCCAGAATTAACAGAACTTTTTCAGTTTTCCAACATGTTTGTCAACAGGTTTTCAACAGGTACTGTTGAGAACAAAGCCTGTGCCTGGATTTTCTGTACAGGACAGATTCGTTTCGTTTTGCATAACTGATGAAATTTTGAGAAGAATGATACAAAACGTAATTATTTCTATTCCTGATCAGCATCAATCTTCCGTCTGTTGCAAAAACTGTCATTCCCGAAGAGATTCTGATTGGGAATCCAGCCTCTAACCGACGGTAATTATGGATACCCGATAAAGACATTCGGGGACGACAATCTTCATAGTGGAAGAATAGTACTAATCAGTTTTCTTTTTTTTGGGTGACCTGGGTACTGGTCGCTTTTTTTCCGGTTTTAGCTGTTCGATTCCGGCGAGTGGAGTGAAGGCAGCAGCATCGGTTGGTTGCAGGATGTGGAAATGTGAAGCGGCGATTTTTCGGCAGATGCCGTCACTGAACTCAATGGTGGCCATTGTTGGGGTAACGTCAACTACCTTGCCGGTGCCCCATTGGAGGGCGACCGTGTGATTTACGAAGTTCCCGGCTTTAAGCATCATTGTCTTTTACCTCGCTTTGGGAGGGGATATGTCTTGCTGAACCACTTCATGCATTTCGTGTACAGGCTGGGGATTGATCTGTCATTTGCTCCAGGTCCAGGTGTGCGGGATGGGTGCAAGGACGAAACCTGGAGATATCCCCGAATAGTTGCCGACCAAGTCATCATGGAGGTGGACAAGGAAATGGTATAATCGATTGCAGTTTGTTTTGGCTACGAAGGTTGGGTTTATTGAAAAATTATTATTATAATGAAGTATTGTGCCAGAAATGACAAGAAATATTTGGTTACTTTTCCAGTTAAGGCGACGCATATTGATTGGTATTGTTGTGTAACATGCTGATAATTAAGCTATATTTTGTCGGTTGATAATGGCGCCGTTTGGGTTCAATTTATTTTTGTACAAATAAAAGGGTAATTACCGTTTTGTTGTGAGGGAATAGCAGCTTTTAAATAGCTTGACAATACTTGTCTAAAACTGTACAAGGAAAAAAGTATTCGGGATGATTCTTGATAAAACAAACAAGACGGATCGGGAGAAAGTACGTACATGGTAAACGGAACAGTTAAGTGGTTTAATGACAGCAAGGGTTTTGGTTTTCTTGAGCAGGAAAATGGTGAGGACGTATTTTGCCACTTTTCCGCCATCGTCGGTGACGGGTTTAAATCTCTTGCCGAAGGTGACAGGGTGACGTTTGATGTTGTCAAAGGTCCCAAAGGCCTTCAGGCAGCAAACGTTTCAAAAATCTGATTCAGCTTTCGACAGAAAAAGCTCCGGGCAACCCCGGAGCTTTTTTTTTGCTGTAATTCCGGAAACCCGCTTTTCTCCCTTCTGAATAATCTTTTCCGACCTCTTTTCATGCATCACCTTCTGTGCTATTGTTCATCCCCCTTGCAGGTGGTGTGACTGCCCATTTATTACGCAATCATCTCTCCCCACGATGCATAGACTTACAAAGTCAGTTTTTCAGAAAGGTGCACCCATGACTCACGCTGCTACATATTTTGACCGGATTCTCCCGTGGCTGATTGAAGAGTCCGGGCTCAAGCATTTTCAAGTGGAAAACACCGTAAACCTTCTTCGGGAGGGTGGCACGGTGCCTTTTATCGCACGCTATCGTAAAGAGCAAACCGGTGAGATGGATGAGGTTGCGATCCGGGGTGTCGAGGAACGTTTTGCCTACTTTACGGAACTTGAAGATCGTAAAATAACGGTTCTGAAGACAATCGAAGAACAGGGAAAGCTGACAGCGGAGCTGTCTCGCCGTATTCTGGAGACACGTCAGAAAACTGAATTGGAAGATCTCTATCTCCCCTTCAAGCCGAAACGCCGTACAAAAGCCACTATTGCCAAAGAGCGGGGTCTGGAGCCGTTGGCAGACCTGATCGCTGCACAGGAAAAGACAGAAGGCTCCCTTGAGGAAACAGCACTCCCCTTTGTAGATGCGGAGCGTGAGGTTCCTGATACGACAACCGCATTGGAGGGTGCAGGGCATATCCTTGCCGAGCGAATTGCTGAGAATGCCGATCTTAGGGCATTTGTCCGACGTCTTACCTGGGAGCAAGGTCAGATTTCGTCTCGGGTAGCTTTAGACAAAATGGAAGTGGTAAGCAAATTCGAGATGTATTACGATTACCATGAAGTGTTGAAGGATGTGCCATCCCACCGTATGCTTGCAATGCGGAGGGGAGAAAAGGAGGAGATCCTTTTTCTCTCCATTCTGGCGCCGACAGAGGAGATTCTGGCAGGACTGAAAGAACGGTTCATCACCGTCACAGGCGTCTGGCAGCAGTTTCTTTCGCGTGTCGTCGAAGATGCCTATAAGCGATTGTTGGCCCCTTCCATCGAGGTTGAACTGCGACTGGAGGCAAAGCAGCGTGCCGATGAGGCGGCAATCAGAGTTTTTGCCGATAACCTGCGGAACCTGCTTTTGGCTCCTCCGGTCGGTGGGAAAAGGGTTCTGGGTCTTGATCCTGGACTGCGAACCGGATGCAAAGCTGCTGCAGTTGACGCTATCGGCCGTTTTGTCGACTACCTCACCATCTATCCTCATTCCGGTAAGGGTAAGGCCGAGTCGGCCAGACACGAACTGCTCAAACTCGTCAGGGATAATGACATCGAGATGATTGCCGTGGGTAATGGAACTGCCGGGAGGGAAACGGAACAGTTTGTACGGGAGACCCTGGCAGGGGCTGGGTTGCACCTCCCCGTTGTTCTGGTGAGCGAGGCAGGTGCCAGTGTCTATTCGGCATCTGACATCGCCCGCGAAGAGTTTCCCGATCTTGACCTTACGGTTCGTGGTGCCATTTCCATTGGTCGACGGCTTCAGGATCCCCTGGCAGAACTTGTCAAGATCGACCCCAAGAGCATTGGCGTGGGTCAGTACCAGCACGATGTCAGCCAGACCCAGCTGAAGAAGGCTCTTGATGCAGTTGTTGAGTCGTGCGTAAACTACGTGGGGGTTGATCTGAACACCGCTTCCTGGGCGCTCCTGTCGTATGTTTCCGGACTCGGCGCTTCCCTTGCCAAGTCAATCGTACGCCATCGTGATGAACAGGGAAGGTTTCCTTCACGCCAGTCACTTCTGAAGGTTCCCCGTTTTGGGGCAAAGGCCTATGAACAGTCTGCCGGTTTCCTTCGTGTCCGCGATGGACTGAATCCGCTGGATAACACGGCAGTGCATCCGGAGCGTTACCCACTCGTCGAGTCCATGGCCTCTGATCTGGGTGTTCCCCTGGCTGAGCTTGCTGCAAACCCTGAACTGGTATCCCGCATTGATCTGGCTCGCTACGTAACCGGGCTTGTCGGACTTCCTACCCTGCGAGATATTATGGATGAACTGAAAAAACCGGGAAGGGATCCGCGCAGGGAATTTCAGGCAACGGTTTTCCGTGATGATATCCGGGAGATTTCTGACCTGAAAGAAGGCCTGGTGCTTCAAGGCGTGGTAACCAATGTGACAGCGTTTGGTGCTTTCGTGGATGTCGGGGTTCATCAGGACGGCCTGGTTCATGTTAGCCATCTTGCGGATCGGTTTATCAAAAATCCGAACGAGGCTGTCAGCGTGGGGCAGGTGGTGAAAGTAAAGGTGCTGGCTGTCGATCTGGAGCGAAAGAGGATTTCACTCTCCATCCGTGAAGCCGCTGCTTCGGGAACTCAGCATCCGAAGCGGGAGAAGAGTGAAAATGCTGCAAAAAAAGCCACTCCCGGGGGAATCGATCTCAAGGGGCTGGAGAGTGCCGGATTCAGGGTAAAAAAGAAGAAGTAGCTTTTCCGCCTCCTGTCTTTACCCCATGCTTCCCATGCTGGCAAGGGCGTAAATAGTTTCCGGAGCATAGTCCGGCTTTTCGCCACGGTACATGAGTGTGGTCGACGATTGTCTCCTGAATCCTGCCCCGTACAACACGTTTGATGCATCTTTGTTTCCTGCCGGAACGTCGAGACATATTTGCGGGCCATTTTCCGTTGGCGTGATGCTCTGCTCCAAGAGCTCTTTTGCGACTGCCGGGTTGCGGCTGCCCCAAGGACCGATTTGAAAGGTATTTTCCCATCTCTGGCAAACCAGGAAACCACCCGGTAAAAGTGCTGTGCTGCCCCGGTTGATGGTTGCACGGAGAAGGTCTTCCCTCCGGTCTCCCCATCCCGCCTCATCAAGAGCAAGGATCTCCGAAACAGCATCGTAAGTGTCGTTGCCGGTTGCGATTCGCCCGCGAATTTGCCAGCGGTTTACTGTGTCGATGGCGATAAAACCCTGCCGCTCGTAGATGGGGCGGCCGGACTCAGAAGCGGTGAGCCAGATGGTCCGCGTCCCCGCTTCATCAAGCACCTCCAGAGCTCTCTGGAAAAGTGCGGAACCCAGTCCCTGTCCTCGCCATTCCCTGCGAACCAGCAGGTTGCCGACCCAGCCACTCATTCCGTATTTTATCGAGGTGAGGAATGCTACAGGAATTCCCTCGTTCCTGCACACAAGACAGCCGGAGGGAAAGGATGTTCGCAGAAACTCCAGTTCCCAGGCATCGCTGACCCATCCTTCCTCTCTCGCGAGAGAGAGAAACTCACTGATATCGTCATTGCAGAACAAATTGTCACCTTCCTTGCTGGCCATACTCACTTGGTGTATACCACGTCTGCGAAAAAAGGCCGACAGTGTTAGGCCGCGTCCGGATTGCATCCCGATTCGCCGAGCTTCACGTCCTGACCGATGAGCCCGACGGCATCGGCACGGCACTGGCGGCAGTGTTTGAATTGTCCGATGATCTGTTCGTTGTCGAGACGGATTTGCTCCAGTCTTTCGGGACTGGGAGGGACAACCTCGGCGAAATCTGCCTGGGGAATCAGGGGCATGATATTCATGACTGTTGCTCCCAGTTCCTTGATTCGTTCGGCAATGAGGGGAATCTGCTCATCATTGATCCCCGGGATGAGGACGGTATTTACCTTGACGGTCATGCCGAATCTGGCTGCCTGCTCGATTCCCCGGATCTGGTTGGCGATGAGAATCTCCGCTCCTTCATTGCCGGTGTATTTCTTGCCATGATACAGAACGTGGGAATAGATTTTGCCTGCCACTTCAGGGTCGAGGGCGTTCAGGGTGACGGTAACGCTGCAGAGGTTCAGGGCTTCAAGTCGCTCGATCTTTTCCGGCAGGAGCAGCCCGTTGGTGCTCATGCACTTGATAAGCTGGGGAAACTCCTGATCGATGAGTTCAAAGGTTCTGAAGGTTTCCTCGTTTGCCAGCGGATCGCCGGGGCCTGCGATACCGATAACCTTGATAATCGGTCCGAGAATCTCGCTGGCCATGACTTCCCGGACTTTGATAATGGCCTCTTCAGGGGTCAAAATCTTGCTGGTTACGCCCGGGCGTGATTCATTGGCACAGTCGTGCTTTCTCGTACAGTAGCCACATTTGATATTACAGCGGGGAGCCACCGCCAGATGCATTCTTCCGTTGTTTTTGTGGTTGCCGCCAAAACAGGGATGTCCCTGAATGTTTTTCTTCTTATCGCAGCTCGTTGCCATGGGAGTCTCCTTTCTGAAACGTCAGGGGTATGAAAAGGAAAAGCCCGGCGAAATGTTCTTCGCCGGGCTTCGTTGCCAGTACTTCATTGCTTCATTGCATTGTTACGGTATCTAAGGCAGAAAGCATGCCAGATTTGGAATTTTGATTAGTTACTGATTTTACTGACATTTATCAGTTGTTTGATGTTTTTCATGTTTGAGTCGGCGCTTAAATTGTGCTAGGTGGTGCTGAAATAGTAGGCAAAAACTGCGCCGCGAGTGGGGGCATTGCTGATTACAGGATGGTTTCGCGCGCTACTTCAGATAGTTATCTTTGCCAGTGACTGCGGTGTGTTTATTGCAAGGTTCTCATCATGGTTATTACGGGAACACCTGAAGATATTCACAGCAGGGCAAGGGCCGCTTTCCTCGGCGTTGCAGTGGGGGATGCCCTGGGAGCGGGGCTTGAATTCATGACTCCCGGTGAGATACGTTCCAAGCATGGTATGGTGCGGGAAATTGTCGGCGGAGGCTGGCTTCGCCTGAAGCCGGGGCAGATTACCGACGACACGGAAATGTCCCTCTGCATTGCACGCGCCATTGATGCGGCAGGGGGGTGGTCACTGCAGGGAATTGCAGAATCCTTTGCCGCCTGGCTCCGCACCAAGCCCATCGATGTGGGGGATACCTGCCGACGGGGAATCAGAAACTATATGCTCAAAGGTGTCCTTGAGTCTCCTTTCAACCAATGGGACGCGGGTAACGGGGCCTGTATGCGGATGCTGCCGGTTGCCCTGTGTACTCTTGCCAGTGAAGGCCTTCTTCAAGAGTATGCCATTCAGCAGGCCCACATAACTCACAATCATCCATTGTCTGATTCCGCATGTATTGCCCTTGGCCGTCTTGTACATCTATCCCTGCTGGGATATTCGAAATCACGCCTGCGTCGTGAGCTTGAAGCCCTCCTTTCCTGCTACGAAAATTTCCGCTTTGAACCGTACCATGGTCTTGCCACCCCCTATGTAGTTGATACCATGCAGACTGTTTTTCATCATTTCTTCAAAACCAGGGATTTCGAATCGTGCCTCGTGGAAACGGTGAACCAGGGGGGGGATGCAGATACAACCGGGGCCATTGCCGGTATGCTTGCTGGGGCCTACTATGGGATAGAAGCCATTCCGAAGCGTTGGTTGAAAAAGTTAGATAAAAATCTCGTGGGTGAAATCAACACTCTTGCCGACCGAATGATAGAACTGTCTCCGTACATTACTTCCACTCTGGCACCCCCTTTGCCCGAGGCGGAATAACGTTGAGATAAATTCCGGCATTGGCTGAAGAAAGTCTCTTCCGTGGTACCCTGCTCCAGTGTTTCGTCACCCTGTAGTCTATCCGCTTGCCTGATGTTCTATTCCTGCAAGGAAAGCATTATGTACTTTTAATGATCATTCTGCTATTATCTGTCTGCCTTTCCGGCTGATTTATCTCGAAGGATTGCAGTACGGCTGTTCTCACATGCAGGAAGGAATCATCATGAAAATTCTTATCAATCTGGGAAGCTTCATTTTAGGTGAGGCGCTGAAGGAAGCTTTGGCGCGTGAGCAGGAAGAATACCAGCTGTTAACCGTTGCGGATTTCTCGCACGAAGAAGAATTCCTCCCGGATTTTATCATTGCAGACAGCCACTCCCTTCGCAGGGGGATGCCTTTGACTGACCCTGAAATAAAAGTCATTCTGCTCGATTATGGTCTTGGCGAAGACGAAATCACCTCTCTGCTCCTGGCCCATAAGATTGACGGAGTTCTTTCGACACATTCCGACCTCTCCCATTTCAAAAAAGCGGTCCAGGCAATCAGCGATGGTCAAGTCTGGCTTGATAACCGCAAAGTCAAGGCCCTGATGCAACATGCGGAATCGATGCGATCACCGGAAGCTGATGTCAGTTTAAGCAAAAAGGAACGGGAGATCGTAATTCTTATCTCCCAGGGGCTCATGAACAGGGAGATCGCAGACAAGCTCTGTAGCAGCGAACAGACGGTTAAAACCCATATCAGCCGTATCTTCCGCAAGGTGAATGTATCCCGGCGCTCTCAGCTTGTGCCTCTGGCACTGAAACTCATGGTACTTGAAGCCCCTTAGCAGGCTGTTGAAAAAATATTGCGGGATCGATCTGCAGCGTTACCGCTCATTCGAAACCTCAACGTACCCCACGGTACGCCTCGGCTTCTCGCTCGCTTAAGCCTTGCATCTCGACCTCCTCTTGACGTTATTGAATAGCCTGCTAGTACTTCCCGCGTTCAATAATCTTCTCCGCTACACCTTCTTTCCAGACTCCTTTGTCATCCAACTTCCCACTGAAGACTATAGAAGCATGCCTGTCAGGCAGATACTCATCGCGCCCTCTGAGTTGGGAGACCATATTGTCACCCTTATGAGTTACCCCGTTTCGCAGGCGTATCGATACACGGAGGGGGTAATTCTTTTTGTTGCAAAATAAATGGCCTTTTGACCGATTGTAATGAATTCCTTTCTGGGTTTAACTATCGTACCTGAAGCCGGTCTTCACAACACTCCCTTTCGCAAAAGCTGTCCGGAAGCTTTTGGACGGAGAGGGGAATCTATGGAGGTTACGTATGAGATATTTTGGAAGTCTGGGAACATTTATCATTCTGATGTCAACGCTGTTGTTACTGACTGAGGCTTGGTCCTCTGAAATCGTATCCAAACAACTTTTGCCAGAAAAGCTGAGTGGCGTGGAAGCAATTGTCACCAAGGTCGAGCAGGAGTCTCTGACTCTCAGGCCTACTACCAACGAGGGCGCGGAAATCAACATTCCCCGCAAGGATGACGGTACACTACACATTGGTGATAAAGTAGTTTTGGAGAATGAAAATCTTAGAAAAATCGGGGATAGTTCCACGGATTCATTGTCGCAAGAAAAGAAAGAAAGCAAAGAAGCAGGGACTCTGACGAATACCCCCTGAGGCAGTGCATAATTTCTCCTTTGGCCCTCCCCAATCATGGGGAGGGCATGTTTTCATGTCGAACAAATCCGTGCGAAAAAGTTGAAGAGATAAGGGGGGCATGTCGCATTACTTCGTGGTGATGAAAAGCTCCAGGGAGATGGTGTCATTTACCAGATGCATGCCGAGTTTTTCAAACAGCTTTCCTGATCCATAGCTGACGTTCCATTCTGTGCGATCGATATCGAAGGATGCCTGGGCTCTGATGCTACCGTTTTCACCAGGGACGATGTTAGCGGGAATGGAAATCTCTTTCGTCACATCTTTCACGGTTAATTTCCCTCTGATGAAATAGTTGGGTGAACCAGGGGTTGCGCCGACCAGGACCCCACACTCAAGGAGATCGAAACCTGCCGTGGGGAAACGCTCAACATCAAAAAAATCTTCTGATTTCAGATGACGGATCAAGAGGCTGTTCTCTTCCTGATCCTGAAGATCGCAATTTTTGATAGAGCGCATGTTGAGAGTGATCGAGCCAGCGGTAACTTCGCCGTCCTTGACAGAGATTTCTCCGCCGGAGATGGCGATAGTACCAAAATGTTTCTTGAAAAGATTTCTGCCGCTCCATTCAAGTCTGCTCTCAGTACAGTCGATGGGATGAACTCCGCCGGCGAGGATGGGTTCTTCCTCGATTTCGGGACCCACGACGTTAACGGGATAGCCGCTCCCTTCCCATTCTTCGATGCCACCGGAAAGCACATAAATCTGTGTATAGCCGATTGCTGAAAGTTTTTCAGCGGCACTTTCAGCGCCTCGAGAGCGATTGCTGGAATCGTACAGGACAATGCAGGAATTCACATTACTGGTTATCTCTCGGGCCTGATCGGGGAAGGTCATTTCGTACACGCAGGCATTGTGTGCCCCTGCAATGTGCCGTGACTGATAAAATTCCGGCGGTAACGTGTCAATGATGATGAAATCGCGTTCTTCGGTAATCCACTGATGGAGTTCTTTGCAGGATATTGTATTGATCATTGTTTTTTCCTTGGAGTCAGATTTCTGATATTTGTGTTAAAAGGCGACTAATTTTACTCTCTTGCATTAGTATACATGATTCCTGTGATCAGGCAACGGGAACAGAATTGCAGGAGGTAATAAATCGACTATGGGAGGCCTGTTGTGATGCGTCATATGCTTGCAGCCGATTTTACCTGCAACATTTTTTATGGGCCAATCTCACCTTCCTACGGGGGTGGCTTCAGGCCACATGGTTTGGTGTTCAGTTGGCATGAATCTTTTTTAATAACCAAGCCATGTTTTCACCAAGAACCTGCATGGTTTCAATTCCTTCCAGATCCTGTTCCACTTCTCCAATTTCGCGTCCAATGCCTACGTTCCAGTAGAATGAACCTGGAACTATCATCTGACTGATCAGAAAGAAGTGGTTGATGGTGTCAAAAGAATGTATTGCTCCTCCCCTTCGTACAGCAATCACTGCCGCGCCAACCTTGCGCCGGAACATCTCACCGTTGGCTTTTGCCACATAACCTGACCTGTCAATAAGTGCTTTCATTTCTGAGGTGACATCGGCGAAATATGTTGGAGAGCCTAGGATAATTCCGTCAGCCTCACGCATTTTTTTAATCCAATCGTTCACCGGGTCGTCCTTGAGAGCGCAGGTCCCGTCTTTTGTTTTTTTGCACCAGAGACAGGCGGTACATCCTCTGATGCGTTCCCCCGCCATCTGAATCAATTCGGTTTTAATGCCTTCTTTTTCCAGTTTTTCAAAAACGTGGCTGATAAGGATTGCCGTATTGCCGTTCCAACGGGCACTGCCGTTGAATGCCACAACTTTCATAAGACCTCCCGAATTCATGTGTTGTCCCTGTATTCTATTGTACAGAAGGGGAAGGGCGAAAAGGAAACGATGGTGCCCGGGGTGTGATTTTCATGTTTGCGCTCCATGTGCAGTGAACCCTGTCATTTTCTGAATAGGGCGGTTATGCTGCATTACCTGATGTACATGTGTTCCCTTCTGCTGCCAGATCCATTGATTGGTGTTTCGTAAGGATTACGATTTGATTATAAATGAAAAGCACCTTGTATTTACAGGAAAAAGTGTTATCCGATTTTATAAGGAAAGAAGGCCTGAGCGTCCGCGTTTGAACAGTGAGAATGTCAGTCTGCCCCAGGATAAGGGAACTCGAAAAATATTTCATGGGATAAGGAAGGAGAAGATATGAGATCTTTTCAACTAGCTGCTTTCCTGCTTGCTCTTGTTGCCACTCCGGCGCTGTCTGGAGAGACTGCTGGAAAAAGTGCAGAGTTACCGTGTCACGTTGAAAAGAGCGCGGTCTGGAAGCCTGGGCCTGACTTTCTGGAGATACTTCACGCTCGGTGTGATGCCTTGGCGTTTCCCCAGCTTGGAAAGTGTTTCGCATCATTGATGAAGGAATCCGGTGCATCGCCAGAGGCGTTGGCCTTTACCGGGCGTATGGGAAACGAGGCCTGGCTGCGCGCATTTCGCAAAAAGGGGAGGGTGGATGTCGCCTACCTGACCTATCCCTTCCGGGCCAACGAAAACCAGGGGATTCTGCTGGTGAACGGAGATCCTTCTCCCATTGACGTAGATAATCTTGCACTTTCGACTCAGGCTGAACTGAAACAGGACCTCACATATGGAGAACTTGCAAAGAAGTACCCGGATATCAGCCTCTGGCCGGGTGACCGATATGGAACGGAAACCCCGGTAGCAGAAACTCTTGAGAAAGGACAGCTTCGGATTTTTGTGGGCTACCTGCTCCGAAACGGCTGCCATGCATGCGAAAAGGTAGGTTCAGCCGTTTTTGCCTTTGATTTCGACTCCGGGGGGAAATTCCTGGGAAACAGGCTGATGATGGTGACGGACACTACCCAGGGGAAATTTTCCGACCCGGCTAGACCCGTTAAGGTGAAGGCTGGGGGCGAGTTTTCCCTGATGCTGTATTCGAACCCGACTACCGGCTACCAATGGAGCTTAGCGAGGCCGCCGGATAAAAGGGTAGTGAGATTTTCCGGAAATCAGTATCGTTCTCCAACTCAAGGGCGCATGGGTTCGGGCGGCGTGGATACATGGACTTTCAAAGCGGTTGGAAAGGGACGTGCCCTGATTATTCTCCAGTATTCTAGATCCTGGGAAAAGGATGTCGAGCCAATCAGGCAGGCTGCGTTTGTGGTTGAGGTGTGGTGAATTCAGGCTAGGGGGGGGCGTAATGATAGTTTGACCTTGTTTTCGTGAAATGTTTATGCTGTATTGCGGAAGTGTTCCTGCCAGAGAAGCTCAAGATTGAGAATGGTAGGAAAAGTTTGCCGGAGAGTTCGAGTATTCTACCAATGTTCGACTCCCGGCTTTTTTTATTGAAAAATGAAGGCTTCTGTAGCTCAAGGTAGTTCGGCAGGGTCCACCGACAACGAAAATTTGCCCTGTTACCCTTGGAAGATCAACCAAGAAACATGCTGACCTTGCGAAAAATGCACGGGTGTTTGGTAATTCGATGGGGGTGCATATGTTGTCACTATTTGTTGCCATTCTGTGACAAATAATGGCATTGTCGCCAAATGATACTTGGTTAGAGGGTGCTAACTACCCTGTAACCCTGCATGAAGCAGTGATCCATAGAAGTTTAAGAAAATATGAGTAATTGGTTCAAAATATGCATCCTATTAAAGTGTGGTAAGAAGCTGTTATATGTCTAGACGTAATTTAATTAAACTCTGTCTCGTTATAAAAATTTATGTTGCTCGGAAAAATTCTTTGCTTTAGGGTGCTTCACGGTAATTTAATACGTTACAAGGTGACACACGATAATACTAAACCATCCGCGAGGATGGGACGGAAAGCCTACAGGGTCTCTTGCAGACAGCCGGGTCGCCGAAATATCACAAAGATATTCGGCACCCGGTTTTTTTATGTTTTATAGATTTTTCGAGATTCCGGCGCATATCGAGATTTTTTTCAACAACGAATTTTTGCTAAAGTTCTGGTAGAGAAATACCGAATAGTTTCTAAAACGAAACAGATTCGTAAACTTGATACACGATAATACTAAACCATCCGCGAGGATGGGACGGAAAGCCTATAGGGTCTCATGCAGACAGCCGGGTCGCCGAAATATCATCAGATGTTCGGCGCCCGGCTTTTTTTATGGTGGGGATCCGGTTGAAAGGACAGTAAAACTGGGAGAGAACAATATGATTTACTAACGCACAGTATACGTTGGAGAACAACAGGGTTCATCGGTTTTGGAGGTTTCGGAAGCAAAAAATGTACGATTCACCATCCGCCTGAACAGGGTAAACCATTCGAAAGAATGGGGCGCAAAGCCACTGGTCTAAATCTCGTGAAATCACGAGACATGGTAGCAGGGTTGCCGGGCGATAGCAGTACCTCCTTGTGGGGTGCGCTTCGTTAGGGCACAGATAGCAAGGAGGTATTTTCGTATGAAAACTAAAAGTATATTTGCGTCTTTGTGCGCAGCAACTGTCAAAGCTGGATTATTCCATAATTTAAAGAACTTGAGTATATTTATCGTAACAGCGACACTGCTTTTCTCTTCGGCAATGTCGGCATATTCGGCTCAGGCCACCCTGTCATGGGATGCCGTAAACGATCCTGGGGTTGCCGGCTACAAGTTGTATTACGGCAGTGTCCCAGGTTCCTATACCAACTCCGTAGATACCGGAAAAACGACAAGTACTATCGTTAACGATCTGACCGACGGAAAAACCTATTATTTTGCCTCCACAGCCTATGACTCTAAAGGAAACCAAAGCGGGTATTCTAACGAGGTGAGCAAGTCGATTCCGTTAACTACTCAATATTCCCTGATGATCGCCCAGAATGGATCCGGCGTGGGAACAGTGGCCGGTTCCGGCATTGATTGCGGAAGCGTTTGCACCAATGCCTATGCGCCAGGAACTGTCGTGACTCTGACGGCAACCCCGGCAAGCGGTTCATCCTTTGCGGGATGGTCAGGAGGGGGATGCAGCGGGACCGGAACCTGTGCGGTCACCATGAATGCCTCGACAAGCATAACGGCGACCTTCAATTCCTCTGCCGTAACCTACGGCATAACTGCAACGGCGTCCGGTAGCGGTACGATCACGGCGCTGAATAATCCCAATGTCAGCCAGGCAACCAGCGGCTCAACCACGATAAGCGTCGTCAATGTTACCAAAGGCGCCAATCAGCAATTTTCGATTACACCCACCACCGGTAATTACACGAAAAGCGTCTCGGTTGACGGAACCGAGGTAGCCACTTACCTGGGTAATTACAGCTACACCTTCAACAATGTTGCAGCTAACCATACTATTGATGCTACCTTCGCTGTTGCCACATACTCGATCACTCCATCGGCCGGTAGCGGGGGTTCCATCTCCCCGACGTCGGCTCTGGTCAATCATGGGGACTCCCAGACCTTTACCATAACCCCGAACAGCGGCTATCAGGTAGCCGATGTGAAGGTGGATGGCACATCGGTCGGCGCAGTAAGCTCTTACACTTTCAGCAATGTCACTAGCAACCACACCATTAGCGCAACATTTACGACCACCACGGGCAGTTACACCATAACGGCATCCGCGGCATCAGGAGGAAGCCTTTCTCCTGCAGGGTCAGTTACCATCAGCGGAGGGGCGAGCAAGTCATTCTCCATAACCCCGAACAGCGGCTATCAGGTAGCCGATGTGAAGGTGGATGGCACATCGGTCGGCGCAGTAAGCTCTTACACTTTCAGCAATGTCACTAGCAACCACACCATTAGCGCAACATTTACGACCACCGCAGCAGTTACACCATAACCGCATCCTCGGCATCGGGAGGCAGTATTTCTCCTGCAGGGACAGTTACGATCAGCGGAGGGGCGAACAAGTCATACACCATGGTGCCGAGAAACCGCTACCATGTTTCAAACGTGCAGGTCGACGGTGTATCAATGGGCGCGATAAGTTCTTACACCTTTTCCAATGTCGCGGCCAACCATACCATCAAGGCCTTTTTCTCAAGAAAATAAAAGAGAAACAGCTCTCTAACATTCAAGAAATATCCTTGATCTTTCTTTGGTGAAGGTCAAGAATCAAGGTTGTAGGGTTGCCTGGCAACCCTGTGACAAAAGAGGAGAAAGATGATGCTAAACAAAAAAATGTCACGATTTTTCAGAATTCTGTTGGTTGCCGCATTTGTCGTACCGTGCCTATCGACAGCGGCATTCGCGGCCAGCTATTACGTTGCTACGAGCGGTTCTGACAGCAATACCGGGACCTTGAGTGCTCCTTTCAAGACCATCCAGAAGGGCATAGATGTATTGCAGCCGGGAGACACCTGTTTCGTGCGGGGGGGGACCTACAACGAGGGTCTGGTATTGAAACAGAGCGGTACCAGTTCGGCACGGATAACGCTCAAGACCTACAACAGCGAGACCGTGACCGTCAATTCCGGAAACATCCAGGCGATCCGAACCGGTGGGAGAAGGCATTATTACACGATCGACGGATTCCGTTTTATCTCCAACAAAGTGACATATTCCAACGGCAAAACGTTTTCGCTGGATTTCGAAGACGGGATATGGGACGGAAATACTGACCCCAATGGCGGGAATAACGGTTTTATCCTGAGCAACTGCTACATCGAGGGGTCGGTTCATTTCTACGGGCACTACAACACCATGGAAAACTGCGAATTAAACGGCCGCTCTCAATGGTCTGACGGTATGTTCGAGTCTTTTGCTGCCAGCCATCACAACATCTACAGGAATAACAAAGTGTACGCATATACCAACCGCGGTCTCTGGTCCATGCAGTACACCGACAGTGTGACCTTCGAAAACAATGTAATCCATGATACGGGAAACATGGGAATTGACTGTGATGGTGCCGGACACCCTGTGTACAATTCTGTCGTGCGCGGCAATTTAATCTACAATGTAGGCGGGCGTGGCATCGAAATGGAAAATGCCTTCAACAGCATAACTGAAAATAACGTGATCCATGATTCCAGCAAGTGGGGCATCAATTATATCAACTATGGTTACGGCCCCGATTATACTTCGGATGGTGAATACCGTGCCACCAACAGTAATTCGATTGTCAGAAACAACCTAATTTACAACACTGCCGAGGCCGGAATCATCCTGAACGGTTGCCCCGGAGTCAAGATCTATAACAACACCATCTACAGAAATTATACTACCAAAGGATATTTCGCAGGTTTAGCCCTTTGCAGCTACGGCGGCTTCCCCTGCATCAATACCGATATCAGGAACAACATCTTCTCGGAATGCGACGCCTATGCTGTCTGGGTGGAAGGTCCGTCTCTCCAGTTACTGGGCCTGGTGATGAATAACAATCTCTACTATCATTCTACAAAGACCAAGACCCACTACTTCAAGGACATTGGCAGCAGCTACACGTTAGCCGAATACAAGGCTGCCACCGGTCAGGAATCAAATTCACTGTTTGCAAACCCACAGTTTGTGAACCCTGCTGGCGGAGATTTCCATCTGAGCAGCACGAGCCCGGCTAAGGACGCAGGCGCGACACTTTCGGTTGTTCCCACCGATCTGGAGGGTGTTGCCAGGCCGTCGGGGGTTACGTACGATATCGGGGCGTATGAGGTTTCAGGGGCGCAAGTTGCCTTGACCCCGCCGCAGAACCTGCGGGTACTGAACTGATCCTCTCTGTCAGGATGTAGCAGTATTTCGGGGTGAATTTCGGGACAAGCCTTAAACGCTTCGGGCAAAAAAAGCCTCCTTTTCGGCCGCACGGTCGAGAGGGAGGCTTTTTTATTTGTTCATGGGAGGCGTGCCGCAAGGGTTCTGTAAAGTCTTCCATAGGATTCCATCATTTGATTTTTTCCGAACTCTTTCACAACGTAGTCCCTTCCTGCCTGGGCGATGGCGGACATCTTTTCAGGGTTTCCCAGCAAATCCATTAGAGATTCAGCAATTGCCTCAGCCGATCCGGGCGGAATCAGAAGCCCCGTTTTCCCGTCTTCTACCAGCTCCCTGGCGCCGCCCACATCGGTGATAATGACCGGTTTTCCCGCTGCCATGGCTTCCAGGATGCTGAGTGACAATCCTTCGTTGGCAGAAGGCATACAATAGATGTCCATTGCCGCCAGAAGGCGGGGGATGTCCTTGCGGAACCCGGTCCAGATCACCGCATCTCCTATTCCCAGAGTCTCGGCCAGTTTCTCCAGTTCGTGCCTCAGCGTTCCATCGCCAACTATCATCAGCCGTGACTGGGGGAATTTGGTTAGGGTCATGGAAAATCCAAGGAGAAGCAGGTCATATCTCTTCACTTTTTCAAGTCGTCCCGAAGTGCCTATGAGCAGCTGATCAGGTGTCAGGCCGAATTCAGCCCGGCAGGGGTTGCGCTGATCCGGGACATGGTACGGCTCAGAATCTACGGCATTCCTGATCATGGAGACTCCCGTGCGATCCAGTCCCGGACATGCCATGATTCCACGGTATACCTTGTCGCTTACCGCAACCAGGTGGTCGGGCGAATAGAGGAGAAGCCTGTCTATCAGGGAGTAGAGCATTCCCCAACGGCGATCGCCGGGGGCGTTGAGAATATGTTTTGTCGCTACGTGCAGCTGCTGATGCCTGCGACCGAGAGCCATCCGGAGCATCAGCACGCAACGCGGGGTATGCGTGTGAACAATTTGGATCCGGTTTTCCTCGACATAATCCCTGATACGATGCCTTATCTTTGCGCGAGTTGCGTCGGCACCGGCAAAGTCGACCACCGTGGCTCCAAGGCGCTTGAATTCACCCTGCATGTCGCCCGCCCCGCTCAATCCCCCCACATGCCAGGTAAAATCCTGTTGACCGAGATGTTGTATCAAGTCGCGGACAATCCGCGTGATGCTGGCGTCCCCGAAATTATTGATGAGGTGCAGGATTGACAGCTGTTTCATGTTCGGTGCCTTTCTTGCTGCTTCCCCCTATTATTATTCCTGTGGAGTTCTTCCATGAGTCTGGTTTCTGCACACGTTACGCAGGAATTCATCAAGAGGTACAATGAAATTTGAATAATCGAAATTTTTCTGCGCGACTTTCCGACCTTTCAATCCGATCTCCTCGGCCAGCCTGGGCGAATCAATTACTTTATCCATCGCCAACGAGATACTCCGAATGTCTCCGGAGCGGGCAAAAAAAGCGGTTTCCCCGTCTCTCAGATACAATTCGGTATCGCCGACTTCATTGGTGATGACCGGTCTCCCGGATGAAAGGTATTCGGCAAGTTTCGTCGGGAAGCCGAAGTTCGCAAACTCCGTGTCTGCACGGCAGCAAATCAGTGCAAGCGCATTCTGATAGGCCCATGTGAGTTGGTCGATGGGTAAAAACCCGGTAAAGATAAGCTTCCGGTCAACCCCCAGTCGCTTTGCGATATCAAGGATGTACGTCTTCCTGTTTGCTTCGGGAGCACCGGTCAGGGCCAAAAACAACTGGTTGTGCTTCCTGGAAACCGAGGCAAAAGCCTCGAGGATGAATTCCAGGCCTTCCTTGTTATCCAATGCGCCGGAGTTTAGAAAATAGCCTTTCTCCAACAGTGACTGGACCGGCGAGCTTGAAGGTCGAATGAATTGGCTGCAATCCACGAGAATCGGTAGGTGCATGATTTTCTCGTCGCCGAGTCCCCCTTGTTTCAAGTGTTCGACTATTTTTGTCGAAATCGCAAGCACTCCCGAGCTCATGGCGGGTAGAATCCTGTTAGAAAGGCGTGCTCCTATTCGCTGGATCGAGGGCTTAACCCCTTTCTTCCTCGTGTCGGACGAGAAGATTTCACACAATTCGAGCAGAATGGGAATTCCGTACAGCCTTGACTGAAGAAGGCACGGGAGACTTCTGTAGATATCGGGGGTATAAAACAGCGCCACATCAACGGCACCCGACTTCCTCTTTTTCCTTAGATAGGAAAATGATTGAACTGTGCCCATCAGGGAATCCGCTACTGCATTGAAAAAGCGTGTTGGCCTGACCGTATTACCGCTCAGATAAGTATACTCCACTGCGGAATGGATACCATGGCTAGACCTGTTTTCCGGTATCGGAGTCTTCGTGTTAGCATTGAAAATGGCCAGCGAAACATCATGTCCTGCTCCTTGCAGAACCTTCGACAGCAGTCTCACTCTGGATGTTGTAGCAGGCCCTACGGGGAAATCGACACAGGCGAAGATAACGATTTTCAATCCGTCCTCCCGGGGACTTCCATCCATTGCATTTGACATCTGTTTCATGGTCACCCGAAAATCATTCTATATCAAGGTTCAGATCTCGAATATAATTCTTGATCATCTTTACGCCGACTTCGCATGATAATTCTTCACGATACTTCGCAAAGGCCTTTTCAGACATCTCGCTTCTGAGTTTGTCGTCGTTGACGAGCATCAGAACTTTTTCAGCCAGACCGTCGGCGGTATCGGCAATGAAGATGCTCTCTCCGTCGACGAAAGGGAGCCCTTCCGCACCAATGGAAGTACTTACCACGGGTGTCCCGCAAACCACGCTTTCGATGATCTTTGTCCTGACGCCACTGCCGATGGAAAGGGGAACCAGGTGAGCTGTGGCCCCCTTTACAAATGGTATGACCGATTCCACCCTTCCGGTCAGAATGACTTGTCCGGTTTTGGCGATGCTCCGGGATAGGAGCCGATACTCCTGAGACCCCTCATCAGGGAGTTCCCCAATCACATAGAGATGCAGCCGGTTGTTTTTCTCGAACAGTATGGGGAAGACCTCTTCGATTGCGAACATTGCTGCTGAAAAGTTCTGATATGCCCGTAACGAACCGACAAGGCAGACATACGGGTGGTCGGTCGCCAGGGGGGTGATGGCTGCCAGACCCCTGCAATCAAAAAGGAATGGAAGGAGCCGCAGTTTAGTGGGGGGGATGAACCTTTCGTAGTATGGAATATCCTGAGTGCTAATGCAGAGCACGAGATCCGCCAGCCTGAAATACAGCCTTTCGTGAATGAAATAGAGAAACACGAACGGGGCCATGCTCACTCGGTACTGGATGTTGCAGTTAGCCTTCCAAATGCCGAAATCGAGTTTGAACTGGCTATTGTGGGAGCCATAAATGACCGGAACGCCAAATTTTTTCATGAAAGGGATGTAGTTGCCGATATAGCCGAATTCGAGCCAGACCAGATCGGGTTTTTCCTTTGCCATGATCTCCGACAGAGCGGTCCTTATCTTTTTGGAAATGACAAACAATTCGAGAAGGTGAAGAAGGTATCGTTTGAGACTTGAGGATTCCCTTTTCGACTCGATGAGGTAGTTGGTTACATCCAGCTTGCATGCGTCCAAGTCCGATCTGTTGCCTTCCCGTTCATCCACGACAAACGCACACGCGACATTGAATTCACCGCTCAGGCAGGTGAGAAGGTTCCTCATTTTGACGGTGACTCCTGAGTCTGCTCGAAAGGGTATATGTTTGGAAAGAAATAGGATTTTCACTTGTAACACCCTCTGAATCAATGGGGATGCGGGCTGCTTTTTGTGAGAGCATCTAACGGTCCCATGTGACCGCCAATCCAATGCCAGTAAGCCTTCAGTATGCAGCGGGCCGCAAGAAGTTCTTTTCGCGAGAGACATCTGAGGAGATCATGGAAATCATCTGCGAATCGCCTGCCCCACTGTACCCTTGATCCGTTTCGCTGAATAAAGAAGAGGCGGTTACGGGTCAGATAGTAGTACATTGCACCTTTGATCTTTCGGACCGAAACCGACTCCTTGTGATACACAACGGAATCAGGAGCATATCTAAGCCTGTATCCCTTTTTATTTGCTTTTATGCACCATTCAGTTTCTTCGAAATAGAGAAAATAGGCTTCGTTCATGAGCCCGATGTCTTCGATGACCCTACGCTTCACCAGTAAGCTGCAGCCGGTTAGATACTCGGTATCCATGGGTTGATCGAATTGTCCCGTGTCCGTAGCAGCCGAATCCGAGGTGTTCGGTAATCCCTGTTCTCATGTTCACCTTGCCGCCGGCAGATAGAAGCAGGGAGGGGTCGGAGTAGGAAAGTATTTTCGAACCGACCATCCCGATTGAGGGATTCGCTTCAGCAAACGCTACGAGTACGCTCAGCGCCTGGGGGTCTACAACGGCATCATTGTTCACGAGCCATATATACTCTGAGTTATTTTCAAGCGCATACCGAATTCCGGCATTATTCCCGCCGGCATAGCCGAGGTTGGCGCCTGTCTGTATCAGCTTCAGGCAGGGAAAGGCCTTCCTGAGGATGCTTTCCGAATTGTCCTTCGATGCGTTGTCAACAATGACAATTTCGTAAGGCGAGTAGTCGAGTTTGAGGCAGGACTCGACGCACTCAATTGTGTCCTTATGGTTGTTCCAGTTAAGGATGATAATGCTGACTGACTTGTTCATGAGAACTTTCATGGTGTCGCACATCAGGTCGTCACTATTGGGTAATCCGCATCTCACCCTCGCTTGCCGCTTACAAGCAGGCCCCCCACAAGTTTGAAAATTTCCCATCGTGTTATGATGCCGAGAGTTGCGATATAGAGGATAGCCATGACCGACGCTTTAGCAAGAAAAAACACGACACTTCCTTCATGGTACCCTGCAATAAAAGGGTACAGGAAGACCATCGGCAGGGCAGCGCAGAATGAAGGCCAGACAGCCTTGGCAATGTTGAGTATCCCGACTTGCATTCGGTTTTTCAGATAAAAATAGTAAACCAGATATTGCAACAGGTAGGCAAAAGTAACGGTAGCGGCAACTCCCTCTATGCCGTAATACTTAAGGGCGGGGTAGACGGCGACTGCCTCGAAGATGGTTGCCACAATGTTTGCCTTAAACAGAATTTTCGTGTCTCCGTTTGCGATGATTACCTGCCCTATCGGCTCGAGCAATCCACGCAGGATGCCGTAGAAGCAGAGGATGCGCAACGAGGTGAGGGCCGGCAGCCACTTGTCGCTGTTGTTTCCGAGAATGCACACGAGAAACTCCTTGGAAACAGCGAAAAGAAGTATGTTCACCAACACCACCAGATAGCCGGTGTATTCAACTGTTTTCAGGTATGCATTCCTGATTTGCTGGTCTTCACCCTGAAGTTTTACCATCAAAGGAAAAACTACCCGTAATACTACCATGTACAGTATTACACAGATCATGGAACCCCAATTATAGGCGATTGCGTAATAACCCAGATCTTTGGATCCGTTAACAGAGCCGATGATGAAATTATCCAGATTAAAAATGAAAAATACCAGCAATCCGGAAAGAAACAGGTATCCACCAAAATTGATGAACTCCCGCAATTCTTTCCTGTCGAGGCGAAACCTGAACGTTACCGGTCTGAAGAGATACAGCATGATCGCGGAAACAACATTTGCGCACAGGAATGCCACGACTATGCTCCAATACCCGTAGCCGTTCAATGCGAGGATGATAGCCAACAGTGAATTAACGAGCGACAGGGAAATTTCTGCAATGGAAATCTTCTTGAAGTCCATTTCCTTCGTCAGCAGTGAGATCGGAAGGAAGGAAATAATGGTGATCAGAAAATAGAGAGATAGAAGCCGTATAATGACAACGATCTGCGGATTGTCGAAGAAAAGCGGCGCCAGAACGGACAACATAAAGGTCACGACAAGGGCTACGCCCCCCATGATACATTTGAGAGTAAAAGCTGTATATAATGCCGATTCGTCCAGTTCCTTCCTTTGTATCAGGGCGCTGCCGATGCCGAAATCAGCGAAATTTCCCATAAAATTGATAAATATGAAAGCGAAGCTTACTATGCCATAGTCACTTGCAAGCAGACATCTGCCTAAAATTATGCTTGCAATCGCCGAGAAAACATACATGAGTATCTTGGCGACAGAATTATATCCGATGCTTCTAAAGGTCAGGCGTTCGTATGAAGTGCTCAATGATTCTCTGCCATTTGTCAAACGACTCTCCTTCAATCAATGTGAGTAGCGCCTTCCGGGTTTAGGCTGACAGTGATTATCTAATGCCGAATTTGCTGTTCATAGGCGCTCTCAATGAGAAGGAAAAGCTGTATACTCTGCGTTCCACAAAATCATTGGGCTGCATGAATGTTCTCTGCCTCCATTTCACTGATTCTGATTAGTGCCTCTGTCAATCCAATCATGCAGGCAATTACCACTATCGAAAACCATTCCATAAATACCGGAATAACAAGCGCCATGAGAAGTATCGCTATGCCGCTGATCATAAAACCGACAACGGCCGATTTTAGGAAATTGTCCGAAATCCCCTTCCAGCTTTTGGCTGCCCTAATGAGAAATAGGATATAAAACCAGAAATAAAACAGGAAGCCGATGATTCCCATATCAGTCAGCAGAAATAAGTAGGCATTATGCACATAGTACGTCAGCTTATCGTCCTGCCCGTATATTTGGGGTCTGTATACATTGCCCAGACCGATCCCTAAGAGCGGATGTCTTCGGATCTGGTCGACTGCATATCCATTCTCGATCCACCTGTCTTCCACAGGACCGCTCTGTTGCAACCTGGCACCGGCAAAAAGTGAGCTAAAGCGTGTCGAAACCGCATCGACCGTCGCACCGAGCTTCCCTTCGGTTCCGCCGAACATGGCTAGGACTGAACCGCTGAAGATAAGGACCACCATCAGCAGGGCCACCAAGCGTATCTTGCTTTCCGTTGCCGTAATTAGCAGCAGGATCATTACCCCGAGAATTGCCGCGACCCAGTAGCTCCGGTTGTAGGTAAGGATGATGCCCATACCAAGAAGAGGTATCAGATAGAAAGCACCAGAAAAGAGTACTGGTTTGTCCTGGACAAAAACAAGTGTGCAAATTGCCGTGAGAAAGGTCACGAATACCAGCGTTTGTCCGGGGGGTAAAATGCGGAGTGTTTCAAATTGACTGCCGAAAGTGGCGGCGCTTTCTATTCTCCCCGGCATCAACTGGATTGATTCGCCGATAATTGCCTGCACCACCATGGCAGCGGCTACAACTGCGGCTATGACGAACAGGCCTTTTATCAGGAACCTGATCTGGGTCTTTTCCGTTATGAGGTTTGTTATCAGGAAGAAGAGTAAATAGTAACTGATGAATCGGAACTGGCGAGCGACATCATTAAAATCTGTGCCGTAATGTGCAACCGAGACAGCTGCAGAGACCAGAGAGACCGCGACAAAAAGCAAAAGAGGAATGTTCAGAGGGCTTTTGGTGAAGGTGAAATTTTCCTTAGTAAAATATCTGTATCCAAGAGTGCCCAGCATGAACAGGAGCAAAATGTCGGAGATATGGAGACTACCGACACCAATAGGAATTAAGGGCATACTATCTTCAAAAACGATGCTCGAAGTCAGGACGACGATGATAAGCACGCCTATTACAGGGTGATTTGTTATGTATTTTAGCAAAAGTATCCCTACAATTGCTGACAGGGTAATTTCTAGTGGCATAAACACAGCGACTAAACCAAGCATAATGCCAATACTTATCCAAGTGATTGTTTGCCAAACAAACAAATTATTTTTTAGTTTAATCACAATATTACCCATAATTATTGCCTTTCATATGAATATGGATGGAATCCAAATTAAGAATTCCAAAACGATGTAAAAGTGGGCACTATGAATTGTGACGTAAATTCTTTCCTAGTTTTCATCCGGAAACGGTCTTTTTTCGCCCTGACTGTGTCAATCATCGGTTTTGTTTGTGCGACGTACAGAAGTACGTCTCCGCACAATCCCTTGATTTCCTTGTCAGAACAAAAAAATCTTCGTTTCCAAATTGAAAACCGCAAGTTTCCATCCGGGTTTTCCGGATAGAAACTTCCTAGATTTTTTCTTCATGTTCAGGTAATGGGCTTCGCATCGAATTCTCTTTCGAGTACGGATAGGGTGGGGGGTGTGTAGATTGTTTCCCTTGTCCCGCGCTCAAGTGCCTGCTTTCCCAAAAACTGGCCACTTCCTTTGGAAGCGCTTGCCAGAAATGTCCTGCATACTTTGATTTGGCATATTCAAGAAATTCCTCGTAGAGCCTCGAAGGATATTCCTCTTTACCTGGTGTTCCATTGTTAAAGCACATGTAGTCGGGATGTGTGTTTATGAGTGCCATTCCTCCTTTCCGGAAAATCCAATCCAATTTATTTTTCCATATATCGATGTTCTTTTCTCCTAAAATGATAAAAAGGGCAAAATCCTGGGGGAGTGTATACGGCATTTCAATGTAGCCTTTTCGGTCATCTCTCCCTGCAATCCTGAATGGGAAAATTGATCCAATGCCATCGGATTGGGGCTCGAAAGGGTCTGTATCAAAAGTTGACAAATCGTATTCAATGTCCAAGTCACGAAGCCAGTCCAGGTTGTGGTGCATTGATGGAGAACGAAAGCCAACGGCTCCCCATTCTTTTAAACACTCATTAATTTTGCTGGCCTGATTCAGGAAAATCTTCCTTGATTTATAAAGGGAACCGTCATGGGTCCAACCATGCACCCCCACTTCGAAACCATTGTCGCTCAACATTTTGCGCAGGTCAGGAATAACATGGTAATCCCCTGGAACAAAATTGAAAGATGACCGGAACCCCTTATCCGCTTCAAGTTCCATCAATTGGCGACATTTCTCCTGCCCAACCGCTGTTTCCACATCATGAGTGAGGACCAGGGCAAATTTCTTGTTTTCCGGCCATCCTGACCAGTCGTCGGGTGCTCTGCCGGATTCCCTGTCGATGGGCCAGATTCCCCCATAATTTTTCCTTTGTACCTGGGCTACCCATCTTCTTACAAAAAGTTGCAATGCCCTTGGAATAAAAGGTTTTATGCGATAGTACATTTTCAATCTGTGATTATGATCACTAGTTTTCAGCATACTTGATGTCCCATTCCTTTACGAACGCCTGAATTCCGCAACCCCTTCCAGCATAAAGTCGCAAATCAAGGCTTGGGCCTGACCGTCTCATACTTGGCATATCTTGCCAAAAACATTCTTCACCTTTGAAACCGAGATACTTTGGTGCCTATCAAAGTACTGTCGGATTACCAATCTCCTGATTCCCCTTCTTCCTCATCCTGCGCGCCCGCATCAACTCACTCGGGAAATGGTATACAAATATTGCTTTTCTCTTTAAAAACTTTTCCGTTGCACTTTTACGATATTTCTTTGGGGTGTTCCAGTGGGCATGTGCACACCGATACACCCACTGTAGACCCATCTTCTGCAGTATGCGCGGCGGTGTAAAAAGTTCGCCGATCAGGAATTTGAATGCAGCACCGACGCCTATCATGACTCCCCTGTCAAGTTTGTTTATATTATCGAACATCCACTTTTCCTGTTTTTCACCACCGAAACTTACCCATATGATATCTGGGGCTTCCCTGTTCAGTATTTCCAGTATCCTACGGTTGTCTTCCTGGTCGAATTCCTTAAAAGGAGGACTATGCCCGCTGATTTGTATAGTGCCGTTAATTTCCCGGGCCTTTTCAATTACCTTGCCGATTCTTTCTTCCGTGTCCCCGAGAAGGAAATGCCTGTAGCCGTCATTTGCGGCAAACATCCTGGCCATCATGTCCATGCCGGATATCCTTTCAATTTCCTTGCACCCAACAAGCCTCGCATACCAAGCCAATGGCGTGCCATCGGCTAAGGATAAAAAAGATGAATTGATGGCTCCTGAAAAATGTTTATCTTTGCTAGCTCCTATCACGTTTACTACATCATTCATGCAGATATAGCCTTTTTGTCCTTTCATTATCTTGTCTTTGATCAATTCATGGACATCTTTAAAACCAACATTGTCAATTTTCACTCCCAGAAAATGAACGTTTTCAATTTTCTGATATCCCGTATTCAGCTTTCTCATGAACTCACCTTCTGATTCATTGTTAACTTGTCGTCCTTGGTAAAATCCTGACCCATTGAAGCGGGGCCTCCACAGCTGTGCGCTTAGTAGCTGAAACGCCGAATTTGGTGGCTTTCCCGATCTTCTTGACGGTCAGACATTTGATCCCAGCGGCAATTCGTTCTTTGTCTTCCGAGAACAGCAGGGTCTGATTATAAAATTACTTTCTTCAGCGTGAAATTTTCACAGTGTGATGCCTTTTGAAAGCAGAGCACCGGTTCTGAGGCCCAGCGTGGTGACATTCGGTATGCCAATTTCATCAGGGAACGAACGAGTGCAGCCTTGATTGGAGACCTGTTCCGAAAAGCCTGATAGTGTGTGCTGTTTTCGGGCAAGGGAACATATACCGTCTCCGGGTCGAATCCGAATGAACTGATGAATTCCAGCATGGTAGTATACGTGAAATACCTTACATGGCCGTAGAATTCGTATCTTGAACCTTCCGTCATCGGATCGTGAAATGTCTTGCCCGTCAGCAGAAAAGGTAACAGATAGGGGAGCCCGGAATAATTGGGTGCAGAAATAAACAGATATCCGTCGTTTCTCAATATCCGTCGGATTTCCCTGACAAAATGATCAATGTGAATCACATGTTCGATGGTGGCGAGCGCTATAACTGCATCAAAGTACCCGTCGGTGAAAGGAAAGGCCGTGTCATCGGTATCGATGTCGAACGATACGGTCTTAAGCCCATTATTCTCCAAGATTTGCAGGCATTTAGGGCATATATCGTTACACAAGAGCTCCACATCGCAACCTTCCGCGATGTTTCTGCCTACTACCCCGACTCCGGCAGCTATGTCGAGCGCTCTCTCAATGCGTTTGTTCTCAAAAACTTTGGGAAATATCCTGTGTCTCTCGTGAATCATCCCATAGTCTTCAATGGCATGTACCTCATGCAAACGCTTTTCTTCCAGTTCTATCGCATCTTTTCTCATGATCAGCCGCCTTGTAGGTTATTCACCTGAATATCGCCAGAATTTTCCGGAAAGCCATACGAACCAGGTCGCCGAACCTCTTGAGAATCGGCTTGAGGTCTTTAACATCGAAAACGGCAAAGATATGGTCTCTGGAATACGGCTCCAGGTATTCCTTTCTTGTGTAATGCTCATTTCTATAATATCTCAAACTATTTATAACGTCGCTTACCTCGTCAATCCAGTATACACCCTTACGGAAACTTGTTGCTGTCGGCAGTTCCCCATAAACCAGATGTTGGTATTCAATCCAGGGGAAATTGATTCCACAATGCACAGACAGGAGACCGGAACGGTTGTGGCGGCCGTTTACTTCCATCAGCTTGTAAACACCATCCCTGATATCTTTCTTGAATTCGGTACAGGAATATCCGTGATACCCAAGCCCCTCGAGTATCCTGCGGCCCGGTTCGATGATTTCCCGGATTTCCTTGCTCATAACGACACGAGGAACCCCCATTGCCGGTGGTGCAAGTCTCACTTTTTCGGCGGTGAATTCAACGAGTGCCTTCCCCTCCCAGAAATAGGAGTTATAATTCACCCCCATGGTATCGTCGCCGGGTATGTATTCCTGTAACATTACTTCAGAGCCTACTTCAGTCGCCTGTTGATAAGCTGCAATCAACTGTTCCATATTCACGGCCTTGACCATCTTTTTTCTGAAAATATCGAAGTAACTGTGGCTTTCGCTCGGCTTTATCAAGCAGGGAAAGCCGACATCCTTGACGAAAGTTTCCAATTCTGCCACTGATTTGGGGAGCAATGTTTTGGGGCAAGGCAAACCGATTTTTTCCGCAAGGGCGTAGGTATGCTTTTTGTCGATAAATCGTTCGGTAACCTCCCATTCTGGACAGGCAACTATGTAAAATTTCTCCAAAAGGCTTCTGTGTCTGGACACTGTTTTTAATGTCGCATCATCGGCCGGGAACAGAATGCTTTTCCCTATTTTCGAGGAATAGTCGGTCAGAAGACGGAGAAAATCCTCCTCCTCTTTTTCGGGATGGGGTGCATGGATACTTTTAGTCGCATATCTTGAAACGAACCCCATATCGTTTCTGTCGTAGTAAATCACGTGTACCGGAATGCCCATGATGCCAAGTGCCCGGATTACGGCGAGTCCTATGGTGTGACTGGAAAGTACTACTGCTGGTATCATGGTGCATCCTTCCCGTCGGCAAGGAACCGACTGCATTTTTCGAACTTCCTTGCGACTTGTCAGAGGGGCGTGCTTCTCACTCTGCCTGCTGATATCCTGGGGGAAAAAGATCTTTCAGCGACACACTCGGCAAAGCGTTCATCGCCATAGCAGATAAATAAAACTATTTTTTCTCGAAACACAATACCCACTGTCCCGCTAGAGCTTTAATCCAGGTGAAGCCTTTTTTTGTAGAGATCTTCTCAAGAACATCAGTTAAATAGAGAGATATCCGCTTCGGCAGAATTTCCTTTTGCCAGAACGTGAGGGGTCCGTATCCCACGCCATCTACGCGGATTTTTTGAAGATTGTATTCATCGAACAGTGAATCCAACTGCCCGTATAGATAGAGGCGTATTTTGAAAGTCTTGTTTAACAAGAAATTGTCGGCGGATTGGTCTTCGGCGCTCTTCGCCTTTTTTCCGCAAACGTGGTACCAGAGGTATTGCCACACACGATACAGGTAATAATAAGGATCCAGCAGCGCAGGAAACTTGAACATATTCGTGATAATGACGATCACGAGCCCACCGGGTTTCACAACCCTTGCCATTTCGGCTATGGCCTTGCGGTCACTTTCAAGATACGGCAATACCGCGAGGCAGAGCACGATGTCCACAGCAGCATTTTCTAAGGGAATTCTTTCTATATCCCCCTGGAAGCAAAATGCAGTTCCGGGTGTATAGCTTCTTGCCTTTTCCTCCGTTTTCCTTACCATCTCCTCGGAATAATCCATGGCCGCAATACGGTGACCGCGCTTAACGATTTCCTCCATTATCACACCCGGTCCGCAACCGACATCCAGTACCTTTAAGGGGCGACCTCCGGAATATCTGTCAACCATTTCGAGGACGGCATTTTTTCTCCTGGTCATGAATAATGAGTAAAAGTCTATGGCTTGGTCGGGACAATCGTTATAAACAGCCTCCCAGAATGTCGTTTTCTGCGAAAAATAGGTCGCAACGTCATCCTTGTGCTGCTTTTCCGATTGGGTCTCTACGTCTTGTGTTGTCTTCGGTTCATTCATGTGTTGTGCTCCCGACAGCCAAATTACTTTTGTTTTAAGACCGAACGGTTTTTTTTGCGAGAATTGATTACTTCAAAAGGAAAATTGACAATAAATTTCGGGAACTTTTTTATCTGTCTTTCCATAAAAAACTTGAATCCATTTTTCGGGTCTTTTGCAATTCCCTGTACCATCCTGAATAGCCATTGCAGACCTATTTTTTGAAATATTTCTGGTGGAGCCTTTATTTCTCCCGTTAACCACCTGAAACCTGATCCGACGCCGATCATGATACCTTTTTCGATCTTGTTGATATTTTGCCGCATCCATTTTTCTTGTTTGCCACCGCCAAAGGCGACCCAGATAATATCCGGGCCTGTTTCCCTGATTTTATGTATCATGTGGTTGTTATCTTCATCGCTGAAGTCCCTGAATGGAGGACTATGACCGGTTATGTCTATTTGCGGGTTTATTTTCAGGGCTTCTTTAATTACATCGTTCAAAATCTGATCCGTGTCACCCAGCAGATAGTGCTTGCTTCCGTCTTTTTCAGCAAACAATCTCTTTATCAAATTGACCCCGGATATTCGTTCAATCTTGCTGCATCCAACCAATCGTGCATACCAGACTAATGGCATACCGTCTGCTATTGACAGTATAGATTCGTTGATTGCCAACTTCAGTAGTTCATCCTTGGTGCAGGATATAACATTCCCAACATCAGTAAGACAGAAATATCCTCGTTGCTGATGATTTGCTACCATTCTTATGGTGTTCAATATATCATGATAGTCAACATTGCTTATTTTTACATCCATGTATGTAACATTATGGACTTCATTGTTTCTCATAATAATACCTTTGTACTTCTATGTCATCAACCTATGAACACACATCATTGTCTTCATAGTAATGTGGTTTGACTGATTGCAAAATATCAACACATCGAAGTAACCATAAACAGATATTACCCCATATGTCGGTACATCATCCGGCCTGCCAGCAATAGAAGCGGTAGCGGCATTCTGGTGAATATTCCGTACCCTCTTTCCCTGGACGGTTCGGATGTGCCCAGGAAATGCTCCTTGCCGGGATCATAGCGGTAATATTTTATGATACGTTCCTCAGCGCCCCAGCCGTTCTTGAATTGTCTGAGTCCGGCCGCGTCGGTATCAGTCCTGCCGAAGCAAAAGGTCTGGTAGCTTCTTTCAGAATACCAGCTTATCGCTTCCCACATCACGAGATTGCTGGCCCTGAGTTCCTGGTAGTTCCTGTCCGAGGCTCCGTATTTATAGAAGGCCTGGTTATTGAAATGAAAAAAAACGGCACCGGAAATGTATTCTCCTTTATAGGAAGCGAGGACAAGCATCCCCAGATTTTCGGTGATTATGTATTCATGGATATTCCGGAAAAAGGCAAACGGCTGGGGAGGCAGTCCGTGCATTCTCCTTGTAATGCAATGCAGTCGGTAAAATGCGGTCATGGCGTCCAGCGACGTTGTGATTTCGACCCGGACTCCTGATTTCTGCGCTTTCTTGATATTCCGCCTGGTGCTGTCCCGCATATCCGCGGAAAGGTGTGCGGCATTTTTTGCCATGGAAAGACTATGACCATAGTAATATCCAAGGCAGGGGACATCATCGCTGAAATAGCCGTCCCCCCTGAATTCGATATATTTCCAGTCCGCTCCCTTTCCGTACTCCCGGAGGCAATTCATGGTGGTCAGGAGATGTCTTTTATCGGTGCTAATCGGCTCACAGTAGTCGGTAAACGGAAGGGATACTCCACGTCGACCGGTCAGGATACTCCTTACCTCCATAACAGGGATCAGGGTCAGTAGTGCGCCGTTCTCGATAGTGGTCGCGTAGACTGGCTGATAATCATATGATTCGTGCAGCACTCTTGCCCAGTTCGAAGTATGAAAGAACGAGTGCCCTGGAGCTGAAACCAGGCGATTGTTCCAGTCGGCATCTTCAAGTGGGTTTGTTATTGCAACCAAAACACTCATCTCGCCGTCTCCGTGTCCTTCCAGCTCCATCAATCCGGCCCATGCTTACGGTGATTTCTCCGACAAGCTTCCCTGATCCAGTAATACCGCCGCCACACATTCAATCTGTTCCCTTGTCAATTCAGGATACATGGGTAGAGAAAGAAACTCTTCAGCGCATTTTTCAGCCACCGGGAAGGTGCCTTTTTGGATGCCGAAATGACGGTAGGCCTCCTGCAGATGAACGGGCACGGGATAATGAATGCCGCATACTATGCCTTTTTCAGCCAGATAACTCTTCAGGTCGTCCCTGCAGCGTGTCCGGATTACGTAGAGGTGATAGACATGCCGCGCGTAATCCATTTCACGCGGCAGGATAATCTCTTCTCTGTCAGTGAGCAGGCAGGTGTAGAGTCCGGCGTTTTTTCTCCGGGCGTCATTCCAGGCAGGGAGGTGGGCCAGCTTTACGCAGAGAACTGCCCCTTGCAAGCCATCCATCCGGCCGTTCCAGCCGATTACCTTGTGATAATATTTCCGTGACTGTCCGTGATCTCGCAGGATCCGTATCTTTTCAGCCAGTTCGGCGTCATTGGTTACTACCGCTCCGGCTTCCCCGTAGGCGCCCAGGTTCTTGCCCGGGTAAAAGCTGAAGCATGCCGCAACCCCGAGGGATCCGACCGGTCTGCCTCGGTAGAGAGCGCCATGGGCTTGGCAGGCATCTTCAATGACAGCAAGCCGGTGTCTCTTCGCCACATCCAGAATCGGGTCCATGTCTGCCGGCTGTCCGAAAAGATGCACGGGGATTATGGCTTTCGTTCGTGGATTGATTGCCCTTTCCAGTAGAGTAGGATCCATTGTGTAGCTTTGTTCATCCACATCAACGAAAACCGGCTTGGCGCCCGAGAAACTGATTGCCTCGGCAGTGGCTATGAACGTATTGGGGACGGTGATAACCTCATCTCCCGGCCCGATGCCGAGGCCGAGAAGGGACATCCACAATGCTGATGTGCCGTTGCTCGTGCCGACTGCATACCGGCATCCGCAAAATCCTGCAAATTCCTTCTCGAACTTTTCCACGTACGGCCCACTAATGAATGCGGAATCGTTCAGGACCCGCTGGATCGCATGCCCGATTTCATCGCGAATGGCGTCATATTGCGTTCTAAGGTCAAGAAAGGGTACTTTCATAACTGTTGCGCCTCTTTTAAGTCTGGTGATAATTTGGAACTGATTGAACCGACGATTAAACTTTTCTACGTTCTTCTACTCATGACCGGGGCCAGAAGTCGACTGAAGCATAAATAAAACAGCAGCGGAAGCTCCATCAGACCGGGCAACAGGTCATCGGACGCATAGACGGCTGACTCCAGCGGCCGCTTGAAAGAGCCCAGATAATCCCGCAGCGATAATTTGCCCCCCATCATCTCTTTCGCCGCCATCGGCAGGTCCGCGGTCAGGCGCATCCAACCCACACCTGGGAGGCCATGGGTCTCGTCTATCTCTTTGCCCTGAAGCAGCAGCCACATCAGATATGAAAAATCGACGCCTGCCCGTGCCCCGAGCGTGTGCCAACCCCACACCCGGGTGTTTACGTCCAGCAGCTTGAATCGACCGTCCCGAGAGTCCTGTTTGAACTCGACCTCTACAAGGCCCGTATAGTCAAGCGCCTTCAGTAGTCGGTCTGCCGCCATGGCTACACGGGGTTCTTCGACGGTTTCTACGAATGTGCTGAAGCGGCCGAAATCCATCGGATATTGCCGGACCCGCCTGGCTGTCAATCCTGCCAGCGTTCGCCCTTTATGGCAGAGCGCTGCATAGGAAAATTGAGATTCCCCTCCGCCCGGCACGATTTCCTGGATCATGATTAATTCCGGAGGGATCAACACGTAGAGCCTGTCATAAATGGCCAGCAGGCTGTCCCTGTCTTCCACGCGCCATGCCTTGTCAAAGGTCAGCTGCTTCAAGATATTCTGCTGCTCCGGGTCGAGGTTGTCTATACTTGACATCTGGTATATGGGATACAGGCAGGGGTTAAATGAATCATGCACGGCTGGCTTGATGATGACGGGAAAGGAACAGTCCAGAGATTGCACTTCGGCGCGCGACTTAGGGCAGAACGTACTGGGTTGGTCCAATTCCAGCCGTTTTGCAAACTGGTGCAGCAGTCGCTTGTCGCAGGCCCATTGCAATTGCTCCCAAGGGGGAAGAGTTAGCAAAAAATACTTGGAGAGTGGCTCGTAATGGCGTGCAATGAATCCGACCATCTCGTCATCGGTGGGCAAGAGCAGCCACCCCTTCAGGTTATGTTTGGCGGCGAGTCCGAGCAGGAACTCCAGGTTGCTGGCGGTATCACAAGAGCACCAAGTCAGGGTACGACTGACATAGCGGGAGAAAGCCGCCAGAGGGTGGTCCGGCTTTTTCAGGACCCATACAGGAATACCCTTCCGCCCCAAGCTGCGTGCCACCCCCAGTGCGCGATAGTCGGCTCCGGTGAGCAGCACCCCCGGTGGACCTGACCGGCCGGTGTCTGTTCCATCTACATGCTTTTCCATCGGGGATATGTTTTTTTCACTCATAATGTGTCGCCTGCGTCGTGGTTTTCGGGTAACTCCTGCGAATTGTTTCCCGGCATTACGTGGCAGTGGCCCGAATTTCGCCGTTGTCCGGCGATGCCCCTTGCAAGGCTCAGTGAAGTAAAGTCGGCCCCCGCGACGAAGCGCATGAGTGGTCCGAAACTCCACGCCGCGGGCGCTCCGACGAAATGCAGGCCGGGAATGGAAGTCTCGAAACATTCGCTGAGCCGAGGATATCCGTTGCTGCAGTTGATGGAGGCGAGAAGATCAGCCTGAAGAAATGGAAGCTTGCCGATATCAACCCGGTATCCGGTCGCAAGAAGCGCATGATCAACCACCATCTCGCCGCCGTCATCCAGCTTCAGCTTTAAACGATCCCCCTCCGGCGCGACGTCGACGACGAAGCGTCCGTATCGTATTTTTACAGTTTCAAGGCGCGACTTTAGCCAGGCCGCTCCTGCGGGCCTTATCGGGCGGACTGACAGTTTGTCCTGCCACCTGCGTGGCAGTCGCCTGAAAATGTCAGGATGGGCTACGAGGTGGCTGATCAGAGCAGGTCCCACGTCAGGGGCCGCATACAGGAGCGGCCCGAAGGGCCATTTGTGAAGCCAAGGCCTTTGCCCCAGGAAATGGACCTGTTTTCCCCGGACCAGCAATTCAGCATGTACGCCGGACTCGTGCAGGAGGGCTGCGCTCTCAAGCGCACTTTGCCCAGCCCCGATCACAACTACTTCCTTTCCTGCAAATCTGGAGAGATTTGGGTTGTCGGATGAGTGGGAAGCCAATTCAGAGGGAATTTTTCGAAAAACTTGCGGAACATTGGGAAAGGCGCCGATACCGGTAGCGACAACTACACGGTCGGCTTGTAACGTTGATCCATCCTCAAGAGTCAGAAGGAAACCCTTCGGGTCCGTATCGACAAGTGCTACCTGACGTCTGTCTACTTCAGGGACCGCCTGCGACTGGAACCATCGACCGTACGCAATGAAGTGCTCCAGCGGAATCGGCGCTTTCAACGCCCCGTCATGAGTATTTCGATATGCGTTAAGAGTAAGGTTGCCCTTCGGGTCCGAGAGATGCGAACCGTCCCACGGTGAACGCAATAGCATGCCCGCAGGCATTCGCTGCTCCCAGAATGACATAGGTTCGCCGAAAACGCGGACATCAAGACCCGGAATCGTACGCAAGTGGGCCGCCGTGGACAACCCGTAAGGACCAGCGCCAATTATCGCCACATCACAGTTTGTCATGAATTTCACCCATATATCGCCGGCCTGCAATCACATAACTGTGTCGGTATTTCTGATCTCCCGCAGGAATCTAGCCGGGTTTCCGACAAATACGGTATTAGGGAGCACATCCCTGGTCACTACGCTTCCCGCCCCAACGATGGCGTTTTCTCCTATGGTGATATTGCTGAGTATTGTGGCGCCGGATCCGATGGACGCCCCTTTTCTGATGATGGTCTGTTCAACCTGCCAGTCTGCTTCCGTCTGCAGTCTGCCACCGGGATTCGTTGCCCGGGGGAAAGTGTCATTAATGAAAGTGACACCGTGACCAATGAAAACGTCGTCTTCGATATGCACTCCCTCACAGATGAAGGTATGGCTGGAAATCTTGCAGTTCTTTCCGACGGTGGCATTTTTCTGTATTTCTACGAAAGAGCCGATTTTGGTATTATCGCCGACACTGCATCCATACAGGTTTATGAATTTGGAGAGTTTGACATTTTGACCCAAGTGGACGTCTTCCGCTATGCATGCATAATTTTCCACCTTATTAACCTCCTCGCTCAGTCGGGGACAGCGCCACGGATCGTAGGGGTGTGCGTGTCTGATGAAGGCAGATGACACATCCACCTGTCTTCAGAGACTCAATAATTGCCTCAAGCATTCTGACGACCCTCAAGCCTGCTTCTCCGTCATTAATTGCTGTCAGATTGTTATGAATACAGTCGACAAAGTATTGAGCCTCCGTTTTCAGTGCCTCGACTTGCTCCAGTCTCGGCACCCAGACATCGCCGGATCGATAATTGACGCGTGCCTGATAGGATTCCTCCTTGCTCTCGATTTCCACGCCCCGATCATAAATCTTCAATTTCTCGTCGGCTTCCAGATCGTTCCACACCAACATTTTTTTCTGCCCGCCTATCATGGTCATCCTTATTTTGACAGGAGAGAGCCAGTTGATGCTCAGATGCGCAATCAGATTGTCCGGGTAGAAAACCGTTACATATGCCACATCCTCGAATCCGTTGATGTGGGCTGTTCCTGTCGCAGCAATCGCGATCGGATTGCAGCCTATAAGGTAATCCATGATGGCCAGGTCGTGGGGCGCAAGGTCCCAGACGACATTCGCGTCCTTCTGAAGAAGTCCAAGATTTATCCTGATGGAGTCGAAGTAAAACAGCCGCCCCAGCACCCCTTCATCAATAAGCTGCTTGATCTTTTTGACAGCTCCGGTGAAAAGAAAGGTGTGGTCAACCATGATCTTGAGATTCTTTTTGTACGCAAGTTCAATCAATTCTTCCGCGTGCTGGACCGATGTAGTAAAAGGTTTCTCGACGAAGACATGCTTGCCGTTTTCCAGAGCTCTTCTGGCAAGTGCGTAATGCGATGAGACTGGTGTGGCAATCGCAACGGCATCGATCTCAGGCGAGAGGATAACATCACGGTCGTTTGGTGTGGTTCTTATCATTGGGTATGCTGCTTGCGCCCGCTTGAGAGCTTCCTCATGCGTGTCGGATATGAGAGTGACTGTGGCTCCGTCTATCCCGACGAAATTCCTCACAAGGTTCGGTCCCCAATAACCATATCCTATAATGCCGATGCGTAACATTTGACACCCCCATCGGTGCACTTGAAGCAGTCAGTAACTAAGCACTTCAAAACAGTGCGATATTGAGATGAAAATAATTTTTATCATGGGGAACAATATGAAAAGTCATGTACCGCTAATATGCTCCCTTCCCCTTGATGACAACCCATGGCGTGAGTAGAAGAATCTTGAAGTCAAGCCATAGAGACCATTCATGAATATATTTGAGATCAAGCCGCACCATCTCATCGAAAGAAGTAGAGCTCCTGCCGGTAACCTGCCAGAGTCCGGTGATTCCTGGTTTGACCTGCAGCAGTCTGTACCTGTGCCATATATCGTAATTTTCAAACTCGTACGGAATTGCCGGTCTTGGCCCCACGAGGGACATTTCTCCTTTGAGGACATTCAGTAACTGAGGCAGTTCGTCAAGACTAGTCTTCCTCAAAAATGCACCTATTGTCGTGATTCTCGGGTCGTTTCGTATTTTGTAAACAGGCCCTTTGTTATCATCACTTTTTCCCTCGCTGGCCTTGTTTTCTGTAATAAGTTGTTTTATATAATCCCTGTGTATTGAGTCATCGCAATCAACGTACATTGACCTGAATTTCAGGAAGATGATTTTTTTACCGAATTGACCGAGTCTTTCCTGTCGAAACAGGACCGGCCCTTTCGAAGTAATCATTATCATTACGGATATGAAAAATAATATCGGCGAAAACAGCAGTATTCCAAGGCTGCTTCCGATGAGATCGATGACTCTTTTGATGAAAAGTCCTTTCATCTTCCTTTGGTACTCGTCATCAATTTCTGGGTATAAAGTTTTTTCGAATAGATGCAGCTTTTCGGAAGAGTCGTCATATTTTTCTGGGTAAAAATGAAAATCAATCGAAATTTTAGCCAAAATATCAGGTGGGATGTTCTCCGATAGATTACTGCGAACTTTTGATAATATTGCCTCCCGCGCTGCCTGCACATCTATGCTGTTATCGATTTCCGTGAATATCATTCCTATCTTGGATCCGTCTTCATACCATCCGCATATATCTGTTTCTCTTATTAGAGACATTAGTACCGATACTATATCATCCAAAATATCCGGGTAAGAATTAGTAGGCACTATTTTTTGTACGTCAAGTATTGTCAAAAGAAATGGTTTTTCTGATCGTTCGGTCCTTTTTCGTTCGCGATAAAGAATGTTAAGGAATACCTCTTCGTTGCAGACTTCATTGTTAAAATTCTTGGAGTGGTAACGTGTGCCGAAACTTTCTCTGCTCGGTTCGTGCCGAGTTCCGTTACCATAAATCGTAGTATTAAAACGATTGTGTTCCATGGCGGCCGCTCGCAATGATTTGTGCTATTGTATTCATTAGTTATTCGTACCTATGTTTCAAAATGTTGTGAATTATTATAAGCCTTACAACTATTGCCCTGCTCCAATTTTTCCTATAACGAGAAAATAAATATTTACTTTAGATATAATACTCTTTCTAGAACTTATATCACCATTGTATGCATAGTCAATTAACACTAAAGTACCAATTTAGTGTCAGTACTTGCATTGAATTGCTCAGTTAGTTCATTGATGTTGCTGACAGGTGATGGGAGGGGGGAGGATAAGAGGATTCATTTACTCGTAAAATGCTGATAATGCATGTGATCCTCGAGAGGAGGCCTGTTTTTGAATATCATCGACACCAATTGAGAGCGATTTCTTACCTGCATTTTTCTGAAAATACGACCTAAATGTGATTTTATGGTTTGCTCGCTCAGAAAAAGCCTGGATGCAATTTCTCTGTTTTTGAATCCCTCGACGACCAGCTCGACAATCTGATTCTCCTTATTACTGAGTTTTTCAACCGCAGAACCTGCTCTGGTGTCGTCTTCGCCGTGAAGAAGTACCTTCACTCTTTCATTGTCTATCCATATCTGACCGTCGTTTATGACTGCCATGGCTTTTTTTAGTTGTTGAAGGTCAGAGTCAAGTGACAAGACACCGTATAGTTTGTGTGCGCGCATTAAATGAATGATCTCTTCCGCTTGCAATCCGGTATCAATCAGCAAAACCTTGCATTCAGGCCCGCTCTGAAGGTTATTGTGATGCAAGCATTCGTAATCAGTGAGTATCACATCCGGTTCGAAAGATTCGGTCGGCGGACAGAGATAGCAAGTCTGCGCCTGATAAGTATGCACATCACTGTTCAGTGCCGTGCACAAGGCGTCGGAAAGCAAAAGAGTTCTCATTGCCACGAGTACTTTCATAAGATTCCCACCTTTCAATCCCTTGTATGCCGTGACCCGAAGCAGGTTTTTACAGTCTCCGGTAAATGCTTTCAGGAATATAGAAACGCCTCTTGTTAAAAACCATCCCGAGGATGTTGCCGCCGCTGTTTTCTATCTTTTCTTTCAGATTTTCGACAACCTGCCAGCGGGTTTTTTCCGCCTCCACGACCAGGACCACCCCATCCACCCTGCGCGAAATCTCGATTCCGTCGGGGGAACTGGATGCGGAACTTGAATCAATCAGAACCAGGTCGTACTTCTGCCTCAATGAATCCCAGAAATCTACTATGCTCGAGGAATAAAAGTTTAAAGGGGCATTGCTGCGAGACAGGTCTATGGGACACATCTCAAGATCCATCTCCTCCAGGCATGCATCATTGCCTGTCGCAACTCCTTCCCTGACACCCTCGGGAATAATGTGAAGGAAAATACATTTTTGATGGGAATTACGTCTGGAATCCATCAGGAATACCGTTTTGCCCATTTTCCTGGCGGCGATTTTGGCGAATTCACGTACAATGGTCGAGGTGCCTTCGCCCTCCTTCGCGCTAAGGAACAGAATTACCTTCCTTTCGAGATCGGGAAGAAGCGTCTCGATGTTCTGGTAAAGGGCAATCATCTCATTTTCAAAATCCATCTGGGCGACTGAGCGCAAAACTCCAGCAGTTGTGGTTTGAGGCAATTCGGCCTTCTCGTTCTTCGCCGAAGTCAGTTCCCGTGATTCTATCTGTGCATTTTCCAATGCCTCATATATCTTACTCATATTCCCTCCGGCTCCCATTTTTTCGTGCGGGAAACAGAATCTGATCTCCAACCATGATCCTGTTGGCGTCATTGATGCTGGAATTACTTTCTTTGACAAGAGTAAGAAGTTTCTTATTGCTAACTCCGTAAACTTCTGCTACGAGCTGCGATAGGGTATCCCCTGCCTTCACGACTCTGATAACAGGGGAAACAGTCTCTGGAGTTTTCCGGAATGTCCCACTAGGTTCAACAGGGATGCTGGTTCCCTCTGCCGACGGTTCTTTCGGTAGGCTTACGGCAGTTTTGACGGTTGTATCGTCGGTTTTGCGTGCCAAGGCCAGCGGGGCAGGGCGTTTACTTGCCTCAGTTCCTGCCTGATCATTGTTTTGGGTGTACAAGAAATACGAAGTCAGCATAGCCAGAACAAGTGCCATGGAGGCTAGAGCCGTTTTCAGGGGCGGTCCTCTTTTTTTTTCGGAAAAGTCAGAGATGACTTCTTTTACGACACCTGATGTTATTTGCCCCTGTTTGTAGCCAAGTGCCGTGATAAAGGCATTTTCACAGAGTATATTGATAAGCCGTGGTATGCCATGAGCTTCCTTGATAATTCTCCGCAAAGCCCCATCTGTAAATAGTGCGGAATTTTCAGCAGAAGCCTTTTTTAGCCTGTGAAGGATGTATGCACGGCTTTCTGCTGCAGAAAGGGGACGAATTGTCGCTTTAACAGCAATCCGTTGTTTCAGCTGACGCAATTCCTTTCGCTCGAGTTTTTGTTCAAACTCGGGCTGGCCGCTGAAAACAATCTGAATAAGCTTATCCGTGGAGGTCTCCAGGTTTGAGAGCATCCGGATGTTTTCGAGGGTTTCCACGGGCATGTTCTGCGCCTCATCGATAATGAGTACGACGGTGATGCCTTTTTTGTATTCCTCGATCAAAACATAGTGGAGTTGATTCACCAACTCGAAGACGTCATCGGTAAGGTCTATGATCTCCAATTCCCGGTATATCGTTTTCAGCAGACCCTGAAAAGATACATTGGAATTGAAAATATAGATTATCTTCAGCTTGCTTCTGTCGACTATCCTCAAGATAGGATCTAATAATGGTGGTTTTGCCGACCCCGACTTCACCGCTTATCAGCACGAACCCTTTTTTGTGCCCGATACCATAGATAATCGATCCCAGCGCCTCTTTGTGGCTGGGGCTCAAAAAGAGGAAGTCCGGATCAGGTGTTATGTGGAAAGGCTCTTTCTTAAGATTGTAGAAGTTTGCGTACATTGTTTTCTTCTTTATAGGGGATGGTAGGCAAGGACTTTTAGATTGAGACGTTTTTCAGCAATTTCAGGAGATACGAGCCCCTGCGAGTTACGTTCTGAAAATAAGGCATAGCCGATACCGGAAAGGGTACCGAATACTATTCCCAGCAGGATGTTCAAACCCTTTTTAGGCTTGATCGGTACGTCAGGAGTCGTTGCCGGCTGGATGACACTGATGTTAGCCAGCTTGAGCTTGTTCATGTCGTCAGTGATCCTCGCCTCTTCCATCTTTTCGTCGTAAACCTGGAAATTTTTCTCATTCGTGGCAAGATCACGCTTCAGGTTCTGCATTTCTTTTTCTCGAAGATCAAGTGACTGAATTTGACTGTCGAGTTGTCCCAGTTGCACTCTTATGGTGGCATATTTCGCCTTTTGCGCACTCAAGTCTGCCTCGGTTTTCCCCAGATCCTCTCTGAGTCTCCTGAAACACCGACATTGCCGGTAAGCACCTTTTTACTGATATCTGCTTCCTGTTCAGTCGAGGAAATTTTTGACAAGCTGAATCTGCTTGCGGTTTTCGACCACCAGTCTGTTGTTTTCCGTATACTTGCGCAAAAGTTCCTGCTGGTTGATTTCCAGGGCAAGGAGCCTGGACTTTGCCTCCACGATGATTTTGTCTCTCTCGGTTTGTGTGTAAAGGGCATTGGAGTTTGTAAGGGTTTTTGTCTGTCCCTTTAGATTCTCCATTCTTTTCTGCAATTCATCAATACTGTTTCGGGCACTCATCATCTCGGTAGCAAGGTCGGTCCGCTGTCGCAGTAACAGTGTTCTCTGTTCGTCCAATGAATAAACCTGGTTTTTCTGTTTGAAGGACTGCATATTGGATTCCGATGCCAGCAGTTTCTTGCGAAAGTCTGCGACCTGGCCCTCCAGAAAGGAAGATTGAGGACTGCTGAAGACCTGCAGGTGTTTTTCTCTGTAATAATCGACCAGGAGGTTTACTGTCTTTGAGGCAATCTGTGGATTTTTGTGGTCGAAGGAAACCTTAATGACGCTGGAATTTTTTATGTCATCAATGCCCAGATTCTTTTCGAAGCGGGCAATGGCTGCATCCATGGGCCGTATGCCTCTGGGGGGATCTTTTACCAAATCCGGATACATCTGGCCGAGGCTAACGGCTTCTATTACCCTTTTTGCCAGATCCGGACTCTTAAGTATCTGGATCTCAGAGTTGATTATTTCTTCACGGTTCAAGGACATCATTGGCTGAGATGTTCCCACCTCTGATTGGTTCATGTACTCTCTGCCATATTTAACGAGCAACGTAGATTTTGCTTCGTAAACGGGCGAGGCGAGGAAAGTGGTAATCGTCACCATGGCCACGACGATGGAGAATATTGTGAGTATCTTGGCGCGGTGTTTGAAAAAGACGGTAAGCAGGTCTCTCAAACTCACTTTCTGATCCAACTGTTTTCTCGAACTAGTCCTTTCCATATGTATCCTCTCCACTCCTTGAATTTTAGTTGAATGAATTAATAAGACGGAGCGAAACGGAAAAAATACTGCCCATGATTTTAATAACCAATTCCGTACGTTACACCGAACGGGATAGGGATATTCCTGCGAATATACTGATCCATAAATTGGTTGATATTGGCAACAGCAGATTTCGGGACATACACGACGTCATAAGGAGCAAGAAGTAAGTTCTCGCTTCCGTCGGCAGCGTTTCTTATATCGTCAAGATTCACTTCTATGGCCTGAGGTTTGTTGTCTTTCGACTTGCGAATGATAAGCACCTGGCTTGTCTTGGCGGTGTCTTTTAATCCACCCGCTTCAGCGATGGACTGAAGAACTGTCAGTGGACCAAGCAGCGCTACCATTCCGGGTTTGTTAACTTCACCATCAACATAGATTCTCTGCGAACTGAATGACCGCACGATAACGGTAATGCCCGGATTGGCAAGCTCCTTCGCATAGCTTTTTTCCAATGCAGCAGTCAACTGTGCCGGGGTCAGACCCGCTGCCGGGACTTCCGACGCCAACTGCAGAGAAATACGACCGTCGGGTCGCACGATTACCAGATCGTTTAACTCGGGATTATAAAAAAACTTGATGTCTAGTTGGTCCCCGGGCTGAATCAGATATTCTTTTAGGGGGGTGGAGCTAACGACATTGGCCATGTGATCAGCTGTCGTAATGTTATGTGTCGTGCAAGCTGTGATGAATACAGTAATTATTAGAAGCTTCACTAAAAGGGTTGACATAGTTCCCTCCTTGATTTATTACCCACGATTTTTTAAAGGATGTTGTAAGAATTGTAGCGCAGTCGTGATGCTTGTCAATTTTGGGAATACTTCAGTTTGAAACCAATCGGAGAAATTAAAGATTCCAGTATTCCGACTCGTATCGGGATCTGGTATTAATTCTAATTCTTCCACGATTCCGCAGAAAGGGTGATGCGCGGGGGAAGAGTTGAAATTTTACCTGATTAGCCCTAACTCTTCTGCATATTTGACGACCGTCATCCTCGAAATTTCTGATCGGGAATCCAGCTTTCAAACCGACTGTAAATCATGGATCCCCGATAAATGACATTCGGGGATGACAATCTTCATGACGGAAGAATAGCGCTATTCAGGAAATATTATACTGAATGTGTCGATTGTCTACTGATCAGCGAAGTAGGTGGCTGGATATTGCTTGTAGGATGAATTTGGCGTTTTTGCCGTGAACAGACGTGAGGAATATTCAGGAATCATGCGGGATGTGAAGGAACGTGGGGCCGTAAAGCATTCTGGTCAAGTTCGATCTTTAGCTAATGAGTCGTTCGGCCCCTTGCGGAGAATATTGTAGGCGAGGTTCGTGAACAGATTACGCGGGTTTGCCTTAATGCGGGAGAAAATGGAAGACCAGGAATAGGCTTCCTGTCGAGCCTCCAGCCAGCCCTGATACAGTCGTTCCGGAGTCATTAATTTGGGACGGTAGACGACTTCGGAATGATTGTAGCGCTTCCAGTCCTTGTGGAGGAGACGACCTTCCTGGTCAAATTGCGAAAAGAGTGCGGTGCCGGGGTACGGAGTCAGGAGATGAAAAGTGGGGAGGCTGGGGGTGGCCTCCTGGAGATACCGGAGGGTCTTTTCGAAGATACTCTCGTCGTGGTCGTCGAATCCGAATATGATGGAAGCCTCCAGGACAATCCCTGCATCCCGTATTCTTTTTATCAGATCAGCCTGGGATGAGCCATTAGCTGTTTTTGGATGGTTTGCGTGCAGTCCGGTTACCGATTCAATGCCGACAAAAATACCGATGCAACCGGAATCCGCTACCAGCCTAACCAGTGCCGGGTCCTCGGCGAAACGGAGGTTTGCCTGGCCACCCCAGCGGAGACCGCGCCCCTTCATCCGTTCGAGAATCGGCTTGGCTCTCTCCGGATCCCCAAGAATATTGTCATCAAGAAAAATGGTAAGCTTTTTGTCGAAGGACTGAAGTTCAGCCTCAATCTCGTCAGGGTCACGGTAGCGGAAGCTATTACCGAAGTAGGGGGTGACGATACAGAAGGGGCAGTCGTAGGGACAGCCGCGGCTTGCCTGGAGGGTTTGGGTGGTGAGGTACCTTTTGCCGTCAAAGATTTCCCGCCGTGCCCAAGGGATTGTAAGGCGGTTCCCGCCGGGAAGCGGGGCCCGATAGATTTGCTGTAGATTCCCTTGCAGGAGATCGTCAAGGAGCGACTCCCAGACAGGCTCGGCTTCGCCTATGACGACGGCATCCGCATGGTTGAGGGATTCTTCGGGGAGCACCGTCGGATGGATTCCCCCCAGTACCACCGGAATTCCCCGTTTGCGGAAAGCATCGGCAATCTCGTAGGCACGCGTTGCCTGGTGGGTCATTGCTGTAATCCCGACGAGGGTGAAGTTTCCGTCAACGGGCACGATGTCGTGCAGTTCGTCCGCCAGCGTCACTTTCCAGTTGAGCGGGGTTGCGGCCGCCACCTGTTTAAGAGAAAGGGAGGGCAGCTGAAAATATCGTGCCCAGCCGAGTTTATGGGTGGACGGATACACCAGCAGCAGGTGTGGCTGTGATGGAGAGTTATTCATGGGCATCTTCCTTCGGACAGAAATCCTCGAAGTGCCAGGCAATTCATCGACAACCGCCTGGGTTTGGTGTTGAGCTGACAGAAAGAATCCTCGCAGTGGTTGGGGCGAAGGAAAAGAATCTTCATAGTTGGTACCTGTTTGTGTTGTAAGGATTTTCCGGGTAGTGAAAATCAGTTCCTGAAAACAGTCGATACGGCCATTTCACGGACACCCTTGGCAGAACTTTCAACCCTGATCCGAAAGTGCTTCCAGCTCTTCCCACCGTGCATATGTCTCTTCCAATTCTCGTTCAATGGCATGGAGCTGTGACGTGAACTGTGCAACGTCTGCTCCGGCGTTCCGGTAGAATTCCGGGTCGGCGAGTTTTTCGTGGAGCAATCGTATTTCTTCTTCCAAGGAAGCTATTCGATCTGGCAGCGATTCCAGTTCCCGCTGCTCCTTGAAGGAAAGTTTGCGGGGTTTATCCGACTCGCTGCGGGTTTTTTCCTTTTGCGGCGAAGGTGATCTTGGTGGGCCGGCATTGGAGGATGCAGGTTTTGACTGCCGGAGCCAGTCATCATACCCGCCAACAAATTCGCTTATCTGGCCGGAATCCCCAAGGACCAGAGTGCTGGTAACGACGTTGTTGAGGAATTCCCGGTCATGGCTCACCAGGAGAAGGGTTCCGGGATAATCCACCAGTAGTTCTTCCAGGAGATCCAGGGTCTCGGCATCCAGGTCATTGGTCGGTTCGTCCATGACCAGAACATTGGAGGGCTTGGTAAACAGCTTGGCCAAGAGGAGCCGGTTTCTCTCACCGCCTGACAGAATCCGGACAGGGCTTCGTGCCCTTTCCGGGGAAAAGAGAAAGTCCTGGAGATAGCCGATGATATGGCGCTGCCTGCCGTTGATGAGGACAGTGTCGTTTCCCTCTCCCACGTTTTCCTGCACGGTCTGGTCCGGGTCCAGCTGTTCGCGAAGCTGGTCGAAATAGAGCACCTCCCTGCGGGTGCCGAGGCGGATCTCTCCGCATTGGGGTTCCAGTTCCCCCAAGAGCAGTCGGAGAAGGGTGGTTTTGCCCGCCCCGTTGGGGCCGATGATGCCAATCCGATCACCCCGCATGATGGTGGTGGACAGATTGTTGATAATAGGGGTACCGTTGTAACTGAAGGAAACTGCCTCCGCTTCCACCACCAGAGTGCCGGAGCGTTCGGCTTCCTGCAGCTGCATCTTGACCGATCCGACCCTCTCTCTCCTGGATCTCCGTTCCTCCCGCAGCTTTTTCAATGCCCTGACACGTCCCTCGTTACGGGTCCGGCGTGCCTTGATTCCTTGACGTATCCACGCTTCTTCCTGGGCCAGTTTCTTGTCAAACAGCGCCTGTCTGGCAATTTCCGCTTCCAGGAGTGCCTCCCGGCGCTCGACAAACGTATCGTAGCCACAGGAAAACACAAACAACCTACCCTTGTCCAGCTCCGCAACACGGTTTGCCATTCTCCGGGCAAAGGCGCGGTCATGGGTCACGAAGAGGAAGGTCTTTACTTCCTTGAGGAGGAATTCTTCCAGCCAGATAATGGTGTCAATATCCAAGTGATTGGTCGGTTCGTCCAGGATGAGGATATCGGGCTTGGATACCAGAGCTCGGGCCAGGAGGGCGCGGCGCTTTGTGCCTCCGGACAGTTCGGTGAATTGGGCCACAGGATCAAGGGCGAGCCGAGCGAGAACCCGCTCAACCTCCTGATGCAGGCTCCATCCGCCGGAGTCTTCGAGAGACTTGTGCAGCTGTTCCAGGGTTTTCAACAGTTCATCATTTCTTTCCGTGGCAAGGCGGATACTCACATGGTGATATTCAGCCAGGAGTCCCGCTGCGTCTCCCATCCCGGCGGCAACCACATCAAAGACCGTTCCTGTGAGGTTCGGGGGGGATTCCTGGGTGACGACGGCCGTTCGCAGTCCCTGTTGGCGGATGATCTCCCCGCTGTCAGGGGGGAGTTCGCCGGCAAGAATCTTCAATAGGGTAGATTTCCCGGTTCCGTTTCGTCCCAGTAGGCACAGGCGGTCTCCTTCCTCAATCTGGAGGTTGATCCCTTCAAGGAGTGGCGGGCCGCCGAATGCGATCTGGATAGTGCGAAGCGTAAGTAATGACACAAAAATCCTTTTGTTGAATTCCGAACAGGGAAATCATCTTCGCCTATTTGCAGCCGTCCGTCAAGCTCCTGTCGGCTCAACGGGATAGGGATTGCGGGGGTCGGCCTTGAGGCGCATGTCAAGGACGTCGAGAAGCAGGTGGGCTGCAGCCTTCGGAGAGAACCTCAGGAGGTTGCGGTGCAACTCGGGCAGGCCGCCCGGAACACCCTTGACAAGGTAATCCATGGCATCCTGCTGATCCTCAAGTTTGGAAAGTCGGGCCAGTTCGTGCTCCGTCCGGCAGTGAGTCAGAGGGATTCCATTGGCGAGGCCCCAGGCCATAAGCTGAAAAACCGGAAGGATGTCGGGATTTTCGGTTTGACCGGCTGCCCTGAGCTTGAGGGAGGCCACAAGGTTCAGGGGCAGTAAACGCAGATGGTCGCTGTTTTTCCTGTTCATTGTTATTACCTTTTTCTGGCAACCGAGGCAATACGATTTTTACCGTCGTCTTCCACTACCAAAGATGGATCCCAGGACCCCTCGTATGATCTGGCGGCCAACCTGGCTGCCGATGGCATGGGCTGCGCTTTTTGCGAAAGCCCCCAGGAGGTCGGCAGTCCCGGAGCGGTTACTGCCGGATGAGTGTCCTGGCGAAGGTGGTGGTGATTCCGCTGCCGACAGTTCAGCCTTTTTCTTCAATTTCTCATAGGCCGATTCCCGGTCCACCATTTTTTCATAGGTTCCATAGAGGAGCGAATTGCGCACGATCTGGGATATTTCACTCTCTGAAAGGAGGCTGAGGCTGCTGTGGGGTGGCGCTACCTTGGCCCTGTCGACCATGGCGGGAATTCCTTTGTCGTCCAAGAGGGAGACCAGCGCTTCGCCGACCCCAAGTTCAAGGATGACGGCTTCAGTGTCGATGTTTGGATTGACCCGGAATGTTTGCGCCGCTGCCCGGACAGCCTTCTGGTCACGAGGGGTAAAGGCGCGCAGGGCGTGCTGCACCCGGTTGCCTAATTGTCCAAGCACTGCGTCAGGGATATCCAGGGGGTTCTGGGTGACGAAAAAGACCCCGACTCCTTTGGAGCGGATCAGGCGCACGACCTGTTCGATCTTTTCTTCCAGTCCCGGGGAAAGGTCTTCGAAAAGAAGGTGTGCTTCATCGAAGAAGAATACGATCCTCGGTTTCGCCGGGTCGCCAACCTCGGGAAGTTGTTCGAAGAGCTCAGAGAGGAGCCAGAGCAGAAAAGTGGCATAGACCTTGGGAGACTGCATGAGCCGCTCGGCGGCGAGAATGTTGACAGTACCCCGACCTTCCCCGTCCGTCTGCAGAAAATCCATGATGTCCAGCGCCGGTTCACCAAAAAGAAGGTCTCCACCCTGTTCCTCGAGCACCAAAAGGTTGCGCTGAATCGCACCGATGCTGGCAGGGGAAATGTTGCCGTACTCGGTCTTGAACTGAGCTGCATTGTCGCCAACGTGGCGCACCATGGCTCGCAGGTCTTTCAGGTCCAGCAGGAGGAGACCGCTGTCATCGGCGATCTTGAAGACCAGGCTAAGGATGCTGCTCTGAGTTTCGTTCAGGGAAAGTATGCGTGACAGGAGCAGGGGCCCCATTTCGGAGACCGTAGCCCTGATCGGATGACCCCGGTGGCCGAAGATGTCCCAGAAGACAACCGGGAATCCGCTGTAGGAGAAGTTGTCCAGGTTCAGTTCCCGGGCTCTTTCCGCCACCTTCGGGTTGTCTCCTCCCGGTTTTGCCATGCTGGAGAGGTCTCCCTTGACGTCTGCCATGAAGACGGGTACTCCCATGGCACTGAACTGCTCGGCAAGGACCCGCAGGGTCACTGTTTTCCCGGTTCCGGTTGCCCCGGCAATGAGACCGTGGCGGTTCGCCATGCGAGGCGACAGGAAAAGCTCTTCTGTAGTACCCTTGCCAACAAGTATCTGTGACGTTTGCGTGGACATGGACCCTCCGGAAGGTATTGGATATCAGCTTTTTAATGATACGATATTCTCCGATTTTAGGCTGTTCGTCAACCCGCATTCTGCTGCGCAGGATGAACTGGTGCAGGGAGGAAATGAAAAAGCCCGCTAGGCGGGCTTTTTTGTGGTTATCTGCAACACTCTCACTGTTCTATGAGCCATGCGTCTATTTTCTGCATCTCATCTCCCCAGCCCTGTTCCAGGCGTGCTGAGAGAAAAGCCGCAAAGAGGCTGTCAAACATCTGAAGTCCTACTTCCATAACGTACATTTTTTCGTAAAAGAGCGCCTCCCTCTCGCTGGTCTCGTCAACCCCGGAATCCCGTTCTTCCTGCACCTTCGGGGTTTTGAAAGAGGCAAACTGGAACATCTCTCCTTTCAGAGTCATCTTCCAGATGTGTTCTCCCTTTTCCAGGTAAAGGGTCGCTTCGGTGATCATCTTGCCGTTGCTGAGGGCCAGACGGACTTCACCAAACCGGTCCTGTGGACCCGAGATAGTGATTTTCTGGGCACCGTCATCTCCAGAGCCGCAAAGAACCAGGCGATCGTTCACGTATGCCGTGAATGGTTCTCCCCCGGTGGACGGACCCGGTCTGACTATCCGGTATTCTCCCGATTCGTTCAGGGTCCGGTAGGTGAGCCAGAGGAAAAAATCTGTTCCGATCCATTGGTTGCTGCGGATCAAATCGAGGACTGCTTCCGAGCCGGCTCTGTTTGCCTTTTGCAATGACTCGGACAGTTCGGGCGGGATGACATTGGTGGCCCTGGCAAAAGGGTGGATGGCGACGAGACGAAAATCTTCGAAAGTTTTTTTGAACAGGGTGTCGAAGAGCTCAACCGTTTTTGCACTGACCGATGCGATGGTGAGAGTGTTGCTCCGGGTATCCCATACGGCATCACATGTCGACGGGACCGGCAGTGTTCTTGCGAGCAACGAGATGCGGACGGACTCCTTCATTTCCTCTCTCCGCTGTTTCGGTACCCGGGTAAAGCCGGGATTGTCGAAGAGGAACTCTTCTTCGGCAACTTTCTGATAGGCCTTCAGCAGGGCAGCCGGAATGCTTCGCTTGTCCTGACGCAGGGTGAAGAAAAGGTAATTGTCTCGCCAGAAAGCTGACGGGGCACTGAAGTCTGTTTTGCGATGGTCATCCGGTGTAACCCAGCCAACGGAGAGTTCTTCAGTTCCCTGGTCGATGGCGACAAAGCCGTTTTTCATCAGTCGCTCGGAAACCCATGCGAAGGTGTCCATGTCGGGGATTTCCCCGACTACCTTGAACTGACAGATGCTGACCGTGTTCGAGAGAATTCCCATAGAGTGCTCCTTCCTGGTAGTGAAAAAATCCCATGGATACACCCTTTTGACGGATTGGGCAAGTAAATTCTGGGTACAAAAAAAGCCCGCGTAACGGGCTTTTTTTGCAGAGAAGCGCGTAGAAGGCGCTCTGACAAACCTGGTAGACGGGTTTTTCTATTTCATGAGAGGACAGTTTGCGTTTTTCGGCTGATTTGCTCTGGGACCCTTGGGTGCATCAAACTTTTTCAGTTGTTCCGGAGTCAGGAGCGGCTTGATTTTCTCATGTAATTGACCGCGCAGTTCCTGCATTTTTGCCCGTCGCTGATCTCTGGTCAGGGTTTTGTCGGCAAACACGGCCTGTTTCTGCTGGTAATTCTCCTCGATTATCGGCTTGATCTTTGCCTGCTGCTCAGCGGAGAGGCCCATGCAAGTCGTCATTCTTGCTAAATGCTTGCTCGGATCCATGCGGAAGTCTTTCCCCTGGTGCCCTGCTTTCATGCGGCAATTTCCCATTTTTCCACGATGACCTCTTGCTGTCCACATGCCGGCAACCTTGCTGTTCTGTTCCGGGGTTAATAGTGGCTTGATCTGGTCATGGAGTTTTACCCGCAGTTCCTGCATTTTTGCCTGTCGCTGTTGCCTTGTGAGGTTTTTGTCGGCGTGCAGGGCCTGCATTTCTTTGAAGTTCGTTTCAAGAATCGGCTTGATCTTTGCCTGCTGCTCAGCGGAGAGGCCCATGCAAGTCGTCATTCTTGCTAAATGCTTGCTCGGATCCATGCGGAAGTCTTTCCCCTGGTGCCCTGCTTTCATGCGGCAATTTCCCATTTTTCCACGATGACCTCTTGCTGTCCACATGCCGGCAACCTTGCTGTTCTGTTCCGGGGTTAATAGTGGCTTGATCTGGTCATGGAGTTTTACCCGCAGTTCCTGCATTTTTGCCCGTCGCTGCTGCCTTGTGAGGTTTTTGTCGGCGCGCAGGGCCTGCATTTCTTTGAAGTTCGTTTCAAGAATTGGCTTGATCTTCGCTTTCTGATCCTCGCTAAGTCCGAGACATGTGGCCATTTTCGATAGGTGGCTATCGGCATTCATCTGTTTGCCCATGACACATCCACATGCTACGTTCCCTCTTTGTGGGCCCTTCGCGGGGGCCTCTTCAGCAGAAGCAACGTGTGCCAGTCCCGTACATGTAGCCAAAACAGCAATAGCTGCAATTACCAGTTTTACCCTATTCATTTTTGTGTTTCTCCTTTCAACTGTTCTCTTGTTGTAATGGGGAACTACGGTAGTTACACTATTTTAACGAAGTTGAACATCATTGGTTGACAAAAAAATGCTTCTAGTCTCAGTGAAAGCTTGCTGGACTGTTGCTCTTTGGTTTTTTCAACAGGAGGAGAAAAGGGATTACAACGAGAAAAGCGATTCCGATAATCCAGAATATATGGTTGTAGGCAAGCATGCCCGCCTGTCGTTTAACAACGCCGTAGAGAAGCGCCAAAGCAGTTTTATGCGCGGTGACAGCATCAACCCCCTTGGCTATGGCACTCTGCTGGAGTTCCGCCAGGCGTAGTTGGGACACGGGATTGAATGGGTTCACGTGGGTCGCAAGATCAGTCTGGTAGAACTGGGAAAACCGGGAGAGCAGGGTGGCTGCGGTGGCAATGCCGACGCTGCCGCCGATGTTCCTGAGCAGGTTGAAGATGCCGGTGGCGTTGCCCATTTCCACCTTGGAGATCGTGGAGAGTGTTACGGTTGTCAGCGGCACGAAGATCATTCCCAGTGCCACCCCGAGATAAACGCGCGGCCAGACGAAATCCCAGTAGGAGGCTTCCAGGGTGAATCCCTGCATCAGAAACATGGCATAGGCGCCGAGGATCAGGCCGGCAAAGACCACCCAGCGGCCGTCGTAGCGTTGGATGACTGCGCCGACAAAAGGCATGGCGATGAGGGTCGCGACTCCGCCGGGTGCCAGCACCATGCCGGCCATTGTTGCGTTATAGCCCATGAGCGTCTGCAGGAAAAGGGGGATCATGACAAGGGAGCCGTAGAGGCAGAAGCCGATGATGAACATGATGAAATTACCCGACGAGAACGATATATCCTTGAACAGGCGGAGATTAACGATCGGGCTGGGGTGGGAAAGCTCCACGAAGAGCAGGATCAGCAGCGATAATGCTGAAATCACTGTAAAGGCGATGATGAAAGAGGAGTTGAACCAGTCATCCTGCTGTCCTTTGTCGAGGACCACCTGCAGGGACCCGAGGCCGATTATCAGAAGGGCAAGGCCCCAGTAGTCGATCCTCATTTTGACCCGTTTCAGGTAGGATGGGTCAAAGATGAAGAAATTTGCCATGATGACGGCAAAGATACCGACCGGGATGTTGATATAGAAGATCCAGCGCCAGTTCATGTTATCGGTGATCCAGCCGCCCAGTGTTGGTCCAATGATTGGACCGAACATGGCGCCAACGCCGAAAATTGCCATGGCCATCCCCTGCTGCCACGGTGGGAATGTCTCCATCAGGATCGCCTGACTGATAGGGATTAATGCTCCGCCGGCCGCACCCTGTACCACCCGGAAAAAAATAAGAGCACCCAGGGTCGGGGCTGCTCCGCAAAGGAAGGAGGCGCTGGTGAAGAGGATAATGCAGGTGATAAGAAAGCGTTTCCTTCCGAAAAGACGGGCGAACCAGCCGGTCATCGGGAGTATGACGGCGTTGCTTACCAGGTAGGATGTGAGAACCCAGGTTACTTCATCTGTGCCGGCGTTGAGGCTTCCCTGCATATGCGGCAGGGCCACGTTGGCCACGGAAGTATCAACAATTTCCATGAAGGTGGGGATCATTACGGAAATAGTAATGAGCCACTTGTTTATGTTTCGCGTGCTGTTTTCCATGGAGTCCGGAATAAGGGGTAACCCCCGGCAAGAGTCAATGATCAGGTTCAGGTTCTGTAAGGGCGCTGCTTGGAGCGCCCCTGCTGAGGATTTGTCTTGGCGATTACCGGAACGGGTCTTTCAGTATATCGATCAGCTTCCTTTCCGTGAGGATGGTTGGAACAACGCTCATGCCGACCCGCAGAAGGTGTTTCGGGTCGCTTGATGCATCGATGAGGATCTTCACCGGGATTCTCTGAACAACCTTGACGTAGTTGCCCGTTGCATTTTCCGGCGGGAGCAGCGAGAAAGCGGACCCGGTTCCGGCCATTATGCTGTCCACTTTTCCTGTGAAAGTGATGCCGGGGTAGGTGTCAACCTTAAACTCGACTTTCTGCCCAGGACGCACATAGGTCAGTTGGCTTTCCTTGTAGTTTGCCGTTACCCAGGCGCCGTTTAGCGCAACCAAAGCCATAAGCGGCTGACCAGCCTGGATGTTGTTCCCCGGTTCCACGGACTTTTTTGTGATGAAACCATCAGCGGGTGCATAGATTTTCGTATAGGACAGGTTGCGCTTGTTTTCATCGAGTTCGGCCTCTTTTCGGGAGATCGTGGCATCTTTAGCTCCTGTCCCGGTCAGGCCGAGGAGGGCAAGTGCCCTGCGCACCGAGCCTTCAGTTTCAGCCAGCTTTGCTGCCGCAACTTTCCGGGCGGTTTCAAGCCTGTCCAGCTGCTCTTTTGCAATGACCTCTTTCTTGTAGAGCGTCCGTCCTCTTTGCAGGTCCAGGTCTGCCTGTTCCAGTTTCGCCCGGTCCGAGTTGAGCGCCGCCTTGGCCGCGTCCGCCAGTGCATAGGTGCTCGAAGTTTCGTTCTTGGCAATATTCAGTTGTGCGGTTGCGTTCCTGACCCTGAGCTGGAAATCAGCCTCGTCGAGTTCCACGAGAAGGTCGCCCTTCTTGACAGACTGGTTGTCTCGTACCATGACCTTCAGCACATTGCCCGGAACGCGGGATGAGATAGTGTAGACGTGGGATTCGATAAAGGCGTTATCGGTTTCCACATGGGTTTTGCTGTTGACCCAGAGTTGCAGTCCAAAAAAACAGGCAGTGAGAAGCAGGATCAACAGGATGATAGCTGCCCTTTTCTTCTTGCCGTTTCCGGACTTTTTCACAGGGGGTGTATCGTGTGTTTTTGTGTTTTCGCTGGTGTTGATTTCCTCTGCCATCAAATCCTCCATGGAAATGGGTTACAGCTCCCCTTTAGCTTTTTTGATTCGGGCTATGGCTACCTCGTAGTCGGATAGCGCCCGGAAATATTCAGCCTTCGTTTTCGTCAACAGAGTCTGGGCATCGATAACATCGGTGGCGGTGCCCACATGTTCCTGGTAACGGTCCTTATTGATCCGCAGGTTTTCTTCACCCTGGGTTACGGCTGTCGCCGCCGTTTTGATCCGTTCTTCGGCAATTCTGGCGTCGTTGCTGGCGGTGTCGTACTCCAGGCGAATCTGGGATTCCAGCATCTGCAGTTTTTCCTCGTTCTGCATGCGTTTCTGAACAGCTTGGCGATAGCGCGATGTGGTGGCGAGGCCGTCGAAAAGATTGATCTTCAGGCCAACTGTTGCAGAAAGAATGGTCTGTTCTTCGACCTTATTGTTCTGCACGTAATCCACACCAAGTCTGGTGAATATTTCCGGGAAATAGTGGCTCCGGCTTTCTTTGATAGCCAGGGTGGCCGCTTCAATTCCCTTCTGGAGAGCCTTGACTTCCGCCCGATTGGTCAGGGGAAACCTTTCTTCCGCGGGCGCGGGGGTGGTGTCTGTAGGGTCTACCTCTTCCAGGTCGGCGCGATAGGAGGCTGGTTGCCCGATCAGGTAGTTCAAGTACAGCCAGCTGTTTTGCAGCCGATTGTCCTCCAAGAGACTCCGCTGCTTGCTGTTGGCAAGTTGGACTTCCGCTTGGAGCAGGTCGTTGCGGGTAACCACACCCTGTTCGTAAAGGTTTTTTGCCACGCGCAGGTGGTCGGTCATCTGGATAATCTCTTCTTGTGCGGCTTCGACCAGTTTCCGGTATTCGAGAATCCCGTAGTACGTTGTCACAACCTGAAGGAATACGTCCTTGGTGCGGGCGGTTTGGTTGAAGCCGGATTCATCGCGAAGATCTTTCGCTTGTTGGTACCGTGCTGACGTTCGACCAAAATCGTAGAGTGTCTGTTCCACCGAAACAGAGAAGAAGCCGAATTCCGGTTGCTGGGTTGCAACCGCTCTTTCTTGTATGATGACGGATTGAGGATCCTGCTGGAACGTGTAACCTCCCTGGAAATTTACCCGCGGCAGATAGCCGCTTCTGGCGATTCCGACATTCTCCCCGGCAATTTTTTCCTCAAAACCGGAAACCTTCAGTTCGTGGTTGGCTGTTTTGGCCTTGTTCAGGCAATCCTGAAGTGTCAGTGTCTCGGCTTCAGCCCGGGCAAGCAGGAAGAGTGGGGCGAAAAAGACGAGAAGATAGATCTTTGGCATATAGTGTCTCCCTTGTTATCTGCGGAGTTTTTTGAGAAGCCTGCGGAGAGTTTCGGTTTCCTCCGGCGAAAGCCCGGCAGTGAAGGTGTCGGTCACCTTCACTGCAATGGACAGCAATTCTTCTTCAAGCGCCCTGCCCTGGTCTGTCAGGTGAATCTGGAACGCCCTGCGGTCTTCGGGATGAGGTTCGCGACGAACATACCTTTGATTTTCCAAACGATCGATAAGCCCGCCAATTGTTGTCCGGTCGATCCGACATTTGTCGGAAAGCTCAACCTGGGAAAGACCGTCCTGTTTCCAGAGAAAGGCCAGCAGGCTGAACTGTTTCGGTGTCAGAGAATACTTTTCCAGCGGTGCCTTAAAAAGGGCATATGCACGCTGGTATGATTTGGCCAGCAGGAATCCCAGACTGTTTTCGATGTTGAACATCGGAACCTCCTCTTGAGGATGATGTTCGTCATTATACGGATTGTCAGTATACTGTCAATTGGTCTTTCCGCTGCCGGCTTCATTCTTCGATACCCGTAATCCCTGCCATTGAAATACTCAGGTGCTGTACCGGTGTCTCTTGAGCAGCAAGAGCATGGGGACGATCAACAGGAATGCCAGGCCCAGGATCCAGAAGATATAATTGTATGCCATCATACCAGCCTCTCTTTGTACGATGCGGGAGAGTATTTCCAGAGACATGCTGTGGGCGGTTACGGCATCGGCTCCCTTGGCAATGGCTGCCTGCTTGAGGCTTTCCATCCTCGACTGCACTATCGGGTTGAATGGGTTGATATGTGCTCCCAGGTTTGCCTGGTAGAACTGGGCCAGACGAGCAAGCATGGTTGCGGAGATGGCGATGCCGACGCTTCCGCCGATATTTCTCAACAGGTTAAATATGCCGGTCGCATTGCCCATTTCCACCCTGGCAATGTTGACGAGGGTTGCCCGTGACAAAGGAGGGAAGATCATCCCCAAGGCAACTCCGAGCATTACGCGGGGCCAGACGAAGTCCCAGTAGGACGCCTGGAGGCTGAAGCCCCGCATCAAAAAGAGGGAAAATGCGCCGAGGAGAAGACCTCCGAGTATTATTTTCCTGCCGTCATGCCTCTGGATGTACAAGCCGACAATCGGCATCACGATGACGGAGGCTATGCCACCCGGAGCCATAACCAGTCCGGCCATGGTGGCACTGTAGCCCATGAGTGTCTGGAGAAAGAGTGGAAGCATGACAACAGAACCATAAAGGCAGAAGCCGACCATGAACATGATGAAATTCCCTGCGGAGAATGCGGCGTCCTTGAAGAGCCGCAGGTTCACGATAGGGTGTTTGTGTTTCAGTTCCACATAAATGAAAAGAATCATCGAGATTACGGAGATGAGAGAGAAGGCTATGATAAATCCTGAGTTGAACCAGTCATCCTGTTGCCCTTTATCGAGGACCAATTGCAGTGATCCTATTCCAAGAGTCAGGAGTGAGAGGCCCCAGTAATCGATCTTTGCCTTCTGGCGCTTCAGGTACGAGGGGTCGAAGATGAAGTACTTTGCCATGATTACTGCAATAATGCCAACCGGGATGTTGATATAGAAGATCCAGCGCCAGCTTATGTTGTCGGTGATCCAGCCGCCGAGCGTTGGTCCCACGACAGGTCCGAACATGGCGCCGATGCCGAAGATCGCCATGGCCATGCCGCCTTCCTCGGGCGGGAAAGACTCCATCATGATTGCCTGGCTCATGGGGATAAGGGCACCACCAGCAGCACCTTGCACAATGCGGAAAATAATCATGGCGGCCAGATTCGGGGCTGATCCACAGAAAATGGACGAGAAGGTGAAGAGAATTATGCAGGAAATGAGAAAGCGCTTTCTGCCGAAAACACGGGCAAGCCAGCCGGTCATCGGCATGATGATGGCGTTACTGATGAGATATGAGGTCAGGACCCAGGTGACTTCATCTGTTCCCGCGTTAAGGCTGCCCTGCATATGGGGCAGGGCGACATTCGCGATTGACGTGTCGACGATTTCCATAAAGGCGGGAATCATTACTGTCAGGGTAATTAACCATTTGTTTATCGGTTGGGGAGAATCGGTCATGGTTTGCTTTTGTCCCATTGGGATGCAATCCCGGGCGATGTGCTGAGTATTTCTGTTCCAATTCCCTTCAATGCGGAGAGGCTGAAGAGGAGGATCTGTTCGGAAACCCTGTCAAGGTCTTCCATGCCGAATTTTTCCTCGGGGGACATGCGGCTGATGACCGAGCGGCTGAAAAGATAGAAGAGGCATTGGCTGATAATACTTCTGGTGCTGGCAAGGATGGTTTCCGCATCAATATCTTCCGGCAGGAGATCACTGACGATTCCCACGAGTTGACCAAAGAGGGAGCGGATCCCTTCTATGAGCATTGTGTCGAGGGCAGCGGTGGGTTCCACCATTTCGCGCATGACGATGGTGCCGAATTCCCGGGTCCTTTTGTCGAAGGAGGTGCGGAGCAGAAATGAGCGGACAAAGGCCCGCAGTTGCTGTTCCGGTGATGCGTTTGCAGCAAGACCATAGGTTGTTGGATAGCTTTCGTAAGCGCGTTCCCGTGCGTAGCGGATCGTTTCACGGTAGAGTCCTTCCTTGCTGCCAAAATGATAATTTACCGCAGCAAGGTTTACCTGGGCTTTACTGCAGATATGTCGGATGGTCGTGGCGGCAAAACCGTGCTCTGCGAAAATAGAGGCAGCCGCTTCCAATATGCGAATCCTGGTATCTGAAATTTCCGCTTCCATATGAATTTTTTCCCAAGACAGAAGTCCGCTACATCAGAGGCGCTAATATTAAACATTAGCGACAAACGAACATTGCCATAGCCGATAAATCGCGAAGATGTTTGAAGTGCCTGACGTCCATTGACAAATCACCTTTTATCGGTGCTCATCTGCCTGTATAACAGTTCTTGCAATGGGTAGCAGGGGGATCCTTGCAAACTATGTAAACATATGTATCAAACATTTGTTTGAATCACAAGAAAAATGATTCATTTTTTGCGCTATCCAGGTGATATGCTTCTGTAGGGGCAGGCCCCTGTGCCTGCCCTGATTGGACAAGAGTGAGGGCTGCCGTTTGATTTCGGGGGAATCAGTTTCCGGGACTAACCGGATCAGTCGGCAGCTCCATTGTGGTTGTTGCGGCGGATTTTTCCTGAATTGATGAAGCAGGCGGTTCTTTTTTGGTGGATTCCTTCAGTCCATAGAGTTGTCGGTAGACCTCCATGGCTGCCAGCACCTTTTTCACGTATTCCCGGGTTTCCGGATAGGGGATATTTTCTACGAATTCATCTTCCTGAAGGGTGGGGAAGTTCTTTCTCCAGCGGCGTACCGGGGTAGAGCCGGCATTGTAGGCCGCCACTGCGGAAACAAGGTTGCCGTTGAAGCTGTTAATGAGGTTTCTCAGGTGCAGGGTTCCGATCCTGACGTTCACTTCGGGGTTGGTAAGCTGGGATGAGGAAAGGTCATCTCCGAGGTTTCTTGCAATCTGTCTGGCTGTCGCAGGCATAAGCTGCATCAGGCCGAGTGCGCCGACAGGTGAGCGGGCCGTGGGTAAAAAATTGCTCTCGGCCCGAATGAGGGCATAGGTGATGCTTTCGTCTAAGCCGATGTTTGAGGTTTGGCGGGAGACGATGTCGTGGAAGCCGGCCGGATAGATGATTGCCCAGACCGAGGGTGAGTTTCCATCGTCTTTTACGAGTGCCTCCGGCTTGAACAGACCCATGGCAGATCGGTAGTCGTTCATGGCGAGATACAGCCCTGCGTGTCCGAGGGATCCCCGGAATGAGGAGCCGTTTCTTTTTTTCAGCGCAGAGAGTTCCCTGCCTGCCTCTTCATAAAGTCCCATTGCTATGAGTGCCTGTGCCCTTTCCATGCCATGAAGGTCTGGAAGCGGAACGTGATAGGATGTGCTCAGGACCGGGACGCGATTACTTCGAATCCCGAATTTCTTTGCGATGTTCATGCTGTAGAAGCCCGTAGGGTACTCCTGCTGGATTTCGGCATACAACGAAAAGGCAGCTTTTCCCTGCCGAGATGCCTCAAGGGCGCGGCCCTGCCAGTAAAGGGCCTTTTCCCGCCATGCCGGGTCATTGGAGAGAAGGGCAAAGGTGTTGGCCGCCTCCGCGAAATCGCCGGACAGGTAGAGACTCCAGGCGGATTCCCACAAAGCGCGCGGGGCGTAAGAAGAGTTGGGGTAGTCGGCCACGACCTTTCTGAAAAGTGCCAGGGCTTCCCGGTGGGCTCTTTCGTGTTTCTTGATAAGAGCCGCCAGAAACAGGGCGTTGTCGGCCAACGGTGATTCCGGATGCGCCTGAGCAAGTCCCAGGAAGGTGATGACAGCCTCATCATCCTTTCCAATACGGTCATAGATTTGGGCGAGCCAGAAGGTTGCTTCCACACGGTACTCCGGGTAGGGGCTTTCACGAGATGCAAGTCGGGCAAAAGACTGTTCGGCTTCGGTATTCTTCTTCAACCGATATTGGGTCATGGCTGACTTGAAAGCGAGTTCCCCCCGCAGTTTTTCCGGAAGGGAGTCAGGAGAAAGAGCAGAAAAAACGGTTGCCGCTTTCTTATAGTGCCTCTGCTCGAAGAGTGTGCATCCCCGTTTGAAAAGTTCTTCCGCTGTGAAGAGGATCGGACTCTCTGTGATCTTCCGTAAGCGGTCGAGTTCCGATTCCGCCTGTCCGGCAATCGATTTTGCCGGATAGAGAAGCCAGATCGCGCGCAATTCTCTAATTGCTCCGTTCAGATCACCGATCTTTTCCCGACAGAGAGCGGATTGGAACCGTGCTTTGAGTGAATCGTTTCCGGAAGGATAATCGGCAAGAAAGGTCTGGTATGAGATCAGGGCTTTCTGGAAATCTTCCATCTGAAAGAGGATGTCAGGCACCAGAAGGGCCGCTGACCGTACAAAAGGGCTGTCAGGGTATGCCTGCCTCAGCCTTTGCAAGGGAGCAAGGGCTTCGGCGGGCCGGGATAGCTTGGTGAGTGCGATGGCCCGGTAGTAGAGGGCAAAGTCTCCCAGAAGAGGGAAACTTTCCTCTGAGGTTGCCAGATACCGTTCTGCTTCGTCCCATTTTTCCAGATGATATGCCGTCACACCAAGCACGAAATCCCTCTTGGGACCAGGCTGGGCCTGGAGTGCAGCAACCCGCGCTCCGGAATACTCCTTTTTCTTGAGACATTCAGCGGACAGCTTGAGAGATTGGTCTTCTGGCGGAAGAAGAGATGCCCGCGAGACAGAAATTGAAAACAAAAGGATTACTATGATAAATGGAATATTTCGGTAGAGCACCTATTTCTCCTTAGGGTGTTACATTCGGGTACAATATGCCTTCTTTCCATGCAAGGATAAATTGTATACAATCGAAAGGATTGCGGCAACCGTCAAATGAGTAACAATGATATTTGTCGGTCTCGCAAGAAGTCATTCCCCCGCCCTTGACGGGCCTGCGCGCTGTAGCGCTTCGGCGCGCAAGCGGAGGGGGCTAGGGGCGGGTGAAGCTGCAACCTGCTGATATATTGGAAACTTACCCCCCACCATGACCCTCCACCGCAAGAGGAGGAGGGAACTATCCGGAGAACTTGCGCGACCATCAAGCCTGAAAAACTAAAATCTGATTCGGGGTTACGTTCTAAAATCGTTTCTCTCTGTGCCCTCTGCGGCCTCTAGTGAACGAAGTGAACGGGCGTGAGCCAGCTTTTTTGTTTTACTCAGAAGCACTATTCTTCCGCAAGGAAGATTGTCATCCCCGAATTTCTTTACCGGGGATCCATAATTACCGTCGGTTAGAGGCTGGATTCCCGATCAGAATCTCTTCGGGAATGACAGTATTTGCAACAAGCAGAAGATTGAGACTAATCAGGTTAGTTTTTAATTCAATTTTGCATGTTGGAGCCATCAGATACGGATAGTGCAATTGGTTTAACGAAAAAATGGGGGGATCAGTGAATCGAGCTACGGTAACCGGCAAACTCTCAACTCATCGGGACGGCTATGGTTTTGTCATACCCGATGATGGCGGTGACGACGTTTTTATACCGGCACGCTACCTGCGTAACAACATGCATGGTGACCGGGTGGTAGTGAGCATCCAATCGCGGAGCACTCCCGGACGGTTGGAGGGGCGTGTCATCGAAACCCTTGAGCGCGGCTTTACAACCATAGTCGGGCGCTTCGAGTTGTCTGGTTCAGACGGTCAGGTGATTCCCGACGAACCAAGATTGAGCAATCCTATTGCAATCCCCCCTGCGGAGCGCCGCAAGGCTCGAAACGGCCAAATGGTTGTGGCGGAAATAACCGCCTATCCTTCGGGGCGGCGTGGTGCAGCCGGGCGAATAATTGAAATTCTCGGAAACAGGGACGATCCTGATGTGGAATTTCTCACTATCGTGAGGAAATACGGGCTTCCCGATCATTTCCCGCCGGAAGTCCTTGCTGAAGCAACGTCTGTTTTTCGACCCGTTGGGGACTCTGACCTGGAAGGGCGTGTCGACCTCCGTAATGCTTTAACGGTAACCATTGACGGAGAGACGGCCCGCGATTTTGATGACGCGATTGCTGTGCGGAGAGAAAAGAAAGGCATTCGGCTCTGGGTCTCTATTGCCGATGTCTCACACTATGTCGCTCCGGATTCATTCCTTGACAAAGAGGCACTGAGTCGCGGAACGTCGGTTTATTTTCCTGACCGCTGTATCCCCATGCTTCCAGAAAAGCTTTCCAATGGGATCTGCTCCCTGAATCCCCGGGAAGACCGCCTTGCCCTGACGGTGGAAATACTCTTTGATGTTGATGGGAAATCTCTAGAATCCCGCTTCTACCCCAGTGTCATTTGCAGCGATGAGCGACTAACCTACACTGAGGTTAAGGAAATTCTCGTGGATGAAAATCCGGCAACAACAGACCGTTATACTGTTCTGCTCCATGATTTGCGCACCATGGAAGAGCTTGCCGGCAGACTCGGAATAAAGCGTCGGCAGAGGGGCAGCATCGATTTCGATCTTCCCGAGCCTGAGATCGTTCTCGATCTTCAAGGCCGGCCTGAGTCCATCGGCATTGCCGAACGGAATCTCGCCCACCGGATTATCGAGGAGTTCATGCTGGCTGCCAACGAGGCCGTGGCATCCTATCTCGAAGAGAAAGGTATCCCCTGCATCTTTCGAGTTCATGAACCGCCTGATCCGGCAAAACTGGTGGACTTTCGAGAGTTTATCAAGCCGATGGGACTGTCCTTCAAGCTGAAGGGCGATTCGGTGGCGCCCGGGGAGTTCCAGCGACTGCTCGGGGAAGCAGAGGGCCGACCAGAAGAGCGGATGGTAAACGAACTGCTGCTTCGCTGCATGAAGCAGGCGCGCTATTCCGCCGAAAACCTGGGTCACTTTGGCCTTGCTTCATCACACTACCTTCATTTCACTTCTCCTATTCGACGCTATCCTGATCTTGTGGTGCATCGAATCCTCAAGGACCAGTTGGCAGGCCGCTTACAGAAGCGACAGCGGGGGAAGCTTGCTGTTGAGCTGCCCGAGATTGCGGAACAGTCTTCTCAGCGGGAACGGAAGGCAATGGAAGCGGAGCGGGAGATCATTGACCTTAAACGACTCCAATATATGGAGAAACACCTTGGGGAAGTTTTTGATGCATTTGTTACCGGAGTTACCTCTTTCGGTTTTTTCGTCGAGCTGCCTGATCTGGTGGTGGAAGGCCTGGTCCATGTCTCGACCTTGGGCGATGATCTGTACCGACTTATAGAAAAACAGCATACTCTTAAAGGGCAAAAGAGTGGTATTGCATATCGAATTGGTGACCGCGTGCGTGTCAGGGTAGATGCCGTCAACAGGAGCAATAGGCGGATCGAGTTTTCCCTTGAATCCGGGAGTCATACGCCAGGCACGGGAGCCACACTGCGGAAAGGTACGCAGCGTTCGAGGTCTTCGGTCACAGAAAAACGCAGCGGGAAGGGAAAGAAAGGGAAAATGCCCCGACGCAGCGGGAAGAGACGGTGAAACCGGTTGCTTTGTCAGGCATTGCTATGCTAATTTCTCAACCGTAGTTTTCGTAAAGTCGCATCAGTCGGAAATTCGCTCGGGTTTGAGAATGGAGGATACACCGTTACCATGACTAGGGAGAAAATGCTTTCTTTTGTTGAGCATCTGGTGGAACTCCGCAAGAGGCTCATCGTAGTTATCATCGCGATTGTAATCGGAATGGGGGTCGCCTGGAACGTTGCCGACGACATACTCGCTTTTATCGAGAAACCGTTAACCGGACGTACCTACTTGACAGATTTGAAGGAGGATGTGTATCAGATCGTCAAGGATCGTTACCCGGGTGTCTATACCCACTATGACCTGGGAAAAAAGCCCGTAAACAAAGGGACCGACAATAGGCTCAACTACAGTGCACCACTGGAGCCTTTTTTTATCCAGTGCAAAATTTCCATAATCGCGGGTCTGATTTTATCTCTTCCCATCATTTTTTATCAGATATGGCTTTTTGTGGCACCGGGACTCACCAGGCGCGAAAGGCGCCTGCTGGTTCCATTTATTACTACGGCAACGCTCAGTTTTTGTATTGGTGCGTTTTTTTTCCTCTCCATTATCTGGCCGGTAATTATCAATTTCTCCCTTTCCTACGAGTCCGCGGGGTTGCGGAGCTGGTTTAATCTGAGCGCATTTGTAAATTTCTGCCTTCGATTGATCCTCATCTTCGGCCTGATCTTCGAGCTCCCGATCCTGGTGCTTCTCTTGTCCCGCTTCGGTCTGGTCACGGGAAGCTTCCTGGCTCGGAACAGGAAGTATGCCGTTCTTGCAAGCGCGATTATCGCTGCTTTTCATGCAGATATGCTCACCATGCTCGTCATTATGATTCCCATGTATATGATGTATGAGGTGAGCATCTGGGTGGCGAGAATATTTGGAAAAAAGAGGTCGGTCGATAAGGCCGCACAAGCGTAATATGCTAATTTACCGCACTATTGAGGAGATACCTGCGCCGTTTCCCCATGCAGTCGTGACAGTCGGCAACTTCGATGGAGTGCATCTTGGCCACCGTGCGATTTTTAAAAAAATCAGCCAGGTGGCTGAGGAACTGGGTGGTGTGTCGGTGGTTGTCACCTTTGCCCCGCACCCGTTGAAGGTTCTTGCCCCTGAGCGGGATTTCCGGCTGATCACCACTTATGCCGAGAAAGAGCGGCTGATTGCTGAGTCGGGAATTGATGTGCTGGTGATAGTCCCCTTTTCCCGGGAGTTTTCCAACATCCCCGCAGAAAAGTTCGTGCGGGACATCCTGGTCCGAAGCATCGGCATGAAGAGTCTTGTGATTGGTTTTGACTATGTCTTCGGAAAAAACCGCCAGGGGGACGTCAACCTGCTGCGCAAACTGGGAGAAGAGATCGGTTTCTCTGTGGAGGTTTTGGAGCAGGTCGGTAACGATGAGACCGGTTTCAGCAGCAGCATGGTTCGCGAGTTGATCTCGATCGGTGATGTCCGAGGAGTTGTGCCGCTTCTTGGCCGCTACTTTTCCGTTGGTGGAGAGGTAGTCCATGGTTTCCACCGTGGCAAGCAGCTTGGTTTCCCCACTGCGAATGTTGAAGTTGAAGAAGATCTGCTGCCAAAGCCGGGTGTCTATGCCGTCAAGGTTGAGGGGGATGGCTGGGTTCGCGACGGCGCCTGCAATATCGGCAACAATCCGACCTTCTATGGTTCTAGCGTAACGGTGGAAGTCCATCTTCTTGATTTTGATGCTGATCTTTACGGCAGCAGCCTGCGGATTTATTTTGTCGAACGGGTACGTAATGAGCGTGAATTTCCCGACGTTTTTTCCCTGCAGGAGGCCATTCGGTATGATGTCTCCCGTTGCCGGGAAATACTTGCGAAAGTTTCTCTGATCCGACACCATGAATAGTTCCATACCTGGCGAGGGACCGCAGAAAAGCAACAACAAACATCGGGGCGTGTTCTGGCTGGGAATCGGCATAAGCGCCTTCTTTCTATTTCTTGTCTTTCGTTCCATTGATGGGGCAAAGCTCTTGGCAGCTTTGCGAACCATCGATTCACGCTTTCTGGTGCCGGCCGTGGCAGCGACCCTGCTCAGCTACTATGTGCGGGCCTATCGCTGGAAACTGCTCCTTATAGAGGACAAGCAGACCTCCATGACGAATCTGTTTTCTGCAACCTCCATCGGCTATATGGCCAACAACCTGCTTCCTGCCCGGATTGGCGAACTGGTGAGGGTGTATGTGCTTGGAGAAAAGGAAGAAATCGATAAGGGAACTGTCTTTGCTTCCCTTGTCCTGGACCGGCTTTTCGACGGTCTTTCCGTTCTTTTCATCCTTCTTGCAACCCTATTCACCCTCCATCTTCCCGGAGATGATGCGGAAATCCGTTCTGCCCTCATGACAGGCGGCTACTTCACTGTCGCCGGCTTCTTGGGAATTGTCGCTTTTCTGGTTCTGCTGAAGAAAAAGACGGTCACAACGCTTCATTTTGCGGCCGTGCTGCTGAAGCCTTTTTCACCGCGCCTGGCGGAAAAGGTGATTCCTCTGCTCGGGTCCTTCATCAAGGGGATACGTCTTTCTTCCCGGCCGTCAATCTTCCTGGGGCTTGTTGCTTCCTCAGTGCTCATCTGGGCTTTTGCAATCTGGCCCATCGACCTTGCCCTTCATTCTTTCGGCATTGATCTTCCCCTGACAGCGTCCCTGTTCATCATGGTTCCGCTCGTCATTGCGGTCTTGGTGCCTGCCTCGCCCGGAAGTGTCGGCACCTATGACTACGCGTGCGTTATGGCACTCATGGCCTTAGGCATTAGCAAGGAAACGGCCGTGAGTGTTGCTCTTGTCATTCATGCTATCAATATTTTCCCCATTACCCTGATCGGGCTCTACTATCTTGCCCGTGGAAGGATGAGTCTTTCCGGGATCGAAAAAAAAGTTGAGTAAGATTTGTAGGATTGAATTGAGACCTGTCAGGTTTCAAAAACCTGGCAGGTCTGCCTTTGTGCCTTTGTAGGGGTACCCCCCCTGTGGGTACCCTTGATTCAGGCAAGCACCGCTTGCGCGCCGATGCGCTCCAGCACGCAGGCGGGGGTCTGCCCCTACTGAACCTCTAACGTCAAATTTATGAAGTTGAGAAATGGTTATGCGCCATAAAAAACTCTTTGGCCATTTAGATATCTTTGCGATCCTTTCCCTGGTCGTACCGCTTTTCGTGTATCTTCTCACCCTGGCGCCATCGGTTACCTTTTTTGACAGCGGCGAGTTTGTCACGGCCATTTCTTCTCTCGGTTCTCCTCACTCGCCCGGATATCCCCTGTTCGTCAACTACGCAAAACCATTTACTTTCCTCCCTATCGGGGACATAGCTTTTCGAGTCAATTTTGCCACTGCCGTATCCGCTTCCCTTGCCTGTTTCGGCGTTTATCTACTCACTCTCAGGCTGCTGACGGAAGATGGTTGCGATGAGGCGGACAGGTCTGTGCGGTTCCTTCGGAGGGCAGCATCCCTTTCTGCGTCCCTGGCGTTTGCCTTTTCTTCCCGTCTCTGGCTCCAGTCGAATCACGATAAACCCTATCCTCTGCTCACTTTTCTTGCGGCCCTGATTTTTATTCTTCTGCTGAACTGGCGGGAAGAGTACCGAAAGGGGTCGGAACGCCCGGGATATGTCTATGTGGGGGCTTTTTTGTGCGGTCTGGCCATGGGAGCTCACCAGACCATTGTTCTGCTCTTGCCGTCCTTTGCTTTTCTGGTGCTGGTTACCGATTGGCGGCTTGTTACGAGGGTAAAAGAACAGATTCTTGCCCTGGCTGCCTTTATTGTCGGGTTATCTGTCTACCTCCACATGCCGTTACGCGCGACCCAAAACCCTTTGCTGAATTGGGGAGACCCGAAGACCCTGTCGCAATTTCTCTGGAATTTCCTTCGCAAGGGCTATCCCATGGAGCATGTTGAGCGGGATTGGCCGCTGTTATTGAAACAGCTGTCGGCTTTCAATCTTGTCAATGAGTTCACCGCACTCGGTTTTTTCCTCCTCCTGGTGGGTGTCGTGCTGAATCGGCATCGATTAAGGGACTTTCTTCTTGCTTTCGGCATTGCAATCGCGGTTTTTCTTGCCTTTGTTGTCGGCTATCAGAACACCCCGGAGGGGATGATATTCCTTACCGAGGAATTCTTTACCCCGCTGTACATGCTGGCCGCGGTTTTTATCGGACTTGGCATCTTCTCTCTGGCCAAGGCATTTGCGGACTGGCTGGAGCCGAAGAAACCACCTGTCTGGACAGTGTGGCCGGCCCTTGTTCTGTTGATGTCACTCCTTCCTGTGGTGCAGATTTCGCAGAATTATTACAAAAATGATCAGCACGATAACTATCTGGCTTATGACTATGCCGTTAATACTTTTAGGTCTCTTCCTTACGGGGCGGCTCTTTTCACCTGGGGAGACAGTGGGGCTTTCCCTCTCTGGTATCTGCAGGGTGTCGAGCGGATGCGTCCGGATCTGTCTCTCATCCATGTTCCGCACCTGCAGTTCCTGTGGTACCTTGATTCCTTTCCGATCCTTTTTCGGGAGAGTCCTTTGCGGAAGTTGGTTGGAGGGGCAGCTCCACTTCGGGAAATTCTTCCAATCGCTTTGCATGAGCAACTGGCGAAGCGGCCGGTTTTTATCGATTTTTCCACACGCTATTCGCTGGAACTGCCCGGGTTTAGCCTCCGCCAGCGGGGAATCTGCTACGAGCTTCATGAGGCTAAGGGGAAAGTTCCCTATCCACCTGATGTTGGAGTATGGGATGTCTATTCGCTGAGGGGAATTGTGACGAATACGATACCTTTCCGGGACCTGGACTCGGACAAGGCGGTGCAGATCTATCTCTACAGCAGGCTTGAGGCAGGTCAGACCCTCTTGTCACTCGGGATGAGGAAGGAAGGTAAGGCGGAGTTGCTGAAAGCAGCCGCACAACTGCCTTCCCTGAATAATGAAGTGCAGAGAATTCTTTCTGAATACGGAGTACGCTGAAAATGAAAATATCGGGAAAAACCAGGGTAGTGGGAATCATTGGTTCACCGGTCGGGCACTCCCTGTCTCCGGCCATGCAGAATGCGGCCATCGATGAGTTGGGAATTGAGTATGTGTATGTTCCGTTCCCGGTGGAGCCGGATTTTCTCGGCCAGGCAGTGGAAGGTCTCAGGCGTCTGGGGATTTGGGGTTGTAATGTCACCATTCCCCACAAGAGCACCATAATCCCTTTTCTTGACAGGATATCCCCTGAAGCAGAGTTGTGCGGAGCCGTCAATACGGTTTGTCGGGAGGGAGACCTCCTTGTTGGCTACAACACTGACGGGGCAGGTTTTCTTGCTTCTGTCCGTGAGGATCTGGGTCATGAGCCCCGCGGATCTTCGCTGCTGCTGCTCGGGGCGGGTGGCGCTGCACGTGGTGCGATTGTTGCCCTTGCAGGGGCAGGAGCCTTGCGCATCGTCATTGCGAACAGGACCAGGGAGAGAGGGGCAGCATTGGTGGAAAGATTCCAAGCTGTTTTCCCTGCGGTACAATTTGTCACTTCATCCCTTGGTGCCGAAGAGTTGGCTGAACACCTCCGTGAAGCCGATCTTCTTGTCAATACCACGTCCGTTGGAATGAATGGCACGAGTTTTGATAGTTTACCACTTTCGGAGCTGCGCTCTACGGGAAAGATTTACGATATGGTCTACGTGCCGGCTGAAACCCCGCTTCTCATCGCGGCGAAAACACGGGGTCTGGCGTGTGCCAACGGTCTCGGGATGCTGGCAGCGCAAGGTGCGGCAGCTTTTTCGCTCTGGACCGGGCGTGAGGCACCCTGTGCAGTTATGAGACAAAAATTACGTGATGAGCTTGAAAAATGACAAAAGATAACAAAATCTTGACATTAGGCCGCTTTCAAAATACCATTCATTTCTTGTAATAACCTAGCATTTTGGATATTGAGGTTTTCATGCAGCCAAGCAGACTGGGAGAACTCCTGGTTCGAAGTAATCTGATTACGAGAGACCAGTTACAGCGGGCCCTTGAGGAGCAGAAAAACTCCGGCGGCCAACTCAGACTTGGCGCTGTCCTCGTCAAGGAAGGGTATATCAGCGAAAGTGAGCTGACGGCCTTCCTTTCCAAGCAGTACAGTGTTCCTTCCATCAACCTTGCCGAATTCGAAATAGATCCGACAGTTGTCAAACTCCTTCCTGTAGAAGTCGTTCAAAAGTATCAGGCTATTCCCGTGAACAGGTCCGGGTCAACGCTCATCCTGGCCATGAGTGATCCTTCCAATATCTTTGCGATTGACGACATCAAGTTCATGACCGGTTATAATGTTGAGGTTGTGGTCGCATCGGATACCGGCATCAAGTCCGCGATCGACAAGTATTACGATCAGTCAGCGTCACTTGCCGATATGATGAGCGACCTTGACATGGACGATCTGGAGATCGTGGCCGAACACGAAGAGGTTGATGTCACCTCTCTTGAGAGAGCCACGGAAGATGCTCCGGTCGTGAAGCTGGTAAACATGATCCTGTCCGATGCGATCAAGCGCAAGGCCAGCGATATCCATATCGAGCCGTATGAACGCTCGTTCCGCGTGCGCTACCGGATTGATGGCGTGCTTTATGAGGCGATGAAACCCCCCTTGAAGCTGAAGAACGCCATTACTTCCCGACTCAAAATCATGGCGGAACTGGACATTGCAGAGCGAAGACTTCCCCAGGACGGCCGCATCAAGATCAAGCTCGGCGGCGGGAAAGACATGGACTTCCGTGTGTCCGTTCTCCCAACGCTGTTTGGTGAGAAGATCGTCATGCGTCTGCTGGACAAGTCCAGTCTTCAGCTGGATATGACCAAGCTCGGCTATGAACCGGAGGCATTGGCTCATTTCAAAGAGGCAATCCACAAGCCTTTCGGCATGGTTCTCGTCACGGGCCCGACCGGGAGCGGCAAGACGGTTTCCCTCTATTCGGCCCTTGCCGAACTGAACACAACCACGGAGAACATTTCCACCGCCGAAGACCCGGTCGAATTCAATTTTGCCGGCATCAACCAGGTACAGATGCATGAGGATATCGGCCTCAACTTTGCGGCGGCACTGCGCTCTTTCCTCCGTCAGGATCCGGATATCATCATGATCGGCGAGATACGTGACTTCGAGACAGCGGAAATCGGCGTCAAAGCGGCCCTGACCGGACATCTGGTTTTGTCCACGCTTCACACCAATGATGCTCCCGCTACCATCAACCGTCTGCTGAACATGGGGATTGAGCCGTTCCTGGTTGCATCTGCCGTCAATCTCATCACTGCGCAGCGTCTTGCGCGGCGCATATGTGCCGAATGCCGTGAAATTGAGGAGATTCCTGTTCAGGCGCTCATCGACGCCGGCTGTTCCCCGGAAGAAGCGCCTACCGTCGTCTGCTATAAGGGCAAGGGCTGCACGAAGTGCAATGAAACCGGCTACAAGGGCCGGGTCGGTTTTTACCAGGTAATGCCCATGTACGAGGAAATACGGGAGTTGATTCTCAATGGTGCCAACACTGCGGAAATCAAACGTGAGTCAATGCGCCTCGGTGTCAAGACCATGCGCCAGTCGGGTCTTACCAAACTGAAAGAGGGTGTAACAAGTTTTGAAGAGGTGTTGCGGGTTACCATGCCGGATGATTGATCCGTGGCGAGTTCACGTTGTGATGATGGCCGTGAATTCAGAATCATAAATAATCTGTAGTGGCGGCCCCCTGTGGCCGCCCGAATTTAGCGGCAACCAGAGGGGGTTGCTCCTACGAATGCTTTTTATGAATTGAGACGAATCTGGATCAGGGGGAAAGAATTCAATGGCAAATTTACATGATATGCTGAAAGAACTTATTGCTCGGGGGGGATCGGACCTGCACATTACCACGAACAGCCCTCCGCAGGTCAGGATTGACGGGAAGCTTATTTCCCTCGACATGCCCGTTTTGAATCCGATCGAGACCAAGCAGCTTTGCTACAGCGTTCTGACGGACACTCAGAAACACAAGTTCGAGGAAGAAAACGAGCTGGATCTTTCCTTCGGGGTCAAGGGGCTCTCCCGTTTTCGTGGTAACGTTTTCGTTCAGCGAGGTGCTGTTGCGGGTGTCTTTCGAACGATTCCCTTCAAAATTCTCACGTTTGAAGAGCTGGGGGTACCTCCGATTGTGGCAGAACTGGCACATAAGCCGCGTGGCCTGATAATAGTAACCGGCCCAACAGGGAGCGGCAAGTCTACAACCCTTGCATCGATTATCGACAAGATCAACATCGAGCGGCATGAGCATATCGTGACCATTGAGGACCCGATAGAATATCTTCATCCCCACAAGAGCTGTCTGGTGAATCAGCGCGAGGTCGGTTCCGATACCAAGGGCTTCAAGCAGGCACTGAAATATGTCCTTCGTCAGGACCCTGATGTTGTCCTGATCGGAGAAATGCGAGACCTGGAGACCATCGAGGCCGCTCTGACCCTTGCGGAAACCGGTCACCTCTGTTTTGCCACTCTCCATACCAACTCCTGCGTTCAAACCATTAACCGCATCGTGGATGTTTTTCCACCATACCAGCAAACCCAGATCCGCGCCCAACTGTCCTTCGTCCTTGAAGGGGTGCTTTCCCAGACTCTTATTCCCAAGGCAAGCGGTAAGGGCCGAGTGCTGGCACTGGAGGTAATGATTCCCAACCCCGCCATCAGAAACCTGATCCGCGAGGACAAACTCCACCAGATCTATTCGCAGATGCAGGTGGGGCAGGAGAAATTCGGGATGCAGACGATGAACCAGTCGTTGATGAACCTCTACCAGCGTCGAATGATAACCCTTGAGGATGCTTTCGGCAGATCAACGGATCCCGAAGAATTGAAACAGATGCTGGGGATGGCGGCCGGATCGACGTCGACCAAGAAGCCGATGCGGTAGCTGTCTCTGTGCAGACAGCGGGAAATATAACAAATTTGTTGGATTTCTAATAATTGTCAAACCCGTGAAAACGGGTACCCGGATTGAATGTCCTTTGTTGAAATTTCTGGATTCCCGCTTCTGCGGGAATGATGGGAAATAGCCTTTTAGGACTGTTTGCGAGAGCATCAAATTTACTGGGCAGGCGTATTCCAGTTGCTGGTTATTTGTGCTTCTATTACTGAATTCGGCACAATATTCCGTTTCCGTTATTTGAAGGAGGATACAATGGCAAAATATCAATGGGAAGGTCGAAGCAGAAACGGTTCCTCCCAAAAAGGTGTCATGGAGGCCCCGAGCCAGACGGTGGTGGAGGCTCAGCTGAAACGTTACGGTTTTACCGGTGTCTCCATCAAGGAGCAAGGCAAAGGGCTGTCCATGGAGATAAAGATCCCTGGCTTTGGCTCCAAGAAGGTGACGACCAAGGAACTGGTTATCTTCACCCGGCAGTTTGCCACCATGATCGACTCCGGCCTTCCCCTGGTACAATGCCTTGAGATCCTTTCCAGTCAGCAGGAAAACAAGGCCTTCAAGGATGTGTTGTTGAAGGTAAAGGAAAGCGTGGAAAGCGGGTCCACCTTTGCCGATGCCCTGTCGAAGCACCCGAAGGTTTTCGATAACCTGTTTGTGAGCCTTGTGGCGGCCGGCGAGGTGGGCGGTATCCTGGACACCATCCTTAGTCGTCTTGCGGCCTACACCGAGAAGTCCATGAAGCTGAAGAAGCAGATCAAGGGCGCGATGGTCTACCCGGCTACGGTCATGTCTGTCGCCGTGATCGTGGTAGGTGTCATCATGGTTTTTGTTATCCCGACCTTTGCCAAGATGTTTGCCGACTTCGGCGGGGACTTGCCAGGGCCGACGAAACTGGTTATTGCCCTGAGCAACTTCCTGGTCAAATACCTCATTGTCATTATCGCAGCGATTTTTGTGTTAATATTTCTCTTCAAAAAGTACTATGCCACGGACAGGGGTCGTAAGACCATGGACAAACTTGCCTTGAAAGCACCGATTGTCGGTGACCTGATCAGGAAAGTTGCGGTGGCGAAGTTTACCCGCACTCTCGGTACGCTGGTGAGCAGCGGGGTGCCGATTATGGACGGTCTGGATATCGTGGCCAGGACAGCCGGCAACAGAGTTGTCGAAGAGGCCATCATGCATGTCCGGCAATCGATCTCGGAAGGAAAGACCATTGCCGAACCGCTCCAGGAAAGTGGCGTATTCCCTCCGATGGTGGTGCAGATGATCGCCGTAGGCGAAGCGACCGGCGCCATGGACGCCATGCTCTCAAAGATTGCCGACTTTTATGATGATGAGGTGGACTCCGCTGTGGGTGCCATGACCGCCATGCTGGAGCCGATGCTTATGGTGTTCCTTGGTGTTGTTGTCGGCGGTCTGGTAATTGCCATGTACCTTCCGATCTTCAAAATCGCCGGAACCGTCGGCGGTTAGCCGGTGGAAGAAAAGAAGCGACTTGTCAGGTTCGTTCTTGCCAGGGTGGTGGTGGTATCTCTTTTCCTCATTTCCACTACCATCCTGGATTCCAGTGCATCCGACAGTATATCCGTGCCGGCCCTGACAGGTATCACTCGACTCGTTATTGCCACCTACCTCGTTTCGGTCCTGTCCCTTGTTCTCCTCTGGGCAACCGACCGGCTGCATCGTGCCATTACCTATCTGCTGATTGTCTGGGACCTGGGGTTCGTTACCCTGCTGCTCCTCCTGACAGGTGGTATTGCCTCTCCCTACTCCTTCCTCTACCTGCTGTCCATCATCAGCGCCAGTATTCTCCTTTCGCGACGAGAGGCCCTGTATTCCGCTGCACTTTGTGCAATTCTGTACGGCTCCATCATGGACCTCCATTACTTTGGGCGACTGACCTCCTTAGGCCTGCCGCCGGAGGCGGCTCTGCAGGTCGAACCGGGAGCGCTCTTTGTTATTATTTCCGTCAATATTGTCGCTTTTCTGCTTACCGCCATTCTCACCGGGTATCTCGCCGAGCGGCTGCGGGCCAGTGAGAAAGCGTTGCGCAAGCAGGAAATCGATTTTGAGGAATTGGATCGGCTCAATACATCCATTGTCTCCAATCTCAGTAGCGGTCTGCTGACAGTCAATGAAGAGGGCAGGATCAGGGCATTCAACCCATACGCCGAACGCCTTACAGGGTATTCCCAGGGGGATGTTTATGACCAGCAGCTGATAAAAGTTATCCCCGCCTTCGCCCCCCTGCTGGAAAGCCTGTTCGGTCCATCTCAAGATGAAATCGAGTACATAAACAGGGAAGGTAAAACCTTTATCTTCGGGTTCAAATCGGTGCCCATTCCCGATAAGGAAGGTGGCACGGTCGGCGCCATTATCGATTTTCAGGACCTTACCCTGGTGAAAAAGATGAAGGCCGAACTGGAGCGTGCCGATCGGTTGGCCGCTATTGGCGAACTTTCTGCCCGCATCGCCCATGAGATCCGCAATCCCTTGGCATCCATTAGCGGCTCGGTTCAACTCATCGCCGGTGGGAAAAATATTGATCCCCAGGATAAGGTTTTGCTCACTATTGTGCTCCGTGAAACCGAACGTCTCAATACATTGATCAAAGACTTTCTCGCCTATGCAAGGCCGACCCAGCCGGTGAAAACCAAAATCAGACTCAGCTGGATTCTTGATGAAATCAAAGCATTGCTCGAGGCAGACCCGCGTTTTTCTTCCATATCCTTCCGAGAGGAGTGCCTCGAGGGGCTGTTTCTATTTGTTGATGGCGATCAGTTTCGACAGGTATTGTGGAATCTTTTCGTGAATGCTGCAGAAGCAATGGACGGAGATGGCATCATAACCTTCCGGGCAGTAGTTCCTGGCAGCAGTACCGATCTGAAGGCAGGGTACCCGGTCCTGCTTTCGGTTTCCGATACAGGAGTCGGTATTGAAGAAGAGGAGTTGGGACTGCTGTTCGAACCATTTTATTCTACAAAGCCGGGAGGATCAGGGCTCGGTCTTGCCATGGTTTATCGAATTGTCGAGGCCCACGGGGGTCGTATTCGGGTTAGCAGCATCAAGGGGAAGGGAACGGAGTTTACCATTTCACTGCCCGGAGAATAGTAGGGGCACCCCCCTGTGGGTGCCCGCCTTTTATCGGTAGGCAGGTAAAAGGGCACCCACAGGGGGGTGCCCCTACATTATCATTGCCGGATATTATCCATCGTTTCAAATCTTTGACCACGGCACAGTACCGAAAGGGTGTTTTACAGAACGGTTGGGTACCATTCCCCGGTCGTTTATGGCAACGTAATTATTACGAGCATGTCATTCGAAATGAAGGTGATTTGAACCACATTCGTAAATATATTGTTGACAATCCATTGAAATGGGATTCTGACGAAAATAATCCAATGAATGAAAAATTCCTGAATACGTAGGGGCACCCCCCTGTGGGTGCCCGCCTTTTATCGGTAGGTAGGTAAAAGGGCACCCACAGGGGGGTGCCCCTACACGGAAGGAACTTGCAAGAGGATCTATGGAAACACGAATACTGGTCGTTGACGACGAAATAAGCATGCGGGAATTTCTCGGAATTCTCATGGAAAGGGAAGGGTACCGAGTCGACCTTGCCGACTCAGCGGAATCCGCGGTTTCACTGCTTCAATCGGCAAATTACGATCTGGTGATTTCTGATGTGAAAATGCCGGGGATGGATGGACTTGCCCTGTTGGCCCATGTGAAAAATCTTTCACCCGATACTGCCGTCATAATGGTGACCGCCTTCTCGACAGCCGAGCATGCGGTGGAAGCTATGAAACTGGGGGCTTACGATTACATCGCCAAACCATTCAATGTCGAGGAAATCAGGATCATCGTCAGGAATGCACTCGATAGAAGGACCCTTGCCAAGGAAAATCTTCGCCTTCGTGAGGAGGTTCGTGAACGCTACGACTTCAGCGGGCTTATCGGCAAAAGCAAGAAGATGCGGGATGTCTATACCCTCATCGAAAAGGTGGCCGGTAGTCTCGCCAATGTCCTGATCTTTGGAGAGAGTGGCACCGGCAAGGAGCTTGCCGCCAAGGCAATCCATTACAACAGCACCCGCAAAGATAAAACGTTTGTTGCAGTCAACTGCGGTGCAATTCCCGACACCCTTATAGAAAGCGAACTCTTCGGTCACCAGAAAGGCGCATTCACTGGAGCGGTAAGTGATCGTCCCGGGCTTTTCGAGCAGGCAGAAGGAGGGACTTTGTTTCTTGACGAGATTGGCGAAGTGCCGCTTCAGCTTCAGGCCAAGTTGCTCCGGGTTATCCAGGAAAGGGAATTCCGGAGGGTAGGGGGAGCAGAATCCTTCAAGGCCGATGTCCGGCTGGTTGCGGCTTCCAATCGTGAACTGGAAGAGCAGGTGCGCGAGGGGACCTTTCGTGAAGACCTCTTTTATCGCCTCAACGTGGTGCAGGTGCGCATGCCTTCCCTGCGGGAACGCCCTGAGGACATTCCACTCCTGGTTGAGCATTTTCTTAAAAAATTCTCAGGTTCAGCACCGGAAACGGAAATGATTACCCCGGCAGCTTTGAAACTCCTCATATCGTATCCTTTCCCCGGTAATGTCAGGGAATTGGAGAACCTGGTGGAGCGTTGTGTGGTCCTGGGGGATCGGGTAATCGATCGTGAGTGTCTCCCTCCTCAGGTTGTAAACTTCCAGAATCCCTCCCCGGCGTGTGGGGATTTTGTTATTCCTGACGAGGGGATGAATCTTGAGGCCTACCTGGATGGTATCGAGAAGAGATTGCTTTTGCAGGCCCTGGAGAGGAGTGGCGGGGTAAAAAAACGGGCTGCCGAACTCCTGGGGCTTTCCTTCAGGTCCATCCGCTATCGGCTTGCCAAGTTTGGCATGGATGAGGAATGAAGGGGGACCTCGAGCGGTCAAATAATGACAGCAGAGGGTGCCGTAAAGTGTCACCATGTCATCGTTACGAACTCTCATACACCCACAATCAAAATGGTTTCATTCGGTCGAACCCCTTGGATACAGGGAGTAAAATGGAATATTGAACGTGCCTGGGTGAGTTGGCCGTTATGTTGCATGTAAAATAGCAACTGTGCCGAATTCCCTCTGAAATTAATTTCCAGATACCTGGCTTGCCGGTATCAAACAAAGCAAACATCACCAGAAAGGAGAACAACATGTTACAGAAATTCAGAAGCAACAAAGGTTTTACCCTCATCGAGCTGTTGATCGTCGTCGCGATCATCGGTATCCTGGCGGCTATCGCCATCCCGCAGTTTGCTGCGTATCGTGCAAAGGCTTTCAACAGCGCTGCAATGTCCGATCTTAAGAATGTGAAGACTGGCGCTGAAGCCTTTATGGCCGACAATCAGGACGTATCCTGTTTCTGTTGTCTATGGTACTAAATAATTAAAAAATTGAAAGGAGACTCTTTATGAAAAAGATTGCTATATTTACTGCATTAGCCATTTTGTGCGTAACAGCTTCTGCATTTGCAGCGGACACGATCACCATGGTTTTAACAGATAAAACCACTACCGGCAAGTCTGTCTATGCTTCAACGACGACGACTGCTACAGCTGGAACCGGCCTTCTCGGTAAGACATCCTCGGGAGTTGGTATTGCCATGTTTACCAGTGCGACGGGCTATGCTATGGATACCCAACACATGAGCGGCACCAAAGCATATGGTACCTCGTACGACAGTACCTCCATTTTTCTAAAGATGCAGTGAAGGGAACACCTGTTGAAAGCGTACCCTAACTGAAATTACCACTGCGTCGTTCACTGGATGGACTTCGATGTAATTCAAAGATTTTTCGCAACAAGAGCGGGGTGTTTCGGCATCCCGCTTTTTTTATGGATAGACGATGAAAAATACCATCACAACGCGCACCTGTTTTCTCCTGCTTGTCTTTGCAGTGTTGGGAGTCTACTACCCCGCTATCTTTTCGCCCCTGAACTCTGTGGACGATCCTGGGATGTACAACTCTTTGCTGAATCACGAGAGTTTCACCCTGCGAGAGCTCTTTTTCCCCGGCGGCAGCAGCGAGTACTACCGGCCGATGTTGTTGATATCGTACCTGATGGACAAGTATGTGTGGGGTCTTCAGGAAAGTTTCATGCATCTGGAAAATGTTGTTTTCCATCTTTGCAACACCCTGCTCCTTTTTGCCGTAGCCCGAAGAGCCACTTTGCTGCAAGGGATTAAAGGAGTTCTGACACCACTGGCTATGGCACTATTCTTCGCCCTCCACCCCATTAATACGGAACCGGTCAACTGGATTGCAGGTCGGACCGATCTCTTGGCCTGTTTCTTTGTCCTATTCTCCGTGTGGCTGATGCTCCGCTTACCCGGTTTCTGGATTGGTTCATGCCTTGCCGCGTTAAGTTTGCTGATGGCCTGTCTTGCCAAAGAAACGGCGATCTTCTTCCTCCCCGCGGCCTTGATTCTACCCTTCTTTATGCCCAAGGCCGAAACTGGCGAGATGCCTACGCTGCTCTATACCTTGCGCCGAAATATCCAGCATTTTATTCTGTTCACCGCTGCGGGCATCAGTTATTTTGTTTTTCGGGCACTAGCTTTTACCCGGGGGGACAGCGGAGTGTCCAGGGTGCTGAGCCATGTGGCGGGAGACCAGTCATCAGGTTTTCTGGACACACTCCATCTTGTTCTCAAGGCTGCCGGCTTTTATCTGAAAAAACTCTTTTTTCCGTTTCCTCTCAATTTTGCAATTATCCACGTCTCGGACCTGTACCTGTATCTCGGCGTTGTTCTTTTCTTTGTCGTTCTCTGGCTGCTGTACCGTCGAACCCTTTCCGGATTTTTTTTCATTGCCGCTGTTTCCGTCGGTTCTTCCGCCCTTATTATTCCGCTGCTCCGTCTGACATGGTCGCCGCTGGCTGAGCGGTACCTCTATATACCTTCAGCCTTTTTTGTCATCGGCATGGGGCTTGTACTTCATGGACACTGCAAATCCGAACAACGTGGAAAAATCCTGACTGTCTGCGTCTGTTTTCTCCTGCTGATTGCCGTGTATGGGACGGTTTCCCGTACCCTTCTCTGGCAGGACAATCTTGCCCTTTTTCAGGATACCCTGAAAAAGTCTCCCGGGTTCATGCCGGCCAAGAATGAGATCGCCAACGCCCTGTATGCGCGGGGAAGAGAACAGGAAGCGGAGGCGGTCTTTAACTCCATTGAACTGCCGGAAAACCTGGTGAATTTTCAGCTGGGCCTGATGAGCAAGGCGGCATCGCTTGCACGTCAAGGCAATGTAGACGGAGCTAAAGATGTTCTGAAGCTAGCGCTTGAAAACACCGGGTAAATATGAGGCAAGGATTATTGGGCAGATCGTGAAGATAAACGAGAATCAGGTGCTGACCGGAAAGGCACCAAAGAATACATTCTATGCTGATAACGTACAGCTGCTTAGTCGTCTCTACCAAATCACCGGCAATCCTTTTGTTCTCTATCGCCTTGGCCAAACTCACCTGTTTGCCGGCAATAGGGCAAAGGCCCGCGAGTCCTTTGCGCAGGTTGTTGCCAAGGCTACAGAGAAGGTGTATTATCGGCAGGCAGCGGAAAAACTGTTGGTGAAGCTGTCGGAGTGAGATCCTGTTACAGGAGGAGTTTTCTGTATGATGAACATAGCACGCTGCACGCTGAAGGGGATTTTTCGGGATCGTGTGTTCCAGGGAATTCTGGTGACGGCTTTACTGTTCCCCTTGATTCCTACTATTGCTACGCTTTCCATGCGCCAGGTAACTGAACTGTCTCTGACCCTTTCTCTTTCACTCATTTCCTTTATCCTTCTTCTGCTTTCGGTCTTCCTTGGGGGGACTTCACTCTGGAAGGACATCGAGCGGCGCTATACCTACTCGGTGCTCGGGCTGCCCCTGACTCGGGGTCGCTACCTCTTGGGGAAATTTGCCGGAACGGCCTTTTTTACCTTGGTTGTATCTCTTGTCCTTGGTATTGCTGCATGTCTGGTTGTTTCCTGGGCGAGCACTATCTATCCTCCTGACCGGCCTGTTGTCTGGGGGAATCTAACGATCTGCGTGCTATTCGAGGCCCTGAAGTATATTCTGGTCATTGCCTTTGCTTTTCTGTTTTCCTCAGTGAGCACTTCTTTCTTTCTTCCAGTTTTCGGGACTATTGCGATTTTTCTGACAGGAAGTGTTACCCAGCAGGTTTACGACTACATCAATTCCGCTGCAGGGGCGATCCTTTCTCCGCTTGTCCGCCATATTGCTGAGGGGCTCTACTACATCCTTCCCAATTTCAGTGCCTTTAACCTGAAGGTCAATGCCATCTATGGTATCCCTCTCTCCTCTTCCGGAATTTTTCTTACTCTTGTCTACTTCGTTGTGTATACCGCCATTGTATTGAGTTTGGCGGTGCTGGTGTTTTCCCGTCGGGAGATGAGGTGAAAGGATGAACAGAGCCGTCGTTATCCTTACTCTATCCTTTGTGTCATATCTCTTCCTCCTTGCCCCCTTTAGCCAGTATATGGCCAGCAAACCCATAGTGGAGAAGCTTGGCTATGTACCGACTGTTGCGGTTGTGAAAGCCGTGTCCGCAGATCAGAAGGAGCTAGTCGGGGCATTGTTGGTGATGAAAGTCCTCATGTATTATGGTGGGTTGGTAGATAAACAGCAGAACCAAGTGGCAATTCCTCCCGACTATCCCGCAATGTCCCGGATGATACACGGTGCTGTGCAACTGGACCCATACAACATGGACGCCTACTATTTTGCCCAGGCCATTCTCGTCTGGGACGTGGGTCAGGTGGAGATTGCGGATAAGCTTCTGGATTACGGGATGCGCTATCGCACCTGGGATTGGTATCTGCCATTTTTTGCCGGTTTCAACCATGCCTATTTCCTTAAGGATTATGCTGGCGCTGCTCGATACTATAAAAGGGCCGGAGAGCTCTCCGGTTCCGATCTGTTCAAGAGCCTTGCCGGACAGATATCTGCAGGAGTCCGGCAAGACAGAACTGGCGCTTGCGTATCTTTCTGCCATGGAAAAAGGGGAAAAGAATCCGGCAATCAAGAAGAGTTTTCGTACAAGAATCCAGGCCTTCTCAGGCGGTGCGCAGGATAGAGATCGCCCGTGACCGCTATCGTCAGGCGGTTGGCGGACTTCCCGCTACGGTGGAAACGCTGGTAAAAGAGGGATATCTTCCATCTCTACCGGTTGATCCCTATGGCGGGCGCTTTTATCTTGAGCCGGACGGAAGAGTTGCAACAACGAGCAAGTTTGCATTCGCTCCCACCAAAAAAGTCGATGGAAAAAATAAAGTTCAGGGAGAGCGTTGAAATGTCCGCAATCTCGATACATGGTTTATCAAAAACGTACAAGGGGAAGCGGGGCGCCAAAGTGGTTGCCCTGAAGGACCTTGACTTGGAGATAGAGCAGGGGGAGATCTTCGGCTTTCTTGGCCCAAATGGCGCCGGGAAGAGTACCACCATCAAGACGCTGATGGGGCTGATTCGACCCACCTCCGGGAGTGCGCTCATCATGGGTAAGGATATCTCTTCCCCCGACGCGCGGCGACATGTCGGTTTCCTTCCTGAGAATCCCGCATTTTATGAGTACCTTTCCGCTGCTGAGTATTTGAATTTTGTCGGCAGGACATTCAGCATGGATGCTTCCCAGTTGGAGAAAAAGAGCGAAGAAGTTCTGAAATTGCTTGACCTGTGGGATGCCCGCAAGAGACTGCTGCGCAGCTACAGCAAAGGCATGGTTCAGCGGGTTGGGCTGGCGCAAGCCCTTCTCCATGATCCGGATGTGTATATCCTCGACGAACCCATGAGCGGACTCGACCCCATCGGGCGCACCCTGGTAAAAGAAATCATCATGGACCTTAAAGGGCGAGGGAAATGTGTTTTCTTCAGCACCCATATAACGTCCGATGTGGAAAGCGTATGCGACCGGGTCGGGGTGATCGTAAAGGGTGAGATGAAATGTGTTCGTAGGGTCGATGAGATAGCTGTCGGCGGCATTACCGGTTATGAGGTTCGCCATGTAACGGCCGGATCCGCTACTCCTGAAGTGTTACAGGTAACAAAGGAGGATCTCTCTGCCAGGCTATCAGAGCTGCAGGCGTCCGGAAGTCAGGTGCTGGTAGTGGAACCGCTCCGCAAGAATCTCGAAGAGTTTTTTGTGGACATAGTCCGGCAGGAATAAGGGGGAAACCGTGTCAACCCTGACAGGTACCCTTTCCATTCTTCGCCCGACCCAATGGTTGAAAAACCTGATGCTCTTTTTTCCTTCATTCCTTGGGGGAGAATTGCTTTTGCCGGGATTGCTTGCCCGAGGCATGGTTCCGTTTGTTGCATTCTGCCTTGCCTCCAGTTCGACCTATGTCTTGAACGATATTCTGGACAGGGAGCGTGACAAGAGCCATCCACGAAAAAGTAAGCGCCCAATCCCTTCCGGCATGATTTCCCATGCCCAGGCAACGGCACTGTATTTCGTCCTTCTTTTCAGCGCACTTTTCATAGCTTTTACTGTATCTCCTGTATTTATCGCCATCCTTATAGCCTACCTTCTGGTTTCTGTTTCCTACTCCTTTTACCTGAAACACCTGCCGATTATCGATCTGTTTTGTGTCTCGGCCGGCTTCCTTTTTCGTCTTCAGGCAGGAGGAGAGGCGTTTGGCGTCGAGATTACGTCTTGGCTTTTTCTTTCAGTTTTTCTCCTCGCCATATTTCTCAGTACCGGCAAGCGTCTGTACGAGAAAAATGCCCTCGGTGAGAAAGCGGGAAACCATCGCAAAGTCACTGGAATCCTATCCACCGGGATTTCTCGATGGGACAATGTATATGACTGGCGGTGCGGTTCTGGTAACGTATACCCTGTATGTTATCGAGCATCACGTTCTCATTTACACCGTTCCCCTCTGTTGTTTCGGCTTGCTTCGGTACATCATGAGGGTTAAATCCGGTCTGGGAGGTGATCCGACTGAGTCGCTTGTCAGGGATATGCCGTTATTTGTTGTGGGCCTTCTCTGGACTCTTATGGTAGGATGGGGCATCTACGTTCATTGAACCTGATGAACGGATTCAAAGCGTAACGCAAAGCCGCGAAGACGCAAAGTCGCAAGGGCAAAAAGAAAACTTTTTGAAGGACGGATTTTGTTTTTGATTTCTTTGCCCCTTTTTGTCATGGCGTCTTGGCGTTAAATAAGAATTGTCGGAATGCAATGGAAAATACAATCGCAAAAAACGTTGTAGATTGTGCCATTGAAGTCCATCGTACTCTGGGCGGCCCAGGCCTCTTGGAATCCGTGTATGAGGAGGCTTTGGACTGGGAGTTGCGTCAACGTGGTTTTGTTGTTGAGCGTCAGGCAATTGTTCCGATATATTACAAAGGAAGTCAGTTGGCGGCCCCGCTTCGATTGGATTTGCTTGTCGGTAATCGTGTGGTCGTGGAAGTCAAGGCAACAACATCCTATAATCCGGTTTTCGAAGCTCAGGCACTTACGTACCTGCGTATGCTGGATTTGAAATTGGCTTTGGTAATAAATTTTGGTGAGAAATTCGTGAAAGACGGGATTCGTCGTGTGGTGAACGGACTTTAGTAATTAACGCAAAGTCGCTGAGACGTAAAGTCGCAAAGGGTAAAACAAGGCATTAAAAGAATGGTTTTTTGTTTCAGGGGTTTTCTTCGCGCCTTCGTGCCTTGGCGTCTTTGCGTTAAAGATTTTGTCCGAAGTTGTCCATATGTGTCTGTGTCTGAAAAAGGTTTTTTTACGTGCGAACTCAAGATCCTCAAAACTCTTTACCGGCTTTTCCCGTTCGACCTGCGGGGCGACTGTTCCGTTCCTCCCGCATCAGATGGGATAAAGATTTCCTGCATCATAAACTATTACGGAAGGCTCGACCTTCTTTCCGGAATTCTCCATTCCCTGTCCCTGCAGAACTTTCCTCGCGGCAGCTTTGAGGTTATTCTTGTTGAGGACAGGGGGGGCACGAGTGAAGGCAGAAAAATGGCTGAAAAGTTTACGGAGTTTCTTCCCATTGTCTATGCTCCACTGGATGCAAATTTCGGCCGCATGGGCTATTCCCGTAATTTCGGCTTGGCGCGGAGCCGGGGAGAGTATGTTCTTTTCCTTGACGATGACACGGTAATCCTCCAGGAAGATTTTCTTCCGAAACTACTGGAAGTTTTCCAATCCATCCCAGAGATCGATGCTCTGGTTCCCCATGGAAATGCCAGTTTCGGCCTTGTCAAAGGGAAGTATGACTTCCATGATCCGTATTTCATGACCAGTCGCTGCACAGCCTATAGCCGATCAGTCCTTGCCGAGTTGGGTGGTTTTGTCGACGACTTCATTGGTCAGGAAGATGTGGAATTTGTGGTCCGGTTCTTCATGGCGGGGAAAAAAGTGCTGAACGTTTCTGAACTGGAATACTTCCACCCGCCACTTTTGGTGGGTAATTTCCGCAAGCCTATGGCAGTGGGGCAGTCATTTTTCCGGGTTAGGAAACGCTATCCGTTTTTGGTCTGGATGCTACTTCTTCTTAACTGTTCCCGTCATGCGCCACTTTATTTGATTCCGTGGGGTCGGTTTCGGGAAATGGGGCGGTTTGGGTTGGGTTTTCTGTTTGGGGTGATTTCGGGGTTGTGCGGGAAAAAGGGGTTGCAATACGGCTGATTCCAAAAGCTTAACGCAAAGACGCGGAGACCCCACGACGCAAAGGGACGAACCCCCTGATGTTTCATTGATCTTTTGATGCTTTGCCTCTTAGAGAATCACTCCTAATAATTTTGGTTTTATTGAATAGTAGTATTTGAATTTCTTCGCGACCTTGCGACTTAGCGTCTTTGCGTTAAAGGTTTTTCCATGGAACAGTCTGAAATAATCATAGAACCCGGCATGGGTATCAAGCACTACTGGCGTGACCTCTGGCGCTACCGGGAGTTGTTCTATTTCCTTGCGTGGCGTGACATCCTGGTGCGCTACAAACAGACCAGCATCGGGATTGCCTGGAGTGTTTACGTCCCTTGCTGACAATGATTGCTTTTACCTTGGTATTCAGCAAATTGGCCAAGCTTCCCTCCGAAGGAGTTCCGTACCCGATACTGGTTTTTGCGGCGCTGTTGCCATGGCAGTTCTTTTCTAATTCACTTTCAGAGGCGAGTAATTCGCTTATAGTACAACTCGAATCTTGTTAACGAAGGTTTACTTCCCCCGCTTGATTGTTCCCACCAGTTCGATAATTGTCAGTTTGGTTGACTTCTATTATTTCACTTGGCATTCTTGCCCTGCTTATGCTCTGGTACGGATTTGCTCCGGATTGGCGTATTTTGGCGCTGCCTCTTTTCTTTCTGCTGGCTTTTCTTGCCTCCTTCGGCTGCAGTCTCTGGCTCTCTGCCTTAAACGTCAAATACCGGGATTTCCGATACGTTGTCCCATTTATCGTACAGTTTGGTCTTTACATCTCTCCAGTTGGATTCAGTAGTACCATTGTGCCAGAGAAGTGGCGGCTGCTTTATTCCCTCAATCCAATGGTAGGGGTCATTGACGGCTTCCGCTGGGGTCTTCTGGGCGGGAAGGCACAGATATATTGGAACGGAATGTTTGTCTCCACACTTGTCGCGCTGGTGATCTTTTTTTTCGGCCTTCGCTACTTCAGGAACATGGAACGGAACTTCGCGGATGTAATATGATTTACATCAGTTTTGAATTTTTAGTGTTGAGTTTTGAGTTAGAATATTGATAATATGTCTACAGTAATTACTGTCGAAAATCTGGGTAAAAAATACCTCCTGAGTCATCAGACTCAACGGCAGCCGTACGTCGCCTTGCGTGATGTTATCGCAGAAAAGACAAACGCCATCGGTCGACGTCTGCTCCACCCTTTTCGTTCCTCTAGCCTCGTTCCTCGGTCCTCTGACGAAGAATTCTGGGCTCTTAAAGATGTTTCCTTCGAGATCAAGCAGGGGGATCGGGTTGGGATCATTGGGCGTAATGGGGCGGGGAAGTCGACGCTTCTAAAAATTCTCAGCCGCATTGTCGAGCCGACCTCAGGCCGGGTACGAATAAAGGGGAGAGTGGCAAGCCTTCTTGAAGTTGGTACTGGTTTCCATCCTGAGTTGACCGGCAGGGAGAATATTTATCTGAATGGTGCCATTCTTGGCATGACGCGTGCCGAAATAAAGAAGAAGTTTGATGAAATCGTCTATTTTGCGGAGATTGAGAAGTTCCTTGATACTCCGGTAAACGGTATTCTTCGGGGATGTATGTAAGATTGGCGTTTGCGGTGGCGGCGCATCTGGAACCAGAGATTTTGCTTGTGGATGAAGTGCTGGCGGTGGGTGACATGCAGTTTCAGAAGAAGTGTCTTAGTAAAATGGAAGCGATCGGGAGAGATGGACGGACCGTGCTTTTCGTCAGCCACAACATGTCAGCTGTTAACACCCTTTGCGACAAGGGGCTTCTTTTCAGTGGAGGAGTACTGGTAAAAGGGGGGGCTGCAAGCGAGGTTTCTGCATCATACATGTCGAGTGGCACCGAAACTACCGGAGTGCGTACCTGGAAAGACGCCGACGCTATGGCAGGAAGCGAGGGCATCCGGCTAAGCTTGGTTAGAATGCGCAATGCGGCCGGAGAGGTTGTTGGCAGTTTCGAAAGAAGTTCATCGTTCTCGATAGAGATTGAATATGAGCTCCTGCGCCGTTTCCAGGAAATAAGGTTAGGCGTCGACATTTTGACGACGGACGGCATCATCGTCTTCTGCTCCCATGATAGTGAAGACACAAGCTGGCGCGGTAAAATGCGCGAAGCAGGGAGATACACAAGTGTCTGCTTCACCCCCAATACCTCCTTAACAGTGGCTCCTACATTTTTAGAGTGACTTCAGACGTCCCCAACAGAGAGGTTTTCCTTTGGATTGAAGACGTACTAATGTTCACCATCGAGGACACCGGGGGGGGCACTGCAGGCTACTGCGACCGTCCGCCAGGGGTGGTGCGCCCTTTGCTGCGGTGGTGTGTTTCCAGGGATCGACCATGTTTCGTAAATAAGAGAATGGAGCCTATGGCTATTACCATTAACTACCCAATAGATGTCTTTGTCATTTGTTACGAACCGACTCCGGTTCTGCAAAGGTGCTTGGACAGTGTCGCCAAGTGCACTGTCGATGTGGAGTATCGGCTTACCGTGATTCAGGAAAAAAGGAGCGCATCGGAAAATCGCAACGCCGCACTCTCGCAGGTCTCGTCGCCCTGGTTCGTCATGATGGACGACGACGTCATTGTTACACGCGGTTGGCTGTCGGCGCTGCTCGCATGCGCTGAGGACGGCGTCGGTCAGATCCAGTCGAAACTGCTTTTCCCGAATGGGAGGATCTTTGCAGCGGAAAAAGTGTTCACCAATCCCTGGGGTGAAAACTATTGTTATTGATATGGGTGAGGAGGACGAAGGAAAGTAGGTTTACGTCAGGACCTGTGAAATGCTGTTGGGGAACTGCTTACTTTACAACTCAAACATTTTTGTTTCCTTCAGTTTTGATTTGAACTATCGCGGGGCGCAGTGGGAAGACTGCGACTTCTTCGTGCAGATTGTGAAGAACGGCTTTCGACTTCTCTATTGCGGGACAAGCACCGTTTTTCATCACAATCTTTATAGGGAGGCAAAGAACGAGAATTTTGCCAATTTTCAAAGGAAGTGGTTCTGTGACCGCTCTATTACCCCGAGGGGGGTATTTATGTTGGTCTTGCCTGTGACATTGGAGTTTCTTCTGTTCTCCGGCATTCCGATAAGAAGGCTTTTCGAAGCCTGGACGAATTGAAGGAAGAAGCGACAAAGTTAAGAGTATTCTATGGAAACAGTAGGGTGGACATCACTGGAGGGGAGCCAACCATTTATCCCTACTTGGTTCCGCTGGTGGAGCATTGCCATAAAATCGGCCTGAAGCCAAGTATCATCACACACGGCCAACGTCTTTCTCGTGATCTGGTGGTGAGATTAAAGCTTGCAGGCGTTGAGGCCGTTTTGTCTCCTACCACGGTCTCGAGCAGGACCACGATCGTGCCGTCCAGAAAGAGGGTGGATACCGCGCCATGAGGGCTGGAGTTTCGGAAATACTTGATGCGGACTGACATTCAGAACTAACACAGTCGTAACTGGCCTTAACTACCGTAGGCTACCGCATCTCGCCGCGGAACTGCTGACCTGCAAGCCGAAGGTTGTCAATCTGATTATGTTCAACCCCTTTGAGGAATGGATTACTAGCAATCGGGAATCATTCCAAGTTCGATACTGTTCAACTGTGCCCTTTGTTAGGGAGGCTGTCCTGATGCTTTCTTCAGCAGGTATTGAAGTCAACGTCAGATACATGCCCTTCTGCCTGAGCGCGGGGTTTGAGAACCACGTCATGAATTTTCCGCAACTGGTTTATGACGAGTGGGAATGGAACTACAAGGACGGCACTCCCAACCTTGGAGAATACGACCACCTCCTTTACCAACTCAGGGAGAGTCGTTCTAGGTACGATCAAGGGCCAGCTTGTGCACGGTGCTCGTTTATGCTCATTTGCAGTGGAGTGCCGAAACAGTACGACCGTGTCTTCGGATGGGGGGAGTTGCATCCGCAGGAAGGTATGCTGATCCGAGATCCTCTTCATTTTAAGTCGTTTAAGGCATCCACCATGATGACCGGGACTGCAGCTTCACATATCGCGTTGAGCGAGTTGGTGGCTATGTATCCATCCTTCAGAAAACCGACCCGCTCATCTATCACCAGTTGGCCCCCTTGGACCAAACGGAGACATTGCCTCGTCGTGCGCGCTCTTCATGGGGCGCCCACGCAGTATATTTTGCAAGTCGCGTTGGCGGCTCTGCTCTGGGGCAGCTATTGATGAAGCGCATGCCGGTTGCACTGCAACGGTGTGTCTACAGGTTGTTGAGGTTTCTCTATGTGCTGCCATAAGCAGCGCGTAATCTATAAGCATCAGGAATCGGACGATAGCGATGGCAAAAGTTGTGTTGATCGATGTGGCAGGCTGGCAGGGAGGTGTGGGAGCGGGGCGGCCTTATCCGAATGTTGGTATAGGTTATTTGGTGGCAACCCTTAAACATTCTGGCCACAATGTGACCGTCCTCGATCTCAATAACGAGATGATCTCCAACGGCGAAATCTCTACCTGCCTGGTTTTGGCTGATCCCACCGTAGTCGGCATATCGGTGAAAACCGCCACCATGAAAGACGCCTGCCGCGTCGGGCAACTGGTGAAGAGGATAATGCCGCGAGTCCCGGTAGTAGTAGGTGGACCGCACGCCACCGTTTCTACCCAGGAACTCATTAGGGAAAACTGGGTCAATTTTGTGCTGATGGGTGAGGGCGACCTGGTATTTCCTGAGTTGTGCCATCGTCTTTCCCGAGGACTTCCCGTCAATGACCTTCCTGGTGTTGTCTGTAAGGGGACAATCTCCAACCCGGTAGCAGCGGCACGAGTGAGGGAACTCGATGAGCTACCTTTCCCCGACTTCTCATGCTTCGGCCCTGGTGTCAGGGAGGCGATCCAGATTAGCTATCCGCTGATAACCAGCCGTGGCTGTCCCTATCAGTGCACGTACTGCAGCGTGGGGAAGATAAGCGGCAAGGTTGTGCGTTACCGCTCTCCGGTCCACGTTGTGGAGGAACTTAGCCTAGCCCGGCATATCTACGGAATCACCGGCTTTGAGATAATAGATGATTCCTTCAACGTTGATAGTGGGCGGGCCAAGAATCTCTGCCGGCTGCTGATAGAACGGCGGATCGGTCTCACATGGAGCTGCCCCAATGGCATCCGCGCGGATTGCGTAGATGCAGAGCTTGCCGATCTGATGTTCCAAGCTGGCTGCCGCTCCGTCATGGTTGGCGTCGAAAGTGCCGACCCAGGGGTTCTGGCAGGGGTCAAAAAGGGAGAAACCTTGGAGGAGATACAGAACGGGATCGTTCTTCTCAAAGGGGCTGGGCTCGAAGTTGGTGGCTTTTTCATCATCGGTCTTCCGGGCGATTCCTACCGAGCGCAGCTATGCTCGGTAGGCTTCGCTCTCAAGCATGATATCAGCGCCCACTTCAACATGCTGGTCCCCTATCCTGGAACCGAGGTCTATGACTGGGTCGTTTCCCACGGCCGTTTCCTCGAACTTGGCTGCGAGGGGATGCACTTCAGCGACTCAAAAGTGCGGCCGGTTTTCGAAACCGACAGTTTTACCGCACGAGAGCGGCAACGTGCCTACGAAATGGCTCACACTCGCTTGCGGCGTTTCGATATGCTGATCCCGCACACGGTCCCGGTCTGGCTTCGCCGACTCGAGGTGGTACGGTTTACGCTACGTTATGATGCCAGTTCACTCTTGACTGCGGCCGTCAAGGCCATGGCTCGCGCCGCGTTCCGTTTCCGCAATGCCGTTACACGGAGGGAGGATTGATTATCTACTTAGTCCAATGGGAATCCCCCCGGCTTTGCCGGGGGTGCGTGACTCTGCAGCCTGAGCGTCAAAGGGAACTGTTACGACAATGTCTGCACCGAAAACTTTTTCCACACTATGAAAGAGGAAGCCATCCATGGTGGACGCTTTCATACACGGAAAGCGAGGCTAATAAATCCTCTTAACAGAGTGTCCGATCTTGGTGAGCAAGGTCAGTCGACTCGGTATGCCCAGGGGGAACCGATACCCCGCTTCACCGCAGCGTGGTCGGTGATGATGAGGCGAAAAACGCAATGGCCTCTTCACGTGTGGCCGGTGTGATCGTCGACCTCTTCAATCCTTCTAAGGCATTTCCTTTGGGGAAAGAGGTGGTGGTGGACGACCGGGCGGTCAGAAAGAACCTAGTAAAGCGTCTCCTTGAGAAGGTTTGGATCTGGTGAAAATTCTGGTGGTTTCCAATATCTACCCGCCGTACTTCGTTGGCGGTTACGAACTCGGCTGTCGCAATATAGTCGAAGCCTTTATTGAACGGGGGCATGAGGTGCAGGTGCTGACCAGTACCTACGGGGTTAACTGTGAGCTTGTCCAGCCTCCCATTTACCGCCTCTTGCAGATCGATTTCGAGCGTCTTCCCTTTTTCCTCACGGTAGTGCGCAAAGAGGCCGCGAACCAGCGCCATTTCCGTCGCCTTTGTGTGGAATTCGCTCCGGATATCGTTTTCTGCTGGAACATGGCCAACATATCTCTATCAATTGCGGCTATTGCCGCCGATCTGAGAATCCCAGTTAGGTATTATCTCTTCGACAACTGGCTGGCCACTCGTGAGTTGGATCAGTGGTTCCAGTACTGTCGCTTGCTGGCGTCATTGAAACCTCTGTTCAAGGTACTTCTGCCGCAGCTGAGATTCCTTCTCCCGGGAGACCCCTGTCCCCTTGACGGAGCAATCTTCGCCAGCAGATATCTAAAGGATGTCGCGCAGCTCATGGGTAAGGAGGTAACGGCGTCACCCGTTGTCCATTGGGGTGTTCCTGTGCCCGCTGGGGCTGAGTTCGTCCACCCCTCACCGGCTTCCATACTGTACGTCGGACAGATAGTGCCTCTTAAGGGGGTTCACACCGTGGTCGAGGCGGTGGGAATACTGAAAAAAGAACATGGCGTATCCTCGGTATCTCTAACCGTGGTAGGCGACACCGACTTCAACCCGGGATACACTCGCCATCTAGTGGAGATAACCGAGCGTTACGGTATCTCCGACAGGGTGCGCTTTGCCGGGAAGGTTGTTCCGGAAGAGATAGGTGGATATCTTGGCTCGCACGGGTTGTTTGTCTTTCCTTCAGCTTGGGATGAGCCTTTCGGCATCTCACAGGTGGAAGCGATGGCTGCCGGCATGATCGTCCTGGGTACCGCCACAGGCGGAAGCGCCGAGATCATTAAAGATGGGGTGAATGGCCTGCGCTTTGAGCGGGAGGATTACCGTGACTGTGCCCGGCAGATCCTGCGTCTGCTCGAAGATCCGGAGCTCTGCAGACGGTTGACAACTGGAGGGCGTTGCGTCGGTAGCCGCAGACTTCAATTTTAACCGTGTGGTGGACAATGATCTTGAGCGTCTCCTCGAAGATGGGCGACGAACCTCCACCGGCTGCATGGTCTGTACCGGGATTAGCACTACCTCTACTCCTTCGGTTCCGAATGCCGAAGTGGGCGACATGGTTCGGCGTGCAACTGTTGTCTTTCACAAAATCCTTTCTACCCTGATCCTGGCCAACGTGCGGCTGAGGGGAGGGAAGGGTACGACCAAGTCGGTGACGTCAGGCGCCACTCTTTTTGTCGCTCCCGGCGACGCCAGTGACCTCATCCTGGCTCTTCCCTTCCTACGCAGCTATGCAGAAAAGTTTCCGGTCCGGAAACTTATTGTAGTGGCAAGACCCGAAGTCATCTCCCTCGTGACCGGCTTTCCATGTGTCGACGAGGTAATTCCCTTCCCTGTGACCGCTCCTAAAGGATGGCAACGGATGACTCGTGGTCACCTTACTTGGTGGCGCTACGGGAAGAAGCTTCCCGCTCTCTTTTTGGGAAAAATCGACACGGGCGGTCTCCCTCGGTTCGAAAAAAGACGCATCCGGCGCTGCTGGCGCTACTGTGCTGGCTGCGCTGAAGGTCGAAAGGAAAATCGGCTTCCGGGACGCTGGTGATGGGCTTGGTAGACGGATTCTCGATTTCTTCGTCGCTGACGGCCCCGTGCGTCGCTACTCGTGGAGTGGGGTGGCTGCCATGAGAGTCCTCTTCGCTTCACTAGGCGTGGCTCTGAGCCCCGACCTTCTCGTCGCAGTGCACACCGATATTGATGCCTTGCCAGACAAGATCGCCGATTTCATCCAGTCCGCTCCCGGCCCTGTCGTCGCCATTGCCCCGGGAGGGGACTCGTTATTCTGGCCCGTCGAGCGATATACGGAAGTCGGCCAGTGGCTGCAGGCAGAATGTGGAATGTCGTTGTTGATCCTGGGACTCGAGTCCGATCTGAAGCAATGTCACGAGTTGCATCGGCAGCTTCCTGAATGCCGGAAACTTCTGTACACTGGCTCCATGTCCGCCGCCGAACTCTTTGCGGTCGTGTCTGGAGTGCCTGCCGTCGTCGGTAACGACAACTGTTTTTTCTATGCCGCTGCTCTCGCCGGGAGGTCGGCGGTTGGCATCTTTGGCCCGACCTCGAACGATCGTCTCGAGCTGGTGGGTGGGAAGCAAAAGATCTTACAAATATCCCTCCCCTGCAGTCCCTGCGGTTGCGATTGCCTTTACGACAGACCACGCTGCCTGGATGGGGTAGATACCGAGAGGGTGAAGCGGACCGTGAGAGGCATGATTTCCGCCGAGCACTATGGCAACATACCTCCTTCCCACAATGAAGCGGTATCTGTCGAGCCTTGCTATACGCCACCACCCACGGAGGATTAAATGGGAATTTTTACCACCGTTTCGAGGCTGCTTCGAGAACTGAACCGGATGAGATCCTCTGACGGCCGCCCCGACATGAGGCAACTATTCCTTCACATGAGGGACATTGAGGTCATGAAACTGAATATGAAGAACCTCGGTTACCAGTTGGGTCGCACCATGCTGCCGTACCTGGACAACATCCCCTTCGCCGCCAAGCCGGCCCGGTCCAATTCGTGCAGCAAGGCCTGCACCCAAGAAGATGTCGAAAGCCCTTGGTTCCGTTACTGGTGCAAGGAGTTGAAGATTGCCCCCTGCTACCACAGGAAACTGTGGGAATTCGCTTTACTGCTTCAAACACTCTTTGAACAGGACTTACTGGTGCCTGGCAAAAGCGGCATCGGTTTCGGTTGCGGTGAAGAGCCCTTAGCCTCCTATTTCGCCTCCAAGGGGATTGATGTCCTGGTTACTGATCTGGAACTCGAGAGAGTCCGGGGAGCGGCTGGGTGGAGACCGGCCAGCATGCCAGCAGCCTCGAGAGCAGCTATCATTCGGAACTCTGCAGTCGGGATCTCTTCAATCGACATGTTCGCCACACCTATGTTGACATGAATGCGATCCCCTCCGAGTACCACGGGGGCTTCGATTTCTGCTGGTCGGTCTGTGCAATGGAGCACATCGGCTCCATCCGCCAGGGGCTGGACTTCGTCGATAACTCCCTGAATGTGTTGAAGCCGGGCGGTATTGCCATCCACACTACCGAGTACAACTATCTTTCCAGTGAGAGGACTGTTGATAATAAGCCGACCGTACTGTTCCTGAGGAGGCATTTCGAGGAATCGGCGCAAATTCTGAACCGCGCTGGTCATTTATGCTTCGGCCCCTCCTTTGAGATTGGCAATGGGGTCCTCGACCGATTCATCGACCTCCCCCCTTATGCGTTGGGCGAAGGACTGATCAGGAGGGAGCAATGGTCGGAGGTGAACCAGCTTGCCCATCTCAAGCTTGCCATCGAGGGGTACGCCTGTACCTGCTCCGGCATCCTTGTCAGGAAGGGGAGTCAAGCCGGATGACCGACCGTCGTGTTCGATATTATGTCGACTGCACCGAAACGGTATGTTGCGGCCTGAACACCGGCATCCAACGCACCGTGCGCAACATCATCGCCCGACATTACCTGATCCGCGAGCGTACCCGTTTGGAGGTGATACCGGTAGTTTCTTTCGAAGGGACATTTTATCGGTATATCGCCGACCGTGACCGCAAGATCTTTGCGCCGCTAGTGAGTAGGGTCTTTGGCGCGGGGAGGGATCTAATCGACCGGCTTTTCTTCCGGAAGAATGTCAACATCGATGGTTTGGCGCCGTCGCTGTCCGCAGGTCCGCAACAACATTTTGGCCGGAGCAGGCGTACCTCCGGATCGTCGAGTCGTTCCGAAAGGTAATACCATTTCTTTTCCGCTGTGCCGTCTGGCTTGACAACGGTATCGATTTCCATGGAAAGGCGGAGATCGCAGATAACGATGTGATCTTTTACCCCGATGCCTTCTGGTATCCATCTACCTGTCTCACCTTCGCCCGTTATCGTGCACGCAAGATATTGCTGCTGCACGACATCATCCCCTTGGCGACCCCTGCCGATTGCGATCCACTTTACTCTTCATCGTTCCGGAGAAACCTTGCAGGGATCGTCAGCGAGCTTGACGGAATTGTCACCATATCCCGCTCCGAATTGGTCCAAATTAAGAGTTACATGGACACGATGGATTATCGGTGTCCCTTGCTCATTCACAACTACTGGGGGGCCGACTTCCTATCCGCAGAGACCGAACAGGCCGTGAGGGAGGGGTTCCGGCGCGTTTTCGCAGTAGCGTCGGTCTTCGTCATGGTCGGAAGCATTGAGCCCCGGAAGAACCATAATGTAGTACTTGACGCCTTCGATGAATTCTGGCAGCAGGGTGGTGACGCCTCGTTGTGCATCATCGGGAAGGCAACCTCCCATTGTCTCGACGTTAAACAGCGCATTGATCGTCATGGGTCCCTCGGAGGAAATTGTTCCGTTTCGAAAACGTAACCGATTCCGAACTAGCTTACGGGTACCAGCATTGCGCTGCCTTGGTCTTCGCATCGCGGTCGGAGGGGTTTGGGTTGCCTCTGGTCCAAGCGATGTGGTATGGCCGTCCGGTCATCGCGAGCGACATCCCCGTCTTCCGCGAGATCGGTGGAGATTATCCCCGCTATTTCGACCTGGAGGATGTCCAGGAGCTGGTCCAGCAGCTCCACGCAACCCTCCGAAGTGCCGAGCAACCGAAGCCGAAGAAATGGCTGACCTGGGATCAGTCGGTGATTAACCTCTTCCAGAAAATTGCTTCTATGGCGGAAGAAGCAGCAGTTGGAAGGACGTCGACGTGAAGATACTGATAAATGCTACCTGCATCGAGACAACGCGTGCCACTGGCATTGAACGATTTGCCCAGCACATAGTACGTGAGCTCTGCCGGATCGATCCGTCGGTGACAGTGGTGGCCTCGGAGCCTCTGTCGGGGATTCCAGAGGTAGTGATACCAAAGGAATTAGTGGTTTCCCGCTTTCTGCTCGGACGCAGGGAATTTTTTTTCCGCGCGCTGTGGGATCAGACCATATTTCGTTCCATGGTCGCTCGCTACAACCCCGACTTGATCTTCTTTCCGATCCAGGACGGCATGTTGGCACCGCCGGTAAAACAGGTGGTGACTGTCCACGACTTGCATTACCTCCACTTCCGGCAGATGGACGATTGCAGCAACGAAATCGGGGAACTCAGGCGACAAGCGTTCAGTCGTAAGATGCCGAAGATCCTTAAAGCTTCAGCAGCCGTTGTTACTGTGTCCCAGTCAACCGGCACCGATCTGGTACAGCATTTCGGCTTGCGGCCTGAGAAGGTTACAGTGGTCCATAACGGTTACGACGAGGAGAGGTTCCGGGTCATCCATGAGGTGGAGCCGGTATTGAGCCGGCTTGGCCTACAGGACAAGGCGTACCTTCTCTTCGTAGGTAGCATCCTCAGGCACAAAAACATTGAAAGGCTGGTTGAAGCCGTGGCCAAAGCCAATACCGGACTCACCTTAGTGGTAGTCGGTGTCAATAAGGACGATGCTTACCTTCGGGAGGTCCAGGCACGTGCGAAGGAGTGCGGGTTTAACGATAGCACCTTCAGGTACCTCGAATATGTGTCGGATCAGGATCTTCCTGTGCTTTACAGCGGAGCGCTCTCTTTCATTCTACCGTCGCTTCACGAGGGATTCGGGGTTCCAATAGTTGAGGCCATGGCCTGCGGTACACCGGTTGTTACCACCGGTGGTTCGGCTATGCCCGAGGTTGCAGGGGATGCAGCTGTCTACTGCGATCCCTTCTCTGTAGATAGTATTGCCGATGCTGTTCGCACTGTGGTAGGGAGCCAAGAGCTTCGGAACGCTCTCACCACCCTCGGTCTTGAGCGTGCCGGCATGTTCCGGTGGCGGCGGTCCGCACAAAGGCTGTACCGGTTATTTGAGGAGGTTGCCCACACGTGAAGATTATTATTCTCGGTGCCGGTCCGTGCGGCCTGGGTGCCGCTTATCATCTCCATCACCTCGGCCACAGCGATTGGCGCATCTTTGAGCGAAACAGTCATGTCGGTGGTCTATCGGCTTCTTTTGTCGACGATAATGGCTTCACCTGGGACATCGGCGGCCACGTTCTCTTCTCCCACTATGATTATTTCGACAAGGCTGTAGAAGAGGCCTTGGGTGACGAATACTATCCCCACCTCAGGGAAAGCTGGATCCGAATTCTGCAAACCTGGGTGCCGTATCCTTTCCAGAACAATATCCGCCATCTCCCCCCTGAGGCCTTGGATTCATGTTTGGAAGGTCTTCGTTCCCCGCAGCCTGATTTTAAGAAGTCCACCAATTTTCAAGAGTGGATGGATGCAATATTCGGTGAAGGAATCGTCAAGTATTTCATGGCGCCCTATAACCGAAAAGTGTGGGGAGTTCCGCTGGAGACGATGAGCAAAGAATGGCTCGGCGAGCGGGTGTGCGTTGTTGATCTTGCCCGGATAGAGAAGAACATTGCCGAGCAGAAGGATGACGTGAACTGGGGGCCGAACAACCGGTTCAAATTCCCAAAAACCGGTGGTACCGGGGCGATTTTTGAAGGTATTGCCCGACCGTTCCAGGATCGAATATCTTTTGATCATGATCTGGTGGCGGTTGACCTGCAGGCAAAAGAGGTTACCTTTGCCAATGGTCGTTCAGAGAAGTACGATGTCCTGATCAATACCACTCCGCTGGATTGTTTCATCAAGAAGTGCGTCTCTGTTCTGGATTCCGTGCGTGATGCTGCCAAAGATCTGGTGCACAATGGTGGACTGATTGTAGGTCTCGGCTTTAAGGGGAAACGGATCGATCCCAAATGCTGGATGTATTTTCCCGAGGAAAATTCACCGTTTTACCGGGTAACCAATTTCTTTAACTATTCTCCCCACAATGTGCCGAAAGGTGATGTGGATACCTACTTTTCCCTGATGTGTGAAACAACCTATTCACCCCATAAACCTGTGGACAAGGAGCGGATCATCGAAGATACGGTCCAAGGACTGGTCAATACCGGAATGATAACCGAGGAAGAACGTGGCCGGATTGTCAGTGGTTATCTCATCGATATCCCGTATTCCTATCCGGTGCCGACCGTGGGAAGGGACCGCGCCTTGGCGGTTATCCAACCCTGGCTGGAATCCCATGGAGTTTATTCCCGCGGCCGCTTCGGTGCGTGGAAATATGAGGTGGGGAATATGGACCACTCCTTTATGCAGGGTGTTGAGGTTGTGCAGCGTTTGCTTGCTGGTTCAGATGAAAAGACGCTTTACGGTAAATAACAGATAATCTTTTCGGGGTTAGGGATGGAATTCGATTCTGGCTATTACCGCAAAAATAAACAGGACTCGGACCGACCCGCCTTGTGGTTTTACACTCGTCTGGCACGCAGATACATCAGGGCGGGCAGAATTCTCGATTTTGGGTGCGGGACAGGACATTATCTCAAAAGGCTCAGTAAATATTTTAAAGTCGAAGGTTTCGACCCTTCCCCGTATGCAGAGAGTCGAGCGATGGACCTTGTGCCGCAGGCAGTATTCCATTCTGAGCTTACTCGGATCCCCCAAAATCGGTATAGCGGTATAACCGTGCTTCATGTCTTGGAACACATGGATGACATCGCACTGCATGATACCCTGGAATTAATGAAGCAGGCGCTGGTGCCAGGAGGAAGGATCCTCTGCGTCGTGCCAGAGCTAGAGGGACGTGGGCATACATTGAAAAATGAATCCTGGTGCGGTTTCAGAGACCCCTCTCACATCAATTTGAAGACCTCTTCCATGTGGATCAGGCTATTCCGCGATGTTGGATTTACTATTGTTAAAGCAGGAACTGATGGCCTATGGGACTTTCCCTACACTCAAAGTGGCCATCTTCTCAGCCTCATTCGGTATGCTCCAGCGACGTTAGTGCAATTTTTACTGGGGAGGTTGGTTCTTCCTATTTCTTCTGGAGAATCATTGGTAATCATTCTTGAAGCACCAAGGTAGTATTATGGGGCGAAGCTTGTGGAGCCTATTATATCGGTGGGCTCGTCTTTGTGTTTAGTGACCGTATGTGCTTATATCTGTTGACAAATCTATTTATTTCTATAAGATAACGAGTTTGCTGAAGCATTGAACATGAGTGGAAAAAGGAGAGCGGAATGTACAAAATAGCCGTGATCGGCGGGGACGGAACAGGCCCTGAGGTCGTTCGTGAAGGTTTGAAGGTTCTGGATGCAGTTAACAGCAAGTACGGGATCAAGATGGAGTATACCCCGTTTGATTTTGGTGGCGAACGCTATCTTCGTACCGGTGAGGTGCTGCCGGAATCGGCGGTTTCCGATCTGAGGCAGTTTGATTCCATCTTCCTCGGTGCTATCGGTCACCCCGATGTGAAGCCCGGGATCCTGGAGAAGGGCATTCTGCTGAAGCTTCGTTTTGAACTGGACCAGTACATCAACCTGAGGCCGATCAAGCTCTATCCGAATGTGGAAACTCCGCTGAAGGACAAGACACCTGCGGACATCGATTTCGTGGTGGTTCGTGAGAACAGCGAAGGTCTCTATACCGGTACCGGCGGCGTGCTGAAGAAGGGAACTCCCGATGAGGTTGCCATCCAGACCTCCATCAATACCCGTAAAGGTGTTGAGCGCTGTCTCCGCTATGCCTTTGAATATACCCGCAAGCGCAATAAGAACAAAACCTTGACCCTCTGCGGCAAGACCAACGTCCTCACCTTTGCCTTTGATCTCTGGGAGCGTGCTTTCCACGAGGTCGGCGCCAAGGATTATGCCGATATCAAGCGCGAATACGCTCACGTTGATGCCACCACCATGTGGATGGTGAAGAACCCCGAGTGGTTTGATGTTATCGTGACCGATAACATGTTCGGCGACATCATTACCGACCTGGGCGCCATGGTTCAGGGCGGTATGGGCATCGCTTCCGGTGGTAACATCAATCCGGAGGGTGTTTCCATGTTCGAGCCCATCGGCGGCAGTGCACCGAAGTACACCGGTAAGAACGTGATCAATCCGATGGCGGCCATTGGTGCTGCCCAGATGATGCTTGACATTCTGGGTGAAGAGCAGGCCGCGAAAGACGTTGAGGCAGCCATGGTCAGCGTCATGCAGCAGATGAAGAGCATGAGTGCCGGCAAGATGGGCTTCTCGACAACCGAGATCGGTGATATGGTTGCCAAGGCTGTCAGCTAAGTTGTTTTCATCCGGAAACGGTCCTTTTTCGCCCTGACTTCGTCAATCATCGGTCTTGTTTGTGCGACGTACAGTAGTACGTCTCCGCACAATTCCTTGATCTCCTTGTCAGGACAAAAAAATCCTCGTTTCCGAATTGGAAACCGCTCGTTCACATCCGGAGTTACCGGATGGGAACTGAGCTGCGAAATTAAATTTTGATAAAATATGACCCGAAGCTGGTGAAGCTTCGTTCCACGAGCAGTGCCGCTCAGGAAAGAAGATACAGATCGGATAATTACCTGAAAGGGGGGCGCAATCAGAAAGCCCCCCTTTCTTTTATGTTGACAAGTGCTGTTTACTTTAAATAAAATTATTAAATTTTCCGGCCGACCGCACTTTGGCCGCCCAAGAGAGGAGACTGACAATAATATGGCAAAAAAACTGTGGAATGTCGCCATAGCCGGTGCCACTGGCGCCGTCGGCAATCAGATGATTGCGTGTCTTGAAGAGAGAAACTTCCCGATCGGGAAGATCAAGTTTCTGGCAAGCGAACGGAGTATCGGGAAGGTTCTGGAGTATAAGGGTAAGCCGGTCCAGGTTGAGCTGCTGGATCACGACGCCTTTGAAGGAATTGATATTGCCCTGTTTTCAGCCGGCGGCAGCAGGTCCCTGGAATTCTGCCCTTCCGCTGCCCGGGCAGGCGCTGTCTGCATCGATAACTCAAGCGCCTGGCGTATGGATCCGGATGTGCCGCTTGTTGTGCCGGAAGTGAATCCCCATGCTATCGCCGGGTACACGAAAAAAGGTATCATCGCCAATCCGAACTGTTCCACCATCCAGATGGTGGTGGCGCTCAAGCCGCTCCATGATTTCGGCACCATCAAGCGGCTGGTCGTTTCCACCTACCAGGCTGTTTCCGGGACCGGCAAGAAGGCGATTGATGAACTGCGGATCCAGTCGGGTGAGATGCTGAATGGCCGACCTGCGGAAGCGAAGGTCTATCCTCACCGGATTGCCTTCAACTGTCTGCCCCAGATCGATACCTTTGAGCCGAACGGCTACACCAAGGAAGAGATGAAGATGGTCAACGAGACAATCAAGATCATGGAGTCTCCTATCCGGGTGACCGCTACTACTGTTCGCGTTCCGGTGTTCTATAGCCATTCCGAGTCGTTGAATATCGAGACCGAGAAGAAGATCACCGTTGCCAAGGCTTTTGAACTCCTGAAAAATGCTCCTGGCTGCAAGCTGGTGGACGATGTAGCCAAAGGTATTTATCCTATGCCGATTGATGCTGCCGGTCAGGACCTGACTTTTGTTGGCAGGATTCGCGAGGACGAGTCGATCGATAATGGCTTGAACCTGTGGGTTGTTGCCGATAACATTCGCAAGGGAGCCGCAACCAATGCGGTACAGATAGCCGAGATATTGATCAGAGACCATCTGAAAGGGTAGCTTCACAGATCTGTCTGGGAAAACAAACAAGAGGTTCCTTCGGGAACGAGACGCCCTTCCGGGCGTCTCGTTGTTTCTATGCGCACGATAAAGCTCATTATCGAATTTGACGGAACGCAGTATGCCGGCTGGCAGATTCAGCCCAATGGTCTTGCCGTGCAGGAAGTACTGGAGGTTGCACTCTCCGGAATGCTGAAGGAAAAGGTCAGGCTTGTTTCTTCGGGGCGAACAGATGCGGGGGTTCATGCAAGGGGAATGGTGGCATCGTTCAGAACGGACAGGAGTATTCCTGTCAAGGCCTTTTGCGAGGGTCTGAATGCCCATCTGCCTCCTGATATAGCAATTCGAGAGGCTACTGAGGTTTCGCCTGAGTTTAATCCCCGACGCGATGCCGTGGCCAAGCACTACCGTTATACTATCTACAATTCGCCACGCCGCTCCCCGTTGAATCGGCAGTATGTCTGGCGTATCGGAGATAGGCTTGATTGTGAGGCCATGCAGCGTGCCGCTGCCCTTTTTCTTGGTGAAAAGGATTTTGCCGCTTTCCGTGCCTCGAACTGTGCGGCAAAGACCACCGTGCGCCGGATCGATTCTCTGGACATTTCCCGGAGGGACGATATGATTGTTTTCGATGTGCGAGGGTCGGGATTCCTGAAAAATATGGTGAGAATTATGGTGGGCACTCTTGTCGAGGTTGGCCGGGGCAGCATGGATGCTGACGATGTCGCGAGCTTATTTCACGAGAAGGATCGGAAGAAAGCCGGGATTACGGCGCCGCCGCAGGGGTTGTGCCTTCTGGAAGTTTATTATTGATTGCAGGGTTGGGATAATTTTGCTTGACAAGGCAGGGAGTTTGGATTAATTTACCAGCTTTCAGTACGTCACTGATTTTATTTCTTCATCTAGCTGTGAGGTTTCAATGAAAACGCAAGTACCCCGTTCTAAAGATATAACCAGGGATTGGTTTCTGGTCGATGTGGAAAATCAGGTCCTTGGCAGGGTCGCAACCCAGATAGCTAGTGTGCTCCGTGGAAAGAACAAACCCACTTTCACTCCCAGCGTCGATACCGGTGACTTCGTGGTTGTGGTAAACGCTGCGAAGATCGCACTGACCGGGAACAAGCTCGCCGATAAGGTCTATTACAGCCACTCCGGTTATCCCGGTGGGATCAAAGGCATCACCGCCGGTAAGCTACTTGAGAAGAAGTCTGAAGATCTCATCAGGAAAGCGGTCAAGGGCATGCTGCCTAAAAACAAGCTGGCAAGTTTGATGCTTAAGAAGCTGAAGATCTATGCCGGCGCTGCTCATCCCCACGAAGCTCAGCAACCAAAGGCTCTGTAGGGTAATTCAACTTTCATAACGATAGTACCAGGAGAAGATACATGGCAGGAACACGCTTCTACGGCACCGGAAGAAGAAAAACATCCATCGCCAGGGTCTGGCTTACACCGGGCACCGGCAAAATTATTGTGAACGACAAGAGCCTTGATGATTATTTTGGCAGGGAAACCTCGAAAATGGTGCTCAAGCAGCCCTTGGAATTTACTGAGAACGCAGATAAGTTCGACATCTATGCGACCGTCAAGGGCGGTGGAGACAGTGGCCAGGCTGGTGCCATAAAGCACGGCATAACCAAGGCTCTGCTGGAAGTCGACGCTTCACTTCGTGGTGTCCTGAAGAAGGCCGGCTTTATTACCCGTGATTCACGCGTTAAAGAGCGTAAGAAGTACGGCAAGAAAGCTGCCCGCGCAAGCTTCCAGTTCTCCAAGCGTTAAGATTCGATTCTGTTATCATCTTTGTTGCAGAGGGGGAAGTCCATACGGATTTCCCCCTTTTCTGCGTTCGTAAACAGTCCATTCCGTTTGCTGTTGGAGAGAAGATTTCTCACTTGTTTACCTGAAACTATTCAGTACCTACTGAAAGCGCAAGATATGTCCCCCCGCCCGTCAAGGGAGGGGAGACTATTTCTTGGCTTCATCAATACCATGCTGAATGATTACGTTTACCTTTTTTCCCTAACTGATTAGCATTATTCTTCCGCTACGAAGATTGTCATCCCCGAATTTCTTTATCGGGGATCCATAATTACACTTGGTTAGAGGCTGGATTCCCGATCAGAATCTCTCGGGAATGACAGTTTTTGCAACAAGCGGAAGATTGATACTAATCAGGTTTCCCTTAAGGAGATATCCTATGCTAAAGGTTGCGGTTGTTGGTGCCAGCGGCTATACCGGTGTTGAATTGTTGAGGATTCTCTCTGGTCACCCTGAAGTTGCGGTTACCTGTGTTACCTCCGAGAGAAGTGCCGGAAAGACCGTAGGTGAGATATTTCCCTCGGTTCGCGATCGCTATACACAGGTTCTTGAGAAGCTGGAACCGATGCAGGTTTGTGAAAAAGCGGATTTCATCTTCACGGCGCTCCCTCATCAGGCAGCGATGCTGGTGGTTCCCTCCTTTCTGGAGATGGGGAAGAAAGTTGTCGATCTTTCTGCTGACTACCGGTTTCATGACCCTGCGCTCTATGAAGCATGGTATCAGACCCACATGAATCCCGATCTGCTGGCCAAGGCGGTCTACGGACTTCCTGAATTGCACCGTAAGGCAATCGCCGAGTCTGATCTGGTGGGGAACCCGGGTTGTTATCCCACCAGTATTATCCTCGGGCTCGCCCCGCTTTTGAAAAAGGGACTTCTCGACATTTCCACGATCATTGCCGATTCCAAATCCGCTGTCAGTGGTGCTGGCAGGGGGGCAAAGGTCGATACACTCTTTTGTGAGGTGAATGAAGGCTTCAAGGCCTATGGAATTGCCTCCCATCGCCACACGCCGGAAATTGAACAGGAGCTTTCCCTCCTTGCGGGTGAGCAGGTAACAATTTCCTTTACCCCGCATCTTGTGCCCATGGATCGTGGTATTCTTTCGACCCTGTACGCTTCCTTGACTAAAGAAACGTCTGTCGACGAGTTGCTGTCGCTCTACCAGAAGTTCTATCGAAATGAAGGATTTGTCAGGGTGCTGCCCGAGGGTATCTATCCGTCGACTCTGTACGTCCGTGGTTCGAATTTCTGCGACATCGGTTTGACGATCGATAAAAGAACCGGCAGGGTTATTGTTGTTTCAGCCATTGATAACCTGGTCAAAGGTGCTTCGGGGCAGGCTGTGCAGAATATGAATATCATGAACGGTTTTCCTGAAAATCTCGGGCTTGACGCCTTGCCGTTGTTTCCCTGATGCCCTTTCTTCCCGTCAGCACAGATGAGGCGCTCCAGCTGGGTTGGTCTGAACTGGATATCATTTTTGTAAGTGGTGACGCTTATATTGACCATCCTTCTTTTGGCATACCTCTTCTTGCCCGCCTTCTTGAATCCCGTGGTTTCCGCGTAGGAATCATTCCGCAACCGGACTGGCGGGTAAAAGAATCTTTTATGGTTCTGGGCCGCCCCAAACTCTTTTTTGCCGTGTCGGCAGGTGCAATGGATTCAATGGTTGCCCATTATACCCCGGCAAAGAAGCTCCGTCGTGATGATGCCTATACCCCGGGGAATCGCCACGGTGCCCGGCCCAATCGTGCTACCATCGTCTATACCAGTCGCTTGAAAGAGGCTTTCAAGGATGTGCCGGTGATTCTGGGCGGGATCGAGGCAAGCCTCCGCCGTTTCGCGCATTACGATTATTGGGAAGACCGCGTGCGCCGCTCTATTTTATTTGACGCTAAGGCGGATCTTCTGGTGTATGGAATGGGAGAGCATCCCCTTCTCGAGATTGCGGAAGGGTTGCGTCGCGGCGATGGGCTTACCGGGTTGCATAACGTAAGGGGTACAGCCTGGATTGGCGACAACAGCAGGTTAGCCGCTATTTCCGCCGGCAGCGTCTGCACCTTGCCTGGCTGGGAAGAAGTCTCTGCAGATAAACGTGCGTTCGCGAATGCATTTCGACTGACCGAGCAGCAGATGAATTCCCAGAGTGATTCTGTGGTGGTGCAGAAACATGGTGACCGGTATCTGATCTGCAATCCACCGGCGATTCCACTCTCCCAGTCCGAGATGGATGAAGTGTACGCACTTCCTTTCGAAAAAGCCCCGCACCCATCGTATACGGAGCCGATTCCGGCGAGTGAACAGATACGTTCATCAATTACTACTCACCGTGGCTGCATGGGCGGCTGTGCGTTTTGTGCGATAACCCATCACCAGGGCAAGGTTGTTCAGTCTCGCAGTGAAACCTCGATTCTGCAGGAGGTGCGCAGGCTTGCTGCGTTTTCGTGGTTTAAGGGGACCGTAACCGATTTGGGTGGACCTACGGCCAATATGTATGGAGCCAGGTGTCGCGATAAAGAGGCATTGCAGAAGTGTCGGAGGGTTAGCTGCATCTATCCGGACCATTGCAGCAACCTTCGGGTAGCTGATCGTGAGCCCGCCGACCTTCTGAGAAAGGTGAGAAGCCTCCCCGGTGTCAGGCATGTTGCCGTTGCTTCCGGCGTCCGCTATGATCTTTTTTCTTGTCAACCGGAGTATCTGCGGGAGTTGATGACCCATCATGTGGGCGGGCTGTTGAAGGTTGCTCCCGAACACCTTGTCAATGCCGTCACAAAAAGGATGCGGAAGCCAGGTCGGGATGTTTTTGTGCAATTTCTGGAACATTTTCGCGCGGAATCTGCCCGGCTTGGAAAACGGCAGTCACTTGTCCCGTATATGATGTCCGGGCACCCCGGCTGCTCACTTAGTGATATGGTTGATGCCGCCCTGAGTTTGAAGCGCCTGGGTCTTAAGGTTGAGCAGGTTCAGGATTTCACTCCGACACCTGGTTCTCTTTCGACATGTATTTACCACACCGGCCTGGACCCGTATACTGGTGAAACCGTGTATGTTGCAAAAACCGATCGCGAGAAAAGTTTGCAGAAGTCCCTTCTTCTCTATCATTTCCCCGAGGAGCGCAGGGCGGTCTTGAAGGCCTTGGAGCTGTCCGGGCGAGAGGCGGTCGCGCAGGAACTGCTTCCTCGTTGTAAAAGTGAAAAAGTGGCAGTGGAAAAGAGACGTAATGTTCGCAGAAAATAAAGTCTGTTTTACAGGACGCCAGTGACGTCAGGATTATTTTTACTAGAAAAAAATCTTGACAAGGATTCTAAAGGGAGATATAAGGAGTATCTTCGTTTTTGGCGGAGAATCGGCAAAATTATGTATTGAAGGCACATATAGTTTGCTGGCGTAGCTCAACTGGCAGAGCAGCTGACTTGTAATCAGCAGGTTGCGGGTTCGAGTCCCATCGCCAGCTCCATATTGTAGAAATGCTGTTCTTCCCTGGAGGGATTCCCGAGTGGCCAAAGGGAACAGACTGTAAATCTGTCGTCGGACGACTTCGGAGGTTCGAATCCTCCTCCCTCCACCATACAACTGCAGAAGAAGTTCGAAGGCATTGCTTGCAGGAGACGAACGTCGCATGCACTGGGAGTGATGAGGGTCGGTTTTCTTCAAAAATCTTCCTGATTAAATTTAGCGGGAGTAGCTCAGTTGGCTAGAGCGTCAGCCTTCCAAGCTGAGGGTCGCGGGTTCGAGTCCCGTTTCCCGCTCCATTTTGTGTGCCCACATAGCTCAGGCGGTAGAGCACTTCCTTGGTAAGGAAGAGGTCATCGGTTCAAGTCCGATTGTGGGCTCCATTTTTTCGAAACTACCATCAGAAAACAAACAAAAAAATAAGCGAACAGTATCAAAGGTTCTGGCGCAGGAGGGCTACCAAAATGGCGAAGGCGAAATTTGAGAGGACAAAGCCGCACGTAAACATAGGAACGATCGGTCACGTTGACCATGGCAAGACAACGCTGACGGCTGCGATAACGAAAGTGTTGGCATCGAAAGGTCAGGCGGAGTATAAGTCCTTCGACCAGATCGACAATGCCCCTGAAGAACGAGAGCGTGGAATAACGATAGCGACTGCTCACGTAGAGTATGAAACGGACAACCGTCATTATGCACACGTTGACTGCCCTGGTCATGCTGACTATGTCAAGAACATGATCACCGGTGCTGCACAGATGGATGGAGCAATTCTGGTTGTTTCCGCAGCTGATGGTCCGATGCCCCAGACTCGCGAACATATTCTTCTTGCCCGTCAGGTCGGTGTTCCTTACGTGGTCGTTTTCCTGAACAAGGCAGACATGGTAGACGATGAAGAGCTCATCGAACTGGTTGAACTTGAAATCCGCGAGCTCCTGTCTGCCTATGATTTCCCCGGTGACGATACTCCCATTATCAAGGGTTCTGCATTGAAGGCCCTCGAAGGAGATACCGGCGAGTTGGGTGAGCAGGCAATCTACAAGCTCATGGAAGCGGTAGACAGCTATATCCCCAACCCGGAGCGCGCCATTGACAAGCCGTTCATTATGCCGGTAGAAGACGTGTTTTCCATTTCCGGACGAGGAACAGTAGCAACCGGACGTGTTGAGCGTGGCATCGTGAAGGTTGGTGAAGAGGTTGAAATCGTAGGAATCAGGCCGACCCAGAAGACAACGGTAACGGGCGTTGAAATGTTCCGCAAGTTGCTGGACGAGGGTCGTGCAGGCGACAACATCGGAGCACTTCTTCGAGGTGTCAAGCGTGAAGAGATCGAGCGAGGCCAAGTACTGGCGAAGCCCGGTTCCATTACTCCGCACACAAAGTTCAAGGCAGAGGCCTATATTCTGACAAAAGAAGAGGGTGGACGCCACACGCCGTTTTTCAACGGCTACCGTCCGCAGTTTTACTTCAGAACGACAGATGTTACCGGAATCGTGGATCTGCCTGAAGGTACAGAGATGGTAATGCCTGGTGATAACGTGGCGGTTACGGTTAATCTTATTACCCCGATCGCTATGGATGAAGGTCTCCGATTTGCGATTCGCGAAGGTGGCCGTACTGTCGGCGCCGGTGTCGTTAGCTCTATTATCGAGTAAAGCTGCCAGCGGCAGGTCTCGCATCTGCCGCTGCTTTAGCTAAAAGGGACAAACAAATGAGAGATATTATTACCCTTGGCTGTACTGAGTGCAAGCAACGTAACTATACAACGACAAAGAACAAGAGAAATACCCCGGGGAAGCTGGAACTGAAAAAATATTGCCGTTTCTGTCGTAAGCATACTCCCCATAAGGAAACAAAGTAGGCCTGTGCTGCTGATGGTTGGTGCATGGTTTTACTTTTATGCAGGCCAGTAGCTCTAACGGCTAGAGCACCGGTCTCCAAAACCGGGTGTTGTGGGTTCGAATCCCTCCTGGCCTGCCAATTTACTTCTATGACTAGGATTACCGTAAGGGGTTGCATGTGTTAGCCAAGACAAAAAGTTTCCTTGATGACGTGAAGGCAGAACTGCACAGGGTAACATGGCCTACCAGAAAAGAAACGATATCCACTACATGGGTTGTGGTGTTCATAGTACTTCTGATAGCGGTTTATCTTGGAGTTTGTGATGTGATTCTTGCAAGAATAATGAAAGTCATTTTGAGCTAAGGTAAAAATTATGCCGAAAAAGTGGTACGGGATACACACATATTCCGGCTTTGAAAATAAAGTCAGGCTTTCCCTTCTGGAGAGAATAAAAAATCTGGATCTTGAAGAATTTTTTGAGGAGATTCTTATCCCTTCCGAGACTGTTGTTGAGTTGAAAAAGGGCGAGAAAAAAACGTCATCCAGGAAATTTTTCCCCGGATATATCCTCGTTAATATGGAACTGAATGATGAAACCTGGCACGTTGTGAAGGAAACATCAAAGGTTACCGGTTTTGTTGGTGGGAATACTCCGGTTCAGATCCCTGATGAAGAGGTGCTCAAGATCACCAAGCGCATGGAGGAAGGGGCTGAAAAACCAAAGCCGAAAGTCCTTTTTGAAGTGGGTGAAACGGTTCGTGTGATTGACGGCCCGTTTCTTAATTTCTCCGGGGTTGTGGAGGATGTTAAGCCCGATAAAGGAAAATTACGCGTTATGGTTAGTATTTTTGGACGTGCTACTCCTGTCGAACTGGAGTTTATGCAAGTCGAGAAGTGCTAGGGGTTACGATGAGTTTATTGCTCACTTACTCTGGATCTTGGTAGGGATGACAGCCGAAGATTAACACACTGATAAAAGGAGTTTTCAGATGGCGAAAAAGATTACCGGATATATAAAATTGCAGATTCCGGCGGGGAAGGCAAACCCTTCACCTCCCGTCGGACCTGCGCTCGGCCAGCACGGCGTTAATATAATGGAGTTTTGCAAGGCTTTTAATGCAAAGACCCAAGGTGATGAAGGTACCATCACACCTGTTGTCATAACAGTTTTTGCAGACAGGTCATTCAGCTTTATAACAAAAACTCCACCTGCATCAGTCCTTATCAAAAAAGCGATTGGTCTTGAGAAAGGTTCCAGTGTTCCTAACAAGGACAAGGTTGGTAAACTTACAAAAGATCAGGTTAAGGAAATTGCACAGAAAAAGATGCCTGACCTGAATGCCGCAAGCCTTGAGGCTGCAATACTGACAATTGAAGGCACAGCCCGCAGCATGGGCGTTGAGATTGTTTGAATAAAGAGAGGGTGAAATCCAATGTCACAATTTTCTAAAAAACAAAAAGAGGCCCGTGCCAAGGTTGACAGAGCGAGCACCTATTCCTTACATAATGCTATTGAGATCGTAAAGGAAAGCTCATACTGTAAATTCGATGAGACAGTTGACCTTGTTGTCCGTCTCGGTGTTGACCCGCGACACGCAGACCAGATGGTCCGTGGGGCAGTCGTACTTCCTAATGGTCTTGGAAAAGAAGTAAGGGTTCTGGTCTTTGCCAAGGGTGAAAAGGAGAGGGAAGCTCGTGAGGCTGGCGCTGACCATGTCGGTGCTGAAGATCTTGTTGCAAAAATACAAGAAGGCTGGTTCGAGTTTGATATGGCAATTGCGACCCCTGACATGATGGGTGTCGTCGGAAAAATCGGCAAGCTTCTTGGCCCCCGCGGACTTATGCCCAATCCCAAGGTCGGTACGGTAACCTTTGATGTTGATAGGGCCGTTAAGGAATGTAAAGCCGGTAAGGTTGAATACCGTGTTGAAAAGGCTGGTATCGTCCACGCACCTGTTGGTAAAGTCTCTTTTGATAGCGAAATGCTCAAAGGAAATATTGTTGCACTGGTTGAAGCACTTTTGAAGGCAAAACCTTCGGCAGCAAAAGGTACCTATCTTCGTAAGATATCGATATCCTCTACAATGGGTCCCGGTGTTCCTCTAGATATTGCTGATGTTTCAGCTCAGTTGATATAGTTTCTGGCTTAATCGCCAAAGTCAAAGAAAGCAGGTGCCTGGAAGTTTATACTTACAGGCTTAAGTGAATTGACAGCCTGCCGAGACTTGCGGTTCGTAACTGATGACTAAGTACGCTCCAGACTTTGGCGGGGTCATTATGATCCTTACATTACAAAGAAAGGAGGGAGACGCTTGAATAGGGAAAATAAACAACAAATTATCACCGAATTTCACGAAAAGCTGAAAAATGCAAAAGCAGTTTTTCTAGCGGATTTTCGTGGAATGAATGTTACTCAAGCTACCAAATTGAGAAACGAGCTTCGAAATGCTTCAGTAGAATATAAAGTTGTCAAGAATACCCTGCTTGAGCTGGCATCAAAGGGGACAGATAAAGAAACTCTGATCTCTCATTATGCTGGTCCGACCGCTATCGCATTAAGTTACGATGACCCGGTCGCTGCTGCAAAGGTTTTGACTCGCTGCGCAAAAGAGCAGCAGGCAACCTTTAAGCTCAAGGCAGCCGTACTCTCGGGCAAGTCAATTTCAGTTGCGCAGATTCAGGCACTGGCTGATTTACCGAGTCGCGAAGTCCTCATTGCCAAGATGCTTGGCACCCTGAATGCGCCTATTACCAACTTTGTTGGTACTCTTGCCGCTGTTCCAGGAAGCTTCGTCCGCGCTCTTGACGCAATACGCGCAAAAAAAGAAGGAAATTAAAACAATAACCCGCTACCAACGTTTATAAAAATATTTTGGAGGAAACGAAAATGGCTGAAATTACCAAGGCTGATGTAATTAGCTTTATTGAAAACATGTCTGTACTCGACCTTTCTGAACTCGTAAAAGAACTGGAAGAAAAGTTCGGTGTTTCTGCTGCTGCACCTGTTGCTGTTGCTGCTGCTGCAGCACCTGTAGCTGAAGCAGCAGAAGAGCAGACTGAGTTCGACGTAATCCTGAAGGCTTGCGGCGCTAACAAGATTGGCGTTATCAAAGTTGTTCGCTCACTTACCGGACTGGGTCTGAAGGAAGCCAAGGACCTTGTTGACGGTGCCCCCCAGCCTGTCAAGACTGCTGTCGCCAAAGAGGAAGCTGAAGATGCTAAAAAGCAGCTTGCAGAGGCTGGCGCAGAAGTGGAAGTTAAATAACCCTTACGATATCCTTTCCTACCTGAGCCAAGGTTGCTTCGTGCGGCCTTGGCTGTTCTATTTTCGTTGAGAAGACCCCAATAATTACCGTTAGCCTTGCATCTCTCGTGAAATATCTTACCCTATGCGAGGAAGGGCTAATCTTCTCAGGCACTCACCAAAGGAGAACATATGGCTTATTCAATTGCGAATAACCACCTTTTGCGTAAGAACTTCGCCAAAATCAAAAAGATTATCGATATACCAAACCTGATTGATATACAGAAAAATTCCTATAAACGTTTTCTTCAAGTTGATGTACCTGCGGAAGCGAGGAATAACAGCGGGTTGGAGTCGGTATTCAGGAGTGTCTTCCCGATAAAGGATTTTACTGAGTCGTCCTCACTCGAGTATGTTTCCTATTCTCTCGGAATACCGAAGTATGATGTGGAAGAGTGTCATCAGCGTGGTATGACCTATGCCGCTCCCATGAAGGTCAAGGTTCGCCTGGTCATTTGGGATGTTATTAAAGAAACTGCTGCCCGTGCTGTTCGTGAAGTAAAAGAACAGGAAGTATATTTTGGCGAGATTCCTCTGATGACAGAGAATGGTACCTTTATTATCAATGGTACCGAGCGGGTTATTGTCAGCCAGTTGCATCGTTCTCCAGGCGTTTTTTATGATCATGATAAAGGCAAAACCCATTCCAGCGGAAAAGTGCTCTATTCTGCAAGGGTAATTCCTTATCGTGGGTCTTGGCTGGATTTTGAATTTGATCACAAGGACATTCTTTTCGTCCGGATCGATCGACGCAGAAAAATGCCGGCAACGGTGCTCTTAAAGGCGCTCGGCTATACTGCTGAAGAACTTATCAATTACTACTACAAGAGTGAAACAATCTACCTCGGTGAGCAGATGAGCAAGGCTGCCGACCCTGAGCTGCTTATCAATCAGAAAGCTCATTTCGATATTACAGATCCTGATACCGGCGAGATCATAATCAAGGCAAATCGCAAATTCACCAAGGCCGCAATCAAGAAAATGACGGACCATGGTATTAAATATATTCCTATTACCGATGAAGATATTCTTGGCAAGTTTGCTTCGCATGACCTGGTTGATCCTGCTACCGGAGAAGTCCTGGTTGAGTGTAATGAAGAAATTACCCAGATCAAACTTGAAGAACTGAAAGCAAGGGGGATTGAGTCGTTCGAGATTCTTTTCATCGACAACCTTCATGCTACATCTTCTTTGCGTGATACCGTCTTGATAGACAAAATCAGCTCAACGGATGAGGCACTGATCGAAATTTATCGTCGCCTGCGTCCGGGGGACCCCCCAACATTAAAGAGCGCCCTGGCTTTGTTCGAGAATCTTTTTTCGAACCCGGAACGGTATGACCTCTCTCCGGTCGGCAGACTGAAGCTGAATTACAAACTTGGGCTCCATATTCCTCTTGAGACGCAGACCCTTACGAAACCGGATGTCCTTGAGGTTGTTCGATATCTTATTGACCTCAAAAATGGCAGGGGTTCTATTGACGATATCGATCATCTTGGCAATCGACGAGTCAGGGCTGTCGGGGAGTTGCTCGAAAATCAGTACCGGATCGGGCTTGTGCGCATGGAGCGGGCGATCAAGGAGCGCATGAGTCTTCAAGAAGTTGAAAACCTCATGCCCCACGACTTGATTAATTCGAAGCCTGTATCGGCAGTTGTGAAAGAATTTTTCGGGTCTTCGCAGCTTTCCCAATTCATGGACCAGACCAATCCCCTGTCAGAAGTCACTCACAAGCGGCGGCTGTCAGCTCTCGGACCCGGTGGTCTGACTCGTGAAAGGGCCGGCTTTGAGGTTCGTGACGTTCATCCGACCCATTATGGTCGGGTATGTCCTATTGAAACCCCGGAGGGGCCCAACATCGGACTGATTGCATCTCTATCAACCTATGCCCGAATCAATAAGCATGGTTTTGTTGAGACTCCCTATCGTATTGTTAAAGGTGGGGCGGTAACCGATGAAGTTCGTTTCTTCTCTGCCTTGGAGGAAGAAGGCCATGCAATTTCGCAGGCTGATGCTCCGGTTGATGAAAACGGACGGTTTACTGATGATTATATCTCCGCACGAAAGGGTGGGGAGTTTGTTCTCATAGGACGTGATGAAGTTGAATTGATGGATGTATCACCGCTCCAGCTGGTTTCTGTCGCGGCATCCCTGATTCCTTTTCTCGAAAATGACGACGCAAACCGTGCTCTCATGGGTTCCAACATGCAGCGTCAGGCCGTTCCTCTCCTGCGGGCGGATTCTCCGCTTGTCGGTACCGGCATGGAGCGTATTGTTGCGAGAGATTCCGGGGTTTCCGCTGTCGCCCGACACACAGGGGTTGTTGAATCTGTCGATTCTTCTCGTATCGTTGTGAAAATTGACGAAGATGAATATGACGAGACTGGAACCGGGGTTGATATCTATAACCTGATCAAGTTCTCGCGTTCGAATCAGAATACCTGCATCAACCAGAAGCCGGTCGTCAAGGTCGGTGACCATGTAAAAAGCGGTGATATTATCGCGGATGGCCCTTCCACGGAAATGGGTGAACTGGCTCTTGGGCAAAACATTCTGGTCGCTTTCATGCCTTGGGGCGGATATAACTTCGAGGATTCAATCCTTATCTCCGAGAAGCTGGTAAAAGACGATCGCTACACTTCAATTCATATTGAAGAGTTTGAGTGTGTTGCCCGGGATACGAAGCTGGGTAAAGAAGAAATTACCTCGGATATCCCGAACCTTGGTGATGAAGCACTCAAGGATCTCGATGAATCCGGCATCATCAGGGTCGGAGCTGAGGTTAAACCCGGCGATATCCTTGTAGGCAAGATAACCCCAAAAGGTGAGACTCAGCTTTCTCCTGAAGAAAAACTCCTCAGGGCAATCTTTGGTGAAAAGGCTGGGGATGTGCGTGATACATCTCTGCGGGTTCCACCGGGTGTTGAAGGCACCGTTATCGGTGCGAAAATCTTTTCTAGAAAAGGTTCTGACAAAGATAGCCGAACCGAAAGTATCGAGAAGGCTGAAGAAGAAAAACTTCGCAAAGATGAGAAGGACGAGATAGCGATTATCCGTGCTGCTGCGGAACGAAAGCTCAAAAAACTCCTCGTTGATAAAATGTCGTCTGTTTCCCTTGAAGATCGTGAAGGAAAAACTCTTCTCGTAAAGGGACGGAAAATCACGGAAGAGGCACTTGCCGCGGTCCCGATTGATCGTTGGGATGAAATTTCCGTCGAAGAGGCAGATGGTGTCGAGGAAAAGGTTGCCCAGATATTGGCAACCCTGACTCAGCAGGTTGAACTGATCAACTTTGTTTTTGACGACAAAATTCAGAAACTGAAGCGCGGCGACGATCTGCCTCCCGGCGTTATCAAAATGGTCAAGGTTTATATCGCCATCAAGCGTAAACTGCAGGTCGGGGATAAAATGGCTGGAAGGCACGGTAACAAAGGTGTCGTTTCACGAATTCTCCCTGAAGAAGACATGCCGTATATGGAAGATGGTCGTCCCGTTGAGATTGTTCTTAATCCTCTTGGCGTACCGTCTCGTATGAATGTCGGTCAAATTCTCGAGACTCATCTGGGATGGGCGGCAAAGGGTATCGGTTGGAAGATCGAGGACATGTTAGCCAAAAACTCACCTTCAGATGCTCTTCGCAACTTTATCTCTGAAGTATACGACACAGCTGAAATGACGACCTTCCTGGAAACCCTTGATGAGCAGGAACTCCGCGCTGTAGCCAAAAGGCTGCAGAGAGGGGTTCCAATGGCATCTTCTGTTTTCGAGGGGGCTTCAGAGGAAAAAATACGCGGACTCATGGAAAAAGCCGGCTTTTCTTCGACGGGGCAGGTAGCTCTATTTGATGGGAGAACCGGAGTGCCGTTCAAGCACAAGGTCACCGTCGGGATCATGTATGTGCTTAAACTGCATCACCTTGTTGATGATAAGATACATGCCCGCTCCATTGGTCCCTATAGTCTGGTAACCCAGCAACCTCTTGGTGGTAAGGCACAATTCGGGGGACAACGACTCGGTGAGATGGAAGTCTGGGCCATGGAGGCCTACGGTGCTGCCTATGCGCTCCAGGAATTTCTTACCGTTAAGTCTGATGACGTTGCAGGAAGAACCCGGATGTATGAGGCGATTGTGAAAGGAAAACACACCCTCGAGCCTGGTCTGCCGGAATCGTTTAACGTCCTCATCAAGGAACTCCAGTCTCTTTGTCTCGATGTCGAATTGCTGGAGCTTGATGAAGAGTAACCATCAAACTGTATATACTGAAACGTCCGGCTACTGAAATGTTGTCTCCGGCTTTCCCCATCTGTCTCATGATGGAGAAGACGGGACATTGAAACGATAGTGATAGCTCACAGGGCTCTTGCCCAGAGTGTTTGCCAGCTCCTAAACAAGGAGGAAATAATTTTGGAAGATTTTTTCAGTTTTTTCGAGAAACCTAAAGATCCATTGCATTTCTCTGCCATACGCATTTCTATCTCGTCTCCCGAGAAAATCAGGGAACGTTCTTTTGGCGAAGTTAAAAAGCCTGAAACGATAAATTATCGTACCTTCAAACCAGAACGTGATGGCCTTTTCTGTGCGAAAATATTCGGTCCGACCAAGGATTACGAATGTAATTGCGGAAAGTACAAACGCATGAAGCACAGAGGGATTGTCTGTGAAAAATGTGGAGTTGAGGTTATTCCGTCAAAGGTACGCCGCGAGAGACTTGGCCATATAGACCTCGCAACTCCAGTTGCCCATATCTGGTTTCTTCGGTCCCTTCCTTCACGAATAGGGAACCTTTTGGACATTTCCCTGAAAGACCTGGAAAAAGTTCTCTATTTCGAGGCCTATGCCGTTACAGATCCGCGAAATACCGGGTTGATCATCGGTGAGGTCTTGAGTGAAGACCGCTATCAGAAACTGAATGAGGAATTTGCTGGTGATTTTGAGGCCGGAATGGGGGCAGCTGCGGTACGCGAATGCCTGAAATCACTCGATCTTGACACATTATCGGTCCAATTGCGGACTGAGATGATTGATGCAACGAGTGAGGCAAAAAGAAAGAAGATTGCTAAAAGACTCAAAGTTGTCGATGCATTTAAAGCTTCCGGTAACAGGCCAGAATGGATGATTCTGGAGTGCATTCCCGTTCTGCCGCCTGAATTGCGCCCTCTTGTTCCGCTTGATGGAGGTAGGTTTGCCACGTCTGATCTTAATGACCTCTATCGCAGGGTAATCAACAGGAACAATCGCTTAAAGCGATTGATGGAGCTGCAGGCACCGGAAGTAATTATCCGAAATGAAAAAAGAATGCTGCAGGAAGCCGTCGATGCACTATTTGATAATGGTCGTCGTGGGCGAGCTATAGCAGGTCCGAACAAGAGGCCTTTGAAATCCCTTTCGGATATGTTGAAGGGTAAATCGGGCCGTTTTCGTCAAAACCTCCTTGGAAAGCGAGTGGACTACTCCGGCCGCTCGGTTATCGTTGTCGGGCCTGAACTTCGGCTGCATCAATGTGGACTACCCAAGAAGATGGCACTCGAGCTCTTTAAGCCGTTTATCTATAACAAACTCGAAGAGCGTGGTTTTGTAACGACGATTAAAAGTGCGAAAAAAATGGTGGAAAAGGAGCGACCGGAAGTATGGGACGTTCTGGAAGAGGTCATCAAGGAGCATCCGGTAATGCTGAACCGTGCCCCCACACTTCATCGCCTCGGTATTCAGGCATTTGAGCCTGTTCTTATCGAAGGGAAGGCAATTCAGCTGCATCCGCTTGTGTGTACCGCTTTCAACGCCGACTTTGACGGTGATCAGATGGCAGTCCATCTGCCACTCTCCATTGAGAGCCAGGTGGAAGCACGTGTTTTGATGATGAGTACCAACAATATTCTTTCACCTGCTAACGGCAAACCAATTATTGTTCCTTCTCAGGATATGGTTCTTGGTATTTATTACATGACTCGTGACAAGTACTTTGCGGAGGGCGAGGGGAAAATACTCGCGTCACCCACAGAGGTTCGCATGGCGTATGATGCCGAAGAGCTTGATATTCATGCAAGGATCAAGGTCCGGATGCGGAATCTCGCTTCTGATGAAAAGCCACAGATTGTTGAAACAACAACAGGTCGAATTCTTCTCAGGGAAATACTCCCCGAAAACGTTCCATTCTCAGCCATTAATAAGGTTATGACGAAAAAGGAACTTACGAACCTTGTTGATGTCTGTTACCGTCTGGCCGGTAACAAGGATACGGTTATCCTCGCGGATAAACTAAAAGAGATCGGTTTCCGGTTTTCGACCGAGGCCGGTATTTCCATCTGTATTGATGACATGGTAATCCCTGACGGGAAGCCGCTCATTATCGATAAGGCAACCGAAGAAGTTAAGGAAATTCAGAACCAGTATACCGAAGGCCTTATTACCGATGGTGAGCGATATAACAAGGTTATTGATATTTGGGCAAAATCCACTGAAGAGATTGCCAAGGAAATGCTGGATAACCTTTCACGGGATACGCTTGTTACTCCTGAAGGGAAAGAAATCAAGGTTCCTTCTTTTAACGCAATTCACATGATGGCGGATTCAGGTTCCAGGGGTTCGGCCCAGCAGATCAGACAGTTGGCGGGTATGCGTGGACTTATGGCCAAGCCATCCGGAGAGATCATTGAAACGCCAATTACCGCTAATTTCCGCGAAGGATTGACGGTTCTTCAGTATTTCATCTCTACACACGGTGCCCGTAAAGGTCTTGCCGATACTGCACTCAAGACGGCTAACTCAGGATACCTGACTCGCAGATTGGTGGACGTCGCGCAGGATGCTATTATTACAGAGGATGACTGCGGGACGATTGATGGACTTCTCGTTTCATCGCTGACCGAAGGTGGAGAGATAATAGAACATATTGGCGACCGCATTCTGGGCCGAGTTGCACTTGACGACATTCTCGATCCCGTTACCGATGAAATCCTGGTTCCTGCCAATATGGAAATAGACGAAACTCTTGTCACAAGAATCGAAGAGGCAGGTCTAGAAAAAGTAAAAATTCGTTCAGTTCTTACCTGTCAGAGCAAACGTGGAATCTGCGCGAAATGTTACGGACGTGATTTGTCCAGGGGCCACCTTGTTAACATGGGTGAGGCAGTTGGCGTTATTGCAGCTCAATCCATCGGCGAGCCGGGCACTCAGCTTACTATGCGGACGTTCCATATTGGTGGTACTGCTTCGAGACATGCTGAGCAGACCTCGCTTGAATCCCGTAATGAAGGTATTGTTAAGTTCATCAACATTAACAGTGTCACAACCGCTGACGGTAACTATATTGTTATGAACCGCAATGGCGAACTGGCAATTATTGATGAAACCGGTCGCGAGCGGGAGAAGTATTCCGTCGTATATGGTGCAAAAATCAAGGTTGCACCCGGTTCTCAGGTCAAGGCGGGTGCCTCCATTGCTGAGTGGGATCCGTATACCATGCCGATTCTTACTGAGGTTACCGGTCGGATCAAATTTGGTGACATCATTGAAGGCGTTACCGTCGAAGAGCAGGTCGACGAGGTTACTGGTCTGTCGCGTAAGGTCATTATTGAATCCCGTGATGCTGATAAGAGACCACGAATCGCCATCAAGGACGACACCGGCAAGACAGTGAAGACCCTGGAAAGTGCAGTTGGTCGTTATTTCCTCCCTGTGGGGGCAAATATATCTGTTCAGGAAGAATCCTACGTAAACGCTGGCGACATTATAGCCAAAATACCGCGTGAAACGACGAAGACTAAAGATATCACCGGTGGTCTCCCTCGCGTTGCAGAGCTGTTTGAGGCACGTAAACCCAAAGATTTCGCTGTCATCTCGGAAATTGATGGTACCGTTTCGTACGGCAAGGATGCCAAGGGAAAAAGGAAAGTTGTTGTAACTCCTGAACAGGGTGAGGCAAAGGAGTATCTCATCCCCAAGGGAAAACATATAAGTGTTCATGAGGGTGACTATGTAAGGGCTGGTGAGGCTCTTATGGATGGCTCTTCCAACCCGCATGATATCCTCAGGGTAATGGGGGTAAAAGAACTGGCTAAATACCTGGTTGACGAGGTTCAGGAAGTGTACCGGCTCCAGGGCGTCAAGATCAATGACAAGCACATTGAAACCATTGTCCGACAGATGCTTCGACGCGTGCGAATTAAAGACGTTGGTGAGACCAGTTTCTTGATTGATGATCAGTTGGAAAGAAGCATATTTGAAGATGAAAATGAGAGGGTGCTCGCAAACGGCGGCAAACCGGCCATGGCTGAACCGCTTTTGCTTGGTATCACGAAAGCATCGCTTTCCACCGAATCATTTATTTCGGCTGCGTCCTTTCAGGAGACAACAAAAGTCTTGACACAGGCAGCCATTGAAGGTAAGGTTGACAACCTTCGTGGACTGAAAGAGAACGTCATAATGGGTCGACTGATACCGGCCGGGACTGGCCTTGCACGGTATCGTAATCTTAAGCTTGTCGTTGAAAATGAGCGAGAGATTGAATCGGAAGGCCAAGAAGTTGCTATTGAAGAAACCATCTAAGGCAAAAGATTTGTGCAAGAAAAAAGCTTGACAAGGGCGAGCATTTTTGATAGTTTTGTCGGGTTTTCGCTTCTGTCGAGGGCTGTGTTCTTCGGCCAGATATTGCTGTATTTAGGAGATAATTGCTAATGCCAACCATAAATCAGTTGATACGCATCGGTAGGGAAAGTAAAAAAGATAAATCTACGGCTCCTGCTCTTAAGAGCTGTCCTCAAAAGAGGGGGGTTTGTACGAGGGTTTATACTACTACCCCTAAAAAGCCCAACTCGGCTCTGCGGAAGGTCGCGAGGGTCCGATTAACCAACGGGTTGGAGGTCACCTCCTATATTCCGGGCGTTGGTCATAATTTGCAGGAGCATTCCGTTGTACTTATCAGGGGCGGTAGGGTAAAAGACCTTCCTGGTGTGCGCTATCATATTGTTCGTGGAACACTCGATTCTGTTGGTGTTAAAGACAGGAAGCAAGGTCGTTCCAAGTACGGTACAAAGAGACCGAAGTAAAGAACCGGAGTGAGAGGTTGATATGCCCAGGAGAAGAGAAGTAGCTAAGCGAATCATTTTGCCTGATCCTAAGTACAGTGACAGGGTTGTGGCAAAGCTCATAAACATTTTGATGCTTGATGGTAAAAAGAGTACGGCAGAGAGAGCTCTGTATGGGGCTCTTGAGTTGGTTGCCAAGAGAACAAGCGAGGACCCTATAAAGGTTTTTAAAAAGTCTCTTGATAACATTCGGCCGGTACTTGAGGTGAAGTCGCGTCGTGTTGGAGGCTCAACCTATCAGGTTCCTGTTGAAATCCGTGCCGAGAGAAGGACTTCTCTTGCGATGCGCTGGTTGGTAAAATATGCCGATGCCAGGGCAGAAAAGACCTTGACGGATAAGTTGGCCGGTGAGATTGTTGATGCTTACAATAACCGTGGCTCTGCTGTTAAGAAGCGCGAAGATACACATAAGATGGCTGAGGCGAACAGGGCGTTTGCTCACTACCGCTGGTAGTTTTAAGATAGATTTGTCTTTGAGGAGTTTTTTGTGGCACGTTTAGTACCTTTAGAGAAAACGCGTAATATTGGCATAATGGCGCATATTGATGCGGGTAAGACGACGACTACTGAGCGTATTCTCTATTATACTGGTGTTTCTCATAAAATTGGCGAAGTACATGATGGGACTGCAACAATGGACTGGATGGAGCAGGAGCAGGAGAGGGGTATTACCATTACTTCTGCTGCGACAACCTGTTCTTGGAAAGACCATCGTATTAACATTATAGATACTCCTGGCCACGTGGACTTTACCATAGAAGTTGAGCGTTCATTGCGAGTATTGGATGGTGCTGTTGCCGTGTTCTGCTCTGTCGGTGGAGTTGAGCCGCAATCAGAGACTGTGTGGCGACAGGCAGACAAATACCGCGTTCCCAGGATTGCTTTTATTAATAAGATGGACAGGATCGGGGCTGATTTCTTTCGTGGGGTTGCCATGATAAAGGACCGATTGAAAGCGAATCCGGTTCCTATACAACTCCCGATAGGCAAAGAAGAAACTTTTACCGGAGTTATTGATCTTGTTGAAATGAAGGCGATCCTCTGGGATGACGAGTCACTGGGTGCAAGCTTCAAGGTGATAGATATTCCTGAATCTGAGCTTGACCTTGCTACTGAGTATAGAGAAAAGATGATTGAAGAGCTGTCCAGCACTGATGATGCTTTGATGGAAAAGTATCTTGCTGGCGAGGAATTAACTGTTGCGGAGATTCGCGCTGCTATAAGAAATAGTACTATTAATATTCAGATATGTCCTGTTATCTGCGGTTCGGCATTCAAGAACAAGGGCGTACAGAACCTTCTTGATGCAGTGATAGATTACATGCCTGCTCCAACTGATGTTCCTCCTATGACGGGAATAATTGAAGGCTCAGATGAGCCTGTTGTCAGAAAACCTTCCGATGATGAGCCTTTTTCTGCTCTTGCTTTTAAAATTATGACTGATCCGTTTGTTGGTCAGCTTTGTTTCTTCAGGGTTTATTCTGGCGTTATAACTGCTGGATCGTATGTTTATAATTCGACCAAAGATAAGAAGGAGCGTATTGGCCGAATTCTTCAGATGCACGCCAATAAGCGTGAAGAGATCAAAGAAGTTCGCGCAGGTGACATTGCTGCTGCAGTTGGACTGAAAAATACGACGACTGGTGATACGCTCTGCGATGATAATAATCCTGTAATTCTTGAGTCCATTGAATTCCCGGAACCTGTTATTTCCATTGCGATTGAACCAAAGACGAAGGCTGATCAGGAAAAGCTTGGCTTAAGTCTGCAGAAACTTGCAAGTGAAGACCCTTCATTCAGGGTCAGAACAGATGAAGAGACTGGACAAACGATTCTTTCAGGAATGGGTGAGCTGCACCTTGAGATAATTGTAGACCGTCTCTTGCGTGAGTTCAAGGTCGAAGCCACTGTTGGTAAGCCTCAGGTTGCTTATCGAGAGACAATTTCGAAGAAGGTTAAGGTTGAAGGCAAATTTGTTAGACAATCAGGTGGTCGTGGTCAGTTCGGTCATGTCTGGCTTGAGATTGAGCCTCAGGAGCCTGGGGTAGGCTATGAATTCGTAGATGCCATTAAGGGTGGAGTTGTTCCTCGTGAGTATATTCCCGCTGTTGATAAGGGAATCATTGAAGCGATGGAAAATGGTGTTCTGGCAGGTTTCCCGGTTGTAGACCTTAAGGTCACGCTTGTGGATGGCTCATACCATGATGTTGACTCTTCGGAAATGGCTTTCAAGATTGCCGGTTCAATAGGTTTCAAGGACGGCTGTTCGAAAGCGTCACCTGTTCTTCTTGAGCCGATAATGTCGGTTGAGGTAGTTGTTCCGGAAGAGCATATGGGGGATGTGATAGGCGATCTTAATTCCCGTCGTGGTCGCATCCTCGGCATGGAATCCAGAGCTGGTGCACAGGTTATATCTTCTATGGTTCCTTTGGCAGCCATGTTTGGTTACGCAACCGATTTGCGCTCTGCGACGCAGGGCAGGGCAACTTATACAATGACGTTCGATCATTACGAGCAGGTGCCTAAATCTGTTGCAGAAGAGATAGTCGCGAAAGTGAAAGGTTAGAGTTTCCTATACGAGGAGGGATACCAAGATGGCGAAGGCGAAATTTGAGAGGACAAAGCCGCACGTAAACATAGGAACGATCGGTCACGTTGACCATGGCAAGACAACGCTGACGGCTGCGATAACGAAAGTGTTGGCATCGAAAGGTCAGGCGGAGTATAAGTCCTTCGACCAGATCGACAATGCCCCTGAAGAACGAGAGCGTGGAATAACGATAGCGACTGCTCACGTAGAGTATGAAACGGACAACCGTCATTATGCACACGTTGACTGCCCTGGTCATGCTGACTATGTCAAGAACATGATCACCGGTGCTGCACAGATGGATGGAGCAATTCTGGTTGTTTCCGCAGCTGATGGTCCGATGCCCCAGACTCGTGAACATATTCTTCTTGCCCGTCAGGTCGGTGTTCCTTACGTGGTCGTTTTCCTGAACAAGGCAGACATGGTAGACGATGAAGAGCTCATCGAACTGGTTGAACTTGAAATCCGCGAGCTCCTGTCTGCTTATGATTTCCCCGGTGACGATACTCCCATTATCAAGGGTTCTGCATTGAAGGGTCTCGAAGGAGATACCGGCGAGTTGGGTGAGCAGGCAATCTACAAGCTCATGGAAGCGGTAGACAGCTATATCCCCAACCCGGAGCGCGCCATTGACAAGCCGTTCATTATGCCGGTAGAAGACGTGTTTTCCATTTCCGGACGAGGAACAGTAGCAACCGGACGTGTTGAGCGTGGCATCGTGAAGGTTGGTGAAGAGGTTGAAATCGTAGGAATCAGGCCGACCCAGAAGACAACGGTAACGGGCGTTGAAATGTTCCGCAAGTTGCTGGACGAGGGTCGTGCAGGCGACAACATCGGAGCACTTCTTCGAGGTGTCAAGCGTGAAGAGATCGAGCGAGGCCAGGTACTGGCGAAGCCCGGTTCCATCACCCCGCACACAAAGTTCAAGGCAGAGGCCTATATTCTGACAAAAGAAGAGGGTGGACGCCACACACCGTTTTTCAACGGCTACCGTCCGCAGTTTTACTTCAGAACGACAGATGTTACCGGAATCGTGGATCTGCCTGAAGGTACAGAGATGGTAATGCCTGGTGATAACGTGGCGGTTACGGTTAATCTTATTACCCCGATCGCTATGGATGAAGGTCTCCGATTTGCGATTCGCGAAGGTGGCCGTACTGTCGGCGCCGGTGTCGTAAGTTCCATTATTGAATAAACGATTAGTACGAGGATGAGATGCCAAGTCAGAAAATAAGAATTCGTTTGAAAGCGTATGATCATAAGCTTCTCGATCAGTCAGTAGGTGAAATTGTAGAAACTGCAAAGCGTACCGGTGCTCGTATTGCTGGTCCGATTCCGCTTCCTACAGTCATTAATAAATACTGCGTACTACGTGGTCCTCACGTAGATAAAAAGTCGAGAGACCAGTTTGAGATACGCTCGCATAAACGCCTCATTGATATTCTCGATCCTACTCAGCAAACAGTTGATGCTTTGATGAAGCTAGATCTTTCCGCTGGCGTTGATGTAGAGATTAAGTTGTAAGTTAGTAACATACAGACTAAATTGAACAGGATCATCCGTTATGATGAAGGGACTGCTAGGTAAAAAACTGGGGATGACCCAGATATTCAGTGAAGATGGGCGAAAAATACCTGTCACAGTAGTTGCGGCTGGCCCATGTGTTGTTCTTCAAGTTAAAACAACTGAGAAGGACGGTTACAGTGCAATCCAGCTAGGTTTCGGTGAAACTGACGCGAATCTTACAACTAAAGCCATTGTAGGACATTGCCGACAGGCTGCACAAGGGCCTCGTAGGTTTATGCGAGAGTTTCGTCTCGCTGACATAAGTCACTACAAAATTGGTGATACTCTGTCAGCCGATCTCTTTTCTGCTGGTGATTTAGTTGACGTTACTGGGACAAGCATAGGTAAAGGCTTCCAGGGTGTTATCAAGCGATGGGGCTTTCAGGGTGGACGTGCCTCCCATGGTTCCCGTTTCCACCGAGCTCCCGGGTCTATCGGTTGTTCCGCAACACCTGCCAGGGTCATGAAGAATAAGAAAATGCCTGGCCAGATGGGTAATGTGCGGGTGACGGTGCAGAGACTCCAGGTTGTGCGAGTTGATCAGGGTGATAATTTGCTTCTAATCAAAGGTGCGATTCCAGGATCTAAAAACGGCCTTGTGCTTATAAGTGATAGCGTTAAAGCATAGTACTATGCTTGGTACCGGAGATAGATATGGCAACAATTGATCTGTTTGATATGAAAAAAAATAAAGTTGGTGTTATTGACCTGGATAACTCGGTTTTTGACGCTGAAATCAAAGAGTATCTCATTCATGATGCTATTAGAGTCCAGCTTACGAATCGGAGAGCTGGGACAGTATCCGTAAAGACTCGCTCAGAAGTGGCGGGGAGTGGTAAGAAGCCTTTTCGTCAAAAGGGTACAGGCGGTGCGCGCCAAGGCTGCAGAAGAGCTCCTCAGTATCCGGGTGGTGGAGTAGCTTTTGGTCCTCAAAAAAAGACCTATGATTTGTCCATGAATAAAAAAGCTCATAAAGCTGCAATGAAATCATGCCTTTCTTATTTATTTAAAGAAAATAAGTTCACAGTTTTAGACGCACTAACGATGGATTCTATTTCAACTAAAGCTTTTGCCTCCTTCCTTAGTCTGTTTTCGCTAAGTAAATCCTTGGTTATTATTGATGAGTTAGATAGAAATATTGACTTGTCTTCTAGAAACGTCATGAACATCAAACTGATGAAGCCTGAAGGTTTGAATGTTTATGATCTTATGAAATATAAGAATGTTGTTATTACCGAATCAGCGATGCGTAAAGTAGAAGGAGCGTTGCAGTCATGAATATTTACGACGTTATCCAAAAGCCTTTAGTAACAGAGAAAACATCACTGCAAAAAGATAGTGAGGGCGTTATTGCATTTCAAGTACATAAAGATGCAAACAAGCTTGAAATCAAAGATGCTGTAGAGAAACTCTTTAATGTTGAAGTTGCTAAGGTTAACACGATCAATATAGCTGGAAAACTGAAGCGATTTGGAAAAAATTTCGGAAAACGCTCGAACTGGAAAAAGGCGTATGTGACCCTGAAAGAGGGTAGCAACGTAGATTTCTTCGAAGTGTAAATACCAAGATGGGGTTGGAATAAATGGGAATAAAAAGCTATAAACCAACATCAGCCGGAAGAAGACACCAGACCTGTTCGACTTTTGATGAAATCACAGTTTCAAAACCTGAGAAATCATTGGTCGTATCCCTGAAGCGAACTGGTGGTAGAAACAATCTTGGCAGGCTTACCTCTCGTCATATAGGGGGGGGGCATAAAAGAAAATATCGCCTGATTGATTTCCTGCGCAATAAGCGCGATATTCCGGCCACGGTTCGTTCTATTGAATATGACCCGAACCGTAGTGCTCGTATTGCACTGCTTGTATATGCGGACGGTGAAAAGCGTTATATTGTAGCACCTGATGGAGTTAAAGTAGGTGATACTCTTTTGGCCGGTGAAAAATCCGATATCAGGCCTGGTAATGCTCTTCCGCTTAAAGCAATTCCTTTGGGAACAATTATACATAATATAGAGTTAAAGATCGGAAAAGGCGCACAGCTTGCCCGAAGCGCAGGTACTTTTTGCCAGTTAATGTCCAAGGAAGGCAAGTACTCACAAGTTAAGCTTCCTTCTGGCGAAGTGCGGATGATTCTGCAGGAATGTTATGCGACAATCGGCCAGGTAGGAAATCTTGACCATGAAAATGTTTCGCTGGGTAAGGCTGGACGTTCACGCTGGCTGGGTAAGCGACCTAAAGTGAGGGGCGTTGCAATGAACCCGGTCGACCATCCACATGGTGGTGGTGAGGGACGCACATCCGGTGGACGGCATCCCGTGACACCTTGGGGTATTCCGACCAAAGGCTATAAAACAAGAACTAACAAAACTTCATCTCGTTTTATAATAAAACCACGTAAATAATTAAAAGCATTAAAGGGATCAGTCAATGGCGAGATCAATCAAAAAGGGACCTTTTGTTGACGGGCATGTTATAGCAAAGGCACAAGCAGAGGGACCTAGCTCCAAAAAGATTATTAAAACATGGTCAAGACGTTCAACTATTATTCCTGACTTTATCGGCTTAACTTTTGCTGTTCATAACGGCAAAAAGTTTATTCCGGTTTTTGTAACTGAAAACATGGTGGGGCATAAGCTTGGCGAGTTTGCTCCGACAAGAACTTTCTACGGACATGCTGCCGATAAAAAAAGCAAGTTGAAAAAGAAGTAATCGATTAAGGAGTGATACATGGAAGCAAGTGCCAAGCTAACCTTTGCCCGCATTTCACCAAGAAAGACACGGCTTGTGGTTGATATGATTCGTGGTAGAGAGATTCAATCCGCATTGAATATATTAAAGTTTTCTCCCCAGCCATCTGCAAAGCTGATTTCTACCTTGCTCAGATCCGCAGTTGCCAATGCTGAACAAAAAGGCGTCTCGGACGTAGATTCACTTTACGTTAAAACAATTTATGTTAATGCGGGATCAGTTCTCAAGCGTTTTTTGCCCAGAGCAATGGGTCGCGCTAGTAAAATCAGAAAACCGACAAGCCATATACATGTGGTTTTATCGGAGAAGAAATAAGAAATCAGTCGGAGGTGAAGTTTGGGCCAGAAAGTTAATCCTATAGGTTTTAGGCTGGGTGTCATAAAAACTTGGGATTCTAAGTGGTACGCAGAGGCTGATTATGCAAAGCTTCTCCATGAAGATCTCAAGCTCAGAAGTTTTCTCAAGAAAAGATTGTATCACTCCGGTGTATCTAAAATAGAGATTGAACGTGCGGCTAACAAAGCAAAAATCAATATTTTTACTGCGCGTCCCGGGCTAATCATAGGTAAGAAGGGCTCTGAGGTTGAAACACTCAAAAAAGAGCTTGCAAAACTTACCGATAAAGAAGTATTTCTAAATATTCAGGAAGTACGAAAGCCGGAACTTGATGCACAATTGGTCGCCGAAAACGTTGCATTGCAACTGGAGCGTCGCATTGCGTTCCGTAGGGCAATGAAGAAAAGTGTTACAACTGCTTTGAAGTTCGGTGCAAAGGGCATCAGAATAACTTGTTCAGGCAGGTTGGGTGGCGCTGAAATGTCAAGAACTGAATGGTACCGTGAAGGCAGGGTTCCCCTCCATACGCTCCGTGCGGATATTGACTACGGTTTTGCTGAGGCTAAAACTACTTACGGTATTATTGGTGTTAAGGTTCTGATTTTTAAAGGTGAAGTCCTCCCTGGGAAAAAATAGTATAGGAGCTTGCTGCAATGTTAATGCCCAAGAGAGTTAAACATAGAAAGCAGATGAAAGGCAAAATGAAAGGCGCTCCTCAGCGAGGAGTTACTTTGGCCTTTGGAGAATATGGCCTGCAGGCAACTGAGTGCGGCTGGTTGGATTCAAAACAGATCGAAGCTGCGCGTATTGCCATGACGCGATACATTAAGAGGGGCGGGAAAACATGGATTCGTGTATTTCCTCATAAGCCACTGACGTCCAAACCTGCTGAGACACGAATGGGTAAAGGTAAAGGTTCTCCTGATTCCTGGGTCTCTGTTGTTAAACCCGGACGGATAATTTATGAAATGGAAGGTGTCACTGAGGAAGTTGCTCGTGAAGCATTGCGACTTGCTGCCTTCAAACTTCCTATTTCTACGAAATTCGTTTCAAGGAAGGTCAGTAATGAACAGTAATAGTCTAAGAGAATTGTCGATTGAGCAACTCTGTTCCAAAGAACTTGAGTTCAAGAAGGAACTATTTAATGTCAAGTTTCAACTTCACACAGGCCGTTTAGAAAATACCGCTAAACTGCCTGCCTTGAAAAAGGACATTGCGAGGTTGAAGACCATACTCAGGCAAAAGAGAGGGTAAGGCGAGGAAACCATGAGCGAGCGGGGAAACAGAAAAACACAGGTTGGCGTAGTAGTCAGTGACAAAATGCAGAAAACCGTTGTTGTCAAGGTTTCACACCTCGTAAAACATACGGCATATAATAAGTATATCAAGACAAGTGTTAAGTATAAAGCGCACGACGAAACAAATACCTGTAAAATTGGTGATAGAGTTCAGATTATAGAAACCAGGCCTCTCAGCAAGGACAAACACTGGAAAGTGAAGCAAGTTCTTGAGCGGACCGCATAAGGTAGGAGCCTTCAGATGATACAGATGCAAACGATACTTGATGTGGCAGATAACTCAGGCGCAAAAAAACTTTATTGCATCAAGGTGTTGGGCGGTTCAAAAAGGAAATATGCGAGTATTGGCGATATCATTGTTGCCTCTGTGAAGGAAGCCATACCTAATTCAAAGGTTAAAAAAGGCGACGTGGTTAAGGCCGTTGTCGTCAGGACGGCGAAAGAAATAGGCCGGCCTGATGGTTCTTATATTCGGTTTGATGATAATTCCGGAGTCGTGATCAATAACGCAAAAGAACCTGTGGGCACTCGCATTTTCGGACCTGTCGCCAGGGAATTAAGAGCTAAGAAATTCATGAAGATTATTTCGCTCGCACCGGAAGTACTTTAAATTTCTTCAGGAGAACAAAGATGCAAGGCAAGAAAATGCGAGTAAAAAAAGATGACATGGTAATGGTCATTGCTGGCAAAGATAATGCGAAGACTGGTAAAATCTTGCGCGTTTTTGCAAAAAAAGACAGCGTAGTAGTTGAAGGTCTTAATTTAATTAAAAAGCATATCCGCGCAAAAGGCAATCAACCTGGTGGCATTGAAGAAAAAGAAGCTCCTATACATATCTCCAATGTCATGCTGTATTGTCCAAAGTGCACGAAGCCAGTCAGGGTCAAGAAAACCTTGCTTGAAAATGGTGAAAAAGTACGCCTATGTGTAAAGTGCGGCGTAGCCTTTGATAAATAGACGGAGGAGTAAATGGCGAGGTTAAAGGAAGTTTATACGAAGGAAATCATTCCTCAGTTGATGAAGGAATTTGGCTATAAGAATGTTATGCAAGTTCCCAAACTTGAAAAAATTGTCATAAACATGGGACTTGGCGAAGCAATCCAAAATGTTAAAATACTTGATTCTGCAGCTGACGAGATTGCTACAATATCCGGCCAGAAGGCTGTAATCACGAAAGCTAAGAAGTCTATAGCCTCCTTTAAACTTCGTCAGGGAATGCCTATCGGTTGTATGGTGACTTTGCGTAAGGATCGCATGTATGAATTCATCGATCGTCTTATGAATATTTCACTTCCTAGAGTTCGTGACTTTAAGGGTATTTCAGCGAAGGGTTTTGATGGCAGAGGAAATTATTCCCTTGGAATAAAGGAACAGCTAATTTTTCCTGAAATTGATTATGATAAGGTTGATAAGGTTAAAGGCCTTAACATTTCTATAGTGACAACAGCAAAAACAGATGAAGAAGGCAGGGCCCTTTTGAAAATCATGGGTATGCCTTTTAGGAACTAATCCGTTTGGAGGACACCAGTGGCTAAAAAGTCAATGATATTAAAAGCTCAAAGAGTTGCAAAGTTCAAGGTGAGAGCGCATAACCGCTGTCCGCTTTGTGGGCGACCGAGAGCTTATTACCGAAAATTTCAAATGTGCAGGATTTGTCTGAGAAAACTGGCTTCAAACGGAAAGTTACCAGGCGTAACCAAATCGAGCTGGTAAACTACCTACGTTAAAGTTAGAGGAGTGACTTAAATGTCAATGACTGACCCCATAGCAGATATGCTTACCAGAATCAGAAATGCAAATATGGTAAAACTTCAAAAAGTGGATATTCCTTCTTCAAATCTCAAAGTTAATATTGCCACTGTGCTGAGAAGCGAAGGTTTTATAAAAAACTATAAAGTTATCGCTGATGATAAGCAGGGAATACTGCGTGTCTATCTCAAATATATTGATGAAAAAGACGGCGTTATTACCGAGATAAAAAGAATAAGTAAGCCTGGAAGCAGGGTTTATGTCAAAGGCACTAACGTACCAAAAGTAAAAAATGGCCTTGGTGTTGCAATTCTTTCGACATCGAAGGGTGTTATTACCGATAAAACGGCTCGCGAAGCTCTTGTCGGTGGCGAGATTCTCTGTACAGTTTGGTAAGAACAGATATTAGGAGTATTAACCATGTCTAGAATTGGGAAGCTTCCAATAGAAATACCCACTGGTGTAAAAATCACCCTCGACAATTTACTTGTTAAGGTAGAAGGACCCAAAGGGACCCTATCCAGACCTATGATGGAAGGGATTTCCATCGTTGAGGATAATAAACAATTACTCGTTACTCGATCTGATGATGAGCCAAAGTCCAGATCTTTTCATGGGTTAACTCGATCACTGGTTAATAATATGGTTGTCGGGGTTACAAAAGGATTCGAAACCGTTCTTGACATCACCGGTGTAGGTTATCGCGCTGAAGTTAAGGGAAACATTTTAACTTTAAGTCTCGGTTACTCTCACCCGATCAATTTTGAATTGCCTGCCGGAATATCTATTGAAGTCGAAAAGATGACCAAGGTTTTTGTCCGGGGCGCTGATAAAGAACTTGTTGGCCAGACCGCTGCAAAAATCAGATCTTTCCGTCCGCCGGAACCATACAAGGGTAAAGGCATTAAGTATTCCGATGAAAAGATTCTTCGTAAGGCCGGAAAAACCGGGAAGAAATAGCACCTTTCTGTAAGGAGTATTAAAGTGAGTTCTCTATCTCAAAAAAGTCTTTCAAGATTAAAGCGAAAAATTCGCGTCCGTAAAAAAATCAGAGGTGTTTCGGATCGGCCACGGCTTAATATATTTAAAAGTGCCAAGCACATTTATGCTCAAATAATTGATGACACAAATGGGTCGACACTTGCAGCCGTTTCCACCCTTGCCGATACTGTTAAAGGCGACCTCAAATATACGGGTAACATTGAAGCTGCAAAAAAAGTTGGTGCATCGATAGCAAAAGTTGCTCTTGAAAAGGGAATAACCAGCGTAGTTTTTGACAGAAATGGTTTTCTTTATCACGGACGAATCAAGGCGTTAGCAGATTCGGCCAGAGAAAACGGACTCTCTTTTTGAGAAGAATGAATCAGGAGGCTATACTTGGTTAAGATCAATCCTAACGAACTTAATTTGACAGACAAAGTTGTCCATATAAGCCGCGTCGCAAAAGTTGTAAAGGGTGGACGTAGATTTAGTTTTTCTGCACTAGTTGTTGTCGGTGACGGGAATGGCCATGTAGGTTATGGCCTGGGTAAAGCTAATGAAGTGCCCGAAGCAATCAGAAAGGGCGTTGAGCAGGCTAAAAAAAATATTATCAGAGTTCCACTCGAAGAACAAACCATACCGTATGAGGTTCTTGGCAAGTTCGGAGCAGGTCGAGTTTTTATGAAACCGGCATCTGCTGGTACAGGTGTTATTGCTGGTGGTGCTGTTCGCGCTGTTTTGGAAGCTGCGGGTGTTCACAATATTCTATCTAAATGCTTAGGATCAAATAATCCCCATAATGTTGTCAAGGCCACTGTTGCAGGGCTTGCAATGCTGAGAAGTCCTCAAGAAGTCGCAGCTCGCAGGGGTGTTGTTGAATAGCATTGTTTCAAGGGAGACAAAGATAAAATGCAAGGCATACTTAAGGTAACACTAATCAGGAGCCATATTGGGAAACCAGCAAGTCATCGTGCTGTCCTCATGGGGATGGGTCTCAACCGGAGACTTAAAACTGTTTCTTTACCGGATACACCGGAAACTAGAGGAATGATTAATAAGGTTCAGCACTTAGTTAAAGTTGAAGAATAATACCATGGGGTGTACTACGATGGATTTAAATACTTTAAGACCCTCAGAGGGGTCCACAAAAAAACGTAAACGAATTGGGCGTGGAGCTGGTTCAGGCCATGGCAAAACTGCTACAAAAGGTCATAAAGGCCAAAAGGCACGTAGCGGCGGGAGTATCAAGGCTGGTTTTGAAGGTGGCCAAATGCCTCTGCAGAGACGTCTGCCCAAGAGAGGTTTCACCCCTCTCTGTAAAAAAGAATTTACTTTGATCAAACTTAGTGATCTTGATAAATTCGCCGCGAATTCTGTTGTTACTTTGGAAGCGTTGAAGGAAAAAGGTCTTCTGTCAAAGCTTTCACTGCCTGTAAAGATTCTTGCAACTGGAGAAATCACGAAGCCGTTAACTATTTCCGCACATAAATTCAGTGCTACTGCTCGCGAAAAAATAGTTGCTGCTGGTGGTACGCTTCAGGAGCTGCCGTTTTGATATCAGCTTTACAAAATATATTCAGAATACCTGATTTAAAAAAACGGGTGTTCTATACCTTGGCAATGCTGGCTGTATACAGGGTAGGCTGTCATATTCCAACTCCGGGAATTGATAGTACTGCACTGGCTCACTTTTTTGAACAGGCTCGAGGAACTCTTCTCGGGATGTTTGACATGTTTTCAGGTGGAGCGCTTGAAAAACTTACGGTATTTGCCTTAGGCATTATGCCGTATATTTCTTCATCCATTATTTTTCAACTCCTGACCGTTGTCATCCCGTCAATTGAGAAGTTGTCAAAAGAAGGAGAGGCAGGACGCAAAAAAATTACGCAATATACCCGCTACGGTACAATTGTTTTGAGTGTTGTGCAGGCTCTTGGTATTAGTATCGGTCTGGAATCGATGACTGGCCCAGCTGGGGAGTTGGTTGTGCATTCGCCAGGATGGGGCTTCCGGATCATGACAGTGATAACATTGACTGCTGGTACTGCATTCATTATGTGGATGGGTGAGCAGATGTCTGAGAAAGGTATCGGCAATGGTATATCACTAATTATTTTTGCCGGTATTGTTGCTAGAATTCCTGTTGCACTCATTAACAGCTACCGGTTGACGGCACATGGTGAGTTACCACTTTTTGTTATTCTTTTTGCAGCAGTTTTCATGCTGGCCGTAATTGCAGGGATTGTTTTTGTTGAAAGAGGTCAAAGAAGGCTTCCCATACATTACGCGAAAAGAGTTGTTGGACTCAAGTCTTATGGCGCGCAAACCTCGCACCTTCCATTGAAAGTAAATATGGCCGGGGTTATACCGCCAATTTTTGCCTCATCAATTATTATGTTCCCTGCTACAATCGCAAATTTTATCAATATCCCTATGGTAAAAAGTATTGCTCAAAGCTTCAGACCCGGCAACTGGGTATATGAGATCTTTTATGTTGCTTTTATAGTCTTTTTTTGCTATTTCTATACGGCTGTTACCTTTAACCCAGCTGATGTTGCAGAGAATATAAAAAAACATGGTGGCTATATTCCGGGGATACGTCCTGGTAAAGAGACCTCTGAGTATCTCGATAAGGTTCTTACCAAGTTGACTTTTGCCGGGGCAATCTACATTTCGATTGTCTGTGTATTGCCTTCAATACTGATTAGTAGTTTTCAGCTTCCATTTTACTTTGGCGGAACGGCACTTTTAATTGTTGTCGGCGTAGGGATGGATACAGTTTCCCAAATAGAATCACACCTGATTACTCGCAATTATGAAGGTTTTATGAAGGGCGTTAGAATTAAGGGAAGACGCTAGGCGCTGATGGAGTTGTTATGAATTTGATTTTTCTGGGCCCGCCAGGAGCTGGGAAGGGCACACAGGCCAGTCTGTTAAGCAAAACATTGCTAATTCCTCAGATCTCAACCGGTGACATCCTCAGGAACTCTGTACGTGCAGGGACCCCGATGGGTAATCGGGCAAAATTATTTATGGATAGCGGCTCGTTGGTTCCTGACGAGGTAGTAGTCGGTATTGTTGAGGAGAGGTTGCAGGCTTCTGACTGTAATGAAGGTTTTATCCTCGATGGTTTCCCAAGGACTGTGACACAGGCTGACGCTCTTGACGTAATGTTGGCCCGTTTAGGTAAACAAATAGAGTTTGTTTTGTCGATGACTGTTGATGATGAAGAGCTTTTGAACAGAATCAGTGGTAGACGGATGTGCGAAAAATGCGGCAAAGGTTATCATTTGGTTTTTGATCCGCCAAAAATAGCTGGCATATGTGATCTGTGTGGATCAAAACTTTACCAGCGTGATGATGATAAAGTTGAAACAATGCGAAAGCGTTTGGACGAATATTATCAGAAGACTGCACCTTTAATCGATTATTATTCACAGAAAATGATTTTGCAGCCAATTCCCGGAACTGGAGCAATTGAAGATATTCAAAATAGTATTGTAAGGGTCCTAAAAGGATCGCTGCGTGATAATTCTTAAGTCTTCTCTGGAAATTGAGAGGATGAAAAGTCCTTGCCAGATCGTATCTGAAACTCTTGAGTTGTTGCGTCAAAAGATTCAGCCAGGAATAACGACGTTAGCGTTAGATCAGTTTGCTGAGAAGCATGCACGTAAATGTCATGCTGTTCCTGCTTTTAAAGGTTATAGCGGCTATCCTTATTCTTTGTGCTGTTCTGTGAACAGCCAGGTTGTTCATGGCTTTCCAACCAGCAATGAGCTTCAGAGCGGAGATATTCTTAGTATCGATTTCGGAGTAGTTTTTGACGGCTTTTACGGTGATGCGGCTATTACTGTCGCGGTTGGGTCCGTTGCAGAGAGAGCATCAACCCTTATCAAAATAACTGAAGAATCTTTATATAAGGGAATAGAAAAAGCAGCCGTAAATAATAACCTTTCCGACATATCAGCTGCAGTACAGACACACGCGGAAAAGAATGGGTTTTCTGTTGTACGTGAATTTGTTGGTCATGGCATCGGCCGTAGTTTGCATGAAAGCCCTCAGGTTCCGAATTTTGGAAAGCCTGGTCGGGGAGTGAAGCTAAAGCAAGGTATGGTTTTGGCCATCGAGCCGATGATAAACGAAAAAGGTCCTGAAGTAAGGGTGCTTTCCGATGGTTGGACCGCAGTGACAGTAGATGGTGGTCTTTCAGCGCATTTTGAGCATACTGTTGCAATAACGGCAAATGGGCCTGTAATCCTGACAAAATTATAGATTTTCGACAAAGTATTATAAGCCTTAAATTATATCTTAAGTTCAGAAACTAGTTGCAGTAAAGCGAAAGGGTCACTTATGAAAGTACGAGCATCGGTAAAGAAGATGTGTGACAAATGTAAGATAATTCGACGTAAACGAATTGTCCGAGTAATTTGCGACATTCCGAAACATACTCAACGGCAAGGATAATAGTGTAATCAGGAGGAGTCCGCATTGGCACGTATAACAGGTATTGATTTACCAAAAAATAAACGAATTGAAATCGCGCTGACGTACATCTACGGAATCGGAAGATCAACAGCAAAGAAGATACTTGCTGAGAGTGATGTTGACTGCAATACGACAACAGAAAATCTTACCGAGCCTGAGGTTGCACGTATCAGAGATTGCATCGATAAAAGCTGTAAGGTTGAAGGTGACCTTCGCAGAGAAATTTCCATGAATATTAAACGACTCATGGATCTCGGCTGTTACCGTGGCCTGCGTCATAGAAAAGGTTTGCCGGTACATGGTCAGAGAACTAAAACCAATGCCAGAACCAGAAAAGGTCCTGCAAGAACTGTTGCTGGTAAAAAGAAATAGTTTAAGTCTTCGGAGGAACAATGGCTAACCCAGCTCGTAAAGTCGTTCGTAAGAAAAAAGAAAAAAAGCATGTACCAAATGGCGTAGCACATATTCAGGCTACCTTTAATAATACTATGATTACGATTACTGATCAAAATGGAAACGTTTTGGCATGGTCCAGTTCAGGGAGTAAAGGTTTCAAGGGCTCACGTAAAAGTACCCCTTTTGCCGCACAGATAGCTGCCGAGGATGCTGCAAAAAAAGCACAAGAGCATGGGGTTAGAAATATCGAAGTGTATGTTAAAGGCCCTGGATCTGGTCGTGAGTCAGCTTTGCGGGCACTGCAGTCAGTCGGTTTTTCTATAAGTTTTATACGTGATGTGACTCCTATTCCACATAATGGATGTCGTCCGCCCAAAAGAAGAAGAGTTTAACTCTTTACATCGAAGGAGGTTTTAATTGGCTAGATATACTGGTCCTAGCTGCAGATTGTGCAGAAGAGAAAATATGGAGCTATTTCTTAAGGGTGAGAGATGCTTTACTGATAAGTGTGCAATCAAGAGAAGAAATTATGCTCCAGGCCAACATGGTCAGGCACGGGTGAAAGTTTCTTCATATGGTATTCAGCTTCGTGAAAAGCAGAAGGTTAGACGTATCTATGGTATCCTAGAAAAGCAGTTTAGGGGCTATTTCCAGAAAGCAGACAGATTGAAGGGTGTCACTGGAGAGAATCTTCTTTTTCTGTTAGAGTCTAGATTGGATAACATTTTATATCGATTAGGATTTGCATCTTCACGAACGCAGTCTCGTATGTTTGTTCGTCAAGGTCATTTTACTGTAAATGGGCGTCGTGTTGATATCCCGTCCTTTCAAGTTAAAGTTGGCGACGTCATTGCTTTGCGCGAAAAGAGTCGTTCTATTGTCGCAATTCAAGAGGCTTTAGAAGCTGTTGTCCGCCGCGGTATACCGCAATGGCTGGAACTGGATAAAGAAACATTTAGCGGTAAAGTCAAATCTCTTATTGTTAGAGAGGATATAACGACACCGATCCAGGAACAACTTATAGTAGAGCTCTACTCAAAGTAATAGTTTCTAGAGATGTGCTCCTGGGAGGATATTGATGTATAAAAATTGGAGAGACCTGATCAAACCAAAAAAGGTCCAGGTTGAAACAGAGACTCTTTCTAACACATATGGCAAATTTTATGCTGAGCCTTTCGAGCGCGGGTTCGGTACTACTTTAGGAAATTCTTTGCGGAGAGTATTGCTGTCTTCTTTGCAGGGGGCATCAATATGTTCGGTTAGAATTAAGGGTGTTCTGCACGAGTTTTCTGCAATACCTGGTGTAACTGAAGATGTTACCGATATTGTACTGAATCTTAAATCTGTTCGCCTTAAGATGCATGGCTATGAGCCGCGTACTATCCGGATCGTTCATAAAGGTGAAGGTATTGTAACGGCTGGAAGCATTGTTACCGATCCAAATATTGAAATTCTGAACCCTGAACAACACATTGCAACGTGCTCAAAAGATGCAAATTTTGAAGTTGAAATGGTTGTCAAACTGGGTAAAGGGTATATTTCCGCAGATCGAAATCGTGATGAAAAAGCACCCGTGGGCACCATTCCGATAGATTCAATTTTCAGCCCCATAAAAAAAGTAAATTTCAGTGTTTCTAATGCTCGTGTCGGTCAAATGACTGACTATGATAAGCTGGTAATAGAGTTGTGGACTGATGGAAGTGTTTCCCCTGAAGATGCTCTGGCTTTTGCTGCAAAGATTGTAAAAGAACAACTTGCGATATTCATAAATTTTGATGAAGAAGCGGAAGAGGTTGAAGAGTTCGAGGTAGAGGAGGATAGAGATAGAATTAACGAAAATCTTTATCGTTCAGTTGACGAACTTGAACTTTCCGTACGATCAGCGAACTGTCTGAAAAATGCCGGCATCAAGTTGATCGGTGAATTAGTATCGCGATCCGAAGCTGAAATGCTGAAGACGCAAAACTTTGGCCGTAAATCTTTGAATGAGATTAAGGATGTCCTTGCTGATATGGGACTTACTCTCGGGATGACTCTTGAGAGCTTCCCTGATCCCGAAATTCTGCGAAGAATTCGCGGTGAACGTCAGGAAGAGGAATAATCATACAGTTTGCAGTTGAGAGAAAGGATATCGTAGAATGCGCCATAATAAATCAGGAAGAAGGTTAGGAAGGACTACCAGCCATAGGGTTGCAATGTTTCGCAATATGGTAACGTCTTTTTTAACCCACGAGAGAATAGTAACAACGGATGCTAAGGCAAAGGAACTTCGCCCAATTGCTGAAAAAATGATTACCCTTGGGAAAAAGGGAGATCTTCATGCAATCCGTCAGGCAGCATCCTATATACGGGATAAAGAGACTGTCACGAAACTGTTCAGTACAATAGCCCCTCGTTACAAGGAGCGTGCTGGTGGTTACACCAGAATTATAAAACTTGGAATTCGACCGGGTGATGCTGCACCGCTTTCTGTGATTGAATTCGTTGAGGAAGAAATCACAAAAAAAGCCCCAAAGAAAAAAGCCAAGAAACCGGCTCCGGTGAAGGTAGCTGAAGAGACAGTTCAAGAGATTGCGGCTGAACCTGTTGTTGAGCAAGCTACGGCAGAAGAAAAAGAAACCGATACGAAAGCTGAATAATTTATTTCGTTTTCATTTTTTATTGTGGTTATATTGTAAGGATAGAAGACAGGCAGAGTAATCTGCCTGTCTTTTTTTGTGGTGATAAACATCCTGATAGTAAACGTAAATCTTTGTTTCGATGGTATAGCTGACATTGACAAAGATTCTTCAGTACCTTATAGTGTCAAGACTAAGAGCATGAATTAACTCATTTCTAGCTCAATTCTAATTGTTACTTCAAAAGACTCCTCAATGCATGACTTAAAACACTTTTCTAGAAAACGCAAAATATCCTCTTTCTTCTCTAAACGAAATTATAAACCGAGAAATTCCTTCAGAATGTTAGACAACAGCAAGCAGCAGCAAAAGCGTCTGCGTGTCATTTTGCCTATTCTGGCTGTTCTCCTTGCTATCTATCCTCTTGCTTTTGTTGTCAAGTCTTTCATACCGAAAGTCACTAAATTTGTGCATCGCAAGAGTGTCTCCACTCTGCAGCCAAATATTGAGCCGGACTCAAATCATACTTTTCGAGTTGCCTCACAATTGTTAGGTTCTGCTCACGTGCAAGGTGATACATTGGTTGCACCTACTTATGGTGGTGGTTCTATACTTTATACTATTGACCCTGCTCTTCAAATGCGGGTGCAAGAAATCATGCGCAGTAAAGATGTCCCTTATGGGGTTTTTGTCGCAATTGAGCCGAAAAGCGGCAAGATACTAGCAATGTCGGGTTACTCTTCAGTGGATCCTGCCTGGGGAAACACTCCCTATTTTAATCTCTATCCGATGGCTTCACTTTTTAAGATTATCACGGCCGCTGCTGCACTTGAGTTGAAACGTGTTGAACCTGAAACCCTTTTTGCATATAGAGGGGCATCCCACTCAGAAAATCCGAAAAATTGGGGGGTGAATCCTGGACAGTCCACCCAATCTATGCCTCTTTCATTAGCTCTGGGAAAGTCTATTAATCCTGTTTTCGGACGTCTTGCGAGTGACTACGTTGGCGTTGATACTATAATGACCTACGCGCATCGCTTTGGGTTTAATCAGACACTCTTTCCCGGAACTCCTGTTATACCCAGCAGAGCTGCCGTTCCCAACGATGACAGTCAACTTAGGTTAATGGGTGCAGGACTCGGCAGGGAAGTAAAGATATCTCCCCTGCATGCAGCTGTAATTATGGCTGCGATTGCTAATCAAGGGGAAATGATGACTCCTCTCCTGGCCCAGGAGATTCGAGACAAGGGTGGAAATGTCCTGTACTCGACTCAGGCTAGGAGCATCAGAAAACTGGTTGGTAAAGAAACAGCAGATCAGTTAACCAGAATGCTTCTAACAACTGTTACCAAAGGAACCTCAAGAAAAGCCTTTCATGACCGCCGTGGTCGTCCTTTGTTGGCTTCCATAACTGTTGCGGCTAAAACGGGGTCTATTAATGGTACGGAACCTTCTGGACATTATTCCTGGTTTGCAGCCTTTGCTCCAGTCGAAGACCCGCAAATAGCAATTGTTGCTCTTATCATAAATCAGGATAAATGGAAAATTAAGGCGACGTACCTTGGAGAGCAGGCTCTGGAGCAATTTTTTTCAGAAAAGGAGACTACCGGGCTCACTACGAGGGGGGGGGCAATCCCTTGAGAAATGATTTTTCTACTGTACTTCTGCAATGTATTTATGGAAGCTCATTGTATTAGTTAATTATGAACTGTCGTCGTTGCTCCACATGTTGTACGGCTCCTGACATAACAACGCTTTCGAAGCCAGTGGGTGAGCCATGTCTCCATCTGGACGCTAACGGCGGTTGTTCAATCTATCTTACCCGGCCGGATGTTTGTCGAAATTATCTGCCGGATGAAATTTGCGACCTTGTTGATGCTCCAACCCTGGAAGAGAGAGTGGCAAACTACTTGCGGATATTTTCATTGCGCTGACAAGAGTAATTATTTGCAAGCGTTTAAGGGGACCCAAGGTTATGCATTTATCTTGGAAATCCTCGGAGCATTACCGATATGAGTGGAGGGAGAATTTCCCTGATGAGAATTCTCCATAGGAGAACTGAGTTATCCAGTCTCCCAATGAGAGGAGAGTTTTCCCATTTTCAGTCACTGAAAGATGCGGGACGTGAAAATGCGCCGTGACGACTGCATCGCAACCATTTTTGAACTGATACTCTGCAAAGTTAGTAAGTAATGACTTATAATCTTTTCTACAGTTTCTTTCCTGGTGGTGCTTTTTGCTTTGGCATGAGAGGTGATGGGCAATTCTGAATACCAGAGCAGGCGGGAAAAGAGGGAAAAGAGCTTTCGTTGTGCGGCTGTGGAGCAGAAACCTGAGAAGTCTGTATCCGTAATCCTGTATATTTATCTGGTCACCATGGCAGACATAGACGTGCTTGCCGTCCAATTCTAGAATCGCAGGCTTTTTATAGATGGTTGCACGAAGGGTTTCCGAAAAAAACTTGCCAAGATGGAAATCATGGTTGCCTTCAAAGTAGACAATCTCAGCACCCGATTGTACCAGTTTCTGTAAGCTGTCCAATACGGGGAAATAATGTGGAAAGGATTTCACGTCATATCCTATCCAGAACTCAAAAAGATCACCAAGTATAAAAAGCGTTTTTACCGTGCCGCGGATGTCAGACAGAAAGTGTAATAGTAGTCGATAGTTATCGTCATCAGGGTTGCGCAGGTGCGCGTCAGCGATAAAAATCCTTTTCATGGCGTCACTATAACCAATAATCAGGAAAAGGTAAAGGTCATGGCTTGAAATATCCTTTCATCTTTTTCGTGGGGAGCAGGTTGTTCTATGGGTTTCATGCGTGATGTCGAGATTGTCTGGGATGACCTTTTGGAAGCGTTCGAAAATGTTGACACTGATACGGTCTATTTTATTGACCGTGATACAGGTGAGATTTTCTCAGTTCCTTTAGACTACGAGGATGATGATTTTTGGGAGGAGATTGAGGCAAATGAAGATCGCTATCTCCAAATTCCTGATTTCGATTATGATCAAGAGAGACAATTACTCCATGAGTTTATTAAAGGGATGACAAATACCTCCCTCAAAGAGCTTCTGGAGCGTTCGATGCTGGGAAAACAGACATTTGGTAAATTAGAAGAAATTCTTTCTTTCTATCCGGAAGAAACTGAACGGCTGCTTGCGCTAAAGGACGAACTGATTGGCGCCCGAATAAGAAATTGGTTGGAAAATAATGATATCTTTCTATCTGAAGATCATCATTGACGTGTTTCTTTGCACTATCCCCTGCAGAAACGGTCATCTTTCTCGTTAGGTCCCTTGGTTGAGACCTAATAAAACACTTACGTAATGACTTCATGCAGGTTAACGTGGCGTAAGGACGATAAGACTATGACTCAAAATATGTCTTCGATCCGAAGAACCGGAATTACACTCCTAGTCCTTTCGGTTCTTTTTGTTTTTGGCTATGCTGTACAACATACCCTTTCCTGTCTGCTTCTATCCTTTGTTCTGGCGTACCTCTTTGACCCTTTTATCCAGATGCTTGAAAGAAAGGGAATACGAAGGATATATGGTATCCTTGTTCTCTACTCCTTTCTTTCCATTCTCGCGTTATTCTGCATCATTTTTCTTTTCCCTTTGCTCAACATACGCTGGGTAATGCTTGTCCATGAGCTACCCGGATACGTTCAGCGATTCAAGGGCATGGCAGTCGACCTGAAGGGGCGATTCGGAACAGAATATGCCGCCGAAGAGTGGCAATGGCTAATTAACTACGTTCAGGCTGGGGCTGACCGGCTTCTGGCCAAGCTTGGTGCGGGAATGTACGAAGCTGTTTCAAGCGTTGTATTTAATCTCTTCAATCTTCTGTTGGCTCCGGTTCTGGTTTTCTTCATGCTTTATTATAAAAGAGATGCGATGCAAGGGATTCTCCGCTGGCTACCGTCCTCGAATCGAGATTTTCTCGTGGCAGTTGGCCATGATATTAACCGAAGCATCGGTGGTTTTCTCCGTGGCCAGTTCATAGTTTCCGCGATAGTTGCGCTTTTGTCTATGGTTGCCATGTTCCTCCTCGGTGTGAATCATCCTCTATTTACCGGAATTTTTGCCGGAATGGCTTCAATCATTCCTTTCATCGGTGTTATTCTGGCTACAATTCCGCCACTTTTTTTTGCCTATGCAGAATATCAGAACGGTATAATACTGCTCCAGGTTTGTGCTATTTTTGCAGCGATCTATTTTTTTGAGGGTTATGTCATAAAACCTCTGATATTCAAGGAGTCGATGGACCTGAACCCTCTCGTTACCATAATCATGATCATGATACTTGGCGAATTGCTCGGTTTTTGGGGAATCCTCCTTGCTATCCCGATAACTGGAGCTATTAAGATTTACTGCCACCATCTGCGCATCGCCGATGAGTCCAAAACTGGCTGACAAGGAAAAACAACTCGTTACCGTTACCGTCTACAGACTTTTTCTTGGTATTGGGTGTAGCCAACTCAGTGTTGCTGAACGGGTTGTTGGACCTTTTCGTGTTCAAGGTTGTTCCTGTAAGTAGGAGAAGTAATGCCCCATAAAAAAACACTCACGATTAAAGTCGTCCTCCAATCACTGCTGAAAAAACAACTCCTTTCAATGGATCAGTGTCAGGACACCCTGGTTAAGAGCGATGGCCAGATTTCCCGGCTAAAAAACACCCAACACCCCGGTTATTCTCGTCGTTTTGCGCAAAGTCCCGTCCTGCCTACCCCTGCTGAAGTGATATCATCATTTAACCTGGAGATCCCCGGGAGTAATGGCAAAATTCTTACCGAAGATGTCATTACCAGGGTGATTGCGGAAATGGTAGGGATGCCGTATGTGAAAATAGATCCGCTGAAACTGGATCTCGAGGTGGTTACCTCTTCCATTCCACGTCCCTTTGCCATGAAGCATCTCCTGGTTCCTATTGCTGAGCAAAGCGACAGGATAACCATTGCCGTAGCCGATCCCTATGCCAATGATGAGATTGAGACCCTGATGAATCTGAAAAAGGTCAAAATCGACCGCGTTTTGAGCTCAAAGAGTGATATCCTCAAGATATTGCATGAATTTTTCGGATTCAGAGCTTCGATTCTGTCTGCGGAAAATCAGTCATCGGCATCTGTCGATTTGGGAAATCTCGAGCAGTTCGTCAGAATGAAAGGACAGTTCGAGATTGAGAGCACCGACAAGAATATTATCAGTGCCGTTGAATTCATCCTCACCTATGCCTTTGATCAAAGAGCCAGCGATATTCACATAGAGCCGAAACGGGATATCTCCTTGATACGGTTCCGGGTAGACGGGGTGTTGCACAACATTCACACGATACCCAAACCACTCCATTTGCCGATCGTGTCACGGATCAAGATGCTATCGCGCATGGACCTTGCTGAAAAGAGAAGGCCGCAGGATGGGAGAATCAAGACCAATCACCATGACAAGGAGGTAGAACTGCGCGTTTCGACACTTCCTGTTGCCTTTGGTGAGAAGGTGGTTGTAAGGATCTTTGATCCTGAGATCCTTATGCAGGACCTTGACCGCATTGGCTTTTATCCTCGGGAGTACCAGCTGTACAACGGATTCATCCGCAAGCCTAACGGCATTATCCTTGTTACCGGGCCAACCGGAAGCGGCAAGACCACGACGCTGTATTCCTCTTTGAGGACTCTCGCTTCTCCTGAGGTGAATGTCGTTACCATAGAAGATCCGATCGAGATGATCATGGAGGAGTTTAATCAGGTTGGAGTCCAGGCAGGGATTGGTGTTACCTTTGGATCGCTGCTTCGTACCATCCTTCGCCAGGACCCGGATATCATCATGGTGGGAGAAATTCGCGACAAAGAGACTTCCGAGAGTGCGGTCCAGGCTGCCCTTACGGGTCATCTTGTTCTTTCAACGCTTCATACCAATGATGCCCCTTCTTCCTTAACGCGGCTTTTGGATCTTGGGGTACCGTCATTCCTTATCTCCTCCACCGTAATCGGTATCATCGCCCAGCGGCTTGTGCGCTGTATTTGCCCTTTGTGCAAGCGGGAGAGACATCTTTGCGATGAGGAAATTGCTTTTCTGGGAATGGCAGAGCAGCTATATACGGTCCATTATGGTGAAGGGTGCACAGAGTGCCGGGGAACCGGCTACCGAGGCCGGACCGGGATCTTTGAGGTAATGGAATTCACTGATAATTTGCGGTCGAGGCTGAACGAGCGGATCGAGATGGTTGACCTTCAGGAAATTGCCTGCCAGGATGGCATGATATCCCTGCGACAGGTGGCAATCAAAAAGATGCTGGAAGGGATAACCACCTATGAGGAAGTCATTTCGGTAACCTGATAGGGGTAGCTTGCCTTTGCTTACAATCAAGCCTTTCCGTGGCGGAAAGAATGCGCAGGCTGCTGTTGTCAGCAATTCCTTTAGAGTTGTTATTCGCATTTTTTTAAAAATATCAGCTTTGCCGTGGGCATCTCGTCGTGGAGCTTCTCTTCCGGTGCAAGAATTTCACCAGGGAACCCTTGGAAAATTTTGACAAGTTCTCCCGGTTGGAGCAGGAACTCCTTTTTGTGAGGGGTAGGAACAAAAGGCGAATCCAGCAGGGTATCGAAGACGATTATGCCGCCGGGAGACAGGGCCTCTATGGACTTTGGGATAAGTTCCCGCAGGAGAAAATTGCAGTTGAGAATAAGATCGTATTGTTCAGTAAATTCAATCTGTTCCAGATTTGTCATGCGATAATCGATCTGCACTCCTTCCCGTTCCATCCATTGACGACCTTTCTCCAATCCAGCTTCGGAAATATCCAGTCCGGTAACCTGGAATCCCCTCTTTGCAAGATAGATGCTGTTTCTGCCTTCGCCACAGGCAATGTCAAGGGCTTTTCTGCCGGGGACAAGGGACATGATGAGGCCCATGTTGTCGACAAGGTAATGGGAAGGATTTGCCCCCAGAACACATGCTTCAGTTCGAAACCGCGAATCCCATTTCAATAAACGTTCTTCTCCCTCATCCTTGTGCATCCGTCACTCCTTTGAGGCTTCATTCCACCATAGGCCTCATTTTCTGTGAAAAACTCATCAAGGTCAAGGGGGAACTGCTTTTACAGAGGGAAGTTGTGTGCTGTAATTCCGCACGATTCAACCTGGTACAAGGGAATCGTGCATATTCCCAGAGCAATTATTTGAGGATACATGCATACATCCGAGCCAACAACTGACCTGTCTCTTATCGTCCCGATCCTGAATGAGGCGGAAGGCATTAAAGCATTTTTGATGGGATTGGCTGTGCAGCAGGGGGTGTCCTTCCAGGTCGTTCTCTGCGACGGCGGTTCAACTGATGGTACGGTGCAAAAGGTTTCTGACCTGATAGTTGACTTTCCATTTCCGCTGATTCTGGTTCATGCAGATAAAGGACGGGCACTGCAGATGAACGCCGGGGCCGGTGAGGCGACCGGTGAATATTTATTGTTTCTTCATGCGGATTCCAGTTTCCCTGATTCTTACGCTCTCGAAAAAGCACTTTCAATTCTTCGTCAGGCAGAGCGGAGAGCAGGGGACGAAAGGGTTGCCGCTCGGTTTTCGCTTCGCTTTCAGTCAAAAGCTGAAAGCATGCCCTTTTCTTCCTACTATGCCGAAGGCAAGGCTCGCCTGGACCGATGCGGATGTACCCACGGAGACCAGGGTTTTCTGATACATCGAAGTTTTTTTGCCATGGCTGGCCCATTCGATCAGTCATGCCTGGTCATGGAAGATACCCGTTTTGCTGAAACTGTTCGTTCCATGGGATCATGGCTGCTTCTTCCTGTCGAACTTGTTACATCCATACGTCGTTTCGAAACGGAAGGGATGGTTGAGCGACAAGTTCTCAATATGATTCTCATGACGCTGGATGCGGTTGGTCGGCAGGATTTTATTCGTGACCTGCCGGGGATTTATGCCGCTCAAAGCAAGGCTGGACGTTTGCGTTTGTTCCCTTTTCTCAACAGGATCAGGCAGCTCATTAGTGGGGTGCCGTATGCAGCCAGGATAAAGTTCTGGTTCTCCGTCGGTCACTATGTCAGCATGAACGCCTGGCAAATCCCATTTTTTCTTGATATGCGAAAAAACTACCGGAACAAAGTTCCGGTGGGTCAGGGAAAATATTCCCTCCTCGAATTTTTCAACCGGCGTTGGTACCTCTTTTTTTTGTCTCGCCCCATGACACTGTTTGCAGCCGGATTAACGTTCCTTTGGTTTCATGGTTTCTGTCTTCTGGCACGTATGCGTGGATGGTGAGTCGATAGCCACTCACTTCCTTGAGACAGAACCAATTGTCCATCAAAACCTGCCAGATTCCGGCGATTGATTTACAACGGCAATTCCAGGATGGGTCCTTTTTTTTGCATAACATGACAATTTTCAGGACTTTCGTCTGCTTTTTGGCGTAAAATATCTTTGGAGGTTATCAGTGTCACGACGAATTGATTTTAGAGTACAGGGTTTGGATTGCTCGGAAGAAGTGGCAATTCTTCGGCGGGAAGTGGGTGGAAAACCTGGCATAATCGATCTGGAGTTCGATGTTGTCAATGCCCGGATGACAGTGGAGTTTGATCCCGACGCGCTGTCCGCCAATGATATTGTCGCAGCCGTGGAATCGGCGGGTATGAAGGCTGCACCTTGGGAGCGACGCCCTGCGCTGGGAAATGAGCCGTTCTGGGTGCGGCATGGCCGTCTGATTATGACATCTGTAAGCGGGTCGCTCCTGCTGGCTGCATTCATTACTCATTGGATGCTGCAGGGCAGCTTGTTAGGTGCCTTTGCCGGAGGATACCATGCATTGCATGCATTTCCGCTGCCTGTGAAGCTGCTATACCTCGGTTCTATAGTGGGCGGCGCGTGGTATGTCCTCCCAAAGGCCATTTTGTCAGCCCGCCGCCTGCGGCCGGACATGAACTTCCTTATGGTCGCGGCTATCACCGGTGCGATTGCCATTGGCGAATTGTTTGAAGCATCCACGGTCGCGTTCCTGTTCTCCCTGTCATTATTGCTGGAACATTGGAGCGTCGAGAGGGCACGGAATGCTATCGGTGCACTTCTGGACCTGTCTCCCCCCACAGCCCGCTATTACTGCCATCATCATGGGGATATCCACGAAAAGCCCGTGGAGGAGATACCCCTTGGTGCGATTGTTCTCGTCCGTCCGGGTGAGAAGATTCCCTTGGACGGTGAAGTTGTCAAGGGAGAATCCTCGGTGAATCAGGCGCCGATAACCGGAGAGTCCATGCCGGTATTCAAGCAGCCCGGCAGTGAGGTGTACGCCGGGACCATCAACTATGAGGGCGCTCTGGAATTCAGAACCACCAAGGTTGCAAGCGATACGACACTTGCCAGAATTATCCATATGGTCGAAAGCGCCCATTCCCGGAGAGCCCGGAGTCAGCAGTGGGTTGACCGCTTTTCTGTCTATTACACCCCGTCAATGATAGTCCTTGCTTTTGCTATCGCTATCCTGCTGCCGATGGTAACGTCCGCATCATGGGTCGAGGGTTTCTATCGCGGCCTGGTTATCCTGGTAATCGCCTGTCCATGCGCTCTCGTAATCTCCACTCCGGTGAGTATCGTTTCAGCCCTGACTGCTGCAGCCCGAAACGGTGTACTGATAAAAGGTGGCCTCTACCTTGAGGCGGCGGGACATCTCCAGATTCTTGCTCTGGATAAGACCGGAACACTCACGTTAGGGCAACCGGAGGTCAAACAAATGGTGCCGCTCAATGGACACAGCGAACGGGAACTTCTGGAGCGTGCGGCGTCTCTGGAGTCAGCGAGCGAGCATCCCTTGGCACGTGCGATCCTGCGGAAAACACGCGAATTGGGCATCGACATCATCCCTGCCGAGAATTTTCAGGCCATTCGCGGCAAAGGTGGTGAGGGCACTATTAACAACAGGCAGTTCTGGATCGGCAGCCACCGGATGATGCATGAAAAAGGTCAGGACTCACCTGAAATTCTTGCTACACTGCAAGAGTTGGAGGATGCCGGCCACACTGTCATTGCGATCGGTAATGACAATCATGTCTGCGGTCTGATCAGTCTGGCCGACAGTCTGCGTGAGAATGTCCAGGCTATTATCGCGGAGATCAAAACCGTCGGTGTAAAGCGGGTTATCATGCTCACCGGTGACAACGAGGGAACGGCAAGGTCCATCGCTGCGGAAGCAGGTTTAGATGAGTACCGATGTGAACTCCTCCCTGAAGACAAGGTCGAGGCTATCGGGCGTCTCGTTCGCGAATACAAAGATGTGGCTATGGTCGGCGATGGTGTCAACGATGCACCTGCAATGGCCACTGCGACATTTCGGCATCGCCATGGGGGCGATGGGTACAGATGCGGCCCTTGAAACGGCTGACGTGGCCCTGATGTCAGACGATCTCTCAAAAATACCCTGGTTGATCCGCCACTCCCGCAAAACTCTGCGGAATATCCAGCAAAACATCACTTTTGCTCTAGGAATCAAGTTGGTGTTCATCATCTTGACCTTATTCGGCCTTGCGACGCTTTGGATGGCAATTGCCGCTGACACCGGAGTCACTCTCCTGGTGGTTTTTAACAGCTTGAGATTGCTGAAAATATCGAGAGTATCCTCAGTACTGCCTGGAAATGATTAAGACAATCCGGTCGGTTTTCTCATACTCGAACAAATGCAGAGCGTGGGCCAACGGAATAAGGTCCAGAAAGCAGAGGTTTTCTGACTTTCTGGGTGCAGAGGTAGGGAGTTGAACGTGTCAATCTTTACGAGCCGTAGCAAGCATATGGCTGTGAGACCCGCAAAAGGGGTTGGAGAAAGAGGGGTTGTTCCGCAGCTGTCGATGTTCCTGCTTTTTCAAAGGAAGTAATTGTTATCACAAGAGTTCCAAACCTGCTATTCTTTACCTCGCGTACCCTCGACATATGCCTTGATGATCTTGTTGTCCTCTTCTGCTAATTTTGTAAATTCCACCCCGAAACCTGGCGGCAGGGTCATTTTTTTCCGTTTCCCCTGGCAGTTTGCCCAGGCAACAATTCCCTGTGCTTTGATGGATCTGCCCGTGGCGTTGGGGAGTTTAATTTCCAAAATAACGGCTTTTTTTTCTTCCACCGGTCTGGCTTCCGTTACGTAGACCCCGCCGCTGCTGAGATCGACACTAAACCCGGACCGTGAAACTCCATCCAGGGTGAAGGTTATCGGGGCCTCGTAGGGGATGCGGATGTCTCTTCTGTTGATCGAGTCCAGGAAAGATCGGGCCTTTTCCAGAAAGATTCTTCTGTCGATCGGTTTGCTGAGGAAGTCGTTGCAGCCCGCATCTCTGCATGCTTCCAGATCTTCCTCTTTTCCGCAGGAAGATACCATGACAACGGGAATGGACCTGAGGATGTTGTCGGCCTTCAGCGTGGCACAGCAGGCGAGTCCTCCCATGCCGGGCATGTTAATGTCCATGAAAATCAGATCCGGCCGCTCCCTTAAGGCAATCTCAAGCGCTTCTTCTCCGCTTGAGGCGGTAAGGATATGCACCGGTGAGTGTTTCAGAAAATTCTTTTCCAGTTCAATGAAGAGTTTCGTGTCATCAACCAGAAGGATTTTAGGTGTAGACATGGCGGGCATCTCCTCTGTTTTCTCTCTATTTATGTACCATACTTACCGTTCCTGTCCAGATGGTACTTTTTACTTGCTACCGGACTTTTATTGCTTTAATCCCTGAACTGCAAGGTAATTCCGTTCTCTGCCAGGAATTGGAGTGCTTCAGACCTGTCTGGTATCCCGATTCTTCCACCAATTTGCCTGCATTTCAAGGCTGCAACCGCAGATGCGAAAAGGATGGTATCGGCAAGGTTGAGCCCTCGGAGAAGACCGAAAATATATGCACCGTGAAAGACATCACCGGCCCCGGTCGTGTCCAGTGCATCGACCTGAAAAGCCGGAGTTTCAATGATTTCTGAGCCACGGTAGGTTATGCTTCCCTGTCCACCAAGGGTAATGGTAATAACAGCGGCGCCCAGTCTCTTGGCGTTATCCTGAAAACCTGCAGGATTCCCGTCCCAGCCAAGATCACGTGCAAACTGTTCCGATGCCACCAGGTAATCACACAACCCGGCTATTTCCAACATCCCCGGTCGTACTTTCCCGGCGTCAAGCATCACCGGAATCCCTAAGGTCCGTGCCCTGTTTGCCGCGAAAAGCGATACTTCCGACATGAGCCCATCGAGAAGGAGGAAGCTGCAACCATTAAAAAGAGATTCGGGAAGCTCTTCGGGCGACAGGGGGGGGCCTGAGGGTCGCTCCCAAAAAATGGTGCGTTTTGCCGAGCTCTTTTCAATGGCAATGAAGGCTTTCTGCGAGAGAGCATTAAGTCTCGTGACAAGACAGGGTATTCCGACTCCCTCACTACTGAGGGATTTCCTGATTTTCTCGCCTTCCTGATCATCTCCGACTACTCCATGGAAATCACAGGGGACACCAAGTCGTGCGAGTGTAACAAGCGCTGTGGCGACCGGTCCGCCGCCCTGTTCCTGCCAGTCGCTGACTTCAGCTTTGGTGTCGCTGGCAGGGAAAGAGTCGACCAGTGCCAGATAATCCCACGAACATTGACCAATGCCGAGAACGCGCATGGCTTTTCTCCTAGACAATAATCTTCACGAAATCAGGAATTGCCCGGATGCGAACAGGAGCGTCGAAATAATAATCACCATCTGCCTGAAGAGGTTTTGAGCCACGAATCTCAAGCTCTTTTGCCGGGAAGGAAATGATTCCGGTGCCCTTGAGTCCTTGGCCGGCGAGCAGACTGGGAAGGGTTTTTAGATACCCCCACCTGGTATTGTTTTCTATGCAGACAACCTGGAACTCCGGCTCGAAAAGAGAGGCACCCGGAGCGAAGAGGGTGTTGCCGCCGTACTTTGCTCCGTTGCAGACAATTACACTATGGCAGTTTATGACCCTGGAGCCGGAAACAACCTTGAACCGGCTCGAATCCCAGGACCGCAGTACCCGGAAAGCAGAAAGAACGTACGCCCCTTTTTTGAGAAGCCTCTTTTCCCGGGTTCTGACCCCCTTGACCACACAGCCGTCGAGCCCTATGCCGGCCATCAGGAGAAAAGAGTGCTTTGTTTCGCCTTTTTCAACAGAGCCGACACAAAGACTCCGGGATACCCCTGCAGCAATCTTCTCCAGCGCTGCCTCTGAAGACATGATGCCCAATTCGCGGCAGAGCACATTTGAGGTCCCGAAAGGTATTACGGCCAGTGTCGCAATCCCCGGAGCCAGGCCATTCACAACCGCATTGATTGTTCCGTCTCCTGCTCCGACAATGATAAGAGGGTTCTGCTGGCTGCGACAAGCTGCCTGTGCGCATCTGACGGCAGATTGGGGTGTATTGACGTGCTGCAGATCGGGAGCAAAGCCATGCCTGACAAGAAAATCCAGCACCCATGATAGCTTTCGGGGAGAAAAACTTCCTGAAAGGGGATTTGTTATGACTGTACAGGTGCCAGGCATGAAGTCCGTCCTTGTGCTTTCGGGATAGAGTAAAAGCAACCGAGCTTTTCCGCAAGGAAAAGTTTTACGAAGGACTACGTGCTTGTATATAAATAATCATATCAGGCTTGCATCCCTATTTCACGCCATCCTTAACCGTGCATCAATGGTAAAATCTTCGATGAAGCCCTGCTACACCTGCTGACCTGCTCAAAAAGTTGGACTAAATCTGACATGAATCAAGGGTTCGTAAAGAGATCAATGCAGAAATGACGTAACTATGGCGCAGAAAGAGAAGGGGTTGTTTCTGTACAACCCGTCACGCGAGTGGAGTGATAGTATGGGGACGGGATCGGGGTGATTTGGTCTGAGTTTCCCGATCCCGTGGGTGGTGTGGGCTCATGCTGACAATATGTCAGAAAACCTTGCCGGTTTCTTTTGCTGGCGAGGCTACTCTTCCCGGTACCATCCGGACAGCATTGGTTTGAAGACATTGTCAATGATATGAATAATTCCGTTTGAGCATTCGATGTTGGTGGTGACGAACTTTCCATTGTCCACCATTGTTTCGCCCTCTTCGATAACAACTGTCAGAGATTTGCCATTTTCGGTGCTGATGGTTTCCATCTCACCGATGGCTTCTACGGTAAACTTGCCTGGTGCAACATGGTAGCGAAAGGTCTCGGTAAGCTCTTTCGGGTCATTCAACATGGCTTCTATATTCATTCTGGTGAATGACTCATTTGTTGGCGCGAAAAGGGTGAAGGGCCCAACACCCTTCAAAGTGTCAATGAGGCCGGCTTTTTCCAGTGAAGACAATAGCTTGGTCAGCGATGCGTTTCCAGCAATGGTATCAATGATGTTTTCCATCCATTTCTCCTTTTTCCGTTGTAAGTATTCCCTGTGCCGAGGCAGGATTTACTGCAATCGATTCGTTACGGGTAATCGGCAGCGAAGCAGCAAGGCCTGGCTATTTCCCGAAATGCCGGGAAAACTATTCCTGGCTGACAATGTCATCCATTTCTGAGGGTCCTCAAGGGCGGCTGGACTCCAGTACCCCTTGAGTATACCGTGGAATTCCATCTAGGCTATTTTTTCTCATCTTTATCGTTGCCAGCTGAATATTTTCTCATGTTTTCCAGGATTTCGCGCAATCTTTTATCGACCTTCTGGTTGATGGTTCCCTCGGGATAGCTTCCATCCGGCCCTTTTTCACCACCAGTTACTCCTGTAAGGATTTCGATCCCCTGGTCGATGGTTTCTACGCTCCAGATGTGGAATTTCCCCGCGCTGATTGCTTCCACCACTTCATCCTTCAGCATCAGGTTGCGGAGGTTGCTCCGGGGTATCATGACGCCCTGCTCGCCGGTTAGTCCTTTTGCCTTGCAGATGGCGAAAAATCCCTCAATTTTATAATTTACGCCGCCGATGGGCTGTACCTTGCCGAGTTGATTTACACTGCCGGTAACCGCAATCCCCTGTTTGATAGGGACGCCGGAAAGAGCGGACAGAAGGGCGTAGAGTTCCGTGGAGGATGCACTGTCTCCTTCAATACCTCCATAGGATTGCTCGAAACAGATGGAGGCGGAGAAGGATAGGGGTTTATCGTGGCCGAATTTCCCTCCCAGGTAGCCCGAAAGGATAAGTACCCCCTTGTCGTGGATCGGACCGGAAAGTTTTACCTCCCGCTCGATGTTTACCATCCCGCCTTTACCCATGAAAATGCGGGCGGTGACTCGCGAAGGCCTGCCGAATGCGTAGTCTCCCAAAGTCAGAACTGATAGACCGTTTACCTGGCCGACCTCGCTTCCTGACGTGTCCACCAGGATGGTCCCGTCGGCAATAAGTTCCTGAAGGCGCTCTTCTAACAGATTGCTCCGGTAAATCTTTTCATCAATGGCCTGTTTCACGTAAGCGCGGGTGACGGTTGTACTTCCTTCCCTTCCTGCCCAAAAATCTGCCTCCCGAATAAGGTCAGCTATTTCCATGAACTGTGTGGAAAATTTCTCCTGATCTTCAACCATGCGACCGGAGTGTTCGATGAGGCCTGCCACCGCTCCTTTGTCAAAGGGACGCAGGCGCTCCCTGCTGCAGTGACTTGAGATGAACAGGGCGTAATCCTTGATTATTTCCGGGGTATTGGTGACCCGGCTTTCGAAGTCTGCTTTCACCTTGAAAAATTTCCGGTAATCCGGCTCCATTTGAAACAGTAGATAATAGATCCAAGGGGAGCCGATCATGATGATTTTGGATTGCATCGGTATCGGTTCCGGCTTCAGAGAAACGACCGTGATAATCCGGTACTGTTCCAGAACGTCCTCGATCTTGATTTCGCTGTTGCGGATACAGCGCTTCAATGCATCCCAGGAGAAGGGGCTGGTCAAAATGTCCCTGGCGTTGACAACCAGATAACCGCCGCAGGCCTTATGCAGGGCGCCAGGTTTGATGAGGGTGAAGTTCGTGCTCGCAACACCTCCTACCTGCATCACATGGTCGACGCGGCCGAAGAGATTGTTATAGGTCGGGTTTGCTTCGAAAACAACCGGAGCCCCGCACTGCTCACAGTTGTCCACAAAGAGGTTGACGGTATAGCGTTCAAAGGATGGTGATTGTGTCGGCATTTTCATGCCGGGGAAGGGCGGCGCCTGCTGGGTGCCCTTAAAATCTTCCAGGTTGAGGAGGATGTCCTCCTGGACTTCATCCAGGTAGGTCAGCACGCGAGAAAATTCGGAATATTTTTTCTTCAATGGATCGATATAGTGCCCGACAGCGGATAGTCCCAGGCTGCGGTCAAGATTGGCCAAACTTTCCTTGACTATTTTTTCGTTTTCACGAATCTGGCTGACCAGGTCGGCAAGCTTTTCCTTGAGCGCATTACCGGTATCATCGATTTTTTTCTTCTCTTCGGGGGGGAGTGCTTCATATTCCTCTTGGGTGAAGTTTCGTCCTTCTATCTGGGGTATCATGACAAGTCCGGATACCGTCCTCTGGAGAGAAAAGCCCTTTTCCTGCGCTTCCTGCTCAAGAGCAGAAAAAATAGTATTGTTCTTTTCCTGATGCTCCTGGACAATGGCTGCCTTCTGATTTTCGTAGTCTTTGCTCTCCAGGGCCTTGGGGATATCGTTCCGGACAGTGGTGAGGAGTTCCCTCATATCTTTTTCCAGTTCGCTTCCCATTCCGGCTTTGAGGGCCAGGGCTATCGGGTTGTCGGGGGATTTGAAATTATGGACATAGCACCAATCGTGCGGCGCGGGTTCTGCTTTCGCCCTTTTTTTCAGCAGGTTCATGATAGAGGATGTCCTGCCGGTTCCTGCTTCCCCTGAAATGTAGAGATTGAAACCGCTTTCTGACATGCCGAGGCTGAAATCTATGGAGCGGAGAGCTCGTTCCTGGCCAATGGTGTCTTCCAGTTCGGGAAGGTCAGCGGTTGTCTCAAAGTCGAACTGTTCCGTGTCGCAGATCCACCTGAGATTTTCCAACGGGACCTTGAAATCATCGGTAGCCATGAAATCCTCCTTTTGGGTCAGTACCTATAAAAAGAATACAAGAAATCGACAGACTTGCCATACAGAAGTTTCCAGTTGTCAGTCTTCAGGATGGTAGGAATCCCGATGTACATTGAAATGACATGCACTACGTTTGCTGGGTGGGCTCTATTACCTTTCTGGCCGGGCCAGGTTAACCCCGAATTTATGCATGTATCGCTCTGTGTTGTGAATCAAGGGCCGACTCTTTCAATGCCTCCGACAGGGTGGGGTGGGCGTGGAAGGTCAAGGCGATATCCTCGGCGCTTCCTCCATAGGTTATGACCGTGACTGCCTCGCTGATCAACTCGGAGGCATGGGGACCAAAGATATGGACGCCGAGGATCCTGCCGGTGTCTTTGTGGGCCAAAATCTTGACGAAACCTTCGGCGTTATCCATACAGCGGGCTCGCCCGTTTGCAGAGAAGGAAAACCTTCCGACGACATAGGGCGTTGATGTTTCTTTGAGCTGCTCTTCGGTTTTTCCCACCGAGGCAACTTCCGGCATGGTGTAGGTAACAGACGGTATGAAATCGTATTCCACCAGGGATGCCTGGCCTGCCATCCGTTCCGCACATACGACACCTTCTTCCATCGCCTTGTGGGCGAGGAGAGGTCCGGTAATCAGGTCACCGATTGCGTAAATACCGGGTGAGCTTGTCTGATAATCATCATCAACGGCTGCCCTGCCTTTCCCGTCGAGTCGAACCCCTGCTTCTGAAAGCCCAAGGCCTTCTGTTTCCGGAATTCTCCCGATGGAAACGAGAATTCGGTCGCACTGCAATTCTTCTGAAGCCCCGGCAACTTCAATTTCCACTTTTATGCTACCTTGCATTGGCTCCGTGGCTGCGACTTTTGCGTCAAACAGGAAACGGATACCCTGCCTGGTGAGCGACCGCAGCAGTGCTTCTGCTACCTGTCCGTCAGCATGGGGGAGGAACGTCGGGAGGGTTTCGACGATGGTAACCTTGGCACCGAGGCGGTTCCAGAGCGAGCCGAGTTCCAAACCGATATATCCCGCTCCGATAATGAGCAGATGTTCGGGGACTTCGCTAAAAGTGAGGGCTTCGCGGGAGCTTACCACCTGCTTTCCGTCAAAGGGAAGCTGCGGCAGCTCCACGGGATGGCTGCCGGTTGCAAGCAGAACACGCTTTCCAATGATGAGGTGGGGAATCGCCGGACTATCGGCAGTGGTGACCGCAACCACCTGCAGACCGTCCCTGCGGGCACCGGCAAGTTTTCCACTTCCCTGGAAGCGCTGGATTCTGTTTTTCTTGATCAGGTAGGCGATACCTTCTGCCAGTTTGCCCACGATCTCTGCTTTGCGTGCCATCATTTGTGCCAGGTCGAGCTTCAACCCTTCAAAGGTTATCCCGTGGCGGGCATACCCATCCCGTGCAAGGGCGAACAACTCGCTGGAATCAAGCAGAGCCTTGCTGGGGATACATCCTTCATTCAGGCAGACCCCGCCAAGGGTGATCCTTTTTTCCACCAAAGCCACCTTCATGCCAAGCTGGGATGCACGGATTGCTGCTGTGTAACCACCGGGACCGGCACCGATGACGATCAGATCGAAACTATCGTCAGGCATTCAGAAAACCTCCAGAATATATTTATGCTGCACATCAGTTTGAGTACCATTCTTTCAAACGAGCTGCTGTCCCATGGACTGTTTCGACCGGGCGCCTTGCTCTCATGGCCGTGGTTGACGGTTCTTCGCAGAAAACCCTTCCCAGGGAATCTTCTGCATCATTCTCCCAGCAGTTTTTCATCCGGTTCTTCCAGGAATTCCTTTACCTTCTTGAGAAACTGTACCCCTTCCCGGCCGTCTATGATCCTGTGGTCATAGGTCAGGGCAAGATACATCATCGGCCTGACTACAACCTTTCCAAGGAGAGCAACAGGTCGATCCTGGATCAGGTGCATGCCGAGGATCGCACTCTGGGGCGGATTGATGAGCGGTGTGCCAAGGAGTGAACCGTAGACCCCTCCATTGCTGATGGTAAAGGTTCCCCCTTCAAGGTCGTGGATCGACAGGGTGTTGGTCTGTACTTTTTCAACAAAACCGTGGATTTTTCGCTCGATTTCCGGAAAAGGGAGTTGATCTGCGTCCCGGAGAACCGGCACCACCAGTCCCTTGTCCCCACTAACGGCGATGCTGATATCATAAAAATGCTGATAGACGATGTCGTCCCCGTCAATTCGGCCATTAACTGCGGGGAATTCCTTCAAGGCCTCTACACACGCTTTTACGAAGAAGGGCATGTAGCCGAGGGAAACACCATGATGTTGCTGGAAATAGTCCTTGTATTTCCGTCGCAGGGCAATCACCCTTCCCATATCAACCTCATTGAAAGTGGTAACCGTTGCGGTTTGTTGACGGGCATCGGTTAGTCTCTCAGCGATCCGTTTGCGGATCGGGGTCATCGCTTTTCTGGTAACTGGTCGCTCCTTTTGAGTCAGATAGGCGGGCGGCTCTTCCGTTCGAACCTGCGCGGGGCGCGCCGGCTGCTTGACTGCCTCAGCAGAGGCGGCATCAGGTCCGGTTTCCTTCGGAGGCGCTGGCGACGGTGTGTCTGCCCGTTCACCGGCGTCTTGCTGATGGAGCAGGTCTTCCGCGAGAATCCGCCCTTTCTTGCCGCTTCCCTTGACCGTTTCCGGCCGGACAGCTTTTTCGCGGGCCAGTTTTCGGGCAGCAGGAGTAAGGGTCGCTTGTGTCGAGTTCGATACGTCTGTTTCACGGATTGTCGCGATGATGGTTCCTACTGCGACTGTTTTTCCTTCCGGAACCAGGATGGAGAGAATGCCGTCTGCATCGGCATTAATTTCCAGGGTTACCTTGTCGGTTTCCAGTTCGCACACCGGATCTTCTTTCCGGACGTGATCACCATTTTTACGATGCCATTTTGCGACCAGTGCCTCTACGATCGATTCGCCCACTTCGGGCACGCGTATTTCCATGAAATTCTCCAATAAAGTAGTCATTTGTGCAGGGTCAGCACGTGCATCGTGTGCTGGCAGAATCTAACCGGTGAATGCCTCTGCCAAGAGTTTTTCCTGCTCCAGCTTGTGATGACGGACTGAACCGGTCGCGGGGGAGGCCGCTTCATCTCTGCCTGCATACTTCGGATCGGTGCCGAGTATCCTGGCAAGGTGTGGGCGAATATGATTCCACGCTCCCATGTTTCGTGGTTCCTCCTGGACCCAGGTGCAGTTCCGGGCATGTCGGAACCGACCGAGTTCCTCGCGGAGCAGATCGTCACGGAGCGGGTAAAGCTGCTCGATACGGATGATGGCAGTATCCTCCCGGTTTTCCAGCATCTTTTTCCGTTCGAGTTCGAAATACAGTTTACCAGAGCAAACCAGGACTGCAGTGACTTTTTCAGGATCAGAGGAGGATGGGAGGATTTCCCGAAACCAGCCACCGGTGAATTCTTCAAGATGAGAAATACAGTCAGGGTTCCGCAGCAGGCTTTTCGGGGTCAGGACAACAAGAGGCTTGCGGAATTGCTGCTTTGCCTGACGACGCAACAGATGGAAATACTGTGCGGGTGATGAAGGGAAGGTGACCTGGAGATTCCCATCGGCGCAGAGCTGAAGAAAACGTTCGAGACGCGCACTGGAGTGCTCCGGACCCTGTCCTTCATAGCCATGGGGAAGGAGCACAACAAGACCGCTGGCCCGTCCCCATTTGCTTTCGCCGCTGCAAAGGAACTGGTCTATGATGACTTGTGCTCCGTTGGCGAAGTCTCCGTACTGTGCTTCCCAGATTATCAGACTTTCCGGCGATTCGAGGGAGTAGCCGTACTCGAAGCCGAGGACTGCCGCTTCGGAGAGAAGGCTGTCGTAAGGGCGGAACGCTGCCGGGTCTTTTGATACCGCGGAAAGGGGAATGCAGGAATTTCCGGTCCGTATGTCATAAAGAACACAGTGTCGCTGGCTGAAGGTGCCGCGGCGGCTGTCTTCGCCGCTCAGACGGACAGCGATCCCCTCTTTTAAAAGGGATGCAAAGGCCAAGGTCTCTGCGTTCGCCCAGTCGATTCCCTCATCGTTTGCCACGGTATCCCGCCTCTTTGCATAGAGGGCGGCGATCTTCGGGTGGGGAGTGAAGCCCGGAGGGAAAACAGACATTTTTTCCGTCAGGGAAATGAGTTGGGGACCCGGTACGCCGGTTTCGATCTTCATGCCTGCGGAATCCTGTTGAACTGTACTCCAGCGACCGAGAAACGGGGTTCCGGAAACTGTTGGACTGCTGTCGAATGCCGATTCGAGTTCTTCGGTAACAGCATCGAACATGGCCTGGATTTCTTCGCTGCTGACACCTTCCTGCAGCAGGCGATCACCATAGTATTGATGAACGGGAGCCCGGCTCTTGATCTTTTCGTACATGAGCGGCTGGGTGAAATATGGTTCGTCACCTTCATTGTGGCCGTGTCGACGGTAACAGATTAGTTCCAGCACCACGTCGGAGGCGAATTCCCGGCGAAAATCCAGGGCAAGGTGTGTAGCGTAAACCGCAGCCTCGGGATCTTCGCAATGGATGTGGAAGATAGGGGCGGCAAGCATCTTGGCTACATCCGTGGCATAGCGGGTCGATCTGGCATCAGCCGGGAGAGTGGTGAACCCGATCTGGTTGTTGAGTACAAGGTGAAGCGTGCCGCCGGTTGCGTATCCTTCCAGCTGTGACATGTTAAGGGTTTCTGCAACAATTCCCTGGCCAGAAAAGGCGGCATCGCCATGGATCAGCACAGGAAGGACGCGTGAGGTGCCATCTTTGCCGTAGGAATCCTGCCGTGATCGAGTTTTTCCCTCTGCGACCGGGTTAACGGCTTCCAGGTGACTGGGATTCGGGACCAGCGTCAGATGCATACTCGCCCCGCTTTCCAGGGTCACATCAGTGGAAACTCCGCGATGGTATTTCACATCACCGTCTCCCACAAACCCCGGGTCCTCCGTGTCCCGGAACTCAGCAAAAATGTTCTGGTATCTTTTTCCGAAAATAGTAGCCTGAATGGTCAGTCTGCCCCGGTGAGGCATCCCGAGAATCAAGTCAGTGACACCTTGGCTGCCTGCCCGGGAGACAATTGCGTCGAGCATGGGGATGATGGTTTCCCCCCCCTCAAGGGAAAACCGGGTCTGCCCGGGGAATTTCCTGTGGAGAAAGTTTTCAAAAAAAGACGCTTTCATAAGATTTTTCAGAATGGCACGTTTGTCGTCGAGAGAAAAAACGGGTTTGTTTCGGGAATTTTCCATGCGGGCCACGAGCCAGTTCCATTTAAGGGGATCATGGATATGCATGAATTCGATCCCGGTGGAACGACAGTAGGTGTCTCTCAGGATCTTGAGGATTTCTCTCAGGGTGGCTTTTGACAGTGAAAAATCTTCAATCGGGAAAACCATGTCCAGGTCTGCCCTTGTAAGGCCGAAGGCCTGAAGGCTGAGGAGAGGATGTTCTCTTTCGCAGGGGGTTAGGGGGTCTGTGCAGGCGAGAAGGTGTCCAATATCCCGGTGCCGATGAATGAGCGCCTGTACTGCGGAAATTTTGCGGGCTGTTTCCGAAAACGAAGCGTCTGCTTCAGGAGCGGTTGCCGATGATCCTATTTCCAGGCCGCTGAAAAAATATGTCCACTCAATTGGAATAAGGTGGGGGGATTTCTTCCAGAGAAGATATTGTTCTTCGATCCACTGCGGGCTGACACTGTCGAGAAAACTCATGAAAACATCCTGGGGGACTTTGCTGTTCCTGCATGGACTGCCACCGGACGATTATGACGATCTGTCTGGAAAGTGTTTTCAGTATAGCAAAATGTGAATGTAATTCAATCTTTAACGAAAAACTTCGCAATAAATGTAAAGGAAGTATTTTGCCGCTGAAAAGAGAAAAGCTCTTCTTGTTAGTGGTAAAAATGACCGGTACCTTTGATGCGGTGCAAGTGGAATCTGAAACAATCAGTGATTGGTAAAGATTTGTTTCTGTCCGGTAACAATAACTTTACAAAATTGTCTTGGACAGCATTCCTTAGTTGCTGTATAAAGATTGGAAATTTTGAAATACAGCAATACTTGTGTTTCCCCCGCTGCCTGTCGCCGGGAGCGCGGAGGCGGGGAGATGTTGCATATACGATAATACTTAACCATCTGCGAAGATGGGGCGGAAAGCCTACAGGGTCTCTTGGAGACAGCCGGGTTGCCGAAATATCAGCACGATATTTGGTCCCGGCTTTTTTTGTATCAAATCAGTAGGTTAACCGGTTTATTTATCCCCCTGCACTAAGGAGGTTTCTGGCAATAGGGTTCTGTTATGACTCTTTTGCTCATGGAGTATCACAAGTGATAAAGCTGAACACTGATAAAACTGTGGCGGCAGGCCACCGTTGATTGGTTACTAAAACACTCGATAAACAATAATAGATGGATTCTGTGTATGTATGAATCCACAACGCGCGGAATGCCGAAAGGCTCCGTTAGCCAGGAGGTTTCGTGAAATTACAAAATAAAATCATTTCACTATTTTTTCTTTTATCCGCAACAGTCTTACTGTATGCCTGTGGAAGTGGTGGTGGCAGTGCCGCAAGTTCGTCTGCAGCAGTAACCAATGTCACTGGTGTTGCAGCGACAGGTAGTGCAATTCAGGGCAGGGTTTATCTCAAAGATTCCGGTGGAAATGTGGAGCAGGTTGCTGATACGGATGCCAGCGGCGCTTTTTCATTCAACGTTGAAGGTCTGAAGGCACCTTTTTTGCTCAAGGCGGTATGGAAATCTGATACGGGTAGCCATGAACTCTATTCTTTTTCTGAAGGTGCAGGAAGGGCAAATGTCAATCCGCTGTCTAATGCCGCAGTTGTGGCTGCGGCTGGAGTGACAGACAGTTCTGCTCTCGATCAAGGACTGACCGATGATCAAATGAAAAGTATAGGTGATAACCTTACGGGAGTGATTGAGTCCCTGAGGAAAGAGCTTGCGCCCCTGTTCGGTATGTATAATGCGGACATAAATCCCATTACCGGCTATTTCAAGGCCAACCATACCGGGTTCGATGCCATGCTGGATGCAGTCACCATTGAAGCCACGGGTGGGCAGATTGTTGTCAACAACAGGGCAACCTCGGAACAGATCTTTGTCTGCTCAACGGACAACATTCAAGGTGGCCAACTGAATTTGACGAGTATGCCAACACCGACACCTACACCGACACCGACACCGACACCAACACCAACACCAACACCAACACCGACACCAACACCGACACCGACACCAACACCAACACCGACACCGACACCAACACCGACACCGACACCGACACCAACACCAACACCGACACCAACACCAACACCGACACCAACACCAACACCAACACCAACACCAACACCAACACCAACACCAACACCAACACCAACACCACTTCCGGGGCAAGCAATCTATGACAATAATTGCAGTGGTTGTCATAAGCTTGGAACCTATGATACATCCGGTTCAGCTCCTAATCTTTCAGGCGCATCTTCACTTGTCAGTGGTAAACTGTCTAGTGGGCATAATGGGATCAGTCTTTCCGCTGCAGAAATTGCTGATCTGAAGAACTTTATCAGCCAGAACTAGCACGAGGACCTGTTGTTGCCCTAATAGTAGCGCTATTCATGTTTTCATGAATCGGGTGCTGAGGGTAACCGGACCAGTAACTATGGAATCCCTAACCGGAGAAGGTCGTATCTGACCTGTTCCGGGGGCTTCCTTCTTCTTGAAGGAGGGGGCAGACAGACTGATGTTGTTAAGAAGGGGCCTGCGTTTCGCAGGCCCTTTCTCGTTTATTTTGTGTGAAAGTACATTGTTTTTACGGTAACGCTTATGGTACTGTATCCCTTTTCCGGGATTAAGGGATTTTTTCCGTAAGAACCGGGGATGTTGAAGATTTTTCCCATTGCCACTTTTTTTCCTGCCAAATTTACTGTGGAGGATTCATATGACGGAATCTTTTAAACCCCGTTCACTGCTGGTAACGGGTGGAGCCGGTTTTATCGGCTCCAACTTCATTCACCATTTTCTGCAAACCAATCCCGGTTGCCGGGTAATCAACCTTGACCTCCTTACCTATGCCGGCAACCTGGAAAACCTGAAAGGTGTCGAGGCTGACCCTCGCTATGAGTTCGTGAGAGGTGATATTTGTGATGCGGAACTGGTTGCAGCGATTCTTTTTCGGGAGAAGATCGACGCAGTCGTCCATTTTGCCGCTGAATCGCATGTGGACCGCTCCATCACGGGCCCGGAGGTTTTTGTTCGGACTAATGTTCTTGGTACCCAGGTTCTCCTGGAAGAGAGTCGCAAGCATTGGGCATCGGGATCAGTTGCCGGATTTCGCTTCCTGCAGGTCTCAACGGATGAAGTCTACGGGAGCCTCGGTTCCACAGGGCTTTTCACCGAGACGACTCCCCTTGCCGCCAACTCACCGTATTCCGCAAGCAAGGCAGGAGCCGACCTCCTGGTGCGGGCCTACAATGAGACTTACGGTTTCCCCACGCTGAATACCCGCTGCTCCAACAATTACGGACCCTTCCAGTTTCCGGAAAAGCTGATTCCCCTCATGATTCACAATATTATTGCTGAAAAGCCCCTTCCGGTGTATGGCGATGGTCTGAATGTTCGCGACTGGCTCCATGTGAAGGATCACTCCCGGGCAGTGGAAGCTGTGTTGAAAAAAGGCGTGTCAGGCGGAGTCTATAATGTGGGCGGCAATAACGAGTGGCGCAATATCGATATCGTGAACCTGGTCTGCGATATCCTTGACGGCAAGCTTGGTCGTGACCCCGGGCAGCAGCAGGAAACTGATTACCTTTGTGAAGGATCGTCCGGGTCATGACCGCCGCTATGCCATCGATGCATCCAAGATGAGGAGTGAGCTTGGATGGGAGCCTTCCTATACCTTTGAAAAGGGAATTGACGAGACGATCAGCTGGTACCTGGACAACCAGGAGTGGGTCAGGGAAGTAACGTCAGGGGCCTATCGTGACTATTATGAAAAGATGTATGGAGGGCGCTGATGATTGTTGTTGTTGGTGCCCGAGGTATGCTCGGTCATGATCTTATGGAACTGTATGGCAACGATGCACGTGGCGTGTACCATGATGAGATGGAGATCATCTCACCTGTCTCCGTAGAAAAGGTTCTGAAGGATCTCCGTCCGAAGGTTGTGATCAACGCGATCGCCTATACCGATGTTGACGGGTGTGAGACCAACCAGACCCGGGCGTTTCAGGTTAACGGCGAAGGTGTTCTGAATCTCGCCCGGGTTACTGCCGAGATAGGGGCCAAGCTGGTTCAGGTAAGCACAGATTATGTTTTTGACGGAAGCAAAGGCACGCCGTGGCTCGAGGATGACCAGGTGAACCCGCTGAGCGTCTATGGCCGTTCAAAACTTGCCGGTGAAGATAATGCCCGTTTCAACCCAGATCACCTGATTGTCCGGACACAGTGGCTGTATGGACTGCATGGCAAGAATTTCGTTGAAACCATGCTCAGGCTCGGAAAGGAAAAGGATGAAATCAGCGTTGTTCACGACCAGATTGGATCACCTACCTGGACTGTGGACCTTTCCCGTGCCATTCGTGCCCTGATTCAGAATGGCTGCCGTGGCACCTACCATGTCGCAAATGCCGGGTCCTGTTCCTGGTGTGAGTTTGCCGCAGCCATTTTTGATGAGTCAGGGTTCGACACGGTTGTCAACCCCATCACCACCTTAGAGCTAGGCAGGCCTGCTCCTCGTCCTCTCTATTCGGTTCTCGACTGCGGAAAGCTACAGAGGGATACCGGTTTCGTTCCGGATGGATGGCGCGAGGCCCTGGGAAAATATCTGAAAGCAAGGAGACAGTGAAATGGAACGTGGTGAACGACCTTGGGGGACCTACACGGTCCTGGATGAAAACAAGAACTACAAAATAAAACGGATAGAAGTCCAACCGGGACACCGACTTTCCCTGCAGATGCACCATCATCGAAGCGAACACTGGATAGTTGTTTCCGGAACCGCCAAAGTTACCTGCGGTGAAAAAGAGTCGATCGTAAACGTAAACGAGTCTACATTTATTCCCATGGGGAACCTTCATCGCCTGGAAAACCCCGGCATCATCCCTCTGACAATTATTGAGGTTCAGAGCGGCGAGTATTTGGGTGAGGATGATATCGTTCGCTTTCATGACGACTATCAACGGGTGGAAAAGGCCGAGACGGGCGATAGTCAAGGATAGTTGTTGTTATGTTGAGAAAACAGATTAACATGCTGCGGGAGTTTTCAATACCGCTTATTGCCGGTGTTCTTGTGGCATTGCTTTGGGTGAATCTCGATCCGGCTGGCTATGCCAACTTCAACCATGAACAATTCCTGGGCCCTTTCAATTTTCATTTTGTAGCCAACGAACTGTTTATGGCGCTCTTCTTCGGCATTGCCGCCGTGGAGATCACGATGAGTTGCGTTCCCGGTGGCGACCTGAATCCGCTGAAGAAGGCAATGAATCCGCTCTTCGCGACCCTCGGAGGGGTTGTCGGGCCGATTGTGGTCTATTTCCTTCTGAACAGGCTGGTCGGCTCACCGTTTCTAGCCAATGGTTGGGGAATTCCGACTGCCACGGATATCGCCTTTGCCTGGCTCGCTGCCCGCCTCATCTTCGGGAACAGTCACCCGGTGATATCGTTTCTCCTGCTTTTGGCCATTGCTGATGATGCCGTTGGCCTAGCCATTATTGCCATTTTTTATCCGGATCCTGCCTTCCCGACGGAACCACTCTGGTTGGTCATTGTCGTGGCCGGGATGCTGGTTGCCTACATTCTTCGGGCACGCAAGACGAAAAGCTACTGGCCGTACCTGCTGCTGGGTGGCGTCCCGAGCTGGATAGGTCTTCACGAAGCCCATCTCCATCCGGCCTTGGCCTTGGTGTTTATCGTTCCTTTCCTGCCTCACCCCCCCCGGGAAACCAAGCACCTCTTCGAAGAGGATCCAACTGATCTCTCTACCCTGTCCCGTTTCGAGCACGAATGGAAAATCATTGTTGATTTCGGCTTGTTCATGTTCGGGCTTGCAAATGCCGGGGTTCAGTTTTCCGAATTCGGGACGGCAACCTGGATTGTGCTGGGTTCCCTAATTATCGGGAAGACCGGTGGTATCTTTTTCATGAGTTTCCTGGCACAGCACTTGGGTTTTCCTTTGCCGGAGGGAATGGGTCGCCGAGAACTTCTGGTGGCCGGGGTAATTGCGGGGATAGGTTTTACCGTGGCGCTATTTGTTGCTGGTGAGGCCTTTGCCAACCCTGTCCTTCAGGGGGCCGCAAAGATGGGAGCCATGCTGAGTATCTTTGCATTACCGATTGCCGCGATTCTTGCTCGAGTGATTGGCGTGAGGAAAGACGGATGACCTTTTCACGAAATGGTCTGCTAACCGAGGGTACAGCAAAGCGGTAAGATACTATGGGATTGTTGTTCTGATAGTGGTTTTATTACTTTGGTACGGACCATTTTGAAACAGGACATTAGACTTATCATGTCATTTGTGCGTATGTTTTTTGGCAGTTCGTTTTTTCCGAGAGCTTTTTTTCTTTGTGTACTTTTTTTTGGTGCTTTTTTTCTTTTTAGAATATTTTTTCTTCGAAGTCGATTTCTTCTTTGAGTACTTCTTTTTCGAAGAGCGTTTCTTCTTGTAGTGTTTCTTCTTGTAGTGTTTCTTCTTGTACTTCCTGTAGTGTTTCGTCTTTTTTACGGTGGTATGGGGACGGAATTCCTCGTGAATGTTCTTCAGCATCAGAGTTGTTTCTGTTAATGACGGATCGGCTTTTTTTGCTGCCAGCAGCATCTTCCTGGCCTCATCGAGCCTTCCGGTTTTCATATAGAGACGCCCCAATGCGTTCAATGCCTTAGCATAGTCACTCTTCTTTTCCAGCGCCTTCTGGTATTCTGCGGCGGCAACGTCATATTGTTTCGTATACTCATAGACAATTCCGAGCTTGTAGTGGCTGTTAGGGTCATCCGGATGGCGGTTGGTACCGTCCTTGAGGAAAGCGATGAGATCATTGTACTGTTTCTTTTTGAGATAGATGGCTATCAGGGCATTGCCAGCCACTTCATTTTCCGTGTCTATAGCAAGAATTCCCCGATAAACCCCTGCCGCATCATCAAGCATTCCCCGCTTCCTGTACAGGAGGGCAAGATGTTGCCTGACGAAGAGGTTCTTCGGGTCAAGTTTTACGATCTCCCGGTATTCCGCAGTTGCATCGCGGTACTTGCTGTTTAATTCGAAGGCGTGTGCAAGTTGATGGTGGACTACCGGATTGTTCCCCTGGTAACGGAGAATCTCTTGGTACTGCTCGATGGCTTTCGGAATATTTCCTTTCAGAAGATAGATATTGGCCAATCTTTCCCGGGCATCAATGTTTGATGGTGAAAGGAGAAGAACCTTGCGATATTCCTTGGCTGCTTCGCTGATCCTGCCGTTGCCTTCGAGAACTACCGCTTGATAGTAGCTGCGTACCGGTTCGTCGAATTGCCCTGCTGCCGGCTTGCTGACTGCATCTGAACTTTCAGGATTTTGAACGGCACGGGCCTGATGGGCGGCGAAAGTCAGCCATAAGCACAAAAAAAGTCTTATAGTAAAAGAAAAACGGTTTTTTTTCATACATACACTTCCATTGTTTGACCGGCAGTGAGCCGGGAAATAGGCCTTGAAGTCGAAAGGAACCGGAAAGGGATTCCGTTGTTCCAAAGACGGTTGACTGGTTGCCCCTTCTGATATTCCGGCAGATGATACATGATCAGAAAATGGGCTGAATTACCATCTCTCCCCAGTGGAATGAAGAAGAAAATACATGGTAACGTACCGGTATTCACGTGCCATGGGTAAACGATGGCTGGAAGATTCCCTTTTCTGCCGCAGTGCTCAACCCTGTTGTAAAATTAATCGGATTCCGGGAAAAGAGAGTATGGGGAAAGAGGGGAAACTTGTCTGAGAACAACGAGTTAACGTACGAAATATGATTTCTGCACAAATTAACTGTACAGTCATTTTGCATTTTTCACTCTTTATTGCAACAGTTTTTTGAAAAGTTCACTTTGGAAGGCACGATCCAGCATGGCTACCAGCGTCACTGCAGAGTCGCTGGCTTGGCCGCTGCCATTCAGGGTGTACAAAGGATTTACGGAAATCCGTATCCGGCTGGAAAAACAAAATCTCCGGTCAATCATTCTTTCGAGGGCGATTCAGGCCGCGGATACTTGAAATCTATGTGCAGTAAATCCAAATCGGAGGAAATTACATGGGAATGTCTATGCCGAGGGAACTCCTGCCGTTCCTGATTGCTTTTGCAATCATGGCAGTACTGTTGGTCCTGAGAGGAATTCTTTTCAGTATGGCTCGCACATGGTCTGAAAAGACCATCACCAAAGTTGACGATATTCTGATTGCATCACTGAAAACGCCGTCTTTTTTCTGGTGCATTGCACTTGGACTGTATTTCGGGATATCGGTTTCAGATCTTCCCTCAAAGTATATGCAGCCGCTAAACACAACAATCTATGTTATCCTGATTATTTCGATAACCATTGCCGGGTCGAACCTCAGCGGCAAAATACTGAGGAATTATCTCTTCAAAACAGAACTTCCTGTTCCCACCACCGGTCTTGCCTACGCTGTCATGAAGGGTATCATCATCGCCACCGGCCTCCTCATCTGTTTAAGTGTGATGGGGATATCCATTGCTCCCCTGCTGACCGCCCTTGGTGTTGGGGGTCTTGCCGTTGCACTGGCATTGCAGGATACGCTGGCGAACCTTTTTGCCGGCCTGCATATTTTGTTGGAAAAATCGATCCGGATCGGTGATTTCATCAAGCTGGACAACGGCCAGGAAGGGTATGTTCAGGATATCACCTGGCGGACGACTCGCATCAGGATGCTTCCCAATAACATGGTCGTAATCCCCAACAGCAAGCTCGCCCAGAGTGTCGTTACCAACTATTGCCTTCCCGAGAAGCAGATGATGCTCTTTGTCTCCGTGGGAGTGAGTTACGATGCGGATATCGACCAGGTGGAAAAAATTCTTGCGGATGAGGCCTTGCAGGCTGCTTCCGATGTTCCTGGTCTCCTGGATGATCCTCAGCCGTACGTCCGATTCAGCCCGGGTTTTGGTGCCAGTTCCCTCGATTTCACCATTGTCTGCCAGGTGGGAGAATTCGTGGACCAATACCTGGCTCAGCACACTATCAGGAAAAGAATTTTCAAGAGATTCAGGCAGGAAGGGATCGAAATTCCCTTTCCGCAGCGTACGGTTCATCTGCGGAAAGGGTAAGGGGAAAGCCGGGGAGCGGGATTTCGCCCAACTCCGCGGGCCAGGATATGATTTCGGAAGGGCGCAATTCGTTGCGCCCTTTTCTGTTACAGGGGAGCGTCCTTGCCTGTCCGCATGAATCTGATGCCTTCCGGTTCATAGCCCTCCGGCAGATACTGCCCGGGGATAGCAGTCCGGTTGCCGTCCCGGATCTGGGCGTAATGGGGCGACATGATTTCGACCCCTGCCTCATTGAATTTCTCCTGAATGTTCTGGTGCAGGTCGGAGTATATCCTGGCCATGATGGAAGGTTTTTCCGTGTAGGCGTTCAGTTCGTAGCTCACGTAGAAATCGTCAAGGCTCTTCTGGAAAACGAAAGGCTCGGGAATCTCGAGGATATTCTCGGTAGCATTTGCCGAATCGATAAGAAGTTTATGCACTGTGCGCCACGGCGCATCATAGCCGATGGTAACGGAGGTGTGGAGGATGAGGCCGTAGGCCTTTGCCGATGAGCTGTAATTGACGATATGGCTCCCCAGTACCATGGCGTTGGGGATGGTGACGTCGACATTTTTAATGGTACGGACGCGGGTTACCAACAGTGTTTTTTCCACCACATCTCCCTCGGTATCTGAGATCTTGACGCGGTCTCCCAGTGTGAATGCCCGCATGTAGGTGAGGATGACGCCGGCAACAACGTTTGCCACGGCCGAAGTCGAACCAAGGGAAAGCAGGACGCCAAGGAAGACCGAAATGCCCCTGAAGGCAGGAGATTCCGCGCCGGGCAGATAGGGGAAGGCTACCACTGCGGAGAAGGCGATTATCAGGAATCGGACGATCTTGAAACTTGCATCCGCCCATTCCGGGAAAAAACCAGGGATAATGATGGTTTTCTTTTCAACCTGGGTGAACAAGAAACGACAGAATTTGATGGTCAAGCGGGTGAGTGTGACAATTATCGCCAGGTAAAAGATGTTGGGTAGATAGGAAGCAAAGGCTGACCAGATCTTCTGCAAAGGCAGCAGGAAGTATTCGAAAAGTTTTACCGAATAACCGCGGGTCCAGGGGAAAAAACTGAAAACAAGCGGAACAAAAATATACAAAAGCACCAAAATAGTCAGCACACGGAAAACCTTAGTGACTGTAATCAAGAATGCTACGATTCGATCTTCCTGAAGGAGTTCCAGGGACTGGAAACGAATAGTACGGATTTTTGTCCCTTTAAGAGATTGTATCTTTTTAATTAACTTCGGGAAAAGGCGAGTAATTGCCATGAGAAGGCCAACGAGAACCGCTGTGGCAAGGAGTGCAGATAAGGCGCCGATGACGATGCTTCTGATACTGTACTCGTAGTTGGTCTTTTCAACGGCGGCCCGGATTGTCTCTGCGTATTCCCGGGCCAGTTCACTACGGGGTTTTCCCGCCACTTCGGCATCATTTTCGGTAACTGTCATGATAATTAAGTCGCCGGCGGAAATGTCGGTGGTGGTTTCGCCTTCATGGGTGGTGATTGTGTCGGCTTTAAACAGTGGGTTTCTGGCAAGCCTGGCCAGGCGCGCTGAAATAAGTGAAGCGCGGTCCTCTGGCGTGAGGGAGAGAATCTTTTCCTGCACCGTGAAAAGGGGTTTTCCGTCAAGCACTACTCGCCCGACAGGCAGTTTTGGCGGTTCCTGGGCTGGCGGTGTCTGCTTTGTCGTTTTGGGGGCAGCAAAAGCAATGGTGCTGGCGGTGATAATGAGCAGCAACAGGGTGATTGTTCTCTGAAACATGGAGCCTCCATGGGAGTCAGTTTGAAACTGGAAGTACCAAAGGCAGCGCTGGAATCGCTACAAGAACCTTTACTTTGGAATTTTCGCACCGGAGCCCATTTCTTCCGCAAATCTGACATTCAGGACCGGCGTATCAACCAGTTGGAAGGTGGCCGAGGCAAGGGATACCTTGCCGTTCGTTGCCTGGAAAGCGTCGAGAATTTTCGTGAAGAGAAAGTCCTTGGTGGAACGACGTTTTTTGAAGTCTATTACATAGCGTACCGTGAATTCGATCCAGTTATCATTGGCAACCATGGTAACCATCGGCTCCACGGAAGCCTTTTCGATCATGAATTTTTTCACCATCTGCTCCCAATCATTCTGGGCATGGGGAATGTAGCTGCCGACCTGCTCATTCGCGATGGCGAGGAGTATCTCGCGGGCACGGTGGTAATCGCTGCCGTATTTTACCGGAACGGTGATTTCGTCCCAGAGGAAATGGAAGTCCGCAGAGTAATTAAAGACCGGCGCCTTGAAGACGAAACTGTTGGCGATTCTGACGATGCGTCCGTTATAGAGATCGGCCTTTACCCATTCGCCGATCTCCATGACCGTTGTGCGTAAAATGCCGATATCGATCACATCTCCTGTGATGCCGCCAACCTGAACCCGGTCACCCACCGAATAAAAGCCACCCACCGAGATCGCGGCCCAGCCGGCGATACTGGCAATAACCTCCTGCAGTGCGAAGGCGATACCGGCACCGGCGACACCGAAGGCCACGGTCAGGTTCCCGAGTTTGTCACTGAAAACTACCGTTATGAGGATGAATCCCACCAGTATTCCCAGAAAGCCGATGAGTTTCCGGAAGCGGTAGCGGGTGTCGGTCCCGTCGATCCTTGGCAGCAAGGCCCGGCGTGAAAGCCGCACCAGAATGTTGATGATTATGATGCCGATAAGGACGGTAACAATTTTTCCGACGGTGGGGTCAAACAGCCATGTGCGGACACCGGGCGGCAATTCAAACATGTGAGGCTCCTTCTGAATATGTCCTCAGAATACGTAAACGTCAATCAGTCGAAGTTTATCTTGTAGTATACATCAAGTCCACTTTCCGTGCCGGTCCAGGTTTCCACTTCCCATCGTTTGGAGAAGGTGTAGCGTGCCTTCAGGTAGGTAGTGGAGGAGAAAAGAGACCTGCCGTAACTGATTAATAGTTTCGGGGTCAAGTATTTGCCCACGGTGACGATGGATTTGGTGATGTCACTTTTGTCCTGTTCAACGCCGATGGAATCGATGCCGAATTTGTTCATGATCTGATCGTTGAGCCCTGTTGACTGGCTGGCGGAGAGAAGCAGGCGTGCTGCCGACATGACGGCGGCTATCTGTCCCTGGTCTCCGCTCAGAGGTTGGCCGAGCACCATGTATCCCATTATGTCGCTGTCCGACATGGCCGGTTCGGAGTAGAGGCGGATGATGGGGCGATTGATCGTTCCGGCGACGATGACGCCGGCACTGATATCGTTAACTTTTCGGAGCGCGAGGATATCCAGTACCGGTTGGCTGACCGGACCACCGGTGAAACTGATGCGTCCCTTCGTGATCTCCAGGTCCACTCCGTATGCTTTGTAGCTTCCCTTTACAACCCGTATCTCTCCTTTACCCCGGATGTCCTTGAGGCTGGTCATGGTCACGTCGACCGTTCCGTCAAGCCTGGCATCGATTCCCGACATCTTGACGTATACCCGGTCGCCGAAAGCAACCTTGATCTTGATGTCGAGGTCGATGGGGAGGGCGCGCTCATTTTTCCGAGGTGCATCCACGATCACCACGTCTTCACTGGGACGGACTAGGGACCGTGTCTGGCTGCCGGTAACGGTGAGGTCGGAAATAAGGAGGTCACCGCGAACGGTTAGCTTTTTCATGGTTCCCGAGAAGTCGAAATGCGGGCTCCCCTGGACCTGCAGCTCCGGGAGATACATGAACTGGAATTGATTTCCCCGGATGCTTCCCTGGTAACTGACCGGTTTCCAGCCCTTAAGAAGTACGCTCGCAGTGCCGTTGATGGTCCCCTGGCCGGATCGAGCGGAGAAGGAATCGACCGTAATCCGGTCGCGTTCGAGATGGGCTGACAGCTTCAGGTCAGAGAGATGGATCCCTGCCCGGGGAAGGTAGAGGCCTGCTCGACTGAGTAGCAGGGTGCCGCTCAGGTTCGGATTCTTCCAGGTATCTCCGGCCTGCAGATTCATCTCCAGCTCGCCTTTGCTTTCCTGGATCATTCCGGGGAACAATGCTGTCATTATCCCGTTTTCGCGCACTTTTCCCTGAAGGGTTGCCGATACTGCGCCTTCGGGATTCATGGCCAGCGGCAGCCGGGCCGGAAGAGGGAGTCGGAAACTTCCCTTGAGGTTGCCGGTATCGGCAAGTTCCACCGCAACGGTGCCGTCGAGTGTCTGGTCGTGCCAGTCAAGGGACAGAGTTGCGGTGCGAAGGTCTGCGCGTATTTCCCCTCCCTTCTGTTGTTGACGGAATACCCCCCGAGCGATGTCCGCTTTTGCCGTGAGCTGGAGTTGTCGGCCGGGCAGCAGCTTTCCGACGGTGTGGGCGGACAGTACCCCCTCCAGGGAGAGGCCTTCGGGGAGCCAGGTGTGAAAGATTCCCATGTTGACCCCATCCAGGCGGGCCTCAAAGTCTCCGTGATCGGGGATAGTCAGTGTTTTCGGTACGTCCGCTACCAACTTTGCCGTGAGTTTCCCCTGGGCGGCCAGGTCCAGGATTGTTTCGGCGCGGATTTTCCCGGCGACTGTTTCCAGGCGGACTGTTCCGGTGCGAATCTGGGTCCGAAAGCCGTTTGCCATAAGGCTTCCGGAAGCCTGGATGGTGCCGGATATTTTCGGTGAGCCGCCTGGCGGCGCAACCAGAGAGAGCGTGCCTGAAGATATTCCTTTCAACTGGAGCTCGGGAAACCATTGTCCTGCACGGGCCAGGTTGAGTTTCTTCCAGGTGGTGTCCAGGGTTAACCCTGGAGGGCTGCGAAACCACTCGCCACTGAGTTCTATTCTCTCCCCTGAACTGCCGCTCAGGATAAAGGGGGAAAGGATGGCTCCCCGGGATGAAAGCGTGAGGCGGGTAGCCTGTTCCATGCGCCAAGGTCCGAACGTGTCCTTGCCCGAGAGGGTGACGATGTTCCCTGCCCAGATGCCGGATTGGTACTTTCCTTCCAGTGAAGTCCTCAAGGAGCCCGCAGTTGAAGTGGCCTCCAGTTCGATGCGATGATGGTCAAGGGTCCCGGAGATATCAAGACCTGCTTCTTTTGCCAGAAATGTTCCATATCCCAGATTTTGCGCTGCCAGATGGAGCTTCAGGGTCTGGTCTTTCGTGTCGGAGAGTGCCGCGGTAAAGGATGCAGTTTTGAGGCGCAGGGATTCCACCCGCAAGGCCTTGGCCGTGCCGGTCGCGTTTCCGCCGAATCGCCCGGCTTTCCGGCTCACATCCCCTGTTACCCGAAGGTAACCAGCAGTTCCTGGAACAAGCCCTCCCAGGTCATCAGCCAGAAAGTCAAAGCTGATTTTTCGGGCAATATTTCCCGAGGCACTGATGTCGAAACCTTTCCCCCGGAGCAGCAGACGGTCAATGATGATGTCCTGATTGTCGATTCGGGCAGCCAGCTCCCCTGTCAATTGTCGACCGCGAAGTTGGCTTGACAAAAGCTTTGCGGAGATTTTTCCTTGCAGGGGCGCTGTGTCGGATTTGTGCATCTCGCCGCTCATGTCCAGGTTAACCACACCGTCCCAGTCGGGGGTGACGCGGGCTGGGTTGAAATTTCTCCCGCTCAGTGCGGCAGAGAGGAAAAGGCCGTCGCTCCATCGTGCTGCGAGGCTCCCGGTAAGGGTTCCCCCAAGCCAGGACCCCTTGTCGAGAATGAGTGAGACTTCTTCGGTGTTTCCGGTGAAAGACCCGTCAACGGATCCTGAATGGATTCCTTGGCCGCTTGTTGCAAGACGAAGTGTCCCCCGGTACTTGGCAAGGGTACCTGACATGTCAATGGTACCGTCAAGGGGAGGGAGAGCAGGAACCTCAGCGGAAAGATCCAGTTTATCGGCAAGCAGACGTGCGGTAACTGCGGGGCTCCTGCCTGAAAAGGAGATCTCGGCATTGCCGGTCAGTTTCCCCTTGCGGTCGGCCTCCGTCAGGGACAGGTCGCTTAACCGAAGGGAAGTACTGGCAATACCGATATCCGTGGAGAAGTGGATCGTTCGGTGTTTTAGTGTAGCTGCCACTGCCTGGATCCGGCCGGATGCCTGATCGGTTCCTTTTCCCGGGGAGAGTTCGGCCAGGACGAGCAGGCGGGAGAACCCGGCAACCGGCTCCTTTGGAATGACGGTTGCAAAAAGGTTCAGGAGAGGTTTTCGGAAACTGATTCCCGCATCCCCCGTAACCGTGCCGGTAGGAGTTCGGAGGAAAAGCTTGGTGAACGCTGCCTGTCCGCCATGCCAATCGACTCGCCCGGTCATTTCGGAAACAATTACCGGTTCCGAGGCATTGCGCCGGTAGGAAAGGTCGTGCAGGGTGAGGGACGAGATCCAGCCATTCAATCGGATTACCGTCCCGGACAGTGTTGGCCAGGAGAGGTCGAGCGGTTCTTCCTTCTTCGGCCGGTTGTCCTGTATATCGACTCCCCGCAGGTCGAGGCTCTGCACGGCGAAGTTCCCGGTAAGGAGCATGCCGGGATTCCAATGGAGTCGGAGTGATTTGATTTTGAGTGAAAAGAGGGGTGTTGCAACGGTAGCCTTTTCGAGGCGAAGCTCGTCCAGAAGCCGCCCTTCCAGGTTCCCTATTTCGAGGCGGGCTCCTGCGCTTTCCGCGGTTTTCGCAAGAAGAAATCGTGCCCCTTCGGTTGTGCCGAGAAGCCAGCCCGCGGCAACGATTGCCGACAGCAGGGCAATGCCGATACATGCACCGAGCCAGAAGACTGACTTTTTCATAACTCGAACCCCACGGAGAAATGAACACGGTAGGCAGGGTTGTCCACCCCGATCTGTCGGGCCAGGTCCAGTTGGAGGGCACCGACAGGGGTAAAATAGCGAATTCCCAGTCCCGCGCCCTTGTAGAGACGCAGGTGACTCGGGGAGTCAAAGGCGTTTCCCGCGTCAAAGAATGCTGCAATCGCCCAGTCCTTGAAAAGTTTCCGGTCCAGCTCTATGCTCATTGTCAGAAGGTTCTTGCCGCCGATAACCTTGCCGGTTATATCCTTGGGCCCGAGAGACTGGTATGCATAGCCGCGCACGCTTCTGCCACCACCGGCAAAGAAACGGAGAGAAGCGGGCAATTCTTTGAAAGGTTCGTTCTGGAAGGTCATTCCTCCTTTGACCCGGCTGATGATGGCAAAACGCCACGGCAGCGGAATTACGGCACGTCCTTCCGCAATACATTGCAAAAGTCCGGTGGAAGAGCCGAGAAACTGGTGAGTCCCGCGTGCCTCCAGGATGTAACCGTAGCCTTTTCTTGGCCTGATGGGATCATCGAAATGCCGATCGGTGAAACGAATGCCGGGGAGAACCAGAATCGAAGAAGATCTTCTGCAGCCCAATGGTGTAATCCTCCCACTGGGGTTTTAAATAGACGGTGAGGAGCTGTTCCCGCTGGAGCGTTTGGTTCCAGGTTCCTTCCAGGAAAATCAGGCGGCTCGTATAGGTATCGGAGTCTTCCCGCTGAAAATTTACCTGGAGGCCCAGGGATGATTTTATGTCCCGGTATAACGGTACAAGATAGCCGGCCGCGATCCCCTGGAGGCGCTGGGAAATGTTGATTTCGGCATTCATCTCGTGGCCCAGGTGAAAGAGGTTCACATCTTTGTAGCGGACTGATCCCCTCACTCCCGTGTCGGTGCCGTAGCCGATTCCTGGACGAAGGCGAATGCGTGGCAGGGGAGTCAGCTGTGCAAGGACCGGCATGATGGAATCATGGGCCTCTTCCCTTTCAGGGGTGAGAAGGACCCCCTTGAAGCGGTCCGATGAAGAGAGGTTGATCTGGGTCTGTCCCAGTTTCTTCTCCGAGAAAATCTCACCGGTCTGGTAATCCAGGTAACGCTGCAGAAATCGTTGCGGGTACTGGGGGGCGCCGGTAAACAGTGTCTCCCCGAAGCGGTACTGGCGGCCGGTGTCCAGTTCGAGTGAAATCCGTGCGCTTGCTTTGGCCCGGGTGACAAGAATTTCATGGACCGGGAATGTGGCGTCCAGGTAGCCCAGTTCCTGGGCCTTTGACTGAAGTCGCCCTTTTTCCCGTTCGTAGCTGCTTTGGACGAGTATGTCTCCCTTATGGAGGCGAAAGGAGTTTGCGATTCTTTGCAGGGCTTTTTCATCGGCCCCGGGGCCAATCACCCGCACACTGACATCGGTAACCCTGACAGGCGTGCCCGGGAAAACTCCCACCAGGAGGCGGTATTCATTTTCGGTCGGGTTCTGCAGGATTGTGTCCACTTTCGCATCGTAATAACCGAAGGGTTCCAAGGCTTCACGGACATTTTTCGGGACATCTTCACGAAACCGTTCCAGCCATGGCAGATTCACCACGCCGTCCTTTACCAGTCCCGGCGGGATGGGAAGCGCGGCCTGCACGTTGTCCCGGAGTTCGTCCTCCACCCCGATAATGACGATTTCCACGGGATCTGCCGCGGAAACGGGACGGGGAAAAAGCACGAGCGCTATTCCGAACAGAAGGATGAGGGCCACACAATAGCTGATATGTTTTTGGTACACTGGTTCCATGTGCTGTTGATGCCTCGATCTGCCGTTAGAAGTAACGTGTCAGCCACTATGGTACGGAATTCGATGATGCATTGCTGTAAACTGTTGTCTGCAACAGATATACACGGATTTGCACGGATAAGGGATACATTCTTTCCGGGGTAGTCTGAAAAATATCAGGTTGCTTTGCTGAAGCTCGTCAGGAGATCGAGTATGGCGCTGTTCCATCCAAGCGGACCTACCCCCTTGGCTTTGTACAGATTCGGCAGGGAAAGGGACGGGTGATGGCGTCCATCCGGTCTCTTCACGGCCACCGGGAAATCGACGCTTTCGAGCATCGGCAGGTCATTGGGACTGTCGCCAAGTGCAACGGTGGTGATGAAACCGTACTGTGCCCGAAAGATTTCCGAGACAATCCTTACGGCTTTTCCCTTGTCGTTGTCACCAAGGAGATGAAAGAAGACGCCCTGTGTTGTGGAAAGGCCTTTGCTCCTGATTGAAAGGAAGAGGGCTTCCTTTTCTCCTTCGTTGCCATTGAAAAGAAACGGTTCGTCGAAATCCCGTTCTTTGCACAGCAACGCTTCGTCCAGGGGGAGTCCCGTCTGCTTTACCAGTTCATCCATGGACAGGTCGCCGAAACCGGTGATGGGAAAACCTTCCGCCCTTAGTTCAGCGATTACCTTTCGTAGTTCGCGGTAGGGAGTGCCGAGTCTGATTACCCGATAGCCGTTTTCAGCTGCCGGCGAAAACCTTTCGAGAAGGGTTTCGTCAAGTAAATATCCTTCCGGAATAAATATTCCTCCGCCATTTTCAGAGATAAAAGGATGGGAGTTTTCCATTTTGCCGCGGTAGTGCTCGATTTCCTTTCGGGTCTTGCTGGAACAAAGAATAAGCGGAATGGCCGACTCTGCAATTTTCCTGAGGGCCGGCTGCGCCGCGGCAAAGGAATAGCTTTCGTCCAGAAGAGTTCCGTCGAGATCGGTGAAGACGATGATGGCCCCAGCTGGGTTCATGGCTGCTTCTCCTGTTTAGGGACAAGGGATACTTTCACTTTGGGGGCACCAGGGAATTTGCCGCTCTCGATTATCGTTATGATGTGATCCGTTGGGATGGCGCATGATTCGGTAAGAAAGGAAGAGATTGCCTTGGCTCGTTCCCGGGCAGCACGTAAGTTTTTCCTCTTGTTTCCGGAAGCTTCCGGGTAGGAGGTTATTGTTGCCTGCAGACTTGGTGCAATGGCGAAGATAGCCTTGGCCGAAAGAAGAGACTTTTTCATCTCTTCGCTCAGAGCCGTTTCCCCTGGTGAGAATAAAAGCTCAGGGATGAAGGAGGTCGTGCGAACATGAAGCTGAACCCCAATACCCAGGTCGGAACCGATCATCCTTTCCAGCAGAAGAGTCTGCCCGTTCACTGAGGGGGGAGTCGCTTCTAAGTTGCAGTTCAAGAGGATATTCCGGCTGTCGGCTGTTGATTCCGAATGTGTACTCGGTGACACTTGCCGGTGCTACCATGGCGTTTATTTTCTGGATTTCGTCGTTCAGGAGGCCCATCGTTTCCATGCGGGCTTCGCGAACTATTTCCACTGGTTGCCGTGGTTGTATAGTAACCGGCGCCAAGGTTGGTTTTATCGGCTCATCCCTGAGCCCTCCCGGCAGGACCTTTATCTGCTCAAGGCGAAAATTGACGTCTTGGTTCAGGTCTTTGATGATATTTTTTTCTGCCAGCCCGATGTCCTTTTCGGAAAGATATTTAGTCGTTGAAATGATGGCATCGACCTGGAGTTTTCCATCAGTCCCCTTTTTTCTGCGAAAAGCTGGTCAAACGGGACTCACCCTCCCTGTCGAATTCCTCTTTCAGGGCTGTCTGTACAATTTTCTGGAGACGCACCTGGGTAATGGATTCATGGAGGGTGTATACGAGAGGAATACAGCTGAGGATAAGTACTGCTGCAAGGTAGACGATCCTCTTGCGGAGGGATGAGCCTCCGAGATAGGAATCGATTGTCGGTGTGAAGCCGAAGTAGATGAGAACGGCGCAGGTTGCGAAGATGATTGCAACGAAGTTAGTGAAAAAAAGGAAGAATCCTCCCAGAAAGATCGTGAGGCTGCCGGTTCCGATTCCGAATCCCGCAACACTTAAGGGTGGGATGACCGCAGTGGCAATGGCAACGCCGGGAATGATGGTGAGGTAGTTTTTCTTGGTGCAGATCGCCATAGCACCTGCGATGCCGGCAAGTAAGGCAATGATGAGATCATAGAGGTTGGGCCTCGTTCGGGAAAGAATCTCGTTTGTCGTTTCCTGGAGGGGAGAAAGCCAGGTGGCGATACCTGCAACGACAAGGGTAACGAGCAGGCTAAGGAAGATTTTTTTTATGGCCATGCGCCAAATTGTGTAGTTTCCGGTGAGAAAAGCGAAACCGATGCTGAGAATCGGCTCCATAAGGGGAGAGATCAGCATTGCGCCGATAATTACCGGAGCGCTGTTAATGATGAGTCCGCACAGGGCGATGAGGTTGGCGAGGCTCAGGACAAGAAAATAACCAGCGGAAATATCTACATCATCATAGATTGTTTTAATGACATTTTCCCGGTTTATCAGGGAAATCTGTTCTTTCCGCTTTTGTTTGAGGTAGTTTAGAATCGGAACAATTACTTCAAGTGTCATGATTGGGACCTCAATGGGAGAGGGGAAGGCAACGAAAGTGAGGGCGGTGAAAAACGATTCCCAGACGCGTTTTTCTTGTCATTTGCCATTTCTCTGGTACGAATATACCATCAGGGTGCTTCACGTCAATACAGTTGCATTCTCTATGTTGTTTGGTGTACAAAGCATTTTGTTCTCGAATGCGCTTTCTTCCAGCTTTTTAGTGCTCTGTGTGGCTTCATTACCGCCGCTCCAACGTCCGGAGGTGACACGTGTCAGATTTCTATCAGGTAGGGGTTGTTGCTACCTTTCATCGGCTTGGCAGCCAGAATCTGGATAAATTGGAAGAGGAACTCTCCTGGTACTCCCACGAACGGCCCATTGCCCTGGTCCTTCCCTCCCTGTACAGTGAGCTGTCGGGGGATGCTCTTCCTGCCATTGTCAGGCAGCTGAAGGATGTGAAGTATGTTAAGGAGGTGGTTGTTGGTCTGGCGCTCGCTTCTCCCCGTGAATATCAGCACGCCCGGAAATTCTTTTCCGAGTTGCCTCAGAAGACCACCATTATCTGGCAGGAAGGCCCCCGGGTCAGCGCCCTCTACAAGGCTATCCAGGAGGCTGGGCTCCATGTGGGACAACAAGGCAAGGGTAAGGGGGTTTGGATGTCCTATGGCTATGTCCTTGCCCAGCAGCAGTTCCATACCATTGCCCTCCATGACTGTGACATCCTTACCTACAACCGGGAACTTCTTGCACGGCTCTGCTACCCGGTAACCAATCCCAATCTCAACTACTCCTTCTGCAAGGGATTTTACAGCAGGATTACCGACCGGATGCACGGCAGGGTGACCCGCCTGCTCTTTACCCCCCTGATCCGCTCACTGGAGAAAATCATCGGTTATCATCCCTTGCTGCTGTTTTTCGACAGCTTCCGCTATGCCCTGGCAGGCGAGTTTTCCATGGATGTTGACATGGCTCGCAGCACCCGGATTCCGGGTGACTGGGGACTTGAAGTGGGGATGCTCGCGGAGGTCTATCGTAACACCTCCCTGCGCAGGGTCTGCCAAGTGGATATCAGCGAGAATTACGATCACAAGCATCAAGTTCTTTCCCCTGAAGATGCTACCACGGGGCTTCACAAGATGTCCGTGGATATCTGTAAATCCATTTTCCGGACCCTGGAGTCGGAAGGTATCGTCTTCTCCGAGGGTTTCTTCAAGACGCTCGTTGCGACGTATGTACGAACGGCCCAGGATATGCTCAAGAGGTACGAAGATGATGCGGCCGTCAACAGCCTCTTTTTTGACCGGCATGCGGAGAGTCTCGCGGTGGAGACCTTCACCGACGGTATCAGGATAGCAGCGGAAAAAATTACCGAGGATCCTCTGGGTGTGCCGCTTATTGCCAGCTGGGATCGGGTTACCTCTGCCCTTCCGGATATCCTCGAAGAAATTAAAGCTGCGGTTGAGGCTGATAACGACTAAGAGCTTATCCGTAAATAAGCATTCCAACTCTAAGATCACGGATACCGACAGGATAGTGCCTATGGAAGAAATCGTATTGAGAAAAGAGGTCCAGGACTGGCTGGAAATGGTGGGAACCGCCGATCTGCTTGTGGGGATACCCAGTTTCAATAATGCCGGCACAATCGGTCATGTGGTACGGGCGGTCCAGGCGGGGCTGGCCAAGTATTTCCCCGATTGCAAGGCGGTGCTGGTCAACTCGGATGGTGGCTCCAGCGACGGGACTCGAGACGTGGTGGAAAATGCGGCAATTGATGATTTTCATCAGATTCTGGTTTCCCAGCGGGTGCCGTCATTTTTCAAAACTGCAAGCCAATACAGCGGCATTCCCGGAAAAGGAAGCGCGTTCAGGATGATTTTCGAGATTGCCGACGCCCTCAAGGTCAAGGCCTGCGCCGTTGTGGACTCCGACCTGCGAAGCATTACCCCGGAGTGGATTGAACTCCTCCTGAAACCGGTGTACGAGGGCGGCTTCGATTATGTAGCGCCGCTCTATCAACGCCACAAGTTCGACGGTACCATTACGAACAGTATCATCTATCCCCTGACTCGGGCGCTTTACGGTCGGAGCGTTCGCCAGCCGATTGGCGGTGATTTCGGTTTTTCCGGAAGGCTCGCCGGCCATTATCTGACCCAGGATGTCTGGGAAAGTGACGTGGCCCGCTTCGGCATCGACATCTGGATGACGACAACTGCCCTTGCCGGAAATTTCCGGGTCTGCCAGTCTTTCCTCGGGGCAAAGATCCACGATGCCAAGGACCCGGGGGCCGACCTGTCCGCAATGCTCTACCAGGTGGTAAGTGCGACGTTTGACATGATGGAGAGGTACTACGATACCTGGTCGAAGATTGACGGGGCAACCAAGGTTCCCACTTTTGGCTTCGAATATGCGGTCGGCCTCGAGCCGGTTTCCGTCAATCTTGAGAGGATGATGGAAAGGTTTTCCCTGGGGGTCCAGGAACTGGTGGATATATGGAAAATTTTCCTGCCGCAGGAAACCATCGATTTTCTCACTAAAGCCTCTTGCCTGAAAGGCGACGACTTCCGCTTTCCTGATGCAGAATGGGTGTCAATCATCTATCATTTTGCCCTGGCCCAGCATAACAGGCTCCTGGCCAAGGAACACCTGCTGAAATCGCTTACCCCCCTCTATATCGGCAAGGTAGCATCTTTTGTCATGGAAATGCTCGACAGTTCTTCCACCGAGGTTGAAGAGCGACTGGCCAGTCTGTGTCGCGAATTTGAAAAACAGAAACCGTTGCTCCTGGAAAAATGGGTGTAGCGGAAGGAGGTTGCCGTGGAATTAGTACAGAGACTCTTTATTTATCCCTTTAACCGTTTTCTTGATAATCTGCTGCTCTTTCTGCCGAATTTCCTGACAGCTGTCGTCATTCTATTCGTGGGCCTGCTGATTGGCGCTCTCTTGAAGATGTTCTTCGGACGGTTGTTCAGGGCAGTCGGTATTGACGGACTCTGCGAGCGTACCGGGATGAACCAGCTCCTTTGTAAAAGTGGCATCAGAGATCCGCTATCCCTGCTGTTGGCAAAGATAATCGGCGGTGTCACCGTGGCGGTGTTTGCAGTGATAGCCGTGCAGACTATCAGTGTCCCGGCGGTGGATCAGCTTCTCGGAAGATTCTTCCTCTATCTGCCCAATGTCTTTGTGGCGCTTACCGTTCTCTTTGTTGGTTATCTGCTCAGCAATTTTCTGTCGCGAGCAGCACTGATCGCCTCGGTAAATGCCGGCGTGCGGTTCTCCGGACTGGTGGGACGTTTCGTCCGGTATGTTATTCTGATCATGAGCGTTACCATGGCATTGGAACATCTGGGTATCGGCAGCGAAACGGTCATTATTGCCTTTACCATCGTGCTCAGCGGTGTGGTGCTTGCCTTTGCCCTTGCCTTCGGCCTTGGTGGCCGGGATGCGGCTCGTGATTACCTGGAGAGGAAACTGAAGGGAGCGGAGACGGAAGAGGATGATATAACGCACCTCTAGAGATCTGCCTGTTTTGTCACTGATGGTTGCAGGGGCTTCTACGCAGGAAGGACCGGGTTCCCCCGGTCCTTCCTGTTTGTATGGCACTACTCCACGGTAATTTTTTTTGTTTTCTGAAGTGCTGCCTCCGTTTTGGGAATCCTCACTTCAAGAAGGCCAGCCTTGAAACTGGCCTTGGCCTTATCCGTCTGGGTTTCCGCGGGAAGATGGAGGGTTCTGGTGAAGGAGCCATAGGAGCGTTCCAGGCGATAATAGTCTTTCTTATCCACCTTTTCTTCACTCTTCTTCTCGCCGGAGATGATGATCCGGTCATCGGTGATATTTACGTCAATATCCTCTTTTTTCATGCCCGGGAGTTCCGCTTTTACGACCACATCATTGCCGTCTTCGAAAATATCCACTGTCGGATAACTCATACCGAACTCGGGAAGTTTGAATTTCGGCATCCAGGATGGTGCGTAGAAAGGTCGGCGGAAGGCTTCCTCAAACCACCGCTCCATCTCTTCGAAAGGTGACACAAATCCTTTCTGGGGTTTCATAACTTCCATGGATTCTTTTTTTGCCGGTTCAGTACCTTTTTTGTCTGCCATTACCGTAATCTCCTTTCCTCGTTTTGAGGGTGGGTGAGGGTCACCATCAGATTTATGCACTATAAATTATTATATCGCTGCGAAAGATTGAGTCAACGCGAGGATAGCTTGAGATTACAAAGACTTCATGGCTGTGAAAGGAATCCTGCTGGTTGCCGACAAGCTTGTTATCTGAAGTTCAGGGGGCGGTCGACCAGATGCGAAGCTGCTCCTTTTCCCCGTCAGAAAGCCGGGCCTCCGGGTGCATGAGTCGATAGGGCAGGGGTGGCATGTCGCCATCTTTCACCTCTTCCCAGACTTTTTTGCGTTTGTCGGCCTGCTTCTTGGCTGGATATCGGTTCCAGGTCGTAAAATTCATCTCTTCACGGCCCTCTGTCACATCGCTGACCAGCAGCCATGAAACCGGCGCTATGCTGCTGTACCATGGCCAGACCGTCAGGTTGGAGTGACAATCGTAGCAGGCCTTGCGAAGGATGGCCTTCACGTTATCGGGAGCAGTAATCTCCTTTTCGACCGGAGGGTTCGTGCGTTCTACGGGTGCGAGCTGGATGAGTACCAGCGTCAGGATTACAGCGAGCAGCGACAGGATGGGACGATGTGATTTCATGAAATGCTCCTTGGGGCGGAAAATCCGGACGAAAATTTACGTGACTATTCATTTTGATTCAAAATTGTCATTCCCGAGGGTGTAATCGGGAATCCAGACTGCAAAAGACTGCAAAATTATGGATCCCTGATAGAGTCACTCGGGGAGGACAGAAGTTTTTGTCAACGGTTCAGATTGTGCTGAAATATTTCGCGCAAAAACAAAATCTTGTGTTAAACAAGGATGAACTAGCTTTCGCACAAATACGCTTCAGCATGCGGGCAGGATATTCAGGATAAAAATAGACAATTATTTGGGGTGTAGTCGCAATCCTCTCATTCTGTCTATCTTGTAACAATGGTCTTTTCGGGATTCAGGTCAGCCGGAGGGAACCTTCCGGAAGCTTCGTAATGAGTGCTTCCCGAATTACCCTGATTTCCTCTTCTGAGTAGGCCGTTTTTTCGCTGCGACCCCAGACTGTATTCGGCCAGCAGAAATCCTGCGAGTTTCTGCCGATGACATGCACGTGGAGTTGCTTGACGATATTGCCGATGGCTGCTACGTTCAACTTTTCAACCCCGGGAAGACCCTTCACGAAGTCGGAGAGGAGATTGATTTCCTCCACCAGGGCATACTGATCTTCCCGCTCGAGTTCGAATATTTCCGTTGGGGTGCGGCGCGGTACCAGGATGAACCAGGGAACCAGGGCATTTTTTATCAGGAGCAGAAAACAGAGTTTCATTTCCCCCAGTACGAGACAGTCATTGGCAAGGCGTGGATCAAGGGTGAAGCTGCTCATATCTCGGATACTCCTGTAAAAGCCAGCCGGCAGCGGCTAGTACCTCGTAACACCTTTTATTTTGCAAAGTCCCCTCTCCCTTGACGGGAGGGGCTCAATTTGATCGCTGATAAAGGTGCTACAATGTACCAGGTTTCAATAATGATGCATTCGTGATGGGCCCGCACTGGAATCAGCGTTACTCTTCCCCGACAAGCAGTATCTGGAGGTCCATAACGTTTGTTCCGGTTGGACCGGTAATGAAGAGTCCACCGTTTTCCTGGAAAAAAGTATAGGAATCGTTATTATCGAGGAAGCGGAGCGCGCTGTCCTTTTTCGCGTAAGGGATCGTTTCACCGTCCACCATTGCTCCGGCTGCATCGGTGGGGCCGTCGGTTCCGTCAGTGCCGGCGGAAAGAAGGGTGATACCGTCTATTCCCGCAATATCCAGGGCAAAGTTCAAGGCAAGTTCCATATTTCTTCCCCCCTTGCCGCTTCCCGTGACGTGTACAACCGTCTCACCGCCGGAGAGAAGGCAGAGGGGTTTCCCCTGCCAGGATTCTTTTCGAACCATGGCTGTCCGGAAGAGCATTTTTGCCACGTCAGCAGCTTCTCCGTTTATCTGGCTGGAAAGAATTTCGGCTGCCAGTCCCAGCTTCCGTGCCGTGGCAAGCATCGCTTCCAGTGCTACCAGATTGCTGCCGATGATGTGGTTTTCCACCCGCTGGAAAATGGGATCACCCTGTTTGGGAGTTTCCGGGATATCGCCCCGTGCCCCGGAGGCCAGGTGCGCCAGCACCTCCACCGGGACCTTTTCCAGCAACTGGTAGCGCTCGAGGACGGCAAGGGCGTCCCCGTAGGTGCTTGAATCGGGGGCAGTGGGCCCCGAGGCGATGACGTCCAGATCGTCTCCGATCACGTCGGAGAGGATGAGCGAGATGGTTCGGGCCGGGCTGATGATGCCGGCGAGGCGTCCCCCTTTTACTCTCGAAAGGTGTTTCCTGACCGTGTTCAGCTCATGGATATCGGCTCCGCAGCGCAGGAGCAGGTTCGTGGTTTGTTGTTTTGCGGCAAGCGGGATGTGTTTGACCGGGGCAACGAGCAGTGCGGAACCCCCACCTGAGATCAGGGTTACCACAAGTGTCTGGTCATCGGCACTGGCGGCCAGTTCCATGATCTCTTCGGTTCCACGGAAGCCATATTCATCCGGAACAGGATGCCCTGCTTCGTAGATCCTGAATTTAGACGGTTTTCTAGAGAGCGTGTGGCCGTATTTGGTTACGAAAACGCCGGCTTCCAGGATGTCGCCCAGTTCCTGTTCAAGGGCAAGAGCCATGGAAGCCGCTGCCTTGCCGAAGCCGATGGCCAGCAACCTGGTGAAGCCACCGTTGTGATATGCTGTCCGAATGGCCTCGCAGCTGCCCTTAACCGACTCAAAGGGGTCAACGGCCCGCAGGGCGGTAAAAAATAATTTTCTGGCAATCTCTTGATGCTTTCTCATATTATACAGAACTATACCGGCGGGAAAGGCTGTCGTCAATTGTCGGTTTCAGGAGGGGTGGATGAATGATAACGTAGAGAAGGAAAATAAGCCGCGCAATTTCAATGAGGCAGCGTCTTCCTGGGATGAGGAACCGCGTCGGGTGCGACTGGCCTGTGAGGTGGCCGAGGCAGTGAAACGGGAAGTCTCTCTCAGTGGTGATATGGATGTGCTGGACTTCGGCTGCGGTACCGGGCTTGTCACTCTCTGTCTCCAGCCCCGGGTGGGGAGCATCACCGGAGCCGATACCTCTGACGGGATGTTGGAGATTCTCCGGCGCAAGGTCGCGGGCCAGGGGCTGAAAAACGTGAAAACGGCCCTCCTCGATCCTGACAGGGAAGCTTTCCAGGCGGAAAGTTTTGATCTTCTGGTCTGCAGCATGACGATGCATCACGTTGAAGATGTGGGAAAATTGCTGCATGATTTTTATCGTATCCTCCGTCCTGGAGGGGTGCTGGCCGTCGCCGATCTCGATACGGAGGATGGCAGCTTTCATGGCCACGGCCTTGCAGCGGCCCATTCCGGTTTTGACCGTGATCAGATGCGTGTTATGCTGGAAGAAGCCGGATTTCGGGAAATATGGGCGGTAACTGCCGCAACGGTTGAAAAACCGGATGCCCAGGATATTGTCAGGACCTATAGTGTTTTTCTCATAACGGCAAGAAAATAGAAACATTCAGGCAACTATTCATCAGCTGTTGAAAGTGTGGGTAAGTCCCCCGCCCCTTGACGTGCCTGCGCGCTGAAGCGCTTCGGCACGCAAGGGGCGGGGAGTAAAATCATGGCATTTTGAAGGAAATAGGGAATGGTCTTCTGGTAGCTTTACCCGTCCCGTACCCGGGATTTTCCGAAATTTCTGCAAGGAGTCTTTTATGCCGCGAGGAAAATGCCGGCGTCATGCCGAGAACGTTCCAAGTACCTGCGGGATGGGCAATCTCTACCGCTTTGTGGAACCGGTTGCCCTGCTGCTGCTCAAGACAAAGGGGAAAACCCACGGCTATGATCTGGTCGGGGCTTTGAACGACTATGCCCTGAGCGATTCAATCGTCGAGCCGGGAGCACTGTACCGGACACTCCGTCGTCTGGAAGAAAACGGTTATGTCGTTTCCAGCTGGGATGTCAGCGGAGCAGGACCGGCGCGAAGAATTTACGAACTGGCTCCTGCCGGCGAGGTTCATCTCCAGGAGTGGGGGATGGTACTGGACCGGCTTTCACAGTCCCTTGGCAGGTTTGTGCAGGATGTGCGTAGATCAGTTGTCGAAGCTCCAACCGACAGCGAGGGTGATTAGTGAACTGTGCGGCTGGTTCGCGACACGCCATATCCTATCCTGACAAAAGCTTTCCCCCGGATACACCATGATAAAACCAGTGAGAAGAAATGGGTTTCAGACATTCTGGCTTCTCGGTGCCGGTCTGCTCCTCTCTGCGCTCCTTGTCTGGTTTGCCTTTTTTCAATACCGGCAGGCGATTCCTGTTGCAGAGGAGACTCTGCGGGGGCTCTCTTTGTCTCTCTCCGCGGCTGTGGAAGCGCTTGTTGCGAAAGATCCTTCCCTTTTTGCCTTGAAGGACTTCCGTACGGTTGATATGGCCTATTTTGCACTGCTCGACCGCAGCGGAAAAATCCTCTATCATTCCAATAATAATCTTATCGGTACACATGTTTCGGATCAGCGCTTTGCTCCGGTCTTTTCCGAGGCGGAAACCGTTGCCGTGCGGACGAAGCTGGGAACAGGAGAGGAAGTCTACGAATCGAATGTCCCGGTTCATTCCCACGGTCAGGTGATGGCACTCCGCCTTGCCCTTCACACCTACCGTTCCGATGCCGTCATCCGCCGTGCAAGGGCAGATGTACTGGTGGTGTTTTCACTGCTTGCCATCGCCTGGATCATGGGCGTGCTCCTCTATCGCTTTTCGCGTCGGGCTGATGCTCACAGAGAGGAAATGTCCCGACGCGAACGTTTCGCCCAGCTTGGTGAGATGGGTGCCGCCCTTGCCCACGAGATACGCAATCCCCTTTCCGGAATCAAGGGGTATTCGCAGCTGCTCCTGGAGGATCCTCGCTGTCCCGGCGACGGGTCCCCTGCTGCGCTGATAGTGGAAGAGTCTCTCCGTTTGGAGCGGCTGGTGAACGACCTCCTCTCCTATGTCCGGACCCGTCCCATTCCGCTGACTTCTGTGCGGATCGCCGAAGTACTCCGTTGTTCTCTCTCCATGCTTGCTTCGGATGCGGAAAAACAGTCCGTGAACGTTTCTGCTGATCTCATCGACGACCTACTGGTGACGGGAGACAAGGATGAAATGGAACAGGTTTTTCTGAACCTTTTGCGGAATGCACTTCAGGCAATGCCGGCGGGGGGAACCATCCAGGTTGGGATGCGGAGGGAGAAGGGTGCCGTTGTCATGGGAATACGGGATACGGGACATGGTATTCCGCCTGGAGACTGGTCAAGGATATTTACGCCCTTTGTGACGACCCGGGCCCGCGGGACCGGACTCGGACTGGCGATCAGCAGGAAAATAATCGAAGAATGGGGAGGCAGCATCCGTGTTGTCGACAGTTCGCCTGGCGGGACAACCATTGAGGTGACTCTTCCGCTTTTCAGGAAGGCCTGACATTCAGTAAACCTTACGTGTAATGGAGCACTATATGGAACGAATTCTCGTGGTTGAAGATGATGCAACATTCCGAAGTCTGCTGAAAACGATATTGACAGGAGAAGGATACGATGTCGTCGACGTTTCCACTGCCGAAAAGGCATTGGAAATTCTCCGCGGCCGGGAATTCGACCTTGTTGTTTCCGATCTGCGGATGCCGGGAAAGAGCGGCATGGACCTTTTCCGTGAGACGCGGAACTTCTTCGTTCCGCCTCCCTTTATCCTCTTAACGGCGTATGGGACCATAGAAGAAGCGGTCAGTGCCATGAAGGAAGGAGCGGCTGATTTTCTTACCAAGCCGCTGAAGGATCCTACCGCACTGAGAGCCCTGGTGCGCAAGATTTTGGACACCGGGCGCCGTGAAAGGGACTATTTGTCCCTGAAAGAGGTAGAGAGCGCAGGACTTCCACCCGAAAGCCTGATTTTTGCCGGAAAGTCAATGGTGGAGATCCGCCGGCTGGTTCACGATGTGGCTGGGACCGTTACAACCGTTATGATTTACGGTGAGAGCGGTACCGGTAAGGAATTGATAGCGCGCACACTCCATCTTCTGAGTCCCCGCAGGGCCGCAGGGTTTATACCGGTCAACTGTGCCTCGATTCCGGATACCCTGCTGGAGAGCGAGTTGTTCGGTCACGAGAAGGGGGCTTTTACCGGTGCCGTGCAGGCACGCCGCGGCAAGTTCGAGCTTGCCCAGGGAGGGACGCTCTTTCTCGATGAAATTGGCGAGATGCCGCAGGCCCTCCAAGCCAAGCTTCTGCGGGTTCTCCAGGAAAGGACCTTCGAAAGGGTCGGCGGCAGCCGTGAAATACGGGCGGATGTCAGGGTTCTTGCCGCAACCAACAGGAATCTCGAAAATGATGTGCGCGACGGGCTGTTTCGCGAAGACCTGTATTACCGTCTCCACGTCTTTCCTGTTCACCTGCCTCCCCTGCGCGAACGGCAGGATGCATTAACTGTTCTGACTGACCATTTTGTCAGGCACTTCGGCAGATTGACCGGAAAACGGGTGCCGGGTGTCACTCCTGAGGCCATGGCCGCTCTGCAGTCGTATCATTGGCCGGGAAATATCCGGGAACTGCAAAATGTCATTGAGAGGGCGGTAATTCTCGCACGATCGGATATTTCCGTTGCAGATCTTCCCGCTGCTCTTATGGCCCCCGCTTCCAGCGGGAAAGAGCAGAGTGGCCTCAAGCTGCTGGAGCGGGAGGCAATCCTGAAAGCCTTGAAAAGAACCGATGGGAACCGGAGGAAGGCGGCCGAGGAACTGGGTCTTTCCCGCAGGACCCTTCAGTACCGGTTGAAGGAATATGGCCTGATCGAGGATGATTGATCGGATGCTGGTGCAGAAATTGCGCGCATGGTACGGCGCGTGCACCTCGTGATCCTCGAAATTCTCAGAGGTACGATAATTTTATGCATAATATCAAATAGTTATAACTTTGTTTTCTTTGGCATGGCACTTGTAACTCCTCCTGTAGCAGCACAATCTCGATGGAGGAGGACGTACCATGAAAAACAGCAGATATGCAGTGTATGGAGTAGTTGCCTTGTGTGCCCTGGCACTGACGGGTGAGGCATTCGCAGCAGGTGGCCAGAGGGCACGTCAGCGGGACGGGAGTTGTCTCAGAACCTCTACCATGATGAAAACGCAGACAAGAACACAGGACCAAACGAAAACTCAGAGTCGGCAGCGTTTGCAGGATGGCTCTGGTGGCGGCGTAACCGCGGCAGGAATGGGCTCCGGTCAAGGGCAGATGAGGCAGGCAGGCCCGGGTGACGGTACCGGTAATGAGACCAGACCCCTGGATGGCACCGGGTATGGCTCTCCGAATCAATGATTAATCGTGTCTCCGGTTGGCCACATCGGCTGTCGGAAGGGTGAGGAGCAAGGATGAAGACAGGCCGTTTTCTTTTTCTCGTAGTGTTTCTGGGTGCGGGATCTCTTTTTCAACCGGCACTCTCCCAGGCCTTTTGGGGGTTTGGGGATGATGCTGCACAGGAAAGAAGCGGCCTTGACTTCAATCGCGGTTATGACCGGAATACCGAGACAACGGTCCGGGGAAGAGTTGTTTCCGTTGAACCTGGAGAGGGAAGTGGCCTTGTGATGATTATCCTCAAACAAGGGAGCGGGAATCTTTCGGTTGTGGCGGCCCCTGCCTGGTACTGGTCTGATGGAGGGATTTCCGTGAAGCCTCAAGATGAGCTGGTCGTGACCGGTTCAAAGGCTCAGGGTAAGGACGGAAAAATCTATCTCATCAGCCGCGTGATTACCAATCAAAGCGACAGCGAAACTGTTACCTTGCGGGATGAATCCGGCAAACCTGGCTGGCATGGCGGCACCCGGGTCAGGAGTAGCGGCGCCGGTTTTCAGCACCGCATGGGCGGTGGAGGGAGGCGAAGGTGAGGAAGGTACTGGGATGTTCAGTCACACTGTCTTTGGTAGTATGGAGTATATTTCTGGTGTCGGTGGCCGATGCCGGCAATTTTTCGGTTTCTACCGGCCTGGGGCTGGAATTTGCAACGGGCGACTATGGAACCGGTAGAACTACCGATTCCGTTACGATCCCTTTGACCATCGATGTTTATCCAATGAAACGTCTTGAATTTGAACTGGTTATCCCGTATCTCTACCAGAGCAACAGTTTCACAACTTCCGCCGGCGGAGTACGGTTTGGGCGGAACGGCTCAGGTGGGGTTCTTTTAGGGAAGGGAGCGAACGGAAATGGTGCCGGGGGGGCTTTCATCAGCACCATCTTCGCCAGCGACGCAAACCGCTCGCAGAGCGGACTCGGCAACATTTCCCTCAAGAGCGGATATATTGTTCTCGAAGAAGGGGCTGTAGCTCCTCAGGTGAAACCGATCCTGTATGTTGAGTTTCCGACTGCCGACAGGGACAAGGGGCTCGGGACCGGCGAGTTCGTGACCGGCCTCGGGGTTGCAGTGGACAAATGGTTCGGCAGCTGGCAGGCCTATCTGGAAGGGATCTATAATTTCCAGGGTTCTTCTGACCTGTATGCCCTGAAAGATTTCTTTTCCTACGAGGCCGGGCTGGGCTACCAGGTCACGGACCGCTTTCTGTCGAATATTGCCCTGCTGGGGGCAACGAAACCGGTGGAAGGGGCATCCGGCCTTCTGGAGACGAGGGTTAAGCTGGCGTACCGGTTGAGCGCCAAGTCGCGTATTGAAGGTTATCTGGCGGCGGGACTTACCAACGGCAGTCCTGATTTCGGTACGGGTGTGGCTGCCTTCTATACCTTCTGACAAATTGTTTCGGGCATTCAGAACCAAAAAAACATCATATTTCCTGATTAGTATCAATCTTCCTCTTGTTGCATAAACTGTCATTCCCGAAGAGATTCTGATCGGGAATCCAGCCTCTAACCGACTGAAATCATGGATCCCCGATAGAGATATTCGGTATGACAAGCTTCATAGCGGAAGAATAGCGCTAATCTGGAAAAACTATGGTAGGGGCGCGGCAAGCAGCGTCCCTACAAGCTGATCAGCAGAAACCGGTCGTCGAAATGTTTTTCGAGGATCGGCTTTACATCCTTCCAGGAAAGTCCGCCTCCGCCGCATCCGGGGCGGGGGACTACCACCTTCTCCCAGCCCATTGCGTCAGCCAGTGAAGCCAGTTCCTGCGCAGACCTCTCGATAAGCCTCAGGTCGGGATTCTCAAAAGGAGAGTGTTCGACCGGGAAGTTTACGATTCCGTCGCCGAGGTACATGGCATGATTTCCCTGTTCTGCCAGGAATGTTCCGAGTTTTCGAGCAAGGTCGGGAAATCGCTCTCCTGCCTGGCGGGCACAGCCGTTACCGAGTACCGCTTTTCCGCTTTTCGATACCAGTCCATTGGTGGTTATTGCAATTATTTCCTTGCCGTAATAATCCCAGAGATTTCCTTGAATTTCTATCATGGTATATTTCTCTATAGGTTATGTTTCATTTTAGCTGATTAACGATATACTGTTAGACAGCCTGTAACATATCATATTCCCTCATTCTGTTTCTTCTGCCTGGAAGCTTCCTGGATACTTTTCAACGACAGTTTCCTGTATTTTCCCGAAAGTGTCAATCTGCCATCTGGAGAGAAAAAAATTCATGAAATCGAAAGGTGATTATTATCATGTCCCGTGGCTTCTGATTGTTGCCTTTTGTCTGTTGATGGCGACGATACTTGTAACGGGGTACATTTTCTACAATGACCAGGGGACGCAGCTCAAGCGCGAGAAATTCGACGACCTTTCCGCGATTGCCGATCTGAAGGTAGATCTGCTTGCCAAATGGCGTTCCGAGCGGTTGCTGGATGCTGAGTATTTCAGGGGAAATCTGGAGTTCATCAAAAGTGTCCGGTATTTTGCGAACCATCGCGACTCTGTTCAAGAGAAGCAGGAATTTCAGCGCTGGATTACACCTTTACTGAATAATCCGGAATATCATTTCATCGTACTACTCGATTCCAAGGGCACGGAACTGGTGCGCGTTGGTGTCCAAGGGGAGACAGTAGGAAGATTTGCCCGGGAATCCATCCGCACGGCACATCTCGCTGGGAAAGTGATACTTTCCGAATTTCATTACGGTGAACAGTCCAAAATCCATCTTGATGTTTCGGTCCCTCTCTCACTGAAAACCGGGACTGATGAGATTGTCGTCGGTACCCTTATGCTTCGTATTGACCCCTTTCAGCGATTCTATCCTCTCGTACAAGCATGGCCCACCTCGCGCAGGACAGCGGAAACACTTCTTGTCAGACGCGATGGCAAGGAAGTGCTTTTTCTCAATGAACTTCGTTATCGCAAGGGAACGGCGCTTGTCCTCCGCGAAGCGATTGGTCCGACAGGTTGTGTGGCGGCAAAGGCGATCCAGGGAAAGGGCGGGAATTACGAGGGCCATGACTACCGGGGAGTGCCGGTGTTGGCCGCTGTCAGGCAGGTAGAAGGTTCTCCCTGGTTCCTTATCGCAAAAATCGACAAAGAGGAATTGCTTGCCCCACTCAGGAGACGGTCCGGTTTTATGGAGGCGGTGATCTTTCTCCTGATACTATCCTCTGGATCCCTCATGGGATTGTACTGGAGACACAAACGGTCTTGCTTCTATCGAGATCTTTACCATGAAGAACATAAGCGCCGGATGCTGGCAGACAGGATCGAGTATCTGACCCGTAACGCCAATGACGGCATTCTCTTGCTTGATGGCGACTTCCATGTCATCGAGGCAAACGATAAGGCGTTGGAGGTATATGGTTACACGCGGGACGAGATCATCCAGGTCGGTTTGCACGATCTGCGCTGCGATACTGTGGTGCCGGATCTGGTTGAAAGGATGCGCCAGGTCCAGGAAGAGGGGGGGCTGGTTTTCGAGAGCACCCACTGCCGCAAGGATGGCAGCCGTTTCCCGATTGAGAACAGTATTCGATACCTGGAAGTGGACGGTCAGGCTTTCTATCAAACAATTATCCGTGATATCAGCGATCGGAAAAAAGCGGAAGCGCGCATCGAGCGTTTGTCTCACATGTACCAGGCTCTCAGCCAGGTCAACCGCTGCATTGTTTTTGCGAAAAACCGGACAGAGCTCTTTGTTTCGATTTGTCGTACAATTGTTGAAAACGGCAGATTATGTATGGCGTGGGTCGGTTTTGTGGATGAGTCGACAGGTCGTGTGGTCCCGTTTGGCAGGTACGGCTGCGATGACGGCTATCTTGAGAATACAGTAATTTCAGTCGAGGACATTCCCGAAGGTCAGGGCCCGACCGGAAGAGCGATCCGCGAAAAACATCATGTCATCTGCCGGGATATCAGCACTGATCCAAATATGGAGCCATGGCGCGAGAAAGCATATGCGCGGGGGTATCGCTCTTCGGCAGCATTCCCGCTTTTTATTCTCGACGTGTGTGTAGGAGCACTTACCGTCTATGCTCCGGCTCTCGATATTTTCGATGATGAGATAGTATCTCTCCTTGATGAGCTTTCCGCGAATCTCTCCCATGCTCTGGAATCACTCCAGCGTGACGAGGCCCTGGAGATGAGTCGCGAAAGACTTCTCTTTGCCATGAAATCATCCGCTATGGGAGCCTGGGATTGGAATCTGGAGGAGAACACCTGCCTTTGGGATGACTCTATGTACTCTTTGGTTGGCGTTGAGCCGGGGGGATTTTACTGCAGTATCGAGAACTTTATTCCATTAGTCCATCCGTCTGACCGGGAAAGGGTTCGACAGGAGCTGAAGTACGTACTGTCGGCTGGTTCCGACTATGAAAGTAAATATCAGGTGATTTGGCCGGACGGTTCCATTCGCCATATCCACGCAAAAGGCAGTGTGTACCGAAACGAGCAGGGAAATCCTGTCCGGATGGCTGGTGTGTCCTGGGACGTTACCGACAAAATGCAGAAAACGCTCCAGCAGCAGCATCAGAAGGAACTTCTCCAGACCATGATGGACACCATTCCGGTGATGATCTGTTATTTCGATACCGACGGCTGCTTGAAGTGGGCAAACTCCAAGTGGGAGAAGAAGATGGGCTGGTCGTTGCTGGACCTGAATCCTGAGGAGGTGCTGGAAAAATGCTGCCCGGACGCTGAAGATCGAAGTCGCATGATGGAGTTTTTCGATACTGCCAATGGGACATGGGCCGATTTCAAAATGTGTTCCCGCAGAGGCAACATTCTTTACACAACATGGGCGGCCGTGAGGATGTCCGATGAAACAATATTCGCCATCGGGCAGGACATTAGCGAGCGCATGAGGGCCAAGAATGAAATATTGAGCCTTAATGCCGGTCTTGAAGCAAGGGTTCGGGAGAGAACGGAACAGCTTGAGGAGGCAAACCGTGATCTGGAGTCATTCTCCTACTCCGTTTCCCACGATCTGCGGGCACCCCTGCGAGCCGTCAAGGGTTTCGTAAACATTCTGAAGGATGATCATGGTAAAGACCTCGGTCAGGAGGGACTCAGGCTCACCAACCTGATAGTGGAGAACACGGACAGAATGGCACGGTTGATAGCGGACCTTCTCTCCTTCTCCCGGGTAGGCAGGTTCGAGATCTCCCGGAAAGTTGTTTCGATGACAGAGATTGTCCGTTCCGTAATTGATGAGCTTCAATCACGGGAAGACTGTGGAGGGATCGAGTTCGAGCTGGAGCCTCTTCCCTGTGCAGAAGGAGATGAAGCCATGTTACGTCAGGTGTGGATGAATCTTCTCTCGAATGCTCTCAAATTCACCCTGCCGAAAGGTGCCGGTCGTATCGAAGTCAGCGCTCTTTTTCGTGACGGAGAGAATGTCTATCGGGTGAAGGATTCCGGGATCGGTTTTGAAGGAGAGTTTGCCGACAAGCTCTTCGGGATCTTTCAGCGGCTTCATTCTTCGGCGGAATTTGAAGGGTCCGGTGTGGGCCTGGCCATAGTGCAGAGGATCGTAACCCGCCATGGTGGAAAGGCCTGGGCGGAAGGGGTGAAAGGCGAGGGAGCGATGTTTTATTTCTCGCTGCCGCAAGTTGAAGGAACGAGGAACGACGGAATAAAGGATCGGGGGTTGGGAATAACTGCCTGAAGGTTCGGGTAGTAACCTCGACCACAGAATCCATAAACAACGTTTTCCGCTTCTCGGTCCTCAATCCTCTATCCTCGTCCTGCTTTTAAAGCCCTACCTCTTGTGCCAGCTTCTTCCAGGCAGGCAAACTCCTCTCGATCATCCCCTTGTCAACACAATAGGCGATGCGGAAGAATCCCGGTGCGCCGAATCCGGCTCCCGGTACCAGGAGGATCTGGTGCTGCTGGGCGAGCTTGACGAACTTCACGTCATCTGGAACGGGTGACTTCGGGAAGAGGTAAAAGGCGCCGTCCGGTTTGACCATGCTGAATCCCATGGCGGTCAGGTTGTCATAAAAGATGTCGCGCTTTTCCCGATATTCGTCGATATTCACGGTAACACGCTGCAGTTTGGTGACCAGTCGCTGCATGAGGGCCGGTGCATTGACGAAGCCGAGCACCCGGTTGGCGAAAATCGCCCCTTGCATGAAGGTCGTTACCTCTTTCATGCGGGGATTTGCGGCCAGGTAGCCAATCCTCTCGCCGGGCAGTGCCAGGTCTTTGCTGTGCGAGGTGGCAATGACCGAATTCTCAACGTACTGGAAGATATTCGGCACCTCTTTGCCATCGTAACAGATGCGAGCGTAGGGTTCGTCGGAGATAAGCAGAATCTGGCGGGAATATTCCCGCTCTTTGCGTCGCAGCAGTTCCCCCAGTTTCCGCAGATCTTTGGCCGGATAGATGACCCCGGTCGGATTGTTGGGCGAACAGATGATAATGGCCCTGGTTTTCGGGGTAATGGCGTTTTCGATGGCGGTCAGGTTGAGCTGAAAGGTTTCCTTGTCGGTCCAGGCCTCAACGGGAACGCCGCCGTGATTATCGATGTAGAATTTGTATTCCACGAAAAAGGGCGTGAGGATGATCACTTCATCACCCGGATTGAGAATGGTCTTGAGTGCCACATTCAGTGCGCCGCCCGCACCGCAGGTCATGATCACATGGCTGCCCTTCACCTCCAGTCCTGACTTCTCCGCCAGCACTTCCGCGACCGCCTGCCTGGTTTCCTCGTACCCAGCATTGTTCATGTAGCGGTGCATGCCGGGAATGGGATGCTTCGCCAGCCTCCGGAATTCTTCCTCGAATTCGGCCGGGGGTTCGACCGTGGGGTTGCCAAGGGTGAAGTCGAAGACATTTTCCGCACCGTGGATGCTGCGGAGTCTTTCCCCTTCTTCGAACATCTTCCGTATCCATGAGGCATTCTCAATGAAACCGGCAATTTTCCTGGCAATGGGCATGGAAGTATCTCCTTATTTTTCCGTACTGGATGGTTTTGGCGTATATTCTTGAACGGATTATGAATTTTTACCATGATTGTCGACAGCAAGGCAAGAAAAGCTTGGCATTCCCGGGCTTGTTTGTAGTAGTGAAAACACTGAATCAGCTTGCTTTGTGGTCATTTTCATCCTTTACAAGCCGCTTTTCCGCATGCTACTATTCCGAAGTTTATAGTGCCACAAACAGTTTGCGATGAAAGGAAATGCGGGGACATGTCAGGTCATAATAAATGGAGTACCATAAAGCACAAAAAAGGTGCTGCTGATGCCAAGCGTGGGAAGGTCTTCACCAAAATCATCAAGGAATTAACCGTTGCTGCCAAGATGGGTGGAGCTGATCCTGATGCGAACCCGCGGCTGCGCACCGCCATTGATAAGGCAAAAAGCGAAAACATGCCGAAGGACAACATCGAGCGGGCCATCAAGAAGGGTTCCGGAGAGCTTGAGGGGGTCAACTACGAGGAAACGACCTACGAGGGCTACGGTCCCGGTGGTGTTGCCGTTCTGGTTGAGGTGATGACCGACAACCGCAACCGGACCGTGTCCGATGTGCGGAGTATCTTTTCCAAGTGCAACGGAAACATGGGCGAAGCGGGCTGCGTTGCCTGGCTGTTCGACAAGAAAGGTCTGATCGTCTATTCCAAGGACACCGACTTTGACGCTCTGTTCGAGGCAGCCCTGGAAGCGGGGGCCGATGATGTCGTTGACGAGGAAGGGCAGATCGAGGTGGTAACCGATCCCTCTGCCTTTATCGAGGTTCGGGAGGCCCTGGAAAAGGCCGGTTTCAAATTTGAATCCGCCGAAGTCACCATGATTCCCCAGACCATGGTCGAGCTGGATGGCAAGCAGGCCGAAAGCATGCTGAAGCTCATGGACAGGCTGGAAGATAACGATGATGTCCAGAACGTCTATGCGAACTTCGACATCTCGGATGAAGAGATGGAAAAGATGATGTAAGGGCTTCGGGGGGCGGGCAGATGACCCGCCCTTCGAGTTTTATTCTGTTACTGCAGGGGCAGGCCCCGGTGCCTGCCCTGATTGAACGACCACAGGGGCCCTCCACGCTGACAGGTATCTACGCATGAAAATTCTCGGCATCGACCCCGGATCGCGGATCACCGGGTACGGCATCATCGTGAAGGAAGGCAATCGTCTGATTCATGTGGACAACGGTGCCATCTTCACCGATGCGGCAAAGGATTTCCCCCTTCGCCTGCAGAGGATCTACCGGGGGCTCACCGAGATCATCGAACGCTATCAACCGGAAGTGGTTGCCGTGGAAAACATCTTCTTCGCCAAGAATGTCCAGAGCGCCCTGAAGCTCGGGCAGGCCAGGGGAGCGGCAATCGTGGCCGCGGTCAATGCCGGCCTTCCGGTGTATGAATATTCCGCTCTCCAGGTGAAGCAGGCGGTTGTCGGCCATGGGAAGGCTGCCAAGGTGCAGGTTCAGCAGATGCTCAAGGTGTTCCTCAACCTTCCCGAAGTCGCCCAGGAGGATGCCTCGGACGCACTGGCTGTGGCTGTCTGCCATGCCCATTCCCACAGAATGAACGATCTTCGGAGGCACACGGGATGATTGCCCTTTTGACCGGTAAAATTGCCCATAAATCGCCCGAGTACATCATCCTCGACGTCAACGGCGTCGGCTATCGGGTCCAGATACCCTTTTCCACCTACTACGATCTCCCCGAAGATGGGGCACAGATATCCCTCAACATCTATACCCATGTGAAAGAAGATGCCATCAGTCTTTACGGCTTCAGGACGGCGGACGAAAAGATCTTCTTCCAGCTGCTCATCTCCGTTTCCGGCATCGGTCCGAAGCTGGGCAAGGACATTCTCTCCAATATCCAGGTGAACGAACTGGCTTCCGCCATAACCCGCGGCGACCTGGCTCGGCTCTCCGCTGTTCCAGGAATCGGTAAAAAGACCGCGGAACGCCTGGTGCTGGAATTGAAGGACAAGGTGGCAAAGCTGGAGTTTGCCGGCAGTGCTGTTGGAGGAGGACAGTTGATGCCCACTTCGGGCATTGAGGAAGATGTTGCCTCGGCCCTGATCAACCTCGGCTATAAAGAGGCGGTGGTAAAGAAGGCTCTCGCCGAATTGCGGATTTCGCCGGAAGATTCTATGGAGCAGGTTTTGAAGCAGGCGTTGAAGGCGTTGATGAAGTAAAGCAGCGAACAGTGAACAGTGATTAGTGAACAGAACAAGCACGAACAGTTCACGCCAATCTTTGTTCACCATCCACTGATCACTGGTTTTCTTATGACCCGAATTATCGCACCACAGACAACCGAAGACGATGTTCTCTTTGAATCCTCGCTGCGTCCCCGTGCACTTGAAGAATACGTGGGCCAGCAGAAGGCCAAGGGAAATCTCCAGCTTTTCATCGACGCGGCCCGCGGGCGCGGCGAGTCGCTGGATCACGTGCTGCTCTGCGGTCCGCCGGGTCTCGGCAAGACGACCCTGGCGAACATCATTGCCATCGAGATGGGGGTGAACATCAAGTCCACTTCTGGGCCGGTTATCGAACGGCCGGGGGACCTGGCTGCCATCCTTACCAATCTGGAACCGCACGATGTCCTTTTCATCGACGAGATCCACCGGCTCTCCCATGTGGTGGAGGAGATCCTCTATCCGGCCATGGAGGATTATCAGCTTGATATCATCATCGGCCAGGGTCCGAGTGCCCGCACCATCAAACTGGACCTGCCGAAATTCACCCTGGTTGGCGCCACTACCCGCGCCGGCCTGCTCTCTTCGCCCCTTCGCGACCGTTTCGGTGTCGTCTCGCGACTTGAATTCTACAACGAGCAGGAGCTGTCCACCATCGTGACCCGCTCCGCCCGCATTCTCGGCATCGAAATCGAGCCGGAAGGCGCCACCGAGATGGCACGCCGCAGCCGGGGCACTCCCCGGGTGGCAAACCGCCTGCTGCGGCGGGTGCGCGATTTCGCCCAGGTGCGAGCTGACGGTGTCATTACCCGACAGGTGGCCCATGATGCCCTGCTGCTGCTGGAGATCGATGAGCGTGGCTTTGATCCCATGGACCGGCTGATCATGCTCACCATCATCGACAAGTTCTCCGGAGGCCCGGTGGGGCTCGACACGATTGCCGCGGCGATCTGTGAGGAAAGCGACACGATTGAAGACGTATATGAACCATACCTGATCCAGAATGGTTTTCTCAACCGCACGCCCCGGGGCAGGATGGCCACGCGGGCGGCCTATCTCCATTTCGATCGCCCGATTCCGGAATCACCTCAAGGGAAGCTTTTCTAGCCATGCAGCTGGTCTTCGATTTTCCACCGAAAACGCGCTATACCTTTGAAAATTTTGTCGTCTGCAACGGCAATCGCGCTGCCTATCACTTTGCCCGACAGCTTGCCGAGGGCGGTGGCAACGAAAGTCTCCTCTACCTCTATGGTCCTTCCGGGTGTGGAAAGACCCATCTTCTGGCCTCGGTCGGCAGCCTGCTTTCCTTCCAGACCGGTGCTCCGGCGCCCTGCCTTTCCTTTCGCGATATCGACCAGCTATACGGGGGCAACTACCCGGCAGAGGGGGCCTCGCTCATCGGGGAACGATTTGCAGGTGCTCCGGCGCTGCTGATTGACGACATCCACCTGATTCCGGATAATGCCAGCATCAGGGTTGAGGTCTGGCAGCTCTTCAACGATTTTTACGGTGCCGGCAAGAAGATTCTGGTGACCGGTCTCTATCCGCCCAAGGAACTGCCCAATCTGGACGATCACCTCATTTCCCGCCTACTCTGGGGGCTGGTTGCCGGGATGGATATCACCGATGATGAATCCCGCCGCATGATCCTCGCGAAGCTCGCCGAGGACCGGCAGGTGCTTCTGCCCGACGATGTTGCCGAGTATATTCTCAAGAATGTTCGCCGGGATGTACCGTCGTTGCTCGATGCCCTGGAGAAGATCAGCCGTTATGCCTTGTCGGAAAGTCGCAAGATAACGCTCCGGCTGGCGCGGGAAGCTCTTGCTCCTTCGCGCTGACGCGCTTCGGCGCACACGTGCTCCTTCGCGCTGACGCGCTTCGGCGCACACGTGCTCCTTCGCGCTGACCTACATGGTAATCAGCTTGCGCGCCGAAGCTTTAGCGAAGGAGCGAGGGGGAAAGGAAACATAATAGTTTCTAGTAAAATCCTGAGGAGGAATCCCATGTCTGAATTCAAGAATGTAACGGTAATAAAAAAGGCCAATGTCTATTTCGACGGCAAGGTGACCAGTCGAACCATTCTGTTTGCCGATGGCAGCAAGAAGACCCTCGGCGTCATGCTGCCGGGCGAGTACACTTTCAACACCGCTGCAGCAGAGCTGATGGAAGTCCTGGCCGGCGATGTTGAGGTCTCCATCGGTGAATCAACGGAGTGCAAGGCGTTCAAGGGCGGTGAGGCTTTTGAGGTTCCGGCACATTCAAGCTTCACTATTACGGTGAAGACGGTGATGGATTACTGTTGCTCTTTTCTTGATTAAGGTAGTTAGGCTGAAGGGTTGCTTGTTCCTGTAGTGCAGTTTCCTTCAGCATTCGGCCTTAAACCTTCAGCCTGCTTTTTATGACAACCGCTATTCTCCCTATGACAATCGGCCGCTTCGCCCCTTCGCCCACCGGACCCCTGCATCTCGGTTCCCTGGTAACGGCCCTTGGCAGCTATCTGCTGGCCAGGCAGGGTGGGGGGCGATGGCTCCTGCGCATCGAAGATCTCGACACCCCGCGGGCGATACCCGGGGTTGCCGATGATATGCTCCGCACCCTTGAGACCCTCGGTTTTCAGTGGGACGGCGAGGTTCTCTGGCAGAGCCGTCGCTGCGAAGCCTATGCCGCGGCACTGGAGAGGCTTCTGGAAAGTGGCTTTGCCTATCCGTGCGGCTGCTCCCGCGCCGAAATTGCCCGGATTGCCACGGCGCCCCATCCGGGTGACGAAGGTCCTGTCTATCCGGGCCTTTGTCGGGACGGCTTGCCCGCCGGGAAAAGTGCCCGCTCGGTACGGGTACGGGTGAGGGACGAACCGATCTGTTTCCGGGACGGGCTGATGGGGCAGGTCTGCCAGGATCTTGCCGCCACGGGCGGCGATTTCGTGGTAAAAAGGGCCGACGGCCTCTTTGCCTACCAGTTGGCCGTGGTGGTGGATGACGCGGAATCGGGCGTGAACCAGGTGGTGCGCGGCGCCGACCTTCTTTCTTCCACCCCCCGGCAGATCCATCTGCAGCGACTCCTTGGCTTTCCCGAGCCGGACTATTTTCACTTCCCCCTGGTGACCGATCCCGACGGTGCAAAACTTAGCAAGCGGGACAATGCCGTTTCCCTTGCTGCAAGTCGTGATCTGGAGAGGGAAGGGCATCTGCTGCTCTTCGATTCGCTCCGCTTTCTCGGTCAAAATCCCCCGATCTCTCTTCGCGACGCTTCCTGCCCGGAGATTCTTTCCTGGGCAGTTCAAGAATTCTCTCTCGATTCCGTGCCTCGTGTACCGGGGCCGTTTCCTCTTCATTCCTGATTTACTCCCGATATAGTTCGCTGTCGATCTGACGTCCGGTCTTTTCTGGATAGTTCTGTCGAGTTTTAGCAAGTTGCCGTGTGTGTAGTTATTTCTGGCCACGGTGGTGATACGTTCTGGCTTTTTAGTTTTTCCTGGATAGAGAAATTGAGGATTTGGGCTCTTGTTATGGCATCTTCTGCTTTACATGAAATTAGTAATGAGCTAATACTTCGATTTGTGGAAGTAAATAGGGAATGGTTTAGCGGCGTGTTGAGCGGTTAACTGGCCATTATTCTCTTTGGAATGTTGGCCGTTGTGGAAATTGTTGTAGAACAGCTGGTTACAAGGATGTGGTTTTAGTGGTTTGGTTCGGAAAGTCAGTTTTGTTGGGTGTTGGCCAGGTCTGGTCAATAAAGGGGTTTCATATAAGGAGTTGCACTAAACCGCTCCGCGGTAACTCAGAAGCAACGATAGTAGCTAGCTATAAAATCATAATAAGTAGGTAGCTTGCAGCAATAAATCATTTCAGGCAGTCTCTTCGGGGGGTTGCCTTTTTGGTTGCCAGATGGGAACATCTCCTTTCAATCTGAGCTTTACGCGGCCATTCGCCGCAAATCACAGGAAAAGGAGATAAGAACCATTACTGAGTTGAGAAGAAAGATGAGGGAAGACCTGCAACTTGCCGGGTATTCGCCCCGCACTCAGAAGAGCTATATCGACACTGTTCGAGTGCTGGCAAACTATTATCACCGCTCGCCCGTACCAGATCACGGAGGATGACATCCGCCAGTTCTTCCTCTACATGATCAATGAGCGCAAGTCGTCAGCGAGTTCGATTACCGTGTATCTGTGCAGCATCAAGATCATTTTATGAAACCACCCTGAAACGGTCCTGGCAGGTCTTCGACCTGATCAAGCCGCTTAGACCTGAAAGCTTGCCGGTAGTTTTATCGCTGGAGGAAGTTCACCTCATCCTGAAAGAGATTGAGAACCCGACCGTACCGGCATGGCGTTTGACAATCATCTATGCCTGTGGTCTGCGCATTTGCCGAAGCAGGGGGCACAGGGGGACGTTGTTTCTAAATGTGTTTAACCCTGACAAGCATTTTCCAAGGAATTATATTCCCCCCTGACAAGACTAGCCCACATCGAGTACGCAGAGGATTAATGGCTAAAGACAATTTTAGAATGTCCCCAAAACTATCCCCAAAACTACAAAGTTGCTTTGCTAATAATCGGAAGTTAATAAAAGCGTTTGACATTTATTCGAATATATTATAAACAAAACGGAATTTGTCCTCACTGCACGTTGGTTTTTTCGGGTGTCTGAGTCTCTTTTGAGCCGTTCGGTCTGTCAGATCACCGTTATCCCAACCAATCAAAATAGCTATCAATAAGTTATTGTCTAGTCTCGAACCGGCAAAATCCGGGTAACCGGATGACGCAAAGCTACCATCCTGAAAATGTTGGATCAGGATAGAGGGGTTGTCGAAAGACGTGTCACTGGTGAGAAGCCTGTCTTTGCTTATGAAGACGGGCTTTTTTGCTTCTATGGGGGATTTGCTGCAGTAACCAGTATGAAATTTTCACGACATTGAGTTGCAGACGCTTGGCCGTGCGCGGCAGCGTGTAACCAATGGGAGTCAATGTTAGTCCTTGCTGAAGGTATTCATTTTGAAGCGAACAAAGGGAGGTTACTGATGGAAGTAATGGCAATTCTAATGATTTTGGTGATTTTCCTGTTGCCAACTGCTCTGTGGCTCTGGGCCATTGTCGACATCATCAGAAGTGAATTCAGCGAAAACAATAAAGTAATCTGGCTGCTCGTTGTCCTTCTGGTGCCGTTATTGGGGATTATCCTCTATGCCTTGATCGGACGGAAGCAAAAGCTTGCATGCCAAGGGCCGGGTCAAGCTGGTACCAGGTTCTGCCAGTCATGTGGCGAATCAGTGCCTGCGACCGCAACGGTCTGTTCCAAGTGCAACACTGCTCAGCCCGGGATCAGGAAATCCAACAATACTGTTGCAATTGTTGTCGCCGTGGCCCTGGTACTGTTTGTCGGCGTTGGTTTTGTCGGAATCCTTGCGGCAATTGCCATTCCGCAATTTTCGAGCTACCGAGTGAAATCCTACGATAGTGCCGCCCAGTCCGATTTACGAAATATAAAGACCGCTTTGGAAGCGTACTTGGCCGACAATCAGCAGTATCCGTCTTCCCTGAGCGAAATTACGTATACTCCTTCGAAAGACGTTGAGGTTGTTGTCAGAAAATTGGAGCCCGACCATTATGTCATAATCACCGGGCACAAGAAGGGCCGCACGTGGTACCTGGCAGACAGCACAGAATCAGGGATTTCATCTGCACCGATGGGTGATGAAAACTCCGAGTTTCTGCCGCAGAATTAGAACAAGTGGGGATTGCAATCTTGCAAAGTTAGCCAAGATCATTGAGTTTGCAACATTGCTGGCCCCATATTGCCCGGTAAGCGGAAACAAATACAGCGTTGCAAAAACGCACTCTACCTCATTTGTGCGGAGGAAACTTCCCCAGGTCAGAAAATATTGGGGAGTTATGTTTTCAGTCGTCAAAGGATTCCGGCGGTCCGATCAGCGGCGTCTTGATGGGAGCAGCCGCCCCCGGGACGATGACGAACGAGTTGCCGCCGGGATTTCGCTCGAAAACCGGATCCAGGGGACCTTTCTTCTTCCAGTTGTTGAGAATCCAGATGTTGCCGGACGGATCGACGCCGCCGCCGGTGACCCGGTCCAGGGCATTGGACAAATACCCGGTTGAGGGAGAGATCGCATCGCCCAGTTTCAAGTGTGCGGGACATTTGCCTGCGCCACAGAAGTGCGAAAGCGGGGTGATGTTCGATGTGTCATCGTTCGGATCTACACCGAAATTGAACACCCATACCGTGTCGTTTCCATCGACAAAATTGCCCCACGGGATGGTGAGCCCGCCAGTATTGCCCGGCTCTGTGCCGAATACCCGCGCCCCGCTGGCATCACTGCTATTCGCCGGAAAATAGGCCAGCGACGGTCCGATTCCACCGCCTTGATCCGTCGAGAACGGGGTAACGCAGGGAACGCTCACGTGATCCGAGTTCGATACCCACATATTTCCCTTGCTGTCGCCGGCGATGCCCATCGGGAAGGACAAGAGCTGGTCCCCGGGCAATGCTATCGTGACAATCGTCCCGTCCTTTGAGATCCGGTAGAGGCCACCGGTGTGCATTGTGTTTGTCGTGCTTTCTTCAAACCCTACGGCATTCCCGACCACCCAGGCGCGCCCCTTGGGATCGAGCGCAAGACCGAACGGCTTGATGAGCGGCCTGGGAGTGCCGAACTTTTCATTTCCAGGGAGCAGCGGCGGTTGATAGGGACCTCCTCCGTCCACCAGTCCTCCGGGGATCGCAAAATTCCGGGCCTGCGAGGGATTGCCGCCCGGGATAAGCGTCACCGTGTCATTGCCGCAGTTGCCAACCCAGATATCGCCCGACTTGTCGGTGGCCATGCCCTGCGGCCACCAGATGTGGCCGTTGGTGAAGCCGTTGGGGCCGGAGATCGGTGTTCCGTTGGGGAGGAACAAAGAGACGCTGTCATGGGTTGCCGGGATCTTTTTTGAGTCGGGAGGGAAGGGCGGGACGGTACAAAGCGGTGATTCAAAGCCGTAATTTCCCACCCAGACACTGCCGCGCTGGTCGAGGGTTATGCCGAAGCCGGCTCCGCTCAGGCCGCCGCCAAAGTAGGGTACGTCGAGGAACGGTTCGCCCGACGGATAAAATTTGAGCAGCCGCAGGCCGGCACACCCGATTCGATTCGACTCCGGGGTAGGTGGGTCCGGGAGGAAATCTTCGGGAACGGCGGGGTCAAAGTCGGACGGTTCGTAGTTATCGTTGATCCAGGCAAAACCGTGCTCGTCGAATCCGATCTGTCCGGGCCCGCTGAGCAGATTGTCAGCGTTGTATTCGCTGGCGTGATCGCCGATAACGCCGGTGAACTTGATGAACAGCAGCCACGACGAGGGCTCCGACGACAGCGCAGGGCCGTAAACCTGGTCTTCTAAAGAGAGATTAAACAAGCCATTGGCATTGGAGATCGTTCGTTCCGAAGGATACTTGGTCATGTTCGCCAAGGCTTGCAGCACCGTTGTCGGGGCTGGACCGCCGATCGGCGTTGCATAGTCAAACAGGTTGTCGCAATTGTTGGTGTTGTCAACGCAAGCCGCAACGATGTTGGCCATCGAGTAGAACGTATTCCGTGTCGAGGTGTCGCTGCCGTTGGGCCCGTTATCCAGGACTTCGCCGATTGCGCCGGTCTTCGGATTGGCCATGTTGGCGGCCATCGAGACCGCGTTGAGCATGCCGTAGGTGTTGCCGCTGATCTCGCGACCATCGATGAATTGCGCGAACGCCGTGCCGGTCGCCACCGTGGTCAGTTCGTTGACTACGACATTATCGTGCTTCGACAGGTCGCCGACTGCACTGGCCAGCATCGCCTTGCCTTTTTCGGCGAGAACGTAGAGGACCGGTTCCGTATGAAAGCCTGGGAGAAGCCGGTACCTAATCTCAAAGTTACCCCCGCCGTCGGTGGTTCCGCTTCCTAAGAACTTATTGAAGTGCCCGTCGGAGAAGGAAGCATAGAGCGATACGTCGTACCCGGTCTGCACGCCGCCGTCGCCTACGACGATCCCCTTAAGCGTTCTCATTAAACCAGTCGCATTGTCACTCGCCGTACAACCGATCAGGCAAACAAATGCTAGTGCTACGACGGCAGACCTTCGCGGGACGTAAACCTGCATTCGAGAAATAATATTTCGCCAACTCATAATTTCAGTCCTCCAATTCATGGGACTTAACCACTTGATATCAACATAAAACTAACAATCTTTACGGGCTCTATGCATTTTTTTTGCTGTCCATTTATAATCTTTCCTTTTCGCCAGGTTTCATCGCGCGGAAATGAGCCATTCTCCCAAAAAGTCATTTTTTCACGAAATTCCAGGCCTGACAAGACACCTCGATCTTGCTTTGATTTTGTTGGATTGGTTTTACCTCTGGTAGAATCAGGAATTTCTCCCTGAGCCGGGACTTGCACATTTTGAGGGAGTTTTCCACGAAGGGACCTCCTTGCGGGGGATTAACGCTTGATGAATTGGTAGGTTCCCGAACACTCAGCCCGGCGTTACCTGGCCTTGTTGATCGTGAGCTGCTCTGTAAAATAAGAACAATTAGATAAAAAATTAACAAATGGGAGCGATGTTAGGTTGGGAAGAGATTTCAAATAAACCTACCTAATATGTTAAAATGAGTTTTATATATGTCAAATATTTTTATAAGTTCGTCTCAAACATCTGTGCACAAACAGCACGTGTAAAATATTGAAAACATGAGTTCCATCAGGTGGTTATTGAAGCGCCAACCACCATAGCTATCTGCAGGAGAAACCTATGCTTATTAAGCAGCTTACCTGAGAGTCTCTTGGGATGCATAAGGGGTGAGGGGTCTTACTAGGCCCGCTTCCTTGCACAGATTTGTGTGAGGAACTTTAAAAGAAATAGTGTCACATCTCCGAATTCCAAAACTAATCAAAAGTGGATCCAACACAGCTTACGACCCGCCAAAACATCGGCGGGTCAAAGCCATACCCGATTAGGCAAAGAGGAACAGGAAAATTTCCACATGAATGTAACTTGGAAGATTCTTTTCGTCTCAATTTTCGTATTTCCATTCCAGGTATGGGCTGGAGATCACATGCTCTCAAGAAATCTGCATTGCAATCAGTTTGAGCTTGCGAGAACCAGAAAAATTTGTCACGCACTGGAATGGGAAATGAAATGGGAGTGGTTCGGACATGCCATCATTTCGCCTGGATGGCGACCTACTTTCGAGGGAGTAGCACACGTGTTTTGCACACTGCCAATTGATGCAACCGATACTCCTGCGATCATCCCTATGACCGGTTGGTCGCGCAAGGAGACAAAATTGCTGGATTGGCGACTGGAAGACGGTGCGCAGTGGCTGCTCTTTCTTCTCGGAAATAAGGCAATGGCATACGTGCCTACTGATGAAATGAAAAGGGAAATCGAACAAAGTATCTCGAATCCCACGTCCATCTGGAATCCGTCTAATCCTGCGTACCCTCTGCGCAATGGTTGTAATTAATAACTGAATGCGTTGTGAACGTAATCTCTGGGGTGTTCTGGGGGCAGGATACAAATTAAAAAAGAGCTTGGTATATTTCCCCGAATTATTTTCCCCGCATCCGAATAGAAATTCGTTACCGTGAACTGCTTGGGCGTAGTTACTTCCTTGCATTTTCAGGACGGACCGGGTCGCTTTCTCCACCTTCTGTTTCAAAATATCCAGGCAAGAATCCATTTTTCTCCTGACACCACATGAGAGATCCAAATATGACAAGAAGAAACACCTCTGCCGGTCAAGGTAATGCTCGGTCCCTGGCAGCACGCCTCATTGAAACACTTCCTTCCGGGCTGCCGGGACTCTTTAACCCGTGGAAAGACCACTGTTGTTTTGACATTGATAGTGATGCTCCCAATGCGAAACGGGAACGTCTTGCGCGACATCTGGATTGCGACCCTGCCTTCATCCTTGTCGGTGAGGCGCCGGGATACCAGGGGTGCAGGTATAGCGGCATCGCTTTTACCAGCGAACGGTTGCTCATCGAGGGTGCTATTCCACGCATTCCCCCCTTGTCTGACCGTCTTTCCACCCGTAAGTTGCCCTTCTCGGAGCCGTCGGCGACGATTGTCTGGAAGACTCTCAATCGTTTGGGTATCGCAGAACGCACCATTCTTTGGAACGCCGTACAGCTTCACCCTCATCCAGTTACTAAACCATGGTCGAATCGAACTCCAACTGCCAAAGAACTTGGCCTTGGCGCACCCGCATTATCCCTCTTGATTGCTGCGTTCCCCTCAGCCAGGATCGTTGCAGTCGGCAAAAAAGCAGAAAGCCAGATGATGACACTGGGCATTACTCCGTTGGCAACACTACGACATCCTGCGTATGGTGGTGCCGCGGCGTTTGCTGCAGGGCTGGAAGAATTGGTGTGAAGTAGAAGGATAAGGTGCCATGGTCCTTAACGGAAGATCGGAGTTGATAGGCAATCATTTTGACATTTACTTTCCAGTTTATATACTTCTTACACACATCGGCAAACATGTAGATTCCTTCCTAACCAATCGTAACCGGAGTGATCCATGTCGAATTTCATCCGGATAATTGCTATCCTGTTCTCTCTCGTCGCCTGCATCCGGAGCGCTTCGGCAGATGATGGCATAGCGGTATCGCCTTCGGTCTGCCTCGGTTGCCATGGAGACAGGGTTTCATCTTCGGCCTTTTACGCGTCCGTTCACGGCAAAGACGGCTGCACCAGCTGTCATGTCGAGCTGACCGATGTTAAAAAGCATGAAAAGGGGGAATTGTTTCCCGGCAAAGTACACTGCGACCGTTGCCATGAAAAAATCGCATCCGAATATCTGGTCAGCGTGCATAAGGCTGAAAATATTTCCTGCAAGGATTGTCACTCAGGTATTCACTCCATCACTCCGTGGAAAAACGATAAACGAAGAGTCGTGGAGATATGTCGGAATTGCCATGATAAAGAGGCGTCAGACTTTCTCCGTTCGATCCACGGCGAATCCCTCACGGCCGGCAACCAGGATTCCCCGGCGTGCAACGACTGCCACGGTCTCCACGATATCAAGCCGCTGGGCGATCCCGACTCTCCGTTCCATAAGAGGTTCGATAGCCTGGTTTGCATGAAATGCCACAGCAACAGGAAGATGATGGAGCGCAACGGCGTTTTTACCCTTGCGGTCCAGACTTACGAAAACAGCTACCACGGCAAGAACTTCAGACTCGGTTTTCCCGAAAAGGTGGCGGGTTGCGCCGACTGCCACACCTCCCATTTGGTGCTTCCGCCCGACAACCCAGAATCCACCGTAAGCCCGAAAAATCTGGTGTACACCTGCCGCAAATGCCACAAGGGTGCAACAGTCTCGTTCACAAGATTTTACCCTCACGCCGAACCGAAGAACCGTGCCGAATACCCGCGCTTATTCTGGGTGCGGGATGCAATGAGAGGCCTGCTGGCGGTCACCTTCGCATGCTTCTGGGTCCATACCCTGCTGTGGCTTTTTCGGGGATTTGTCGAGAACCGCCGGAAAGATGCTCTGCACATAGATGGGCTTAACGAGCCGGTCGATAGGGAAATGTATCGTCAGTACCGCCGTTTCAACTGGAGGCAGATAGGGCTTCACCTGCTGGTCATCACCAGTTTTCTCGGACTGGCATTGACCGGACTGCCCCGGAAATTCAGCGGACAGCAATGGGCGATTGATTTAATGCAATTTTACGGCGGACCTGCCAATGCCGGCTTGATACATCGCATCTGTGCCAGTGTTACCTTTTTCTATTTCCTTTCGGTTATGGCAATGAGCATCCATTTCCTGTTCATCCGCAAAGATGTAAAGGGTAATTGGCTGCAGAGACTGTTCGGCCCCGATTCTCTTTTTCCCAACCGGCGGGATCTCCAGAACTTTACCGGAATGGTCCGGTGGTTCTTTTTCAAAGGTCCGAAGCCTGTTTTCGACCGTTGGACCTATTGGGAAAAATTCGACTTTTTCGCCGTTCTCTGGGGTATGCTTGCCATTGGCGGCTCCGGCCTCCTGCTCTGGTTCCCGGACTTCTTCGAAGGATTCATGCCTGGCTGGGTCTTCAATATTGCCGCAATCGTTCACTCGGATGAAGCGCTCCTTGCGACTGGCTTCATCTTCACCGTGCACTTTTTCAACACCCACGGGCGACCGGAAAAATTTCCCATGGATTTCGTGATTTTCAACGGCCAGCTATCGAAACATGAGATGTTGGAGGAGCGGGGCGAACAGTGGAAGAGATATGAAGAAGAAGGAAAGCTGGAACATTACAGGGTCCACAAGCCACGTAGTGTGGCCTATGATTTCGTCATCAAAGGCTTCGGCTTTTTAGCCCTGTTTACCGGTACCATGCTTCTGGTCCTGATGCTGTACAGCTTTCTGAGAGGGGGCTGATACGCTGAAATTTTCAGGGCAGGGGTGCGTCAGCGTAACGACGGTATCCCCTTAAAGCTCCAAGGCATTTCAACAGGCTGTTAAGGGGGAACTATGGCAATACGTTTGACAATTCTCTGTGAAAACTCCGTAGCCAAGCCTTTTGGGCTCCTTGGCGAGCACGGCTTTGCCTGTTATCTGGAAACACCCCGGGGTAATTACCTGTTCGACACCGGCCAGGGCCGGACCCTGGTCTCCAATGCCCGCCAGCTCGGCAAAGAGCTGTCAGTGGTCAAGGCGCTCCTCATCAGCCACGGCCATTACGACCATACCGGTGCTGTGCCGCAGGTGCTGGAGGTTTGCAACGGTCTCGATGTGTATGCCCATCCCGAGATCTTTGCAGCACGTTTTTGGGAAATTGACGGAAAGCGCCGTTTTCTTGGTATTCCCTATCGGCGTGATTATCTCGAATCGCTGGGCGCCAGGTTTCGTCTGAGCCGGGATCTGGTTGAGGTCGGGGAGGGTGTCTATCTGACCGGCGAGATCCCGCGCCGCAATGCCTTTGAACTGGGTGACAGTCGGCAACTGGCGGTCACACCAAAAGGAGAGATTCTGCAACCCGATCCGGTGGCGGACGATCTTTCCCTGGTGGTTGATTCACCCAAGGGCCTGCTGGTGGTGCTCGGCTGCGCCCATGCCGGACTCGTCAATATTATCGAGTATGTCACGGAGAAGTTTGCCGGCAAGAGTATTTACGCCGTGGTCGGCGGCACCCATCTCGGCTTTGCCGGTGCCGAGCAGTTCGAAGAAACGCTCAAAGTACTTGATCACTATCAGATTGAGAAGATCGGTGTTTCCCACTGCACCGGTCTGCCCAGGTCAGCGCAGCTCTGTGCGCGACTCGGTGAGCGGTTCTTTTTCGGTAATGTCGGGACAGAGCTCGAGGCCTGACAATTACTTAGTTTCCATCCGGAAACTCCGTCAGGTCAATGGCTGGCCCGCTAAGCCATAAAACTATAAGGAGCTACCATGAACACCTGTCTGATGCTGGTTGATCTTCAAAATGATTATTTTCCCGGCGGTGCCATGGAACTTGTTGCCATCGAAGACGCTGCAGCAAATGCACAGGTTCTTTTGAAAGAATTCAGAAAGTCAAAATTACCTGTCATCCATATCCAGCACATAGCCGCTCGCCCCGGCGCGACGTTTTTCCTGCCTGAAACTGACGGAGCAAAAATACATCACATGGTAGCTCCCGAAGTACATGAAACCGTTATCGTAAAAAACTTTCCAAATAGCTTCCGCGGCACTTCTCTATTGGAAATACTGAAAAAAGAAAAAACAGACATTCTTGTTATCTGTGGCGCAATGAGCCACATGTGCATAGACGCGACAACTCGTGCTGCTTTTGATCTTGGCTATGACTGTATACTTGCCGAAGATGCCTGTGCCACAAAAGACCTTATTTTCAAAGGCAAGACCATAAAGGCATCAGACGTACATGCATCCTTCATGGCGGCTTTGTCTGCTCCTTATGCCAAAGTAATTTCTACAAAAGAGATCATCGAAAGCAGGGCATAATCAGCGCCAGGAATTCAGAGATACCTTGCCACTTGTCAAGGATACACAATTAACTCACAGTAAACTGTTCCTGTATTTCTGGCTATTGAAATCCTTGGGTGTTGCCGGCACATTTTTAAGATATCGATGTGGTGGCACTCAACAGCTTACATTTAGGGAAACTATCCCACAAAAGTAGATACAGAAAGACTTGCTTAAAATGTTCAGTTGACAAAAATCAACTCTAATATTATTAATAGATAAAAAAATACCTTAATTAATGGGGACGGCCATGGAGTTTGATAAGAATAGAAAATTTGTCAACGAGGCTGAAGTCTTTAAAATGCTCAGTCATCCAATGCGACTGAAGATCGTGGCAGGGCTTTGTTTCCAGGAGTGCAACGTAAAACATATCTGGGAATGCCTCGGCCTTCGCCAGGCAACGGTATCCATGCATCTCGCCCTTCTCAAGAACAAGGGGATCATCTCGGGAAAACGTGCAGGCACCGAAGTGCGTTACAGTGTCATCCATCCCTTGGCCAAACAGGTTATTGCCCTCATGATGCAGTAATTCGCATTTGCCCGGAAGAAAGCTTATGCGTCATTTTCGAAAAGTAATCATCCTGAATTATTTTGGAGAATTCAAACAGTTTCAATAAATACAAAGGCGGCCAATTGGCCGCCTTTGTTCTTGCTGCGATGCTGACGATGTCAGAATCCGGATTCAGGGATTTGACGTGGTTATTCAACACCCGTGCATCCCTGCCCTGAATATGCCAGGCCAGGACCTGAAGGTTAAGGAACTACTTTTTAATCCGTGCTTTCCATTGTCACATAAAAAGCCTGTTTCCCTCTTTTCACCAGGAGCAGGAGCGGTTGCCCTGCACCGGACTTCACCATGGCTGACCTGAAATCCCGCAGGTCTTTGACCGGCCGGTGATTAGTCTCTTTGATTACATCCCCCGGCTTGATTCCTGCCTGATCTGCGATGCTCCCTGCCTCGACGTCTGCGACCACCACACCTGTTTTATCGTTGATTCCCAATTGCTGCTGCAATTGCGGCGTGATGTTCTCAAGTTTCATGCCGAATGTCTGAGCCGGGGACTGCGACTCTGCGGCGATTCTCTGCGCGGTCAATTCCTCGATCCTGACCTGTAGATTCATCTCCTTACCGCCTCTGACCACCGTGACTGATACCGTTTTGCCCACCGGGGTCTCGGCTACCATGAAGGGAAGATCGTTGGCTGTTTTGACCTTTTTACCGTTAAAGCTGATAATAATGTCGCCCTGTTTGATCCCCCCCTTGTCCGCCGGCCCTCCAGACGTCACCTCGTTGACCAGCGCCCCCTGTGCCTCCTTCATACCGAACGATTCTGCGATTTCAGGGGTAACGGTCTGGATAACCACTCCCAGCCAACCGCGCACAATTTTTCCTTTTTTCCGGAGCTGGTCGGTAATCGTTTTAGCCATATTGCTGGGTATGGCAAAACCGAGACCCTGCCCGTTGGGGATAATGGCGGTATTGATGCCGATGACTTCGCCTTTCATATTGACAAGGGGACCGCCGCTGTTGCCGGGGTTGATGGGGGCGTCTGTCTGGAGAAAATCGTCATAGGGGCCTGAGCCGATTACCCTTCCGGTGGCGCTGATTATCCCTTGGGTCACCGTTTGCTCGAGTCCGAACGGATTTCCCACGGCAAGCACCCAGTCTCCCACCCTGATGTTGTCGGAATTGCCCAATATCAGAACCGGAAGTTTTTCAAATATCGAGGTGATCTTGATCAGTGCAAGGTCTGTTTTGGCGTCTCTGCCGATAACTTTTGCCTTGAATTCCCTTCCGTCGGCAAGTTTGACTTTTATGTCCTCCGCGTTATCGACCACATGGTTGTTGGTAATGATATACCCGGCTTTGTCGATAATGATACCGGAACCAAGGCTTTGCTGCTTCATTTTCCGATCAGGGGAATTTTCTAAAAAATTCTTGAATAAATTGTTCATTGACCCGTCATCAGGGCCAAAAAACTGCCTGAAAGGGTTCCCTGGAACAGTTACAATTGAGGTTGTGCTTATGTTCACCACGGCAGGTTTTACCTTGTCGGCCAAGTCGGCGAAAGACCGTGGGAAGCCGACTTCTTCAATCTTGTTTCTGCTCTCGCATCCCAGCAGCAGGAAAAGCAGGATCGTAGCGAGGATCGCCAGCATTGAAAAATGTACAATTTTAGTCCGGTGATTTTTGTTCATTGAATTCCTCCTGTCATTATTATTTCGGGTTCGGTCCCTGTGTTACCTGGACAAAACCGGTCGGCCGTATCCATTTGGCAAAGGCGGATCTGATCTGTTTCGCGCTGATGCTGCGGTATTTCTTTGCTGCCCTTTCAGGTTCGTCCAGAGGCAGACCTTCCACGGAAAGATCGAGCAGGTTCAGCGCGATACCGGCCGTGCTTGCCCGGGAAAGCAACTGCCCCCGCAAGAGAAGTGTCCGGGCCTGGCGAAGCTCATCGTGTGATACCGTCTTTCGTTGCATTTCAACCAGGTTGCGCTCGATCACCGACCGTGCTTTCGAGACATTGCCCGGATTGCAACCGTACATAACACCAAAAATGGCGCGGGTCCTGCTTGCCTGAAGGAAGGCATCGACCGTATAAACCAGGCCGGTCTGCTCACGCAGGTCATGATAAAGCCTTGTGGCATAAAAGGCGCCGGACAGGACATGCAGGCCCAGTTGCAGCGGGTAATAGTCGGGATGGAAACGGGTTAATCCCAGTGTTTCGACAAGACTCACTTCGTCCTGGATCCGGCTTGAATCAGGGACTCTGACGGTTGCGGCTTTGTTGCGGGGAACCTTGGGCAGATCGGTTCCAGGTTTGCTGCCCGAAACGCGCCAGTTGCCGAAATACTTTTCGACCAGCGCTCTGGCTTTCTCGGGTGAGATGTCTCCGATGACCACGATGGTGGTCAGGTCCGGCCTGAATACCTTGCGGTAATAGGTCCTGACGTCGTCCAGGGTCAGCGCCGAAACTGTTTCCGGTGTGGCCTGGCGGTGCGTGGGGTCACCTTTGGGGTACAGGGCCTGAAGAATCGCTCGATGGGAGAGATACGACGGGCTTTGCAGCTTGCCTGCCAGAGTCCGGGCCGTTTCCTGGCGAACCACGGTAAATGCTTTTTCCGGGAGGGCCGGTTGCAGCAGATTATCCGCCAGCAGTTGCACTCCACGTTCAGTATATTCCTGCAGAACCTGAAGAGAGAAGCTCGTTCCTGCGGATTCATCCGCCGCTATGTCGTCAAGCGCTTTTTGAAACTGCAAGCGGTCGAGAGTGGTCGTCCCATAGGAGAATAATCCGTCAAGGACCTCGGCTACCCCTTCCTTGCCCTTTGCTTGCTCCAGTTCCGGCCTGTTTTTGATTTGTCCGTAGATGCTGACGGTTTTGCTTATGCCCGTGGGCTGGATGATGAGCCGAAGACCGTTGGCAAGCCGGTAAACCGAGCGTCCTTTGCTTGATGGAAGTACGGATGGTTCAGCCAGTGCCCGCTTTGCCCATGCGGGCAGTTTTGCAGGTTTTGTTCGCTGCGGGGCAAACGACTCCTTGCCGCGGGAGGTCGATGTGGCGACCGGTTTGCCCGATGGCTTGGGCGTTAAAATTGCGGTAACGGCTGTTTCGTTGACCAGGTATTCCCGGGCGACACGATTGACGTCTGCAACAGTGACTTTGCGGATTGCCTCTATGTCTTCGTCCGGTGATTGGCGCCCCTCGACGGCAAGTGCCTGGGACCACGCATCTGCCAGGCCGGATATGGAATTCTGGCGAAATTGCCCTGCGGCGATTTCACGTCTTTTGGCTGTTTCAACAAGTTCCGGCGGTACGCCCTTCTTCAGGTAATCAGCGATAATGCTTTTCACCATGCCCACCAGGGCCTTGCCGTCATCTCCTTTCGGAAAGGCAGCCGAGGCATAGCCAGCCGCCGCCCGGGGCAGCGGAATATCGTCGAATCCGGCAGAAAGCGCCTTGCCTTCCGGCACCAGTGCGTACAGGTCACCGCGCTGACTGGACAGCACATCGGACAGAACCTGACCGGCAGCGAAATCGGGATTTTGATACCCGGGAAGGCGGTAGGCGACGATGGCGAGCCCATACGGCAAATCCGTTTCCATTTCAATGGATTCGGATGTAAGCGGCTTAAACCGGAATTCCGGACGGTTAGGCAGATGACGGGACGGTATGGGTTCGAACAGGCGTCTGACGGTTGCCATGGTACTAGCGGGATTGACATCTCCGACAATAATCAGAACGGCATTGTTCGGCGCATACCAATCTGTATGAAATTTCTTGAGATCCTTTCCGGTTGTCTTGTCGAAGGATTGCAGGGTGCCCAGGGCGTCATGTTCGTAGGGTGTCCCGGCAAAAAGCGTGGCAAGCAGCCTGGTTTCGAGTATATATTCGGGGTTCGACAGATCACGAACCACTTCCTGCTCGATGGCCCCCCGTTCTTTTTTCCACAGTGCCTGCGAGTCCAGGATGCCGCGCATGCGCACGGCCTCGATATTCAGCGCGACATCCAGGGTGTCGGCCGGCACGGTTTGAAAATACTGGGTCACCGTCTGTTGTGTATCAGCATTGAATTCACCGCCCAGGGCTGCAATCAGAGCGGCAAGCTGATCGGCTGACAATCCTGGGCTGCCGCGGAACATCATGTGTTCCTGGGCGTGTGCCATGCCCGGAAAACCGGGAGGGGCTTCGTCGGAACCTGCCAGGTAGTTGATCTGGACGGAGACTACCGGCGCCAGCGTGTTGCGAATAATCACCACGCGCAGGCCGTTTTTAAGGGTGGACCTGGCAATATCTGCGGCGTTCGCCCCTGGTGCACAGGCGAGCAGCAGCATGAATGTTGCCAACAAACAGATGAATCGACGAAATAAACTGCTTGTTCCATATTTTCTGCCTCGTATCGTTTTATTCCCTCGTCGCTGAAGAGGTGTTGAGTAACTACGGGAAGCTGGTCAGAAGACCGGCTGACGCTTTTCAAGAAAAGCGGCGATGCCCTCTTTGCGATCCTCTGAGTCGAAACAGTTGCGAAAGGCCGTTACTTCCAGGGCCAGGCCCTGGTCGAGTCGCGACGTTTCCAGCAAGAGTCTTTTTGCGGTTGTAAGTGCCATGGGGCTTTTTACGGCAAGAAGCGCGGCGAGTTCTGCCGCCCGCTCCGGCAGGTCGCGGTCGCTGACCACCTCATGTGCCAGACCGATGGCAGCCGCTTCCCGCGCGTCGATGATCCTGCCGGTGAAGATCATCTCCTTTGCCCTGCCGGGTCCCACCAGAGCGGTCAACCGCTGGGTGCCGCCAAAGCCGGGGATCAGGCCCAGGTTGACCTCGGGCAGGCCGAAGCGGGCGCTTTCTCCCGCCAGTCGGATGTCGCAGGCCAGGGCCAGTTCGCAGCCGCCGCCCAGTGCGTTGCCGGTCACCGCGGCGATCACGACCTTGGAAAGGGCTTCGATGCGTCGGAAAACAGCCTGGCCGAGCCGGGAGAATTCCTCTGCCTGGCCAGGGGTCATCCGCCCCAGTTCGCGCAGGTCGCCGCCGGCACAGAAATGTGCGCCTCCGGTGATGATGACCACGCGTGTCTCCCGATCTTCCTCACAGTCACGCAGGGCGGCATCCAGTCGCTCCAGCATGACTGCCGTGAGTGCATTCCGGGCAGCACCGCGGTTCAGGGTGATCAGGCCGACCCGATCCTTTCTTTCCACTTTCAGCAGTTCATCAGTAGTCATAGAATCCCTCGCCGTTTTTTCTCCCCAGTTTGCCGCCCTCGACCATTGTTCGCAGCAGCGGGCAGGGGCGGAACTTTTCCCCCAGCTCCCGATGCAGCGTTTCCAGTATTTCCAGGCAGACGTCCAGCCCGATGAAATCGGCCAGTTCCAGCGGCCCCATGGGCTGGCCAGCGCCGAGTTTCATGACGAGATCGATATCTTCACGGGAGGCGACGCCCTCCAGCAGGGTCTGGATAGCCTCGTTGATGGCCGGCATGAGCAGGCGGTTGGCGACGAAGCCCGGGGCATCGGCCACGACCACCGGTTTTTTGCCCATTCTCTCGCACAGGGCACAGATGGTTGCAATGACTTCCGGAGCGGTCCGCAGTCCGGGGATGACCTCCACCAGTTCCATGATGTGGGCCGGGTTCATGAAGTGCATGCCGATGAACCTGTCCGATCTGTTAGTGGCCGCGGCCAGCCGGGTAATGGAAATGGCTGAGGTGTTGCTGGCGAAGATGGTTGCAGCAGGGGCCAGGGCATCGAGCTGGCGAAAGATTGCCTGTTTGACCGTTTCCTTCTCCGAAGCCGCCTCGATAATCAGCTCGGCCTCTTCGCAGCCCTTCAGGCCGGAGGTTGTCGTGAGACGGAAAAGCAGGAGTTCCTTGTCTTCATTGGAGAGCGTTCCCTTTGCCACGCGCCGTTCCAGCCTCTTCCGGATCAGTTCGATGGCCGCAACGGCCCGCTGTTCATCGATGTCTGCCAGAACTACCGTGCAGCCGCACCCTGCCGCGGTCTGGGCAATGCCGCTGCCCATGGTCCCGGCGCCCACCACCATGATTTTGTCGATGTTCACGCTTTTTTCCTCCTGAGTCGCCCTCTTTAATACCAGTCGGTTAGCTGCCCTCTTTCAAGGCAAGATGGGCAATCAGTAGCCGGAGCATATCGGAAGTGCCTTCGCCGATGCTGAGCATGCGCGCGTCACGCCAGTGCCGGTGAACGTCGCTGCCATCGATATAGCCATAGCCGCCGTGGATCTGGATGGCCTTGTCGCAGACCCGCTGGGCCATTTCGGAGGAAAACAGTTTGGCCTTGGCAGCAGCGACGGTGTAATCCATGCCCCGCTCCTTGAGCTGGGCCGCCTGTAAGGTCAGGAGCCGCGCGGCCTGGATTTCCGTGACCATATCAGCAAGCTTTTCCTGCACCAGCTGGAACTCCGAGATGCTGGAACCGAAGGCCTTGCGCCGCTTGCTGTAGGCGAGCGCTTTATCCAGGGCGGCCTGGGCAATGCCCACGCCCAGCGCGGCAATGGTGATCCTGCCGCAGTTGAGGAAGTGTTTGCCGTACTCGAGTCCCTTGCCCGCTGCTCCCAGCAGGTTGGCTGCAGGCACCAGGCAGTTTTTCAGGCGGATCGTCGAAAGCGCATGTCCTTTGCAGCCCAGTTTCGGAAGTACCTTGATGATCTGGAATCCCGGGGCCGCTCTCGGAACGATAAAGGCCGAGATGCCCTGTTCTGCCACGGCGAACAAAATGATGAAATCTGCCTCTCCCGGGCTGGTGATAAGGGTCTTGATGCCGTTCAACAGGTAGTTTTCGCCTGACAGGCGAGCTTCGGTTTTAATCGCCTTGGCATCGGAGCCGCAGCTCGGTTCGGTGAGGGCGAAGGCGGCCAGGCTGGTGCCCCCTAGCAGGCCTTTTTGCCGCAGGAACAGCTCTTTCTGAGACTCGTTGCCATAGAGGAGGATGCCTTCGCAGACCATGGCCTGGATGGACAGCTGCAGGGCCGTGTTGGCGCAGCCTGCCGCCAGAATCTCCATTATTGCCACGAAGACCGGGTAGGGCAGGCCACCGCCACCCATCTCCTTGGGGAACGGCAGTGCCGGTACTCCCAGTTCGGAAAGTTTGCGCAGGTTTTCCCGGGGATACATCTCCTCCCTGTCTATGGCGGCGGCACCGGGGCGGATTTCCCGCTTGATAACATCAGCGAGCGAAGCCAGAAGAGTATCGTAGCTGCCTGCCTCCGGAAAGAGCAGGGCGATGCAGTTTTTTAGTTCACTATGGTACATGATTGGTTACCCTCTTTCGATGATCAGTGCCAGGCCGTTGCCGCCTCCCAAGCAGAGGGTGGCTAGCCCCCTGGTGTGTCCCCGGTTCATCAGGGCATAGAGCAGGGTCACCAGGATCCGGGCACCGCTGCAGCCGATCGGATGACCGAGGGCGATGGCGCCGCCGTTAACGTTCAACTTGTTCCTGTCGATGGCAAGCTCACGGGCAACGGCAAGGGACGCAGACGCATAGGCCTCGTTGTGCTCCACCAGGTCGATATCCGCCATGGTGAGGCCGGTGTTGCGGAACAGTTTACGCACGGCCGGAACCGGCGCCTCCATGACATCTTCCGGTTCCATGCCGCTCACGGCATAGCCGCTGATCTTCGCCAAAGGCTTTATCCCCAGCCTGGCGGCCTTGCTTGCCGAAGCCACCACCAGTGCGGCAGCGCCGTCGGAGAGCTTGGAGCTGTTGCCTGCGGTGAGGATGCCGTCTTGAATGAACACAGGTTCCAGGGAAGCCAGTTTTTCCCGGGAGGAGTCCTTGCGAAGACATTCATCCCGGGTAAAACCAAGCCCATTTATCTCGATAGCAGTGATCTCCCGTTCAAACAGTCCGTTTCGCTCGGCAATCAACGCACGCTGCAGGCTTTCCAGGGCAAACTCGTCAGCATCAGCCCGGGTAATGCAGTATTTCTTTCCAACCATTTCGCCGGTGATTCCCATGTGATAGTGATGGTAGGCATCCATTAGTCCATCGCGCAACAGTGCATCCTGAACCTGTGCTGCCCCCGTTTTTACCCCCCAGCGCAGCTCTCGCAGCAGATGAGGCGCGGCGCTCATGTTCTCCATGCCTCCGGCAACGATCAGGTCTGCGTCGCCCGCCCGGATGCTCTGGGCTGCGATCATTACCGCCTTCAGGCCGGAACCACAGACCTTGTTTACGGTAAAAGCGCCTGCGCTGACAGGAACGCCACCCAGGACGGCCGCCTGCCGGGCAGGATTCTGGCCCAGACCGGCGGAGAGCACGTTGCCCATGATGACCTCCTGAACCTCGTCCGGGGAAATGCAGGCCCGGGCAATTGCTTCCCTGACCACCACCGCGCCCAACTGACAGGCGGAAACATCTTTCAGTGCGCCACCGAATTTGCCGATTGCCGTGCGCACTCCGCTGAGCAGAACTACTTCTTCGGGCATGGGGAGGGTCTCCTTTTTGGTTGATTGCTCTAAGAGCCTGTAAAAATACTGAAATACAGGCTGGTTAGAAAATCATACCATGCTTTCCGTGTTCTTCCACAGCGGGGCTGATGGCTCAATTATGTGAGGGCAGGGGGTAGATATTTTATTGTTAGATAACACGGCCTCTTCGGTTTCTGAAAAATGGGCACAAACGATTTTTTGGGCTCGAGATATTGTAACTTATTCTTTACACGAAAAATAATTAGCATATATTAGTGTTTGTAAAATTATATTTGGAAGTGTTTAGTGGTTTGTTGAACAGTTAACTGGCCAACATTCCATTTGGAATATTGGCCAGTATGAAAGTTGTTGCAAATCTGCTGTTATGAGATTGGTTCGCTGTGTTGGTTTTTTCGGGGAAGTTTACAGAGGGATGGATGTTGCCACGTATAAATGCAACCTTGTCTGGTTGTTCAATAACGCGACACCTTTAGGAAAAAATGATGGATGAATAAAAACAGAAAACATTCTTCGCCGCTTACGATAATTGCTATTCCATCAAATGGGAAATTACTGTGAGCCACTTGCCGTTGTTCATTTTCGTGGGATTTTGGTTGACTTGAACGGTTAACTCCTCCGCTGCGCTCTCCCACTTTGGCTGCATGGAATGAGAAAGTTGAAGCAGTATCAGGTCTTGGCCAACTATGGTAAAAAGGTAGAATATAGCGTTTTTTTGACGGAATAGTTGAAATCCTGATGATTCAGTTTACCAACCAAGAAAATGACACAGGTCCCGACCGACTATTTCATTGGTCGACAGGAAACGATGTTTCCTATCCCAGAGTTGGTAGAGATATTCACATCCGGATGAAAGAGTCTGAAGCTTACGTCAATTTCTTATTGCATAAAATTGACGGCAATGAAGGACTCATATACTCTCAGAAAGAGCAACCAGCATAGTAAGTACTGACAATAAAGTCACATTCCGTGGTGGTATTTTTCGATTAGTGACAAACTCCCCGAAATCTTAGTCCCTGTTGGTATGGTCAGATTGGGGTTCAGCCAAGTAATCGCTGGAAGCGTAACGTCAGATTTTCCTGCCAGGATGTTAGTCACAACAACGATTATGGTAGTACTGATGGGGGTATTTCATACTCTCGACAACTCCTATATCTGTTTTCTCGAATCTTTGCCCCCATATTTATGTGGCTCTTGCTATTTGGTATGAACCAATGCGATAGCTATGCTCGACTACCGACTTTTGGAAAAAGATTGTGGGTGTTTGAATCCCGGCGTCTGCAAAGCATAACACTCGGCGCGACTCTGTCCCGGCAATAGAGCGCCGGTCAGGTCACGCCGTGAGCCGTTGTACTGAAAGGAATAACACGAATGGAGAACAAGCCAAGAAAACCGTGGATTGCTGGACTATTGAGCCTGACCCAACCTGGTCTTGGTCAGATGTACAACGGAGAAATCCTCAAGGCATTAGTCTTCTACCTTCTCCCGATGCTCGTAATTCCAGGATTGATACTGTGCTTGCACAGTGAGTTTGTTCGCATATGCCTCGTTTCCATTGCGCTTTTTAGTACAGCCTATTACGTGATAGCTTTAATTGATGCGGTCAGAACGGCAAATCGCTACAAAGACAATTATCTGCCCAAGAAATTCAACAGAGCCATTGCATACGCTGGCGTATTTTTACTGGCTGTGATGGTGAATATTTCGACTTCAGCAATACTTAAATCCAGTGTCGTTAAAGCGTATAAACTACCATCAGCCAGTATGGAACCAACTTTATTGATAGGAGATCATATCCTTCTCGACCGGAGTCAGGCTGCTAGAAGTCCGCAAAAAGGGGCCATTATCGTTTTCGAGTACCCAGAAGATTCGTCCAAGGATTTTATCAAGCGAGTTGTAGCGACTGGAGGTGATACGGTCGAAATCAGGGACAAGCAGTTGTACGTGAATGGGATTGCCGTAAAAGAGCCGTACATTGCCCATAAAGAAGCAGACATGATCCCAGCAAGTCAAAACCCTCGTGACAACTTTGGTCCTCAAATCGTTCCGGTTGGAACATACTTCGTTATGGGGGACAATCGGGACAGATCCTACGATAGCCGGTTTTGGGGGATTGTTCGAGGGGATAAAGTAAAAGGAACCGTGAAAGACATTTATTGGTCGTGGGACAAGGAGACTCTTTCGGTTCGCTGGGACAGAGTCGGCATGAAAGTGCTGTAGCCCAACCCTTAGAAGGCCCCCGTCCGTCAATAGGCAAAATGGTGCCGGACGATTTTGTATCGTTTATTTTTGTATGAATCGCTTTGCAGCTCCCCTGTTCCGACTTGGATTTCTCACCAACCGGCATCAGGAGATAGCGGGTCAGGGTTACACATTTCACTAAATGAGGTTCCAACTCGCGGCTGGATCGTCCCAAAAAGTTTTCAGCTCAGCGCTCAAACCGTATGCCGAAGAGTGCCATGAAAGTTCCGATTTTCCACTACATGTATTTTTGGATCACAAATTCCTTCTTGGCATTTGCGACGGGATTATTAATGGGGTTTTTTGCGTTGAAGACTTTCGGTGGATACTTCTTCAGGCCGTCAATAGAATTCCCTTCCTGGTGTTATCTAAGCTTCCCCTGGGTGTTCTTTTTTATCTGTCAAGTACTGTTACTGTCATATTTTTGGGGAAAACGCCGCGGTGAGTTTGAATATTCTTTTCTCGAAAAATCTGCTGAACGTGGCATGCTGAACAAGGAGCTTGGCAACCGCCTTAAGGAGGTAAAAAATGAATTGAAAATGGCTGACATCAACTCTGCACATGTAAAGTTACGTGCGGCAACAAAGATGTTTCCGGACAACTTTGTGGTACATTTCAAGTACGCCGTCTCTTGTGAGCGGGTTGGACTTGCTACAGATGCCATTACCGCTTACGAAACCGCCAAGAAATTACTTCCTGAATCGTCAGAAGCATTAAATGCCTATGTAGAAAAGCAAATTCGTCGGGTGAAACTGAAAGGTCCGGCTAAAATATCTACCGCTCCCGGACTACAGTACCTCATGTATTAGGGTAGTAGGTAGTTTTCATCCGGAAACCCCGGATGTGAAACTAGCGGTTTTCAATTTGGGAACGAGGATTTTTTTGTCCTGACAAGGAAATCAAGGGATTGTGCGGAGACGTACTACTGTACGTCGCACAAACAAAACCGATGATTGACACAGACAGGGCGAAAAAAGACCGTTTCCGGATGAAAACCAGGTATCAATGGGTAACTACGGAAAGGCCCACAGTTTGTTCGAATCTTTTGCCAAATTGCAAATAAAGAAGGATTAAGTGGAATAAAGGTTCAACCAAGTGGCGAAAGACTGTCGATGCGGCAATACCCGCTCTGACACTGTTTTCTCCTGCATTATTTTAATCCGTCAAAAACGGACTGTCATGAAATCAATTATTCGAAAAGGAGGTTGTCATGAAAAGAATGACTAAGAGAGTTTGCGTGTTGTTCGCTGTGTTTCTCTGCTGTCTCGTAGTGGTTACTGCTGATGCGGCTGAAATTAAGCCCAAAATGGGCAAGGCTTCGAAAACTAATCCCGAGGCTGATTACAAGGCTGCCTGCCGACACCTAACCGTTGCTGATCTAACCGGTAATCCCAACAAGTACAAAGGACAGAAAGTGACCTATACCGGCAAGGTACTGGTAATGGATTTCCCTCAAAAAACCAGTATCGGCAATACCCCTACGGGACTAATCATAACGGTTACAGACGATAGTCATGTCCTACCCAGCGGATTGCTTCCCGTGTACGTTACCTACCAAGGCAAAACTGATAGCTTTATCAATGATACTGTCACCATCTACGGCGAGGTCTATGGGAGCTACGACTATACGTCGGCCACTATAAAGCAGAAGACCTTGCCCAGGATAGACGCCAAATACCTGGACAAACAGAATTAGAATCAAGGGCGGGTTAAAAACCCGCCCCTACAGTTGGAAATGTGGCATGTCACAGAATATATCTCCTGTCCCCTTAGGTTCCCTGAATGCGCTTCTCTCATAACGGAGGTGGTTGTGAGATTAAATAAAAGAAACTTGTTTTCGGTTATTTCTGGCATTGTTTCTATCCTGATCCTGGCTGGCTGTGCCAGTAGTGGCCAGAATGTAAAGAGGCAGAGCTTTGAAGTGAGCTGCCTGGTGAAGAATGATATAGATCTGGTGACGGAAACACATCAGCGGGTTGTCTTTGAGGCCCTCAGGGAACTGGCGGTCAAGTTGTACAAGCGCAATCCCCGGGAATGGAAAAAGGAAGGAAATAAGTCCCTGGAAGTTGCAGTAGCGGCCCTTTCTGCCGATCCATTTCCGAGTGTTGAGGGGAAGACAAGTATCGACTGTATTCGCCTTGCCTTTGATGAGGAATTTCACGGGGACAGGGTCAAGGCATTTGTTGCCGGCCTGGAGACAATGGTGCTGAATTCCTATGACGGGCACAGGAAGGTGTACTTTTACAACATGCTCGATGCGCAGAAACTCTATAACAGTGCCCGGAATATCGAGCTGGCCTCGTGGCTGATCCGTACCAAACACGATAGCAACAACACGTTGTTTCTCCAGAGTTTAGACGAAGGGGGCAAAATAGACGTGAGTTTTGAACGATTGTTCGGAAAGATGATCAATGCCCAGGATATGATGGCCCAGATTATGGCAGACAGGTCCAACCGGACGATCAAGAATGTCATTCAGTCGCTGGTAACGGCATTTATTCCGATCTGATGTTGAGTATGAGGGAGCTTATGAAAATAGTGGATTACACGATCAAGTATGGCAGGTGGCTCTCGTTGCTCGCGGCATGTATCGTCTGCGGATGTGTGGAACTGCCAAAACAGGAGCAGAGTTTGTGGCCAATGGATCATGCGGAGAAAAGAGGGGATATTGCAAAAGGCAACTATTTTCTAGTCCGCGGGGGGGTCGCGAATTTCGGGGAAGCGCCGAAAGCTGTGCAGCCAATAACACCTGAATCACTTGAAACTCAAAAACCTGAGTCGAAATCTGCTTCTGAAACATCGCTATCGAAGGCTCAAACACCTTTACGACCTGCGGAAAGTGTTTCTGGTTCGAGTAAAATCAAGAACAAAACGACAGGAGAATATGACTTCACTGTACGCGACCTGAATACCGGGACACCATCCTATCTTTCAGTGCCTTCTGATAGTACTGTTTATGACATAACTGCATTTAATCATGGTAATGCGCCGGTGTCTGTCAGCATCGGTATTGACCCCGAATCGGCTAGCAATGTATCAACTGCCGAGACTTTGCCGCTCAATGTTGTTGTAAAACCAAATTCTGACAAAGCTTTGGTGCGTATTGGCCCTAAGCTGAAGAATGAAGGTTGTTACTTCAGGACCGAATACTCATGGAGCATTGGTGACTATACAGCGAATCACCACTGCCCGGAGCATTACCAATTCCCCTTTAGAGCAAACGTAAAAGCATATGCCAGCGTGAACACTACTACCACAACTTCAGCATATGCTCGTTATTCCGTCATTTTCGCAGTTCCTGCAGGCACCCCGGTACTTGCCGCAAGGAAAGGAACGGTGGTTCTCGTAAGAGAAGACAAAATCGACATACTTCATGACGACTCAACAATTGCAACATACGGGCATCTTGGGAAAATTCATAAAAGTATTTTTGCAGGAAAGGCCGTATCAACGGAGGATATCATTGGTGTAGTCGGCACAGCTCCAGATAAAAAAGAAGGGTATATGCAACTGACTGTTTGGCGTCCGGAACCACTATCTGTTGCTTCGGCAATAACTGCTTCTCAACGTGTAGGCTTTGATTTAGTTTCGTTCCCGCTGGAATTTTGCGGCATGAACTCCGGAAAATGCAGAGTTCTAACGCGAAACCAAATGGTTTCAAGAAATCAATTGTCTGTATCCAGGAAACAACGAAAAGCAGCGAAATAGAGGGGTCTTGTGGGGCGATGGGGGACGTTACGGTAAACTTTGCAACTTGGCGTGGGTTGCCCTTTGTATTGCATATGGCCTAAGAAGGAAAGGTGACGCATAAAGTAGACCTGCCAGGTTTCTAAAACTTTTCAGGTTTCTGTAACGGATGGAATCAGCATACTGAGGGTGTAAGTTTGATAACTACGCAACAATACAGTATCAGGAGGGGAAAATGGCGGATGAGAAGCTGATGGTGATCGAGACAGTTCAAAGATACCTGGACGCATACGCAAAAAAAGACCTGGAAGGGTGCTTGGAATTTTTTGCAACGACACCCTTGCTGCTGCTCGGAACCAATGACGACGAGATCATTACTGACCGGAAAGAGTTGGCGAACGCCTATCGTCGAGACTTCTCCATGATGGACAACATTACCCTTGGGGAGGTCCGTCAACGCCACGTCGAAGCCGGGGCGGATCTGGCGAGCATTCTCTTGGAACTTCCGCTCAGTTACAATAGCGAAGGGGAGATGACAACGACTCTATTTCGCTTTGCTTTTACTCTGGTGAGGGAAAACGGAGCGTGGAAGATATCGTCGGGACTGGCAAGTGTGCCATTTAAAAGCGGGACGTACTCTTTTTATTGAAATCCCGGCCTGCGTTACAATATGACGTGCGTCTTTCATTTGTATCGCCGAGGGGCTGAGAAGGATGGCTGAAGTATAGGCAAGACCTGTCAGGTTTTGAAAACCTGGCAGGTTTCTGTAACTGAAAGATTCAGTGAATTCCACTTGCGAGTTCGAGGATCTCAATCTGACGGGAGTTCCGGAATCTGTCCCTTTTATTCTTGAGGATTTTCAACATGCCTCCGATCCACAAAAAAACCGCACTGTGAAAGCTGCGGCTTCTTTGTGGATCGGTTTCAGGAAATGCTACTTGGTTACCGGTGCAGAAGCAGGAGCTTCAGATTTCTTTGCTGCAGGTTTACAGGTCTTGTGCTTCCTGGTGTGTTTTTTGTGGTGCTTCCTGGCAGTTGATTTCTTTGCAGCTCCAGGTTTCACGGTTTTGTAGGTATCTGGTTTAGCTGGAGTAGCCGGTGTTGTTTTGACAGCAGCTTCGGGATGACCAGGCGTCATGGCAGGTTCAGCCGCAAAGGCGATTCCTGCGAATGCAATGGCCACAAGGGACGCAATTATGGTGGAAAGTATCCTTTTCATTTTTCGTGGCAACAACGAACCCAAACAAACCAAACACAAACCAGGTTTCTAAAACTTTTCAGGTTTCTGTAACGGATGGAATCAGCATACTGAGGGTGTAAGTTTGATAACTACGCAACAATACAGTATCAGGAGGGGAAAATGGCGGATGAGAAGCTGATGGTGATCGAGACAGTTCAAAGATACCTGGACGCATACGCAAAAAAAGACCTGGAAGGGTGCTTGGAATTTTTTGCAACGACACCCTTGCTGCTGCTCGGAACTAATGACGACGAGATCATTACTGACCGGAAAGAGTTGGCGAACGCCTATCGTCGAGACTTCTCCATGATGGACAACATTACCCTTGGGGAGATCCGTCAACGCCACGTCGAAGCCGGGGCGGATCTGGCGAGCATTCTCTTGGAACTTCCGCTCAGTTACAATAGCGAAGGGGAGATGACAACGACTCTATTTCGCTTTGCTTTTACTCTGGTGAGGGAAAACGGAGCGTGGAAGATATCGTCGGGACTGGCAAGTGTGCCATTTAAAAGCGGGACGTACTCTTTTTATTGAAATCCCGGCCTGCGTTACAATATGACGTGCGTCTTTCATTTGTATCGCCGAGGGGCTGAGAAGGATGGCTGAAGTATAGGCAAGACCTGTCAGGTTTTGAAAACCTGGCAGGTTTCTGTAACTGAAAGATTCAGTGAATTCCACTTGCGAGTTCGAGGATCTCAATCTGATGGGAGTTCCGGAATCTGCCCCTTTTATTCTTACGGATTTTCAACATGCCTCCGATCCACAAAAAAACCGCACTGTGAAAGCTGCGGCTTCTTTGTGGATCGGTTTCAGGTAAATGCTACTTGGTTACCGGTGCAGAAGCAGGAGCTTCAGATTTCTTTGCTGCAGGTTTGCAGGTCTTGTGCTTCCTGGTGTGTTTTTTGTGGTGCTTCCTGGCAGTTGATTTCTTTGCAGCTCCAGGTTTCACGGTTTTGTAGGTTTCTGGTTTAGCTGGAGTAGCCGGTGTTGTTTTGACAGCAGCTTCGGGATGACCAGGCGTCATGGCAGGTTCAGCCGCAAAGGCGATTCCTGCGAATGCAATGGCCACAAGGGACGCAATTATGGTGGAAAGTATCCTTTTCATTTTTCGACCTCCGAGTTTTTTGTGCTTCCTTATTTTCAATTCAGCATCAGGTGTGCCAAAAGTTGCTCTGCTGTAACTATTTGAAATACTGATTATTTTAATAGGTCTTGCTGGAGGTTGCACCTGCATGCCTACCTCAAAAGAACCCATGTCTACCTTATTTCAGGTATACTTTCTTTTAATTCCATTACCTCCCGGAAAAGAGGTGAGGACCCCGGTGCGTTATGTGCCTTCTTGAGTGAAGCACAGTTTTTCGACCACGTGCTACGGCGGCAAATCCACTCTGCTCGCAACCGTTGGTGAATACTTGAGACAGGGAGACAGATCGATATGAAATCGCCGAATTCAGCAATCCGGATTATAGTGTGTTTCTCGTTTGCATTAGTGCTCTTGACCGGATTCGGCTGCATAGCAGCCGGAGAGTCACCGGTAGGCACTGTCGCCATAAAGGGATATGATACCGTCGCATATTTCAAGGACGGTAAGGCCCTGAAAGGCAGCGAGTCATATTCCTTCCAGTGGCATGCCATGACATGGTATTTTCTGTCCGCTGAGAACAGGGAAATGTTTGCGGCCAGTCCGGAGAAGTACGCCCCTCAATTTGACGGTTATTGTGCCTGGGCCATGACGGAGTCACGGAAAGCCCTGACCAATCCGGAAGTATGGAGGATCGTTGACGGGAAGCTCTACCTGAATTGCAGCGTGTCAGCATATGAAAAATGGATCAAAGACATTCCCGGCAACATCAAAAAGGCCGATGAGAACTGGATGAAACTTTCTGGCGGTACTTTGAAAGACAAGGGAAGATAAAGGGCTTCCCGGAAAACGGGAATATTTGCTTATTTCGTAAAGAAAAGCGGAGCCTTCCCCTTGGTTAGTGTCGGATTGAGAAATAGCGGTTGCGGAATGGCCCCACTGTCTCCCCTCATTACCTTTTCTCTGGTATATTTCTACTATGAGAGAAACTCCTTCCAAACAGGAAATTACCCTATTTCTTTGTGGCGACGTCATGACGGGCAGAGGTGTCGATCAGGTCCTGCCCCATCCCGGCGACCCGCATGTCCACGAGTCGTATGTAAAGAACGCAAAGATCTACGTGGAACTGGCCGAGGAGCGGAACGGGCTTATTTCGGGACCGGTTGGATATTCCTACATCTGGGGTGACGCCATTGGTGAACTGGAGCAGTTTTCGCCGGATGCGCGGATAATCAACCTGGAGACCAGCATCACCACAAGCGATGGTTACTGGAAGGGTAAGGGGATCAATTACCGGATGAACCAGGCGAATATCCCCTGTCTCACGACTGCCGGCATCGACGTCTGTTCCCTGGCGAATAATCATGTCCTTGACTGGGGCTATGACGGGCTGGGGGAAACGCTGCGGACTCTGGAAAAAGCGGGAATTAAAACAGCGGGAGCCGGTCCCGATCTAAAGTCGGCCGAGGCCCCGGCTGTGGTCGAGGTGCCGGGGAAGGGCCGGGTCATCGTGTGCTCCTGCGGCCTGGAGCGAGCGGGATCCCCCCGAATTGATCTGCGGGAGAAAACAAGGCCGATGTCGAGTGGCTTGTGCACATGCTGAACCGCGAAGGAAAACCTTTCGGTACCAGTGTGGTGTTGAAAGAAGGCGCTGTTCTCGATCTCCGTTGGATGAGGTCGAAAATATGAGCAGTTCCTGTCAAAACGACTATTGTTCAGATTAATCCATTGAAAACGCTTCACGATAGCGTTACTATCCTTAACGCAAACAGAAAAATCCGGATAATACTCCACGGGCAACGAAGCTACGCGGCTCAGTGTCCAGGACTGTTTCTGGGAAACCTATGTGACAGGCCCCGAGTCAAGCTCCGATCCTTCCCAATGGTGTACGGAACTCAATCGATTGCTGAGGTAAAGGGCGGGTTTGAGACCCGCCCTTTTTGTAAGCAGCAGTGGTCGTGACAATGGCAGGAAGGTCTGCCTCTGTTATACTAAAATTTCCTGAATCCCCGGAAACAGGATTCAATAAACCGTGATGTTACCTGGCGAAAGGAACTGTGCATGGCGCTCTATTTTGCAGCAGTAATCGTTCTTGCTTCCCTGGCTGGTACGGCCCTGGTCTACAACAGGCTGGTCACGCTGCGCAACATGGTCAAGGAGGGATGGAGCGGCATTGATGTACAGCTCATGCGTCGCGCCACACTCATTCCGAACCTGGTCGAGACGGTCAAGGGCTACATGGGGCACGAACGGAAACTGCTTTTCGAGATTGCCGACCTGAGGTCCAAGAGCCTTCAGACCCAAAAAGTCGGCGAAAAGGGCGAGATAGAGACAGCACTGTCCAAGTCCCTGGGCAGTCTCATGGCCGTGGCGGAGGGCTATCCGGACTTGAAGGCCAGCCAGAATTTCCTGGAGCTCCAGAAGGAACTCACCGATATTGAAGACCAGCTCCAAATGGCACGACGCTACTACAACGGCACGGTGCGAAACCTCAATATTGCCGTCGAATCCTTTCCCAGTAATATGGTGGCCAAGCTGTTCACCTTTGTTCAGGCGGAATTTTTCGCCATTGACGATGACGATGACCGTCAGGCTCCGCAGATCAGTATGGAGGGTCAAAAATGAAAAAGATTCTGCTCATCCTCCTTGTTCTCTTTCCCCGGCTCGTGTTTGCACAGGGAGGAGAGCGTATCCTCAGCTATGATTCCTTCATAAAGGTCAAGCCTGCCGGGGATATGACCGTGACCGAGACCATCAAGGTTATCTGTGAGGGCGACAAGATCCAGCATGGCATCTACCGCGATTTTCCCACCCACTACAAGGACGAATACGGAAACACGATGAAGGTAGCCTTCGAGGTCCAGGCCGCCCTGAAGGATGGCAAGCCCGAACCTTGGTGGACAGAGGACAAGAGTAACGGCGTACGGGTGTATATGGGCAGCAAGAATGTCACCCTTGAGCCTGGGGAATATACCTATGTGCTGACCTACCGCACTGACCGGCAGCTCGGCTTTTTCAAGAATCACGACGAGCTGTACTGGAACGTGACCGGCAACGCATGGGAGTTCCCCATTGATACGGTCACTGCCACGGTGGAACTTCCGCCCGGGGCCGAGGAACTCTCGACCGAGGCCTACACCGGCTTTTCCGGTGAAAAGGGCAAGGATTTCACTGCCGGCAGCGACAATCATGGCCGTGCCGTTTTCACTACTACCAGGGCCCTCAATCCCCAGGAAGGGTTGACTATCGTGGTCATGTGGCCCAAGGGTTTTGTACAGGAACCCACCGTGGCTGAGAAGACCAAGGCTTTTTTTACGGATAACGGCAGCACTGCTGCCGGCGCAGCAGCCATCGTGGTTTTGCTCCTCTACTACTTCTTTACCTGGCTCAAGGTCGGCAAAGATCCGGAAGAGGGTGTGATCATCCCGCTCTATGAAGCGCCCAAGGGCTTTTCGCCTGCGGCGGTACGCTATATCATGCGTATGGGTTTCGATGACAAGGCCTTTGCCGCTGCCATCGTGAATATGGCGGTCAAGGGCTATCTTACCATTGACGAGGACACGAGCGGAGACTATACGCTTACCAGAAAGGGCCAGGACTTCAGCGGGCTTTCCCGGGATGAGGCACAGATTGCCAAGCAGTTCTTTCTCAACAGAACCTCTTTTGCCATAGAGACTGCTAACCACGCCACCATCAAGCAGGCCCTCAAGGATCATAAGAAGAGCCTGGCAGTGGATTATGAAAAGATCTACTTCCTTACAAACAGGGGTACTCTGATTCCCGGGCTGGTCATTTCCGTGATTGCCCTGGTGATAATTGTGCTCCTGGGCCGGAGCTTGGCTCAGGCGGGATTTATGACCGTCTGGCTTTCCATCTGGACAATCGGCTGCTCAGCGCTCGTCTATCGGGCCTTCGGCTTATGGAAGGCGGCGTTAACGGGCACTTCAAATAAGGCAGCAAGTTTCATCGGGGCTTTGTTCATAAGCCTGTTCGCTCTGCCATTCCTCGCGGGCGAAGGCTTTGGCCTGTGGGTTTTCGCCACTGCCACATCGATTCCTGCAGTCCTGTGCATATTTACCATTGTGATGCTCAACATCCTCTTCTACCACCTCATGAAGGCGCCCACCATCAAGGGCCGCAAAACCATGGACCAGATCGAGGGACTGAAGCTCTACCTTTCGGTTGCAGAGAAGGACCGGCTCAACCAATTGACCCCGCCCGAAAAAACCCCCGAGGTTTTCGAAAGATTCCTTCCCTATGCCTTGGCGCTGGATGTGGAGCAGGAGTGGTGTGAACAGTTTGCCGATGTCCTGGCAGCGGCCCGTGCCGAGAACAGGTACACGAACACCTGGTATACAGGAACCAGTTTCACCACCGGTGGCGCGGCCGGATTGGCATCGAGTCTGGCCACAATGTCGTCGAGCATCTCGTCATCGTCTTCTCCGCCGGGCTCCAGCTCGGGAGGAGGTGGTGGCGGATCATCCGGCGGTGGAGGCGGCGGTGGAGGTGGCGGCGGCTGGTAGGCTAACTCCGGGAAAATGAAAGCACATGACGGGGGTTGCCCCCCTTACCTTTTTCCTTGTATATTCATAAAGAGTGCATAAAGGTCGTTCTTCTGATAGCCGATTGGAGGACAACACCGTTTTAGAGGAGAATTTCCCGTGAATACAAAGAAACTCACTATCATTTTTGCAGTTGTCATCGGCATCCTGGTCCTGCTTTCGGGTGGGGCACTGCTTTTGGTCAAGATACTGGTGACTCCCGAAATGCTCCGGAAAAGCGTGTTGCCCAGGGTGGAAAAGGTGCTGCATCGCCGGATTGAAATGGCCGACGCGAAAATCGGGCTTTTTTCCGGGATCGCATTGAAGGGGGTGAAAATTTCCGAGAGGGATGGAACAAGTCAGTTCGTTTCTTTTGCGGAGGCGCGTCTCCACTATCAGTTCTGGCCGCTTCTGTCCCGCAGGGTGGTGGTGGACGAGATCGTTCTCGATACACCCGACATCCACGTTGTCAGAAACCCGGACGGCACCTTCAATTTCAGCGACCTGCTCAAGAAGCAGCAACCGGAAGCCCCTGTCGCAGAGGAGGAAAAGACCCCTGTTGCCTTTGCCGTCTCGAAAGTCGAGGTGAAAGACGGTCAGGTGCTTTACGACGATCGGAAGGGCATTTCCGGAGCACCGTTTACCTACAAGCTGCAAAATATCGGTGTCGAGATCAAGAACCTCACTCCCGAACAGCCGTTTCCCCTGAAGTGCGAGGCGACAGCACCGGGTGTCGAACTGGGCTTTGACGGCACTGTCTCGCGACTGACCAACGGCCCGATGCTGGACGGCCAGGCAACCGCCACCATTGCAGATCTGGCTAAAGCAGTGGCAGCTCTTCCCCCCGGCTTTTCGGCCAAGGTTCGCTCTTTTTCGCCGAGCGGAAAAATATCGGCGAAGGTCCACCTTGCCGGTGAGGTCAAGGAACCTCTTGCCCTGCTCAAGGACGGAGAGCTGAAGCTGGACGAGATCAGGCTGGCAGCGGGCGGGCAGAATCCGGTTATTTCCGGGACCGTTACTCTTGCCGACAAGGCACTTTCCTCCCGGAACCTGGCAGTAGTACTGGGGAAAAACAGGCTGGATCTGCAGCTCAAGACCTCGCCTCTGGACCGGAAGCCGCTCGCCATAGAGTTGAGCGCCAACAGCGAGTCGCTGAATATCGACGCGCTGACGCCGGCGAAAAAGGCAACGTCTTCTTCCGCGCCGGACAAGACTGGCGGCGAAGGAGCTGAACCCGGACCGCTGAAACTGCCGCTTGCCGTAAGCGGCACTGTCAACGTTAAGAGCGCGAACGTCAAGGGACTGTCCCTGTCAGGGCTGTCTCTACGTTACCGGCTCGCGGACAATATTCTGACAATTGACGGCCTGAAGGGCGGCATTGCCGGAGGTACTTTCCTTGATACCGCTACGATCAACCTCGGGACTCGCGGTTTTGCCTACTCAACCAGGCTTTCTCTGCAAGGTGTTCAGGCCGAGAAGCTCATTGCAGCATTCGCGCCCAAGGCGGCCGGAAGTATAACCGGTATTCTTGCGGCAAAGGCCGATCTGTCAGGAAGCGGCGTAAACCCGGTTGCCATGAAGCGGAACCTCACCGGCAGCGGCTCTTTCGATCTGAAAAACGGCAAACTGACCGGCAGTGGTTTCATGAGTGAACTGGCCGGCTTCCTCGGCAGCGCGGACCTGCGAGTTGTCCGTTTCAGCTCTTTTGCCGGGACCTACAAGATAAAGGGCGGGCAGGTCTACCTGGATTCCGCACTGGACGGTTCCGACATCCGCATGAAACCGCAGGGAAGGATCGGTTTCGATAAAAGTCTCGATCTGGACATCGACACCCTGATCGCTCCGCGTATTACCGGCAAGCTGGCAACCGGCACGGTGGGAAGCTTTGTCACCAACGATCAGGGCTGGGGTGAACTTCCCCTCAAGGCGACCGGCACCGTCGGCTCGCCCCATTTTTCCCTGAGCAGCAAAAAGCTCGGCCGCCGGATCGGTGAAAAAATTGAAGAGAACCTCTTGAAAAAACTGAACAAAGGCACGGGTACCGAGCAGAAGCAGGGGGGGCAGGATCTGGGCAACACTATTCGTGGGCTCTTCGGCAAGTAGGTATGTAACCAGAAGTAGCAGTAAAGGGTAGGTCGGATAATTATGTAAAAGGCCGCTTCTGCATAGCAAGAAGAGGAAGACTTCCTGCTATGCAGTTAAAGATCACGATCCTGTCCCCGTCATTTTGAGACCTGATTAGCGCTATTCTTCCGCTATGAAGATCGTCATCCCCGAATGTCTCTATCGGGGAGCCATGATTCCAGTCGGTTAGAAGCTGGATTCCCGACCAGAACCGCTTCGGGAATGACAATTTTGGGAACTGGCGGAAGATTGACGCTAAAAAGGTTTTGATATTGGTGAGGTCGAGGTCGGGCGTACCTGCGCCCTAGAGTTTGCCGAAAATGCCGGAAGTGAAGTGCCTGAGGCGCACCCCGAGAACTGCATCGCCATTCAAGTGTAGTGAACTTTTGCCCGATTGCTGTGTTTTCCCCATTAACCCGAAACGTTGAGCAGTCTGGCCGACTCTGTCGAGGCTTGTCTTGGTATCTGCTATCAGACTGAGGCCGCCAGTGCCGTTAAAAGTTCTGGCAACGCTGGGTCTGACCATACCGAAATTTCCCTTTTGCCGAAATTCCAGTGCCATTGATGGAGTTGCCATCATAACCGTCATTGCGCAGACCAGTAAAATCTTTCGTTTCATGCCGATTCCCCCTTGTCGTACTGTTTGACAATATGTGAAATCGCCTGCAATTGAACCGGAAAAGTTTTTAACCGCCGAATAGCAGCAAAACTAATTATTCTTACCCGGTCTGATTACCCATCTTCCCTCCCGGCATGAACGCAAAAAAGCCGGGCCCTAATATCAGTTGATATTTCGGCAACCCGGCTGTCTCTGTTAAGACCCTGTAGGCTTTCCGCCCCATCCTCGCGGATGGTTTAGTATTCTCGTGTATCTGTTTTGTGGCGTAATTGTTCTGACCTTTTAAATCGTATCGACCGAATCAAGAAAAACTTTAATTCCGATTTCTCTTTGGAGAAAAAATAGCGATGTTCATGTTGCATAAAGGGAGCCGGTCCTCCGTTTCTCTGCAAAGAAGAATGAATATTGATAGATTGTCAGGCTCCAGGGAATATTTGATGTATAAAAATTTTTGGACAAAATTACGAGATGACAGTTAAACTGCACATTCATATCCCCGGTTGTTTCTATTTCGTCATTGTGTGCGGGAAAGCTAAGAAAAGCATAATTTTACTGATTACGTAAGGAGTGGAAATGGAATCTCTTGAAAACAGCACTTTTGAAGCAACGATAGCGAGAAGCGATGCGCTGGAAAAAGAAATACAGGCTAATCCTCATAACTTCCGTGTGCTTACGGGCGATCGTCCTACGGGCAGATTGCATATCGGTCATTTATTCGGCTCCTTACTAAACCGGGCACGTCTGAGCAGTCTGGGCGTCAACACCTTCATTGTCATTGCTGACTACCAGGTTTTGACTGATCGAGACAGCTTTGAATCGATTTCCGAGAATACCTTGCAATTGGTCATTGATTACATTGCCTCCGGGATGGACCCGGAGGATGAAAGAAATGTTATTTTCCCTCATAGCCATGTGCCGGAACTTAACCAGCTTTTGCTTCCATTTTTAACCCTGGTCTCAAATGCAGAACTGAACAGAAATCCGACGGTGAAGGAAGAAATACAAGCTTCAGGGCTGAAAAGAATCAATGCGGGCATGTATATCTATCCGGTTCATCAGGCAGCGGATATATTATTTTGCAAAGCCAATGTTGTGCCGGTCGGAAAGGATCAATTACCACATCTTGAATTAACGAGAATAATTGCTCGTCGCTTCAATGAAAAATTTGCTGCAAATCGAAAAGTATTTCCAGAACCCCAACCATTGTTAAGTAAAGCGCCATTGATATTAGGGCTTGATGGGTCCCAGAAAATGAGCAAAAGCCGCGGCAATGCGATAATGCTTTGTGCAAGTGAAGATGAAACTGCCGGCTTGATAAAAAAGGCAAAGACTGATAGTGAGCGAAAAATTACCTATGATCCGATCAATCGGCCTGAAGTGTCTAATTTGTTGCTTCTGCTTTCCCTTTGTACCGGGAGAAAGCCTGAGATCATCGCAGATGAGATTGGCGATGCAGGTTCCGGGAAGCTGAAAAGTACCCTTATTGAATCCTTGAATGAATATTTGCGACCACTGCGAGCAAAGAGGAAAGAACTTGAAGGGGATTTGGAATTTATCAGAAATGTTCTCAGGAGAGGGATATCAAACGCTCGACATGTTGCAAGCCAGACTCTCGATGAAGTAAGAGATGTAATGAACATGAAAATATGAAAATGCTATTTTCATGTTTGGTATTGGTTTACGGTAGTACTCAGAATCTGCGAAAAATCCATAGTTGATCACACGATATATCCGGGACATCCAGGTTAAGAAATGCCAGGGATGTCCCGGTTTTTATTCATGTTCAAAGGTGATTCCAGTGCGTGGACGTGACTGAAGAGGTCCTCGTGCAACATCAACCTGCTGTCTCCTCCCACTTGATCGCTTCGACCGGGCAGACATCATCACATGCTCCGCAATCAATGCAGGTGTCCAGGTCAATTACAAAGATAGGATCTCCCTCACTGATGGCACTGACCGGACAAACCGGTTCGCAGGCACCGCAGGCAATGCAGTCGTCGGTAATAAAATGAGTACCCATGATTTTCTCCTTTTGGTGTATTTGAGATCTTGTACCACTAATTCTACCACCGTTTCAGATTATTGTTGTTCCGGGGATGAAAACCTATTCATCTTCCAATGTAGCAGATGCAGCTATGAATCTAATGATGACCAGAAGGCCATTCTCTCTATCCCTCACCGTTCAGTCCTCGCAGAGTTAACCTTTTAAGCAGCCCAGCAAAGATGCCTTGTACCATTTTCCCATGATTAATTCCGGAAATCACAGTTTTCATTGGAAATGATTGGGTAGTGCGACTATGCAAGTGCCAATTATATGATAATTTTTAGGTACTCCCCTGCTATGCCGGATTTTATAAAACCAGCGGCCTGGCACGCCGGGATGGCGATCGGATGTATCCACCTCTGGAAAAGGATGCGAGACGTGAAAACTCTGAAGATAAAATTGGGGGCTGTTTATTTTGCTGCGGCACTGTGTCTGGTCGGAACCGCTTCTGCGATGGCGCAGACTGTTGATGTGCCTGAAGCCATCGTCTTCACGGCGCTTCCCGGTAATTCATTGCGGGAGAGTCCTTTCCTGGGAAGCGTACCAACGGGAACGCCGACCGGGACCGTTCTCCATCTTTCATTGGGAGAAGCTCTTGACCGGGGACTCAGACAAAACCTCGGGCTCCTTCAGCGTGAACAAGCTGTCAGTTTCGAGCGCGGCAGGCGCTGGAAAGAACTGAGTGGCCTGTTGCCGAAACTGACCACGAGGACAAGCGCCAACATCGAGAGGGACAACCTTGCCGCGCGCGGGTTGACTATGTCGGCAGTGCCGCCTGTGGTTGGTCCCTACGGTTACTATGACACCCGGATATTTCTTACCCAGCCGGTATTCGACCTTCCGGCAATCGACCGTACAAGGGCTGCCTCCCAGTCACTGATCGCAGCGGAGCATTCGAACAGGGATGCCAGGGAGCTCGTCGTTGCGGCAGTGGGGAGTGTCTATCTGCAGGCTTTGGCAGGAGAGGCGAGGGTGGTCACGGCCCGTGCTCAGCTCGCTACCGCGCAAAAGCTGTTCGATAATGCAGTGGAGATGCACCGGGCTGGCATAACACCGGGAATAGACGAGCTTCGCGCCAGGGTTGAACTTGAGTCCCGGCGTCAACAGCTGATTGCTGCGGAAAATGACTTTGAAAAGCAGAAGCTGACAATTGCCAGGATAATCGGACTACCGACAGGGCAGGACCTGGATTTAGCGGACAAGGCACCCTACTCACCACTGGCGTCGATACAGCAGAAACAGGCTCTGGAGCAGGCCTATCAGTTTCGCCAGGATTACCTGAGTGCCAAGGCTCTGGTGCGGGCTGCGGAGCTAAGGTTGGATGCTGCGAACGCGAGATACTATCCATCGCTTGCCCTGGAGGCGAATTACGGCAAACTCGGCACCGATCCTGGAAAACTCAAGGATACCTACACGGTATCCGGTGTCCTTACCATTCCCCTCTTCCAGGGCGGAAGTGTCAGGGGAGAAGTTCTGCAGGCCGAAGCCACGTTGCAGCGGAGCAGGGATGAACTTGCCGACCTCAGGGCGCAGATTGACTACCAGATACGCACTGCACTGCTTGATTTGAAAGCGGCTTCCGAACAGGTCCACGTTGCGGGTACAAGAATCGAATTGGCGGAATTGACTCTGAGCCAGGCAAGGGAGCGGTTTACTGCCGGGGTCAGCGACAACCTGGAGGTTGTGCAGGCGCAGGGCTCCGTAGCGTCCGCTCATGAGGCCTATATCTCCAGCCTTTATTCCCACAATCTCGCCAAGCTTGAACTGGCGCGTGCTCTCGGTGTTGCAGAAAAAGGCGTGAAGGGCTACCTGGGGGGAATGTAACTATGTCTGAAGAAAGCGAAAATGTGACATCTGAGCAGAATAAACCGACGCTGAATGGGCTGGAACCTGGAAAAGAACAACGTGCGCCCAACCGAGCATTTTCGCGGGAAAATGTCTGGAAAAGAAAGAAAGCTCTGCTGGCAATGCTGGTTATTGCGCTGATTGTGGGTGGGATATTGTACTGGTGGCATTCCAGCTTCTGGGTAAGCACCGATGACGCCCAGATTGATGGCCATATCAACCCGATAAGCGCCAGGGTCGGGGGACACGTTGTCCGTCTCAATTTCAGGGATTACCAGTATGTCCCTGCCGGGACTCTGCTGGTGGAAATCGATCCTGCCGATTACCGGGTTGCCGTCGAGCGCGCCAAAGCCGAATATACGGATGCACTTGCCGCTGCCGAAGCGGCGCGGTTGAATGTGCCCATTGCCTCGGTGAATACAAGAAGCGGTATCGATTCGTCCTCGGCTAACGCGGCCAACGCCCGCGCCGGGGTCTCTGCCGCCGAGAAGCAACTGGAAGCCGTCCGAGCCCGGTTGCGTGAAAACGAAGCGAATGACGTCAAAGCGCAGACCGATTTGGCCAGATATCGTCCACTTGCCGAACGAGACATCATATCACAGCAGCAGTTTGATCAGACTGTTGCGGCCGCCGCTGCGTCCACGGCAGCCGTCGAAGCAGCGAGGGCACAGGTGACCGTTTCCGTTCAACAGGTGGAACAGGCTCGCGGTCGGTTGCAGCAGGCACTGGCTGAGCTGTCATCGGCCCGGACCGGGCCGCAGCAGGTCGCTGTGACACGGTCTCGGTCCGACAGCGCCAATGCTGCGGTAAAAAGGTATAAGGCTGCCCTCGATCAGGCTGAATTGAATCTGCGCTACACCCGGGTCATTGCCCCGATTGCCGGAGTGGTTGGGAAAAGGACTGTCGAAGTGGGGCAGAATGTTCAACCGGGACAAGTGCTTCTTTCCATTGTTCCGCTTGATGATATCTGGGTTACGGCCAACTTCAAGGAAACACAGCTGCGAAGAATGAGACCCGGGCAAAAGGTAAAGATCAACGTTGATACTTACGGCAGAAAGTATGAAGGTCATGTGGACAGTATCGGCGGAGCAAGCGGAGCGCGGTTCAGCCTCTTCCCGCCGGAGAATGCCACGGGCAACTACGTGAAGGTGGTGCAGCGCATCCCGGTGAAGATTGTTTTCGAGAAAGGCCAGGACAGGGAGCATCTCCTCCGTCCCGGCATGTCTGTCGAACCCGCGGTCAGGGTGAAGTGATGGCCGGCGGCGGTGCAGCTGCAGGCGAAATGAATGCAGGGGTTGAATGGCGTCCGGCCGTGAATCCCTGGATCATAGCGGCAGCCGTTATGCTTCCCACCTTCATGGAGATTCTCGATACCACTATTGTCTCCGTGGCTCTGCCCCATATAGCCGGCAGCCTCTCGGCTTCAACCGATGAGGCCACCTGGACCCTTACAAGCTACCTGGTTGCCAATGCCATCATCCTGCCTGCCACCGGCTGGTTTGCGCGATATTTTGGGCGTTCTCGTTTCCTTTTGTACTGTATTGTCATCTTCACCATTTCCTCCTTTGCCTGCGGCATGGCGGAAAGCCTCGGCTTGTTGATAGTCGCCAGGGTGATCCAGGGCGCCGGTGGAGGCGCCCTTCAGCCGATCTCCCAGGCCATCCTCCTGGAAAGTTTTCCCGTTGAGAAAAGAGGCATGGCCATGGCGGCCTTCGGTATCGGGGTGGTGGTAGCGCCTATCATCGGACCGACACTTGGCGGCTGGCTGACAGACCAATATTCATGGCGCTGGGCCTTCTTTTTGAATATCCCGATCGGAATCCTGGCTTTCTTCATGACCCGGGCCTTTGTAGAAGATCCGCCCTACATCAAGAACGCCAAACCGGGGAAGATTGATACTATCGGTTTCGGGCTGATGGCCGTTTCCCTGGCTACTCTACAAATCGTTCTCGACAAGGGACAGCAGGACGATTGGTTCTCAGCCTCCTGGGTGAGCTGGTTCCTGGCAATCTTCGCAGTATCAATGATTATTTTCATTATCTGGGAACTGAGGGCAAAGGAACCGATAGTCAACCTCCGGGTGCTGAAGGACCGCAATTTTGCTGTTGGAACCTTGCTGATCACCCTCCTTGGTGTCTGCCTTTACAGTGCCATTACCCTGATTCCCATCTACCTGCAGACCCTCATGGGGTATACGGCGATGCTGAGCGGACTGACCCTCAGTCCACGGGGGGTTGGCGCCCTGGTGACCATGCCAATAGTCGGTTATCTGACGGGAGCGGTTGATTTCCGTAAAGTGATCGGGACCGGATTCATACTGGTCGCCATCTCCCTCTGGCAGTTCGGAGAGATCAACCTGCAGATCTCCATGTGGAATATCATCTGGCCAAACGTGATGATGGGCGTCGGCTTGAGCATGATTTTCGTCCCTCTTGCCGCTGTGTCAATGGGGATGCTGCCTCGAGAGGAGATGGGGAATGCCAGCGGCATATTCAACCTGATGCGCAATATCGGCGGAAGTATAGGGATCGCAGTGGTGACAACTCTCCTGGTACGCAGGGCGCAGGTTCATCAGTCGGAGATGGTTTCCCATCTGTCACCCGGCAGTCCATCCTTCCAGGCTCATTCTCGCCAGCTGCAGCAAGCCTTCAGCCAGTATTTCCCCCCTTCCGAGGCGCTGCAAAAAGCAGACGGGACAATCTACAACGAGCTGATCAGGCAATCGACACTCTGGGCCTTCAT
>CAVVDU010000007.1:0-125965 GCA_963746935.1 uncultured delta proteobacterium | reverse complement strand
GAACACCCCTGATGTCTAACCATAAACCTTCCCCCTGAAAGAGACATCTCATGAAAAAATATGATGCGGAAATCCGGCTTGCACGGGAAATGACGACCTTTGATGCCACTCTATTAGGGGTTGGCGCCATGATCGGTGCGGGTATTTTTGTTCTTATTGGCATTGCCGCTGGTGTTGCGGGTCCTGCGTTGATTATTGCTTTTGCTTTGAATGGACTGATCGCAGCTATGACGGCAATGTCCTATGCTGAATTGGGATCATGTTATCACACAACAGGTGGAGGTTACCTGTGGGTGAAAGAGGCACTGCCCAAATGGGCAGGATTCCTCTCAGGATGGATGAGTTGGTCAGCACATGCGGTAGCTTGCAGTTTATACGCACTCGGTTTTGGTGCCTATTTTGAGCTTGTACTCAGTGAGTTCTCTCTGGTCTTGCCCCACTGGGGTTTTTTCTCGCCCCAAAAGATACTTGCGGCATCCGTAGCCATTCTATTCGCCTATATAAATTTTCGTGGTGCCTCGGAAACCGGCAAAATCGGTAATTTCGTCACGCTAGCCAAAATCCTTATCCTGGTGATTTTCATCGGATTCGGCCTTGAACTCATGTTTCACCAGGGATGATTGGCAAACGACCTTCAGACCATTTTTCCCCCATGGTGCCGGAGGAGTCTTTAAGGCAATGGGGTTGACCTTTATCGCCTTTCAAGGTTTTGAAGTAATCACCCAAAGCTCGGAAGAAATTAAGAATCCACGCAGAAACATTCCCAGAGCTGTCTTTTTCTCCCTGATGATCGTAATACCTATCTATATTCTTGTTGCATTTGTTTCTATAGGAACGGTTCCGTCCGGTGAGATGGCGCCATGGGACTATCTGGCACATGCAAAAAGAAACAGCTCTTGTTGATGTAGCCAGGAATTTCTTCGTTGGCGGGGGTGTCTTACTTCTGTTTGGCGGTCTTATCTCAACAATTTCGGCATTGAATGCCACGATATTTTCATCGTCACGAGTTGCCTTTGCAATGGGTCGCGATCGAAATTTCCCCGGTTTCTTCAGCAAGGTTCATGGAAAAAACCTTACTCCCCATTGGAGTATAATAAGCACTCTGATATTGGTTGTTCTCATGGCGGTTTCTTTGCCCATCGAGGATGTGGCAAGTGCAGCGGACATCATGTTCCTCGTGCTTTTCCTGATGGTTAACGTCGCTATGATAAAGCTGAGGAAATTACGTCCCGATCTTGACAGAGGGTTTATGGTGCCGATCTTCCCGTATTTGTCGATTGTGGGGATTTTGTCATTACTTTTTTTGGCTATTTATATGTTTGACTACAGTTTGTCGGCCTGGATCGTTACGATTGTCTGGGTGGCATTGGGTCTTGCGGTTTACCGTACTTATGCTTCAAGCCGGGAAACTGAGCATGAGCGGAAAATCGCAACCTTGGAGCGGATCCAGAAGAAAGATTATACAATCCTGGTGTGTTTGTCGGAATCGGAAAATGTCGAAAGCATAACGGATATTGCTTTTGCAATAGCCAGGAAACACAATGCGACCATAATTTTTCTCCACGTTATCGAGCTTGGTGAGGATAAAAAGCTACAGATTGATCTGCAAGCAACTAGTCGCGGGAAAGCATTGCTGGAAGAGGCGCAGAACTTCGCTGAAGTAGCAGGGGTGCCATCAAAAGGAATAATTAAAATATCACACAGGATCTCAACGGGAATCGTGGATACTGTGCTGGAGGAAGAGTGCAATTTTCTATTGTTAGGTCGTAATAAGAAAACCAATTTCACTTCACGGCTCTTTTCGTCAGCCATCGACAACGTGCTGCAGAAAACGACTGTTGAGGTCGCCATCCTGCATAGGGATATTCATCATGACCAGGTTAAGAAAATTCTTATTCCTTACAACGGGGATATTCACACTCGTCTGGCAATTGAAATATCACCTGCTTTACTGGAACATTATGGCGCAAAATTAACGATAGCAGTCGTTTTCGCATCCCGGAACGTCAAAAGAGAGCCGGCAACTTATAACTGAGCAGATTAAACGGGATATTGCCGATGAAAAGATAAATGCATCAATCAAAATAGTTACGGATCCCGATATTCTGCACGGAATTCTGAAGATGGCGAAATACACTGATTTACTTGTGATGGGTGGCAAGTCTGGCGACTTCCTTGAACTGCTTTTTTCGAAGTCCGTGGCCAGGGAAATAACGGAATCCGTGGACTGTCCCGTCTTATGGTTAAAAGAATACGAGGAAAGAGAGTCTTTCTTGCATTCTATTTTTACAAAGAAAAACAGTAATGGAGGCTAAGCATGGATTCAAAGATTCAAGACCAGTTTGTCGGCTTGACCGACAGTTTGCTAGCCTATCTACCCAATTTCATCGGAGGAGTGGCGCTTATCCTCATGGGGTGGTTTGCGGGGTGGCTGATCAAGAGGATTCTGGTGCAATTCTCTGTTATTCTGAGGGTTGACCGGTTTTTGAAACGAACGCGTTTTGAAGCAGAGGTTTCAAAAGCTGATGTGCGCTACGGCCTGTATGAGCTGATAGGAAATATCGGATTTGTAATCGTCTTTTTGATATTTCTTGATAATGCGTTATTGACGTGGAAAATGAATATCATGTCAGATTTGTTAAGCAAGGGGATCCTGTTTCTGCCGAAGATTATAATTGCAGTTGCAATTTTTGGGGTTGGGTGGCTGTTGGCTTCATTGGTTCAGGTATCGGTGCTCAAGTCGCTACTTCGCGAGGAAATTCCAAGAGCATCGCTTATTGCCAAGTTTATCAAGAGCATCCTCCTTGTTTTCTTTTCGGCAATATCTCTGGTCGAACTGGATGTGGCACGGGAAATAATCATAATAGGATTTGCCACAATATTTATAACACTCGGAGCTATAACCATTGTCATGACTGTGGTCGGAGGCAGGAAGTTCCTGGAAAAACTGGAAGATACCATGAGGAGGGAAATGATCGAAAAGCAGGATTAGTACACTCAATAGTATCGGCGGAAGATCTGAAATAACCTTCTAAAATCATGACATATATCCCCGTTATCTAAATCATCCGCTCTGGGACGCCACTTCTATACCTTCTCTTCGTCGAAAGCCTGAACAGACGCCGCAATCATAGCAAATTAAGCCGTCATATATGGCAGTTGCGCAACGTATGGCGGGTAAGTTGACGGTTTTACACCTTCCCACCTCTCTGATTCCTCATTTTACCTTATATAATCACTATGTTGCATTTCATCCGTCTTCAGGTTTCATCCGGCACAGTAGTTGCGATGTGTTTTGTAGCAAAATATAGGCTCTGTTGTGCCTTTTGCAAGGGTGGATAGATATTTACCCTTTTACCCACATGCAGTAGGAGAGATTTGACAACCTTTGAGGATTACATTACATGATTGCTCTCAGCACTGTTATTACGGCTTTCTTGGCCCATTGGAAGGGGGCGTTCGTCACGGTATTGGCGGTATTTCTGTTGGCAGCCATCGCGTTCGGTTCGCCAGCTTTTGCCCAGATACCGAAGGTGTTGAGCGTCACTCAGTCGGATACGCAGGAAAGCGAAACGGGAGAAAAGGTGGTGACCTCCGAGCAACAGCGTGAAATTACCAAACGCGCGCTGACGGAGGCACAGAAGGAACGGGCCCGTGCGCTTGTCGCCTCACCTGGCATTTCCCGGCAGGATGTAAAAGAACGCTTCCGCCTCCTTGATGGATTGGTTACTCGCCTCAGCTCCCAACTCAGCCTGATTAATGAACGCGAAGAATTGCGACGCACCAGATCTGCCGCCGAGCAAGAAGTACAGAGCTGGACAGGATTTCCGGAGCCGCCACCCTATTCGATTTTGATGGCTGATGAGCTAATGGGTTCACTGCTGATTGCCCGCGCCAAGGTGCAGGGGCTCACCTCGAACCAGGAGCTTTTTTCCCAACAGGTTTCACACTATCGGGAATTGGCAAAACATGCCAAGGAGATGGAACGCCAGGCAGCCGACGAACTTGTGAGCGCTCAGTCCTCCGGAGAGCGGCTGGCTGCTTCGTGGCAAAAAGAGCTTGCAGGACTTCGGACTCGTAATGCCGATGCCATAGCGGAGTCAATAGCCCTACGCTATGAGGTGCTTGGCGAGAGACTTGCTGTTGCAGGGGTAGAGGTCGATTTGCTGACGCGTCAACTGGCGGAAGCCAGAAAGCGGATGGTTTTCAGCCAGGCAGACCTGAACAAGGTGCTGGCTCGCTTGAAGTCAAGCCGGGTTAGCCTCGAACAGGAGCTGGACGCTTCACTGGCTCGTGATTCTCACAGTAGGAGCGTGCTGGCGCGGACGCAGCAGAAGCTGGACACTTTCCTCCTTCGTCACGGCAAAAATGACGCCTCAGCAATAGTGGCGCAGCGTGATGGCCTTGAAGCCCGGAATCGAGCTGCCTTGGCATGGGTGGAGAGTTCGCGCTTCGAGACCGAGGTTGTCACATCGCTCATCGCCATAAGTAAGTCAGACTCCACCTTCTGGGATAAACGCTATTCCGCAATTACAGGGAAAGTGGCAGAAAAGCAGCGTGCTCTCGTAGAGGAATTTCGCAAGAGCCGGGATCAGCTCAAACCCTGGCTGAAGTACACTGAACAACAGCTGGAACTGTATCAGGCGGCTGAGCGTGAGCAAGAGTCACGTCTGGTCAAGATCGACGAGGGAAGCCCTCTCCGAGCTGCTGAACTGGATCTGCTTGCTGCGCTACATTTACAACGGGAACTGGCCGAGCGGCAGAAATTCGCCATCGAGCAGCTGGATTTCGAACGACAAGTGTGGCTGGAGGATATTGAGCGTGCCCAGCAGTCACGCAGCATCACGGCTCGGGTCCGTGACTGGATCGGGAAATCTTCGGATATAGTCAAGCGTGTATGGCGCTTCGAACTGTTCGCCGTCGAGGACTCCGTGGAGGTTGCGGGGCAGAAAATTGTCACTTCACGTGGAATAACGGTTGGCAAGACTGTTGGCGCGCTCCTCCTTTTTCTGGTCGGCTACTTTATCGCTGCGTATTTAGGCCGCAGAGTCCAACGGGTAATGGTTACCCGCTTTGGTGTCGCCGAACATCAGTCCAATGTTATCCGCCGCTGGCTACTGGCACTGACCGTATTCATCCTGTTGATCATCTCGCTCAACCTTGTGCGCATCCCCCTCACTGTTTTCGCCTTCCTTGGTGGTGCCTTGGCCATCGGCGTGGGTTTCGGCACCCAGACACTTATCAAGAACTTCATCAGCGGTATCCTTATTCTGCTGGAGCGCAATATTAAAGTAGGGGATACTATTGACGTGGATGGCGTGGTGGGGAGGATCGTCACGGTAGACATAAGGGCCTCGACCGTTCTCGGTTTTGATGGTGTTGAAACGGTAATTCCAAACTCGATGTTTCTGGAAAACAAGGTGACCAACTGGACACACACCAATGCCCGGCTGCGTCGTATTGTGCGGGTCGGGGTAGCCTACGGTTCATTGACAACACAGGTGCGTGACATCCTTGCCGAGTGCGCAAATGAACATGGCCTGATCCTGAAGGACCCGCCAGCTGAGGCCCTTTTTGATGATTTCGGCGACAATTCCCTGATTTTTGCGCTCTACTTTTGGATCGATTACGGTCCAGAGGTAAACCCTTTGCAGGTGGCCAGCGATCTTCGTTTCATGATTGACAAGCGCTTTGCCGAGGAGAACATAGTTATTTCGTTCCCCCAACGTGACGTTCATCTCGACAGTGCAGAGCCTCTTCGCGTCGAGATGGTGTACCCTCCGGGGATTCCGTCAGGTCCATCCAGCTAGGTTCTGAGGACAAAAAATTCATACAAGGCTTCAGTACTTTCCCGTGAGCCTTTTTTTGTCTGTTTAGAAAAAAGAAAAGGTTTACTGGGTGGCCAGCAAACCTTTTCTCGGATATACTTTCTACATCGGTTTTACGCTTCAGGTGTCTTGCCTCTGCCATCCTTTGGCAAGAGCTCAGTACCCTGAAGCGTATCAACTCTTCCGGAGGAATCCATGAAAGATATCAAGGTCATATTTACTGATGATTCAGTGGGTTTTGTGAAAGAAACCCAGCTTAACGCACTCATTACTTCCGGTCGGGTAAAGTCGTTTCTCCGTTCCGACGGATGGGTCAGAGTAGGCATCGACCCGGTTCGCGAAATCAGGTTCCAGGGGCGGGACCGAAGAAAGGTAAATGATGGTTAGGCAGCGCGGAACATATCACCTTTTTACGCCAGGTTTTTCACTTTTCCTTTATTACTCAAAAATTATCGTGCAACAGGTCTTCCGCCACAGGCCTTAAGGCGACCATGGGCTCGACGAAGCATTTCTTCCGTTGTTTTCCAGTCAATGCACTTGTCGGTGATTGAGACACCGTATTTCATTTGTTTAAGGTTCTTCGGTATCGGTTGATTCCCTGCCTCGAGATAGCTCTCTATCATAACACCTGAAATATTTCCCTGGCCAGCTTCGATCTGCTCGATGGTCTTTTCCAGTACAAGAGGCTGTTTTTCATGGTCTTTTTCGGAATTTCCGTGGCTGCAGTCCACCATGATGCTTGGGGGGATTTCCGATTTCAGCATCAAGTCAATGGCCTTCTGGATGTCCTCCGGCATATAGTTAGGCTTCTTCGTCCCGCCCCGAAGAACCATATGGACGTCGGTGTTGCCCGTAGTCTGGATGATCGCGGTTCTTCCTTCCTTATTGATGCCGAGGAAGCAGTGAGAATGGAGCGCCGACTTCATGGCATCAATGGCTATCTGCAGATTGCCGTCAGTGCCGTTCTTGAAGCCCACGGGGAAGGAAAGTCCGCTGGCCATTTCACGATGCGTCTGGGATTCGGTGGTGCGAGCGCCAATCGCGCCCCAGCAGAGCAGGTCAGCCAGATATTCGGGAGTAATCGGATCGAGCATTTCCGTGGCAACGGGCAGGCCCATTTCGTTGATGGAGCAGAGAAGGTTCCGTGCTATTCCCAGTCCCTTTGATATTTGATGTGTCCCGTTCATGTCGGGATCGTTGATCAGACCTTTCCAACCGATGGTGGTGCGCGGCTTTTCAAAATAAACCCGCATGATAATGAATAACTGGTCGGATAGCTCTGCCGAGAGGCGGGCCAGTTTTTCGGCATATTCGATGGCAGCTTTCGGGTCGTGGATAGAGCAGGGACCCACCACAACCATGAGTCGCGGGTCAAGTCCGCGCAGGATGTTTTTGATGTAGTGTCGGCTCATGTTGACGAATTCCGCTGCCTCGTCCGAGACAGGGAAGACCTGCCTCAGGTCAGAGGGGGCGATAATCGGGGTGATACTCCTGATTTTAAGATTGTTAGTCTTGATCATGCTGTTAGTGTTCCTTTTTAAATTATTTTAGTATTTCCATGACATGTTCAGGCAATCAGGAGGTGCATCTCAATAAAGAAACATCGGCTTTCCCATTACATGGCGAATTTTAGGCCGGTACTCATTTGCATCATACAGTTCCGTTACATCTACCCGCTTCTGCCCCTGCATGATGGTGCTGATGGGAATGTGGGTGTATGTTCCTCCCTGGAGGGCCACCATGCGTCCTGACATTCCTTCGATAACAAGGTCCATGGCCATATTGGCATAGTTGAAAGCTGCCATCAGGTCCAGTGAGTCCGGAGCACCGGAACGCATGAGATAGGACAGCTGCTGATAGATTATGTGGGATCCCGTAAGCTGCTTGATCGCTTCGCTTACCGCAACGCCGATACCTCCGAGCTTTTTGTGTCCGTAAGCATCTTCCTGACCGTATTCGATGATCTGGCCCCCGATCATGGTGGCGCCTTCCGAAATGGTAACCATTGCGTAGTTGCTGGGATTGTCCTTCTTGTCTTCCACCAGGAAACGGGCGAGTTTCTCCACATCGAAGGGGACTTCCGAGATCAGGGCCCGATCCACCCCGGAAAGATAGGCAGAGATGAGAGATGTTTCACCGGAGTTGCGCCCGAACAGTTCGACGATGGCGATTCGCTCATGGGAACCGGCACTCGTGCGCAGATTGTGGATGAAATTGACGCTGCGGGTCACCGCAGTGGAAAATCCAATACAGAAATCGGTTCCGAAGACGTCATTATCCATGGTCTTGGGGATTGCCACGACGGGGAATCCTTCCCGGTGCAGGCGCTCCGCATAACTCAGAGTGTCGTCACCGCCGATGGGAATCAAGGCATTGATTTCAAGGTGGTCGAGTACCGACAGGATGTGCGGGGTAAAGTCATACTTGGTATTCGAGGACAGGTCGTGTTCGCCAGTTCGGAGGAAATCCGGAATTTCCGCGGCACTTACCTTGGCAGGGTTTGTCCTGCTGGTATGCAAAAAGGTGCCGCCTGTCCTGTCCACGGTGCGGACCGCCTGGCGGTCCAGATGGACGATATTCTTTTCATGAGAGGACGGGTCTGAAGGGTTCAAGTCGAGCAGCCCCTTCCAGCCGCGCCGGATACCGATCACGCGATAGCCGTTTTCAATGGCCCGGTTTACCAGGGTTTTCAATGCAGGGTTGAGCCCGGGGACATCACCTCCGCCGGTGAGAATGGCTACCGTCTTCTGTTGTGCGCTCATACACTTTCCTTTTGTCAGTCCGGTACGAGATTTATTTGTTACACTCCATGGGGAGAACACCCTTTCCGGATTAACAATATTCCGGAGCAAGATTTGAAAATTTTAGCACAGGATTTCACTTCTGTGTCAACTTTTCCCCGGATCGTCTCTTGATTCGGTGGTCAGATGACGGCATACTACAAGAATTACATGAAGGAGGGCAACCAATGTATTCACTGGCTAACGCTTTTCAATCTCTCTTCGAGGTTAACATGGGTGTGAAACCCGGCGAGAAAATACTTGTATTCAGTGACACTGTCCGTTCTGACGAGAAACCCGCACCTTCGGAGAGTGATCGACGACGGAGACTCCTTGACGTGGCCCGGGAGGCTGCAGGGTATGCTGACTCAACATACGGGAATTGCCGTTTTCTATCCTTTGCCGCCACTGCGGCTTCAGGAGCGGAACCTCCGGAACTTCTCTGGCGAGGGGCTTTCGGCGATTTTGTAGTCGATTCGCTGGCCGGGGAAGGAATCCTTCCCGCACTCCTCTCAAAACAGGCGACAGTGGATCAGCTGGCGCGGGCGGAGGAGATCGTGATGGCTGGAGGGAATGACGCTGCGAATGTGGTGATTGCCCTGTCCAATAACTCCACAAGCCATACCCGGTTCCGCTCCCTGTTGAACAAGACCGGTTGCCGCTTTGCCAGTCTTCCCCACTTTGACCCGGAGATGTTCTTTACCTCGATGCGTGTCGATTGGCACCTTCTTTCCGAACGGACGAGCCTCCTGGCTGAGCGGATCAATCGTGCAGTGGAGATTCGGGTCGAGTGCGGGAATGGAACCCGGATGCATTTCGGCAAAAGGGGTCAGGTCGGCGGCGGGTGATGACGGGCTACTGACGGCTCCGGGAAGCTTTGGCAACCTCCCTGCGGGCGAGGTGTACCTTGCCCCTCTGGAAGGGACCAGTGAGGGATTGATGGCCCTTGAATATGCCCCGATGCGGAAGTTGGCTTCTCCCTTGAAGCTGATTGTGCGTGACGGCAAAGTGGCTGATATTCTTGGTGATGAGCCGTTCCGAGCTCGTGCTGGAAGAGAAGTTTTCCCGAGAGCCCCTTGAACCGGAATATTGCCGAACTGGGTATCGGTACCAATGATCGTGCCAGTCGACCGGACAATATCCTGGAAGCGGAAAAAATCCTCGGCACCATTCACATCGCACTGGGGGATAATTCGAGCTTTGGCGGAACGGTGAGCACTCCATTTCACGAGGACTATGTTTTCTATGGCCCGACCGTGACGGCTATCCTCGAGAACGGGGCAACGGACATCCTTTTGGATGAAGGAAAACTGGTGATTTAGTACTGTGGAGGTTAAAAATGACAGCTGACTCTTTCACCGCAATGATCGTTGAAGAAACGGAAAATAAAAACTACTCTATCAGGATTGGCGAGAGGTCCGTGAAAGACCTGCCGAGTGGAGAGATTCTGCTGAAGGTTCATTACTCGTCACTCAACTACAAGGATGCCCTTTCTGCTACCGGCCAGTTCGGTGTTACCAGAAACTATCCCCATACGCCGGGGATTGATGCTGCCGGTGAAATTGTCGAGTCCAGCGACCGCGCTTTCAAGCCGGGCGACAAGGTGATTGTCACCAGCTATGATTTGGGGATGGATACTCCAGGAGGGTTCGGTCAATACATCAGAGTACCTGCAAAATGGGTCGTTCCGCTGCCCGATGGGACTCAGTCTTCGTGAGAGTATGATTCTGGGCACTGCGGGATTTACTGCCGGTTTGATGGTAGAGAAACTTGTTCGCAATGGTGTAAAACCGGAGAACGGTGACGTCCTTGTTACTGGAGCAACCGGCGGGGTTGGAAGCCTTGCTGTGGCGATTCTGGCAAAGGCAGGGTACCGTGTGATCGCTGCGACCGGGAAATCGTCGCAGAAGGATTATCTTCTTTCTCTTGGTGCCGCAGATGTGATTGGACGTGAAGATGTTCTGCAGGGCGCTGAACGCCCCTTGATGCGGGAGAGGTGGGCAGGAGTTGTGGACGTGGTGGGTGGAGAAATGCTCGCAGCTGCCATCAAATCGACCCGCTACGGCGGCACTGTCGCCTGTTGCGGGTTGGTTGGGTCACGGGAGCTCTCCGTTACTGTTTTACCGTTCATTTTGCGTGGCGTCAGCCTCCTGGGAACTGATTCCGTTCAATGCCCCATGGAAACCCGCCGCATTGTCTGGGAAAAACTTGCCGGCGAATGGAAGTTGGGAAATCTGGAAACTATTGTTCAGGAGTGCACACTCCACAATCTGAAGGAAGAAATTCAGGCAATATTGAAAGGGCAGGTGCGCGGCCGTGTGCTGGTCAATTTGATTGAGAGTTGAAGCTGATTATAGTCTGGCTGCATGATAGAGGGACAACCTCAATTCGGTTGCTGCCAGGGGAAAGGTACCCTTCAATAGTGCAAGAAGGTTGCCCTTTGCCAATTATCCCTGACCAACTGTTCGCATCTGCGACATGTCGAGCCAGGGGGGGAGCGGGCAGCCGATGGCATCGGCAATTGCCCGAAACAGCTCGATTTCCGCCAGTGTCACCTTGCCGTCGTGCCTCAGGCATTCGAGGCAGGCACCCAGGAGGCGACGTTTTATCAGGGGGCTGGTGTTTTCGAGGACGGCGAATGACCGTTCCAGGCAGGCTATGCCACTTTCCGCTGGCGGTAGGAAGGTGAATTCGGTTTTTGCCTCCTGCAGAACAATCAGTCCACGCTCAAAGGCCTGCCGTGCCAGGATTTCATCCTGGTTTCCGACTCGGGCCACGGAGGTCAGTACGCAGGAGCACTCCTGCTGTACGCCACGCAAGTCCGTAAATCTGGGCCGGTCGGTTGGGACGCTGTGTGAAGCAGGGTTCCAGATGCCTCATAAGTAGATAGCGCAGGGTAAATTCGAAAAGACTGATCCTGTTATCGGCAGCGCTTAACTGCTCAACGGTTTCTTTCAGGACCAGGAACTGGTCCCGGCTCAAGGCGCGTAAGGATGGAAGCGAGAGTTCCAGCAGGGGCAGGCGAACCTCCGGGGGCAAGGAGCTTAGGACTGGTGAGAGTTTACGGACTTCGCCGACAAGAGCCTGGTTTTCGTGCACCGTTAGAATCTCCTCCTGCCTGGCTCTGGTTTCCGGAGTCCCGTCAATCAGCAGGCCATAGACTACGGCACAGGCACCAAAAGGGTCGCGAATTTTCGAAAGCAGCGGTTCGGGGAGCTCGTTGATGAGGTGTCGTGCACGGTCGAGATGCTCCTGCATTGGATCGCCGGCTCGACTGAGCAAAGCGACCACTTCAGCTCCCGAAAGGGCGACGGCCGGCCTGGAGGCGACTTTAGGCGGCTGAGGCTTCAGATACATTTCATTGGGTGGTGGAGACGGGAGCGGTGTTACCTCGGGGAAGTTTCCGTTAAATGAGGCATCAAGTCGACGGATTCGATCAATCAGGGGCGGATGGGAGTCCAAGGCATGGAGCCAGGCTTCCGGGAGAGCGTTACTGAAAAACAGGTGGCTCATCTCATCGGCCCTGGGGTGATCAATCCGGGATCCGCTCGCCAGTCCGCCGATCTTTTTCAAAGCACCGGCAAGTCCTTCCGGGTGACGGGTAAACTGCGCAGCCGACGCGTCGCCAAGGTATTCGCGTTGTCGCGAGACGGCAGATTTTATCAGGCGGCCAAAGAAGTAGCCGACATAGCCGACCCCATAAAGGGCGATGGAGACCAACGCAAGTGGCGCGGTGCCCCGTCCTCCTGTCCGACGTACCCCCCGCAGACCCATTTCCCCAATCTGGCTTACCATGAGAATGCCGTTCAGCCAGCCTGTCAGGCTCAGATTCAGGCGCATGTCACCGTTCAGGATATGACCGATTTCGTGGGCCACGACCCCCTGCATTTCATCCCGGTTCAACAGTTTGAGTGCGCCATTGGTCACACAGATTGCTGCGTCGTTCAGGGTGTGACCGGCGGCAAAGGCATTGATGCCGCGCTCGCGATCCAGCAGGTAAAGCTCCGGCACCGGAATTCCAGAGGCAATGGCCATTTCCTCCACCACATTGCGCAGCTGTCGTTCTTGCGGGTCCTGGGGGTTGAGCGGAACCGGCCGGCCGCCCAGGATGGCGGCGACACGGGAGCCTCCCGCGCTCAGTTCCTGGATTTTCCAGAAAGAGCCGAGACCGACAAAAAGGAGTGTTCCCCCCGTGGTCCAGAGGAAGAGTCGGGGATTCCAGAGACTGGTTTCACCGGCCAGATGTTTCAATGACAGCATCCAGGTTAAAACTGCAACCAGGTAAACTGCCAGGGCAACGCCGATCACGGCAAAGGAAAAGAGAATAATCAGGCGACCGGTCCGACGGCGAGCATCTTCCTGGCGGGCGAAAAAGTCTCTCATGGCTCTGTTCTCAGTTGAAGGTAACGCGTGGAGCGGTCCGCTCGGAGGTTTCTGCTTCAAGCAGGCTTGCTGCGGTGAATCGGAACGTGCCGGCAATCAGGACGGCAGGAAAGACCTCACAGGCGGTGTTATAGGTCATGACTGCATCGTTGAAGGCCTGTCGTGCAAAGGCAACGCGATTTTCGGTGGAGGTGAGCTCTTCGCTCAGCTGCATCATGTTCTGGTTAGCCTTCAGGTCCGGGTATGCCTCGACCACGGCAAAAAGGCGTCCCAAGGCCCCGGTCAAGGCGGTTTCTGCCCCGGAAAGCAGGGCCATCGCCTGAGCATTGCCCGGATCTGCCGAGGCTTGTTTTACGGCTCCGGCAGCCTGGTTTCTGGCCGCTGTGACCGCTTCCAGGGTCTCACGCTCGTGTTTAATGTATGCCTTGGCTGTTTCCACCAGGTTGGGAATCAGATCGTAACGGCGTTTGAGCTGGACGTCGATCTGGGCAAAGGCGTTTTTGAAGTGGTTGCGCAGTGTCACCAGACGGTTATATGCGGCAATCACATACAGCACGGCACCAACAATTCCAACGATCAGTACAAGCAGAAATACAAGGGCGACGCTCATGATATATCTCCTATAAAGAATCTGTTTTCATTGCTGCGCGAAAAATAGCAGGAAATAACGGGAAATGGTATGAAAAAGTGTCAAAAGTTGCACTTTTAGGCAGTCGAAAAGTCAGTCATGGAGGTCATTGATGCTTTACCGGCCGTAATTCACGTTTAATTTTCCGGGAAATGATCTTTGGGTGGTAATGACCGTTTACGTGTCGAAAACTGTATTGAGCCTGTTGGGCAGATATCCCTGCAGGTGTAACAGGAAAAGCAATCCGGTATGGTTTTCTTGTCACGCCGTAAAATTGCTGCCATCACCGTTGACGGACATGCGTCCGCACACTTTTGACAGGCAATGCAGGTTTCATAGTGAACATTTATTTTTACACGACTGAATTTTTCCAGAAGCCAGCCGACCAGGCCGAAGGGACAGAAAAGGTGGCACCATGGCCGGTAGAGGAACAGGCTGAGCAGCAACAGCAGGCCGGTAAAGATCGCTCCTGCCAATCCAAGGACTGCCGGCGTATAGATCTTAAACGGGTCAATCGGCGCAATAATGTCAATTCCCCAGGCAAAGACAGCAAGGGTAAACAGGCAAAAAAACAGCACCCGGAAGCTGTTTGATATGGCAAAGGGTAGTTTGAACTGCCGTCCGATGACTGCTTTATGGTTTTCCGTAGCATTGATGCGAAAGATCAATTCCTGCAACGTTCCGGCCTGGCAACCCCAGGCGCAGATGTATTTATTGGCAAGCACAACGATTGCCAGAAAGACTGCCAGTGCAATCATGCGTGGCGGGAAAATTACCCCTGCTGTGCCATAGAGACGAATTGCATCCTTTACCGTCCCCATCGGACTTGGATCCGATCCCAAAAATATGCCAAAGATGACCACAGCTGAGAATAAAAGACCATTTCTCTGGATTGAGGAGAGCTTCCGTCTTCTAGAAAAGATGAAAACGGAGGATAAAAAGACGAACCAGAGCGCAAATTTAAGAGGAATTTTTACCCAGTTTTTGCTGGCATGCTCTGCGGCAAGTGCCCGTTTCCTTGTAACCAGGGAGGTGATCTGGTCCGGGGTGCCGTAGAGGGCAAGTTCCTTCTCCAGGTCGGCAGTGGCTGTGAGGGAGAATATCTCCTTTAACAGGGGCGGTGACAAATCGTTTGCCTTTCCGAACTGACGGACCGTCATCTCTTTTGCCATGACCAGTTTGCCCGGTTTTGGCAAATCTTCTGCCTTTCCGCTCTGGATTCGGGAGGAGATTGTTGATGCACCAACCACCAGTATTAGAAGTACAATTAAATAGCCTATCGTTTTCACTGCGCCTTCTTTAGCCATCAATTATCTCCTGTATGAGGGTTTTCTCTGTTCAGTGCTGACAGCGGCAACAATAAAAGCTTGAGCGTTGACCGATCCGCGAGGTTTCGATAGGGGTTCCGCAAACTACACAGGGTTCACCCGCGCGGTTATAGACCTTGAGCTGTAAACTGAAATAGCCGGGCCGACCCTTTTCATCGCTGAAATCGCGCAAGGTTGTGCCACCCTCGGCAATCGCTTCCTCAAGAACCTGGCGAATGTTTGTGGCCAGTGTGCGATAGCGGGCTAAATTTAAATCTCCGGCCGGCAGGGCCGGATGGATGCCGGCGTGGAAGAGTGCTTCATTGGCGTAGATGTTGCCGATTCCCACCACAATCCGGTGATCCATGATAAAGGATTTTACTGCCAGGCGCCGATTTCGTGAGCAACGGAAAAGATAGTCGCCGCTCATTGCCTTGGAAAGTGGTTCCGGTCCGTGATCGGCGAGCAGGGGATGATGCAGCGGGTCGTCATTAGTCCATAACAGGGTACTGAATCGGCGGACATCGTTGAGCCGCAGACAGATGCCGCCGGAAAAGCAGATGTCGGCGTGGTCATGACGTCCGGCAGGGGCAGATTTCTTGAGAACTCGCAGAAAACCGCTCATGCCCAGGTGAATGATCAGGCTGTCGTTGGCAAAGCGTAACAGCAGATATTTGCCGCGCCTTTCAACCGAGAGTACTGTTTGTCCGACCAATCGACTGGCCATATCGATCTGTATCGGGTGCCGCAACTTTTCCACGCGGACTTCCACACGGGTTATTTCCCGCTGCAGGATCCACGGTTCGATACCGCGGCGGATGGTTTCTACTTCCGGCAGTTCCGGCATTTCCCTTCCTTTGTAAAGATCATGATTTATGCCTAAGGTACCTTCCAGACAACCGTTAGCAAGAAAGAATCATACGTATACAGTCTCGCGTCATGCATCAGGTCGTTCAGGGCGTTGGGCAGGACAATATTTTGGCTCTTATTGTATAGCGGATTTTACGTGTCTTTAGCCCGCATGAGGGACAGCGCTTTTCTTCGACTGCCCTCTCACACACCTCGCACCAATAGAGAAATCGAGCGTTCTTTGCGCAAGTTCCGCTGAATGCTTCAACCTTTTCATCAGTTCCTTTCTGCAATTCGTCAGTCATGATTTGTGTCTCCGCTTAGCTTATTGGATCTTAGCGAACGGTAACCAAAAAGAGTTCCAACCTCGTTCGACCTGCCTGGTCGGAGAACTTCGGACTTTATGGGAGGAGTGCGAGCGGATGGATATGCCTTACTAAAATAATCGTGAAACCTGAAATGTATATTTGACAAAAATAATCATATTTATGATTGACAAATCGAAATTCGTGTTCTATTATATATTAAAAAATATATGTATCAGGTTTTTCTGGTAAACATGGTCTTTTTACTTTTGGGATTAATCCTGCATTTTATTGTTATTTCAGGTGGTTGTTAAGTCTCTTGCAAACGGTGTTGACGAATCTTAGGTGATGCTTAAAGGTTGTTGCAGTTACCTTGCAGGAGTTTCTGCAAGATGTATGGAATCGAGAAATATATTTGCAATCGGTTCCCTTTTGATTCATAGGTTTCCTTCACTATTGAAATTCATTCTGCTGCACATCTTAATTGACCAAGCCACTAGTAGTTCCTTTTTGACGGACCCCCTTTTTACCAAATATTTTACGCTAAAAACTTCATAGGCAAGGCAAGTCCAAAATAATGATGGATGGTACGTTGCAGATTTGGTTCTGCAAAACGTCAGGGCTGTCTTCTCCTATCACAGGCTTTGCCGAGTCCTTGAGAGTTTTTCTATTCTTTTTTACGTCTGATTTTAAAGATTCTTTTGACGATTGAAACTACATACGAAGGGTGGTGAAAAGTAACATCAATCAAAAAGGAAAGATGGTATTCAAGACACATAAGTATCTGAACCTGCAAGTATTTGTGCAGCTCAATAAACCGGTTGAACTGAATCAATTCTCCTGAAGTTCACCGAAATCCAAACAACGAAGGAGCTTTTATGAAAAAATTATCAATCTTAGTACCATTTGTGTTCGTATTTATCATTGCTACAATGTTTGCTGGCTGTGGGGGAAACAGCAATTCCCTCCCGTTCATTCCGGCTGTCAGTATCAGCATCACCCCCACCACTTTGCCTGATGGCACAACGAATGTAGCGTATAGCCAGACGCTTACAGCAACCCACGGGACAGCTCCTTATACATGGTCGATTACTGCCGGATCTCTTCCTGCAGGACTGACCTTGGATGGTGCAACCGGGGTAATTTCCGGGACACCGACTGTTGCTGGAACGTCCCCTTTCACCGTTTCGGTAACCGACTCAGCCACGACACCGCACACGGCATCGTTGGCATTATCCATAACAATAAATGCGATGACCATAACCACAACAACGCTGCCCACGGCAGTAGTTGGAACACCGTACAGCAAGACACTTACCGTTGTCGGTGGTACACCCACTTACAGCTGGGCGATAACTGCCGGATCTCTTCCTGCAGGTCTGGGTTTGGATGGCGCTACAGGAATTATTTCCGGAACACCGACTCTTGCCGAAACTTCCAACTTCACTGTTACTGTGACTGACTCTAGCGTTCCTGCCGTCACGGCTTCCAAGGCTTTGTCTATTGTGGTTAACTCGGTCGGGAATCCATTGTCCATAACTACTACCACCGTGCCAGCCGCTACATTTGGGACGGCATACAACCAGACTCTCGTTGCCACCGGAGGAACCCCTCCTTACACCTGGTCAATTTCAGCTGGAGTACTTCCCCGTGGCGTGACTTTGAGCGCTGCAGGGGTTCTTTCGGGAACACCGCTTGCTGACGGCACGTTCAATTTCACGGTAATGGTCACAGACTCGGCAGTTCCCGCCGCCACAGCAACGCAGGCCCTGACTCTGACGGTCAATATTTCTGCTTCAGTATTGGACGGGAAAACGATTTACGATGCCAATTGTTCTGGATGTCATAGCGCTGGTATCTATGATACAAGTGGCTCCCCTAATCTTGGTTCAGTAGCACTTTCCGCTATTAATGGAAAGTTTGGAGGAGGAGCTTCTCATAACGGAAATACTTTGACAGCAACGCAGATTACCAACATGTTTAACTTTTTAAGCTTGTTCTAGGAACTAATCTGGAGTAGAAACAAATCCAGGTTCATAGTGAATACAGTATTTGAATTGCAGATTCCTGGTGCGCGGGCGAGGTATTCCTCACCCGCGCTTTTTTGTCCATCTGTAAATTAAACTTGTACAGGAGTCCTGATGGTTAGGCAGATATTTTCAGAGCAAGGGGTTGAAACAATGTTGAGGTAGAGGGTCTGCAGAGAGAAGGGTCGTCGGGGATGGAAGAGCAGAGTAGGGTAAATTTGCCTGCCTCTCCAACAGATATCATTGACTGATAAAAAAGGGCCGGGTTGAATAGTGATTATTCAACCCGGCCTCAGTTTTCTGCCATATCGAAGCGTATTACGCGTCGGAACGCCGTTGAGCCTGACGCTGTGCCGGACGGCTGTGCTGCGGCGCGCTTGCGCTACGCGGTTTAGTGTTTCCCTGCTTTGCCTTTGGTTTTTGCGCGGACTGGATGCCATTCTTTCCCTGGCCGGGAACTGCCGGTCGGGAATTCCTTGCGCTGGTGCCTGTACGTGGTGTACGTTGTTGTCGCTGCTTGAAGATCGGTTCAGCCGCGATTTTCGCATCCGGAGCATAACCGTCTATAACCACCTTGGGAATCTCGTGTTTGATGAGGCGTTCGATATCGCGGAGAAAGTCGCGCTCGTCGATACACACCAGGGATATTGCTTCACCTTCATTGCCGGCACGTCCTGTCCGACCAATGCGGTGAATATAGTCTTCCGGCACGTTGGGTAGTTCGAAGTTAACCACATGAGGCAGTTGGTCAATATCCAGTCCGCGTGCGGCGATGTCAGTTGCCACCAGTACCTGAACCGTGCCGTTCTTGAAGTCTGCCAATGCTTTTGTACGGGCACCCTGGCTCTTGTTGCCGTGAATGGCTGACGAGTTGATGCCGTCATGGGCGAGCTGTTCGGCAAGTTTATTGGCACCATGTTTCGTTCGTGTGAATACAAGCACCTGGCGCCAGTTTTGTGAACCAATCAGCCAGGACAGCAATTCGCGTTTGCGTGTTCGGTCAACGGGATGGACGACCTGGGTCACCGTATCGACGGTGGCGTTCCGGCGTGCAACTTCGATGTGAACCGGGTCGTGCAGCAGGCCGCTGGCGAGCTGACGAATCTCATCGGAGCAGGTTGCCGAAAACAACAGGTTTTGTCGTCCGTTGCGGCCATTGGCCGGCAGCAGTGCGATGATCTTGCGGATATCGCGGATGAACCCCATGTCGAGCATCCGGTCTGCCTCGTCGAGCACGAGAATTTCCACTTGGGAAAGATCGAGAGTTTTCTGGCTGATGTGATCGAGCAGACGTCCGGGAGTGGCAATGACGATGTCCACGCCACGGCGCAGTTGGGCAATCTGCGGATTGATACTCACACCGCCGAAAATCACCGCTGACTTGAGCGGCAGATGTTTGCCATAGGTGTTTACGCTTTCTGCGACCTGCGCGGCAAGTTCGCGCGTCGGTGTGAGGATAAGAGCACGCACCGGATTGCGATTGTTCGTAAGCTTTCGTGTATGCAGCCGTTGCAGTAACGGCAGGGTAAAACCGGCGGTTTTGCCTGTGCCGGTTTGTGCTCCGGCAAGAATGTCCCGGCCTTCAAGGATCACCGGGATCGCTTGTTGTTGGACGGGTGTGGGAGTTGTGTAGCCTTCGTCAGATACAGCACGGACTAGTTCGGCCATGAGGCCGAGTTTTGAAAATGACATCTGTGATAATGCTCCTGGAATGGCCTGCCCGGGCAATGCCCTGGGTCGGTCTAGGCGGAATTCTTTGGTGGGGATTAAATCGAGGTGTGCCTGGGTGGTGACCGCGAAGTGCGACGCTGACCGAAATGCGTCGGATGAAACACTATAACAGATTGAATGGTCCTTGGCCCGATTTTTTTTGCTTTTCCCTTTATTTGGGTTGCCGGACAGCGTGCAGACCGGTTTCAGAGGGTTGTTGCTCAGAGTATGAAGAACCAAATTTAAGTCCAGGAACGGAAAGGAACACCATGGCGCAACTGGTAACTATTCTCTGCATGCTTCCCGGTGTAGTCGGCATTTATCTCGGATTTTACTATCTTTCAGCGGACCCGAAGAAAGCTCTGGCAATCGTTACGGTCACAACTGTCGGTATTACCGGCATTATTGCTTTCGTACGTCACGTAATTTTCCATAAATCAGATGCCAGGAGGCTAGGGTGGGAGACCGACAGGCCTGACTGGATGTTTGAAGTGGGCTTTGCAAACCTTGCCTTTGGATTTATGGGCTTGCTTCCGGTTTTCCTGCACTGGGGTGAAAAGGCCGAGGCCTTGGTCCTCTTCGGTTATGCAGTTTACCTGTTCCAGGCCGCCCTGCTTCACGGATATCGCTACTTTACCGATGAAAAGAAAATGCCTGCAAGGCTTTGGCGGAGTTGCCTCACCACGCTTCTATATGCCGGGATGATGTCCTACTTTGCCTGGAATGCGGTTGTTATGACCACTAATTGACCTGTCCGATTCTTTCCGCCAGGGTTCTTTCTGCAAAGTATAGTAAATAACCTGAGACAGTACCGTTTCGCGCCAACCGTGGCTGAGAGAATCTATCCAGGATTCACCGTGGTTCGTAATAAAGGTTGCACCCATTGTGCCGAAAATGGTATAAAAATAGATCACCTGAACCACAGGGACCGACCCTGTGGTTTTTTTATTTACAAAAAGGGAGTTTCAAAGAATGATCAGTACAACCAATGTGACCCTTTCGTACGGCAAAAGGGTCCTGTTTAAAGAAGTAACCATGAAGTTTAACCCGGGCAACTGCTACGGGCTGATCGGTGCAAACGGTGCCGGCAAGTCCACCTTTCTCAAGATCCTTTCCGGCGAGATTCAGCCTGACAAGGGGGAGATTTTTGTCGGAAACCGCGAGCGGATAGCTGTGCTCCGCCAGGACCAGTTCGCTTTCGATGAGGAGACGGTTTTCAATACCGTTATCATGGGTCATGAGAAGCTGTACCGGATCATGGCGGAACGTGAACAGATATATTCCAAAGGTGACTTCAGCGAGGAGGATGGCATCCGCTCCGCTGAGCTGGAAGCAGAGTTTGCCGAGATGAACGGCTATGAGGCAGAGTCTGAGGCGGCTGTGCTTCTCAATGGTCTCGGCATCCCCGAGGAACTGCGCTCCAAGACCATGAAGGAGCTGGAGGCGGGAGAAAAGGTGCGGGTCCTGTTGGCCCAGGCCCTGTTCGGCAACCCCGACGTGCTGCTTCTGGACGAACCGACCAACCACCTGGATTTGAAATCCATTGCCTGGCTGGAGGATTTTCTTTACCGCTTTCCCAATACGGTCATTGTCGTTTCCCATGACCGCCATTTCCTGAACCAGGTCTGCACCCATATTGCAGATATCGACTTTGGCCGCATCCAGGTATATGTGGGCAACTACGATTTCTGGTATCAGGCGAGCCAGCTGAACCTGAAACAGAAACAGGATGAAAATCGCAAGGTTACCGACAAAGCCAACGAACTGAAGGAGTTTATTCAGCGCTTCAGCTCCAACGCTTCCAAGGCGAAGCAGGCCACCTCACGGAAAAAGCTGCTGGAAAAGCTTACCATTGAGGATATGCCCATGTCGTCGCGCAAATATCCCTACGTGGTGTTTAAGCCGGAACGCTCCTGTGGCGATATTATCCTGGAGATCAATGGGCTTTCCAAATCAATTGACGGAGTGCCGGTTTTGAACGACCTGACCCTGACCGTGGGCAAGGGAGACAAAATTGCTTTTGTCGGTGGCAACAGCCTGGCGAAAACGACCCTGTTCCAGATTCTTGCCGGAGAACTTGAGCCTGACAGTGGCAGCTTCCGTTGGGGAATAACCATCACGCCAACCTATTTCCCGAAAGATCACGGCGACTACTTTACCAGCGACATGAACCTGATCGAATGGCTTGGTCAGTTTTCTCCTCCCACAGAGGGCGAGTCATTTGCACGAGGATTCCTTGGTCGGATGCTCTTCTCGGGAGAAGAGGCTCTGAAGAAGACCAGTGTTCTGTCCGGAGGGGAACGGGTCCGCTGCATGCTGTCCCGGATGATGCTGTCCGGCGCCAATGCCCTGATCCTGGATGAGCCGACCAATCACCTGGACCTGGAGTCCATTACTGCCTTGAATAACGGGTTGATTTCGTTCACGGAAGTAGTGCTGTTTGCTTCCCATGACCACGAATTTGTTTCCACGGTAGCAACCCGCATCGTGGAGATTACCCCTGCCGGGATCATTGACCGGGTGATGGGCTTTGATGAATACCTGGAAAATGGAGAGGTGGCACGTATTCGGGACGAAATGTGTCGTGGACATCGGGACTTGAATCTGTAGTAAATCAGAAAGGGGTGGCTGTTTTCTGACGATGTCGAGATTGGGTGGCGCCATGAAAACGAAACTGATTATCATCTGATTTCTACATTGATTTAAACAAAAATGGCCTGCAATTGCAGGCCATTTTTGTTACAAGGATGCGATGATAGCGGAGGGAGAGGATGGCTACCAGGCTTCCTTCTGTTTTTCCAGCATCTTGCGGAAGTAGATGTCCGGGTTGGTCAGTTTCTTGATTTCCTTTTCATTATAGCCGAGTTCGCGGAATGGAAGTACTCCGTTAACAGTGTGACAGTTGATGCAGTTCAGTGCCTTATCCTTCGTTACCATGTGGTCGCTGCCGAAGTAGATGGTCTGCCAACCGGGAACCGGTTTGTAGTGCTTGATGCCCAGAGTTTTTGCGGCCGAGGCAACGCCCGCAAGGGTATCGCCGTTAGCCATGGGCGGGGCGAAGTCCATGGAAAGAAGTTGCCCGTTCAGGGCATTGTAGTATGCCTTGCCGAGGAAAATCTTGAAGGGGTAAATCTTGCTTTTGCCGTCCTTCCTGCTTCCCTTTGGACCGATGAAATGCGGCTCGTTTGCCACGGTCTTGTTATACCAGGCGTAGACCGGAACCGTTTCATTTGCTTCTTTTTTCAATGTTGCCGGTTCATAGAATTTGTCCGAACCCTGTTCCCACAAGGTGAAGTCCTTGGCAACCGCGCCTCCGGTCCGGGGGATATGGCAGGTTTGGCAGGCGATCCACGCGGTATGGCGGTTATAATCGGCATCCTTGTGGGGTTTGTCCGAGTGGCAATCGGCACAAGAGACTCTTACACCGTCATTCGCCCAGTTGTTGGGATCGAATCCGGTCGGGATCTTGTGATCTTTGCTTTTATGGCAGTCCACGCAAACCATTCCTTTGGCGGCATGCACGTCTGTCTTTTTGCTGAACAGGAAGCCCCGCTTTACCAGAACTCCACCACCTGCTGCTTCATGGCAGGTCATGCAGTTCTTGGTCGACGGCTTGCCGACAGCCAGTGCTGCCTTGACACTCCGGTCCTGACCCATCACTATCCGCCCCTGCTCGTCTTTGAACGGCTTGCGCTTCCGGTAATCATAGTCACTGGAATGGCAGATCAGGCAATCGATGGCATTTTCAGCCTCGGGACCGCTGCTGCCCACATCGCTGATGTGATTGCCCGGATGGCAGGTGTTGCAGCCGGAAAACTTCGATTTGCCGGTCTCCGGGCTTTTGGGGATTTCCTTCAGGTTGTTGACAACGTCGTTGCCGTTGCACATGGTGTAAATACGGTTTTTCATGCCGTATTCCTTGTGCGGGTCGAGGTTGTCGACATTCGTTACCTTGGAAGCGTGTTTCCAGTGAACTGTCTGGAGAAACTTCGCAGCCGTTCCGGGATGACACTGTTCGCAGGTTTCCGGGCCTTTATAGCCGTTCTTCTCGATATACTCTTTGCCCGGATGAACCTCGGCGAAACTTGACGCAGCCACCCCCCACACAAGCAGCAGGAACAGCGCCAGGGTCATTCTTTTCATGTTTTTCCTCCTTGCTCCGACAATAACCCAGTATATTTAAAGGATTAAGCCGGGAATGCTGCGTCAGCAACCAGCTGTTTTCCGGAAGTAGGTGCTGACATTCTTGCCGTCGATAACTTCATACTTGCAGCGGATTTCATCGTCCTCCACGATCCTGTGATCCTTGAATTTGTCAAGGGTAAGCTCGTCGTTTACGGTGATAACCACACTTTTCCCCGTCTCATTGTCCTTGAGCGTTACGGTAGCCGTTGTGGCATCCTTGCCCGCAAGTTCGATGGAGGTGATGACACCTACCATCTTGATTTCATCCGCCCGTGCTGTTCCTGTTACGAAAAACACTGTTAATGCGACAAACCCGAAGAGAGCTGCAACTGACAGAAATCGTTTCATGTTTTACTCCTTTTCGGCACATGGCCATCTATATTTTACATCTGGGTCTCGGGAGACCGACGGCGAAGAAGAAATTCCTCCGCCGCCGGCATCGGTTTTTAGAAGTGTACCTCAAAAGTTGCGTAAATATCCTGTGCACTTTTCAGAGGAACAAACATCTGGGCGTTCATTGGATTGTTGAGATTGGAAATATTTGTCGGGCTTCCGACCCAGTTGTTGCTGCCGGTATAGTCGAAGTCGTAGTACTGATACCCGATGCGGAAGAAGGTCTTGCTCAGGTAGGAAGAGATGGGCTTCAACTTCAGTTCCTGAATCAGGTAAAGCTCGTAAACATTTCCGCGAGTGCCAACCTTGGATGTCCACATGTCGTCAGCCGCCGGTGAAAAGGTGATCCAGTCCTTCGAACCGTGGTTGTACTCGACGCCGAGTTTTGTCCCGGTCTTTTCGATGTCGTAACGGGCTCCTACGTAGACGGCCCAGCCGGTTTTGTCTTTCTTGCCCATGCCGGTGAACGGATCAACGCTGTAGAGCAGTCCCTGGCCAAGGAAGGTGTTGTTGTTGGGGTGGGTGTTGCTGAGGGCAGTGCTGGCAAACCAGTTGAAATTACCGATGCCCACATTCTTGACGCGACCCATGAAATCAAGCCCGAACCAGTCGATATCCCCAAGGTCGACACTTGGACCGCTGAAAGGGGTTCCTGCAAAGTTTCCGGTGACGAAGGTGGGAGAATTAAAGATATTCATACCCCTGTTGTACTGGAAATCGACGTGCAAAGCGTCTGTATCATAGGGGACAATCTGGACGCCGAGCATGTCCGTGTCCCTCAGGCCGTTTCCGGCGTCTGTGGTGATGGAGTTTTCAAAGCCTCGTCCATAGCAGAATTTTGCATAAGGGCCTTCGAGACCGGGGATATCTGGCGCCCAGCCCAAAGTTAAACCATCAAAGGCGTAATCGACCAGCAGGGCAGGGACCCCGCCGTTGCCGGGTTTCGGGTTGTTCTGCCTCAAGTTGCTCGGTATCCCACCGGTTGAGGGGCGACGGCCGATGGAGAACCATATCGGCTGACCGGCGATGTTTTTCCAGGTTGCATACACACGGTCCACGGCGAGTTTGCTGTCGCCGGGAACGTGGCCAATCGTTCCGTCGAACAAACCGGCACGGTCAGCAAAAAACGGTCCCACACCACCAGCGCCGTTGATCGCCGAATCATCCTGGGATCCCGCAATTTTGTACATCAGAAGTCGGGCGGTAACGGAAACGTCCTGGGTTGCATTGGCGTGGATATTCAAGCCGAAACGATTGGTGTAGAGTGAATTGTTCTTAACTCCGAATCCGGCCATGAGCGCCGGGTTTGTCGGCCCCATGGGAAGGCCGGGGTTGTACTGGTAAAAGGACGGCACCTGGCCGTGCAGGTAATCGTAACGGAAACGGTAGTCCCCACCGATGCTGAGCCAGCGGCCAAGTGATTTCTCTTCCACCTTGGCAACCTTCTTCTCCGTTTTCTTCGACCTGTCTTCAGTTTCCTTGACCTTATTTTCCGTCTGCTGGAGCTTGGTGTCACTGTCCTTGACCTGCTGTTTCAACGCATTCAGTTCCTGTGACAAAGCGTCGATCTTTCGCAGGAGTTCTTCGTCAGCAGAATGGGCTGACAAGGGAGCTGCCACAGCGAGCAGCATCGTAAATAGTAAAATTTTCCCCAAGTTTTTCCTCATGTAACGCGCCTCCTTCATGTTTTACATTGATTGGCCTTCAACAAATCGGCAAATGCCCGCAATTCCTGTGACTACACCTCCTTTCATTCTGGGGCATTTTCTGCCATTAACGACAAGTAACGGTTCAAAAAATCCCGCACATACTACTGCTAAATTATTATAAATGCAAAAACTAAATTATATATATATACGAACAAAATGATGCAACCCGCCCCTAGAAACCATATTTGCTTATAAATGCGGATGGTTACGGTCCGTGCATTTTTTTGTCCCTGATGTAACTTTTTGAAGAAATACTCGATCCGTTAGCTTGACTCGAAGGGTTATCGTGCCTATCCTTTCACATAGAGAATGTGAATGAAGGGAGCAACAATCATGATAAGATCGGAAAAAATGACCATAAAAACCCAGGAAGCCCTGGGCGCAGCGCAACAACTCGCCGCTTCAAACCAGAACGGCTCCATTGAGCCGGAACACCTCCTTCTAGCACTACTGGACCAGGAGGGAGGGCTTGTCGGTTCCATCCTCCAGAAGATCGGGGCTAACCCCCCGTATGTCCGATCCAAAACCGAGACGGAGCTAAAGCGCCTTCCTCAGGCAACAGGTTCAGGGGTGCAAGTGTATCTCTCGTCATCGCTTCACCATGCCCTGGATACAGCCCAGCGCGAAGCCGATGCGATGAACGATGAGTTTGTGTCCACTGAACACCTTCTTCTGGGACTCATCGAGGAGAAGGACAGCAAGGTGTCTTCTATTCTGACCGACAGCGGGGTAACCCGGGACTCGGTGCTGGCTGCCCTCAAGGACCTGCGCGGCGACGAACGGGTCACGGATCAGAACCCGGAAGAGAAGTACCAGGCCCTGGCCAAATATGGCCGCGACCTGACCGAGTTGGCCGAAAAGGGGAAGCTTGACCCGGTGATCGGTCGCGACGACGAGATTCGTCGGGTCATTCAGGTCCTGTCACGCCGGACGAAGAACAACCCGGTGCTGATCGGAGAGCCGGGAGTGGGTAAGACCGCAATCGTGGAAGGTTTGGCACAGCGGATCATCTCCGGTGATGTGCCGGAAACGCTGAAGAACAAGCGTATTGTCGCTCTTGACATGGGAACTCTTATTGCCGGGACAAAATTTAGGGGAGAGTTCGAGGAGCGCCTCAAGGCGGTGATCAAGGAGGTTATAAAGTCGGAAGGGAAGATAATCCTCTTCATTGATGAACTCCATACCTTGGTGGGGGCAGGGGCCGCGGAAGGGGCCATGGATGCTTCGAACCTCTTAAAGCCTGCCCTGGCGCGCGGTGAGCTTCACTGTATTGGCGCAACGACCCTCAATGAATTCCGAAAGTATGTGGAAAAGGACGCCGCCCTGGAGCGCCGATTTCAGCAGGTCTACACCGGCGAGCCGAGCGTGGAGGACACCATCTCGATCCTCCGGGGTCTGAAGGAGAAGTACGAGACCTTCCATGGTATCAGGATCCAGGACAGTGCCATCGTGGCGGCAGCAACCCTGTCCGATCGCTATATTACCGACCGTTTCCTTCCGGACAAGGCCATCGACCTGATTGATGAGGCCGCGTCACGGTTGCGGATAGAGATCGATTCCATGCCAACCGAGATTGATGAGATCGAGCGGCGCATCATTCAAATGGAGATTGAAAAACAGGCACTTCTCAAGGAGCAGGACCTGCATTCCCAGGAGCGTCTCCGGAAGCTTGCAGACGAACTTGAAGAGCTCAAGGCCGGGTCGGCCTCTCTCAAGGTCCACTGGCAAAAGGAGAAGGAAATCATCAAGTCGCTGCGCGAGCTGAAAAACCGGCTTGAGGACAAGAAAATGGATGCCCAGAAGCTTGAAAGGGAGGGCAACCTTGCCGGTACCGCGGAGATCCGCTATGGTGAGATCCCTGCCATTGAGAAAGATATGGAAGTGAAGAACCAGGAGCTCATTCAAGTCCAGAATGAGGGGAAGATGCTCTCGGAAGAGGTGGATGGTGACATGGTTGCCGAGGTGGTTGCCAAGTGGACCGGTGTACCGGTGTCGCGACTCCAGGAGAGTGAATCTGCCAAACTGGTGAAGATGGAGGATCGGTTGCGGTCGCGGGTTGTGGGGCAGGATGACGCCCTGCTGCTGGTGGCAAATGCGGTCCGTCGGGCCCGTTCCGGCCTATCTGATCCGAATCGGCCGATCGGCTCTTTTATCTTTCTTGGGACCGACCGGCGTGGGTAAAACAGAAACAGCCCGGACTCTTGCCGAATTTCTGTTCGATGACGACCAGGCGATTGTTCGCATCGATATGAGTGAGTATCAGGAGAAGCACACCGTTGCCCGACTCATCGGCGCGCCTCCCGGCTATGTCGGCTATGAGGAGGGTGGACAGCTGACCGAATCGGTTCGGAGAAGGCCGTACAGTATCGTACTGTTTGATGAGATAGAAAAGGCCCATCCCGAAGTGTTCAATGTCTTGCTCCAGATTCTGGATGACGGCCGACTGACGGACGGACAGGGTCGCACGGTGGATTTTCGAAACACTGTCATTATCATGACCAGCAACCTGGGGTCTCAGTGGATCCAGCAATACGGCGCCACTGATTACTCGCGGATGCGGACTATGGTAATGGAGACACTGAAGGATAGCTTCAAGCCGGAATTTCTCAATCGCGTGGACGAAATTGTCATTTATCATGCACTGCCCCTTGACCAGATCAAGAAGATCGTGGACATCCAAATAAAATTCCTTCAGAAGCGGTTGGAGGGGATGCACATCACCCTCGAAGTCAGCGACAAGGCTCGTGAATACCTTGCCCAGGAAGGGTACGACCCGGCCCTTGGCGCACGACCCTTGAAGAGGACTATTCAGAGGAAAATACAGGATCCGCTGGCCCTTATGCTTCTCGAGGGGAAATTTGTCGAGGGAAATACCGTACTTGTGGACCTGTCCATAGCAGGGGAGGGGTTGGTGATTAAGAAGAAATCTGAATAGTGCCGTTCTTCAGTTTAAAATTTTTCATGCGTAAAAAGTCGCACAGTCCCGATGTGGGGACGGCAGAGTTCCTCCATAGATTTTGACATTCTCAGGTATTGCGGAGAGCTTTCTGCTGCCTGGTGAAAATATAGGCCGCTTTGATACCTGGTCAGTTTCAAAGCGGCCTTTCCTTATTGATGGCTTGTAACTTGGTAAACTATTTTTTCTGACGTTTCGCGACAATCAGGTTCTTGATCCCGTCATACGTCGCAGCTGTAATGATGTTTTTCTGCTTCAGCTGATTCTTCCGGGTGTAAGGGCGAGAGGCGATGATCTGTTTTGCATCGCCACTGGTCAAACCGGGAAGGGCAGCGAGTTGTTCTGCTGTTGCGCTGTTGATGTCGACCAGATTGGTTTTGGTTGCGGATTTTTTTCGTGCTTTTTTCGTGACTGATTTTGCCGGTGGCATGGTAGCCGTGTCTTCGTCCGAAACAGCGAAAGAAACCGTTGCAACAAGCAAAACTGCCAGCATTCCGAGGAACAGACGTGCGCCAAATTTCAACATTAGAATCCTCCTATGAGTTAGTTTGTAAGTAAATACTAATAATAAATTCTAATGTCAAGTAGTTTTTGGGTCTGTACATTAAAAAATTTTATTCTTGCAATCGTTATGGAATAACTTTACTGATAGATTGTTACCATCAGGTTTGTGAAGTGACTGCTGGTGGAGGGGTGTGGCTGTACTATTTTCTTGCGGGGGATTACATGTCGCTTACCAGATTGCTCACAATTGTATCATCCTTGTTCCTGGTGGCGGGATGCAGTGTGAAGCAGGTCAGTCAGGGGATCTACGAGGGGGCACAGGCCAGGAACCAGCTGCTCACTCCTCCTGCCGAGCGTCTCGAAAAGCAGGTGTATCCCGCTTACGGGGATTATGAGCACCAGCGTACCGAAATCCTGAAGAGAGACTGCGGGACCGCACCCTGATTCCGTAGCTGATTCGCTTCCGAAATCAGCAGGTTTCACTATTTCCGGTTGGCCGTTGTGCCGCGAGGCTGGGATTATCTCGTGCAGTTCATTCCCTCGTGTGTCGGGAAAAGGAGCTAATCATGGCGAATTCCATTACTGTGGGAGTCAGTGCCTGCCTCCTGGGTGAACAAGTCCGCTATGACGGCGGACACAAGCACGATCATTATATTACCGATACCCTCGGGCGATTTTTTCACTTTGTGCCGGTATGTCCCGAGGTCGGCTGCGGCTTGCCGGTGCCTCGCGAGGCGATGCGTCTCGAAGGAGACCCGGCGTCTCCTCGTCTTGTTACCAACCGGACAGGTGTCGATCTCTCGGACCGTATGCATGAATATTGTCAAAAAACGGTAAGGGAGTTGGAGACACAAGACTTGTGTGGCTTCATCTTCAAGAAGGATTCCCCCAGTTCGGGGCTTTTTCGGGTGAAAGTCTACAACGGCGGGATGCCTGCCAAGTCCGGGCGGGGACTTTTTGCCGATGCAATGGTAAGGCACTTTCCGCTTCTGCCGGTTGAAGAGGAGGGGCGTCTCTATGATATGAACCTCCGGGAGAATTTCATTGAGCGGATTTTCGCTTTCCGGGAATGGAAGGACTTTCTGCTTGGGGACAAGGGTCTGGGTAATCTGGTGGAATTTCATTCCAGGCGCAAACTCCAGATCATGGCCCATTCGCCGGAGATGTACCGGGAAATGGGCAGGCTTGTTGCGGAGGGTAAGCAGGTAGTGCAGGCTGAACTTTTGGACCGCTATCAGGGACTTCTGATGCGGGCGCTTTCCCTGCACGGCGACAGTGAAAAAAAACAGCAACGTTCTTTCCCATATCATGGGCTATTTCAAACGGCAGCTCACATCAGAAGAAAAAGCGGAGCTCCTGGAAGTCCTTGCCAGCTATCATGATGGACTTGTCCCACTTATCGTTCCGGTTACTCTGCTGAAACACTTTGTGCGGAAATATGGTCAGGGATACCTGCAAAAACAAAGCTACCTTTCTCCTCATCCCATGGAGCTGATGCTGAGAAATCACGTCTGAATAGGTAATTGTTGCCGAAGGCACTCTTTTTGCTTACCAGTCCCGCAGGGATGTGAAAAAGAAACCTGATTAGCCTCAATCTTCCGCTTGTTGCAAATACTGTCATTCCCGAAGAGATTCTGATCGGGAATCCAGCCTCTAACCGACTGTAATTATGGATCCCCGATAAAGAAATTCGGGGATGACAATCTTCATAGCGGACGACTAGTGCTAATCAGTAAAAAAATGTTTTGTTTTTAGCTGCGAAATTGTATACAAAATACTGTCAGATGAGTGTCAATATTCCGGCAGTCGAAGGGCTGGGTTGATAAGGGGCCTTGTTGCCAAGGATGCACAGTGGTGTGGTTACCATGTATTTTTGCTTAAACGGGTATCAGGAACAGTGTAAAAATCGGTGTCTGCAGCAGGTACCCGCTGGTTGCTGTATCAAATCTATTGAATGGTGAGCGGAAATGATGAAGAAGATTCTCTGTGTTTTGTTTGTTTTCCTCTGTACCCTGCCAAGTCTGGCCTCTGCCAACATCATCCATGCTGACAAGGTTGTCGTAATCAAAAAAAAGCGGCTCCTGCTGCTGGTGAAAGATGGTGAGATACTGAGGGAATACCGGGTTGCCATTGGCAGGAATCCGGTCGGTACCAAGACCCGGCAAGGGGACGATAAGACACCTGAAGGTGAATACATTCTGGACAGACGAAACCCGAGAAGCAGGTTTCACCGTTCCATCCATATCTCGTATCCTAATTCCGATGATATCGTCAGGGCGCAGAGACATGGGGTCGCCCCTGGCAGTGACATTGAGATTCATGGTTTGCCGAGGAATTATGAAGATGTTGGAGAGCTACATACCGTAACGGATTGGACAAAAGGATGTATTGCGGTAACAAACTCCGAGATTGATGAGATTTGGTCCTTAGTTCCGGACGGTACCCCCATTGAAATCAGACCATAGCTAGTGTCCATCCGGAAACGCCCAAATTCCTCCCCCCCCTCGGGGAGAGGGAGAAAAAAGTCAGTTCCCGGATGAAAACTTGATAACAAAATGCAGCGTAGTACCACCCGGCTTCCGCAACAATTTGCGGAAATCCCTTTTGCTCAGGAAGTTCTCAAAACCTCCTGCACTTTTTCCAACAGGCTCCAGGGCACCACGGGTTTGGGAAGGAAATGGAGTCCTTCCTTGAGTATTCCCTCCTCGGTAAGAAATTCCCCGGTATAGCCGCTTACGAAGATCGCCTTGAGATCAGGATAGGACTTTATGATCTCCAGATACGCATCCCTTCCGTTTTTTTTCGGCATTATTATGTCGAAGATTGCCACTTTGATACGATCACTGTTTTCACGAAATTTATTCACTGCATCGATACCGTCCACAGCCTCGATGACCGTATACCCGAATTCTTCCAGAACGGTTCTCATGAAACTCCTTACATCCGGATCATCTTCAGCGACCAGGAGTGTCTCACCTTCTCCTTTGGGAGGGAGGATGTGAACAAAAGCCGACTTTTCCGGACTTTCCTGGGCTAGGGGAAAGTAGATGCTCACGGATGTTCCGATCCTTGCTTCGCTCTGGATATGGATGTAGCCATTCAGTTGCTTGACAAGTCCGTAGACGATGGAAAGGCCGAGCCCGGTTCCTTTGCCCACCTCTTTTGTGGTAAAGAAGGGTTCGAATATCCTGTTCTGCGTTTTATCGTCAATGCCCAGGCCGGTATCGGAGATTGACAGATGGATGTAGCTTGCCGGTATTCCGGGGAGAACCGCAGAGTCCGTATTCCTATCCACCTGACAGCGCTCGGTTCGGATACTGAGTATTCCGCCTCCCGGCATGGCGTCCCGGGCATTTGTCGCCAGATTGATGATGATCTGTTCGATCTTGGTTTCATCGCCCAGAACCACCAAATCTTCCTTGCTGAGGTCTGTCCGTATTTCCACGTCTTCCCGGATCAGTCGTGAAAGCATCTGCTTCGTTTCACGTATGACTTCATTGATGTGCAGCGGCTTGAGGCAGATTATCTGTTTTCTGCTGAATGCCAGGAGATTTTCCGTGAGTCCGGCGGCACGTTCGGCTGCCAGACGAATCTGCTCCACGTATTTCTTCAGTTCTTCATCCTCCACTTTCATTTGCAGGATGAATACAAATCCTGTTATGGCTGTGAGAATGTTGTTGAAGTCATGGGCTATTCCCCCGGCCAGCTGTCCGACTGCTTCCATCTTCTGGGCCTGGAGCAGCTGTTCCTCAAGGCTCTTTCTGTCGGTAATGTTTCGCCCAAACCCGCGGTAGCCTGTCACTTCTCCCTTGTGACCGAAGATGGGCACGGCGCTCAATTCCAGGATAACCGTTTTTCCTGCCTTGTGCCGATACCTGCTTTCGATTCCAAAAAAAGGCTTGTTTCCCGATTTTGCCTGTTCGAAGAGCGTGGTAACTCGATCCCTGTCCTCCTCTGCTACCAGAGCAAAGGGCTTTGATCCGAGAACCTCCTGCAGCTCATATCCCAGCAACGATGTAACTTTCTGGCTGGAGTAAGTCAGGTTGCCATGGCTATCCGTTTCCCAGATCCAGTCAGTGGTTGCCTCCACCAGCGACCGGAAACGGGCCTCGCTCTCCCGGAGTGCCTCGTCTGCGGCTTTGCGTTGCGAAATGTCCCGGACTACTGCCAGCAGACGCTCTGTTCCGCTGATGATGACTTTTTTCAGGTTAACCTCAATCCAGAAGATGCTGCCGTCGCGATGCCTGGCTTTCCATTCGAACAGCTGCGCCGTTCCCATGGCTGCTTCCTTCAGGCGACGACCGGCTTCTTCCGCTGAAAACCGGGGATCGTTGGCCGTTGTTTTTACCGGGCTGCAACGAGGAAACTCCTCACGGGAGTATCCGAACATCTCGCAGGACTTATGATTGATGTCCAGAATCTCTCCCGTTTCCAAGTCGTGTACGAATATGCCGTCGTTCACCGCATCGAAGATGGCATGGTAACTTGCCTCCGATGCCTTGAGGGCCTCTTCAGTCTGTTTTCTTTCCGTTATGTCGTGGACGATGTGGAAATAAAACTGACGATCCTGGAGCCGGATCGGAGTCGAATGTGTCTCAACCTCCCGAAGATCGCCGTTTGCGAGGCGGTGAGTGAAGGTGGCGCAGCAGCTATCCGTCTTTTTGAGTATGCGTCTGACTTCGTTCTCGGGAAGGGTTGTCAGTTCGGCAACCGTCAATTTTGCGAACTCATCCTTACTATAGCCGTAAAACTTCTGCGCGGACTCGTTTACGTCAAAGATGGCAAGCGTCTCCGTGTCGACCAGATACAGCATGGCGCTGTGCTTGGCAAACATCAGGCGGAACTGTTCCTCCGAATCGGCCAACTCGGCCTGAACCTGTTTCAGCTGTTCATGTTCGCTGCGGAGCTTCTCCTGCGTTGAGAGAAGCTTTTCGGTGTGACGGCGGATAAGCCAGTAGAGGAGATAGGAGGTTACGCCAACATACAGCCAACCTTTGAAGATGCTCCCGCTGGTCATCTCTTCAGGGGTGGTGACAAAGAGGGGGAGGAGTCTGTCAGAGAAATAGATCCATAACAGGCCTGATGCGGCATACAGAAAAGTAATGAGAATGACAGACCGGGACTCTTTCTTCACACTTCCTCCTCACTGAACAGGGGCACGAGCGGTACTGATCCCGTTGACAAACCGAAACGATGGGTGAAAGGTACATCTGGCAGGGTAATGAAACGAAGGAAGAAATGTGCGCAAGACGGAATTTGCAAAGCAACCGGCCGAGTCCCAGCAAAAAGGCGTGTGAAATCATTCCCGACGTCGGCTGCCGGATGATCGGTGGCTGGAGGTTTATCGATAGCGGGGCGGAGTGCTGCCATGGCTACCTGCCTGTGGTTTATGATTGGGTTGGAAGAGGAACCGGCACCCAAGGGAAAAAGCTTTTCCCTGAGGTGCCACGACAGTTCCGTCATTATTCAGCGATTTTACGATTCAATTCTTCGAGAAGTTTTTCAATGTCCACTTTATGGACACCTGCGCCGTGTTCCAGTGCTTCCAGGTCTGCGATCTGGCACTCGAGGCAGTCAAGGCCGAAATTTTTGAGCACGGGGACAGTCTGCGGATACTGTCGACAAATCTCTCCTATTTTCATGTCTTTTGTAATCATGGTTTCTCCTCGGTACGATAGAAGTAGAGCAGGGGATCCTGTCAGTTCAGGTCTTTGACGGCTTTTTCGATGCGGTCGATTCCTGTCCGGATATTATCCAGGCTTGTGGCGTAGGAGAGTCGTATGTAATTGTCAGCGCCGAACGCAATGCCGGGCACCACGGCCACCTTGGCTTCATCGAGGAAATAAGCTGCGAGTTCTGTGGAGTTCCGGATACTTTTCCCTGCGAAAGATTTTCCGTACATCGCGGAAACGTTGGGGAAGGCATAGAAAGCCCCGGTTGAGCGAAAGCAGCTGATGCCTGCAACGGCATTGAGTCGGTCGACAATGTAGGTGCGGCGTTTCTCGAATTCACCTCTCATCATGGCTACGGGGTCCTGTGAGCCGCACAGCGCCTCTACCGCTGCTTTCTGGGCCACGGAAGAGGGGTTGGAGGTGGATTGAGACTGCATTTTGGTGATTGCGCCGATAACATCTTTAGGACCTGCGGCGTAGCCGATACGCCATCCGGTCATGGCGTAGGTTTTGGAAACTCCATTGACGACAATGGTCCTCGGAAGCAGCTCAGGAACTGCCGAGGCGATATTATAGAAGGGGATGCCGTCATAGAGAAGGCTTTCGTAAATATCATCGGAGATGATGATGAAATCGTGACGAAGGCAAACCTTGCCGATTTCCTGCAGTTCCTCTTTGCTGTATGCGCTTCCGGTCGGGTTGCTGGGCGAATTGAGAATCAGCGCCTTGGTCCTTGGCGTTACGGCTTTTTCCAGTTGCTGCGGGGTGACTTTAAACGAGGTTTTTTCATCCGTTTGGATATAGACCGGTGTCCCGCCGGCCAGGAGAACCTGGTCCGGATAGGATACCCAGAATGGTGCGGGGATGATGACCTCGTCGCCTTCCTGGATAAGGGCCTGGGAAATATTATAGAGGGAATGCTTTGCTCCGCAGGCGACGGAAATCTGGTCCCGGGAGAAAGTCAGACCGTTATCCCGCTGGAGCTTGTCGATGATGGCATTTTTCAGTTCGTCGGTACCGCCAACCGGGGTGTATCGGGTATGTCCTTCGTCGATTGCCCGCTTTGCCGCTTCCCTGATATTGATTGGTGTGCCGAAGTCTGGTTCTCCGGCGCCGAAGCCGATGATGTCGATGCCCTCGGCCTTGAGGGCCTTTGCCTTGGCATCGATGACGAGGGTTGGTGAGGGCTGGATTCTGTGTACGCGATCTGCCAGTTTCATTAGTGTCTCCAAGTATGGGAAGGCGGATGCCGGGGCATGCGCCTTGGTATTATCGATTGAATTTCGCGTCGAGCGCTTTCTTAACAAGGGGGGGGACGAGGCCGTCAACAGGACCTTTCAGTGAATATACTTCTTTTACAATGGAAGAGGAAAGAAAACTGTAGAAAACCGAGGTCATGAAGAATACCGTTTCAACTTCCCGCGAAATGCCGCGGTTAATCTGGGCCATCTGAAGTTCATACTCGAAATCGGAAATTGCGCGCAAGCCCCGGACGATTGCCTGAGCTTTGCAGGAACGGGCGTAATCTACCAGAAGGCCGTCAAAGGTGTCAACAGTTGCCCGCGTATTGTCCTTCATAACCGATTTTATCATGGCAACCCGTTCATCAACCGTGAAGAGAGGGTTCTTTTGCTCATTGTTGGCCACGGCGACTATTACTTCGTCGAACAGCTTCAGGGCACGGTTGATAATATCCAGGTGGCCAAAGGTGATCGGATCAAACGAGCCGGGATATACGGCAATCTTTTTCATCAGGTGGAGCCTTTCTGCGTCGTGGTATAGAAGGCCAGGGCGGTATCGCCGTAGACTCTTTTGTCAATTTGCCAAAGACTGCCATGGCATTCGGCAATGTCTTCGCGGGAGGAGAATTCAGCGACAACCACTGTTTGCTCATCAATAATCGAACTTTTTCCGAGCTGTTCGAGACATCTCTCGGTCAGCCCCTTCTGGTACGGAGGGTCGAAAAAAATCAGCTGAAAAACCGCTCCTGCCGATTCCAGCATGCCGAGAGCCTGGAAGAAATCCTTGAGGATTACCCTGCTTCTGTCAGTAAACCCGGTACAAGAGAGGTTCTTTGCAATAATTGTAGTCGATTCCCGGCTGTTGTCGATAAAGACGGCACTCTTTGCGCCGCGGCTCAGGGCTTCGATTCCCAGGTTCCCGGTTCCGGCAAAGATGTCGAGCACCTTACATCCATCCAGTGGACCCAGCATCCCGCCAAGGATGTTAAAAAGGGATTCCTTTACCTTGTCCGATGTAGGTCTGATGCTGAGGCCTCGCGGGGTCTGCAGCTTTCGTCCTCGGGAGGAGCCCCCAATGACCCTCACCGGCTTTTTCCCAGGATGGTCGCGAGTCTTGATGCACTTCCCTTTGCACGGAAGGCGGTAATAAATTCCTTCGCTTCCCGGTAGGCCATCTCGTGGATCATCGCGATGTTTTCTTTCGGGATGGCATCTATATCCGTCTTGAAAACCTTGGTTGCGTATTTGATGTCCCGGTTGTTTTCCCGCGCCCATTTGCGCATGGCATCCATGAGGTCAAGGGGGAAACCGGCATGGGCCACGTTTTGCCAGAGGGTTCCGATGTTGCCTTTACGGATTCCGTAATCGGCAAGTTTCCCAACAAGGTGGAGAGGTGTCCCGGTTATGCCATGCTGCACCAGACCTGTCACTCCAAACAAAATAGCGACGTCGTGGATCTTCTTTGTCCGCTCAAGGTCAATACGGACCATCTCACCTTCAAGGTAGTTGCCCCGCTTTGAGCCGTTGTTTATGGCAAGCAGTTGTGGCGTGCAGCCTTTGACCGTCAGTTTGGACAAAAATTCTTTTGTTTCGGTCGGAGTGGTAAGGGCTGAGCGGCTCGGGGAAAGGGGCATTTCTCCCAATTCCACTTCCAGACCGTACCCTTTAGCGATGATCGGCTTGCTGAGCTGAGTTACGATGTTGATATTGTCGGGAAGTGAGTTGAAAGAGGCATCGATGGCAAAGGAGGTGTAGCCTGCCTTGATCTGTGCGGCAATAAGGCGACCTGCATTGGTGAGCTCGCTTTCTCCCGTGTCTTTAACGGTGATATGATCGGCATGAATGAGAAAGGGTTTGCTGAAGCCGCAGGACAAGGCGTACTCCATGATGGTAGATGCAAAGAGCTCCGGTGTTTGTCCGGTGTAGCCGCCGTCAAGTCCGCCTTCCGTAGTGGTGAGCTCGAAGGCCACAACGGCGTCAAGCTCTCCGGCAGCCTTCATTATACCGGGAATCGCATGTTTTATCCTGGCATTGCAGGCCATCACGATCAGGTTTTCGTTTTTCAGTGCGGTAAAAACTTCGAGGCCACTCAGGAGACAAACCCTGGAGTCTGTTCCCAGCATTCCCCTGATATGTTCCGGAACAAGATTCAGAAGCTTTTCATTCATGAGGTATCCCGATTATGGAATCGTAAAATTACCGATAATACTGAAAAAAGTTAGCATGACAGGGTTTCGTGAGTCAAGGGTAAGTTTGTTGTTGACATGGGAGTTGGGTAGGGTTTAATAAAAATTTTACAGGGAGGGATCACTACATGGATTCAGTTGCTTCCGGAGAACGTCCCGATCTCGCGGGGTTTGCCGCTAAAAGTTGCCTGTCACTGGGCAGGCGCTACCTCGAAGAGTTTCGCGATGACCGTCCTGCATTCGAAAGGGATCGTGATAGAATTATACACTGTGCGGCTTTTCGCCGTCTTGAGTATAAAACGCAGGTATTTGTTAATCATGAGGGTGATTACTACCGTACCCGCCTGACCCATTCCCTGGAGGTAGCCCAGATCGGCAAGGCCATTTCCCGACGTCTGCGGCTTAACGAAGAATTGACCGAAGCTCTGGCTCTGGCGCACGACCTTGGTCATACCCCCTTCGGTCATACGGGCGAGGAGGTGCTTAACCGGCTCATGGAGGAGCATGGGGGATTCGAGCATAACCTGCAGTCCCTGCGGGTCGTCGATCAGCTGGAAGAGCGCTATCCGGGGTTCAATGGCCTCAATCTTTCCTGGGAGACGCGGGAAGGGATCATCAAGCACAAATCTCCATACGACAGCCCGGCCGAAATCCTTGTTGATATGATGCCGGGCATTGTTCCCACCCTGGAGGCCCAGATTATCAACTTTGCCGATGAGATCGCCTATAACAACCATGACATAGACGATGGGCTCAAATCTGGTCTGATTACCCTTGGTCAGCTGGAAACGGTGGAAATCTGGCGGGAGGTTTTCGAGCTTATTACCGCTCAGTATCCGGGGCTTGATCCTGAACGCTGCAAACACCAGGTCATCAGTGCATTGATCGGTCGATTCATCAAGGATCTCTGTTCCACCACCCTGGAGAATATCGAACGTTTCGCCATCCGATCTCTCGATGACCTGCGTCGCGTTAACCGGCAGGTGGTGGCGTTCAGTCCGGATATTGCGGCTAAAAATAAAAAGTTAAAACAGTTTCTGATGGTAAACCTGTATCGTCACCACAAGGTCGAGAGAATGCGGGTCAAGGCCGAGAGTTATCTGACTCAGCTCTTCGAGGCGTATCTGAAACACCCCACGCTCCTTCCCCGGAAATATCTGAGAAAGATGGACACTACTGTCCGGGAGAGGGTGATATGCGATTATATTGCCGGTATGACCGACCGTTTCGCGCTGGACGAGTACAAACGCCTGTTCGAACCCTATGAGCGGGTTTGAGAGAAAGATCGGGGAGCATCAGGATGCCCAGGATAGTGAAGAAAAGATCGGTGAAAGCGGGACTGCCACCTGGTTCACTAGTGTATGTGGGGGACAAGGGTACCGGGAAAGCCAAGATTACCGTTGTCGAATATCAGGAAGGCAAGGTCAGGGAGGCTTCGATCTCGGACCTTACCGAGTGTTTCCCGTGCAGTGACGCTTCAACGGTTACCTGGATCGACGTCAATTCCGTTCACCAGGTGGAGCTCGTGGCAAAGCTGGGAGAGTGCTTCGGTCTGCATCCCCTTGTGGTGGAAGATATCCTCAATACCGACCAGCGCCCCAAGCTGGAGGATTTCGGCGAGTACCTTTATATTGTTTTTCGGGCATTTTCCTGTAATGGTGGGCATTGCCCCATGGATACGGAGCAGATCAGCCTGATTCTCGGTCCGAACTTCGTAATTTCATTTCAGGAAAAGGAAAGCCCGGTTTTTGACAAGATCCTCGAACGGATCAGGACGGGAAAGGGGCGCACCGTCAAGTCGGGTGCCGACTATCTTGCCTACTCCCTGCTCGATACCATAGTGGACAATTATTTTATCGTCCTGGAACATCTTGGGGAACGGATGGAGGCACTCGAGGATGCTCTCGTGACGAACCCTGCGTCCCAGACCCTGCGTGAGATTCACCTGCTCAAGAGGGATCTGATTTCCATCCGCCGTTCAGTCTGGCCGCTGCGTGAAGTCCTGAACAACATGCAGCGCGAAGGTTCCACTCTTATCAGCGAGACAACCAGAGTCTATCTCCGCGATGTATACGACCATGCGATCCACGCCATTGATACCCTGGAGACTTTCCGCGATATGATCTCCGGCATGCTCGACATTTATCTTTCCAGCGCCAGCAACCGGCTGAACGAGGTCATGAAGGTTCTCACTATCATAGCCACCATCTTTATTCCCCTGACTTTCATCGCCGGGCTCTACGGGATGAATTTCCGTTACATGCCGGAACTTCGCTGGCGATGGGGCTATCCCGCGGTTCTTTTGCTCATGGTGGCAATAAGTGCCTACATGGTGTATTTTTTCAAGAAAAAGAAATGGTTCTGATTGATTTGGCGCGTTACTGGCTGGAACGGGGAGGGTGTCGATGTTTGAATCAGCGGAACTGGGTCACAAAATTAACAAGGCGACATACAAAAAAGAGGTTCCCCTCCTTCGAGAGGCGCTGCTTGCTGCCCAGTACGATCTTCTCAATAAGGCCGAATTTCCGGTTATCATCCTGATTTCCGGGGTTGACGGAGCAGGCAAGGGAGAAACGGTCAATCTACTGAACGAGTGGATGGACCCTCGCCACATCGAGACCCATGCCCTTGACACGCCGAGCTGCGAGGAACTGGAGCGTCCGCCCATGTGGCGCTACTGGCGGGTTCTTCCTCCCAAAGGAAAAATCGGAATCTTCTTCCGCTCCTGGTACTCCGATCCGATCAGCGCTGCGCTCCAGCGAAAAGCTAAAAACTCCGAGCTTGACCAAAACATGGAGCGCATTATCCGTTTTGAAATGATGCTGGCCGACGAGGGGGCATTGATCCTGAAGTTCTGGCTGCACCTTTCCAAAGAGAGTCAGCACAAACGGCTGAAAGCCCTGGAAAAGGATCCTGCCACCCGCTGGCGCATTACGGATAAAGACTGGAAGAATTTCAAGATATATGACCGGTTCCGCATTGTGGCGGAGCATGCCCTGCGCCAGACAAGCACCCCCGAAGCACCATGGACAATCATCGAAGGCGCAGACCCGCGCTATCGCTCCCTGGCGGTGGGCAAGGCAATTCTTCACGCACTGCGGTCGCGCCTTGACGTCCCTGAAAATCCCTGCCGCACCACCATCAACCAGCCACCGATCATACCGAGGCTTGACACGCTCTCGGTCCTGAACCGACTTGATCTATCCCTGAAGCTGGGGAAAAAGAAATATGAAGAGGCACTGGAAAAATATCAGGGCAAGCTGAATCTTCTGACCCGGGAGGCGGCCTTTCGTGAAATCTCCGTGGTTCTCGTTTTCGAGGGACTGGATGCTGCCGGCAAAGGGAGCACCATACGTCGGATAACTGCTGGCCTGGACGCCCGTTATTACCGGGTAATTCCCACTGCGGCCCCGACTGACGAGGAGCGTGCCCAACCGTACCTCTGGAGGTTTTGGCGAAACCTTCCCCGCCACGGTCGATTTGCAATTTTTGACCGTTCGTGGTATGGACGGGTCTTGGTGGAGCGCGTGGAGGGATTCTGTTCACCGGTTGACTGGATGAGGGCCTACGGCGAGATCAATGACTTTGAAGAACAGTTGATCAGGAATCGGACAATCGTTCTCAAATTCTGGCTTCATATCAGCAGGGAAGAGCAGCTGCGCCGTTTTAAACAAAGGGAAAATACCGCCTTCAAGAGCTTCAAGATTACACCGGAGGACTGGCGAAACAGAGAGAAATGGGACCAATACGACCGTGCCGTCTGCGATATGATTGACCGGACGGGCACGGAACTATCACCCTGGACCCTGGTGGAAGCGGACGACAAGCAGTATGCACGCATCAAGGTGCTGAAAACCCTTTGTGAAAGGATCGAAAAAGAGTTGTCACATGACTGATAAAGACGATGGTGCGATTACGATCACAAAAATACCAGTCTCACTATATGCGGAGAAAAGATGATAGAGAAATCGCAACAGATTGCTGAAATAATAGATAACCTGCGAAGGGTTTTCCAGGTGGTGCACGGCCATTCGAAAAAGGCTGAGCGTGAAACCGGCCTTACCAGTCCCCAACTCTGGACCATCAAAGTGATCGCGGAAGCAGGAAGCATCCGTGTGTCGGATCTGGCTCGCCGCATTTATCTGCACCCGGCCACCACCGTTGGCATCCTGGATCGCCTTGAGAAAAAGGGCCTGGTGTCACGGACCCGCTCACTGGAAGACCGTCGGGTTGTACATGTCGGGCTGACTCCGAAAGGTCTGGGCATGGTGGAAAAATCTCCGCAAGTGGCGCAGGGTCTTCTGGTAGCAGGGCTGGAGAAGCTCTCTGCTCAGAACCTGAAAAAGATCGATGACGGTCTGGGCCAGATGGTTTCACTCCTCGGCGCACAGGAGATCCCCCCCATCTTATCCTGTCATCGGTGGTGAACCAGCCCGGGGAGCCGGTGAAAAACAAGGTTGGAAGAAAGAAACGGGTTGATCCTTGAAATCATCACGGGGAACGGAAAAGTATTCGTTTTTCAAGGGGATAACCGGCAATATTCTGATTCTCGGTCTGGTGAGTTTTCTTACCGATTTTTCCAGCGAGATGATCTATCCGCTCCTGCCGGTTTTCCTCACGGCGGTTCTTGGCGCCGGGCCGGCAGTCCTTGGTGTCATCGAAGGGATTGCCGAATCCACGGCGTCCTTGTTGAAGCTTGTGTCCGGAATTATGTCCGACCGGGTGGCTGACCGGAAAAGGCTTGTTCTGACAGGCTATGGAATCTCCTCCTTTGCCCGTCCGTTTATTGCCGCTGCCACCGGACCGCTGGCGGTATTGGTTATCCGCTTTGCCGATCGGGTCGGCAAGGGTATCCGGACCTCTCCCCGCGATGCCCTGATTGCCGATTCCGTGGACCCCTCCATCAGGGGCAAGGCCTACGGTTTCCATCGCTCCATGGATCATGCGGGTGCCATTGCCGGACCCCTGGTGGCTTCGGCCCTGCTCGCTTTTGTCGTCAGTGACATGCGGTCGGTTTTCTGGCTTGCGGCAATTCCGGGAATCCTGGCAGTAACACTCATTGCCTTCAAGGTGAAGGAAGTCGAGCGGAAAAGGGGGCCGAGCAACGGCACTTTCCTCGGGTTATTCCCGCGCGGCAGGCTCAGGGGCTATATCGTTATTCTCTTTATTTTCACTCTCGGCAATTCTTCTGATGCCTTTCTGCTACTGCAGGCCGGCCGACTGGGTGTCACACCGGTGATGATCCCTCTCCTGTGGGCCTTTTTCCATGTGGTGAAAATGCTTTCCTCCATGCCTTTCGGAGCGCTCTCGGACAGGATCGGGCGACGGAAGATCATCGTGACTGGCTGGGTTGTCTATGCGTTGACCTATGTGGGCTTTGGTTATGCAACAACCGAGACCGATGTCTGGCTGCTCTTTACCCTCTACGGTCTTTTTTACGGGCTGACCGAGGGAACCGAAAAGGCCTTTCTGGTGGATATTTCCAATGCCGAGGAGCGCGGCAGTGCCTTCGGCTGGTACAATTTTGCCATTGGTATCGGTGCACTGCCGGCCAGCCTTCTCTTCGGTCTGATCTGGCAACTGGTCGGTTCTAAGGCTGCCTTTGCTTTTGGTGCAGGACTGGCAGGCCTGGCAGCGCTGCTTTTGATGTTTTTCATTAAACCAGGTGCGGAAGGGGATGCCCTGCCTTCCTGAGAAATGAGCCTGCTAAAAAAAAGGGCAGGCACTGTTTCAGGCCTTCCGTGAGATTCCCCTCAGGAAGGCCTTTTGGATATAAGGGCTAGCGATTATCCCGATTTCTCTCGCCCTGCAGGAACGAGGGACGCTCGCCTCTCGGGACGCTCTGCTGCCGGGACTCAGGAGTAGTTGTCGTTGTGGTTTCCCGGGCGGCAGGAGGTTGGTTTATGCCTGGCTTGACTGCCACCGGTTTCTGCTGTTGGATGGTCTGCGTACCCTGACGATAATACTGTGGTGTTTTTTGCAGCTGCCTTTGCTGGTTTGTCGGATTCTGCACGTGCGGAGCAGTCGGAACGGTATTCCTGATCGTTGGAACAGGTGTCCGCATCGGAAGCTGTGGAGCAGTCGAACGTCCGTTTTCCTGCCGGCGCAGCTTCGAAGGTGTCCAGACCGGTGTCGGTGCAACCGGTTGCGGCGCAACCGGCTGCGGGGCTACCCGTATAGTGGCCGGGTGACGCTGCTGTCGTGATCCTGTTGGTGTGGCTTCTTCTCTGCTCTTTTTGGGCATGGCCGGTGTGAATATGGTTACCGGTTTGTTTCCCTGTACCGGTAATTCCCTTCTCAGTTGCTCTTTCTTCTGTGGTTGCCTTCCCTCCCGATTTTGAAGCCCGTCGTTGTAGATATCCGGTTTTTGCTCTCGCAGCACCCTTTTCGGAGTTTCACGGAATGGTGTCGGTAGTTCACGGGTCGGACTTGTCGGAGTTATGACTGTTCCACGCTTGTCAGGGAACCGTTTCCGTTCCTTGAGCAGGGTTTCCGGACTGATAGCGCGAATCCTTTGCGGCGGTAGCTTGGCGGCCGGAATCTTCATCAGTTTCGGAAAATATGTTTCCCTGTCCGGTTTGAATCTCGGAGGCCCGATCCCCACATTTTTTTCATTGAAGGGATTTTCCTTGGGAGGAACGGCAACCTGTCTGCCATTGAGAAACGTATCTCGATGCATGACCTTGATGGCGTTCCGGGCATTTCTGTTGAGATAGTTTCGATTGGCCGGGAAGTTTTTGTTTCCCAAGGTGTTGATGTTTACGCTGCCCGGACCGTAGTAACCGTGCCCGTAGTAAGTCTCGCCCGGGGCCAACGGAATCCATGAGACATAATTCTGTGTATAGACCCAGCCAACATAGCCCGGTCCCCAGTGCACCGCACCCCTGCGGGGCGGAACCCAGCACCAGCCGCCCTGCCGCAGGAAGATCCATCTACCGTAGTGATAGGGTGCCCATCCCCAGCGCTCAGAGGAAATCCAGACGTAATTTCCGTTGATCCATACCCATCTGCCGTCATGATAAGGCGCCCAGTTGATAGAGACTGCAATGGCAGGGGTCCAGACGTATCCGTAGCTGGCGTCGTAAAGCCACCTGCCGTTTGTGTCAAAGTCGTAGCTGTAGCTGTCCAATTCTTCGGGAAGATATCGGTCGCTGTTACTGTATTCATTGATTCTTTGGTCCAGATCACGGTTCCATTCTTCCCACTCATCGGGGGAGTTGAGGGAATACATCGAGGTACTCTGATCCTCTTCTATTCTGAGGGTTCTGCCTGCGGGGACAAGGATTCTGCCGTTTCCGGTTTCGGCATAAACAGAGCCTTGCAAGACGGAAATCTCTGTTGCTCCGTTTTCTTCCACGTCAATCATCAATTTTGCCGTGTCGTCACAGGTCACTGCGCCCACAGGGGTATCAATCTGCAGCAGACCGATGCCGGATATTCGGTTATTTATATAGGCTCGACCGACATTTACGGAAAACTGGTAGTTGTTTTCGTCAAGGGAAAGAATGTCAAGGGAGGTGGAATCGTCGAGACGGATGAATAGTCCTCCCAGGACCTGAAGTTCGGTTCTCCCGCCCTCGGGTACCCATACCCGGTCTCCTTGGGCCAGGGGAGTATTGACAGCAGCGGGAACCCAGTCACTCGAGTCGCCGGTAAAGATTTGTACATCACCCTGGACGATTTCCATCCTTACGATTCCCAGGTCGTCGGAATAGGCCCGGGAGGTGAAAAGTCCCAGGGACAGCAGCAATAATGCAAGTATCCTGATTTGCATGGTTTGGTACCTCGCCGGGGGTATGTTTCATTTTGAGCTGATGAATCTAATTGTACTCTTAAGAATATAAACGCACAACAGACAGGGTCGTTGACGACCTGATGTTGCATGATATGCTTGAGGTCATGCCAGAGACAATCATCAACACTTTTTCCGTTACTCGTCTGGATATCCTCGATTCGGATGGCAATGCCGATGAAGCGCTGTTGCCCGACCTTTCCCGTGAGGATACCCTGCGACTTTATGAACTTCTGGTCCTTTCCCGGTCCTTCGATGGTCGAGCACTGAACCTTCAAAGGGAAGGGCGGATCGGAACGTATCCCTCTATCCTCGGGCAGGAGGCAGCACAGGTCGGCAGTGCCTTTGCCCTGGAAAAGAGCGACTGGGTGTTCCCTTCGTTCCGCGAGACCGGAGTGCATGTTACCTTGGGCTATCCCCTTGACCTGCTGTTCCGTTACTGGGCAGGTGACGAGCGGGGACTCCTCTGTCCTGAAGGGCTCAATATCCTTCCTGTTTCAGTTTCAGTGGGAACCCACATCCCCCATGCTGTTGGCGCCGCCATGGCGGCCCGTTATCGTGGCGACCCGGTTGCCGTGGTTGCCTATTTCGGTGACGGAGCAACCTCCAAGGGAGATTTTCACGAAGGCTTCAACATGGCCGGCGTCTTCCGTCTGCCGGTGTTGTTCATCTGTCAGAACAACCAGTGGGCAATCTCGGTGCCCCGCAGTCGACAGACGGCAGCTGCCACCCTTGCCCAAAAGGCCTTTGCTTATGGCTTCGAGGGGATCCAGGTGGACGGCAATGATGTCTTCGCTGTCTATAGCGCGACCAGGAAGGCCCTGGAGCGGGCTCGCAGCGGCGGAGGCCCGACCTTCATCGAGTGCTTCACCTACCGCATTTCCCACCATACGACGGCCGATGATGCTGATCGGTACCGGAGTTCTGAAGAAGTGGCGGAGTGGAAGAAAAGGGACCCGATAGAACGACTCCGCCTGTTTCTTGAAAAGCGAGGCTACTGGAGCAAGGACTATCAGCTGGACCTGGAAAAACGAACCCGCGAGACAATCGATCAGGCGGTTCGGGCAGCGGAAAGTGCCGCTCCGCCCGAGAGAAGCGAAATTTTTCTCTCGGTATTCGAGCACTGTACTCCCCGGCAGACCAGGCAACTGGAGGTGAAGTCCGATGCCGACGCTTAATATGGTACAGGCTATCAACCTGGCCTTGCGGGAAGAGATGGAGCGGGATGACCGTATTATACTGCTTGGTGAGGATGTGGGAAAAGACGGCGGCGTTTTCCGTGCCACTGATGGTCTGCTGGAGATCTTCGGTGAAAAGCGGGTTGTGGATACGCCCCTTGCCGAATCGGGCATTGTCGGGACTGCCATCGGAATGGCCCTCTACGGCCTGCGACCGGTTGCGGAAATCCAGTTCATGGGGTTCATCTATCCGGCTTTTGATCAGATCTTCTCCCATGCGACCCGCTATAGGAATCGGGCACGGGGAAGGTTTTCCTGCCCTTTGGTGATCCGGACACCATACGGAGCAGGCATCAAGGCGCCCGAACTCCATGAGGAAAGCAGTGAGGCATTTTTCTGTCACATGCCGGGCATCAAGGTGGTGGTCCCTTCCGGTCCCTATGTCGCGAAAGGTCTGCTGCTGTCAGCCCTCCGCGATCCGGATCCTGTGATCTTCCTGGAACCCACCCGGCTCTATCGCATGATCCGGGAGGAGGTGCCGGAAGGGGAGTATACCTTCCCCCTCGGCAAGGCCCGCATTGCCCGGGAAGGAAACGACGTGACGGTGATTGCCTGGGGAAGCATGCTGGAGAGGGTGCTGAAGGTCCTTGCTCCCTACGACGCTGAGATCATCGATCTGCTGACCCTTTCGCCCTTTGATGAGGAAACGATTCTCCGATCCGTACGGAAAACCGGCCGGGTGGTTATCGTCCATGAAGCGCCCAAAACCTGCGGATTCGGTGCGGAGTTGGCTGCAACGGTTGCCGAGCAGGCGATGCTGCACTTAAGGGGACCGATCCTGCGCGTTGCCGGGCCCGATGTGCCGGTCCCGCTGGCAAAGCTTGTTGAACATTATCTCCCCGACGGGGCCAGGATCTGTGCGGCCGTCGATGAACTATTGAGGTACTGAACTATGTCGTTTGATTTTACCTTGCCGGATTTGGGAGAAGGCATTACCGAGGCCGAGATCAGGAAATGGCTGGTCACGGTTGGTGATACGGTGCAGGAACATCAGCCCGTGGTTGAGGTTGAGACCGATAAGGCGGTGGTCGAGGTGCCGACTCCGCGAAGCGGGAAGGTCCTTTCACTGGCAAGAGGCGAGGGTGAGACGGTGCGGGTTGGCGAGACACTCTTGTCAATTGGCGCAGAGGGTGAAGAGGAAAAGCCCAAGCCCCGTTCTGTCTCGGTGGTGGGTGAATTGCCCGAGGCCGAGGAAGACACTCCAGCCCAGGTTCTCGCTACCCCTGCAGTCAGGGCGCTGGCACGAGAGAAGGGGATTTCACTCGAGGGGATACCGGGGACCGGTCCCCGCGGCAGCATTACCCGCGAAGACCTGCTTTCCGCGAGCCCGAAGCGGGTTGCTGCCGGCGATGAGCCCGGAGAGGTGGAACGCATTCCCTTCCGCGGACTGCGGCGTACCATAGCCCGGAACCTGCTCAAATCCCATCAGATGACTGTCTGTGTCACCGGTATGGAGGAGGTTGACGTCACCGACCTCTGGAACCTGCGGGTCCGTGAAAACGCCGGTCTCGATACCAGGGGAATTCATCTGACCTATTTCCCTTTCATCATCAAGGCGGTTCAGCATGCCCTGCGAGAACACCCGCTGCTGAACGCTTCGGTGGACGAGGAAGGGGAAGCGATCATCTTGAAAAAGTACTGCAACATCGGCTTTGCAGTGGATACCGCCGAGGGACTCATCGTTCCGGTGCTGCGTGACGTGGAAAAGAAAAGCATCATTGATCTGGCGCGAGAGCTTCATGATCTTTCAGAGCGGGCAAGGGAACGAACGATCACTCTGGCGGAGATGAAGGGGAGCAGCTTCACCATCAGCAATTTCGGCCAGTTTGGCGGCGGATTCGCCACACCCATCATCAATTACCCTGATGTGGCTATTCTCGGCTGTGGCAGGATTACCGACAAGCCCTGGGTGGTGAAGGGAGAAATCGCCATTCGCAAGATTCTTCCCCTGTCTCTCACATTCGACCATCGGGTGACAGACGGTGGCGATGCAACCCGTTTCCTGAGCCGGGTTGCGAGCTTCCTGGAAGACCCGGCGCTGCTGTTCATTGAAAGTGTATAAGGTGTCAAGGCTGAAGGCTGAAGGTGCAAGACCTCGTGAAGTAGCGCGGCAGAAGGTTTATGGGATCGGGTTTCCTTCAGCCCTCAGTCTTCAGCCTATTTCCCGCCTTGGAGTGATATGAAAGATCTCAATCATCTTTTCTTCCCGAAAAGCGTTGCCCTCATCGGTGCGTCTCCCCGTGAGGAGAAGCTTGGCGGAATCGCCCTGCGGAACCTCATGGGGCTGAAGGGAAACGTTTACCCGGTAAATCCCAGGTATGAAGAGATGCTTGGTCTCCGCAGCTTTCCGTCGATCCGGGATGTCCCCGGCATCGTTGATCTCTCCATAATCATGCGTCCGGCGGTTGAGGTGCCGGGGCTTCTCGAGGAGCATGCCGGCAAGGCCCGCTTTGTCCTGATTGTCAGTGCCGGGTTTGCTGAAGTCGGCGACAACGCCTTGCAGGAAGAAATTCTACGTATTGCCCGGAAGGGAAACCTCAGGCTTGTGGGTCCTAACTGCCTCGGCATCTTCAACCCTTACCACCGGCTCGACACCCTGTTTCTTCCCCATGACAGTCTAAAGAGGCCGAAGCGGGGGAATGTGGCAATCGTTTCCCAGAGCGGTGCCGTGATGATGTGTATCCTGGACTCGATCCGGATGGCGAACACCGGCATATCCAAGGCGATCAACTACGGGAATGCCGTGGACATAGATGCCCCGGAAGTCTATGAATACCTGGCCAATGATGACACCACCTCCGTGGTAGTTTCCTATCTTGAGTCGGTGGGTGACGGCAGGAGATTTCTCGAAGCGGCCCGTTTTCTTTCGGCGCGGAAGCCCCTGTTGATTCTCAAGGCAGGCAAAGGGGCCGGGGGGCGGGCTGCCGCTTTTTCCCATACCGGCAGGTTGGCGGGCGACTACCAGGTGTTTCATTCGTTGATGAAGCAGTTTGGTCTCCGGGAGGTTGCCGGGTTTGACGAACTCCTCGATGCGGCCAAGGCGGTCTCCTATCAGCGTCCTGCCCCGGGGAATCGCGTCTGCATCATTACCAATGGTGGCGGTTCTGGTGTTCTGGCAACGGATGAATGCGCGCGCCAGGGACTGGAGCTTCCCGGGCTGCCGGAAGAAGCCCGGAACGGGCTGCGCCGGCTCTTCCCTTCGTTTTACACCGTTGCCAACCCCATCGACCTGACCGGCCAGGTGAGGATTGAGGATTACCGGGCAGCCTTGCATGCCGTGAGAGACGAGTATGACGGCTTCCTGGTCATTGCCCTGACAGGAGTTTCCGGGGTTACCCTGGGACTTGCGGAGTATCTGCGCGAATTCCGGGAAACAGTCGGAAAACCGCTTGTCGTGCATATTGCCCAGGGCGGGGTGGCGCCGCGTCTCATTCGCCTGCTGGAGAGGGTCGGGATTCCTGTCTACCGCTCTCCGGAGCGGGCGGTACGGGGGCTGGCCGCGCTTCTGGGCAGTCGGGGAGGGTGGCATGGATAGACTGGCAGCACTGCGCCATTTTCTTGAAAAGCACGCTGGAACCAGGGTCCTTCCTGAGCAGGCGCTGAAGGAGTTCCTCCGTGAATCGGGACTTCCCGCGCCGCGGAGTCTCAATCTTGCTCCGGGCAAACCGTTTCCTGACTTCTCCCGTCTTACCTATCCCCTTGTGGCAAAGGTGTTTTCTTCGAAAATTCGCTCCAAAACTGATGTGGGCGGGATCCGCTTCGGCCTGAAGGATGCTGCCGCGGCTACCGCGGCATGTTATGACCTGATGAAGATCAAGGGTGTGGAAGGGGTAATTCTCGAGGAGCAGGCTCAGCCGGGCACGGAGGTCATCGTCGGCGGCATCGTCGACCCCCAGTTCGGCCCTGTTGTCATGTTCGGGTTGGGCGGAATTTTTGTCGAGCTTTTCCAGGATGTTGTCTTTGCCCTTGCCCCCTTGACCCGCGCCGATGCCTTTCATCTCATGGAACAACCGAAAGGCTACCGGCTCCTGACCGGCTATCGTGGTACGGCTCCCTGTGACCGCGAGGCCCTGGCCGATATCCTGGTCACGGTTTCCGAACTCATGGCAACCGGTCTTCTGGAAGAGATTGACCTCAATCCGGTGGCCCTGTATCCTGATGGCGCCATGATCCTCGATGCAAAGATGCTTGTTGCATCCCCTTCGATCCGGATATCATCCCCCTGATTTTTCCCGCAGTGTTCTTTTGACAGGACAGCCCCAACTGTACTACTATTACAAATTCGTTTCCACTCGGGAACGGTCCTTTTTCGCCCTGACAGCGTCAATCTGCGGTCTTGTTTGTGCGACGTACAGTAGTACGTCTCCGCACAATCCCTTGATTTCCTTGTCAGGACAAAAAAATCCTCGTTGCCGAATTGGAAACCGTTAGTTTCTCATCCGGATTTTCAGGATAGAAACTAATTCGCCCGGAACCGAGAAGGCGTTCGTCAGGAGATCACCCATGAAAGACACCATTACGTCGCTTTTTCCCCGTGAAGAGGAAATTCCGCAAAAATATCGTATTGATTCACCCGTTCGCCAGGATTATTACCTGGTAAACGGAGAATTGCGCTGCTGGGACGGCCCACTGCAAGAGGTACTGTCACCTGTCTGGGTGAAAACGGGAACGGGTTTTACCCGAACCCTGGTGGGTCATTATCCGCTCCTTACCCGGGAAGCGGCCGGCGAGGCGCTCGATGTTGCGGTCCGAGCCTATGATAATGGCAGGGGCGCATGGCCGACAATGTCGGTGGGTGAAAGAATCCAGTGTGTGCAGCGCTTTACCCATGCCATGCTGGCCAGACGGGAGCCGATCGTGAAGCTCCTCATGTGGGAGATCGGCAAGTCGTACAGCGAGGCCGAACGGGAATTTGACCGTGCTGTTACCTATATTCGCGAAACTTTGGAAGCCCTTAAGGAACTTGACCGCGTCTCCTCCCGTTTCGTGATCCAGCAGGGCATCATCGGCCAGATCCGACGGGCTCCCCTGGGGGTTGTGCTCTGCATGGGGCCCTACAATTTCCCCCTGTATGAGACCTTCACCACCCTGATCCCTTCTCTTGTTATGGGGAACACCCTGTTGCTGAAACCGCCCAGATTCGGCATCCTGCTCTTTCAGCCGCTTCTAGAGGCCTTCAGGGATTCATTTCCCGCGGGGGTAATCAGTACGATCTACGGAGATGGTGAGACGGTTGTTCAACCGCTTCTTGCCTCCGGCAAAGTGGACGTGCTCGCCTTTATCGGCACAAACCGGGTTGCCGATGCCTTGCGCAGGACACATCCACGGCCCCATCGCCTGCGTTGCGTGCTTGGTCTGGATGCCAAGAATCCCGCCATCATCCTGCCTGATGCCGACCTGGATCTTGCTGCGAGCGAATGCATTCGCGGCAGCCTGACCTATAATGGCCAACGGTGTACGGCCCTGAAAATCATCTTTGTTCCCCGGGCGGTTGCCGATGCCTTTCTGGAGCGAATGGTGAAAGGGATAACCGAACTGAAATGCGGGATGCCCTGGGAGGACGGGGTAACAATAACCCCGCTGCCGGAGATGGAAAAACCCGCGTATCTGAAGGGACTGATTCGGGATGCCGAGAAACACGGGGCGGGGATTGTGAACCCGGGGGGCGGAACAGCGGTCAAATCCTTTTTTTACCCGGCGCTGCTCTATCCGGTTTCAACCGAGATGCGACTCTACGGAGAGGAACAGTTTGGTCCGGTGATTCCGGTGGTGCCCTATGATGATATCTCCGAACCGATCAACTACGTGGTAAACTCCAACTACGGTCAGCAAGCCAGCATCTTCGGCCGCGACACGGACCAGCTTGCCCATCTGGTGGATTCGCTGGTTAACCAGGTCTGCCGCATCAACATAAACAGCCAATGCCAGCGTAGCCCGGACACCTTCCCTTTCAACGGCAGGAAGGATTCTGCCGAAGGGACACAGTCGGTCTCCGATGCCTTGAGGATTTTCTCCATCCGCATCGTTGTGTCGGCGCGGGAAACGGACGAAAACCGGGAGATCATCACCAATATCGTCAAGGAGAGGAAGTCGCATTTTCTGACGACGGATTTTATCCTCTAGCGGGCTGCTGATATGAGGTGGCCGGCATGACGAGCTCTATCCTGAACTGAGCACCGTACTCCGTGTTCCTGACGCTGAGTATTCCGCCCATATTCTTTTCGATGATATTCTTTGACATGTACAGTCCGATACCCGTTCCCCCGCATGACTCCCTGGTCGTGAAATACAAGTCGAAGATCCTGTCGATGTTTGCATCCGGAATTCCTCCGGCATTATCACTGACGGTAACGACAGCCTTGCCGTTTTCGGCAACCGCCTGTATCGAGACCTTCGGGTTGTCAATTCCTTTCCCATTGAAGGCCTCTCGAGCATTGCTGAGGATGTTGAGGAGCACCTGGGCATATTCTTTCGGGTAACCGTACGCAGCCAGCATTGGGTCCGCATCGAAATCAACTTCAATGGAGTCGAGTCGAAGAGCCGGCTTGATGAATGACAAGGCCTTGTCGATGGCTTCCCTGATGTGGAAAACGGTCATTTCCTTCTCGGGACGATAAAAGTCCCTGAAAACATTGATAGTCTGGGCCATGTGATCCACCAGGCCGAGCATTGTCTCCGTTGTTGCATGGAGGCTCTCGTTCGTAAGTTTCCCAGACAGCGCCTCTTCTTGAAGGCTGCCGGTTATCAGTGAAAGCGCATTGAGCGGCTGCTTCCATTGATGGGCGATGTGATCGAGGGTTTCGCCCAATGCCGCCTGCCTGTTCTGGTGGATAAGGATAATATCCTTGTTCCTGTTATTTTCCACCTCTTCCAGAACCCTCATTTCCAGGGTTCTGTTCAGGTCTTCCAATTGCTGTTTTTTCTGCCGGAGCTTTTCCTCCACCCGCTTGAGCTCGGTTATGTCTGTTACCATGGTTTGTCTGGAAATCGAACCATCGGCATGATAGATCGGAACATCTACAACGTAATCCCACGTACCCTTTTCAGGATTCTGCATTTCCCGGTGAACGGTCTTGCCCTCGAATACCGCTCCTATATCGCAGGCTGGGCAGACGGATTCTCTGCCATGCAAGGCTGAATAGCAAAACTCGCCTACGGTGTCGCAGCCGGTCCGGTCGATGAATCCCTTGTTCATGAATTGAATGCGATAATCACTGGAACTGATGTAGATCAAGCCTTCAAATGCATCGACAATTGCCTGGATCTTGTCCTTGTTGTCTCGTAGTTCTTCCTCGACCTTCTTTCGTATGGCAATTTCCTGGTGCAGTTCGTCGTTCAGTCGGGCAAGTTCGGAGGTCCTTTCCTCCACCCGGTTTTCCAAAACATCATTAAATGTGCGTAATGCTTCTTCCGCCTTTTTGCGCTCCGTGATATCCATGAACGAAACGATTCCGGCAGGCTCACCCTTGAATTCTATCCGTCCGGCGGAAATGAATAACCATTTTTCTGCACCGCTTTTGCTGACATGCAGGCATTCGTATCGGGAAGGTACCGTTTCACCTTCCTGCCTTGTCATGCCACGCGATCTGACCTGTTCCTTGAAATCATCGTGCACCCAGTCCCAGAATCTCATCTGCAGGCATTCCTGTTCAGAATAGCCGAGCAGGTCCGCGGCAGCGGAGTTGACATAGACGATGCGTTCACCCTTGTAGAGGCAGATTCCGGCAGGCAATGTGTTCGCAAGTACCCGGAACTTTTCCTCGCTTTCCCGCAAATCTTTTTCGATATCCTCGCGTTCTACCAGTTGTTTTTCCAGTTCCCAGGTTCTGGCCCGGACCTGTTTTTTAAGAACCCTGTTCCAGATGATTATGCCGGAAATAAGAACGACAAACGCAAAAAAGGAAATCAGTATAGCGGTCTGGAAGGCTTTGCTGGTGAAGATCGATTTATGTTCCAGGGGGATCCATTTCGTATAAATGGCTCTCTTTTCGGCCTCACTAATCTGCGCCAAACCTTTTTCCAGGATACTGTTCAGCATTGGCCAATCCTTGCGCGAGGCAAAGGCCATATTGTAGGTAAACCCTGATTCTCCGGCTATGCGAAGGTTGGATATTCCCTCTTTTTCGATGTAATAGGAAGCAGTGGCAAGATTTTCCACAAAGGCATCACTGGTGCCGAAAGACACTTTTCGCAGGCCCGTCTGGACGTCCGGGACCACATCAAGATGTACTTCAGGATATTGGCGGGCGATGAATTCTTTGACGGCATATCCGGAAACAACGGAGACCTTCATCCCTTTGAGTGTTTCCATGGTGAGCGGATCATGTACCTTTTCGCGGGCAATGATTGCGGCCGGCAACTCCAGAAACGGGCTTGTGAACAGGGCAAAATGGGAACGTTGCGGGGTTTCCGTAGCGGCAAAGATGTCGATTTGTCTGTTCCTTGCCTGGTTGATGACTTCATCCCAATTCCGAAGGCGGATGATCTTGAAATGGACGCCGAGCTTCTTTTCAAGGAGTGCAAGGTAATCGGCTGTCATGCCGTTGTAGCTGCCATTTTTGTCAAAAAACTCGGTGGGAGGGAAATCGGGGTCCGGTGAGAAGCGAATTTCCGGATGGGTTTTGAGCCAGGCTCCTTCTTCTGCGGTTAACGAGGCGCTGCTGCTCTCTGACATGCTCAGTGTGAAAGCCGCTAAAGCGGACAGCAAGATCAGGGGCAATGCTATCCAGATCCATGTGAGGCGCTTCGCTGTGTTGGGGCTTTCGGGCATTGTTTGCCTCACGCGATGAGAAAGATGCTGGTGAAGGTGGGCGAAAATTGCTCGATGAAGTGCGATGTGTTTCGGTTCATGTGGCAAGAATAACGTATCTGCTCTGTCAGGGCAAGTCCATAATCGCACTAAATTAACAGAAGAAAGCGGATGATATGCAGTATGCCGGTACTTTTCCCTGATTGTCCTTTTCCTTGAATTATCCCCCCCGTGCCGCTATACTGGCGTGTGTTTGACATTTATTCATCTCTGGACTGGAGTTTTCATGAATATTCACGAATATCAGGCCAAAGACATCCTGCGGTCATATGGTGTCCCTGTTCCGCGCGGCCGAGTTGCGATGACAGCCGATCAGGTGGAAAGGGCTGCCCGTGAACTGGGCGGCAGATGTGTTGTCAAGGCTCAGATCTATGCTGGCGGTCGCGGCAAGGCCGGCGGTGTGCGCCTGGCCGGAAACCAGGAAGAGGCTCTCCTTGCGGCAAAAGATTTGTTTGGAAAAACCCTGGTAACTCCCCAGACCGGGCCGGACGGACTTGTCGTTCGCCGCATCCTGGTGGAGGAGGCGGTTGAGATTGCCCGCGAGTTTTACCTTTCCATTACCCTTGACCGTCAGTCATCCCGCTACTGCGTTATCGCGTCAGCAGAGGGAGGCATGGAGATCGAGGCCCTGGCGGCACAATCCCCGGAAAAAATCCACATTGAGACCATTGACCCTTTTGTCGGGTTGCGCCCCTACCAGGCCCGCAAACTGGCGCTTTCGCTGGGGATGAAAGGACGTCTCTGCGAAGAGTGCGTTACTCTCATCATCAATCTCTATCGCTGTTGCCTGGAGAAAGACTGCTCTCTCCTGGAAATCAACCCGCTGGTGGTTACCGGTGCGGACTGGCTGCTGGCCATGGATGCCAAGATCAACTTTGACGATAATGCCCTGTTCCGCCATCCCGAATACTCGGAGATGACCGATTATTCCCAGATCGACCCGCTGGAGATTACCGCAGGTGAGTTCGATCTCTCCTATATCAAGTTGAAAGGGAATATCGGCTGCATGGTCAACGGCGCCGGCCTGGCCATGGCAACCCTGGATATGCTGTCAGAGTATGGCGGGATCCCGGCCAACTTTCTTGATGTGGGGGGCGGAGCCAGCAAGGAGCGGGTAGCCGAGGCATTCAAGATCATTCTGGGTGATCCGGAGGTCAAGGGTGTCTTCGTGAATATCTTTGGTGGGATTATGCGCTGTGATGTGATTGCCGAAGGTGTCATTGCTGCCGCAACCGAGGTTGGCTGCACCTTGCCCATCGTGGTGCGGATGGATGGAACACTGGTGGAAGAGGGCAAGCGCCTGCTGGATGAATCCCCGTTGAATGTCAAGTTCACCCACGATCTGGTGGAAGGGGTGGAAAGCATCGTCGGGATGGTGGGGAGAGGCAGTGATTAGTTTTGAGTGTTGAGTTGAAATACTTTCTCTCGCCCGCTTTGCTAGAGGCCACAGAGAACGCAGAGAAAAGCATACAACAAATACTTTAGGTTTAAATCCTGGTGCCAGTTTCTCTCTATGTTCTCTGTGTGCTCTAGTGAACGAAGTGAACGGGCGAGTGATAGAATTTTTTATCTTTTCGGGTTGATCGATTGTGAAGGCGTCACCTAGTATATTGAACATTGAACCTTGAACTTTACGGAGTAAAATATGTCCGTTCTTGTAAACAGGAAATCAAAGATAGTTGTGCAGGGTATAACCGGCAGGACCGGTCTGTTCCATACCCGCCAGTGCCGCGACTACGGAACGAATATCGTGGCAGGAGTTACCCCCGGCAAGGGCGGTACAGTGATTGAAGGTGTTCCGGTCTTCGATACGGTGGAGGAGGCAGTTCGTGAAACCGGGTGTGATGTTTCCATGATTTTCGTCCCGCCGCCGGGGGCCGCGGATGCCGTGCTCGAAGCGGAAGCAGCCGGGGTTGGGCTGGTAGTCTGCATTACCGAAGGCATCCCTGTCAGGGATATGGTGCTGGTAAAGAGGGTGCTGCAGGAGAGTCCCACGGTTATGATCGGTCCCAACTGCCCGGGCATCATCACGCCGGGTGAATGTAAGGTGGGCATCATGCCGGGTGATATCCATAAAAAAGGTCGGATAGGGGTTGTGTCCCGCAGCGGAACTCTCACGTACGAGGCTGTCAAGCAGCTCACGGTCATCGGTCTTGGTCAGTCCACCTGTATCGGTATTGGCGGAGATCCCATTATCGGCTTGAACTTTATCGACGCCCTGCGTCTATTCAATGAAGATCCCGAGACGGAAGGGGTTTTTCTGATCGGAGAGATTGGTGGCGGCGCGGAAGAGGAGGCGGCTGTCTGGATCAGGGAGAACATGAAGAAACCGGTAGCGGCCTTTATTGCCGGACGCACCGCTCCCCCGGGAAAGAGAATGGGGCATGCGGGGGCGATCATCAGCGGCGGCAAGGGGAAAGCTGAAGACAAGATCCGTACTCTCCATGAATGTGGGGTGATGGTGGCTCCCAGCCCTGCCCAGATGGGAGAGGCCATGGTGAAGGTGCTGAAGTAGTGATTTGGCCCGGTTTTGCCTGTCCGGTATGAAACGGGCAAGCAAAACCGAACGTTTTCGGGAGGTCACCCGGCCTTGTTTGTGGAAAGAACTTGCTTTTGGTGGGACTACCTTTATACTAAAAAAGAAAAGACCGTGTGAACGGAATGATCGTCAAGGAGTAATTCTATGGATCTTTTGACTGTTTTGGTGCTGCTTATCGCAGTTACCCTGATAGCCGCTTCTGTCTATTTAGTAACCGTGTGTGAAGATCTGAAAAAAACGCTTTTTGTCACACGAGAGCTTGTCAAACGTATTGATTCCGAGGTTGATCCTATTGTCACGGATCTTCGGGTTGTCATGTCAAACCTGAAAATTGCCACCGAGGGGGTAGCTTCGCGGATCGATGAGGTGAAGTTGGCCATGGAAGCGGTGGGCGACACCGGAAGAAATATCAGTAGAATTAATAGTGTGGTCGGTCGTGTGGCGGATGTGCTTGGTCGGATTTCACTGCTATCCGCCGGAGCCAAGGCTACAGGAAAGTATCTGCGTGAAAGAATCTCACAAAAAAGGAGGTAATGAATATGTCTGATGACGAAAGAGGAACAAATTTGGCTACAGTGGTAGTTTCATTTCTTGCCGGAGCGGCAATAGGTTCCGGATTGGCTCTGCTCTTCGCACCCAAGACCGGCAGGGAAGTGCGCGATCAGATCAAGGAGTTGACGGAAGATGCCGTTGACAAGATCAAAGACTACGCAAAGGATGCCCAGGACAAGTTGAAGTCAACCTACGAGAGCGGCAAAGATGTGGTCATGGAGAAAAAATCCATTATCAGCTCCGCTATCGACGCCGGCAAAGAGGCCATGGAAAAAGAAAAACAGCGGCTTCAAGAAGAAAACAAAGCTTAAGGACCACAAGAAAAAGCCCACCGAGCGTGGGCTTTTTTTTGTCCGGATTTCGCTGAAATCCCCGGAGTCATACATGAAACAAAGCGGTGCAGGCGGACAGGACTTTATAACGTTCCTGGCTTCAAAACTTAAAAAAGTGAACTGGGGTGAGCCAGGCGGGAGAAGGCGTTCTCTTCTCCGATTCGTTCGGGTTGCGATGACGGTCTTGAGAAATTTTCTGGGGCACAAATCCTTTCTGCGCGCATCGGCCCTTTCCTTTACCACCTTTCTTTCCATCATTCCCCTGCTAGCCCTTGCCTTTGCCGTCATGAAGGGACTCGGGGTTCAGAATACCCTCGAACCGCTGATCATTCAGCGTTTTACCGTGGATTCGGGGGAGGTGGTCGACAAAATCGTTACCTACATCAACAATACGAAGATGGGCTCCGTGGGGGCTATAGGGCTTGTCTTCCTTGTGGTAACAGTCATTTCGCTGCTTGGGAGTATTGAAGAGGTTTTCAACGACATCTGGGGAGTAGAGGAAAGCAGGTCGACGTACCGCAGGTTCAGCGACTACCTGAGCGTCGTGGTGAGTGGCCCCATCCTGCTGCTGGCAGCCATGAGCATCACCACGAGCCTCCAGAGTCAGAGTTTTATGCTCTGGTTTTTGGAGAAGACCTATGTCGGCGGTCTGTTGCTTCCCCTCTTTCATTTTCTGCCCTACCTGAGCATCTGGGCTGCCCTTGTCTGCCTCTATATTTTCATGCCTAACACCAAGGTGCGCATCCGGTCTGCCCTGGTCGGAGGGATTCTGGCCGGAACGCTATGGCAGTTGGCCCAATGGGGATACATCCATTTCCAGATCGGCGTAGCCAAGTACAATGCCATCTACGGCACCCTCTCGGCGCTGCCGGTTTTGATGGCCTGGGTCTATACCAGCTGGATTATCGTCCTGTTCGGTGTGGAGGTGGTTGTTGCCCACCAGGGAAGGAAAAATCTTCTGCACGATTATGATCTTGGAGAGCTGAGCTATGCCACCCGGGAAGCAACCGCACTTGGTATCCTTCTCACGGTGGCCCTATCGTTTTACCGGGAAGAGCCACCCTGGACGGCGGAACGGATTGCTGATGAGCGTCGCATGCCGATTCGGCCTGTACGAAAGCTTCTTTCCCGGCTGGTAGTGGCGGGATATCTTGTTGTTGCAGAGGGAGAGGGGTTCTATTTCCCTGCTCGCGACCTGGAGCATGTCCGAATCGGGGTTTTTCTCAGGGATATGAAACACCAGGGGGAGGAGCTGCCCCTTATTAGTTCCGACCAGTTGGGGAAAATGACCCTTGAACTGGTCATGAAGCAGGACAGCCTGATAGACGAGGCCCTTAAGGATATGACCCTCAAGGACCTCGTGGAAAGATGTGAGAAGTGAAATAAGAACGGTGACGATTGATTCCTTCGTTTAGCAAGACCTGCCAGGTTTTGAAAACCTGGCAGGTCTATTGTATTTGCAATTCCGCTAAGTGCCGGGCTTCAGATTATATGAACAAATTATTGTCCGCACTCTCCGAAGCCTCCAGGTAAGCCGCAACTCCCCCGTATTGCACGCCATCGATCAGCTCTTCCGCGCGAATGCCCATCAGGTCCATGGACATCTGGCAGGCCACGATATTCGCGCCCCCTTTGATTGCCATGGCCATCATGTCTTCCAGTGCCGGTACGTTCTTGTTTTTCATGATTCCACGAATCAACTTCCCGCCGATACCACCCATATTCATGTTCGAAAGGGCGAGCTTTTTGCTGCCGCGCGGCATCATCCAGCCAAAGGCCTTTTCGATGATGTTCTTGCGGAGCCCACTGACCTTTTCCGGCTTGCGCAGGGCATTCAGGCCCCAGAAGGTAAAGAACATTGTCACCTTGCGGCCCATGGATAGGGCACCGTTGGCTATGATGAAACTTGCAATGGTCTTGTCCAGGTCTCCGGAGAAGACGATGATGGTCTTGTCATTGCCTTTCGAGAGGGCGGCTGCCGGGACGGCGACGCTGCTCTTTTCGATAATCGCCGTTACGATGCCCTTTTCCACACTGATATCGCGTACTACATTACCGGTCGCCCGTGCCCAGGATGGGGCATCGGCGTAAAACCCGGGATCGCTTGCCGTAATCGAGATCGCTTCGCCCTCCTCGAGGCAGTCCATCTCCTGCTTGAGCCGCATCACCGGACCCGGGCACTGCAGGCCGCAGGCATTCACTTCAACGACCCTCGAAAACTTTTCTTTTGCTGTCTGCATATCGATGACTTTTCCCATATCAGATTTTTGTGTTGGTACCGCGTTGCTGACCGAAACCAGTGGTGCCGTTGCCACGTGCCAGGTCTCAAAGCCGCCTGACAGGTTGTAATGGTTGGTGAACCCGTTTGCTTCCAGTACCCGCGAAGCGTTGTAGGCGATGAGCCCGACCCGGCAGAAAACGATGATCTTCTTGTCGTGGGGTATCTCGCCGAGCCGTTCGCGGAGGTTTGCCTGTGGGATGTTGATTGCTCCCGGCATGCTGCCCGTGGAAAATTCCGCCGGGGTACGCACATCGAGAAGAAACTGTTCCGAGCTGTCGGTGGTGTCGATCTCCTCCCAGGTGGCGGTCCTGACCAGTCCGTCGAGGATGTTCTGGGCCACGAAGCCGGCCATGTTGACCGGGTCTTTGGCCGAAGAGTAGGGCGGCGCATAGGCGTGCTCTATTTCGGCCAGGTCATCGACTGTCATATTGCCCATGATGGCCGTAGCAATGACATCGATGCGCTTGTCCACACCGTTGTAGCCGGTTGCCTGGGCGCCCAGTACCCGGCGGGTTTCAGGTGAAAAGACCAGCTTGAGGCACATCTTCATGGCGCCAGGGTAATAGCCGGCGCTGTCGTTGGGGTGGATGATCAGCGTATCGTAGGGGATTTCTTTGGCCTTGCAGAGTTTTTCCGAGAGGCCGGTCATTCCCACGGTGAGATCGAATACCTTGGCAATGGCGGTGCCCATGGTGCCGTTGTAGGTGCGGATCTGTTTGCCGAGCATGTTGCCCGCAACGATCCTCCCCTGCTTGTTTGCCGGTCCCGCCAGCGGTATCGCGGTTTTCTGGTTCGTCAGGGGATGCAGCACCTCGATGACGTCACCGGCGGCATAGATGTGCTCGTCGCTGGTCCTGAGTTGGTCATCGACAATGATATGACCACGTGGGCCAAGCTCGATCCCGGAGTCGGCGATAAAGCCGGTGTTCGGCTTCACGCCAATGGAAAGCAGGACCAGATCCGCCTCAACGGACTTGCCGCTGGTGAGTCTGGCGATAACGCTGCCGTCCGTTCCCTGGTCGAATGATGCAACGCCGTCTTCCAGCAGGAGTCCAACCTTCTGCATGCCCACTTCGCGGTGGACCATGGCGGCGATCTCGAAGTCCACGACATTCATGGCCTGGTTAGCCATCTCCACAACGGTAACGTTGATGCCCCGCGCATGAAGGTTTTCCGCCATTTCCAGGCCGATGAAACCGGCCCCAACCACCAGGGCGTTTTTTACCTTGCCGTCGTCCACCAGTGCACGAATCTTGTCAGAATCCGGAATTGTCCAAAGGGTGTGGATCGCCGGATGTTCGAAACCGGGAATGGACGGTTTCACCGGCGATCCACCGGGCGTCAGGAGAAGTTTGTCATAGGATTCATCGTATTCACGGCCTGACGAAAGGTCTTTGACCCTGATCTGCTTTTCGTTGGGACGGATTGCTACTACTTCGTTTTTGGTGCGCACGTCGATGTTGAACAGCTCTTTGAACCCTTCGGGGCTTTGTACTATCAGCTTCTCCCGCTCGCTGATCGTATCGCCGATGTAGTAGGGGAGGCCGCAGTTCGCATAGGAGACGTGGTCGCCGCGTTCGAAGACGATGATTTCCGCTGTTTCGTCAAGTCGTTTGAGTCTGGTTGCTGCGGACATACCGGCGGCCACGCCGCCAACGATTAGATATTTTGCCATGTTTTCCTCCAACAGTATGGATGGGTAAAGTTGTGCAGGATTAAGTCGTCCTGGAGTCTCTTGCGTGTGTAGATAAATATTATGTTTTGAATATATAGAAATCTGAATATATGTCAACTATTTTTTTGGGAGAGGCAGTTATTTGGTGCTTGCTAATTTCTTGACTTGAGCATGATGAAAGTTTAATTTGTCTGGTGCCAATTAAGGTTAGTGATTTATTTTGGAGGGGCGCAGTTGATCCTAAACGTGGATTTTTGGTTTTTATGAAATAAAAAATAACAGTAAGGAGTTATCTATGCCTCCAGCTTCAAGGGTAACCGATATGCACACGTGCCCTATGCAGACGCCTGGTATATCGCCTATTCCTCATGTTGGTGGTCCTATTATCGGCCCAGGGGTTCCCTCAGTACTGATAGGTAAGCTTCCTGCCGCGGTTGTAGGCGATACCTGTGTCTGTGTCGGCCCACCAGACTACATTGTCATGGGGTCCTCAACCGTTATGATCGGTGGGAAACCTGCTGCCAGAATGGGGGATTCGACTGCGCACGGTGGATGTCTGGTGCTAGGTTGTTGTACTGTCATGGTGGGTGGCTAGAGTTGTCACGATAATTTCAGTTCTAATGCTTCACTGGGGGACATAACCATGCAAGATCAGGATGCCAGGATTACAATGCTTGAGGACAGAGTATCTTCACTGGAATCGACTATCGCTTTGTTGATGCAATTCTTTTCCATGGAGGGTAATAACCTGGCAATTGGGAACAAGGGTGGGCGACTCGAACTCAAAGCTGAGAAAGTTTCGATTGATGCAGTAGGCGATATTTCCGTCACTTCCAAGGCTGACGTAAAAATTAGAGGGCTTACTATCGATAATAATGCCGATCTTGGTTTTACAGCGAAAGGTTCTGCCACAGCAGAGCTTTCGGCGGAAGGCGAAACTACCATCAAAGGCGCAATGGTAATGATTAACTGAAGCACAGTCGAGCATAAAGGGGGCACGTCTCCATATCTCAAATTTGGATTTTTGGAGACAAGGCCCTAGAAGTACTCCAGCGAGTTCGAGGAATTCAATCTCGCAGCTTAACGTACTGTCCATGAAACCAGGGTACATTCAAACCAAATCGGTCAATAGCAATGTTGTTCAGAGGAAAAAGATGAAGATAGGAACCCGAATTATCCAATTTCTAATAATTGGCCTAATCCTCCTGACCTCCGCTGCATGCGTGAAGGAGCCAAAGAATGAGGCGGACAAAAAGGTCGTGCGAGGACTTGTAGAGACCTACTGTAAAGCAGACTATGACGGCGCGAACCTGAGTACCGATAACTATAAGAAATCGCCCTTACCTAAGTTTGTAATTGACGGAGAGTACGAAGCACCCTCTTGGGATACGGTTTCTTTGGTGAAGGCATATTCCATAAGATCAGTCGAAGTGAAAGGTGAAAATGCTTCAGTCGTCGTGATGTATGAGGTTTTAGGAGAGGTGCCAGGGGCTCAAGAGGTTGAAATCAAGAAGGGGAATAAGAACTACACCTTTACGCTGAAAAAACAACAAGACAACTGGAAGTTGATAACTCCGGCCGATCTAATGCCCCACATAGCCGTTGATACTGCCATTCGCCATATCAGTGAGCTGTACGAGACTCAAAAAGAATTACAGCCAAATGCCTCAAAAGTTATAGAACGCCTTCAGGCTTTGAAGCAATCTTCGGAAGAAAAGGATTAGGGGGTGCGTCTCCAAATCACAAAAGTTAGAATGACCCGAGGTCCCAAAACGGTTTACGACCCGCTAAAACCGATCGGTCAGCCTTGTGTTAGGCAAGTTAAAATGGAGACTTTCCAATAATGAACGAAGGTGAAATTTATCGTTCCGAGGCCAAGGACGTTGTCGGCGAAATTCAATGGGATCTGGAATTAATCAAATTGTCAAAGCAATCCCTGTGAGGTGCATTGTGCTGGGGAAGGCAACATTCAAAGCTATTTAATGCACGCCTTGGCAAAGCCGGTCAATCGGGATTTGCGAGTGATGTTCGTTATTGCCCTTCCGTGACTCAAGCAACTTCCAGATAAGGACGTACGGCAATTCGGCAGTCCTCCCTGGAGCCGGTCTTTGCGATGGAGCCGATGGCCTCGATGATATTTTCCAGCGAGTCATCCGTCGTAATGATCTCAAGTTTCACATTCTTAACGATTTTAGCAGTAAACTTGGCACCTCGAAAGATCATTACTTGTCCCTTCTGATGGCCATGGCAAATTATGTCGCTTTCCATGAAATCCTCAACTCCCATTTCATAGAGAGCATCTCTTACCTCTGGCAGCTTGATTTGTTGTATGACGGCTTCTATCAGCTTCATGGCACACCTCCGGGTGTAGGTCAACTTCCTTACACACGTATTCTGAGACCTCTGCTGTTTCTGCTACACAGTGCGTGCCAATTTGATATCTGAATATAGTGAAATGAAACCAGATAGTTACGAAAAGCACCCCCCGTTGAGATTTGAAGCATGCCCGAATCTTGTGCAGAGAGCCGAAGGTTGCCCGGGAAGTAGTCAGAAGAAATAGTGGCCTTGAATTTCATCATCGGTAGAGCCCGTTTCTGTACGGTGCACCTTTTCCCCAGCTTAGCAGGAAGCTCCCGGTCTTTGGTGGTATAGACTTAAGCGTCGAAATGCAGGGGGCGGCTTTAGTGCTTTTTCCTGGCGGGCGGTCAGGTAGCTCAGGCAGCCGGCATCGGTGCTGCCCATTCATAGGGTTACCGCTTGTCTGTGCCGCCAAAATAGACGGGTTTCAGGTCCATTATTGTGCTGTCGATTTTCCCTGATAAAATTATCCGAAGCATTTGGCACAGCGAAGGAGGCGTAATTCATGAACTCAGCACGGAAATACCAGTTTAGTTGGGATCAATTGGGTAATATTGAGGAAGGTCGTCCCAACCTGGGGCCTAATACCCGGGTCGAGGTCTATCGGCTTTTGCAGTTCTGCTTCAGAGATGTGATCGAGCATGAATTGGGCACCGATAACGTCGATCGGATTTTCTTCAATGCCGGCAAGCTTGCCGGTGAGCATTTTTACAAAAACATGCTGAAGCCAGTTGATAACCTCAACGATTATGTCAAGCAGCTGCAGGAGGTTCTGAAGGATCTGGGGATCGGCATTTTGCGGATTGAAGAAGCTGATCCGGAAAAAGGTGTGTTCGTTCTGACGGTTTCCGAAGATCTGGACTGCTCGGGATTACCGGATCTCGATTATGAAATTTGCATCTACGACGAGGGGTTCATTACTGCGCTCATGGAAAGATTTACCGGCAAGAAATTCAAGGTCAAAGAGGTCGACTGCTGGTGCACCGGTGAGCGTACCTGCCGTTTTACCGCCACGGTAGTGGACTGATTCCATGGACAGTTCTTATACCCGGGAAGATAGTGCCGCCAAGCTTCATGATGCCTTGGCTCTGTTATTAGAGGTGTTGAAATCGAGGGTCCTTACAGCCGAAGTTCCTGAAGAACTCACACAGCTCCCTGCGTTTATGGAGCTGCGGGAGACGTTGATCGATTTTCGCGAATTCCTGCTGGCGGTTTCTGCTGGAGACCTTTCCCGTTCTCTCGTGCGAAAGGGGTACCTTGCCGGAGCACTGAAATCTCTTCACTCCGCCTTGCGGCATCTGACCTGGCAAACAAAGGCGATTTCCTCGGGAGACTTCAGCCAGCGGGTCGATTTCATGGGCGAGTTTTCCGAATCGTTCAACCTGATGGTTCAACAACTCGATGAGTCGCGGCAGCAACTGGAGATCGTCTCCCGTATCGACGCCCTTACCGGCGTAAACAACCGTCGGTACTTTTCGGAACTCCTGGTGGCTGAAATTGAACGATGTCGTCGCTATAGTTGCTGTTTATCGGTAATGATGTTTGATCTGGATCACTTCAAGAAGGTCAACGATACCTATGGCCATGCTGCCGGTGATGAGGCGCTCCGCACCTTTGCTCGTACGCTGCAGCGGTCTGGATTACGAAAAAATGATTTCTGGGGACGGCTGGGGGGGGAAGAGTTCGCCCTGGCTCTGCCGGAAACCTGTATTGACGGCGCGTTGCTTCCTGCAGAACGCATTCGGTCCATGCTGGAAGAGACCTTGATTCAGTACGAAGAGGTAACGTTCCGAATAACGGTGAGTATCGGCATCAGTCAGTATCAGCAGGGAGATACGATTGAAACAGTGCTCGGGCGCGCCGATCAGGCTATGTACGAGGCGAAGCAAACCGGTCGCAACAGGACCTGCCGTGTGCTTCCAGTACATTAGGGGTTTACCCCTCAAGTCATGGGCCGACTTGACTGGTATTGCGGGGGAAGGAGCAGTGCTGATTGCCCGGGTAACACCCCGAACCCTCCCAGGGCAGACATGTTTTATTCACTTTGCTCCTCAAAGGTGCATAAGCCCATCAAGCGTAACGCCAGGGCGTTTTCCACCGAAGTGGAATAGCGCCAGGTGTATTGATTGTTGACTACCTTGCCGCTCTCCAGGCAAATGCACTTTTCCCAGAGTTCAGCAGGCAGGCTCCTGATCTTGTCTCTCTGGATGAAGGTAAGAAGAATTATTTTCTCCATATTTTTCTCCATATACGGTTATTCCCCATCGTAGTTATTCCAGTGTGGCTATTCTACCGAATTTTGGCTGATAGCAATCAGGCAGATCCCGGTCTTTGGTTGTGCAGACCCAGAGCGTCGGTATGCCTGGGTCGGCCTCAGGGCTTTTCCCCTGGAGGTCGGTCAGGTAGATCAGGCAGCCGGCTTCGGGTACGTTTTTTGCCGCCCAGTCAAAGGGTGGCCTCAGGTCGGTGCCGCCAAAACCGATCGGTTTCAGTTCAACGGGGTATTCGTCCGAGGTAATGATCTGGGTGCCTGATATCTCGCTGTCGCAGTACACGATATGTACCGTAGCGGGAAAGTTCAGCAGAATGTCGTTCAGTTCGGCCTGGAACTGGTTCAGATCGCTTTGCCCGATCGAGCCGGAGGTGTCCACCGCCAAGACTAAAGGCTTCAGGCCTTTCGAGCGGAAACTCGGCAGATAGATACCGTCTGCAATGTGGCGCCGGTTGGGATAGATCCACGAATAATCATTGCGGGCCGTGTGGTCGATGAAGGATCCGTAATATTTCCTGCCATTGCAGAATGGGATTAACCAGTTCCTCAACCAGGCGCGCAAGGGAGCCGGGTAATTTCCCCTGTGCCTTGGCAATCTGGGCTGCTTTCTGGATCGCAATGGCGACCTTGGCTTCTTCACGCTGCTTTTCCGCCTTGGACAGGATGGCCCCTTCCTCGTTCCTGGCATCTTCGAAACCACCGCAACCGCCCGGGTCTTCGTTCTGGCAGTTGTCACTCTCTGTGCTGTTGTTCGGGTCGGCAGTGTCTGACAGGGGCAATTTTTCGTAGATCTGTTCAGCTGATAGGTGCTCGTAGTCTTTTTTGTAGAAGGCACCGGGAATCAGGCTGAGACCGGCATCTTTGAGAATGCCGTTTATGGCGTAATCTCCCGCTTTGTTGAATTTGCCGAGTTGTCGGTTGTTGCGCCGCAACGGATGATGATGGGCAACGTGCATGACCAGGTGAGCGAGCACAAAGACAACCTGGTCGACCTGCAGCGACTCGATAAAGGCCGGGTTAAAGCGGATTTCGTTCCCGTTCGTGCAGGCGGTTCGTGTGCTGGTATCTTCGCGCAAGCGCATGCCGAGCAGCAGGCTGGCGAAAAATGGGTGATCAAGCACCGTTCGTGCAATTGCGCGTGACATTATTGAGGAATGTTTCATCGTTAGTCCTTCCCGTTCAGGTGCGAGCTGTCAAGGCCGCCGGCGGTCACAGCAACAGGTCGGCGTTGACTTTGGCCCAATCGCTAAATTCCTGGGTCGTAGCAAGCTTCGGCTCTGCTTGCAGTGCGTCGCGCAGCCAGACGACCTGAAATTCCGAGGGTAGCCGCTGCATGTAACGAAAGGCCGCTGAAATATTGTCTGGCGTAACCTTGCGGCTCATTGCCCCGCACAGGGCATAGAGCACGGACGGCTCTCCGGGAACGTCAACACTGTCCGGGTCGACCATGATGGCCTCGATATCCGGCAAGTCACGATAGATTTGCAGAAAGGAAGTGAATTCCGCTGCCGGGCCGAAGCCGAGAGCGCCGGCGAAAAATGGCAATTCCGCTTCGATCGGCAGCTTGCCCATAAACTGACCGACATTTGCCCAGACCCGTGGGCAGGGAAACGAGTTGCCCTGTGCCTTGGGGTCGAAGTGGTGGAGCAGGTCCGGCCGCAGTCGCAGAAAGCCGATAATTTCTGCCGGAACGTCATTGTTGATCGCCCAGGCGCACCACTCATCCAGGTCTACTGCCAGTTCCAGGTGGGTGGCGAAACGGGAGCCCAGTGCTTTGCTGATCTTTCTGCTGAACGTGCCGTCAGTGACCCTGTTTCCTGCTGCCAGGATTCTCCATCCATCAGGCATGCAGTATTCGCCGAGTTTGCGGTCAAGCACGAGCTGCAGCAGCGAGCTCTGCACCGAATCCGGCGCCTGGGAAAGTTCATCGAGGAACAGCACACCTTCCCCCTCCGTCGGCAGGAAGATGGGCGGATTCCAGCGGGTGGAACCGTTTTCGACGGACGGCACGCCGCGCAGGTCCACCGGGTCCAGCAGGACCGCGCGAATATCGATAAGCGGCAGTTTCAGTTCGGTGGCCACCTGGGCCACGATCTGGGATTTGCCTATTCCGGGCGGCCCCCAGAGGAACATGGGCACATTGACGCTGAGGCAGCCCTTGAGAATGGCGATTGCCAGAGATGGTTTAACGGTTACAGAAGTATCCATACATCCTCCCTTGAGGTAGATCGAAAAATTGGGGACAGTGGACAGAATCCCCTGAGTATTTAGGCTAACTATAACCTCCCTTCGATCAAATAAATATGACCTATATCAAATTTTTGTACCTGATTTTGAAGTGGGGTGAATTTCGGAGACAGTTATAGTAATTGACAATAATCGTGCCTCTGCTATCCTCACTTCCATGGCAAAAATCGCATAAACACTCTCTCCACAGAAGCGTGGGCCGAAGCCAAGTGGTGGTTACGTTTATATACTGTCTCCAAAGCCCCTCGATTTCCTTGCCAGAAGAAAAAGTCCCCGTTTTCCAAATCGCAAATAAGCAGTATTTCATCAGGAGTTTTTCAGGGTTCAAGCAGTATAATCAGGAGATAGTGCCTTCCTTCACAGAAAAATAACCGTTCCAAGAGGACCTATGGCTGATTCAAATAACAAAGATGCCCGACACCGAGACAGCATGGTTGCCGAGATGCGCCGGGAGCAGCAGGAGCGCCAGGCGGGATACAGGGAACAGGCGCTGAAACTTTTCCCGCCGGTGTGTGGCCGCTGTGCCCGCGAATTTGAGGGAAAAAAGCTTCGTGAGCTCACGGTACACCACAAAGACCACAACCACGAAAACAATCCGCCTGATGGCAGTAACTGGGAACTGCTCTGCATCTACTGCCATGACCATGAACATACTCGCGATGTTCAGGAAGCCCGTAGCCAGGAAGAGACCTCCTCTGGTGAGTGCCGTCCTTCTCTGGTACATTCACCCTTTGCGTCTCTTGAGGCTCTGCTGAAACAACCCAAATAGTATCTGTCCGTGATTGGCGGGGGGCGGTCGTAGATCAAGTTGCAGCACTAAATTTGTGCTGAAATTAAATAATAGTGTACCTTTACACGGGAGGAAAGATGAACAAAAGACTGACTATCCTTTTTCTTGCGGTACTGGCACTTCCTATGGCGGCATCTGTCCGGGCCGATGCCGGCAGTTTGAGTGATGATGCAGGCGACATGCATCTTTCAGACGAGGGGAAGGCTCCTTCTCAAACCCAGCAGCAGGAACTGACAGGAGCGTCCTTCGTTGCCGGAAATAGAGGAGGCCAGTGCCTCGCAAATAGAGGCCGACGGGCTTAAGGAAGAGTTGGGGAAGCTTCAGGAGGGACTGCTTTCCAAAAGGAAAGAGGCTGCGCGACTCCATCGAAAATGGGTAGTGGCCAAGGGGAGAATGCCTGGCAAGGATGAACTCGCAGATTTTGAGGAGAAACGGGCTCAAGGAGAGGTCCCGATTGCAGACAACCCCTTTGTGAACAAAAGTCCCCTGAGTTCGCCGGGGATGTATCGCAAGGCCTACTTCTTGAAAGTTGAAGAGATCAAGCGTGATGAAGAGCACGTTGTTCTTCTGCAGGATAAGATTAATACTTTGAACCATAGATAGTTTCCATCCGGAAATGGTACTTTTTCGTCCTGACTTCGTCAATCAGCAGTCTTGTTTGTGCGACGTACCGTAGTTCGTCTCCGAACAATCCCTCGATTTTGACTCGTCCTACGGGCAGCCTTCACTGTCAACTTTTGCAGGCAAAAGTTACTTGCCAGGACAAAATAATCCATGTTTCCGAATTGGAAACCGTTAGTTTTTTATCTGGAATTCACGGATGGAATCTAATTAACCTGTTGACATGGAACCGTGCCTGCGCATATTCTGACACCGGATATTGAAAACTGAATGTCTAGGAGACTGTCTGGCTTAGGGGTAACCCTGCGGCAAATCCGTCTGGACGGTCCATAGTCTGCCGCTTTTTTGGCTAATAGAACAACTATTACCCTGAAAAATCGACAAAACCTGTCCTCGCCCAGCCGAATTTTCGCTTCGATTTCCCAATCACGACAGGTTCCTGGGTGTGCTGTTAAGAGGAGATGCATGATGAGTATCGAATTTGACTGTCCGCACTGTAACAAACGTCTTTCGAGTGATTCATCGGCAACCGCTCGGCAGGTTGCGTGCATATCATGCGGTGGAATACTCACGATCCCTGCCGGCACGGAACCTCTCCATGAACCTCAAAAAACGGACGGAATAGTGTTCTGCACGAAATGTGGACAACAAAACCAGGAGAACAATTACAAGTGTACTCGTTGCGAATCCCTTTTGCATGCAGTATCTCAGTCCGGGTATGTTGTTGCGAGCGATAACACCCTGGGTGGTTTGATACCATACAAGAATGCCAGGGCGCTTTGGGCATACTACCTTGGTGTCTTTTCACTAATTCCCTTCCTGGGCATCCCCTTTGGGATAGCGGCAATGGTTCTGGGTATCAGGGGGTTACACTACGTTCGGCTGCACCCCGAGGCAAAAGGAAAAGCTCATGCATGGATAGGCATCATATTGGGAGGGGTCTTCACTCTCGTATATATGCTGATTGCTGTGCCTCTCATAGTGGGTAGAATGTAATGTAATGGTTTCGTCCGGGCTATTCGGATGGAAGAAAAATAACAGGGGGTATGAAACATGTATTGCAGGAAATGCGGAGCACAGAATGATGATACGGCTAACAACTGTATCAAATGCGGAGAGGTTTTGCAGCAAGCTGTGGATACCACACAGAACATTCCCAATTACCTTGTTCAATCTATTCTTGTCACCTTGTTTTGTTGTCTGCCGTTGGGTATTCCGGCAATTGTCTTTGCTGCACAGGTTAACGGAAAGGTTCAGGCAGGGGACATCACCGGCGCTTTGTCTTCATCCAAAAATGCAAAAATGTGGTGTTGGATAGCTTTCGGATTGGGACTTCTTGGGATAATTGGATATATCGTCCTCATTTTCATAGGTGCAGTGGCAACTAATTTGAATGCCTAGTAAACATCACATACGTCCAACCATACTGGCCACTTCTTTCGTGGTGGCCAGTATGGTAGCTCTTGGCGCACTGTTTTTCTTTGATCCCGCCATCTCGTTGCTGTTTCCACCATGCCCGATACATTGGCTTACCGGTTTGTATTGCCCGGGTTGTGGTTCCCTTCGTGCTTTGCATCTGCTCCTCCATGGGAACCTTATGGGTGCGTTGAAAATGAACGCCCTTATGGTAACCTCATTACCCTTCCTGGCGCTTCTCGTAATCCGACCGCGCTGGGCATATGTCAGATGGGTGCCGTGGGCGGCTTTTGCCATATTGATCGTTTATTGCATTTTCAGAAACATTCCTGTATGGCCGTTCAAACTGCTTGCCCCGAATTAGAACCAGGTGACCATAGGTCGAGAGTGCAGGGTTCCAGGCGTAAAGGGGTTGTCAATTTCTGGCAGTTGTCGGCAGTTGAGATACAATTCTGTTACTATGCGTTGCTCCGTGTCATGGACCAAGGAGATCAGCCAGTCAATCCTGTAACGGCTGGTTTTCAGCGGTAACAGCCCCTTGCAGAATAACTGCGCCAGCTGTGAAATAAGAGGGGAACAACCTTTTATTGCTGACATCTGGCCGGAAAGAAATTGGGGACAGGCTTGACCCTGTCCTTTTTATCTTTAAACTGGAGTTACCCTTACTTTACTACTGAGGCACATCATGCCAATTGCCGTATTCGATGCCATCAGGGGCAATATCAGCTCTTTTTTAGGTGGTGCCGCCGTAGACCTGCTTCCCGGCGATACCGGGATTGTGGTTGACGATAGTACTTTCAGCGAGATCATTTCCATCGAAGACCGTCCCTACTGTTTCACGGCCCGGAGGGAAGTGCTGTCTTTTACCCGCAGTGAGACGCATTTTTGCCGGGAGCTTCTGACAGCCTTTTCGGGTATGTTCAGCGGATTCCAGCAGGAAGGATACACCGCCCATTTCCGCACGGCACTTTTAGCCTCAATCATGGACATAACCGTGGCCCGCTCGCTGCGGGGCGACCACCGCAAAGGTTTCTGGCCGATTCAGCAACTGATACAGCTATTGAAAAACCTCTCATACCAACGCTACGAAGGCAAACCTGCCACGACCGGCTTCATCATTCATCGCACCACGCCTCCCTTGCTGCAAAAATTGGTGCGGGAGCGACACCATACCCTGATTCCCCTGCAGCCGCATGAGGACATTTCCGCTGACTTTTTCAGCAACCCCCTGCCGTATCGCTTCGTCGACGGCACCAACCTTTTTTTTGTCGCCAATATCCAGATGCAGGTGACCGGCGTGTTGCGCACCTCTCCGGACGTGAAGCACAGTGACATTGAACGTCTTACTCAACGGGAAATCTTTTCCCTTGTCCGGCGCGCCGGACAAGGCGCATTTGCCGTGACGGTCAATGAGTCCTCCGAGATCGAGGTGCTGATCGGCTCGGCCAAAATTCTTGTGCGACGCAAGGGTGCCTGGGCAATCTTTGATCCGGATATCTTCCGGTCGTTTCTGGCCGGAAGCATTGATGCGGAGTCCATCGATGAGCTGCTCTGGACGGTCTATGCCCTTTCCAAAGAACGGCATGGCACGGTAATCCTGATATATAACCGCGGGGCGCGTAAACTGGCCCTGCTGAAGAAGGGTTCGGTGGGAGGCGACGATCCGATCGGTCGTTTCCTGATAGGTCGTGTCAAGAAGCGGAGTATAAGCGAACTGAAAAAGGCCGGGGTTCTTCTGCGCATCCTCTCGTCCGACGGAATGACGGTTTTTAACAAGACCGGCAGGCTGATGGAGGCAGGATTCATCTTCGATACATCCTATGCCAGGGAAGTAGTCACCGGCGGAGGGCGGACAACGGCCGCCAGCGCAGCGTCCTACTTCGGCAAGGTAATCAAGGTTTCACAAGATGGTCCCATCGAACTGTACCAGGACGGGCGGCTGGTCTATCGTTTCGGGTAAGGGTATGCATTGATTATCCCTCGAGTTACGCCCTTACATTCGTTATCGGCTTGCTACACCTTCATTGCGTGAGGGAGAGTGCGGTATGTATGATCAAAGAGTTGAGATTCTTACATCTTCTTCCGAATTGCCGGTTACCGATTCCTGCCTTTCCGGCAACGATGCCATCACCCTTCTGGGAATTATCCACACTGCCATCTCCTGCGATACAGAGGTCGATTTCAAGGCTCTCTTCCCGAAGATCCAGGAGCTTTTCCCCTTCGATTTTGTGACAGTCTTGTCGGGACATGATGACGACAGATCCAGGGCTGTTCCGGGATATTGTGTCAATGTCAGCTTTCCCGATGCATGGATGCGTGAATACCTGTCAAAAAACTATTTCCAGGTGGATGCCATCCTGAAAGAAAACTTCGCCACCTACGAGGTCCAACACTGGTCCCTTGACCGAAAAAGGATTCATCGGCTGAAAGAAATCACTTCGCTTGGTTTGGATTTTGGCTTGAGAGAATGCTGCACCCATGGCTCACGACCCGCTGCCTTGGAAAAAGACGGCAGTATGTTCTGTTTTGCCAGTAAGACGATTGAAAAGAGCCGCAGGACTGAGGGCATCCTGAAGTTCGTTGTTCCCCATCTCCATATGGCCCTTTCCCGCATTGCCGGAAACAAACTGCCGAAAGCGGACTCGACAGTTCTTTCGCCCAGGGAAAAGGAAGTACTTGACTGGCTGAAACAGGGAAAAAGCTCCTGGGACATTTCGATCATACTTGATATCAGCGAAAGAACAGTCAATTTTCACGTGTACAATATCATGCGTAAACTCGGGGCAACAAACAGACCGCAGGCCGTTGCGGTTGCGGCTAGCCTCGGTCTGATCCGCATCGAATGAATTCCAGGATTCAGTGAATAAGGATCGGAACCAGCCCCATCATCGGTTGGATATTTCCGAGATGTCATCAGCAAACCACGACCCGTACCTAGTGACTCCACCGACGTGTCCGCCGAAGCCTTGGCGAAGGCGGATGTCATTCAGCAAACCAGTACCTGTAACTTGTTACAGGTGCAAAATGTCTCCATTTATGGAATCATTCATCCAGGGTAACGTCATTTGCTCTACGGCAATAACAAACATCCAACGTGAATGGAGGCAGAGATGAAGATTACCGTTATTAATGGGAGTCCGAAAGGGAAGGACGGCATTACCAACATAATGGTCAGTGCCTTTTTGAAAGGTGCGCGGGAGGCGGGGGCGGAAACCGTCAACATTTTTCTGGCGGAAAAGGAGATCAAACATTGCAACGGTTGCTTTGCCTGCTGGTTTGCCACTCCCGGTCAGTGCGTTATCACGGATGATGATATGGCGGAGGTCCTGGCGCAAGGAGCAGGAAGCGAAATCCTCGTCCTGGCCACTCCCCTGAAATATGCCAATATATCTAGTATGCTGAAAGTTTTCGTCGAGCGATTGTTGCCGTTTGCCAACCCTTACATTCTCAAAGACCAGGCCGGGGAGAACCGCCATCCGAAGAAACTGCCGGAAGCCGAATCGTCATTCTATCGGTCGAAACTGGTGTTGATAGCCAACGGCGGACTGGGCCAGCGGGAGCATTTTCAGGTGATTTCCCATTGGATCAAGAGACTGGCCCTCAACAACCTCAGCGAAGTAATCGGTGAATTTTTTGCCCCGCAGGGACCACTGCTGGCCAACCCTCCGGAAGAACTGCGACCCTTGGTCGAAAACTATCTGCTGCTTTTGGAAAGGGCGGGATATGAAATTGCCACCAACAAAAGGGTTTCTGGTGAAACGGAGAAGCTGCTGGAACAGAACCTGATTCCTGACGAAATGTATCTTCAACAGATCAATGGCTTCTTTGAAAGCCTGCTGAGTAACGTTAGCCATCCGTATGTAAAAGCATGGTGAGATGCTGGTACCTCACTGTACCGTTGAAGAGTTTTAGTTTCCCGTATGTGAAGGAGTGGGAGGGAGCGGGTAGCTGAAGGGACCGTCGAGTAGTTTTCGGTGTGGGGAAAAATAATCAAATGTGAAGGGATTCTGTCGAATCGGAATTGCAGACGTATTCGATGATTCCTGGTTGAAAGGGGAAATTAAATCATCGACCAAAAGCTGGTGGTGAAAGACTACGAACCAAAGGGGCCAGGTACTTTCTTGACAGATTGTTTTCAAGAAAGTACCTGGCCCCTGTTTTTTTTTGTACTCATCACTTCCTACTCGGACGCCACGACATTGCCCATATTTTGCAGCAGGTTTACCAGGGTGCTGCCAACTGCCTGATCGACCCCTGAGATATGCTGCTTGACAATAATTCGGCGCGAAAGGTCATTCTCCTTGATTTGGCGGACCGCCTCGAGCGGAAGGCAGGATGGCGGATCTGCCGGCAGTAAGCTCTCGGCTGCCAAGGATTCCGACTGTTTGATATAGGACAGGAGCGTCATGTCGTAGGCGAGTAGAAGCATGTCGCGGTAGGGGCCGGAAAATAGACTGGTGTCAGGAGGTGGTGGCGGGGTTAAGGTGTCGGCAACCTGTTCCACCAGTCCCGGAACCGGCGTGTAACTGAAATTTGGTGCTGTAGCTAGAAAGTACCAGGCGGCGAGCATATTTTGTCGTGATGATCCTAAGGTGCTGTTGTCGAGGAAAGCCTTGAGATTCGCCGGTGTCATTCCGGCCATGACTCCTCCCATTGACGACATCCTGGTTGCCACATCTGTCAGTAGCGGGGCATACTCTGTTTCGTCAGTATTCCAGGATGACATAATTTCAAATGAGACCTTAATAAAGAGCAAGTCATTGTTGGCGAATGTGTTAAATTCACTCTGGACCATTGTCTGCTGGTCAGGAAGGTGTTTGTCACTGAATGCGCCCCCTTCATTAGCAATCTGGTTTAATAGTAGCTGTTCTTCAAGAAAGTCCATTATGACCGAGATCCCGGTGAAACGAGTAGGAAAGATACCAACGGCGGTGAGGCTGTCCCGGTTTTCTCGAATATATCGATAGGCACTGCTTTGAGTTATGCCGGTAATGAAACCGGCCCGCACCGCCTCGAAGGCTGCCGGGGAAAGAACCCTGACCGAGTCTTCAGCTGAGGCACCTGCAGCCGAAAATGCGGTACAGAGTGCGTCGAGTGGGATGCCGGTATCCGCCCCCGCATTGATAAACGAGCTCATCAGTGCGGCAAAAGCCTCTCCCCTGCGGTACGCCTCTACCTTCGGATCGAAGATGACAGCATCATCCACCGATTTTCGGTATAAGGCCGCAGTACTGTCAAGACCAGCGGCAACCTCCCGCAGAAAAGCGGCTAGCTTGGTTGATCCTCCCTCTATAGCGACAATTTTCTCTTCCATAGTTGCTGCCGCAGCTGCAACAGCGGCGCCCCCCTGCTCAATGTCTGACTGGGAAAAGCCGGATGAGCGGAACATGGTTTGAGCCAGCAGAAGGTGCAGTGGGGTCAGACGACCGGATATTTCAGCAGCCCTTAAGGCAGCCTTTGCCTGGATATCGGTAACTTCGCTGATTCCTACGTCGATATGTTTTCCGGGGCCTGCCGCAGGAACGATGCTCTGGCGAAGAACTGCGTCACCATCGATGATTTGCAGGAGAAGAAACCTGGCTGTCGTAGAATCAGGTACCGATCTGAAGGAAAAGACTATTTTTCCCAAAAAATCGGTGGTTGCCTTTGTATCTGCCACTGGCGAGATTCCTCCATCTTCTGCAATTGTCGAAAGACGGACGGTCAGCTCTTTGTTTAAGGGAAGATTTTCCGGCCAGGCTATGGCCGGAAGTGATGTTATGACAATGAGGGCCAAGAGAATCACAACTGGTCAGTGGGATGTTTTTGTGCCGAAGGTCTTTGAGGATACGGCATACAGCGCATCTCTCACTCGTGATCAATCTGACCAACAGCAGATCGCGCAGTTGAAGAGCAAGGTTTATCAGGCTGCTGTTGAAAGTATCGTTGAACGATACTTGAGATAAGCTATAACCACTTCAGTCCACGAGAAAGCTCGAATCAAGACATACGTTTACAACGTGCGGATCAAAGTGCGTGCCTGCCAGTGAGCGAAGGTGTTTGCGCACTTTTCCCACGGTCCATGAGGTGCGGTAGCGGCGGTCGGACCTCAGAGCATCCCAGACGTCAGCTACCGCGAAAATGCGCGCCGCAAGAGGGATCTGTTCGCCTTTCAAGCCAAGCGGGTAGCCGGTGCCGTCCCACATTTCATGATGGGCGTAGGGTATGTCGAGTGCCGTGCGCAGATAACGGATGGGAGAGAGCATTTCGTAGGCAAAAACCGGGTGTTTTTTCATCAACACCCATTCCTCTTCGGTCAGTGTGTCGTGTTTGAGCAGTATATCATCAGGAATACCCATCTTGCCGATGTCATGCAGCAGCGCGCCCCAGCGGACCTGAACCAGTTCCGCATCGCTCAGTCCGAACAAGCGCGCCAGCTTGACGGTCAACTCGGCAGCCCGCTGCGTGTGGCCTTCCGTCTCATTGTCGCGCAGTTCCAGCGCCCGCGACCAGCCTTCGATGGTGGCGTCATAAGCATGAAAAAGTTCGGTGTTGGAGCGTTGCAGATTGTCGAACAGGGTGACATTTTCGATGGCAATCGCAGCCTGGGCAGCCAGGGCCTTGAGGAAGTCGAGCCATTCTTCATTGCGAAGGAGCTTGGTACGATGGAAGACCTCCAGCACCCCCATGACCTCTCCTTTTGCTATCAACGGCACACCGTAGTAGCTGACGAACTTCTCCCCCGCCAAAAGAATCCCGCGCAGATAACGGTCATGCTCTTTTGCCAGATCAGGGATGTGGACGATGCTGCGTTCCTGTGCGGCGCGACCGGCATAGCCCTTTCCCAGGGGCTGGCGTGCATGTTTGATGGCTTTGCCGTGAAAACCCCGACCTGCGACGTACTCCAGCGTCCGGGATGTGGAGTTGAACATCAGTACGTCGGCTGCGTCAATCCCCAACTGAACAATGACATGGGTGAGGAGCGTTGTCAGGCTGAGATTCAGATCAAAACTGAAATTGATGGCGCGGTCAATTTCAACCAGGGCGGTCAGGTGCTCAAGATGCCGCTGGATTATTTTCTCAGCGCGCTTGATATCGCTTATATCAGTAAAAATAACAACAACGTGCCGCAGCAGTTCACTGCCGTCAAACTCCGGATAGGCAGTCACCAGCACGCACTTGGATTCACCATCATTGGCACGGTCAATCCCCATGACGAAATTCTTCAACACCTGTCCCGTGGCGATCACCTGATTGACGGGAAACTCATCCACGGGCATTCGGTGTCCCGTCTTCGCGGACAAAGTGCCATCCCGGGTCGCAAGACTTTTTGCCCAGAACCTGATCAGCAGGAATTCCCAGCAATTGTGAGGCTTCGGGGTTGCACAGTACAACCCGGGTATCGGGGGCATGGACCATAACGCCAACAGGCAGTTTTTCGATCAACAACCCATGAGCCTCCTGATTTTCCATCATCGACAAACGGGCATCATCTTTGGCCTCAACGGCGGCCTCCGTTGCCTTGCGATCCCTGATGTCATGGATATTGCATTGGATGACCTTTTCGTCGCTAATCTGGTAGGCATTGCAGACGAAATCCACTTGCACCAGACGACCATCTTTCGTCTTGAGCTGCAGGTTTTTGTAGTGAACAAATTCATACTTTTGCAAGTCCAGGAAGCGATCCATGCTGGCTTCGAAATCCTTGAACGCACCGACTTCCCGGAGCTTCTTTCCCAAGAAATCTTCCCGCGAGTATCCCAACATGTTGACCAAAAAGGGATTGATGTCGTTGATCGCCCCTGTTACGCCGTTCAAAATCAAAATGCCGTCCTGGGCTGATTCGAAGAGGCGACGGTAACGAAGCTCGGCATTCCTGAGTGAGTGCTCCATTGTTGCCCGGGATTTCCTGTTCGACGGTTTTATTGTTGTGTCATTGCTTTTCATGATGATTCACCTGGACCACTTTCCTGCGCTTTCCTTTGGCTGGTTTTATCCTGATACATCCTTTCGTCGCTAAGCTTCAAGGCTTCCGCAATATGGTCCTTGTTTTCTGCACAAGCAATTCCGAAAGCGATGCTCACGTGGCCATTTATGACATCTGGGCAGCACCTGATTCTCTCAACGGCTTTTTCTGCAACCTTGCAGTCAGTGCCCGGAAGAAGAACGGCAAACTCGTCCCCCCCGATGCGGGCAACGATGTCCTCGGACCGGAATGCTTCGAGGATAACCCGGGCCGCCAACTGGATCAACTTATCCCCTGCTGGATGCCCCAGGGTATCGTTGACCTTTTTCAAGCCATTGACGTCGGTCATTACGATGCTCAGGGGAAACAATCTGCCATGGGAAAGCCGTTCCAACTCTTCATTGAAAAATGCCCTATTATAAAGACCGGTCAAAATATCGTGGGTACTGTCATAACGGAGTGATACTTCAATTTCCTTGCTGCTGGTAATATCATACACGATGCCGATAATCCCGATCACTGCACCAGTTTCATTAAAGATCGGCGTATTGATCTTCTCCACATGCTGTGCCTTCCCTTCCACATCAACAAGGGTCTCTTCGAAAGAAGTGCGCTTACCGGTCGTCATAACCTCTTTAAAATCTTTTTCGTATTTCACTGCGAGTTCGAGCGGGAAAATATCGAAATCATTCTTCCCGACCAGATCTTCCGGTGTCACACCAAAGGCCTTGCTGAAGGGATCATTCACCGCGACATATCGTCCCTTTCTGTCTTTAAGCCAGGCGATATTGGGGATATTGTCGAGAATGGCTTGTTGCTGTCGGATGACCTCGCTGATCCGCTCCTCTGCCAGCTTCCGATCGGTAATGTCCTCCATGGCCAGGAGAATAATGCGTGAGCCGATTTTTTCCCGGAAGATCTCCCGGGCATTGAGGAGAATGGTTTTGCGGCCGATGCCGGGGAATACATGCTCGACTTCATAGCCGTTGATCACGGTATCCTGGGGGAGAATTTCCTCAACGAGGACCCGCAGTTGTCGAATGTCCCATTGCCGGTTGCCGACGTCGTAGATGAAATGGTCGATTGTTTCCTCGGGGGTTACCTTGAAGGTTTCGTAGAAGCTGTGGTTGGCGGTGAGAATCTTCAGATCGGAACTGAGCACCACCAATGGCTCGCGAACTGTTTCTACAATGTTCTCGGCATATTCCCGGGCATCCTGGATTTCCCTTTCCAAATTCTTGGCAACCGTGTTGTCAAAGATTGAAGAAAAGATAAGATCGTCCTTACTTTTGATTTTGCCCACCTTGACGCTTTGAAGTTGGCCATGGATGACTGTGCCATCTTTTCCCTTGAGACTGATTTCACATCTTTGCATGCCCTGTCTTTGCAATACACTATTGAGGTGCCTGAAAAAAATCTCCTTTCCGTCGGTGTCGGCAATATAATTGATAAAGGGCTTATTGGTCAGCTGCTGCCTGCTTTTTCTCAACAGTTTCGCACCGGTATGGTTTACCTCCAGGATTATTCCCTGCGCATCAAAGGAAAAATAGCCGATAGGTGCAAAGTCATAGAGCTCAGCGTAGGTATTCCGTGATAACTCAAGCTCATCATGGGATTGGCGCAACTCTGCGTTTTGCTTCTCCAGCCCGAACTGATGGATCTCAAGTTCATGGACGAGTCTCCGCATCTCATCGTCTGTCCGGGTATTGCCCGTTTCAGGCACTTTCGCTTTCTGCTGTTCTTCTGCATGGAGACGCAGACCGGCGGCTTCGACCGACGGGCTTTTGACTTTTTTCATCGCTTGACCTCGGCTATATACACTTCAGGAATTGCCTGCGCCCCTCAAACAAATTTTACTATCTAGTTTCACATCCGGAAACTGAAACAGAGCTGATTCGTGGAAGTTCCAACCCGGTCCCTGCCAAGACTTTCCGGATGAAAACTATCTAAATTTTACCATTTTGTAACCACATTATCCGCAAATCTCATGAGGATTAAGCCTCGTTAGTCAATTAAAATATCCGGAGTACCAGAATAACGGGATTGATACCGAGTTGCCGCAGGTACTTGGTTTTGGCATGAAGAATAACTATTTCTTCATCCACTGCATTTCGGCCAGGAGAATCACATTGGACTGAAATATTTCCCTGAAGTGCGCCCGGGCTTGTAAATTACTGATAAAAAAAGCCGCACCTTTTGAAGGGTGCGGCACCATGGAAGGGTGGACAGGAAGTGATTATTTTGTTGCAGGTAGTGCTGGTGCTTCAGGCCTGGGGGCAGGTTGAGTTTTCATGTGTTTTAGTGGTGCTCCTTGTGATGCCTCTTCATGCAGCCACATAATTACATTTGCCAGTGAAGCTTAAGTGGGCACAAGTTATCCATCCTCCAGGTTAATGTCTGAATCTTATCTTTAAGAGGTTCACTCTGAACTACGTAAAATCGCTACTGAGATAATACTTCTTTTAAAGAATAATACAACTTTTGTGCCAAAGGTCAAACTATGGATGCAGCGAAGCAATGGCTTAATTGTACAGGGGAAAATGGAGAGAAAAAGGGCGAGAAAAAGGAGAAGCCGTCAGCGGCAACTGTCATATTTAACATAACTGCCACATTTGAAGGGTCATGCTGAGGCAGAAAAACCGGATTTGACCGGAAAGTTTGGGGGCAATAGAGAGTGGCCCGGTGACCCTCAAAGGGAACTGATGAGAGCTCGAGGTGTGCAGGGTGGAATGCCCAGATCATCGAGGAGCTTTTGCGTCAGACTGTCCTCCAGGCAGCGTAACGCGGCAGGGGATGCCGAAGCCGGATCAATCCTGCCGCCTGCGGTCATACCATGTCCACCGGCAGTTCCCTGGCCGGAAACAAGTTTTCTCATGATTTCACCCGCATTCAGATCATGACGTGTAGTCCGCATGGACAGGATCAGGGTGTTATTGTATCGTCCCATGCTCATGGCGACATCCACACCCTCGAGTCTCACGAGATAGTCTGCCATCTCCGAGACTACTTCCGGAGTAGTAATCTCCCCCATGGTGATCACGAGCAGATTTGCATATATCACGGCATTCTTCAGAGCCTTATGAATAGCTAGAAAGTGCGATTGGGGAAGCTTGGGATGTGTTATCTCGTAGAGGAGCTTCTTGTTTGTCAGGGGGAAGAGATTCAGGTAGGCATTCCGGTCTGCTTTGCCCGCCTCCCGTCCCAAGTCCTGGGTTTCCGATTTTATGGCGTAAAACAGTGCCGTAGCGAGCTTTGTCCCTATGGAAACGTCTTGCGCCATCAGGTATTCATACAGTATAGTGGCCGTAGTTCCATACTCTTCCCGGATATCGACCCACTTGCATTCCCTGGTTGATTCCCGTATCGGATGGTGATCAATAACCAGATCAACCGTTACATCAGGCGGAAGAGAGTTGTTGCCTGTCCCCGGCTGGGTATCCAGCATGCAGATCATACTGAAATCGTCGATGTTTACTTTCTCCAGGGGGGTGAGGCAGATTTCAAGCTCCCTGGCCATGGCTGCATTTTCACTCCTGCTTATCATCCCAGAGAAGGCAATTACGGCATCCCTGTTCAATTTCATGGTGAGCAGGTGTCGTAACGCCATGGCCGATGCCAGGCTGTCGGGGTCCGGGTTATTGTGGATTACGATAAGGCCTTTTCCCTTGCCCCGCATCCAGTCAAGAAATGCATCGGTTTTATCTTTTGAAACCCGAAAATAGTCACAGGGAATGGCAGTCATGAAGTCTCCATTGGCCAACAGGGTCTGTGTGTCAGAAGGGGCACCCGTATAGCATACAGAAAAGGGCTGTAATTGCAATACTGGCTCATCGTTGGTTCAGGTTGGGAAGAGCATCTGACTGCTAGAGAGCTTTCGCTGCCCACCAAGGGGAGAATAAATGCTGGTTGATGCACATGCTCACGTTGATTGGTATACTTATGCTTTGCCTGATGCACTGAGCCGGATTGAGAAGCTCCGTATTCTGACAATGGCAGTCGCAATGATCTGCCTTCCAAACAGCGGGAGAATTAGATGGAAACACTTGATGGGGATTCAGCGAAGAAACTGTACGACCATTATCGTAAACACCGTGACGGCATCAGGAACAAGCCGGAAATGGCATCAATCTGCCTGATCTGTGCCTCTATCCGTGTCATTCCCAAAGTTGGTGACACGCTGATGCGTGTCTGCCGCAACTGTAGCTTCTCTTTTTACCGATATGAATGCAGTGCTTGCGGTGCTACTATCGATGGGCGCGACCCGCTGAATCCTGGCTGCGCGGTATGCTGCATGAGGATCTGCACCTGCGGTGCATGCGGCTGTCCACCAGCCGATATGGTTTGAGGGTAAGGTTGCGAATAGAGCTTATGTTGGGCCGCAATTTTCCGGTATACCGGTTGCGGCTGCTGCCCTTTTTGTTGTCATTACCCCTGCATCATCATTTCTCAGAATTTATCCTGTTCGGGAAGTAATAATTGGTTCTGAAGAAAGGATAAACATTGACACGATTACTATTCATTGCATTATTCGCCATCATCGCATCCTCCTGCTCCGTTCCCAGCCAGAAACCGGTTGTTGCAGAACTTCCCCCTGATTATGAGCTTCAAGTTGTCAGAGAGCTGCCCCCTGATTATGAGCTTCAAGATGTCAGAGAGCTGCCCCAGAAATTCGACATGTATGCAAAGCTCTCGCCTGTCAGACCTCTTGACAAAGCCTGCCGCGATTCACTCTTGTTGGAATTCAGGCGGAAGTACTATGCTCCGTGGAACGGAGGCGAGCCGCTATCTGATATCCCCGGGTCCATCCTGACCATGAAAGAGCATGCCGGGAAGGATTGGTATGGGGAGAACAAAAGAAAGATTCCCGGAAAGATCCTCGCTGGAATTCTGGCGAACTGCGATCTGGATCGCTTTCCCTCAATGAATTCGATGGCGATTGCCATTGTTCCCACCTCCCTGAGAGTCCTTCCGACGACAAAACCATTTTTTGTAACAGCGGATGATTTCCCCTTTGACGCCTTGCAGAATGCGGGCCTCAAGATGAACGAACCCGTCAGGGTTCTGCATGTTTCCGCTGATGGAGTCTGGGCCTTCGCCGAGACGGCCGACGCCAACGGTTGGGTCCCTTTGCGCGACATTGGCTTCATCAGGGAAAGCCTGGCCGAAGAATGGATGAAAAAAGCCCAGGTCGTCATCGTCAAGGACTTTGCCCCGATACGGGACGGGCAGGAACAGCTTGCCGTGAGAGCAAAGATCGGTACGCTATTTCCACTTGCCGGTGAATACGGGGATGCCTTTGAAATGCTTGTTGCAGTGCCATCCGGCAGCAAATGGGTGCGGGAAATAAAAGTGCGCGTGCCGAAAGATTCGGCGAGAAAGTTTCCGTTGGAATTGGGCGGGGAGACAGTGGCACTGATAGGCAATGAGCTGATCGGTAAGCCATACGGCTGGGGGGAGTATTTTCAGGGCAGGGACTGTTCCGCGCTCATGCGGGATTTCTATCTGCCATTCGGGATATGGATGCCGAGAGGCTCCTACAACCAGATACATTCCGGCAGAAGCATTTCCTTTTCCGGCCTGAGCCCTGCGGAAAAAGAGCGTCTCATTCGTGAAAAGGGTGTCCCCTTCCTCACCATTATTCACATGAATGGCCATATCATGCTTTATGTGGGATCCAAGGATGGCAAGGCACTCATTTTTCACTCCCTGTGGAAAGTCAAAGTAAAAAACAGCGAAGGGCGTGACATTAAACAGCCTGTCGGTAAAGCAATTATCAGTACGCTGACTCCCGGGAGCGAACTTGTTTTGTCGAACGGTTCCCTTCTGGATAAGGTCAGCAGCATGCTCATTTTGAGCGACAGGTGCGGTCTGGTGCGCTGATGGAAATTAATAGCAAATATCCTGTTTTCTGGCCTTCATGGTCATGATTTAGCTCAGATCTAATCGATTTATCTAATCTGCCGAAGAAATATATCCCCTTATATCCTTCAAAATCCCGAATTTGGATTGTTTCATGCTGACACGTTACCAATTCTCAGACCTGCCAGGTTTTGAAAGCCTGGCAGGTCTCTCTCGATTAGCGGTGCTGTAACCTGCAGGAAGGTGTTGTAAGAGATAATTGAAAGGAGAGGTGCTTCACTATGTATATAATCTCCTTTATGCTGAAGTTACAATGAGTTGAAACATTTTGCTCTTCCAAGTATGTTCGGTGATTCTCGAGAACTTTAGCATAATTTGGTGTTCCTGCCTGATAGCCATTCAGTAAATTATTTTATGCTGTCGTAGCTATGTTATTTCCTGCTATTTATTAATTCCGTCGTATCTGCTATTCTCTGGCAGCGGAAGCAAGATGCCACTCGGTAGAAGTGTCATCAAGCGGATCGAGCACAATTCTATTGAAGATGAAAAAAGGAACGTACATGTCATCAAGTCGTTTTGTAATTACGGTCATCGGTTTGGACAGGGTGGGCATCGTGGCCGGCATCAGCCGGGTCATGGCCGAACATAATGTCAATATTGCGGACATCAGGCAGACCATCATGGATGATCTGTTTACCATGATCATGCTGGCCGAGGTCAAGGCTGAAACTGTTGACCTGTCTGCCTTCCAGGAAGCCATGACGGCGATCGGCGCAGAGTTGGGTGTGCAGGTAATCGTGCAGCATGAAGATGTTTTCCGCTTCATGCACAGGATATAGGGAGACCCAGCCATGCTTATCCATCCGGAAGAAATCCTTGAAACCATCAACATGGTCACCAATGAGAACCTGGACATCAGGACGGTCACCATGGGCATCAACCTGCGCGGTTGCTGCCATCCCGACATTGCGATCTTTAACGAGCAGATCTACAGCCGTATCATGCGTTGTGCCGAGAAACTGGTCAGGACCACCGATGACCTTCAAAGCCTTTATGGAATTCCCATCATCAACAGGCGGATCTCCGTCACCCCGATTGCCATCGTGGCCGAAAGCTGCCATGTGGATGATTTCTGTTCCGTGGCGGAAACCCTCGATCGGGCGGCGCAAGATGCGGGCATCGATTTTATCGGCGGTTTCAGCGCCCTGGTGCAAAAAGGCATGACGCCCGGCGACCTGAAGCTTATCAATTCCATTCCGCATGCCCTGGCGTCGACGAAGAAGGTCTGTTCCTCGGTTAATGTGGCGACCACCAAGGCCGGCATCAATATGGATGCGGTGGCCATGATGGGTCATATCATCAAGCAGACGGCGGAATTGACCCGTGATCGTGCTGGCATCGGTTGTGCGAAGCTGGTGGTTTTTGCCAATGCTCCCGACGACAATCCCTTTATGGCCGGTTCGTTCCACGGCATTGGCGAGCCGGATTGTGTGATCAACGTGGGTGTCAGCGGTCCCGGTGTGGTCAATGCCGCGGTTCGCGCACTGCAGAATCCGGATTTGGGTGATATTTCGGAATGCATTAAAAAAACGGCCTTCAAAATTACCCGCATGGGAGAAATGGTGGGCAAAGAGGTGGCCCGCAGGCTCAACGCCCAGTTCGGCGTGCTCGACCTGTCCCTGGCACCTACGCCGGCCGTTGGCGACAGCGTGGCCGCCATCCTCGAAGCCATGGGGCTGGAGAGTTGCGGAACCCATGGCACCACCGCGGCCCTGGCCCTGCTGAACGATGCCGTCAAGAAAGGTGGTGCCATGGCCTCGTCTTCGGTGGGAGGCCTGAGTGGCGCGTTCATCCCGGTAAGCGAGGACCAAGGCATGATCCGGGCGGTGCAGCGCGGTTCCCTCACCCTGGATAAGCTGGAAGCCATGACCAGTGTCTGTTCCGTCGGCCTGGATATGATTGCCGTGCCGGGAGATACGTCGGCCTCTACCATCTCGGCCATCATCGCCGATGAGATGGCCATCGGCATGATCAATAAGAAAACCACGGCAGTGCGTATCATCCCGGCACCGGGAACCAGGGTAGGGGACATGGTGGAGTTTGGCGGTCTGCTTGGAACTGCTCCGGTCATGCCGGTGCACAATTTCAGTTCTGAGGTCTTCATTTCCCGTGGAGGGCGAATCCCCGCTCCGATACAGGCCTTGACCAACTGAGAAGCTGTAAGAATGCGGGAATTGTCGGTAACTATTCGAGCTCTCCGTGTGAAAATCCATCTTTATAAAGTTGCTACCACACAAATTGTTTTTTCAGGACTAGTGAGCAGTGTTTGTGGACAAAGGTGAGGGAAGAGGGAAAAGGGTATCCTTGCAACTCTTGGCGACTTTGGGGTACCCCAGGATCAGGTTGAACTGGAAAACAGGAAGGCCGGCATCTCTGCCGGCCTTCCTGTTTTTGATCCTTTGTTACTGTATGGTCTGGACCCGGCAAAGGGGCTTGTCGGAGGAAGCTCCCCACAGTTGCCCTGAATTTTCAGGTCTGAGTGGTTCCAAACCTCGCAAGCCATCGCTTCTGATGCGGCTGCTGTTCGCCTGGATGCAAACCGCCCAGACAAATTATATATTTGTCATTGGAAGGCAATGAATTCTGTCATTTAAGGCTACCGATTGGGAGAGAAAGGGAAACCTGACTAGCGTCAATCTTCCGCCAGTTCCCGAAACTGTCATTCCCGATGTGTTTCTGATCGGGAATCCAGATTCTAACCGACTGATATCAAGGATCCCCGATAGAGACATTCGGGGATGACAATCTGTCATAGCAGAAGAATAGCGCTAATCTGGAAGGGAAATATTGAAAAGATCCGGCAAAAGAATCGCGTCTATCATATTCGCAGTCGTGGTGACTGTTTTCGTTGTTATCATGGGATTTGCCCTGCGCTTCGCTGAGGCATTTTTACCAACGTCATATAGATACATATAGCGTCTGTTTGAAAATCATCCGCATATTTTCGGGTCTCTCTGGATTGTCATCATGGTGTCAGGAGTGTATGTTGCTTATGGAAAATATTCAGAACAGAAGACAAGAAGCAGACTTGCCGAGCTGCTGTTTTGGTTGGCTATTTTCCTTATCATTCTGATCTATGGTCTGTACCATATTTTTTAAACAATTCCGGCCGGTATTCTGTCGGCGGTGACCTTCAGCAGTTTTGCCCGATTGATGTATCCGGCTTCGGCATGCTTTCGGCCAGTGGACCCTGACTTTCTGGTGCGATATTCTCCCTGACTCCAGCCAGGAATGTCGGCTGTGAACTTTCCGTTAAGAAAATACTGGATTTTTTCTCGAAATATCCGATATCTGCTATAGGTATTATTTTGTTGTATTCCTCGATATTTCCACAGATTTCAGATTTATTCAGTCAGAGTGCTCAACGGTTCATATTGTTACGAGAGATCGCGCCGGTAAAGTTTATTTCGAAAGGTTCGGATAATGGCTTTTGTTAGCTTGAAAACCAAAATGAGCGTTGTCGTCTCCCTGCTTGATGACTGCAGTTTTGTTGTTGCTGGCCATATCGTCAATCTGGTACTTCGAGAGGCAGTTCAAGAAAACCATTTCACAGCAGCAATTTACCGTGGTTTCAGTGCTGGTCGAGGAGATTGACAATAAAATCCAGAATGCCCAAGAGGGACTTGTTGCCGTTGCCAAGAGAGCAACCCCTGACCTGGCACGCGATTCTCGCAAGGCACAGGCTTTCCTTGATGCGCGGTCAGGCACGCGGACGCTTTTTGACAGCGGGCTGTTCATTTTCTCTCCCTCAGGGATGCTCATTGCCGCATCTCCCCCTGAGCCGCACCTGCAGGGAAGGGATTATACTTTCCGTGACTATATCAAGAAAACGCTGGCTTCCGGCAGGCCGCAAATTTCCGCCCCTTTTTTCTCCACGCAGGCACACCATCATCCAATCATCATGTTTACCGCTCCGTTTTTTGATGCCAAAGGAAAATTGGCCGGCATCCTTGGCGGAGCCATTGACCTGCTGAAAGATAACTTTCTTGGCAAGCTTGCCACCATCAAAATGGGCGAGCACGGCTATCTGTTTCTTTATAGCACCGACAGGACAATGATTATTCATCCCGACAGAACAAGGATTCTTCGCAAGGATGTCCCTCTCGGCGTCAACAAGCTGTTCGATCGGGCCATTAAAGGTTTTGAAGGGACCGACGACACCGTTAATTCCAGGGGGCTCCATGCCGTCAGCTCTTTCAAACACCTGAAAACCACCAATTGGATCCTTGGTGCCAACTTTCCCCAGGCCGAGGTCTATGCACCAATAAAACGCGCAAAATGGTATCTGCTGTTTGCATTGGCCGTCACGTTGCTTCTCTCCTATAGTATCGTCTGGTGGGTTATGGGCCGGCTGACCGCTCCGTTGCTGCAGTTTACCAATCATGTCAGGGGTTTCACCTCCAGGGGTGACGAACCGAAAGCGGTCAGGATTGCGTCAGTGGACGAGATAGGCACATTGGGGCAGGCTTTTAATGAAATGCTGGCAGAAATGGACAGGCAGAAAACGGCCATTCATGAACAGAAGGATTTTACCGAAAAAATATTGTTGAATTCAGCGGTCCCTTCCTTTGTCCTTGATGCAGAGCACCGGGTGATCATCTGGAATAAGGCCTGCGAGAAACTGACCGGTATCAAGGCTGAAGAGATGCTTGGTTCTAAAGATACCTGGAAGGGCTTTTATCAGGAGGTGCGACCGGTCCTTGCAGATATTATCATCGATGCAAATATCAAGAACCGGACCTTCGAATATTCTTCCTTTAAAAAGTCACCACTTACTCCCGACGGTCTTCAGGCTGAAGGTTGGTGTCAAACGTCAATCGGTCCGAAACGGTATGTTTTTATCGATGCGGTACCGGTTCGAAATGCCAGAGGGAAGGTAGTAGCTGTAATCCAGACCGTACAGGATATTACCGAGAAGAGACGCTCCCGGGAGGAACTGGAGTTCAAAAACATCGTCCTTACCACTCAACAGGAAAACTCCATAGACGCCATCTTGCTGGTTGACGAAAATAACAGCATCATTTCCTACAATCGGCGCTTTGTCGAATTATGGAAGATTCCCCCCGAGCTTCTGTCGGCCGGTGATGATGGGCCGGTACTGCAGTTGGTGACAACGTTGGTTGCCGACAGCGAAGGCTTCCTGTCACGGGTGAAGTACCTCTATGCGCACAGGGATGAGAAAAGCAGGGAGGAAATTCTTCTCGCTGACGGCAGGGTATTTGATCGCTATTCGGCACCGATATCGGGTGCAGGAGGGAAATACTTCGGCAGAGTCTGGTATTTCCGGGACATAACTGAGCGGAAACAGGCGGAAGTGGCGTTGAGCGAGAGCGAACATCGCTACCGTGGATTGGTCGAACTGTTTCCCGATGCCATTTATGTCCATACAAAGGGTAAATTGATCTTTGCAAATTCCGAGGGCGCTAAGCTCCTTGGAGCGGAAAAACCGGAGGATCTTTACGGCCGAGAGGCGCTCGACTTTGTTCATCCGGACAATCGGAATTTTGTCGAACAGCGAATCAACAATGCTTTCCTGACGGGAGAACCCAACTCACCCGTCGAGGAATTGTTCGTCAGGCTTGATGGCTCATCGGTGCCGGTCGAAGTAGCTTCGGTTCCCCTGGTCTCCAGAGGGGAAAACGCCCTTCAGGTTATCGCCCGTGACATCACGGACAGAAAGAGGATGCAGGAAGAATTGCTCAAGGCCCAGAAGCTCGAATCCCTGGGAGTTCTGGCCGGTGGGATCGCGCATGACTTCAACAATATCCTTACCGGAATTCTCGGCAATCTGTCGCTGGCAAGTACACGGCTCGACCCTGCTCATCCCGTTGCCAGGTATCTGCAGGATTGCGAGAAAGCAACGGTTCGGGCAAGCAAGCTGACTCAGCAGCTGCTGACATTTGCGCGTGGTGGGGAGCCGGTCAAGAAGTTGATCGATCCCGTCCGGCTTATCAAGGAAACGGCGTCATTTGTCTTTCGTGGTTCCAATGTAAGAGCGGTCCTCGAGTTGGCGGATGATCTCTGGAGCATCGAGGCGGATAGCGGACAGATTAATCAGGCACTGCACAATGTCCTGATCAACGCCATTCAAGCAATGCCCGATGGAGGAGAGGTAACGATATCTGCCGGCAATGAGGCGCTTACTGTCGACAATGCCTATCTGCTGTCATTCGGAAACTACATAAGGATTACCATTGAAGATCGCGGCTGCGGCATCCCATTGGAACACCTGGACAGGATTTTTGACCCGTATTTCACGACAAAGCCGGACGGGACCGGTCTGGGACTTGCATCAGTCTATTCCATTGTCAAACGTCACGGAGGTGCTGTGGAGGCATCCTCTAACGCGGGGGCGGGAAGCTGCGTGACACTCTACCTTCCCGCCTTGCCTTGCTGCAGCCCCGAAGGCGAGACAACCGCCCCGGCGCCCGAATTGATCGGAAGCGGCAAAATTCTTATCATGGATGACGAAGCTCTCATTCGTGAAATTGCCACGGAAATCCTCCAGTTCGCAGGGTATCGAGTGGAGAGTTGCACCAATGGCAGCGAGGCTGTCGATCTGTTCCGGGAGGCCTGGGAGCGTGGCAGTCCTTTTGATGCCGTCATCCTGGATCTGACCATTCCGGGTGCCATGGGAGGCAAAGAGGCCGCCGGCCACCTTCTGGACATCAACCCTGAAGCCCTGTTGATCGTGTCCAGCGGTTACTCGAACGATCCGGTGGTTGCCGATTATCGCCGCTATGGTTTCAGTGGTGCTATATCCAAACCTTTTGATGTCAAGGGAATGTTGGAGGAACTTGGCCGGTTGATGCGGCAAGGACAGTAAACTCTCTTCCATTTCACCCATTCCGGCATTGGCCCCGTCTTCTTTGTCACAGTCAACTTCCCGTTATTTGTAGTCCAGCCTTGAATACGTTGCTTATTTGCCTGATTATCATCCCACGTTGCCTTTGTTGCGCTTTGTCTGGGAGCAACTTCAGCAAATGCAAAGAACGGGATTTCATGCGCTTACCTTTAGGTTACTCATAAGCATCGATCTTCCGCCAATTCCCGAACCTGTCATTCCCGAAGAGATTCTGATCGGGAATCCAGCCTCTGACCGACTGTAATTGTGGATCCCCGATAAAGAAATTCGGGGATGACAATCTCCCTGGCGGAAGAATAGTGCTGATCAGGTTAGGCAATGACAATTGTGTATCGTGCAGAATGGTTACTCTTTGCATTAGAGTGAAGGCCAATTGATAAAGAAGGATTGCTTCTTTATCTCATATGTGTAAACTATTAGAACCATTACTATAGTTTTTACTTTTCACGGAGACTTTAATGAAAAAGAATTCCGGTAAGGACACTGCTGCCGCTAAACCAACGCGACGCGCCAAGCCTGTTGCTCCCATAACCCCGCAGCCGGAACAGGCAGATACAAAGTCCATTTTTCCCATAGTCGCAATTGGTGCATCCGCTGGAGGCTTGGAAGCCATCACCCGCTTCCTGGGTGATGTGCCGAAAGACAGTGGCCTGGCTTTTGTCGTTATTCAGCACCTGGACCCTACCCATGTTGGTATGTTTGCGGAGCTGCTGCAGCGTGTTACCTCGATGAAAGTCGAGCAGACCAAGGATAGAACAAAGGTCAAACCGGACTGTGTCTATGTCATCCCACCCAATAGGGATATGTCCATTCTTCATGGTGTGCTGCATCTGTTTGAGCCTGCGGAACCTCGTGGTCTGCGCTTGCCGATCGATTTCTTTTTTCGTTCCCTTGCCGAGGATTGCCGGGAGAGGAGCATCGGCGTTATCCTTTCCGGGATGGGCTCGGATGGAACCCTGGGCCTGCGTGCCATCAAGGAAAAGGGTGGACTCGCACTTGTGCAGGAGCCGGCCACGGCAAAATTCAGCGGAATGCCCAGCAGCGCCATCGGTTTCGGCGTGGCAGATATTGTTGCACCGGTCGAGGAGCTGCCGGGCAAAATTTTGGGCTACCTCAAACATATTCCACCGGTCACAAAATCTAAACCAGTGATTGAGGACAAGGAGCTGAGCGCCTTGGAGAAGATCGTTATCCTGTTGAGAGACAAGACCGGAAACGATTTTTCCCTCTACAAGAAGAGTACCCTGTATCGCCGCATCGAGCGTCGCATGGGTATCCACCAGATTGACTCCATTGCGACCTATGTCCGGTTTCTTCAGGCAAATCCCCAGGAACTGGAACTGCTCTTTCAGGAACTCCTGATCGGCGTGACCAATTTTTTCCGTGATCCGGCTGCGTGGGAAAAGCTGCAGTCTGAAGTTATGCCGAGGCTTTTGGCCGACCACCCGGAAAAAGGAGTACTGCGGGCCTGGTCGGCAGGCTGTTCCACGGGAGAAGAAGCTTTTTCCCTGGCAATTGTTTTCAAGGAGGCGCTGGAGCAGACAAATCATAAATCACCAATTACGCTGCAGATCTTTGCGACCGATCTTGATCGGGATGCGATCAGCAATGCCCGTCAGGGATTTTTCCCGCTCAATATAGCCGCGGATGTCTCGGCGGAACGCCTGAACAGGTTCTTCGTCAAGGAGGAAACAGGCTACCGGATCCGAAAAGAGATCCGGGAGATGGTTACTTTTGCTGTTCAGAACGTCATTTCGGATGCCCCCTTTACCAGGCTGGACATCCTCATATGCAGGAACCTCCTTATTTATCTTGATGTGAATACCCAGAAGAAACTCTTGCCGCTTTTTCGCTATGCATTGAAACCCGGCGGCGTTCTTTTCCTCGGCAGTGCCGAGACACTCAGCACCAGCTCGGAACTCTTCACCCCGATTGACGGAAAACTGAGGATTTTCAAATGCGACAAGAGTGCCGGCCATCAGGACTATATTTCTTTACCCTCATCATTCTTTCCGGTACTGCCTGAAACATATAAGGAATCCACGCTGGTGAAGTCAGACAACCTCCAGGCGCTTGCCGAAAAACTATTGTTGCAGAAGTATTCACCGACTGCCGTATTGGTCAACGACAAGGGTGATATAGTCTACACAAGTGCGCGAACCGGAAAATACCTGGAGCCGACGGTAGGCAAGGCAAATCTGAACATCTTCGCCATGGCCCGTGACGGACTCCGCCGGGACCTGTACTCAGCCTTCCAGCGAGCGCTGGAGCAGACTGACCCGGTCATACAACGCAACCTTGTTGTGGGCACGAATGGCGGCAAACAGACAGTCGATCTCATCATTCAGAAACTCGAAGAGCCGGAGATGCGCAGCATGGTGATGGTCATCTTCAAGGATGTCGACGCAAGCAAATCCCCTGCGAGCAAGAGGCGTTCCTCCAAATCCGTTCCGGCCGAAAGCGCTCGCATCGCCGAGCTGGAATTGGATCTCCAGAAAACCCGGGAGGATCTGCAGGCCAGCTACGAGGAGATGCAAACCTCCCAGGAAGAGCTCAAGGCGTCGAACGAGGAACTGCAATCGATAAATGAAGAACTGCAGTCCACCAATGAGGAGTTGACAACCTCCAAGGAAGAGCTGCAGTCCCTGAATGAGGAATTGCAGACGGTCAATGCCGAACAGCAGTCCAAGGTCGATGAACTTTCGCATTTGAACGAAGATATGATGAATCTTTTGAACAGTACCGAGATTGCCACCATTTTCCTGGACAGGCGGCGTAATCTGCGCCGTTTCACCCCGGGCGCCAACAAGGTGTTCAAGCTGATTCCCGGTGATGTCGGCCGGCCGTTGACCGACATTGTCAATGACTTGCATTACCCGGAGTTGTCGAAGGATGTGGATGAAGTGCTGCGAACGCTGAGCACCGTGGAGAGACAGGTTAATGCCACGAACGGGCACTGGTTCTCCGTGCGCATCATCCCCTACCGAACCCTGGCGGATGTTATTGATGGGGTGGTGATAACGTTGAGCGACATAACCGCTACGAAAAAACTCGAGAAAGAATTGCGGGAAGAGATACAACGCTGTAAACTGACTGATAAGGAGCAGTGATTAGGCATCAGGCAACCCTCTGCAGCTGTTCGCACGGTCCTGAAACAGATTGCTGGACAGAACGAGAATTTTATGAGCAAACAGCAGGATACCACAACAGAAGTGCTCGACCTGCGTTCCCGAGCAGAAGAGGAATTCAAAAGCAAAATGGCTGACATGGAGCTTCCCCGTAGCGAGAAAGAAATGCTGAAGCTCGTTCAAGATCTTCAAGTCCACCAGATTGAGCTGGAGATGCAAAACGAAGAGCTGCGCCGCTCCGAGGAGGAGCTGATGGCTTCACGGGACAGGTTCAGCCTCCTCTATGATTTTGCCCCGATGGGATATTTCACTCTTGGCCTCGATGCGGTTATCAAGACTGTTAACCTTACCGGAGCGACTCTCCTGGGGATGGAACGCTCCCGCATTGTTAACCGGCCCTTCAGCTATTTCGTCGCCAGGAGTGATCGTCCATTGGTATCCGATTTCCTCCAAAAGGTATTTGAAAGCAAGGAGCGGCAAACGTGCGAGGTGAAGCTTTCTGATGCGGGTAGTCGACCACTTTTTGTCCGAATAGAGGCAGTTGCAGCAGACTCCGGTAAAGAGTGCCTTGCGTCGGTGGTCGATATCACTGCGCTCAGGCAAATGGGAAAAGAGCTGCAAGAATCGTTGGAAGCCTTGCAGCGGGAGATGGCCGAGCGCAAGTTGCTTGAACATCGACTTATTCAAGCGCAGAAAATGGAAGCCATGGGTCAGCTGGCAGGGGGTGTGGCCCACGATTTCAACAACCTTTTAACCGCCATTTCCGGTTATGGGGAGGAACTTCGCGATGCCATCCCGGCAGGTGACGAGCTTTTGCAGGAGTGTGTCGGACAGTTGTTGCTTGGGGCAGAAAGAGCCGCCGAATTGACCAGACAGCTGCTTGCCTTCAGCAGGAAGCAGAAGGTTGACAGGAAACCGTTTCTCATTGACGACATTATTGTCAAAACCGGCAAACTCATTCAACGAGTCATCGGGGAGGATATCGGATTTACCACGGATTTGCGCTGTGCTGAGATGCTGGTTATGGCCTCCACCGGTCAGATCGAGCAGGTACTGCTGAACCTGGCGACTAATGCCCGCGACGCAATGCCGAATGGTGGCCGGCTCTCAATCTCAACGCAAAAGGTTGTGGTCAAGGAGGGGGCCGAAGCCGAGTTTGACCTGCTGTTGCCGGGCAGCTACGTCCTGATTTCCGTCAGCGATACGGGCACGGGTATTGATAAAGAAATAATCGACAGGGTTTTCGAACCTTTTTTCACCACAAAAGAAGTTGGCAAGGGAACCGGTCTGGGTTTGTCCATGGTCTACGGAATTGTAAAACAGCATAGAGGTAGCGTGCTGGTCAGCAGCGAAACAGGCAAAGGGACGACATTTAAAATTTATCTGCCGCTCATAGACGGTCACGTTGTTGCAAAAGAAATCAAGAGACCGCTTTCGCATGCCGGCGGGACGGAAACACTGCTTGTTGTCGAGGACGAAGAAATCGTCAAGCTTTAAAAATCAAGAGACCGCTTTCGCATGCCGGCGGGACGGAAACACTGCTTGTTGTCGAGGACGAAGAAATCGTCAACTTTTCTTGAAAAGGACCCTGGAAAAAGCCGGCTATCGGGTCTTTGAGGCCGGGGACGGTGAGGAGGCGATGGCGCTTTTTCGGGAGCACGACGATATTTCCCTCGTCCTGTCGGATATGGTCATGCCCAGGAAAAACGGCAAAGAGCTCCTTGCCGAAGTACGGATGATAAAGCCGGAGCTAAAGTTCATTTTCATCAGTGGTTACACGGCTAACATCATGGATTCGGAAGGAATGCAGCAAGCGGGAGTGGAATTCATCAGGAAACCGTTCTCAAAAAACGACATTTTAGGGAAGGTTCGAGAGGTTCTGGACCGGCGCTGAAGGTGGCAGGCTGACGAGTCTTTTTACCATTAGCTGATCTGATTTGCGTCAATAGTACTCTAAGACTCAAAACCGTCATTCCCGAAGAGGTTCTGATCGGGAATCCAGTTTCTAACCGGCTGAAATTATGGATCCCGATACATACCTTCGGGGATGTCGATCCTCAGACTTTTTACCAGCAATCAGGGCAGTTACAGACCGGCTCCTTTCCAAGACCCTTGGAAGGAGCCGGTCTATTTATGTCTTGCGTGAATTCAGTTTTGTCCTTTGAGCTTTTTGACCCCGAGCCGTACCAACAGCTGCTGAAGGCCTTCCGGTGGCAATTCAAAACCATACGGCCAACCGGGGTTCAACGCAATCCCGGCGTTTTTATAGGCTCCCAGCAGAAACCATCTTGTGTCTACGGCCAGCGCGAAGGGGTAGTCCGGATACTGGGCTAGTGCTGCTTTTGCGCGTTCCAGGCTGCTGAAGGTCACCAGTACGTCGAAACCCATGGGAGAAGTTATCGCCAGGGGATTGAAATCCATGCTGGGACGGCTAATGTCCACATCTCTATCAGCCAGTATTACTACCTGTGAATCAATCAACAGCTCCAGAAATTCGATAATTTTTATTTCTTTCCTGTACAATGCAAGCAGCTTCTCTTCCAAGGTATTGTTTGGCTTGAACTCACTCGTCATGGATTTCAATTTCCTTTCGCTTCTGATGCCTCACAAAGTTGAGGTGTTCATTGTTGTCGATATGGTTGCTGGTATATAACGACCGCGATACTATGGTGATGAACGGAAACCATGTCAAGAGAAATCCTGGTTAGCGCTATTCTTCCGCTATGAAGATTGTCATCCCCGAATGTCTTCATCGGGGATCCATAATTTCAGTCGGTTTGAAGCTGGATTCCCGATCAGAGTCGCTTCGGGAATGACAGTTATGAGAACTGGCGGAAGAATGGTGCCAAGCAGGAGAGGAGTCGAGCGATGGATAACCGCTAATCGTGAAACAAGGTAAGTCAGCGCATCCTGTTCCTTTCCAACTTTTTTCAGGCATGGCTTACCTTCGTTACGGCGTCCGGTGATCCGTGAACTTCGGAGCGACGGATTTGCAACCTCATGACCCTATAGTACACTGTGATAATAAAAAACATTGGAGAATTGACCATGGATAAATTCATTGTACGGGACTGCACTCTGCTGACCAGGATGAGCGGCGTCAAGGAAGCGGCGAATCTGCGCGAGTTGCGCGACAGGGTTGCCGCTTGCGGAGAGAACGTGCTTTATCACCATTTCTGCGAGACGCTGCTGCGGCCTTCCTTCGACTTCCCCGATTATCACAACGATTTTGCGGTCTGGACAAAGCTTAACCTGGATGACCGGGTGCTCGGGGAGCGCCTCGGCAACCTTGATCCATACTCCATAGAATCGCTGGAGAGTCTCAGGGGGACAATGCTGGACATAATAGATGATCGCCTGAGCGAACTGCCGATAAACCCTGTGGTATCGAAGGGTAACGAGTTTTATTTTCTCGAGGCGATTACCGTGGTCTTTGAGACCGGGGACAGTATTAAAGAGCCCTCGCAACTGCCGGCGAAAATTGCCAATATGACGAACGGGAGTATCTTTTATCACTTCATTGAGTCTCGCAGGAGGACGCCCGATGGAGTGGACGATTTTTCCGCGTGGCTTTCCCGATTCGGGGATGTAGGGGTCGGTTATGCAGAACTGTTGAGTTCAATCGACTTCAGTTTTCTTACCCTTGCGGAAATGAAAAATGTAATCGTCGAGAGCCTTGGCGGAATCGGAGGAAATAATGGCAAAATCATTGACGGCATATGAAGGTATTGTGAATCCTTCCGTAATCAGGCAACTGCGAACCCTTGGCGGAAAGCTGAAAGGTATGCGGGTGGTCCATGTGAACTCAACACGCGAGGGGGGCGGCGTCGCGGAGATCCTGTCCTGGATGGTGCCACTCATGTGTGACCTGGGAATTGAAGCGAGCTGGGAGGTCATTGAAGGGACCAGCGATTTTTTTTCGGTGACCAAGTCTTTTCATAACGGTTTGCAGGGGTACCCGGTGAATATTTCCAGGAAGGACATGGAGACTCACCTGGAAGTCAACCGGTCAAACCTCGCCCGGCTTCGCCCGATCCTGGAAGATGCGGAGATAGTTGTCATCCATGATCCGCAGCCCGCTCCACTGCTCGGCCTTTGTCCTGAAAGAAAGGGGAAATGGGTATGGCGCGCCCATATCGACATAAGTCACCCGTTCCTGCCGGTGTGGAAGGCTTTGCGGCCCCTGGTCACGGACTATGACGCGAGCATTTTTTCCATGAGCCAGTTCGCCCAACCGCTTCCCCATCCGCAATTTCTCATCGCGCCGAGCATCGATCCTCTGAGTGAGAAGAATATCGACCTGTCACAAGCCGAGATCAATGCCGTCCGTGCCGATTTCGGTCTCGATCCGGACCGGCCGCTGTTGGTGCAGGTATCGCGATTCGACAGGTTCAAGGACCCCTTGGGGGTCATAGAAGCCTATCGGATGGTGAGGAAGGTTTTGCCTGTTCAACTGGTCCTTGCCGGTGGTGGGGCAGCCGATGATCCGGAGGGCAAGGCGGTTCTGGATGAGGTCATGGAAGCAGCGGCCGGCGATCCGGATATCCACGTGCTGCTCCTGCCGCCTGATGCCCACCGGACTATCAATGCATTGCAGAGCCTGGCTGACATTATTATCCAGAAATCGATCAAGGAAGGTTTCGGCCTGACCGTGACCGAGGGGTTGTGGAAAGGGAAGCCGGTTATCGGCGGCGATGTGGGCGGGATCAGGCGCCAGGTTTTCAACCATCACACCGGCTTTCTCGTCAACACCCCGGAAGGGGCTGCTCATCGTATCCGCTACTTGCTGCACCACCGGGGGATGATCGACGAGATCGGGGGAAAGGCAAAGGAGTTCGTCAGGGAGAATTTTCTGCTGACCAGGCACCTGAGGGAATACCTGACCCTTTTCCACTGGCTTCTCAACGGGGAAGGTGAGCCCAGGATTTATTTGTGACCGGTAACGTCGTGAAAGGGTCAGAAGGGTTGGAAAAAGGGACAAAGACAGGTACTGCCCTCGAGCAAAATGCCTCCCTGGCAGCTCGATATCGGCGCAACGGTGCTGGAGGACGGCAAGGTTCGTTTCAGGGTTTGGGCGCCGCGGGCGGACGGTATTTCCGTCAGGATAGTATCCGCTGCCGAGAGTCGCCTGATCTCTCTCAGAAGAGAAGACAAGGGCTATTTTTCGGCCGTTGTCGATGGCGTGCGGGATGGGGACAGGTATCTTTACCTTCTGGACGACGGTACTGAAAGGCCGGACCCCGCATCCCGGTTCCAGCCGGACGGGGTGCACGGCCCTTCGCAGGTCGTCGATTCGCGGAGTTTCTCCTGGACGGACGGGGCGTGGAAAGGCAAGCCGCTCCACGAGTATATCCTCTACGAGCTGCACGTGGGAACCTTCACCGAAGAGGGGACCTTCGAGGCGCTGATCCCCCTGCTCGACTACCTGCTGGAGTTGGGGGTTACCGCAATTGAGCTGATGCCGGTTGCCCAGTTTCCGGGGGAGAGGAACTGGGGGTACGACGGGGTGTACCCGTTTGCTCCGCAGAACAGCTACGGCGGACCGGCCGGCTTGAAGAAACTGATCGACGCCTGCCATGGCAGAGGATTGGCCGTGGTCCTCGATGTGGTCTACAATCACCTGGGACCCGAGGGGAACTACCTGCATGGCTACGGCCCGTACTTTACCGATCGCTATCGCACTCCCTGGGGCGAAGCGGTAAACTTCGATGGACCGTATAGTGACGAGGTCAGGCGCTACTTCATCGACAATGCCCTCCATTGGGTCTGCGAATACCATGTGGACGCCCTGCGGCTCGACGCGGTTCACGGTATATTCGATTTCAGCGCCCGGCATTTCCTGGAGGAGCTGGCTGCGGAGGTTCACCGTGAGGCGGAGGATCTTGGCCGGGAAATACATGTCATTGCTGAGAGTGACCTGAACGACATCAGGCTGATCGACCCGCCCGGAAAGGGAGGCTACGGACTCGACGGGCAATGGAGCGACGACTTTCATCACATCCTGCATACCCTGCTGACCGGTGAGAAAGACGGCTATTACCAGGACTTTTCGGGAGTCGGTCAGCTGGCTGCATCCTTCAGGGATCGGTTCGTCTATTCCGGCCAGTATTCCCGTTTCCGGCACCGGTGCCATGGGAATTCCGCCGCCGGTAGACCGGCTGAGCAGTTCGTGGTTTTTGCCCAGAATCACGATCAGGTGGGAAACCGCATGCTCGGTGAACGGCTTACAACGCTTGTTTCCTTTGAATCTCTCAAGCTTGCCGCGGGCGCGGTGCTGTTGTCTCCGTATCTTCCCCTGCTGTTCATGGGGGAAGAGTATGGCGAGGAGGCGCCGTTTCTCTATTTTATCAGCCATTCCGACCCGGGACTGGTGGACGCGGTGCGCGAGGGACGGAAGGAAGAGTTTCGCTCATTTTCTTCCGGAGGAGACCCTCCCGATCCCGGTTCCATCGAGACGTACCTGCGATCGAAACCCGATCCGGACAAGAGGTTTTCCGGTAAAAACTCCGTCCTGTTTGAATTCTATAAAACGCTCATCGCCCTGAGGAAAAATATTCCGGCCCTTTGCGTTCCTGACACGAATGCACTCCGGGCAGCTGCGCTGGAAGAGCAAAAGCTGGTCCTTGTGGAAAGGTGGCAGGGCGACTGCCTGGTGGTGTGTCTTTTCAACTTCAACGAGCAGGATGTTACCCTGCAGCTTCCAGGCAACAGCGGCTGGTGGTGCAAGCTGCTTGATTCCTCCGATACCGACTGGGCCGGAGCAGGCACCGTCCTTCCGGACAGGGTTGCCGCTGCGGCCAGTGCCGTCATGCGCGGGCGAAGCTGTGCGGTTTATGTGGCAGGTGAGGAGTGAAGCGTGAAGAGTGAAGAGTGAGGAGTGAGGCGTGAGGCGTGAAGAGTGAGGAGTGAGGCGTTGGTGGCTTCTTACCCCTTACCCCTGATCTTTGACTTCTTCAGGAGTTGCAATGGAACGATACATTTGCATACACGGACATTTTTACCAGCCGCCGCGGGAAAACCCGTGGTTGGAGGCGGTGGAGATTCAGGATTCAGCTCATCCCTATCATGACTGGAACGAGAGGGTGACCGCCGAATGTTATGCGCCGAACTCGGCAGCCAGGATAGTCGACGGTGATGGCCGGGTGATGGATATTGTCAGTATCTATGCCAGGATCAGCTTCAATTTTGGCCCGACTCTACTTTCCTGGATGGAGTCGTTTGCACCGGAAGTCTACCAAGCGATCCTTCTGGCGGACCGGCAGAGCATCGAGTGGCGCTCGGGACACGGCAACGCAATCGCCCAGGCCTACAACCACATGATCATGCCCCTGGCTTCCGAACGTGACAAGCGGAGCCAGGTGATTTGGGGAATACGTGATTTCGAGAGCCGTTTTGGGCGGTTTCCCGAAGGGATGTGGCTGGCGGAAACCGCCGTCGACCTGGAGACCCTCGAGATTCTTGCGGAGGAGGGAATCACCTTCACTATTCTGGCGCCGCACCAGGCTGACAAGGTGCGGAAGCTCGGTGGTACGAAGTGGCGAAATGTGAGAGGTGCGAACATCGACCCGAGCATGGCCTATCTTTGCCGGCTTCCGAGCGGCAGGAAGATCAACATTTTCTTCTACGACGGAACCATCTCTCAGGCGGTTGCCTTTGAAAAACTTCTGAACCGGGGAGAGGATTTCGCCCATCGTCTGCTGAGCGGTTTTTCCGAGTTCAGGCAGTGGCCACAGCTTTTCCATATCGCCACCGATGGGGAGACCTACGGTCACCACCACAAGTACGGCGACATGGCCCTGGCCTATGCGCTGAATTACCTGGAAGAAAACGGCCTGGCGAGGATTTCCAATTACGGCGAGTACCTGGAAAAACACCCGCCGTTTCAGGAAGTCAGGATAATCGAAAATTCTTCATGGAGCTGTTGCCACGGCATTGAGAGGTGGCGGAGCGACTGTGGCTGCAATTCGGGTGGGAATCCCGGCTGGAACCAGGCGTGGCGTGCCCCGCTGCGTTCCGCCCTGGACGAGTTGCGTGACCAGTTGGCCGAGGGGTACGCCGTCAAGGCTGGCGAATACCTGCGGGATCCGTGGGTCGCCAGGGACGATTATATCTCCGTGGTCCTGGACCGTTCCGAGGAGAATATCGATGCTTTCGTCGGGCGACATGCCCTGCGCGAATTGACTCGGGAGGAACTGCCTGAAGTTCTCGGGCTGCTGGAAATACAGCGCCAGTCGATGTTGATGTATACCAGTTGCGGCTGGTTTTTCGATGAGATTTCCGGGTTGGAAACGACCCAGATTCTCAAGTACGCGGGACGGGCTATCCAGTTGGCAGAGAAGCTCTTGCCGGGCCCTTTCGAAGAACCCTTCCTGGAGATCCTCTCCGAGGCTGACAGTAATCTCCCCGAGCATGAAAACGGCCGACGGGTCTACGAGGCGTTTGTCAAGCCGAGTATGATCGATATGGTTAAGGTGGGCGCCCATTATGCGGTCAGTTCGGTTTTTGAAGATTATATTGACGAGGCTGAAATATACAGTTACCGGATCAACCGGGAGGAATTCCATCAACTGGGAAGCGGACAATCGGTCTTTGCCGTCGGCAAAATAAACATTCGTTCGACCATTACCCTTGAATCCGGGGATGTCAGCTTCTGTGTCGTCTATTTCGGTAACCACGCCGTTTATGGCGGGGTCCGCTCCTTTCTCGGTGAGCCGGAGTTCGAAACCATGAAGAACGAGACCCTCAAAGTCTTTGCCGACGGTGATTTCGCCGAGATCGTCCGGCTCATGGACCGGCACTTCGGCATGCATAACTATTCCGTCAGGGACCTTTTCCAGGACGAACAGCGAAAGATTCTCGGGCTGATGACCGACAAAACCCTGACCGATTTCGATCAGCAGTACCTGAAACTTTATGAAAACAGCCGCAGTCTCATGGGGATTCTGCGGGATACCGGCACGCCTATCCAGGGGAGGTTTATCACCACAGCGGAGATTGCTCTCAACCTGGAGTTACGGAAGTCGTTCGAGATGGAACGGGTTGATCTTGAAGGTGTCGAGAGAATTCTCGCGGAAATGAAAGACTGGAATGTCAGCCTGGATTTCGTCGACCTGGAGTTTCTTGTCAGGCGAAAAATTGAGAGAATGATGGAAACTTTTCAGGGAAACCCGGAAAATATCGATCCGCTGGAGGAGCTCCGCAGACTGCTGGAGTTTTTCGTGGAAATCCCGGTGGAGCTGAATTACTGGAAGGCACAGAACATCTGGTTTGAAATGGCTAAAACGGAATACCCTCGGTTTTTTGCCTGCTCGCATGCCGGCGAGGAAAGTGGTGTGAGGTGGGTGGAGGAGTTCGGTAAGCTGGGGGATCTCCTGGGATTTGCCACGCAGACTGTCATTCCGGGATCGTAAGAAAATAATGTTGTGGTTTGCCAAACAATTATTTCCGCATGACCGGGAAGGCGTATGTTTCTTGTAGGGGCAGGCCCCTGTGCCTGCCCGAATTTGCCCGAATAAAGGGCCCCTGTGCCTGTCCGAATCGAGGGCACCCACAGGGGGGTGCCCCTACACAACCGCTGTCAATTATAGAGTAAGTCGTATTTTCAGGTCGAAAGGATAAAAATGGATACCAGTTCATCCGGTCTGCTCAGTGTGCCTGTGGCCACCTATCGGCTGCAATTCAACAAGGATTTCGGTTTTGACGCAGCGCGCCGTGTCCTGCCCTATCTGCGCGATCTGGGAATCAGCCATATATACTCGTCTCCCTATTTCAAGGCCAAAGAGGGAAGTTCCCACGGTTACGATATAACGGATCACAACTCCTTTAACCCTGAGGTCGGAACCAAAGAAGAGTATGATGAGTTTGTCGCGGAAATGCGGAATTTGGGGATGGGGCAGATACTGGATATCGTGCCTAATCACATGTGCGTGGAAAGCAGCGACAACCTCTGGTGGTTTGATGTTCTGGAAAACGGCTCCAGCTCGCCCTATGCGTCTTTTTTCGATATAGACTGGGACCCGGTAAAGCCGGAGCTGAAAAACAAGGTGCTGATACCGGTTCTCGGTGATCAGTATGGCGCCGTGCTGGAAAACGGAGAATTGCGGCTGGACTATCATGAAGGCGCTTTTCACCTTCACTACTATGATCACAAATTCCCCATAATTCCCAAGACCTATGTCAGCATCCTCACCTGCCGCCTTGACGAACTGGCTGGTTTGCTTGGCGAGGACAACCCATGCTACCAGGAACTGCTGAGCATCATGACGGCCCTCGAGCATCTTCCTCCGTACACGGAAACCGACCCCGAGCGGATCATTGAAAGGTACCGAGAGAAAGAGATAGTAAAAAAGCGTCTTTTCGCCCTGTACCGTGAGAGCCACGAAGTCAGGGAATTCATCGATGGTAACGTGTACATTTTCAACGGTGTGAAAGGGGATCCGAGGAGCTTTGATCTCCTTGATGAACTGTTGCGTCAGCAGGTCTTCAGGCTCTCCCACTGGCGAGTGGCAACCGAGGAAATCAATTACCGAAGGTTTTTCGATATCAACTCCCTGGGTGCAATCAGGACGGAGGACCCCGCAGTATTTGCCGAATGTCACCGGATGATATTCGACTTGATCAGGAAAGGGGCGGTGACCGGTTTACGTATTGACCATATCGACGGGCTGTATGACCCTGCCGAATATCTTGATCGCCTGCAGTACTGCTGCTACCTCAATACATCGCCATCACTAACGGAACTCCTGAAGGAGTCGGAGACCGAAGGGAACGGTGCGGATAACGACCAGGGTCTGGTCGAGGCGGAAATTCGCAAAAAGTATCAGGAAATTATTGCGTTGGATCCAAACTTCAAGGCCTTTTACATAATTGGCGAGAAAATCCTGGCCAAGGGTGAAAGGCTGCCGGAAGACTGGCCCATTTACGGGACAACCGGCTACGGATTCATGAATTCCCTGAACGGGCTATTCGTGGATTCGGCAAACGGCAAGGTGTTCGACGCCTTGTATGGCAGTTTTAGCGGATGCCGTGACAAATTTCCGGAGACGGAATACGAGAAGAAAAAGCTGGTCATGCAGGCATCCATGTCCAGTGAAGTCAATACCCTTGGCCACTACCTGAATACCATTTCGGAAATGGACCGGCAGACCCGGGATTTTACCCTGAACAGCCTCATCAAGGCGCTCGTGGAAGTGATAGCGTTTTTTCCGGTGTACAGGACCTATATCAACTCCTTCGAGGTTTCCGATAGGGACCGGCAATACATCGATTACGCGGTAGCCAAGGCCAGGCGGTACAATCCGGCCACCAACGCTTCCATTTTCGAGTTCATCCGGGACGTTTTGCAACTCAGGTTTTATGACAGAATGGAGGAGACGGATAAGAGGGACTGGCTCGATTTCGTCATGAAGTTCCAGCAGATTACCGGGCCGGTTATGGCCAAGGGGGTCGAGGATACGGCTTTTTATGTATACTGCCGTCTTGTTTCCCTGAATGAGGTCGGTGGCAATCCGGAACGGTTCGGAGTTTCCCTTGAGGCTTTTCACGGCCAGAACATCGAACGGTTGAAGTTGCGCCCGCTTCGCATGCTCGCTACCTCAACCCATGACACCAAGAGGGGTGAGGACCTGCGGGCGCGGATCAATGTCCTGTCGGAGATGCCGGAGCTCTGGAAAGGAAGCGTGCAGCGCTGGAGCAGGCTGAACCGGAAGGTCAAGATGGTTGTGGACGGCCGGCCGGTCCCGGACCGCAACGAGGAATATCTGTTGTATCAGACCCTGGTGGGCGCCTGGCCCATGATGAGCCGGGTCACGAGTGTTGACGAGCGATTCCGGGAGCGTATCAAAGAGTACATGCTCAAAGCCGTCAGAGAGGCCAAGGTAAATACCAGCTGGATAAACCCGGATTCCACCTATGAAGATGCTCTGCTGAAATTCATTGACACACTTCTCGTCACTAGCCAGGCAAACCGTTTCCTGGATGACTTTACGTCGTTCCATTCGCTGATCTCGCCCTGCGGAATATTCAATTCCCTTTCGCAGACCCTGCTGAAGATTACCTCGCCCGGTATCCCCGATTTTTACCAAGGATGCGAACTCTGGGATCTGAATCTGGTTGATCCGGATAATCGCCACCCGGTCGATTACTCTCTGAGGGTAAGGCTGCTCGATGCCCTGAAAAGGGCGGAATCCGCGACTGACTCCAGTCGCCTGGTGCGCGACCTGCTTGCCACGGTGGAGGATGGCAGGGTGAAGCTCTACTTGATATGGAAGGCCCTTTCCTGGAGGAACGCACGGCGGGACCTGTTTGAGGCGGGGAGATATCTGCCTCTCGAAGCAAAGGGCGAGAAGGCCGACTGCGTCTGTGTATTCGAAAGGTCTCTGGACATGGCATCAGTGGTCGTCGTCGCACCCAGGTTTTTCACTCGGCTTGCGGGGGGTGCCGACAGCCTGCCACTCGGATCGGAGGTCTGGGGGGATACTCGAATCGTGACTCCCTTTGAGGCTCCGGGTACCAGATACCGCAATATTTTTACCGGTGAAATTCTCTCATCGATATCTGAGGCTGATGTCGCGGTTTTGAAACTGGCAGATGTTCTCGCGAACTTTCCCGTCGCGTTGCTGGAAAGACTCTGAGCTTGTTTTTATCCGGAAAGTTTCTGCAGGGGTTGGGCGGGATCTAGCCCGAAACCTCTCGTTAATCCTGTCGCCACCCATCACTCGGCAAGAAGCGTTCTGAGCCGTTCCTGCAATATGTGATCTTCCGGGCGGGTTGGGGTGACGGTAATCCCGTGGGGCTGGGATTTGCCTTCATGGTCAACATGTACGAAAGTGATGAATCCATCCAGTACGGATTCGCCCTTTGCGAGCATGGCCACATGGGCATGCAGGGATGACCGACCTGCCAGGATTATCCTGCTCTCGAAGACTATGATCTCTCCCGGGTGTGTCGGACGTATGAAAGTCATGCCGTGTATCTTCAGGCAGACGATGTTTTCCGGCCGGGTGAGTGACGCTGCGGCAATGAATCCCGCCTCCACAAACCATTCCGCGCTCCTGCCCGCATAGAGCGTCCCGTGATGGTTCAAATCCTCGTTCTTGATCAAGCGATGCGTGGTGAATATTTTGAATTCCATGTAGGCTGGTACTCCTTGTTTCGGCGAAGCCGTGATTGAAAAAAGAAATTGTACGCCTGATTCGATCTTCATTCAAGGATCCGTTATCCTCGCGCGATAAACCTGTGACTTTCCAAGTGGTTGTACCATGGCCTTGTGTGATCAGCTGTCATCAGAGGCAAAAAGTTCCTTGTGCAATACTGCGATATATTGTACCTGATAATGTGCTGACAACTTTGCTGCGCCCGGTGTCGTGAAAGAGAATTTCTGATGCTGAGTAAGCGGGACTTCAATTTCTGAGAACAGGCCCCAACCCGGACCGGAACAACAATTTTTCGAGGTTTCCAGATAATGATTTTCCTGTTTAGAGCTATTCTTCCGCTATGAATATTGTCATCCCCGAATGTCTTTATCGGGGATCCATAATTTCAGTCTGTTTGAAGCTGGATTCCCGATCAGAGTCGCTTCGGGAATGACAGTTCTGAGATTTGGCGGAAGATTGATGCTTCTGAGTAACTTCAAGATAACTGCCTGAAATAGCGTTCTTTGCATTTTTTGAAGATACTCTTCGACAGAACACCGCCGCAGGCGGGAAAGGGGCTAATCTGGAAAATTTTCTTTGCCGGCGAGCCAGGTTTTGTGCCACTATAGCCGAATTGGCAGTTTTAGAGGTGTTTCATGAGATCAAAGAAAAAAATGACCGATATAGCGGAAAGCCCGCAACGTTACTATGCTGATCCGCTGGAAACCCTTGCCGGTGTGTTCGGCTATCCGGCCTTTCGCCCACACCAGAAGGAGATCATCGATGCCCTGATTCGCGGGGAGGACGCTTTTGTCCTGATGCCTACCGGTGGCGGCAAATCGCTCTGCTACCAGATACCGGCACTGCATCGGCCGGGGGTAGGTATTGTCGTTTCGCCGCTCATTTCGCTGATGAAAGACCAGGTGGATGCGCTGCGCGCCAATGGCGTGGCCGCGGCCTATTACAATTCGACCCTCGCCGCCGGGGAGGCCCGCTCGGTGCTGGCGGAGCTTCATGCCGGCAGTCTTGATCTGCTGTATGTGGCGCCGGAGCGGCTGATGGCTGAGGGATTCCTTGAGCGCTTGTCGGAGATGGAAATCGCCCTGATCGCCATTGACGAGGCCCACTGCATCTCCCAGTGGGGCCACGATTTCCGTCCCGAATACGTGCAGCTCGGCCGGCTGCGCAGGCTATTCCCGGCTGTGCCGATCATCGCGCTTACCGCCACTGCTGATTCCCAGACCAGGGACGACATCCTGCAGCGGCTCGGCATCTCCCGGAGCGCCTGCCGCATCACCGGTTTCGACCGACCCAATATCCGCTACATAGTGGAGGGCAAACAAAAGCCGTTTGCCCAGTTGCTCCATTTCCTCCGTTCCCGTGAGCCGTACGATGCCGGCATCGTTTACGCCCTGAGCCGGAAAAGGGTCGAGGAGGTGGCAGCTCGTCTCTGCGAAGCCGGTTTTGCCGCCGCCCCTTACCATGCCGGACTTCCCGACCGTGAGCGGGCACGGGTCCAGGATGCCTTCCAGCGCGACGACCTGCAGCTGGTGGTGGCGACGGTGGCTTTCGGCATGGGGATCGATAAACCGAATATCCGTTTCGTGGTCCACTACGACCTGCCGAAGAATATCGAGAGCTATTACCAGGAGACCGGCCGGGCAGGGCGAGACGGTATGCCGGCCGAGGCGCTGCTGCTGTTCGGTTATGGTGATATCGCCATCTCCCGCGGGCTGATCGAGAACGGTGGCAACCCGGAGCAAAACCGTATCGAGCTGCACAAGCTCAACGCGATGGTTGGCTTTGCCGAGGCAGGCACCTGTCGCCGCCGGGTGCTGCTCGGCTACTTCGGCGAGTCCCCGAGCGCGGATTGCGGCAACTGCGATATCTGCCTTAATCCCCCGGAGCGCTACGATGCCACCGAAGATGCGCGCAAGGCCCTATCCACCGTCTACCGGGTCGGGCAGCGTTTCGGGATGGGGCATGTCATTGATGTCTTGCGCGGCTCCCGCAACGAGAGGGTACGCGAACTGGGCCATGACCGTCTCTCCACCTACGGCATCGGTGCAAACCAGAGCCAGGAGGAGTGGGGAAACATTCTTCGCCAGTTGGTGCACCTCGGCTACCTGGAGCAGGACCTGGCCCGCTATTCGGTGCTGCGCCTGACCGAGACTGCCCGCCCGCTGCTGCGCGGCGAACAGAACCTCATTCTGGCCAAGGCGCGCCTGCGGCCGCTTACGGGAAAGAAAGTGAAGAAGAGCATGAAAGTGGGGGGTGCCGTCCTGGAGAAAAACGAGCCACTTTACCAGGAGTTGCGCGCCCTGCGCAAGGAGATTGCCGGCCGGGAGGGGGTCCCGCCCTTCGTGGTCTTTGGTGATGCAACCTTGGCCGAGATGGCCTCCCGACGCCCGGCTGACAGCGAGGAACTGCTCGACATCAGCGGGGTGGGGCAGCACAAGCTTGGCAAGTATGGAAAAGAGTTTCTTGCGGTAATAGCCGGGTTTGGCAGGCAGTAGAACTGATTATTTCAAAGGAATGTTTTTAGGACTTCTTCTTGTTTGTCACACTTTTTATCCATGGTGTTACGGAGCAAGGAATCGTCAGCTTTTTTTCCACTCTTCCAATTTCTTCTTCAGGGCAGCCTGGGCGGTTGTGGAAGGTGGATTCCCCCCCAATCCCCGTATCCAGAACTTGTCAAAGATGTTTCCATGAACGGTATCGATGTTGATTTCTTCCGGAAACAGGGTCAGAAATGCCAGGTTGTTGAGGATCTGGCCGAGAAAGCCCAGTTGGTCGGCAGCCTTCACTTCAAGGTAGAGGGCACCGTTGTGCTTTTCCGGCGGTTCCAGGGTGAACTGTGAGATGGAAAAGGAGTCATCCGGCGTCGTTCTGTTTTCCTCCTGCGCCAAGGCCAGAAAGTCTAATTTCCCCGGGTCGGTCGCGAAACGGGTTTTTTCTACTTCAAACTCGGTTTCCCAGTAGGCAAGAGATTTCCTCGCTTTTCCCCTGACGATGCTGATCTTGTGCCGGGACAGCCCGGAAGAAAGGCTTCCGATCCATTCCGGGGGGAATCTTCCCCAGATGTTCACGGTAAAATTTCCGGATGCACCGGGGAGTACCTCGAATCCGCTCTTCCCTCTGGAGTTGCCGCGGAAACCGTCAGATGATGCCTCGGTTTTAATCATGGGTTGGTACCCTTTCTGGTGGGTTATGCTGATTTATCCGTTGTGGTAGCGGGTTTACATCGGTTGAGTTGATGCAGAACTTTGTTTGCCTGGATATATGCAAGCATTTGGCCAGAAAAAAGATTAGCGTCAGTCCTCCTTCAGCTTTCGAAACTGTCATTCCCGAAACGATTCTGATTGGGAATACAGCTTCAAATTGTTTGAAATCATGGCTCCCCAATACAGGCATTCGGGGATGACAATCTTCATAGCGGAAGATTAGCAATAATCAGTTTCAAGAATGCAACTCGCAGATTTTCCCATAATTCAGGGTTGATCTCAAAGGTGTCAGTTACATAAAAACCGCTATAATTTATGTAGAATAGCTGTTGCTAACATGGTAGAAATGTAATATATAAAAACTAGAATTTAATGCGGTTTCGAAAAACTCGGAAACAACAAGGTGCAGCGTTCGATGCGCATCCCTTTTCAAGGAGGATTTTCATGGCTCAGAATAAACGTATCGTGGTTATCGGTGGTTCGGCGGCGGGGCCAAAGGCCGCGGCACGGGCCAAGCGACTTGCCCCGGATGCCGAGGTGACTATTATTCAGAGAGCGCCGGAGCTGTCCATGGCGTCCTGCGGCTATCCGTATTTTGTCGGCGGTGTCTTCAATAACCGCAACTCTTTGCTCAGCACCCCGTATGGGGAGGTGCGTGATCCGAATTTTTTTGTCAATACCAAGGGGGTTCTGGCCAGAACTGAAACAGAGGTGACCGCTATTGACCGCTCGGCACGGACGGTGAGTTGCCGCGACCTGAAAAGCGGAGCGGTCGATAACGTCCCTTACGATACGCTGATCATCGCCACCGGCGCCAAGCCGCGCAGGCCGCCGGTACCCGGCATCGACCTGGAAGGGGTGACAACCCTCCAATCCATGCGCGATGCCGATTTTCTCCGCCGCATCCGTGACGAGGGCACCATCAAAAAGGCGGTGGTAATAGGTGGCGGACTGATCGGCATCGAAACCTGTGAAGCGCTCCAGCTTTCCGGCATCGACATTACCGTCATCGAAATGCTGCCGCAGATTCTGATGTTCCTTGACTGGGAACTGGCCAAGGTGCTGGAAAATCATGTGCGCAGCAAGGCTGCCAATGTCATAACCGATGTGAAGCTGGCCGGTTTTATCGGTGAGAACGGCAAACTGGCAGGCGTTAAACTGGAGAACGGCACCGAGCTTCCCTGCGAACTGGCAGTGTTGGCGATCGGTGTTATTCCCAATGTGGAGCTGGCTCAGGCAGCGGGCCTGGAGATCGGTGCCACCGGCGGCATCCTGGTTAACGAGTATATGCAGACGACAGACCCTGACATCTACGCGGTTGGTGACTGCGTGGAACTGCTGCACCGGATCACCGGCAAAAAGACCCGTGCCCCGTTTGGCGACCTGGCAAACCTGGAAGGGCGGGTGGCTGGAGAAAACGCCGCCCTCGGCAACAGCGTGACCTTCCCCGGCACCATCCACACCGGTGTCTGCAAGGTTTTCGATTTCAATGCAGGTTCCACCGGTCTTTCCGAGAGCCGCGCGCGTCAGGAGGGGTACTCGAACGTTGCCACGGTGATCAACGCCAGTCTCGACAAGCCGGAGTTCATGGGCGCCAAGCTGATAATCTCCAAGATGGTGGTCGATGCAGATACCGGCAGGATCCTTGGTGTCCAATGCGTGGGCCCGGGGGATGTGAGCAAGCAGGTTGCCATTGCCGCTATGGCCATTCTCGGCAAGCTTACCGTCACGGACCTGGTGAATGCCGATCTGCCCTATGCACCGCCTTTCTCGCTCCCCATCGATCATAGTATCGCCACTGCCCATCTGATGGAGAACAAACTCAAGGGGAGGTTGAACGGCATCGGTCCGGTGGAGTTCAAGAAGGAACTGGACGAGGGCAAGAAACCGTTCATCCTCGATGTCCGTACCCCGGGAGAATTCGACCAGATGCGCATCGGCATCGGGGAGACTTTGATACCGATCGGGGAACTGCGGCACCGGCTGCATGATCTGCCCGCGGACAAGGAGCGGGAAATCGTCTGCTACTGCAAGATTTCCCTGCGTGGCTACGAAGCAGCCATCCAGCTGCAGGCGGAAGGATGGAAAAACGTGAAGGTCCTGGAGGGTGGCGTGATGGCCTGGCCCTATGGGCGGGAGAAGTAGCGAATTACTTTGAGCACTACTGCAGGAGTCAAGTGAAAGCCCCCTGGTCGGATTCGTTCCGGTTGGGGGGCTTTTGTATTGTGAAGTGGAGTTTGATGCCGAATCTGCTGCTGTGCAGTCGGAAATATGTAATGTCAGTCAAAATCCAGCGGACTTTTCCTGGTAACCTGCCCCGGTATAGCCTGAGGAACCACGGCTTACCGGCAACCACTTTTCCGTGGGCTCGTTGACCCTCGTTGAAATATCAACCACACTCTTTTCTTCCGGGCAATCGACTTCATCATGGGTTGCAGATACCTTGTCTTGCTGCATTTCGAAAAAGAGTGATACGGCATGGGTTGCCAGTCGGCACTGTGTCTCAGATTGCCTCTTTGATCGCAGCTTTTCACAAAATAGCCGTATTTGTTCAGTTTTCGAGTCAGGAGGAGAATACTTGTTGCAAAAATCGAGGAAATACCGGAGCCACTTTTTATACTCCACATGGTGGGCAGCAGCGACCTGCCGCAATTTCAAATGCTCAATATACTGAGCATTGATGGCGCTTGGAACAAACAGCATGAAATTTTCCTGTCTTCTTTTCAGTAACCGCATTTACCCGAGAGTAATGTGGAACTGTTCTTTGCAGTGTTTCGAGCGTTCTCGCAAGTCAAGTTCTGCTGCATGCAAAAAATTCAGAAAAGGGCGAGTGGAGTGTTGGCCAGAAAACTGTTCATCTTCCCAATAATGTAGTTGGCCGTTAAGAATGTATATCAAAACTAATGTGTTGCGTCAAATTGACAATTGTAATAAAGTGACGCGTGCGTGACCTGGCGGGAGGATGGCCGGTCTGATCAATAAGGAGTTCACGCGACTGCGTCGCGTGAACGGCCCCCGCGGGTGACCCGACAGCCATGCGACTTGCACATGAACACGCGAGTGGACACCGACCTTCGGCGGGTCCCCCGCGGGGGCCGTTGGGTGAATAATGGAAGCAGTACTGAGCCAACACAGATTTTTTTTAAGGGCGGAGGAATACCCCGATCCTGCTTCCTTCTGTGTTGGTCGTGATGCTGAATTATGTGAAATAGAGTCGCTATTACTAGACACAGATAAAAACATTGTTATTTCTGGCCCAAGAGGAATTGGCAAAACCCATATTGCGCTTACAATTGCTCATAAAATCAAAGAAAAATTCATTGGCGGGATATTCTTTAGCAATGGGGTAATGGTTGAAGAACTTAGCGAACTGTGGGAACTGCTAACTGAATGCGAGCTTGATGGCAGAACCCTCCTTATTGTTGATGATGCCCACCTTATTAATTCTAATGCGCCGCAGCCGACCGAAATAGATAAATCTCAACATAGAGCTCTAATTCTGAGTAATTTTATAAATAGCCCCTCGAATGCATTTGAAAAACTAGCAACAAACCCTCTGCTCAAGATAATTGTCTGCACTGAACAGTATTCTTCGCTACCTACTAAACATTTCAAAGAGATAACGCTTGCCAATTTAAATCCATACCGCTTGATTGAATCAAGGCTCTCACTACTCGGTTCTATAGAATTAATAAAAGAGGTCAAGCTACTCGCAGAAGAGCTTCTGGAGAGTGGTCGTGTGGCTCGTGGCACACCTAGAGATGTGTTGCACAGCCTGAATCAGGAGTTGAAAGCTCAGTTAGCTCAGTCTATCGGCACAGATCTTGAATTAGCAGACATTCCTTCTAGCTATCTGCTACTTGAAAGGTTGTCATCAAGTTTCTCAAAGCCTGATATTGTTGGAATAATTATCAGCATCATGCTGTTTTTATTGGCGAGCAGGTATAGCGAAGATTCGGCAAGTGACCTTAACACACGAATTGATCAAATTGAAAGCACAGTAATCAGCGCCATTCAGAATGAGCAAAAAGAAACACCTTTGCAGGCTCTTGCTGTGGCGAACGTTAATCTGAGAACAAAACCAGCTAAAGACCATTCAGATATCTTGTTGACAATAAAAAAAGGCACTGTCGTTCGTGTGGTTACACAATCTGGTGAGTGGTTGTTAGTAAAATTAACACAACCGGGGGAAGTTGCGAAGCGTGGCTGGGTTCACAGAGAGTACTTTCGTTTGGCGTTAACTGAAAAATGAAAACACCTAACAATCGCATAAACTCGGATCGCAAAAAGCTACGCTGCGCTCCGCTTTTTGCGCCCGGTTATGCGTGGCGTTGTACCATAGAGATGAAAATGACTCTTACTGAAAAACAGATAAAAAAAGGATTCTGGTATTTTGATCGCGCACATCAGTTCCCGCCGGAATGTATAACTTATCTTGACGAATACAAAGGTGGAGACACGCTCAACATTGCCTGTACACAACTTCCAGTCCCTGCGGCCGAACAACGGTCTATAGTGAAGCAATGGTGCAAGTCACTTTCGAGTCTTTCGAATGTCAAGTTTCTATGGTTTTCCTCTCGTGTCAGTCAAGAGATGTTTGAGGCGGCATCCGGCATGTCCTCTCTTGAAGGTCTTTACATCAAATGGAGTGGAATCAAGTCAATCGCTTCGATTTCGGCGATACCCAACCTGCAGTTCTTTCACCTGGGAACCAGGAGGGACGCTGTTATTTATTTTTCTATTGAATTTTATTATTAAATAATATACATCTTTTTTATGCCACGTATGGCAAGACTCGACATTTCTGGGCTTCTCCAGCACGTAATAGTTCGCGGGATTGAACGTTGTGATATTTTCAAAGACAATCACGACCGACAACTTTTTGTTGACCGTCTCTTTTTACTATGCTCAGAAACCGGCGTGTACTGTTATGCATGGACGCTTTTATCAAATCACATACATCTGTTGTTAATGCCGACCACCACATCACTATCGCATTTTATGCGCAGACTTCTTACCGGGTATGCCGTATCTTTCAATCAACGGAACAAGCGGTCCGGACACCTATTCCAGAATCGATACAAGTCCATAGTTTGCGAGGAAGAAGCCTACCTGCTTGAACTGGTCAGATACATACACCTGAATCCGTTACGGGCTGGAATGGTCTCGAATCTGGAGGAACTGGATCGTTATCCCTGGAGCGGACACGCGGTGCTAATGGGGAACCGGCAGATTGACGGCCAGGATACGGACGCTATTCTGGAGCGATTTGGCAAAAGGGTCACCACGGCGCGCATGAATTATCGTCAATTTGTCTCGGAAGGGATCAAGGCCGGCCGTCGTGATGATCTTGTCGGCGGCGGACTAAAGCGTAGCCAGGGTGAACGCGAAAATAACGAATACGAAAGTTACGACGAGAGGGTATTGGGAAGCGGCGATTTCGTTGATAGTCTTAAATTGGAAGTCAAGCTGCGGGACAAGATGAAAAGAACAATTACCCTCGTACGTTTGCTGAACATCGTGTCGGCTGCATTGAAGCTTGATCCCGAATCAATCAGAAAGCCGAGCAAAAGTCGAGCCCCAGCGGCAGCACGCGGGATAATCTGTCATCTGGCGATAATTGAACTTGGCTATACTGGCAATGAGGTCGGAAAATTTCTGCACCTGGGGCCGACCGGGGTTAGCCTGGCATCAAGACGTGGCGAAAAGGTATTGAGAGCTGATCCGGTGACGATGAAAGAGCTTATGGACTCAATAGAAAAATAAATAACAGCGTTATATATGAGAAGCAGAAGAGCTTAACTCCCCGGAATATATAACAAAAAAACATATTATATCAGTCTTGTTAATTCTATTGTCTCCTGTTATTGAATAGCCATTTATTCAACAGAACAGGAGGATAGAATGCACGATGTAACTGATAGACTGGAGCTGTTCAGGCTAATGAGAGCTTCAGTTAGAGGTTCGGAAAAATACTTGCTGGTCGGTGTCGATGTTGCCAAGAACAACCATCATGCCTTTTTCGGCACTCCCAATGGTAGAACACTTCGCAAGAACATGGTCTTTGACAACAGCACAAAAGGTTTTGAGAGTCTCAGAAGTTTAGCTAGAGACATTCAGAACCAACACGGCTTGATTGAAGTCGTGTACGGACTGGAGCCGACGGCCTCCTACCATAAGCCCTTGGCTGAATTTCTGATCCGCCAGGATGAACATGTTGTTTATGTCTCCAACGTGGCCGTAGCAAAGAACCGAGCCCTTCTGGATGGGCGCTGGGATAAGAACGACAAGAAAGATGCCGCCAATGTCGCAGACCTGGTCGGACAGGGGCGCTGCCTTTTCTACGATGTGCCGGAAGAGAGCCTGCGGGAATTAAGGAGCTTGATAGCATTCCGGATCCGGCTGAAGAAAGAAGAGCACGCTCTACGGATGCGGCTGAGAAACAACGTGTTTGCGCAATTCTTTCCCGAACTGGACAAGCTCTATATCCGCGCAGGGCAGCCGGACGATCTTGTTTTGTCGATCGCTCAACACTGCCTGGACCCAAGAGAAATCGCCGGGATGGAGTTCGAGGCATTCTTGAAGATGATCACGACGCGCAGGATTAGGATCGAACAGGAAAGGCGCCTGCGAGAGCTTTGGGAGATCGCCAAAGAGTCCGCCGGGTGTCTGGTGCATGACGCTGCCAGATGGGAGGCCCAGAGCCTGGTAAGCAAACTGAAGGCCGCCCGGGAAACCGTCAAATCCAACGAAAAGCTGATGGAAAAGGTTGCGAGACAGTTTCCGGAGTATGAAAGCCTTCTTTCCATTCCGGGCTTCGGCCCTATTGTCTCGGCCATGGTCCTTGCCGCCATTGGCAACCCTTGCCGGTTTGAGAACCGGAAACAGGTGTTGCGTCTGGCGGGGCTGGATTTGAGCGCCGAACGAAGCGGCAAGAACAGCGACAGCGCCAAGCCGGTGATTTCAAAACAGGGCAAGGCAGCCTTACGGTATGCGCTGGTGCAGGCGGCCATGGTTGCTTCCACGTTGACCCCGGACATCAGGAGCTACTACAGCAAATTGCTCAAAGGTCGTGAACTCGAACGCGGCATCAAGCTGAAGATGAAGGTCAAGCTGGCGGCAAAGCTCCTGGTTGTCGCGTGGACGCTGATGAGGCGCAGAGAACAATTTAAAGCTTCCTGCTTTACTGGGTAAGGCTACTTGCCAGAAGCAGGCAGTTGGCGAGATGAGCCCGTTCAACAACGTTGAGGCATACGACCTCGGGAGGGACAATACCGGGCATCTCACTGAATCTTGGAGCTTGGATAAGGAATGATTGACGACCCCGTTCCCGATGCGGGCGGGGGATGTCGGATACCAGTAACGATTAGGCTCAAGGTTCGCCGTTAGTGAGAGACTCGCCATTTCAGAAATCAAGGGAGTAGTGCGTCAGGATTTCAATAATAAAGCTAACTATTTGATTTTAAAAGAGCGATATTTATTCTTGACAGGTTGATTATAGAATGTCCCTCAGGAATCCGGCGACGAGGGAGGAGTCGTGGCTTTGGTTGTTTTCGCACTTCTGGCCGCGATCATGGCGGTGGTCGTGGGTGCTGGCGTCTATCTGGTATACGAAGCTCCATTTATTCTCTCTGAAGCAGCGTTTGAGTTTGTCCTCGCAGCAAGTCTTATCCGAGGAACACGACGAATCGATAGCGCTGACTGGATGGGCAGCGTTTTCAAAACGACAAGTATACCGTTTGCCATAACACTAGCATTGACGTTCCTTGCCGGGTATCTCATGCATCATTATTTCCCAGTCGTGACACGCATTTCTGAACTTTTCTCGCTGCTGTGATACAAAATTCTGGGAGGGACGAACCATGGGCTGCACAGGACTTCGTTCTACTCCGCCAGTGCACCCCGAACCCGTTGAACATATCCCACGATAAAAGGGGACGGATTTATTTTCTGTAAGGGATAGTTTGATTCTCAACCAGAAAATATGACCGGTCAATTCCCACGACGTTAGGCTGAAACAGGAATCATTTGGAGAAAGCAATGATCGCAACCTTCTTTTTTGCTTTAAGTGTCGTGTTCATCTGGCTATTGTTCAAGGGATACTCCACTCAGGAGATCATGGCTCGCGGATGGGGAATCCAAGTGCGGATATACCGACGGAGTAGTGAGCCCATTATGTACTGGGCAACATTTTGGATGTATCTGGTCATTGCCGTCATATGCGTAGTTGTCGGCATACTGCTTACACTCAGAACAGTCGCAACTCATGTAGCCTAACCCGAGCCTCGCTCCTTTCAGTCGCTGGGTGCTGCGCGGTACAGCCGCGCAGCACCGGTTAGCTCTACGTTGAACTGAGAAAAAACTACATGAAAATTAACTGCATTCAAGTTTTTGTTTCTGCCTTGATTGCGTTCCTCCTCATGTCAACGCTCATGCTCGCATCATTTATTAAAGCGCGGTCTGTAGCTGACAAGATCACGCTGCCTATACTGGACGAAAATTACAACGTGAAGGGGACAGCATACCAGCCGATTCTATTGGAATATTTTCTACCATTTTTGAGAAAGAGAGATTTCTATGAAGATCGTATATCTTGCCAAAGGGAAGCTGCATTTGCTGGAAGATGGCAAATCACCCAAAATAATTGAGAGCAAGTTTGGTCAATTAATACGGGATCGAGCCGTGAAAATTGTTCAACGAGACTCTTGGAAGAACGAAGGCCCTGGTGCACAATTCATGTCGGGGCGGCTCTTATGGGGAGACAAAGGGCGCGATCCGGCGGAGATGCGAATTGCCATGAAAAGCCTTTCTCGGGGGACTGAGCCAGACCGTTTGCTCTATGCCTTGGAAACAGATGATATGGGCGGAATTTTCTCCGTGAAGACCAGCGACATGGAAGAGCAACGTCTTTTCCACCATGCCAAATGTTTTATCGAGCATCTGAGCGCAAGCCCAGGTTATGATCACATAGCTTGTGCCGTCAGGAACCAGGGTGGTACTGCCAATATTGCTATCATGAAGGCTGACGGAAGTGACTTAAAGGAGATTACTGAAGGCGATTCATTTGATTTAGCTCCTTCATGGATTCTCGGTCGCAACATGGAGCTGCTCTATCAGTCATCAGGGGTGGGGCGCGACTCCGCCGGGGTTTACCGTGATCTTGGGCCTTCCGCCATTTGCCGTCTGGATCTTGTCCGAGGCGAGATAGAGTGCCTGGCCGAAAATCCTTCTTATGACTACCTCGGTCCGCAGATGTCCGAAGATGGATCGCTTTATTACATTTCTCGTCCCTACAAGTCCTCAAATCCGACCGCCTCGCCCCTGCATGCGTTCTTTGATTTCCTCCTCTTTCCGTTTCGGTTGTTGTTCGCAGTATTCCAGTGGCTAAATTACTTCACGGCTCGATATACCGGACGTCCGTTGACCACAGCCGGCGGCCCGCGAAAGGAAGGAGCCGATATTCGTCAAATGATGATCTGGGGCAATCTTATCAATGCAGACGAAGCGGTAAAGGCCAACTACCGGAATACTGGTGATGTGCCAGGCTTGGTGCCTTCAACTTGGCAACTGGTGTGCGCAAAAGGTGGGCAAAAAGATGTATTGGCAAAGGGGGTGCTCTCCTATGCACTATGCAGCGGTGGTGCCATAGTCTACACGAATGGCAATGCGATTTATCATCGCGAAGCAGATGGAAAGTGTAAGAAAATACATGTGGATGATGGTATTGAACAGGTAGTCGTGATGGAATAATAGGGGGCAATTTGTTACGTGAAGGCTGTTGAACAAGCAGATGGACGTGACATCGCCCGTGATACGCAATCCTGTGGGACTAAAAAATAGTAGAGGGAAGGTGTTATGGTCGAGGTGTATAGGCAGGTTGGTACCATGAGACTAATAATTTATACCGTCCCAAGATCTGTCTCGTCGAAATGGAGAACAATGGTCAGACCGCCAATGCAATGAGTGCTGAATCCACGGTTCTCAGCACTCATTGCATTGGAACGGAGTATTTATGAGTAATCACAGCTTTCCGGACATGACGGGTAGGGTTGCAGGTTAAAACTGTTCCCTGCGGGTAGTTTCAGTTTTGTTGCCGGATGAGGTGAGACGATTGACTTCATTTCTGTCCGCCGCCCTTGTTGCCGGTATCTTACTCTATTTTGAGTCAACTCGCGTCTTGTTGTGTCTTTGACAAGTTGCAATATTGTAATAGAATTAACTTACTACAATTACTATTCTGAAATGCCAAATTTTCGCGAAGAAGGGACAGAAAGCTAGATAATTATTTTCAAATTGTTGTTTGACGCAGTCATCGATAACAATCGATGAATCAAGAATGAGTACTTTGCCCCCTGAAGGAAAGTTCGATATGAAAAAGTCATGGTTGTCCAAATTACTTATCTATTCTCTGTTTATTCTTGCAACCAGGAGGGACGCTGTTATTTATTTTTCTATTGAATTTTATTATTAAATAATATACATCTTTCTTATGCCACGTATGGCAAGACTCGACATTTCTGGGCTTCTCCAGCACGTAATAGTTCGCGGGATTGAACGTTGTGATATTTTCAATGACAATCACGACCGACAACTTTTTGTTGACCGTCTCTTTTTACTATGCTCAGAAACCGGCGTGTACTGTTATGCATGGACGCTTTTATCAAATCACTTACATCTGTTGTTAATGCCGACCACCACATCACTATCGCATTTTATGCGCAGACTTCTTACCGGGTATGCCGTATCTTTCAATCAACGGAACAAGCGGTCCGGACACCTATTCCAGAATCGATACAAGTCCATAGTTTGCGAGGAAGAAGCCTACCTGCTTGAACTGGTCAGATACATACACCTGAATCCGTTACGGGCTGGAATGGTCTCGAATCTGGAGGAACTGGATCGTTATCCCTGGAGCGGACACGCGGTGCTAATGGGGAACCGGCAGATTGACGGCCAGGATACGGACGCTATTCTGGAGCGATTTGGCAAAAGGGTCACCACGGCGCGCATGAATTATCGTCAATTTGTCTCGGAAGGGATCAAGGCCGGCCGTCGTGATGATCTTGTCGGCGGCGGACTAAAGCGTAGCCAGGGTGAACGCGAAAATAACGAATACGAAAGTTTCGACGAGAGGGTATTGGGAAGTGGCGATTTCGTTGATAGTCTTAAATTGGAAGTCAAACTGCGGGATAAAATGAAAAGTCCAATTACCCTCGCACGATTGCTGAACATCGTGTCGGCGGCATTGAAGCTTGATCCCGAATCAATCAGAAAGCCGAGCAAAAGTCGAGCCCCTGCGGCAGCACGCGGGATAATCTGTCATCTGGCGATAATTGAACTTGGCTATACTGGCAATGAGGTCGGAAAATTTCTGCACCTGGGGCCGACCGGGGTTAGCCTGGCATCAAGACGTGGCGAAAAGGTATTGAGAGCTGATCCTGTGAAGATGAAAGAGATCATGGACTCAATAGAAAAATAAATAACAGCGTCCCTCAGGAATGGCAACCGGTTAGCTCAAACGTTACCCAGAAAAAGGTTAATCAGGGGGAATTCCCGGTCTTACCTGTTTACCCGAATCAAGAAAAAACTATCATGGGAGATGTAGCGTGAAGAGAATAACATGCATGGTAATTCTATCTGTCTTTTTGTTTTCTGGCCTATCCTTTGCCGGTGTAAGCGCAAATGAATTAAAAGGAGAATGGTCACTTGCAGGTGTTTCATCTACTGCAACCGCGAAGGTTGAACCATGGCAATACACTCCGATGTCTTGGAAATTTCTTAATAAAAATGAGATGATATTAAAAACAGGCTATATTGAAAGTAATTTCACATATAGTATTGAAGGCAATGATATCAAGATGACTATTATGGATGTAACAACGACTTACGCTGTTGAACAGATAACGATAAATTCGATGGTTTGGCATAATCCTGCAATGAACAATTACTACCATCTAAAAAAAATACAATAACACCTCCAACACCGGACCAGCATGAGCGCTGGCGGTGAACTTAACATTGAATTTACGAAAGGTAGACCATGAAAAAGGTTTTTTTTCTGTTTATATTGCTGTTTTCGTTGGCATCACCGGCAATTGCTGAAATGCACAATAGCTTAAGCGCTATAGATCGGACTGGAAGCAAAATTAAATTGGATAACGTAAAT
>CAVVDU010000006.1:0-36622 GCA_963746935.1 uncultured delta proteobacterium | reverse complement strand
AACAAGAGTTTCAGCAATTCTTCCAGCGGCATCATGGTGAGTGCCAGTGGCGCAATCGGCACGAGCGTTGCGACCACGAGGCGGAGGATGACATCTTGCGTGACCGGGACGATGCGCATTGTCTTCACCACTTCATAGCTATTGGCCAGATCCGCGAGGGACTGGATGTCGCCGGTGCCAACAAACTGCTCATCGGCTGGCGCTCCGCCGCGCAGCCACTTGGCATCGAACTCGCGCACGTAACGTTCGGCCAGCGTGCCATATTCTCGAATGCCCACCCGCTTTGCCTGAGCAAGCTGAGGCGCAAACGCCATTAGCGGGAGGAGCACTACGAACAGCACAATAACGACATAGGTGACAATCTCAATCTGGAACTGAGGCAGTTTGGCCCCAAGGTGAAAGATGCGATTGGCTATCGATCCGGATAAAATCACGCCGGCCATCAGCGCAAGCGGTATGAAGGCATAGACAGTATTGGAAAGAAATCCCAGGCCACCGACGCGGTCCGGATGGGTTGGAATCAGGCTCAAGTCGATGCGTGACACCTGCCAGAGAAAGCGCGCCCAGATGAATATCCGAAAAAACCAACGTACCAGCAGGAACTGGAAGAGCGGTAGGCTTACCCAGGCAAACCATATCCCGGTCAGTGAGAGCTTCAAGCCCTCGACCGTCGGCGACGTGTACCACGTGGCCGTGTCGAGTTGATACTGCTGGCGCCAGATCAGGAAACCCGCGACATATACCAAAGCGATGAGCAGCACCTCGGCCAGCATCGAGTTGCGCAGACGGTATGCCGAGGCGATGGCGGATTCAAACCGCTTCATGGCACTTTCGGGAATTAAATTTCGCTCAAGGAATTGTTGCACCACGAAACGCATCCGATGGTGAACCACAAGCTCCATAACGATCAATAGCGGCAGTGCCACCAGGAAGCGGACATGAACTTCCACGTCCAGGAGGAAAGGCACGGCCACATTCCTGCCAAGCGCCTTTCCTTCCAGGACCGAGAGCACCAGGAGCGGCAACCAGGCAAGCATCGAGATGACGATGATACGAAGGCGCATCAACTCCAGGTCATCACCGGAAAGATGCGACCGGCGCAGAAGCTGAAAGAGCGGCCCGCCCTGAACAAGTGAGAACTCTGTTGATTCGTGGAGAAGATTTTCACTGGGCACTGAATCGTCAGATTTCATTTGCATACCTCTGTCGCGGTTGGAACGCAGAAGACCTCACACAAATCAGTCGTATTGGAGCGGTAGGCGCGCGAGCGGGCATGATCGTGGGTGAAGAAATTTCGGCATTGTCGGGGGATACTTACTCAAGAAACCTCAGTCGTCGAACCATTTAACCAATTCGACGCTTGACCCTCCGTCAAACGTGCCGGTTTTTCATGATATTGAAATCCTATTGAGAGACATAGACCACGTTTATCTACACAATTGAGACCGTCAAAGATGTAAGTCGCCGTTTCAGTACGATGTCCTATTTCTCGCTTTTTAATCGTTTCATTCCTTCGACGAGCGGGTGCCATCCGTACACGAGCGTGGCCATGAAACAATCCATTTGAAGATCGCCGGCACCTTTGTCGTCAACGGTCGTCTTATAGCCGGCGGTGAGGTTCAGGTTGTCGTTGATCTGATACCCGAGCGTGAGCCCGACGCCGAGGTTGTTGAGCTTCTCCCCCGGGACACCGTTGATGGATGCTTTGCCGCCGTAGTACCAGGAGAGGTCGACCGCTGCCCATAAGTGTTCGGTCAGGTCGCGCGTTACGTGCGCGTCCAGTTGGAACAACGGATCGGTCTTCATGGTCTGACCGACATAGTCGTCGTTGTCCCCGAACAACCACACGACGGGTAGGACTTCCAGGGTGGTGCGCTTGCCCGGCACCCATGGGCCGATCTGCCAGACGACAGGTGCGCCCAGGCGCCCGTACCAGCGGTTCTGCCCTATATTCAGGGGCTTGCCGCTGTCGTATCCACCGATCGGGAACGCCAGGTCGACGAGCAGGTCAACGGAAAATCCCGGCTCATAGCGCATAACGTCGGGGATGTTCTTCTGCGCCGGTGGGCCGAGGAGATTGATGTCGAACTCCAGCAGCGGGTCCCCGAAGCCATTGGCCGATTGATTGAACGTCCTGCCGGCCACCGTGACATCGCCGGATACATGCCCCATCGGCACGATAATGGCTGCCATCGTCGCGCGATCGAACAAGGAAAAGGTTCGCACATAACCTGTGAGGATCATCGTAGCGCTAACGTCCGCTCCCGCGGACACGGTATGAGCGGAATCGAACGGGTTCGTGTTGCCGCTTAACGACTCGACGACGAGCGGCACCGCGTTGGCATCCGACAGAGACTTCCAGTAGAAGCGTGCCGGGAGCTGGGCCAGAGCCTGTGGCGGGCAGAGCATGCCGATGGTGAGCATTGTTGCAACGACCACCGGCAACCAGGCAAACGGCCTCATGGGGTTTGTGCTGTAGTTCATAAAATGTCCATCCTTTTGGAGTTATTTTTGAAGTTTGCGTTGGCAACCCTCAATTCTTGGGATCAGCCACCATGTTCTTGGGCGGAACAAACTGTCGCTTGTAGAGAAGCGGCGGGTAGCCCGGATCGACAGGGACGCGTTGCGGCAGCTTGTCTTTCAGAGCCTCGAACACGGAGCGACTCGGCAGAATCACATTGTTTGCCCGGACATAGCTCTCCCAGAGAGCGGCCAACTCCTTCACCTTGTCAGGACGCTCGGTGGCAAGATTTTTGTGCTCTGCAGGATCAAGGGTGAGGTTGAACAGCTCCCACTCGCCCGTGCCGAACGGCTCGTATTCCCAGCGGAGCTTCCACTCTCCCTGCCGCACAGCGCGGTTGCCGAAAAGTTCCCAGGCGAGGTAATCCTGCGCCGTCCGTGGCGTCTCCGACTGGCCCGCCAGCATCGGGCCCCATGATTTGCCGAACAGCGCGGGCACCTCGTGTCCTTTGTAGGTCTTCGGATAGCTGGCGCCGGCGATTTCGAGCAGCGTCGGCATGAGGTCGGCCACATGCATGAGTCCCTGGTTGATACTCCCCTTGGGCCGCTTGACGGCCGGACCACTGACGATGAGCGCGTTCCGGATACCCCCTTCCGCCAACCAGCCCTTGTACTGGCTGAAGGGCGTCATCGATACCTGGGCCCACATCGGGCCGTAGCTGACGAACGAACCCGGGTCGCCCCAAGCGTTGGGATTGGTCTGCGACCATTTAATCGCTGCGAAGAGGTAGTCACGCGTGCCTGGCGTCCCGGCGATCTGGCGAACAGGTCGTTCCCCTCGGCGCCGTTGTCGCCGAAAACGATGAAGACCGTGTTCTCGTACTCACCGATCTTCTTCAGGTGGTCGATGAGTCTGCCGACGTGAAAGTCGAGGTTCTCCATCATGCCGGCGTAGAGCTCCATCTTCTTGCCGAGGATTGCTCTGGTCGCAGGAGCGAGTACGATGGGATCGGGAAAAAACCACATCCGCTCGGCGAGTTGTGTGCCTGCGGGCATGATGCCGAGCTCGATCTGTCGCTTCAGCCGCTCCTGTCGCACCGCATCCCACCCCTTGTCATATTCGCCGACGTGGCGAGTGCGCCATTCGCTCGGCAGGTGGAACGGGTCGTGCGGCGCCTGGTGTGAGACATAGGCGAAGAAGGGTTTGCCGTCACCACGGTTGGCGTCGATGAAGCCGATCAGCTTGTCAGTGTAGGTCTTCGTCGCATAGTAGTCATCGGGAAGCCGCTTCAGGTATCGCCCGTCCTCGGTGAATACCGACTGCGGCGTCGCAGCAGTGAAATTCGTCATGTCCCAGTAGCTGCCCGCTCCGTCCAGCAGCGAGAAGTCGCGCTCGAAGCCGCGCGCGGCAGGTATCTGCTCGGGTTTCTTGCCCATGTGCCACTTGCCGACCATGTACGTGTGATAGCCGGCATCCTTGAGCATCTGCGGCAGCGTCACCACCCGGTCGTTGAAATATCCTTCGTAGCCGTCGATGGCCCCACTGGTTGGGCGCAGTCCACTCGTCCATGTTCCCCAGGCCGTTCAAATGGGTATCGACGCCGGTCAGCAACATGGATCGCGTGGGCGAAGAGCTGGCAGGGGTGTAGAAGTTCGTGAAGCGCACGCCGGCCTTTGCCAGCGAATCGAAGTTTGGCGTCTTGATCTCGCTGCCATACGAGCCCATATCCGCGAACCCCATGTCATCGGCGAGGATGATGACGATGTTCGGTCTGCGAGGTTCCTCAGCGGCGGCGCAAATGACCGGGACGACAAACGCTGCGACATTGACGACGATGCCCACTGTTCTAAACCCCGGGCCCATGTTTACCGGGTTCCCGCTCATGTCACACGAGGGTGTAAGCCTTCTTGCGAGTGGCAGGACACAACGCGTCAGCAGGTGACTGAAAACCTTCTTGCCTCGGTTCATTTTTCTTTCTCCTATTTTTAAGATCCGGTTCATCTTGCATGCTTGTACTTGAACTTAATCGTGCCCTCCGACCGGTCTCGATTGGCGCGCATCCATTGATGTCAAAGCAGTTTTATGCTCTCAGTCACCTGAAAGGTGTCAAGGACACATTTGTTAACTTCGGTTACCTTTTAATGTGAGCCAACGCGCAATGACAGACAGTCTGGGTAACACATGATGTGGTTGGCTTTTACGGATGTAACCAGTATAATGGGCATAAATCTTCCGTCTATCGAATTACCGCAATAAGGTGAACATGCTACGACAGCGCATCGAAAACTTCGCAAAGTGCGTTCTTTCCCGCCGTCACGGTGGTAGAGCTTACAGATCCCACCGCCGTCGGCGAAAACATTGAGATCCTCAGGCAGGATCTGGTTCAGCTTGAGACAAAGCCCTTGAGGGCACGGCAGGTCTATGTCCGCCTCGATGACAGCCTGGTCCTGTTTCAGTCGACGAACGTCTGTCTGCGGGTGCGCACTTCACTGCATAACGGACTGCTTGTGTTCGTCGTGTTCGGCCCACAGGCGGAGGGTACCCTGAACGGGATGCCCATAGTTCCCAACCTGTTTCTGGCAGCCGAATCGGGCAGCAAGGCCGAATTGGTCGTCAAGGCCGGATACGAGAGTGTTACCGTTCTGCTCTCTCCGGCTGTGCTTGTGAGACATTTGATCGATCGGCAACGCGGAAATACCTTCCGCGCGCCGCACGGCATGGAAGTGCTCCATACGGACGAGAGCAATGCACGCAGGATGTTCGATTGGGGAAAACGCCTTGCCGACACAGCCGCGCACCACCCCGAGCTGTTCAATGACCAGAAGGAAACGCTTGGCGTGGTGCAGGCCGAACTCCTGGAGATGCTTCTTGCTGCCATCGACACAACCACGGTTCCCCAGCGCACTCGCGGCCATCAAACGCGCGAGGCTCGCAACTGCATCGTCAGGCTCGCCGAAGACTACTCCTTGGCGCACACCGAAGGACGTATCAGCGTGACGGACCTTTGCGTCGCCACGGGGGTGAGCGAGCGCACCTTGCAGTACGCCTTCCAGGAAGTCTTGGGCATGAGCCCTCTGGCTTATCTGGCCAGGCTGAGACTGCATCGGGTGCGGAAGCCGCTGCGGATGGGGACTTATGGGTCGACAACGGTTTCGGCCGAGGCGCTCAGATGGGGCTTTTGGCATTTCGGCGATTTTTCGCGCGCCTACAAGGATTGTTTCGGTGAGCTGCCGTCTGAATCACTGCGACGAAAACCAACAGAGACAAGCATTCGGAGAATGCAAAGTTGACAACCCTCTCCCTGGCAAAGGTGAAAGGAAATGAGGGGAAGCGCCTCGCGGCGAGCTTTGTCGTGGCCTGTCGGGACAACGGTCTGAACGACGCCACTGCCAGGGACGTACTAACAGGGAAATATCGGAGACGATGTATATCTCCGAGCACACAGTGAAAGACCACATCAAGAACGTTATGAGGAAAATGGGAGTCGGCTCCCGGAACGAGATAGTCGCCTTGTTGAGATAATGGATGCCAGCGCAGGTTGGAGGCGTCATAACAAGCTTTTATTTTTTTTGACGAAATCTGCGGTCGTATTCATGATGATACAATCTACGATGTAACGTCCCTTCAAAAATAACCTTTGTTTTGGTTATAGAACCGAAATTTTACAGGACACCATGATTTTTTGTTTGCCCCAGTTTCGGAATGCGAAGCAGGAAAATATTTCCCTGCGAAAAGTATTGCTTGGTACGTCTATGTATGTCGTAAAAATCAGATAACTATCAGACTTTAAATGAAAAAAACCCTACTAAACATTATCTGTTTAGTAGGGTTTTTACTTCCGTCAACACTTTAGGCCAACGGCTGGGAAACAATCCCGGCCCTTTTTTTGTAGCGATCCTGACACGAATCACTTCCTCAAGAAGACACAAGCAACCGATCAGACATTAAAACGGAAATGGCAGATGTCGCCATCCTCCATGATGTAATCCTTCCCCTTCAGCATGGCCTTGCCCTGTGCCTTGGCAGCCGCCTCGCTCCCTGCCGCCACCAGGTCGTCATATTTAATCACCTCGACCCGGATGAAACCCCGCTCGATATCGCTGTGAATCTTGCCGCCTGCAGCCGGAGCAGGACTCCCTTTCCTGATGGTCCAGGCGCGCACCTCGTCCTTGCCCACCGTATAGAAAGACATGAGCCCGAGTGCATCGTATGCCGCTGCATTGAGTCGGTCAAGCCCCGATGAATCGAGGCCGAGGGCAGCAAGGTACTCACTGCGCTCCTCGGGTTCCTCGATACCCATGATCTCCTTTTCGATGAGGGCGGATATGAGAAAAACGTCCTCCCCCTCTGGTTCCGCTGTTCCCACCCGCTCTTCCTCCACGTTGAGAATCCAGAGAATCGGCATCAGGGTCACGAGATTCAGGCTCCTGATGGCTGCCAGCTCCTCTTCGCCGAAACCGAGCGTGCTGACCCGCTTTTCATTCTCCACCGCATCACGGCAGATGAGGAGGACCTCTTCCTCCTTCTGCTGGCCAGGGGTAAGCCCACTTCTCTTTTCCTTGGCAAGCCGCTCCAGCCGTTTTTCTATCAGTTCCAGGTCCGCCAGAAGCAACTCCGTTTCCAGGGTTCGCCGGTCCCGGGCCGCATCAACCGAACCGCTCGGGTGGTAGACGTTTTCGGAGGCAAAATCGCGCACAACCAGGCAGAGAAGGTCGCAGCGCCGGGCTGCATCGAGCCATTCGCGCTTTCCTGTTCCCTCGGACATATCCGGACAGAGAACGATTTTATTTTCCGCATACTTTGTCTTTTCCGGATCTGCCATTTCCGTCAGCACATCGACCCGTGGATCACGAATCGGCGCAACCCCTTCCAGAGACTCACTTTCAGTCCGGTGTTCGGAAACCTCCCTCCCGGTCATGAGAGAAAAAAGTGTCTTCTTCCCCGACTGCGGAAGACCCAACAGCGCGATTTTCATTCTATTCCTCCATTTGCAGATAATCTATCCTGCCCGTCACCGAGTTAGCACGGAACTGCAGAATACCGCACAATTCCCGAAGATGGGGGTACTTTTTCAACAGGGTCCCTTGTTTGTCACTACGTCATCCACATCAAAATCGGATCTTTATTTCGCTGAACGCTAAACTTCTGACTCAATCGTACGATAAGATAGTAAAACATCAGCACCGGCCAGGAGGAACACACGTGAGCGGAATCACCTTTGAAGAAATCATGTTCACCATCATGTCGGCAACGCAGGACACCTTCATGACCTATATGGGCATGGAAATCCTTGCAGGCAAGATAGAAAAAAAGATCGAACCGGTGGAATCGGATGTTGTGGGAATTGTCGGCGTTGCGGGTGAACGCGTGGGATATATCATGTATGCCACCGACAAGAATGCTGCTCTTCATGTTGCAAAGGAACTCCTCATGATGGACGATGCGGACGAAGAGGCTGTGCGCGACGCCATCGGCGAGTTGACAAACAACATCGCGGGGGTTTTCAAGAGCAAATACCATGAACAGTACGGCAGCGTCGCCCTGGGCCTGCCGCTGGTCGTGTCCGGCAAAATCCGCCCGGTCAGCGAACCTCCGGAACCTGCGGAAAAGACAACCATGAATATTCAGTGCAAGGGTGTGACCATTCCTTTCAAGTCACTGGACGGGGCTGTCACTTTTCGTGTCATGGTCTACATGTAGCTGCAGTGTTCGTAGGGGTGACGGCCCCGTGTCGCCCACTACAACAATTCGGTCAGTCCTCTTTCTTTCAGCTCCTCCGTAACCTTTTTCACGTCTTGGGCGCGGTCACGGGGACAGATCAGCAGAGCATCTGCGGTATCAACAACAATCAGGTCCTGCACACCCACCAGGGCAACAACCTTGTTGCCCCCCCGGACCAGGCAACCGGTTGAGTCCAGCCACACCACCGGACTTTCGTCCATAACGATATTTCCGTCCAACCCCGACTCCATGATCTCCGGCACGGCACTCCAGCTTCCCACATCGCTCCAGCCGAATGAGGAAGGAAGCACCACCACTCCCTCCGACTTTTCCATTACCCCGTAGTCAATCGACTGGGCCTCGATTCGGCCATAAAGATTCGTAACCTGCTCTTTCATGGAATGCAGATGGCCCATGTTTCCCGGGACATCCAGAAGGGAAAGTCCGGCCCATAGATCCGGCATATGGGTCCTGATGCTATCAAGGATTACATCAGTGCGCCAGACGAACATACCGCTGTTCCAGAAGAAATTCCCGGCGGCAACAAACTCGATGGCTTTTTGCCGGGGAGGCTTTTCCACGAAGCGTTTCACCGGCAGCACACCTGGTGAGCCCTGTGACAAATCGGCTTCGATATAGCCATATCCTGTCTCCGGCCCCGTTGGAACAATGCCGAGAGTGACGAGGTTCCAGTCGGCAGCGGCAGCCTCTGCACGGAGCAAGGCCGCCCGAAACTCCTCTTCGTCCCGGATGAAGTGGTCAGCAGGGAGGACCACCATGATGGAGGTCGGATCCTGGCGCTCGAGAATTGCAGCGGCAAGACCGATTGCCGGGGCGGTGTTCCTGGCCAGGGGCTCTTCGACTACAAAAATTGCGTCACTATCGATACTCGCAAGCTGCCGCCCGGTTTCCTCTGCCTGGAGAGCATTGGTAACCACGATAATTCGTTCCGGATTGAGCGGAAGGACACGCTCCACGGTACGCTGCAACATGGATTTGCCCCCAAAGACCGACATGAGCTGTTTGGGGGTCTTATTTCTGGATAGCGGCCAGAATCGGGTGCCTGACCCTCCTGCAAGTATTACGATATTCATAGTGTTTCCTTTCTTAGAGACATGCATTCGAGCGGGAGCGGCAGTAAGCGGAGCCCCTGTTCGTGACACTACCCCAGCGTTACGCAGTTGCGACCCGCAAGTTTGCTCTGGTACATCAATTCATCGGCCCTTTTCACCAGGGAATCCAGGGTATCCCCCTTGCATGCCAGAGTGGCGCCAAGAGACACCGTCATCCTGAAGTCCGCTCCTCCGGTCGTCACGGTGGAAGTTTCGATCATTCGCCGATACCTCTCGGCAATATGGAGGAGTTTGTCGCGATCAACATTGACAACCGCTATGACAAATTCCTCCCCCCCCAGCGGCCAACCGTATCAAAGGAACGGGAACTATGGGAAAGGGTTCGGGCCAGCATCATCAGCGCCTCGTCTCCCACGTCATGACCGTAGGTGTCGTTGATTGCCTTGAAGTGGTCGATATCGAGGAAGATCAGACCAAAGGTCCAATCGTACCGGGAGCTTTCATCAAGCTTCGACATCAGGTACCTGTCCATATAGCGCCGGTTCGGAAGTCTCGTCAGGGTGTCCTGAAAGGCCTTTTCCTGCAGTTCTTCGATAAGGGAAAGGGAAGCAAGTTTTTCACTGTTGTCCCGAAAAATTTCAACGGCACCGACAATGACGCCGGTCTCGTCGCGTATGGGAGTAACCTTGACACTCACCGGTATCCGGTGGCCATTCTTATGGTGGAGGAATACCTCCGCTTCGGATGGAATTGCGCCTTCCATGGTTTTCCAGGCCGGACATCTGTCTTGACAAAGGCTCTTCCCCTCCGAGTCCACGTGCATGAGAATATTGTCCCAGCAATGTGATCCCTCGACCTCACTGCGGGAATAGCCTGTAATCCGTTCAGCGCCCTTGTTCCAGTATTGAATGGAACGCTCCCGGTCAAGAAAATAGACACCGTCATACAGGTTATCCAGAAGGCTTTTGTAAAACTCGACACTTTTTTTCAAAACCTGCTCCAAAAACATTGAATAGTTCTAAACCAAGAAACTCTGCGAGTTTTTCACATACTATCAGAGCTGCTAATGTTCGTAAAGCTGGGAAAGTCTCTGGCTCTCCCGCCCTCGGGCGCAACAATATTTTTACCGTGCATGGGCGGAGAGGAAGGCAAAGCGGCTTCACCGGAGGATGTCGTAGAAAAGAAATCCTCCTCAGCAACGACATCTGCCAACGCCGAATCGATCCTGCCGAGAATTTCACTTTTTACGGCACGATTCCATTTCTTCGCAGCGTTAGCGGAGCCGTAGATATTGCCCAGATAAAATGGCAACCCTATCCCACCGGAAATACTCGCCGCCGGCAACCAGTCATTATTGACTGCGGTCACCGTTCCGGCGATGAACAGGCCATTAATCAGGAAGGAAGTTAATCCGTCACCGTAGCGGCCGGCATAAACATAGCCCGCTCCTGGCAGAATAGCTGAAAGAATACCCGCAAAAACCTCTGATTTCTGAGGCAAGTCTTCGTATTGCGCAAGAAGAGAGCATGCCTCCTTGACCTGAGCGATTCCCGGATGGAGAGGGTAGTCGGTCATGAAGCGTTGGAGAAGTTCCGCTGCGACTGACGAGTCGTCTCTCTCCAACTCCAGGAGAGCCCAAGCCGCCAGCGCCCTGGGAGCAAAGGGAGACGGGGGACTCTGTGCGAGATGGTCGAATACTGCGGCCGCTCCGGCATAGTCTTTCTTTTTCCACAAGCTGAGACCCGCGAAGTAACGGGCAGGAAGATTGTAGGAACCGGCAGGGGATCTTTCGGCCAGTTTTTCGAAAGTACGCACTGCGTCGCCATACTCTTCCCCCAGATAATAGGCAATGCCGATACGAAAAAGAGCATACTCTGCCTTCGGCGAATCGGGGAAAAGGATAGCGAATCTCTTGTACTCAGTTACCGCACGATAATATTCTCCCTGCTCCATGAAAGAATCTGCCACCCGCAGCTGGAGATCATCCGTCAGGAAAATTCCCTGCTCAGCGAAGCAGAGACAGGAAGAGAATGTCAGAAAGAGAATAAATGCCGTCAGGCGAATTGAATGAAAGGTAGTCATGGGCGGGAAACAAGGTTGTTGTCAACGGGATCGAAGAGTTTCCCGTTGGGAAGAAGCAGGTAATCCGAACCGGGGCGCTTGAAAAATGTGCATCGCATTAATCGGTCCGCCGTCAGCATCACCCCGGTAGCCACCCCTTGGCGACCCAACGCCTCGCGTGCGAACGCGGAGCAGGACGGGAAAAAACCGCAGCGCTCTCCATCAATAGGCGAAATGTACCGCTGAAAAAACAGCAGCGATCCAAGGAGAACAATCCGGGGAACCGAGGTCTCAAGTTCGTAACGTGACGAATGGTGGTGCCGTTTGACAATAGGACCTTTCATCTTGTCCGGTGAGCCGAAGGCAATCGCAAAAGTACCCAAAACCAGGCACCAGACCAAGGCCATCGATGCCATACCGCTGCAAATGGAGCAGCCACAATTAGAGAAACGAAAACCGTACCGGATCCGAAGATGAACACTGCAGGGGGAAATAAACATTGACCATCGAATTTCACGACGCACTATCAACCGGAGCCTCCGTCGCCTCCTGGTTAGTTTCCATCCGGAAACTCCGGATCAGAAACTGCTGGTTTCCGATTTGGAAAGCAGAGATTTTTTCTTCTGGCAAGGAAATCGAGGGTTTGCGCGGAGACGTACTACTGTATGTCGCACAAACAAGACCGCTGATTGACGCTGTCAGGGCGAAAAAGACCGTTTCCGGATAGAAACTAGTTACCGGATTGCTGATCAATAGCCTTCTTCTTCAAATCGTTATACTGGTCTTGAGTAATCGCACCGCTCTCATATGCCTTTTGGAGATCCATCAACTGTTCACCCAAGGTTTTGGTTGTAGTGATGTTTTGTGATTCGACTTTTGCTCCGCCGCCACCCGGACCGCAGCATCCGACAAGGTTTGTCAACACGGTCAGCATCGCCATACCAGCAAAGATGGACAATCTCGAAACTTTCATACCCGTAGTCTCCTTTAAGAATTTATGGCGCTCTTGGTACACAGACCTGAACTCGAAAGTCGGCTCGCTGTTGGCTTACCGGAAGCCCTGGGGGCACATGTGAATTTGGACATAACCGGCGGAACGTAATTTCGTCATTTCATGAAAAAGTCACGTGAATCGTTACTATGTTTACCACATTTTACCTGCGAATTTCATTACTGCAAATACTTATCAAAAAAACTGAACGGCTGCACCATCGTCCGGTATCAGTCCGCTACAATCTTCACCGCAACCTTTCTGCTGCGCGGACCGTCGAATTCACAGAAGTACACGGACTGCCAGGTACCGAGCAGCAGTTGCCCCCCTTCAATAATCAGAGTTTCAGAGACCCCGACCAAAGTGGATTTCACATGAGCATCCGAGTTCCCCTCCCCATGGTCAAAGGGAGCATCGACTGGCACTAGAGATTCGAGGAAACGCGAAATATCGTGTCGCACATCCGGGTCGGCCCCTTCGTTTACCGTTATGCCGGCTGTGGTGTGGAGACAGCACAGGTGACAGACGCCGCTTGACACCCCGGATTTTCTCACGATTTCCTTCACCCGCTGTGTTATGTCAATGAGCTCGTTTCTGGAACCGCTTGAAAGTTGAATGTAATGGAGCATGGCACTTCCTCCCAAAAGTATTCCAGTTTAGCGCTATTTTTCCGCTATGAAGGTTGTCATCCCCGAAAGTCTCTATCGGGGATCCATGATATCAGTCGGTTAGAAGCTGGATTCCCGATCAGAATCGCTTCGGGAACGACAGTTTTGGTAACTGGCGGAAAATAGACCCTAATCAGGAAAGTTTTCAATCCCTTCTCATACGGAATGCTCGAACAGCCCTGCCGCTGCGGCAAGCTGTTCCGAGGTGCCGATAATCAGCACCACATCTCCCTCTCGAAGTTCCCAGACAGGATCGGGATTGGTAATTACGGTCTCACCCCGCTTGATCATCAACAGGGTTGCACCCGAACGGTCCCGGAGTATCCCTTCCCGCAAACTCTTCCCCACCAGGGGTGATGTAGCACCCAGGCGAAAGGTACCGATCTCCGCCCCGGAAAGGAAACCGGAAATCCCAACCGCATGGCTATGCCTGCGACTCATGCTTCGGAACATATCATAGGAACCGCTCCGCACCTCGGAAACGTAGCGTTCAATTTCATCGTGAGTCAGGAGGTATCTCCGCAAAACGCGGGAAAGAATTTCGATAGAGGTCTCAAACTCTTCAGGGATAACTTCGTTTACCCCCAGGCCGTACAAAGGCTCCATCTCGGCAATATAGCGGGTGCGGACAATAATGTGCACCCCGGGATTCTGCCTTCTTGCTTGATCAGCGATGCGACGACTCGAGGCGGCATCCGAAATTGCTATCACGATAATGCGGGCGTTATCGATGCCTGCATGGGCAAGTATCTCTGCGTTCGAACCATCACCGAAAATTATCTCATTTCCCTTGTTTTTCTCTGCCTTGACGGTAAAAGGATTGGTCTCGATGACAAGATGGTCGATCTTTAAGTGCTTCAGGACCTTGGCGAGATTGCGACCATTCAGTCCATAGCCGACGATGATCACGTGATCAGACAGCAAGATTTTCTGTTCGTTCTTCGCCAGCGCCCCCCTGCCCCGAGTCAGAGCTTTGGGGGAAAACGTAACGAACCAGTCTCCAACCACAGGTGCTGCCTTCATACAGAGCGGAGTCAATCCCATGGTGGCAACAGAAGATGCCAGGAAAATCTGGTAAAGATCCGGGGTTAATATCCCGTATTTGAGTCCAGACTGGCAAAGGACAAAGGAAAACTCGCCTACCTGAGCAAGACAGAGGCCCGACATAAGGGCAATACGCATCGGCACACCAAGTGAAAGCACCGCTCCGCTCGTTATGAGAGTTTTGATGAGGATGATGGTGACTACAAGCGAAGCGATCAGCAGTGGGTACTCAAGGATAATCGCCGGGTCCAGCAACATGCCCACGGAAATGAAGAACAGCGAAATAAAGGCATCACGGAAGGGAATTATATCGCCCAGGGCCTGATGGCTGTATTCCGATTCGGAAATGGCGAGACCGGCGATGAAAGCGCCTAGCGCCAGGGAAAGACCCACCTGGGCAGTGAGCCAGGCCGTGCCAAAACCGATAAAGATGATCGTAAGGATGAACAACTCCCGGCTACGGCTTTTGACCACCTGGCTAAATATCCAGGGAATCAGGAAACGGGCACTGTAGTGGGCAGTCAGAACCACTGCGACTGCTTTTGCAGAAACAGCCAGGACTCCCATGATACCCTCTCCCGCTCCGGCCAGAAAGGGAGTAAAAAGCATAAGCGGCACCACGCAGAGATCTTGGAAGATAAGAACACCCATTGACATCTTGCCATGGGGAGCGTCCATCTCGCCGGCATCCATGAGAAGCTTCATCAGGATCGCGGTACTGGAAAGGGCCACCAGAAAACCGAAGAAAACCGACTGGCCCAAGGGATAGCCAAACGCTGAGCCGAGAGCTGTAACTACCAGAATCGTCAGCCCGACTTGAAGACCACCACCCAGAAGCACCAGGTGACGGATGCGCATCAATTCTTTGAGGGAAAACTCGATACCGATGGTGAAGAGGAGCAGAACCACGCCAAGCTCAGCCATCTGCTCCACCTGGTGGGGATTGTTGATAAGGCCAAGGACATGGGGTCCGGCCAGGATCCCGGAGACTAGGAAACCGATGATGGACGGTAGCCGGAATCGCCGGAACAGCAAAACAATAACAACAGCCAGACCAAAAAGGATTTCGAGTTCTTTAAGAACATCAAGACTCATTGAATCTCCCAGCTAACGGATTTCCCGACCTGGTGTAAGGAAAGAAATTCCCAAGCCGGAGTAAGCACCAATATTGAGGCACTCAATTATGGGTGCGGAAACCGCCTTATCAGCTCCCCAACTGACAAGAAAGCTGGTACTGAAACCGCCGCTGGTATCCTTTTCCTTGATAAAAATACTCGTGGATGCCAGCGGCCCCAGTACCAGGGTTTTCGAAAGCATTCTCTTGATGAGCTGACCCGCCGAAGAATAGTAATCGACACTGGATACCTTGATCGAATTTCTCGGATCGGTGTTGCGGATGCTCAGGGTGCTGGCCAGATTGACCGGTACCGCACGATCACCGGTATAGACCATGGAGTAGACCGGCACGTACATCGTGCCGCCTCGCGATGGCGTATCCAGGCAAAATCCGATCGTCGAAAACATGGACAGAGCAATGAGAGAGACTACTACAAGCAGAAAAAAAGGGGCTTTCCTCATGGTTACGACTCCTTTCTTCAATCCCTTCATAGTACTCTAAGGGATAGATGCTGGTGCGTCAAACCTAATATCGAGTTAAAGTGGCTCGTTACGGCCGTGTCCGACCTCTTCCCCAAAAGAAAAGGCACCCCTGGCGGGTGCCTTTTCAGTGAAGCTCCTGAACAAATCAGGTCGAAATTACTATCAGATCACCTCAGGCAAGGTCGAAACGGTCAAGGTTCATTACTTTATTCCACACCTCAACAAAATCGTGCAGGAACTTCTCCTGGGAGTCCTCGCATCCGTAGACTTCCGCCACGGCCCTGAGTTGGGAGTTCGAACCGAAGATAAGATCGACACGGGTGCCGGTCCACTTCAGTTCGCCCGTTGCGCGATCACGGCCCTCGAATACATCATCGGCTTCCGAGGCCGCCTTCCACGTGGTACGCATGTCGAGCAGATTCACGAAGAAGTCGTTGGTGAGCGTCCCGGGCCGTTTGGTGAAGACACCGTGCGGGGACTGACCAAAGTTGGCATTGAGGACGCGCATGCCGCCAACGAGAACCGTCATCTCGGGAGCGGTCAGCGTCAGTAACTGGGCCCGATCAAGGAGCAGTTCCTCCGCCGATACGCTGTATTTTGCTTTCAGGTAGTTGCGAAACCCGTCCGCAACCGGTTCGAGTACGGTGAATGATGCCACGTCGGTTTGTGCCTGCGAAGCATCCGTGCGTCCCGGCGTGAAGGGAACGGTCACAGCATGGCCGGCATTCTTCGCGGCCTGCTCGACACCTGCGCAACCGCCCAGAACGATCAGGTCGGCGAGGGAAACCTTCTTCCCGCCGGACTGGGCGCTGTTGAACTCCTTCTGGATTCCTTCAAGGGTCTGCAGCACGGTTTTCAGCTGGGCCGGCTGGTTGACTTTCCAATCCTTCTGCGGCGCAAGACGGATGCGCGCGCCGTTTGCGCCGCCGCGCATGTCGGAGCCGCGGAAAGTGGAGGCCGAGGCCCAGGCGGTGGAAACCAGTTGCGATATCGTCAGGCCCGCGGCAAGGATCTTGGCCTTGAGGGCGGCGATGTCCTGCGCGTTAATCAATGCATGCGTGACCGCGGGGACCGGGTCTTGCCAGATGAGCTCTTCGGCCGGAACCTCCGGGCCGAGGTACCGCGAACGGGGACCCATGTCGCGGTGGGTCAGCTTGAACCAGGCACGGGCGAAGGCATCGGCGAATTTCTCCGGGTTCGCCAGGTAATGCCGCGCTATCGGCTCGTAGATCGGGTCGAAGCGCAGGGAAAGGTCCGCCGTGGTCATCATCGGTCGGTGCTTCTTTGAGGGATCATGCGCGTCGACCACCATGTCCTCTTCGGCCACGTCCTTGGCCAACCATTGATTCGCTCCGGCCGGGCTTTTAACCAGCTCCCACTCGTATTTAAACAGCACTTTCAGATAGCCCATGTCCCATTTAGTCGGGTTTGGCTTCCAGGCGCCCTCAATGCCGCTGCTGATGGTATCGCCACCTTTGCCGCTGCCAAAGCTGCTCTTCCAGCCAAGGCCCTGCTCCTCGATGGGAGCGGCTTCGGGCTCAGGACCCACATGGGTTGCAGGTCCAGCACCATGGCATTTGCCGAAGGTGTGCCCGCCGGCGACGAGGGCGACAGTCTCTTCGTCGTTCATGGCCATGCGTGCGAAGGTTTCGCGAACGTCGCGGCCGGAAGCAACCGGATCCGGGTTGCCGTCCGGGCCTTCCGGGTTCACGTAGATCAGTCCCATCTGCACTGCGGCAAGGGGATTATCCAGCTCCCGGTCCCCGGAGTAGCGGCTCTTGGGCTTGTCGCTCGTAGCCAGCCATTCCTCTTCGGCTCCCCAGTAGATGTCCTGTTCCGGTTCCCAGACGTCTACGCGCCCGCCGCCAAAGCCAAAGGTCTTGAATCCCATCGACTCCAGCGCACAGTTGCCGGTGAGGATAATCAGGTCGGCCCAGGAAATTTTCTTTCCGTATTTCTGCTTGACCGGCCAAAGCAAGCGGCGTGCCTTGTCCAGGCTCACATTATCCGGCCAGCTGTTGAGGGGCGCCAGGCGCTGGTTGCCGGTCCCCGCGCCGCCGCGGCCATCGCCCATACGGTAGGTGCCGGCGCTGTGCCAGGCCATGCGGATGAAGAGCCCCCCGTAGTGGCCCCAATCGGCCGGCCACCAGTCCTGCGAATCGGTCATCAACGTGTAGAGGTCCTGCTTTACAGCATTGAGGTCGAGTTTCTTGAATTCTTCTGCGTAGTTGAACGTTTCACCCATCGGATTGGACTTGGAGGACTGCTGGTGCAGAATATTCAGGTTCAGCTGGTTGGGCCACCAGTCCCGGTTCGATGTGCCTCTGCCAGTCATCGGTATAGTAGTTTTGCCCGTTACCGGACACTTTTTCTCGTCACTCATGAAATTGTCTCCTTTCATTTGAGTTTGGATTTGTATAGCTAACAGGTCAGGATGTATGCGGGGCAACGTCTTTTGTAGTATGCCATGTTTCACGAAGTCTTCAAGCTGAAGCATTATGCGACAACCGCGTTCTGAGCAGGCACATGACATGGGCGCGAAAACTGCTTATTCTTCACGGTACCAGCCCGAAAGTTGAGGCTGAAAGACATTATCAATGATATGGATAATACCATTGGCGCAAGCTATATCGGTTGTGACAAACTTTGCATTGTCCACGAGGGTCTCGCCTTCTTCCAGGTAAACGGTGAGTGGTTTGCCGTTTTCGGTGTCCAGGCTGTCCATGGCACTGATATCTGAAGCCGTGTATTTCCCGGCAACAAGATGGTAACTGAGGGTCGCAGAAAGGGTCTTCGGGTCCTTCAGTGTTGTCTCGATGTTCATCCTGACAAATGCAGCGTCATTGGGAGCGAACAGGGTATACGGTCCCGTACCCTTCAGGGTTTCTGCAAAGTCAGCCTTTTCCAATGAGGTCGTAAGTTTCTGCAAAGATTCATCGGCTTTAATAGTTTCCATGATGTCTCGCATTACGTTCTCCTTTCTTTTTGCTTAAATTTTGGTGATGAAGGTGTCCATCCTCTTCATAATAACACTACTCTTAAGATAACTGATTGCTGTTAATAATTATTATCGCTATTAGCATAAAAAAATACCTGATTAGCATCAATCTTCCACCAGTTCCCAAACCTTTTAATCCCGAAGCGGTTCTGATCGGGAATCCAGTTTCTAACCAACTGAAATATGGCCCCCCGATAAAGGCTTTCGAGGGTGACAATCTTCAGAGCGGAAGAATAGTGCTAATCAGGAAAAAATATCTGTTATGTCTTCCGCTGGCAATCGGGGCAAAGACCAAAAAAATCAAGTCTGTGAGATGAAATCAGAAATCCGGTCTTCTGCTTCATCTCTTCACTAAGTTGATCGACACTGGCAATTTCCGGATCGAGAATTTTCCTGCACTTCATGCAAATAGCGTGAGGATGGGGATACGGCTTGTTGCCGTCATAGCGATTGCTGCCATCAGGGAATCCCAGTTCAAGGACCTCATTCAATTCTTTGAGAAGAACAATGGTTTTGTACACCGTGGCAATGCTGGTAGTAGGAAATTTGCTCCTGACCTCTGTATAGATATCATCGACACTGGGATGGTCTTCGCTGGCGGCTAATATCTTGATGATTGCCAGACGCTGCGGGGTAAGTCGGAAATCCCGCCCCTTTAGCTTGGCCAGCATCTGCGACAGGCGATCTTCTTTCTGTTTAACATTCGCATTATTTTTCAACGAGATACCTCGGTAATCGAACAAAGTTATTAACAAATAACTTGTATCAATAATATCCCATTCTCAACATATGTCAACCCGAACTTTCCATTTGTTCGGGCTTAACAAAAGCCGAAAGAGAAGTCCCTGGACACGGCTCAGGCGCGATACAATCGTCCTTAAATAGATTATTGATCGGCTTTTTCCAGAAAACGGGCAGCAATCTCGACACACTGCAGGCAACTGATGAGACTCTTTGCACGGATCTCGCGGCACTGTTCCGAACCGGCAACTTCGAGGAAAGACTGGCGGAGGGATTCTTTTTTTGCAGGGTCATCAAGCAGACTCAGGGCAGCAAAGAGAGCTCCGCAGGTGCCGTTTTCGGCCTTGCCGCCGCCGAGTTTGCGAGCCTCGATTATTACGTCACGGGAAAGACCCTTTCGCTCGTGGAAGGCGTTGAGAATACTTTGTGCGCAATTGAGTCGCTCGTTTGTGTAGGAATGGACCGCTTTTTTGACTGGCATAGAACAATACTCCATAGATCAATATATTCAATATTTAATATATAACACACTCGAGCGAGAAAAAATAGCACTTTTCAGCACCAGCAGAATCGGGCAAACCAGTCATGGACTCCCTAGTTTCACCAGAAAAACACTCCGACTATCTATAACACTCAATCTTACCCCGCAACAAGAACCGTCTCAAAATTTAGATACTGTTTCAACAGCATCGTTCCGCCCCCCTCCGAAACGACCCGCAGCACACCTTCGGCATCATGCACCCGCGCACCGGCAACATGGGTAACCGGAGTCCCTTTGAAAGCAGCAGGACATAAAGGCGATGAAGGCCCGAGAATCACAACAGCACGGGGTTGCCCCAGTCCGGCCAGAACTTCGTCACAGGTTCCATTAATGAGTGATGTCCCGGTAACGATGGCAACAGTACACTGAGCCATTGCCTCACGCCCCTGCTCCGGGGTAAGTGTGTCGCCATGGTGCGAATTCAGTTCAACTACATCGAGGCGGCAGCCGGATTTTCGTATCTGCGCGATGATCGGGGCAAAATAGCCGACCATGACCACCCGGTCTTCCGGAGTGATAGAAAGCGTAGAGATGACCTCATCCCGTGAAGTGGGAGGTGATGGCAGTGATGCGAGAAGTGCATTCGCGGTGGCAAGGCCTACGGTCCTGGCAAGGGCTCCGTTTTCATTTCCCAGCATCTTCAGGATTTCTTGTGCGGGACGCCCCGTCAGACTGCCCGCCTCCTTGAAATGAGTGCAGCAGGCAGCATCGGATTTCGCAGTCCATGCCACACCGGCATGGCCACTCTGCAACCGCACCGCGGTGTACCCCAACCCGATGCGCACATCACTGACAATAGCACCCTTTGCCTGGGGCTCCAGGATTTCAACCAGCCGGTTCTGAATATTCAGCGTCATTTGCTACCCCCCTGTTATATAAATAAACTCCTGTTTATTATTTTACGAAACCTTTCCCGATACTACTTCTTCCCCCGGACACTCTGTTTCGGCAAGCAGTCCGGCAACAATCAGCTCCGTGATTTTCGTCCAATTCCCGCCTTCCCCTTCGAACAATCCCTGAACGGCAGCCTCCTTAATGGGATGAACAGCCATAATCGTCAGAAGATCATTCGGCAGGCAAAAACCTCCTTCGTTATATAACCGTTTCCACAACCAGCATCAAGTACTATCTCTACCTTGTCCCAAGTAATTCGGAAATGCTCCATCAGCGTTCCAGAATACGCGGGTACTTTCCTCAGCACCTCGGTGGGCACTCAGATCCGCCCTGCCAAGCCGTCCTCCCCAAAACCCGGCCCCTGATCCGCCTCCGGACTGCGGATAAGTCAATCCCGGAATATCGTATCCCGCTCAGTAGCCAGCTCCTCGTCTCCCCTTTCGTCCCAGTTCCCAAACCTGTCATTCCCGAAACGCTTCTGTTCGGGAATCCAGCTTCTAACCGAATGAATAAGGACCCCGATTAAGGCTTTCAAGGGTGACATGCTTCATAGCGGAAGAATTAGTGCTCATCGAGTTAAACATAAAGAAAATTGCAGCTAGGTGTTTATTGCACATAAAAGATAATAGCCGCTAGCTATCATGTCAAGGGAAATAATGTCTACTGAGACATTTCAATCCTGGCAGTCATTTTTTGCCGATTGTTCACCAAATTGTGGGCATTTCCGGCTACTATCCAATAACTCTTGCATCAAAGATAAATGACGGGTTACAGTAAGGCTTTATCAGAGGGAGGCGTACATGGAAATTATCATCGCATATCTTGTGTTGGGGCTATTCGCGGGGACCTTAAGCGGCCTGGTGGGTATCGGGGGAGGCGTCATCATCGTCCCGGCACTCATTTTCCTGTTTAAATTTTCCCAGCATTCTGCCCAGGGCACAACCATCGCCCTCATGGTTCCCCCGATAGGAATTCTGGCCGCCATAATGTATTACCGGTACGGTTTCGTAGACATTAAGGCTGCAGCAATCATCTGCATCGGTTTTGTCTTGGGAGGGCTCATTGGCGCCCGACTGGCCACCAGTATGCCGAGCATGGTTCTGGAAAAGGTCTTCGGCGTCGGTCTGCTCCTCCTTTCCCTGCAAATGCTCTTCGGCAAGTGATGCAAGCCGGCAGATTCTCCTCCTGCAGCAGGAATCAAGAACGGCATTCAGCTGCCCACAAGATCTCAGGCGGCACAACCAAAACAGGCAAGGAGCTGTAACCATGGAAATTACTCTCTCCGCAATAGGCACCATCTCAACCGACCACACCAGCAAGGACAAGGCCCCGGTCCAGGGCGTCTTCCGACCGGATGCCGTCGGGACAGTCACGGTCTTCCCCGAATTTGCCGAAGGGCTCAAGGACATCGAGCTATTCAGCCACATCTACCTCTTTTACCATTTCGATCGGGCCGAGGTCGGGGAACTGATCCGGCACCCCTTTCTGGACGACACTCCGCACGGCATCTTCGCCACGCGCCACCCCTGCCGACCGAACGGAATCGGCATCACCGTAGTCAGACTCATGGAAAGACAGGACAACCTGTTGAAGGTAAGCGGCATCGACGTCCTGGACGGCACGCCTCTCCTGGACATCAAACCGTATGTTCCCCGCTTCGACTGTCACACGGAAGCCTCAGAAGGATGGTTTGCCGGCAAGGAAGCCCGGGAGAAACCGGCAGGCAGAGAATAACACGCAATGTCTTGAATATAACCGGGGATCATGACTGAGATGAAATTGTCTGTAGAGGAAAATACGAGGGGGAGAAACAATGATTACCGCATATGTATCTGAACAGCCTTTTGATCACCTGAAGCTCTATAGTGATTTTCTGGAGCATGAAACGGACTGCACCGGCACCATCGTCCTGCACCACGGCCGTGTCAAACGGCCCGGCAAGCAGGTCCAGGATTTCTCCACCGTGGAACTGAAACCTCTCGTCGACGACGTGGACTCCCGCCTGGCCGCCATTGCACGATCAGCAGAAGAGAAGTACAAACTCAACCAGGTCCTGCTTGTACACCGCCTGGGAATGATCGGGGCGTGCGATTCCGTACTGCTCGCAATCGTTTCAGGAAAGACCCGTGACCGTTGCTTTGAGGCCTGCTCGTGGATTGTGGATGAAGTGAAGAAAGAGGAGTTTATCGAGCTTATCGAACTTCCATAAGGGGACAGCAGTTCTGCCTCCAGGCACATCCGTCAGGTATCAATCGTAACAGCACGCTGTTGATCCAGGCTCAAAAAAAGAGGCCGAGGGGATTTCCCCCGGCCTCTTTTTATTTTCCCTGCCAGCCGATGATTATGCGCTGACCAGAACCCAGCAAATATCAGGCGAACCTTTGGCATTGTCTCGGATGGAGACCTGACAGTAGCCAGTTCGTTTCTATATTATGTAGAAAATGAGCAGCTGACGTACCTTTATACCGGGGTTACGTTGGCCGGAGAATTCAGGCGACGCGAACCAGGAGATCATTTTTCGGGCTTGGTCTCTTTGGCGGAGACTGCGCCTCTCTGGTAGGTAATTTTCTTCGACCCGCCTTCGCAACTTCCGACAACTTTTTGATCCTTTACCGCATCTTTGGAGACGATTTCCAGCGTGAAGTTTTTCACCCCTTTCGCATTCAGTTTCGCCTCGATTTCGGTTTTCAGCTCTTCGCACGGTTTCATTGCGTAGGCACTGACAGCTACAAGTGAAAGAGCAACTACCACTACGATCTTTTTCATGTTTTCCTCCATGACTTTCAAGATGTATGCTTTCGGGTCAGATGATACGGCATTCCGCATATCAGGGAAGCGGATGACCGGAGGTTATATGGCTGGGCCAGCCTCCTGTTGGAACATCGTTGCCAAAACTGATAGTACATGTGGAATTGGAGATTCCCTCTTTTTAGAACCCATCTTATCTGCGATTATTGCCTGGGGAAGGTTTCTTCTTACCGGAAAAACCAGAAAACTTTTCTTTATGTATACCATACTTCTTCACTATTATTTGTTCCACCATTGTAAAATATTGTCGCCGGCTGGGCGTCTCCGTATACCGTCATACTATTCATGCATCAACAACAGCCTTTGACGAATTTTTTTATCAGATATTTGGCCTCTTCGGTGCGTCCCTGACTTTCCAGGAGCGGTATGATTCGCTCAGCCGCCTCTTTAGCGAACACGGGAGAGGAAAGGAGCATGGAATAACTTTCGATGGCATTCGACTCATCCTGGAGTTGGATGTACAGATCCCCCTGCATCAGCCTGGCCTGTTGCGGAATCAGATCACTCGATATCATCCGCTCCAGCACCTGCAACGCCTCAGGTCCCCTGCTGGTCTCGGCATACAGATGAACCAGTCCGATGTGACAGAGTGAATTACCGGGATTTAAAGCAATGGCCTTGAGGAGGAGTTGCTCGCATTTCGCCGAATCACCCTTGTGAAAATACAAAATCGCTTTTTCATAATTCAGGATGTCATTTTCCGTTACCGTGGATAATTCCTCGAACGTTCTCAGGGCACCTTCTCCATCCCCTTCCAGGTTAAGGAGACAGCCCCGGGCGAATTCTTCCCCCATTCCGGCATAACGCCCGGAGAGGTCTTCGGGCAAAGTCTGGAAATAGAGGGCTAACCTGTCTTCCCGGCTAATGGCATCAGCCATGTCAGTGAAGTCATCGTTTCCCGATTCTGCCTCCCACCCCCCGCAACTGGCGCAAGACTGGCCCGCCGCGGTCTGTGGAACCAGGGGAACACCGGAATCGAGTTCGGTGAGTAGCCTTTCGGAATTCCCCCTGAGGACTGCGTCATCCGCCAGATCCATGACGATACGCAGATGTTCCTCGGCTTTTTTTCGGTCTCCGCTGACAAGGGCATATTCCGCCTCCACCAGATTCAGGCGACCCAGCATGTTGCCTGTGAGCGCGATTTTTTGCCGAACTGCCTCAATCTGGGAACGGGTTGCCTCGCCACTCCCTTCAAGCTTTTCCAGGGCCTCGCCATAGGCATTCCTCGCATCGGCGAACCGATCATCAGCCATGCACCTGTCACCCTTTTCCAGGTAATGGTTGTAATCCTTGCCGAAACCAAATAATTTTTTCAAAAACATGCCGTCACCTCGTCACAAAGATCGCAAATCGATGTCCCGAAAGACAACCTATTGTATTTATCACTATTTATCTCCAAATTATATTTGACGCCATTATTTCATTAATAATTATTGCGTTTGGCTTTATTGATTTTTGTCTATCCACTAAAAATATCATAAGAATACAGACCCCATTCGTTAATTATTAAGATTCCCTATTATTGAAGTTTTTCGGTTGACATACTTTCTTACAAATGTAAATTTTATGCAAAGATTAATTCATTTCCTATGGTGTACGATAATACTAAACCACTCGTGAGGGTGGGGCGGAAAGCTCATGGGTCTCATTGAGACAGCCGGGTTGCCGAATAGCACTACTATTCAGCCCCGGCTGTTTTGTTTTTGTCAGTCGATCAGTTGTCTCAGGAAATATCTCACAAAGGAGGAGACGGCATGTTCAAGAGATTCAAGGATTTTTTCACGATTGGGGCCCTATTCCTAATCACGGTAATGTTAACTGCCCAGCTTCCGGGATGCAGCGGTGGTGGCGGCAGTAGCGGAGCTGCTTTAAGCACTGAAAGCACCAGGCTGCAAGTCAGCCTGACTGACAAAAAGAGTGCTGATTATGCAAATGTCTTCATTGCTATCAAGGAAATCAGGGTAGTCCCTGCAGGAATGGAGGGTGCGGCAGATGATAACCCCGGCCTTCCGGTCATTAAAACCTTTGACCCACCTCTCGTTGTCGATATTCTTACCCTTAGATTCCAGCAGGAGATTCTTGGCACAGCTATTCTGCCGCCAGGCAGTTACAACCAGGTACGCCTGATTCTGGAGCCGAATCCAACCGGAGTTGGTGTTGATCCGTACAATTATCTTACCTTGCAATCCGACCCAACGGTAAAGATTCCACTTAAAACACCGAGCGCAACTCAGTCAGGACTCAAGGTCCTGGGCAAATTTACGGTAAAAGCAGGGATCCTTAACGCGATTCTGCTCGATTTCGACCCGAATACCGCCATTGTGGCGCGTGGCAACGGTGATTACAACCTGAAACCGACAGGAATCCGCATCGTCCAGCCCTCATCCCCGCTCTATGATAATTTCGGTGTTCTCTCGGGCACAGTGATATCGACCTTCAAGGATTTTTCAAGCGCCACCGTCTCAGTGATCCCAACTGGAAGTTCTAGTCCGATTGCCTCCGGCTCAGTTTTCAGTAATTATTCCAGCAGCCGTTGGGAGGCCCCGTTCACGTCGTTCGTACCGAGCGGATCCTATCGCGTGCACGTCCAGGCAAAAGGTTTCGAATTATACTCCACCGCCTCGCAAACAGTAACTGGCGGAACCGAGACACCTGTCGGCAATCTGGAACTGATACAGCTTCCTTGACAGTCCTTTTGCAAACCCCATGTTCATGAAGACCATGGTTAAACTAAGGGTCAGATACTTTCTTGACAACATCTTGTCAAAAAGGCATCTGACCCCACCATATCTCGAATGCGCTGTATTTGTAGCAGACCCGAAGCCTGTGACACTCCTGCTGTCATCGATGCTGCCAATGGTGAACCATCCCCCGCCGTCAGGCCTCCATACCGTAATATCGGCTTTGCTTTCTTCATCAAAATCGCCTGGGAGGGGGCTCAGCCTAAAACTCATCATGGTCTCGGCCTCACCCGTTTCGTCCAGGGAACCAAGGCTTCGCACCTTCACCTTTACCGTGTAATTAACCGCCGTGTAGCTCTTAGTACCCCAAAGCCAGGTTTCCATGGTCGAGAAATCCCTGACCATTGTCCAGTCCAAACCGTCGTAAAGCCAGAACTCGTATTCGCAAAAACCGCTTGCCGTATTTATCCGGAACTCGCATCGGATTATCAGAAAATGTAACCGTACCCTTGTCATCCGACCACTCAAATGTGGCCGAATCGTCAGCATTAGCCACAGAACAGACGGAAGTAGAATCCAAAACCACGGCAATTATGGATGCTGCATAAAACAAAATTACTAGTCCCATGCTACCACCCTACCTATACACCTCGGCCATAACACCTTCCCTCAACTATTTTTTAGTCCCACAAGATTGCGTATCACGGGCGATGTCACGTCCATCTGCTTGTTCAACAGCCTTCACGTAACAAATTGCCCCCTATTCTTCCATCACGACTACCTGCTCAATACCATCATCCACATGTATTTTCTTACACTTTCCATCTGCTTCGCGATGATAAATCGCATTGCCATTCGTGTAGACTATGGCACCACCGCTGCATAGTGCATAGGAGAGCACCCCCTTTGCCAATACATCTTTTTGCGCACCTTTTTCGCACACCAGTTGCCAAGTTGAAGGCACCAAGCCTGGCACATCACCAGTATTCCGGTAGTTGGCCTTTACCGCTTCGTCTGCATTGATAAGATTGCCCCAGATCATCATTTGGCGAATATCGGCTCCTTCCTTTCGCGGGCCGCCGGCTGTGGTCAACGGACGTCCGGTATATCGAGCCGTGAAGTAATTTAGCCACTGGAATACTGCGAACAACAACCGAAACGGAAAGAGAAGGAAATCAAAGAACGCATGCAGGGGCGAGGCGGTCGGATTTGAGGACTTGTAGGGACGAGAAATGTAATAAAGCGATCCATCTTCGGACATCTGCGGACCGAGGTAGTCATAAGAAGGATTTTCGGCCAGGCACTCTATCTCGCCTCGGATAAGATCCAGACGGCAAATGGCGGAAGGCCCAAGATCACGGTAAACCCCGGCGGAGTCGCGCCCCACCCCTGATGACTGATAGAGCAGCTCCATGTTGCGACCGAGAATCCATGAAGGAGCTAAATCAAATGAATCGCCTTCAGTAATCTCCTTTAAGTCACTTCCGTCAGCCTTCATGAAAGCAATATTGGCAGTACCACCCTGGTTCCTGACGGCACAAGCTATGTGATCATAACCTGGGCTTGCGCTCAGATGCTCGATAAAACATTTGGCATGGTGGAAAAGACGTTGCTCTTCCATGTCGCTGGTCTTCACGGAGAAAATTCCGCCCATATCATCTGTTTCCAAGGCATAGAGCAAACGGTCTGGCTCAGTCCCCCGAGAAAGGCTTTTCATGGCAATTCGCATCTCCGCCGGATCGCGCCCTTTGTCTCCCCATAAGAGCCGCCCCGACATGAATTGTGCACCAGGGCCTTCGTTCTTCCAAGAGTCTCGTTGAACAATTTTCACGGCTCGATCCCGTATTAATTGACCAAACTTGCTCTCAATTATTTTGGGTGATTTGCCATCTTCCAGCAAATGCAGCTTCCCTTTGGCAAGATATACGATCTTCATAGAAATCTCTCTTTCTCAAAAATGGTAGAAAATATTCCAATAGAATCGGCTGGTATGCTGTCCCCTTCACGTTGTAATTTTCGTCCAGTATAGGCAGCGTGATCTTGTCAGCTACAGACCGCGCTTTAATAAATGATGCGAGCATGAGCGTTGACATGAGGAGGAACGCAATCAAGGCAGAAACAAAAACTTGAATGCAGTTAATTTTCATGTAGTTTTTTCTCAGTTCAACGTAGAGCTAACCGGTGCTGCGCGGCTGTACCGCGCAGCACCCAGCGACTGAAAGGAGCGAGGCTGAGCCGGGTTAGGCTACATGAGTTGCGACTGTTCTGAGTGTAAGCAGTATGCCGACAACTACGCATATGACGGCAATGACCAGATACATCCAAAATGTTGCCCAGTACATAATGGGCTCACTACTCCGTCGGTATATCCGCACTTGGATTCCCCATCCGCGAGCCATGATCTCCTGAGTGGAGTATCCCTTGAACAATAGCCAGATGAACACGACACTTAAAGCAAAAAAGAAGGTTGCGATCATTGCTTTCTCCAGATGATTCCTGTTTCAGCCTAACGTCGTGGGAATTGACCGGTCTTATTTTCTGGTTGGGAATCAAACTATCCCTTACAGAAAATAAATCCGTCCCCTTATTCCCCGGTGTGGACTATCGACCCGAAGGCCCGGTTCGTTGTCTATTTCTCTTCGATCTTGGGTCTGGTCATGTCCTGAATGGTCTTATTCTTGGGGAAACCGTCAGGTGACCAGTTCCAATCGAATGGCCCACGGTAGGTCTGCGTGCCCTTTTTCCCGGATTCCGCCAAATGTTGAAGGGCTTGATATATCGAGTCGAAGTCCTCGTGGTTGTCATTTGCCCATTTGCCAACGGCATGTGTTCTGGTCCCGGATTTCATGAAGATGCTCGGACGGGCCTCGTCAGGAACACCATAGCGATCCTTTGTGGTAAGACTGAGAAAACTGTGCTTGTTCAACAGTTCGAGAAGAGATGTTTGCTGCTGTGCGGATAACATGAAGGTGTATCGCACCTCCTGGAGTCCCGATTGGCCCTCCTTAGGTGGTGTAACGAAACGACAGACGGCTTTGTTGTCAGATGCGATCCAGAGATCCTGGCCACCCCATAAGCCCTGCACATCAAGAAGGATGACCTGGTCAAGTTGTCCCAACGCAGGTGTCGGCTGAACACAAGTGCCCAGTAGAAGGGGCATCGTCAGCAGTAGTATTGCAGGCAGTTTATTCATGAGCTTTTCTCCGGTAGGGGCCAGCCGTTGATCTGCCGGGTTTTGGGGCAGGTCCAATGGTTTGGTTGGGAACGGCATTATTCATGTATTTGTTCGCAAAATAAATACGTCCCCTTGTATTCCAACTGTCTTGTTGGGATCTCCTGTTATTTCAGTAAATTATCAGGGCTGCCAATAGCGCAGGCATGACACCTAGATCTTCCTCAAAGGAAAAATGAGCTAGAAATAAATTTCCCGTAATTCAATAAGGTTTATAGAGCGTTTCTTTTTATTGATGGAGTCGATGCCGGATACTTCAAAATCTGCAAACACAAAGAAGTTATGTTTTTCACCATTAATCAACTCCAGGTCAGCATTTGTGTATCCTTTTCTTGAATTTTGTTTTGGCCTCTGCAACTTTATCTGTTTTATCTTTTCCCATTCGACAACCAAGTTACGGCCACCCAGATAGAACATGAGACCAGAGCTATATTTACGGTTCGTCTCAGACATCTGTGCATAAACAGCACGTGTAAAAAATTGAAAGCATGAGTTCCATCAGGTAGTTATGGAAGCGCGACCAACCATACCTATCTGCAGGAGGAACCCATGCTTGTCCAACAGCTTATCCGCGAGACCCTTGAGATGCAAGGATTTCGCATTGAATCTGTCAAAAAGGCGGGTTCCGAACTGGTTGTTACTATCGTTCCTGACCTACGTTACCATCCCCTCTGCGGGGTGTGTGGCAGTCCCGGTGACTACCGGGATACTCTCTCTGAAAGACAATTTCGCCATGTGCCCCTGTGGGCGATACCTGTGACCCTGGTCTATGCTCCCTGCCGTGTCACGTGCCCTGAGTGCAAGTCTGTTCATGTTGAGAGCATGCCATGGGCAGCAGGAAAGAAGCGCTTGACCAAGGCCTTTGCGGTGGCAATTGCCACATGGGCAAAGTCGTTACCTTGGCTCCAGGTGGCACGGCAGTTCCAGTGTTCTTGGGGCACGGTCGCCGCAGCTGTCACCTATGCGGTTGCTTTTGGTCTTGGACGCAGGGATTTGAGTTGCATCACCCACATCGGCATTGATGAGATTTCTCGGCAGAAGGGCCATGTGTATCTCACCAACGTCTATGACCTGAGAACTGGAACCCTTATCTGGAGCGGTGAAGGGCGGACTAGGGATACACTCTCCGCGTTCTTTGATTTCTTCGGCCCCGAACGGACAACCAGGCTTGTCGGTATCTGCTGCGACATGTGGCCGTCTTACATCGAAGCGATTAAGGTCAGAGTTCCGCAGGCAACCCTGGTGTTCGACAAGTTCCACATCATTCGGCAGCTCACCGAGGCAGTAGACAAAGTCAGACGCCAGGAAGTTGCCGAGAAGGAGCAGGAGCACAAGGGCGTCTTGGCCGGCACCCGCTATATCTGGCTCAAGAACCCGTGGAACCTTACGGACAGACAAAAGGCATCTCTCAGTTTCCTGGAAACGCTGAACCTGAAGATCCATCGGGCCTATCTGCTCAAGGAGTCGTTTCGTGACTTCTGGCAATCGACGACCAGGGATGTAGCGGCAAAGTTCATGGAGCACTGGTTCGGGCTGGCTATGGAGTCAAAGATCAAGCCTATACAGGACTTTGCTCTCCTGCTGAAACGGCATGAGAAAAATATCCTCTCGTATTTCGATATGCCTATCTCAAATGGTGCTGTCGAAGGGCTCAACAACAAGGCCAAGGTCATCAGTCATCGGGCCTACGGCTTCAGATCGGCAAAGAACTATATCCTGAATCTCTATCACTGTATGGGAGACTTACCCATGCCTGCTTCCTTGCACAGATTTGCATGGGAAACCTGAATTTTGAGCGATAATTGATATCGCTAATATTTATGCACAAGTAGAAATTGGTCTTGAAAATTATGGTGTTAAAAAGTGTTATAATTACTCCAATATTTGCTTTTTTGTAGAGGGGGCATGCGGCCTGATCCAGCGACCGACGAAACAACCTTTCTCATTTAACCAAGCAGCAAAGGCACTACCACCTTGGTCCACGGCCAGCGTGTAGAATCCACGCCAAACAATTTTCCCTAGTTTCAATGGTGCAGACCAATTGGTGCCGTCCTTTAGGAGATAGTTTATGAAATAATCAGGTGTCCAGCCTCCTTTTTGGGAATTCATTAACAGTGCATGAAAGTTGCCCGTGGGATCGATTTTTATCAAAGAACCTTCCTTTTCCCACCATGTGTAGGTAGAATCCGGCACTTCTTGAGCAGCTACAATGTCGATGTCTCTTCCCCAGACCCCGTTGCGGATATTGACTTCCAAAAAAGCCCTTTCGCCTTCGAAGCTCAATTTCCGTACACCATCATCAAGAGTACCCCCCCTAATATGCATCAGACCCTTAATCTCTCCTGTTGAATTATTAACAACAAACTGCCTGGCGAATGGACTTAATGTAACAGCAAACTGCCTTTCCAATAGAGTGAATGATTCTATTCCCTTTTGGCTTATCTGCTTGGGTAGGGTGGAGATGGGGGTACTGTGAATTGGCAACAATGGATTCTTTGCACCAGCCGCACTCAATTCCTTGTCTTGGGCATTCACAGAGAGCGGTAGGAGTTGGTCGATAGCGACTTGGGCGTACCGCAGTTCAGGGGTCGGGCTTGTTGTCTTACCTCCCCCTCCTCTTGTTCCTATTCCATACATACCCACACCCCCACCGCGCGATGTGCTGTAAAGAAAATGAATAATTCCTCGGCCGTCGCTTCCCACCATGAAGTCATCGTCTGCATCCAGATTAGTTTCCGGGTCCAGCACGGCGCGAATGGCCCAGGCATCACCGGATTCATGGGCCAGAACAATCTTGGAGGCATGCACATTGGACCACCAGAATAGGGGCAAACCTTCAAGCATGAAAAAATAGTAATCGGTTCGCTTGGGTGCCCCAATTTCTTCGCCTTTGATCACGCAAGCACAGAAAAGGTCATCGCCTGCGGTCACAAACCGAGTACAACGGTTTCCTTTGATTTCGACCCATGGCCCCGTTGGGGAGGCGCGGATGAACTCCTGGTCGCCCGTCAGGACACGAAGTTTGCCAGATGGATGCTCTACCGCATCAAAAGCGAGGTCATTGACAGACTCGACCACCCCCAGAAGCTCTCGGGCGAAAACCGTGTCACCGTGGACTTCGACATGATGAAGCTGCTTCTTTTTATCGATTATGAACAGGTGAGCGTTACCATCCCTGTCGATGAGGCTGGTGGCGGGAGTATATGATAAAAATCCCACGGTGAATTCATTCTGCTGATCAAGGAGAACCAATTCAGGGCCGAGATCGACTATTGGGGGACGGCGACCCACGACGTCTGGCAGCATCCCCCTCTCAGTCAATGTGCCTGTAGCGCACCCGGACAGAAAAGTTGCTGGAAGGAGTAATAATACGGCTACCAGCAGCGCTGAACTTGTCTGTGTTGCGACAACCTTTCTCATCATGCCTGACCTCCCTCACTCCTGAGTCGGCGAAGACGTTCCGCGTGATCTATCGCACAGGAGTGCATCCTTCCCACATCCTCACTTACACCGCTGGTATCATCGGTGACAAACTTTTGGTAGTCGCTACCCCAAACGCCGATCCCGGACGATCTCGCATGGATGAACCCGGCAGAGCATATTACTTTCTGTTTTGCCTATTACCTAAATTCACCCAGTAGCTGAGCACCTTTTAATCGTAACTTATCTGTATAAGCAACATAGTATTTTGTTTATTTAGTATTTAGTATATCACACAGTGGCGCACCTTTAAGGGGAAGCGCTCTGAGTGCACGTGCTTCATGCACAGATATGTGTGAGGAACCATATTTACTATTTACATTTACGTTATCCAATTCAATTTTGCTTCCAGTCCAATCTATAGCGCTTAAGCTTTTGTGCATTTCAGCAATTGCCGGTGATGCCAACGAAAACAGCAATATAAACAGAAAAAAAACCTTTTTCATGGTCTACCTTTCGTAAATTCAATGTTAAGTTCACCGCCAGCGCTCATGCTGGTCCGGTGTTGGAGGTGTTATTGTATTTTTTTTAGATGGTAGTAATTGTTCATTGCAGGATTATGCCAAACCATCGAATTTATCGTTATCTGTTCAACAGTGTAAGTCGTTGTTACATCCATAATAGTCATCTTGATATCATTGCCTTCAATACTATATGTGAAATTACTTTCAATATAGCCTGTTTTTAATATTATCTCATTTTGATTAAGAAATTTCCAAGACATCGGAGTGTATTGCCATGGTTCAACCTTCGCGGTTGCAGTAGATGAAACACCTGCAAGTGACCATTCTCCTTTTAATTCATTTGCGCTTACACCGGCAAAGGATAGGCCAGAAAACAAAAAGACAGATAGAATTACCATGCATGTTATTCTCTTCACGCTACATCTCCCATGATAGTTTTTTCTTGATTCGGGTAAACAGGTAAGACCGGGAATTCCCCCTGATTAACCTTTTTCTGGGTAACGTTTGAGCTAACCGGTTGCCAAAAGTTGCAGAGCGAAGCGGCGCGGCTTTTGGCAACCCGAGTTTAGCGATTTGATCGGTGCTTAATTCTCAATATCTCTGCCCAGCAAATTCCAATAAAACCAACCCTTCACTGTATTAAAGTGACGATTATTATCTGGATTATCTGGTTTGTCAGTCCTGTTTTGCATACTTTTTAAATTCCAAAAACAATCCAATCGCCATAAAAGAAAATTATGGTAAATAATAAGCCATAATATTCCAGGGATAATTACGAATAAAATAGAAGACTCAGGTTTTCTAAAATAGAGTCCAAGAGCAATTGGTCCAAAAGCAATTAATCCGTCAAACAAAAGAGCGATCAGTACTCTAAATATAACTGGAATCTTTTGTTGAATCATATCTTGTGCACCGAACGTTTCGCTTGAGAGGCGCGACTAAAGAACTTCTTTTGAAAACCCGGCGATATTTCCGCTTCCATCTCCAAACGATGTAGCTTAACAATTTCTTTCAAATGAAACGTAAAGTTATATAGCTCCATAATATTTATCCTCGTGAAACGTGTTCGGGGCGCACTGGCGGAGTAGAACGAAGTCCTGTGCAGCCCATGGTTCGGCCCTCCCAGAATTTTGTATCACAGCAGCGAGAAAAGTTCAGAAATGCGTGTCACGTCTGGGAAATAATGATGCATGAGATACCCGACAAGGAACGTCAATGCTAGTGTTATGGCAAACGGTATACTTGTCGTTTTGAAAACGCTTCCCATCCAGTCAGCGCTATCGATTCGTCGTGTTCCTCGGATAAGACTTGCTGCGAGGACAAACTCAAACGCTGCTTCAGAGAGTATAAATGGAGCTTCGTATACCAGATAGACGCCAGCACCCACGACCACCGCCATGATCGCGGCCAGAAGTGCGAAAACAACCAAAGCCACGACTCCTCCCTCGTCGCCGAGGGCTGATGCAACGGCTTCACCAGCAACTTCCCCAACCGTATCGCCGATGCCACCGCCCGCGTCAATGGCACCTGAAAGTACGTCTGTCCCGCAGTCCGTAAGTCCAACTTGAACATCCCCGAAACTTCCAGACGCTCCAGCACCGGAGAACTCTCCGCCGCCGCCTTGAAACACATCACCGACGTGAAAACTGCCGCCTGACGGGCCTGAAATCGGCATGTCAGGAAGCACATCAAGCAAATCGGGTGAATTGTCATACACCTTGTGTGTTGGGGAGGATGCAACATATTTTAGCCAGAGTTTCACTGATATGAAGAAGATGGAATAGGCGAAGATAACTGCAAGCGGATAGCGAACCAACACGTTATGCAGATTCAAGGCAAGCATAATTCGCGTCGCCAAAAAACCAGAACATATTGTCGCAAAGAGAATCAACGACATATGGAAGCGCAACAAATGCCTGAATTTGCCCCGGAATCATGGACAGTAGATTAAGCTGCAAGTCTGAGTTGATCGACCTCGAATGGGGTCCGATACCCCAGCGAAGAATGAATCCTCTTGCGGTTATAGAACCGCTCAATGTAGTCGAAAATGCTTTGCCGTGCTTGGGCACGGGTTTGATAGTGGCTGTGAAAAACGAGAGCTCTTTTCAACAACCCGAAAAAGCTTTCAGCTGGGGCATTGTCCCAGCAGTTGGCTTTGCGGCTCATGCTGCAAATTGCGCCGTATCTGATCAACAGGCTCTGGAAATCAGCGCTTGCGTACTGCGATCCCCGGTCTGAATGATGAATCAGGCCTGGTGGGGGATTACGTCGTTTCACAGCGAGAGTAAAGGCATCCATGACGAGATTGCGTGTCATGCGCTCCGACATCGACCACCCAACAACAGCGCGTGAAAAAAGGTCGATGACGACAGCAAGGTACAGCCACCCTTCGTTCGTCCATATGTAGGTGATATCCGCTACCCAGGCCCTGTTCGGCTCTGCTGGCGAGAAGTCACGGTCAAGCAGGTTGGCAGCCACCGGCAAGCTGTGGTTCGAATTGGTGGTTGCCTTGAATTTACGTACTGTTTTGGCTTTCAGGCCATCTTTTCTCATCAGGCGGGCAACCCGTTTGCGCCCGCAACGTTTGCCACGACGACGCAGTTCCTGGTGGATCTTCGGACTGCCATATTCGCCGTTGCTTTCCTGGTGGATCTCTTTGATCATCTGGGACAACGCTTTGTCTTGTGTCTTTCTCTGGCTTTCGGGCCTGCGAAGCCAAGCATAATAGCCGCTCCTGGAGACATGAAAAACGCTGCACATGACCGAGACCGGGAACTCGGTCTGAAGATGACAGATGAACGGAAAGATCAGCTCGGATCTTTCGAAAAGATGGCCATTGCTTTTTTTAGGATGTCACGCTCCATCTTCAACCGCTCGTTTTCCCGCTTGAGCTGACGGATCATCTCAGCGTCAGAGGCAACGTATCCTTTGCCCGGAAATGCTTCTTCAGGCTTGGCTGAGAGCTCGCGAATCCATTTGTAGAGCGTATTGGGATGGATACCCATTTCCAGTGCGATCTGGCTCACGCTGGTATCAGTTTCTGTGGCCAACTTGACCGTTTCAAGTTTAAACTCGCGGGTGTACGACTTCCTCTTCGATACCATGACAGTCCCTCCTGCTACGTTTGTAGCAGCTTTTCAGACTGTCCACAATACCGGGGGAGAT
>CAVVDU010000005.1:0-13623 GCA_963746935.1 uncultured delta proteobacterium | reverse complement strand
TTTCTAAGTAAAGGGGTTACAGGGTACTGTGACCCCTTTTTTAGTCTGTTGACGATGGAATTGAGTCAGGCTGCGGATTTTTGCCTGTTACGCATGACTGGCTACCTTCAACTTCATGAGCAGGTGCTTGGGGTTGAGACTGCAATAGCAAGAAGCCATAATTCTCGAATGAATAAAAAACATGCAGAAAACCTTCCGATCCTTGTTATCTTCCTGCTTTTTCACTTTCCTTGGATATCCTTGATAGTAGAAGTTCCCACTGTATTTTTGATTGCTATGATTAAGAATGTCACCGTGTTGGCGATGGAGGTGCCTTGTTGCGGCGGTATTGTGACAGCGGCGAAACATGCACTGGCGGCGTCGGGCAAAGATGTTTCGTTGAAAGTGGTGCCGGAGGGTGTCCGGGGAGATGTCAAGTAATGAATGATTGCGGAACGGTGTTGACGATTTTAGTTTGGGTTAGGTCGGCTGCTCTTCAGGGGTTGTCGGAGGCGGAATTCCCTGGTCTTCTGCGATCGAAAGAAGTTGTTCAACACCAGTTGGTGTCGGCATGGCTTTGTTGAGAAAATCCGGCCAGGAAGTTGATAATGAGCGTCAGCCAGGCATCCCTGGCGATAATTTCCGTTTTTGCTTCCAATGGAACGGGTCCCCGGAAACAGCAGTGCAAATATACTCAGAATTACGTTTTGACGGAGCAGCGGACTCCTCGGGGCTGACAGCTGAAACGGTTGTAGGTAAGGTCGTCGCTCTGCTGTAGACAAGCATTATCCGCAAATTTTTCGTAAGTCATCGACAGGAAGGGTAACCAAAAACATCACCCATCGTTGGCCGTCAGAGTTGCATAGTTCTTGAAAAGTAAACTCGCTGTAATTTTCTTTTGGTTGGGCCCGCATGATCCCCCTCTGGTCAAGTATCATCTGTTGCGTTGTTTCCCACAGGTTTTCCTCGGGGTGGGAAAGAATTTCGATCGCGATATCAAGATAGACGTCGAGTATCTTGTCTTCGCTGCCTTGCTCGTTCAACTTTGCTTCAACCTGGACCAGTTGCTCCTCAGTCTCGGTAATACTGGGAATATTGCTGGATAGGGGGTCGTGAGGGTTTCCTTCAGTCCTTTTCAGTAAATCAAGCTTTGATTGAAGAAGTGTCCGGCTTTTTTCCAGGTCTTTCCTCACTGATTTTGCAGTGAATACCCGCCTGTGGGCAAGTCTCAGGAGATGGTCAAAAGCCCTGACTTCCAGTTTTCGACGCGTTTCTTTTTCAGTATCCGCAGGTTCGAGGAACCGCTGGTTCAGGAACGTAACGGTAGACTGGGCAACGTCCCTCACAACCACATTCCCTGACAGTTCTGCGCCGAATATTGTTTTTTCTGACTTTTCCATCATCAAGAGAGCAGTAATCAGTTTTGAGGATGGTTTGCGATCCCTAAGATAACCGGTAAGGTCCCGATCTCTTTTGAAAGTGTTCAGCATTTCAGATGTGGAGGCAAAAAATACAGCAAGCGAGGCGCATGACCCATTAGGGCCGAATTCTATGGGGATCGGGGGAGGCAGTCTGCTTACCAGCTTTGCTGCATGATCAAGGGAAAGAATAACGGCCGGACGAAGTTTGTATTTATAGTCCGAAGCAGCTGTAAGCCATGGGTCAATTTTTTCTGCAACCCGCTCGATGGCTGCCCGTACAGTTGTTTCCGGATATTTCTCTTGTTTGGCACCTCGGCTGAAAATGGATTGCAGAAATCGCAGCATATCGTACTCCAAGGAAGAAAGAAGCAGCTTCTGTTGTATTTACATAATACTGCTGCCTGCTAGATCAGTATAACCGCTTTACCAGCGAAAACCATACAGAGGAAACCAGGCCTGGATGGGCTGTAAATATATTGCATATGCAGTTGAATGTTCATTATGGAGCCAGGTATGTTATGTTTTCGCAGGACACTTCTTCATGTGCTGTTTTTGCTTGAATTATCGAATTATTTTGCCTTGACAAATAATTTTAGTTATGGTGAAATCCTTCCTGTAAAAAGAAAAAAATTCCGGTAAAACAACGGTTCGGCGAGTTAAAACCAGCCTGTAGATTCTCACCTCTCTTCCAGTAATTCAAAATATACGTATCCAGGGTTTCATTACCTGGGACTGCTACGTTCAGACAGAAAATTACGCCTTGACTGCCGGATACTCTAATGCAAGGTGGCTTCTTGCGCAGAGACAGAAACGCGCGATTGCTGGCCATCGTTGAGATTTTTTGTAAAAAAATGTATCAATGTGCAAATAAAAATCATCATACGGTTTCTTCTCTATATTCATGGTGACCATGGATATCCTTAGAGGCCCAACCTCCTTGGAACGTAGATATAAAATTGTTTTAAAGATTTGATTTATCGACATGTTAAAGGGAGAAAATTACCCTTGACAAATAGTTGGACTTATGATGAAGTGCCGCGTGGCCTGTAAATCGATGTCATTTGATGTTGATGTACGTCCTGCCTGCGGCATTACTGGCTTTAGTAACCTTGTCGTTCTTCCGGGGCATTTCCTGAAAATGTCAAACTTCATTCTATCTGCATCTTTTAAAACCCAACTTTTTTGCGGGAATATCTGCGGCCTGACAATGTCGTCCCCAGAATTTTCGTTCAGTAGGACAATGAATGCACTTGCTTAAACACATTGAGTTGCCTTTGTTGTTTGGGTGATTGTTTGTTGAGGTAAAACACAGGCCAAGCTTCCCATTTGGCTAAAAACGAAAGGAGAGGTCAACAATTATGCAATCAGGATCAACGTGTTCGTTAACAGGGGACTGCAGACTTCCGGATCGTGCAACGCTACCTTCAGGGCTTTACAAGGAGCTGGAAGAGTTCGTCAATCAGCTCCCCACGAAAGAAGGTCACTTAGTTACCGTGCTTCACAAAGCACAGAGCCTTTTCGGCTACCTGCCCAAGGAAGTTCAGCAATTCGTTGCTGACTACATGGACGTTTCCCTGGCCAAGGTTTATGGTGTTGTAAGTTTCTACACCTTCTTCACCATGGTTCCGAAGGGCAAATATCCCATCTCTATCTGCATGGGTACTGCCTGCTTCGTCAAGGGCGCTGAAAAAGTCGTCGAAGCCTTCAAGGAATCACTGAATATTGAGGTTGGCGAAGTTACGCCGGATGGTAAGTTCTCCATCGATTGCCTCCGCTGCGTTGGTGCATGCGCCTTGGCCCCGATCCTGACGATCGGCGAGAAGGTCTATGCCCATGTGTCGGCTGATCAAGTCAAATCAATCATCGCTGAATATTAATTCAATAGAACCGAAGGAGTTAGATCATGGCAAAAATATCATCTGTGGCGGATCTCATGGCGTTGCAGGCAGATTCCAAGGCCAAAGTAGCAGCCAAAAAGGACAAGATTGTCGTTAACGTCTCCCTTGCTACCTGCAGCATCGCATCCGGAGGCAAGGTAGTTCTGGAAGCTATGAAGGACGAAGCAGCAAAGCAAGGTGTCAGCAACGTTGAATACATGCAGTCCGGTTGCATGACCTACTGTCACTCTGAGCCGACTGTTGTCGTAACCCTGCCCGGCAAAGACCCTGTCTGTTTCGGCAAGCTGGATGAGACCGGAGCCAGGGAACTGGTGCAGAAGTACTTGAAGAACGGTGAAGTTACCGGCACCGTGATTCCCGTTAACTATAACAGGGTTGAATTATAAAATAGGGGAGGAGTTCGAGAATGGATTCAACGAAAAAACAGCTTAGAATTGCCACCAGAAACTGCGGCTTTATCGATCCTGAGAATATAGAGGATTATATCGGCGTACGAGGCTACGAGGCACTTGCCAACGCCATTACGAAAAGCACTCCGGCCGGGATTATCGATGAAATGAAGAAATCCGGGATCCGTGGCCGTGGGGGCGGCGGTTTCCCTACCGGTACTAAATGGAGTTTTGCAGCTGCGAACCAGTCCGACCAGAAATATGTCGTTTGTAATGCCGACGAAGGCGACCCCGGTGCATTCATGGACCGCGCAGTCCTCGAAGGCGACCCGCATTCAATCGTTGAGGCAATGGCGCTCTGCGGGTATGCAATCGGCGCATCCATCGGTGTTGTCTACATCCGTGCAGAGTATCCTCTTGCCATTAAGCGCCTCATCATGGCTATCAACGACGCTCGTGCATATGGCCTGCTCGGCAAAAACATCTTCGGTTCCGATTTCAGCTTCGACATCGAACTGAAGTACGGCGCAGGCGCGTTTGTTTGTGGTGAGGAAACCGCTCTCATCCGTTCCATGGAAGGAAGCCGCGGCGAGCCTTACACCAAGCCCCCCTTTCCTGCCAACTCCGGCTACTGGGGCAAGCCGACCATCGTCAACAACGTTGAAACTTTTGCCAACATCCCGGCCATTCTTATAAAGGGCGCTGATTGGTTCTCTTCCATCGGAACCGAGAAGTCCAAGGGAACCAAGGTTTTCGCACTGGCGGGCAAGATCACCAACGTTGGTCTCATCGAAGTACCGATGGGCATCACCCTGAAGGAAATCATCTTCGAAATCGGCGGCGGTTGCCCTGACGGAAAAGAGTTCAAGGCTGTTCAGACCGGCGGTCCTTCCGGTGGTGCTCTTACTTATAAAGACGCTGATGTACCCATCGATTACGACAACCTCCTTGCTAAAAACTCCATGATGGGCTCCGGCGGCATGATCGTCATGGACGAAGATACCTGTATGGTCGACATCGCCAAGTTCTTCCTCGACTTCACCATGGATGAGACCTGCGGAAAGTGTACCCCCTGCCGTATTGGTTCCAGGCGTCTTTGGGAGACCCTTGAAAAAATCACCAATGGTACAGGTACCGAAGCAGATTTTGAAAAAATGAAGACCCTCGCTATGAATATCAAGGACACGGCACTTTGTGGCCTCGGCCAGACCATGCCTAACCCGGTTCTGTCCACCATGAATACCTTTGCCGACGAATATCTTGCTCACGTTCGTGACAAGAAGTGTCCTGCCGGTGTTTGTAAGAACCTGCTCGAGTTCGTCATTGTCGCTGACAAGTGCGTTGGCTGCACCCTCTGTGCTCGTGTATGCCCGGTAAATTGTATTTCCGGCAAGGTGAAGGAAGCCCACGTGATCGACCAGGCTGCCTGTATCAAGTGCGGCGCATGTGTCGACAAGTGTAAGTTTGACGCGATTGTTAAACAATAAGTGAAAGGAGCTCATATACATGTCTATGCTGAAAATTACCATTGACGGTAAAGAAACCGAAGTCCCGCAGGGCAGCATGATCCTTGACGCTGCCAAGAAACTAAACATTGATGTTCCTACTCTTTGCTTCCTTAACCTCGAGGAACTGCACGTGAACAACATGGCTGCTTCCTGTCGTGTGTGCGTGGTCGAGGTGGAAGGCCGCAAGAATCTTGCACCGGCTTGCGCCACCCCTATCACTGACGGCATGGTAGTGAAAACTAACACCATGAGGGTTCTCAATGCCCGTAAAACCGTTCTCGAACTGCTCCTGTCAGACCATCCGAAGGACTGCCTGGTCTGTCAGAAGTCCGGCGAGTGCGATCTTCAGGATATTGCCCAGAAATTCGGTATCAAAGAAGTTCGTTACGAAGGTATCATGTCCACCTATCGTAAGGATATCTCCGCCGCTATCGTTCGCGATATGGATAAATGCATCATGTGCCGTCGTTGCGAAACCATGTGCAACGAGGTACAGACCGTTGGCTGTCTGTCCGGCGTAAACAGGGGCTTCACCTCTGTTGTTGCTCCTGCATTTGAAATGAACCTGGAAGATTCCGTCTGTGTTTTCTGTGGTCAGTGTACTGCAGTTTGTCCGGTTGGCGCTCTTGTTGAGCGTGATCACACCTGGGAAATTGTCAATGCCATCGCCGATCCCGATAAAGTCACCGTTGTTCAGACTGCTCCGGCAGTTCGTGCTGCACTTGGTGAAGACCTCGGAATGGAAGCCGGTATTTCCGTAACCGGCAAAATGGCTGCTGCACTTCGCAGACTTGGTTTCGACCACGTGTTCGATACCGATTTCGCAGCCGACCTTACCATTATGGAAGAAGGTTCCGAGTTCCTTGATCGTCTTACCCGTTATCTTGATGGCGACAAGACTGTCAGACTGCCGATCCTTACCTCTTGCTGTCCTGCATGGGTCAAGTTCTTCGAGCATCAGTTCCCGGACCTCCTTGACGTTCCTTCATCTGCACGGTCTCCGCAGCAGATGTTCGGTGCCATCGCAAAATCCTACTATGCTGACCTCCTCGGAATACCGAGAGAGAAGATGGTAGTTGTTTCCATTATGCCTTGCCTCGCCAAGAAGTACGAGTGTGAGCGTCCGGAATTCAAAGTCAACGGCAACCCTGATGTTGATTACTCCATTACAACCCGTGAGCTCGCACGCCTCATCAAGCGTATGAACATCGACTTCGTTGCACTTCCTGACGAAGATTTCGATAATCCTCTCGGTGAGTCCACCGGTGCTGCTCCGATCTTCGGTGCAACCGGCGGTGTTATCGAAGCAGCTCTGAGAACCGCATATGAACTTGCTACCGGTCAGACACTTGAAAATGTAAATTTTGAAGCCGTCCGTGGTATGGAGGGCATTCGTTCTGCAAAAGTTCAGGTTGGTCCTCACACTCTGAACATTGGTATTGCACACGAACTCGGCAATGCACGTAAACTTCTTGAAGAAGTACGCGCCGGCAAATCCGAGTATCATGCAATCGAAATCATGTCCTGCCCCGGCGGCTGCATCGGCGGTGGCGGTCAGCCGTATCACCATGGTGATATCGAAGTCCTCAAGAAAAGAACCAAGGTTCTCTACGATGAGGACGCAGGCAAGAAACTCCGTAAGTCCCATGAAAACCCCTACATCATTGAACTGTATGAGAAATTCCTCGGCAAGCCGCTGAGCGAAAAGTCTCATCACCTCCTCCACACCCACTACTTCAAGCGCTCCAAGCTTGGGGGGTAAGTTTGATCATGTAGTATTCTCGTTTTGAAATGTAACTTGATTTGATACGAGATCAAAGAAGTGAAAAAACGGCCGGATGGTTATCATCCGGCCGTTTTTTTGTTGAAGATTAACAAGTGTAATCATTGGCAGTTCTTTTTGGTTTGTTCTGACGTGGGAATAGTGATCAGTTAATCTTCTGATAGACTATTTTATTCTAACATTTATATGATTTTGTGTCAGAAACAAGACAAGGTGGCTTAGTAGCATCTCTATATCATCTCAACTCTGGCAGTGCCATGATGCTTTAGGATTGTTAATAGCTTGATATATAGAGCTACAGGATTGCTGTTATATTATCAGGATATAATGATATTAACTGTTTAACCATAGAACTTAACAACGTTTTATTTCAGTTATAATCTGACACAAACTGAATTTATGAACTTTCTTCTTTTTACCGTAGTAATGTCGGTGGTGGTTGGTTTTTAAATTCTGATAAATTATAGCAAAAGTGTAAAATTTGACTCAGGTCAAAGAATTCTCGATTCTCCTATGAGAATGTAATATACGCGAAAGAGAAACATCAATCATCAATGTTGCTAGAGCGAAATGCCTGGAACCATCCGGAGAAAGAATGGAAAAGAACGAGATACTCGAGTGGTTGAAATCGGATGATCAGGAAAATCTCGAAAAGTTGTGGCATCTGTCTGATGAGGTACGTCGGGACAATGTGGGTGAAGAGGTGCATCTTCGAGGTTTGATCGAGGTGTCCAACTTCTGTGCGCGTGATTGCGGCTACTGTGGGATTCGAGTCGGGAACCAGGAGGTTTGTCGCTATCGGATGACTGCTGATGAAATCATGGACTGCGTGCAGATGGCGGTAAATTTTGGCTACGGCACGGTTGTTCTTCAGGCAGGCGAAGATTACGGCATCACCCGCGAATGGTTGAGCGTCATCTTAACCCGGATTAAGCGCGAAACGAACCTGGCGATTACGTTGAGCCTGGGTGAGAGGGACGAAGCTGATCTCATTGCCTGGCATCAGGCTGGGGCGGACCGCTATCTTCTTCGCTTTGAAACATCAAACAGAGAGTTGTATGATCGCATCCATCCACCTCTCCCCGGACGATTTTCCGACAGATTCCAAATTCTTCGTGGTCTTCGGGAAATTGGCTATGAGGTCGGGAGCGGAATCATGGTGGGAATCCCCGGGCAATCTTTCGATGACCTGGCAAACGATATCCTGCTTTTCAAAGAATACGATATCGACATGATCGGCATTGGTCCGTATATCCCTCATCCTGGGACCCCGCTTGGGATGTCTTCTGAGGAGCACCTTTGCCCTTCCGGGGAACAGGTGCCGGGCACGGAACTCATGACATGCAAGGTAGTTGCTTTAACCAGAATTATCTGCCCGCTAATCAATATTCCCAGTACTACGGCCTTGGCTACCATTAATCGTGTGGAGGGGCGGGTGCACGGTCTGTCACGCGGGGCAAACATCGTCATGCCGAACCTTACCCCAAAAAAATACCGGGAATTATATGAAATTTATCCTGCAAAAGCCAGTTGCGATGAGAATGCTGACGAGAGTAACAGTCGCATAAAAAATAGCATCAGTGCCATGGGCAGAGTAATCGGAGTGGGCCGTGGAGATTCGGCCAATAAGAAGACGCGAGCCGTATAGAATACGAGAGGAGTATAGACATGAGTGGAATGCCATCTTTGAAATTGAGTGAACGCGCAGTTGATTTTATCAACGAAGACTTTATCAATGGTCTGCTTGCCGGAAAGCGTCCAGATACGTCGCGTGTTCGAGAGATAATCGCCAAGAGTCTTGCAAAGGAAGCCCTTAGTGTCGAGGAAACCGCAGTTCTGCTTCGTGCCGATACTCCTGAGCTGAATGAAGAAATTTTCGAAACGGCACGGCAGTTGAAGAAGAACGTCTATGGTAATCGCATTGTTCTCTTCGCACCTCTCTATATCGGGAACAAATGTGTTAATGATTGCTCCTATTGTGCCTTTAAACGGAGCAACACCCTTGCAATCCGACGTACGCTGAGTGACACGGAAATCCGCCAGCAGGTGGAAGCACTGGAAAGCAAGGGTCATAAGAGGCTCATTCTGGTTTTCGGAGAACACCAAGCCTATGATGCTGAATTTATAGCCAATAGTGTCCGTGCTGTGTATGAAACCAAAGTGGGACATGGTGAGATCCGTAGGGTCAACATCAATGCTGCTCCCCTTGACCACGAGGGATATGCAACTGTTAAGGCTTCAGGAATCGGAACGTACCAGATCTTCCATGAGACCTATCATCATGATACCTATGCCAAAATCCATCCGGCCAATACCCGGAAAGGGGACTATCTGTACCGTCTAGACGGCTTGAGCCGTGCTTTTGAGGCTGGCTGCGACGATGTGGGACTTGGTGTCCTCTTCGGTTTGTACGACTGGAAGTTCGAGGTTATGAGTCTTGTCACCCATGCCCTCTATTTGCAGGATCGTTATAATGTCGGGCCTCATACCATCAGCTTCCCGCGCCTCAGACCGGCGTCCGGTGTCGATATTGACGAAAAGTACCTGGTGAATGACGCTGAGTTCAAAAAGCTTATTGCTGTTCTTCGACTTGCTGTCCCATATACCGGCTTGATACTGACTGCCCGTGAAAACGCCGAACTGCGACGGGAATGTATGTCTTTCGGTGTTTCACAGATCGATGCAGGTAGCCGGATCGAACTGGGTGGATATACCGAGGTGGGGGATGCCCAGGTTATGGAACGTGAACAATTTTCCCTTGGTGATGTCCGCTCCCTGGACGAGGTTATGCAGGAGCTGATGGCTGATGGCTACGTGCCAAGCTTCTGTACTTCCTGCTATCGTCTCGGTAGAACGGGTGAGCACTTTATGGAATTCAGTGTTCCCGGCTTTATCAAGGAATACTGTACTCCCAACGCTCTTCTTACCCTCGAGGAATATCTGGTTGACTATGCGTCACCGGAAACGCGCGAGGTGGGAGAGAGGCTCATAGCCGACGAGCTTTCAAGGCTTGCGGATGGGGATACGAAGGATATGGTGGTGAATCGCCTTAAAGCTATCAAAGAGAGTGGAGATCACGATATCTATTTCTAAGACAATTTCCAGAATGTCCCCCGGTTCGCCGGGGGGCGGATTCCCGATGATCATGACGAGACAATGACAAACTATCGCACTGAAAAAGACCTGCTCGGTGAGCGGGAAGTCCCCGCAGATGCACTCTATGGAATCCACACCGTTCGCGGAATCGAGAATTTCCCTCTTTCCCAACGTCCTGTGAACACCGCACTGATACATGCCTATGGCGCGGTGAAACTTGCCTGTGCCAGAACGAATCATGGGCTTGGCTGGTGGGATAACGACAAGGCTGCTGCTATAGAGTCGGCCTGTACGGAGATGATGGAAGGGCAGTTGGATGCCCACATCGTTGTCGATGCTCTTCAGGGAGGGGCGGGGACCTCGACCAACATGAATGTCAACGAGGTCCTGGCAAACCGTGCACTTGAACTCCTTGGGAAAAGACCGGGAGATTATGACAGCGTGAGCCCTCTGGAAGACATCAATCTCCACCAGTCAACAAACGATACCTATCCCACCGCTCTCAAGGTAGCTGCGATCAATCGGCTTCGTGCCCTTGAGAGGGAAGTTGTGGCTCTACTGGAAGAATTCCAGAACAAGGAAAAGCTGTTTGCCCATGTTGTCAAGGTCGGCCGAACCCAGTTGCAGGATGCGGTTCTTATTACCCTGGGGCGTGAAATGTCGGCCTATGCAGAGGCTTTTGGCAGGGATCGCTGGCGAATCTACAAGTGCGAAGAGCGACTCCGGGTGCTCAATTTGGGCGGCACCGCAGTAGGTACCGGTCTTGCCGCCCCACGGCAATTTATTTTCCAGGTCACCGAGAATCTCCGAAGCATAACCGGACTGGGTCTGGCCAGGGCGGATAATCTCATCGAAGCGACGCAAAATAATGATGTATTCGTTGAGGTGAGCGGCATTCTAAAAGCCTGCGCCAGTAACCTGCTGAAGGTATCCGGCGATTTGCGTTTTCTCTCTTCTGGGCCTGATGCCGGCATCGGGGAGATTCGGCTTCCGCCTCGTCAGGCAGGATCATCCATCATGCCGGGCAAGGTCAATCCCGTTATCCCTGAAGCAGTATCGCAGGCTGCAATGGCTGTCATGGCCCATGACCAATCCATTACATTTGCGTCTTCATTGGGGAACCTGGAGCTGAACGCATTCCTGCCGCTCATCGCTGACTCTCTCTTGGGGAGCCTTGACCTGTTGACCAATGCCTGTTCCGTGCTTCGCAGGTTTTGTGTTGCCGGGATGGAGGCCGACGAAGCCAGGTGTCGCAGAAACGTCGATGGCGCGACAGCAACTCTTACCGCGCTCATCGACATAATCGGATATCAGGCTGCGCAGGAGATTGCTGCGGAAGCAACGGCTTCCGGCAGAGGAGTCCGTTCCATAGTGTTAGATCGCGGATTGCTCACCGCGGAGGATTTTGACGAACTGGTGTCAGCGGAGAATGTAACGCGACTTGGCTCTCCGCTCAGGAAGGAGAATAAGCATCCATGAGGAATACACCCAAGGGTTTTAGATTGCATATAGGGCTGTTCGGGCGAAGGAACGTGGGAAAATCATCCCTCTTGAATGCCCTGACCCGGCAGACTGTTTCGATAGTTTCAGACATAGCAGGAACCACAACGGATCCGGTTGAGAAGCCCATGGAGTTGCTTCCCATTGGTGCAGTGCTCTTTATCGATACCGCTGGTATCGATGATGTGGGTGCACTGGGAGAAATGAGGGTGCAGAAAACGAAACAGGTTTTTGACCGCACCGATGTTGGAATTATCGTCACTGTTGCAGGTGATTGGGGAGACTTTGAGGAGGCAATCCTTACAGAACTCCGTGAAAGAAAGATTCCGGTAATCGTGGTTTTCAATAAAACGGATGTTGCCAAGGTCGACCTCGCACAAGAGGCCAGACTCAAGGATCTTCAGATTCTTTGTGTCGAGACGTCCGCAGCCCGGGGAGAAGGAGTCCTCGACCTGCGTGAGGCGCTGGTAAGATCCGCTCCGGAAGAATTCATCAATGCACCGGCAATTATTGGCGATCTTGTTCCGTCAGGCGAGCTGGTGGTTCTCGTGATACCGATCGACCTGGAGGCGCCCAAGGGCCGTCTCATTCTTCCCCAGGTCCAGTCGATCAGGGATATTCTTGATAATGATGCCTACTGCCTGGTGGTCAAGGAGCGAGAGCTGCGTGATGCTCTCGACCGTCTGAAGCGACCACCGGCCCTGGTGGTGACCGATTCTCAGGCTTTTCTCAAGGTTGCCGGTGATACCCCTGATGATGTTCTCATGACCTCATTCTCCATTCTCTTCGCCCGCTTCAAAGGCGATCTGGTGGAATTCGTACGAGGCGCCCTTGCCATAGAAAACCTTGTCCCGGGAGACAAGGTGCTGATCTGCGAGTCCTGTTCCCATCATCCGATCGGTGAGGATATTGGCAGGGTTAAGCTTCCCCGCTGGCTGCGCCAGTATGTTGGTGGAAAACTCGAATTTACCCATATGCAGGGACACGATTTTCCTGAAGATCTGAGTTCATACAAGCTTGCGGTACACTGTGGTGCGTGCATGTGGAACCGCCGAGAGGTCCTTTCCCGCATTATCCGTTGTCAGCAAGCCGGTGTTCCCATAACTAATTACGGGCTTGCCATTGCGTACTCGCTTGGCATCTTTGCGCGGGCACTGCGTCCATTCCCGGGTGCTCTTGATGTGTACAAGCAAATTCTTTCCCAATGACATGTCGCTGAAATGGAGCGACTCACTCTTCCGTCTGCAGGAGTCCTGTTGTTCTGGAAAATGACGGTGCGGTTAGCATACTCCAGATCCAGCAAGCGGGGGTCTGGGGGGGACTGCTTTCATGCTTTGCCGTTCCCAGTGCACATAGATCTCTTTGATGTGCCCCGACTGCGGCGTCTCGTGTCCATGGCATTTCTGCGCTACATCCTAACCCCTTCTCTTGCAACTCTTCAAAGATTTGCCCTGCTATACATATTCTTCCCTTCCTCATAGATGGTTTATCCTCTCTGGTGGTCGTTGCCCTATCTTTCCTTCCCTGCAGGCCTTTCCCGGGCCCTTCTGATTCTCGCTGCAAAAATATGGCATTGGGGTTCAGCCCGAAACAATTTTGATTTGAGTTCAAAGAGTTATGGATAAAAGATTATCAAATAGCTTGACCTGTGTTAACAGGTTATGCTATATGATAAAAAAATATCGATAAGCTTTCTCTTAAATAACTAAATATATTAGTATCTTAATATAATGAATTGATGGGTGCTCGAGTCGCAAAGCTGCCTGTTGTCTGGTGTCTTTCTGCTTACCTCCAATTCCTTCGGCAGCTTGACATGAGCGGGGAGCAGTTAGTTCCGTCCATGTACTTGGTAAAGAATTTGCTCGATCACCGTCATTGCACGTGAATCCATGGCAAAGTTGTTGGTGTGTGGGACTGCCGCCAGAAATGCTCTGGTGCTGCTGACCACATACGAATCGATGTATTCGTGCGTCCGGAATCCGCGGCGTGGCCTGAAATTTCATGATTTAAGCAGGTTCTTTCCCTGAAGATTGGCCGAGATCGGCTATA
>CAVVDU010000004.1:0-140627 GCA_963746935.1 uncultured delta proteobacterium | reverse complement strand
GTTTGCAGGGGAACTCTACATTGTGGGAAAATGGTAGCGCAAAATTCGCATTTTTGGAGTAAAATCAAAAGGCTGGTTAACAGATCGTGCCGCAAGCCCACCTCGAAGGACGCTAAAATAGTACAAAATAGCTGATTAGAAAGGTTATTTTACACCGATCAGCAGGCAAACACTAGGGAGCTGAAGCATAGAGGAGAAGAAATATGGATTGGCTTTATCTGATTGGTATCATCGTTGTCTGGTATGTTCTCAATCGTTGGATTCTGCCCAGGATGGGAGTACAGACCTGAATGTCGGACAGTTGTCAACTTCCGCGTGACGGAAAGAAAAAACAGCCCGGGGACAATCCCGGCACCAAACAATAACTTTAAAAGCCGCTTTCAAGCGGCTTTTTTTCTGCTTGCCGAAGGGACCGTTGGGTTCAGGGTAGCCTTTCTGTTGAAATTCGCAAAGGTGGAATTAGCTTGCCGGTTGTGCAAGCAGCAGCCGGTTTTTCCGGGTGATATCCTCCGGAATAAGCTGGGTAATGACTTTGTATCCGTGTGAGCGTAGACGTGCGACCCTTGCCGCATCCATTGCCAGCGGCCCGTCCAGCCACCCCTGCAGCCCTCCGAGGTCAGCACCGTCAAGGTTGTGACAGCAGGGCACTACCGCCAGCCGTGCCCCGGCAGCCATTGCCCGTTCAATGACCAGATCGGTCAGTCCGCCGCACGCGTGTACGGAGACTATCACATCGTCTTTTTGCAGCGGCATTTCCTCCAACGCTGTTTCCATAAACCGCACCCGCCCCACAAGCCGCGGCCATTCTGCCGACAGTGTTCGTGCCAGGGTCACTGCGCTTTCCGGAATGCGCCTATCGACTGCCAGGGCTTCGGGAGAGCTGTCGTCGAGCAGAAGGAGGATCATAGCCAGCAATCCGTGACCGCAGGCCAGATCCACTATCCGTCCGCCTCGGAAACGGCGACGCACCCGCCGTGCAACCTCCCACGCCTCGTACAGCTCCTTGCGCGGCAGGCAACCGGCCCGGCAGACCGACCGGGCGATTGCATCAAAAAGTGTGTCTCCGCCAAAGTGGGGAAGGAGCTTTTCGGTAAGCCGGTTTCGTGATGACCTGTCAAGGGAACTCATGCTGAACACCTGCGTTTTCCCGCTTGATCTTGCTTCCTTCCGAGTGGTTCCGGGCGCTGGTCTGTATTCAGCATAAGAGAGACCGCAAGGCCGGGATGGATATTTTTTCTGTTCTTGCCGTTCATTGATTCTCCTGATGACTTTTTGACTGTATACTAAAGAGGTGATGATACAGCCTATTCCGAAAAATGTCTTTCGTGTTGTGTGCATGTCAATCCGGGGAAATGCTGCATAGTAAAAGTCGATTAATTCAAAAACGGTATTGTTTTCCTGGGCGACACCATGACACGATGAAAGGGAAAACTCATGATCGGTGCCTTGACAGGGGACATAGTCGGCTCCATCTACGAATTCAACAATATCAAGACGACTGCTTTTCCGCTGTTTCAGGAGAGCTGTTGCTTTACCGATGATACAGTGCTGACCGTGGCGCTGGCCGATGCTCTCCTTAGCGGAAAGAGCTACGAAGTGATCATGCGCGATTATTACCTCAGGTATCCGGATGCCGGGTATGGTGGCACTTTTCGCAGTTGGGCGCGCCGGGAAATCGATGGGCCCTATCACAGTTGGGGAAACGGCTCCGCCATGAGAACGAGCCCGGTAGGATGGGCATTCAATTCTCTCGAAGAGGTGCTGCTCAAAGCTGAAGAGTATGCCGCAATAACCCATGACCACCCGGAGGGGATCAAGGGGGCGCAGGCTGCCGCAGCTGCGATCTTTCTTGGTCGTACCGGTGCGTCAAAGGATGATATCCGGAGATATGCGAGCACTACATTCGGATACGACTTATCGCGCAGCTGTGACCAGATACGTCCCGGATACCGGTTCGATGTCTCCTGCCAGGGAACTCTGCCCCCCGCAATAACCGCCTTCCTCGAATCTACGGATTTTGAAAGCGCACTCCGTCTTGCCGTCTCGCTCGGAGGAGATTCGGATACGCTTGCCTGCATTACCGGCGGCATTGCCGAGGCGTTTTACGGAGGCGTCCCTAAGCCTGTTTTCAGGCAGACTATGGATTTCCTGGATAAGCAGCTCAGGTCGGTTGCAGAAAATTTTGTTCAGCACTATGGTGTCCCATCATGTTTGTGAAGCCGGATCGTTCACGTAACGGGAGTCGAGGGGACACCGAACTGTCGAACGGACGCTGATATTCTTTCCTGATTAGCAATCAATCTTCCGCTTGCTGCAAAAACTGTCATTCCCGAAGAGGTTCTGATCGGGAATCCAGCCTCTAACCGACTGTAATTATGGATCCCCGATAAAGAAATTCGGGGATGACAATCTTCATAGCGGAAGAATGGTGCCAATCAGTTGATCTTTTGAGTAAAGAAGACGAGTCCTTTGGGCGCGGATTCTTTATTATGTATCCTTGTAAAAGTACTAGTAGCACCCCACTATTTGCCACCTACTATTTTCAAAGGCCTCCTAAGTAGCGAACCTGCTGCTTGATTAATAGGCACCCTGTATAGCGCATGACCATTTTTGTTTGGTAATCTAATTTCGAACGGATGCAATAAGGGTCTGAGGGTTCACCAGACGGGGGCTGACGAATTATTAAATCTTTGGCACGGTTAATGTAACTTCTTCTGACAGGGTGACCGGATCAATTGTCACCACAACAACCATCAAACTCTGTCAACCTGGCACCACGCCCCGCTCTCAGTCATGAGATGCGGGTTTTTTTGTTTCCGTTGCCTGGTTGAAAATATTAACAGATATGTATGGAGCACAGGGCTCAAAAGGCCGGGAATCATGGTGCACGGTTTTCAGTTGCCATAGGCGCCTCATTTCGCCCCCCCGAGACATATTGACGTCCACAGCTACGGATGAAGGAGATACTATGAGACAGATTGCAATTTATGGAAAAGGCGGCATCGGCAAGTCAACCACAACCCAGAACACCGTGGCAGGTCTCGCGGCATTGGGCAAGAAAATCATGATCGTCGGCTGTGATCCCAAGGCCGATTCAACTCGGCTGATCCTGCATGCCAAGGCACAAAACACGGTAATGGACCTGGTCCGCGAACTGGGAACGGTTGAGGACTTGGAACTTGATAGTGTCATGAAAGTCGGTTACGGCGGAATCAAGTGTGCCGAGTCCGGCGGCCCTGAACCGGGTGTCGGTTGTGCCGGTCGTGGTGTCATTACCGCCATTAACTTCCTGGAAGAGAATGGCGCCTATACACCGGATCTGGATTTTGTCTTTTATGATGTTCTGGGCGATGTTGTCTGCGGCGGATTTGCCATGCCGATCCGCGAAGGAAAGGCAGAGGAGATATATATCGTCTGTTCCGGCGAAATGATGGCCATGTATGCGGCGAACAACATTGCTAAAGGAATTCTCAAATATGCCACCTCCGGCAAGGTCCGTTTGGCAGGACTGATTTGCAATGCCAGGAAAACCGACAAGGAGTTTGAACTGGTCAGTGCACTGGCGGCAAAGCTCGGTACCCAGATGATCCATTTTATACCCCGTGACAATCAGGTGCAGCGAGCAGAGATGCGCCGTATGACAGTCATCGAGTACTCTCCCGAGCATCCCCAGGCCCAGGAGTATCGGGCTCTGGCACAGAAGATAAATGACAATAAGATGTTGGTCATTCCCAAGCCGCTGAGTATGGATGAACTGGAAGAACTGCTTATGGAGTTCGGGATTATGGAAGCAGAAGATGAAAGCGCCGTAGGCGTTATTGAGGCCGCCTGACACAAAGAGCTTATCCCTACATACTGTTACGAGAGATCGCGCCCGAATTTATGTCAGATTTGGCCGCATTGAATGAGCGAAACCGCAGGCGTAGCAGGGCTACGTCGAGGATTCTATGATTAAGGCGCGGTTAAAGATGACGTGAGGACGGGATGCGAGCCTGTAATACTTGTTTACGGACAAGCTCTAAGCCCTGATTCTTCTTTAGGATTGGAGGGGGACATTGTAGATTTGTTGAGAGCGTTTATGTTCAAGAAGTTAATCAGCAAGTCTACAACGTCCTCCAAAATTCCCTCATTGTGTTTGTGTGCAACAAGTACCAAGTCAGTATGAAAACCTCATGACTTATAGTTCCAAGTTATTCAAACATTGTCGATAAAGATCCTTAAGAAACAACCAGTGTACTGGTCATGGAGATCCCGGCCCAGGAGAGAATTGCGGCCGCTATATACGGCAACCGAATCACCCTCCTGAGCCCTGGAGGAGGGTAAGGCGGCATCAGAATTTATACGACACCGTCAGGTAGAAGTTCCTGCCGTTCTCCGGCACCTTATAACCGACACCACTGGTAAAAGGGTCCCGTAAATACGACAGGTTGCTGTAGTATTGCTTGTCCAGCAAATTGTTTACTCCGCCATAGATTGAAAGTGAATTCCAATTGAGTCCCGCCTTCAGGTCAGTCGTCATCCATCCGGCAGTCGGCAGCTCATTCAGCCCCGAATCTACCCGGTCCTGACGGGCGGCCAGATTTTCCGCCACTTCAAAAAACCACGTGTCTACATCGTAGCGAACAGACACCATTCCCCGTAGGGGAGGGATTTCGGAAAGAGGGCGATGGCCATCCTTGTTGCGCGCCTCGGTGTACGAAAGTGATCCACGCAGATAGAGGTCATGGGGAAGGGAAATCTGCGACCCGAATTCTGCGCCCCACATGCTGGCATCGATGTTCTGGTAGCTCTTGAGAGTTTTCGCTGCGCTGTAGAAATTGACGTAATCGCTCAGGTCACTGTAGAAGACTGTGCCGTTTACGTAGAACTTTTCGCTAGTATATTTTACTCCCAGGTCAACCTCATGATTGATCGTCGGATTCAAGCCCGGATTGCCTTGCCAGGTGACCGCAGGTGGTGTGGCAGGCACACTGATGAAGAGCTCTTCCGGGTCAGGGGTCCTCACTCCCCTTGCCAGGCCTAGTAAAATATCCAGACCTGAAACAGGTGTATAGTTGAGCCGAACATTTCCACTCACTTCACCGAAATCTGTACTGTTGCTGAGAGTACTCGCTTTATTGAGCGAATCGGCTTTTACCCAGGTCAGGTCTCCGCGGATGCCGGCCTGCACCTTGAACCAGTTATTGAGCGGAATTTCGTAATCGACAAAGAGCCCGAAATTGTCAACACCCACATCGGGAATCATATTGAGCGTCGTATAGGGTGCCGTCGGAGTGTACATCGCCCGGACATTCAAGGCATTCCAACTGCGGTTATAATAGTCGACTCCACTTTTCAGGGTGCCGGAACCGATTGCCAGCGTTCCATTCACCTTAGCCCCGACAACCTGGGCAGAGGCATCTGTCTGCATCGAGAACATCCGGGTAATCTTTGCCGTGGGCCGTGAGCTTTCCCTGTAACGGTCATCCATAACGTGGTTCACCTTGTCCCAGTAGGCCTGAAGTTCCATATTCTTGACCATATCCGATATTTTTTCCACCTTGTATGTCCAATTCAGGATATGGGTTCGATCGTATTCGGCGTCCATCTTCAGATAGGGGTAGAGAACGTGCTCTGCGTCCTGGTAAGAATAGCTGATCTCGGTGCGAGAATTTACCGTTGGATTGAATCCCAACTTTGTCCAACCAGTCTGGATCTCATATGCCTTTGACCCTAAAGCATCGGGGCGGTAACGATTAGGGCTTTTGGCAGGATAGATATCGGTGATCAGTTTGCCGTTCCCTGATCGAGGAACCTCCGAGTACTTGAAGGCAAAACCGCCAAGTACATCGTACCGGTTTGTAGCATAGGACACAGTGGCCGAGTCATTGCTGCTGTTATACGAACCATAGTTAAGGTTTACATCTGAATGGAAGCCTTTCTCCGTTTGTTTTGTTCTGACCTGCACCAGACCTCCCAGTCCTCCGGGGTTTGTCACATCGTAGGGTCCTTTCAATACCTGGACATCTTCGACCTGGGCAAAATCATAATGGAAAGCCGGCGGATCCATCCTGTTCGGACAGGCACCATGGAGACGGACACCATCCACCAGTACGTTTATATTATCCCGTTGAAAACCGCGCAACACGATGTCGTTGGCAATCGCTCCCTTGCGCACGATCGAAATCCCCTCCATTCGCTGCAAAGCCTCGCCGATATCTTTGGCCGGGCTTTCCCGAACTTCTCTGATCGTCAGACTTTCTTCCTGGGGAGATTCTTTCTCTCCCCGAATGGTTAACTCGTCAAGTAGATAGGTCTCGGCAGCCGCGGCGCAACCCGGTGCCAACCAGGCTCCCAACACAATACTAATGATCCAGAATCTTATCTGCATTTTGGCTCCTAAAAGTTGGAGATACAACTACCACTGCTTGATATGTACCGCAAATTGCGGATAAACAAAGACACAGCGGCAGTTCCCGAAAGAATGCCTCATGTCTGCAGCTGAACAGGTAATTGCTGTAAACACCGCATTCATCTTTAAAACGGATGTTCACAGGAAATTTCCAGTCGCTGCAGACCGGTTACGGAATGAAAAATCAATCGCAAGTCAGACAGAAAACAGCATTCTTGGAGGTGGGACTGGGGGGGCGAAGTACCCTTGGCGCGGAGTGCCAGGGGAATCAAAAAAGAGGAGATTCAGGGCTACGGGAGAAGACATCTCACCTGCATTGTGTACAAACAGGTAATCCTGAACAGATGCCATAAACAACGGTGATGCTGCTCCACACGGCATCATCGTCAGCAAGTGCCGGGTACTGGTACGTTGTCCATGGTGACAGCAGGAATCATCGTCGTTTTCCTGTCCTCGGTCAACGGTCATAGGGGGCAATTCAGCATTCCGAAAACAGCAACAGGTGCGATTGGCTATCCTTTCCGGCGAACAGCCGCACAGTCGATGATCGTGGTAACAGACTGAACCACGGGGATGGAAAGAAAAAGCTTTCGACAGCAACGGTAGAATGGTCGGCAGTTGCAATAAGATAATTGCCAGCAGTTGTATAGAAACAAGCAGAATTTTGGGAAGAATCGAATGCATTACCTGTCACTGGCTCTGAGGTTACGTAGTATAGTAAGACCAATTTTAACACGATAGGCAATCATACTGCCTGCACCATCACAGTGACAGAATAGTAACAGTATTTAAGGATATGTCAACAGGCTGAAATAGTGCGCAGAGGTTGTCTTGGAGCGGTCTGAAACATATTGCATTCCTTGGATTGAGTAATTGGATAAAACCAACTGAAGGGAAGCGGAGTCAGATTGCCCATAGTTGATCTCCGGGTGCCGGGCAGCCTGTTTAAAGAAGAATGGGAGAGGGCAGGGGAGGAGGTGCTGCGGAGCCGACAACACGGTGACCGTTCATTCACCTGAATCTCAGGCCTCTGTTTGTGTGAGTTTTTTTGCTAAATCCGGATAGAGTTTTTCCAGGCATTGCGGACAGATCGAATGTGTGAATTTTACTTCCGACCGGTCTTCAACATATTCTTCTAAACCTACCCATCCGTCTATTTTTCTGGGATCGGCGTCCTCCAGTCTTATCTTCTTACATTTTGAACAAATCGGAAGTATTCCCTCAAGCTTTTTAATACGGGCAGCGGCATCTTCAAGCTCCGCGATTTTCTGCTGTAATGCCATTTCTTTTGTTTCAAGGGATATTATCATGCAATTAAAAGCTTCAGAGAAATCCCCCATAAAGTCGACGCGCTGGCTGAAGTCCCCTTTTGCAACCTGCCCTGCCTGCCAGGTCAGATGCTGGAGCCGGGAATGCAGTTCCTTGAACGGAGACGCGAGATAATTATTCCGGTGAGTGATGGCAATATTATTCAGCTCACCCTTTGATAACGGAAAAATGAAGGCGTGAATCTCTTCCATGAAGTCTATGAGCAGATTCATGCTTTCCGCGAGTTTCTTTTCTTCGCCAGATTTGTTCCCAACAGCAATCTTTTTGGGAATTTTGCCTTGGAGAAGAACCGAAAGTTTTTCACAAATTTCACTGGTCATTTGTTTTACCCAATCATTCTGGCATCAAAACGACATACCCTGTCACCGCTTGCCCAGCAGTCGATTTCTTTGGCGTGGAAAGGTTTCCCCGTATAGCCTTCAAGGATACCGGCTATAAAGCCTTCATCATATTGGCAAACCACCTCATCGGTAAAAGGCAGGCCGGAGCAATCCAAATCCTCAGCAACAGTGAGGGTGAAGCACATATTTTCCAGGTCGGCTTTTTCAATCCTGAGAATTCCAAGCCTGTGTTCCCGTAAAGTCTGCTGAAGATTTGCCATGAAGTCATCAAAACCGAGCCCCGGTATCAGCATGTTTTTGAAGAATTGCATCCCGGCCTTTTTCCCGGCTTCTATGAGAATTTCATTCGCCTTCTCCGTACCGAGTCTGGTGATTAACACATCCCGGAAAGTGTATTGCAGCAGGCGATATGCCCATACCGGCGCATTCGGTCCTAGGCTGGACCTTCCTTCTTCGATATTTCCCAGATCCTCCCACCTGAATCTGTATTTGTCGCGTTCCTCTTTGAACATTTATAGGCACCTCATTGCACAGGAAAGGTGTGCTTTCCTTTCTATTATAATTGATCCCGATCAAGTATGTCTCTAACTAATTTGAGCAGTTCGAAAGACTTGACCGGCTTGGTGATATAGTTGAACTCATCATCCAGGATACCTCTTTCCACAATGATGTCCTTTGTGTATCCGCTCATGAACAGGACTTTCATGTCGGGACGGATTTTCCTGATTTCCTCGTACAGGATTTTACCGTCAATCTTCGGCATGACCACATCTGTGACAAGGATATCCACATCCGCCATCTGCTCCATGAACTTGTCGAGGCCATCTTCACCGTCAACCGCCTCGACAATCTTGTATCCCGCCCCTTCAAGGATCATCTTATGCAGTTCCCGCACCGTCACCTCATCCTCGGCAAGGAGTATCGTTTCCGTTCCTCCCGGGGGCGCCCCTGGCGCCAGAGTCCCGTGCATTTCCTTGATCTCTCCGGCGATGAGCGGCAGGTATATTTTGAATGTCGTGCCCCTGCCAGTTTCCGAATATACAGAGATGCAGCCATTGTGCTGCTGGATGATCCCGTATATCATGGCCATTCCGAGCCCCGTTCCTTTGCCCACCTCTTTGGTGGTGAAGAACGGCTCAAAGATCCTCTTCGTTATCTCCTCATCCATCCCGTGCCCGGTGTCAGTAACGGATACGCAGGCGTAATTTCCAGGCTCTCCAAAGCCGTGCGCATGGACAAATCTTTCGTCCATGGCTGTTGGGAAAACCTCGATCGTAAGGGAGCCCCCTCTTGGCATGGCATCCTTTGCGTTCGTCACGAGGTTCATGAGCACCTGCTCGATCTGTCCCTTGTCCGCCAAAACGATCAGATCCTCCTCGGCAACCGTTGTCCTGAAGTCGATATCTTCGGGGAGAAGCCTTCGCAGCATTTTTTTAAAATCCCGTACGACTCCGTTCAGGTCTAACGGCTTCACGTGCAGGGCCTGCTTCCTGCTGAAGGCGAGAAGACCATTCGTAAGCTCAGCGGCTCGATCGGCCGAAACCAGAACCTGCTCGATGAAATGTCGAAGAGAACTGCCTTCCTCAATCCGCATGCTAATGATTTCGGCGTAGCCGATAATGGCTGTAAGGATGTTGTTAAAGTCGTGGGCTATTCCACCGGCGAGCTGTCCGATAGCCTCCATCTTCTGTGCCTGGTGGAGCTGTGCCTCAAGGGCCTTTCGTGCCTCCTCGGCTTTCCCGAGTGAGGTGATGTCCATCATGGCGCCAACAGTGCCGGCTACACGATCATTCGCGTCAACAAATGTCGCCTTGTTGAAAATAACATCGTGGTATTCACCATCTTTGTACATGCCACTTGCTTTATATCTCTGTACGCCGGGGTGGCAAAGCAACACCGAATCTGCCTCTTGGTGTTTGTCCGCACGCTCCTTCGGGGCCACGTCGTACACCGTTTTTCCAACAATGTCTCTTCTCAATAAGCCGATGAAGGTTTCGAAGGCCGCATTGCAGCCGAGATATAATCCATCCGTATCTTTGTAATAGACTGGAATGGGAATGGAATCCAGCAACTGCTGCAGAAAATGCAGTTGTTCGTTCAGGCTGATTTCCCGTTTGCGAAGTGTGTTTGCCATAGACTGGAGGGCCTCACCAAGGAGGTTGAACTCCCTGATAGGAGCCTTTGGCCACTCACCGGCCGTTTCTCCAGACTCAATTTTGTGGGCATGGGAGACGAGCCTCTCGAATCTTCTTGCCAAGGACTGGGACATGAGGAGTGTCAGACCGGACGCCAGGAGCAGCGCAATGCAAAGGGCAGTCGCGAAAATTCCCGTGGTGGTGAGCGCCGAACGATAGGTCTGATCGACGGGGGAGACAACCAGGATGTTCCAACCGAGAAGTGGCGCCTGGACCAGGCAGCCGACCACCTTCGTGCCGTCAAAAGTAAAATTCCGAGTCAAGGGCTTACCTGAGGCAAGCCCTTGACGGACAATTTCCAGGTTGGTCAGGTTGTATTGCCGCGCGGTGTATCGTCCCTCTTGATCGGCAATCACTTGTCCCCGCCGATCGAGGATGAAAATAGACTGTTTTCCCTCGGTGACGGTACTCCTGAGAAAACTGCTCAGGTGGACGAGGGAGATTTCCCCCAGTGCCACGCCTTCTCCCGCCGGGGTTGCATAGGCTACGGCAAGTCCGCCTCCCACTGGAGAGAGATATGCATTAGACCATGCCGGCTTGCCGGACGTGCGAACCTGGCGTACCGCGTTGGTGAGCGAAAGGTCAATCCCTATCATTTCCTGCCGCAGGGATGCTCTTTTCTTGGGGAAGGCTATTGCCGTAATGTGGCCTTTAGCGTCGGTGAAGGTGAGAGAGGTCAGGTTCATTGATGATGCCAACACGGTGTCCATATAATCCTGGATTTCATGTGAGCTGATCAGCTTCTTCGAGAATACCGATGCAGTTCTTGTTATTTCCTGCGAGGACACGACCAGGTAATCTTCTGTCCTTGACGCGATTGCCGCAGCCAGTTGGCGTTGATGCTCCTCCGTGTCAGCGATCATCTGGGGACGCAGCCAGAACCAGCCCAGCATTGCCGAGAGGATAAAGGGAGCCGCGGCTATCCACACTGAGCGGATCGCGAGCATGTGACGTAAAGAGTGTGTTTTCATAGTTGTTTATTCGAGAGTTACAAAGCGCCCGTTTTTTACCACGGTGATGAAAGTTGTGCTTTCCGTGTCACCGAATCGATTGAGGACAATTTTCCTCTGCGCACCCTGAAAGGCACCAATAGAAAGGATCGTGCTCTTCAGGGAAGTTCCTTTGTTTTGTGCGGCGAGGCTGTCGAGAATAACGTTTGCGGCGTCGTAGCCGGCCAGTCCCGAGAAGCCGGGGTCCTGGCCAAATCGGGCCCGGTATGATGTAAGGAAGTGCCGGTATCTGGGTGACATGTTGCCGTGGTCAAGGAACTGGGCAAAATATACACCTTCCGCGGCAGCGCCACCCAGATTGATAAACCGTTCCGTGGATCCCCATTCCGAAACGGAGATGGTAACGCCGGGGTCCAGCTTGCGGATCTGCTGGCAGAGTAATGCGGCATCAACGGCGCTGCACACGAGGACAACCAGGTCAGGTCCCTGTGAGAGGACGGAGCGTGCGATGGGAGAGAAAGCAACATTCTCACCGGATGTAAAGGATTTGACTGCGACAATTCGGCCACCGAGCTTCTCAAAGGTTTCCCTGAAGCCGGTCAGCCAGCTTAACGTGTAGGAGCGGTTTCCGTTATCGTAAATGAGAGCGGCCCGGCGCAGGCCGGATTTTTCGAAGTGGAAGCGCGCACTTTTCGGGGCGTAGGTATGGGTGTCAGGAAGCATCCGCAGGAAGTAATCATCCAACCCGGACAATTCAGTGGTGGTCACGGTGGGACTAATAGTGACCAACCGCGCTCGATTGATGATTGGAACGATGGTGAGCGCTATGCTGCTGGTCATGGGGCCGATGATCGCCTCCACGTTCTGTTCCACAAGTTCACGGGTGACCTTTCTGGCGGTCTCATGATTTTGCTCGTCATCGCGAATGATCAATTCGACAGGGCGTCCGTTGATACCGCCGCTGGCGTTTCTTTCCTCAATGGCAAGAAGCGCACCGTTCCTTCCGCCGACTCCCAGGTCTGCTACCCGTCCCGAGATGCCGCCGACAAATCCTATGCGGATCGGTTCCCGTTCACAGCCATTCAGAAGCAGTGCGATAAAGCCAACTGCGAGAAAATATACTATAGAACGGATTCGGGGGAACATGGCTGGTTGTTCCTTTCACGATCTAATTGAATGTTGGATAATAGTTAGCAGATTGCCATCATTTTAATGAGAAGTATAAGCCTTTAACGTACTGTGCACAAGCCCTGAGTTTTGTCAACCTTGCGATCCAGCCGATACTGCGAACATTCCCTACCATTCGGTCCGAATAAAGTTTCATTATTCGGCTAATATTTGCCACCGTCAACGTCATGGTGGAGGGTGGAGCATACCGGGGGCTGGAGTAATCTGCAAGCTTTGTCTTTTCTTTTTAGATAGACACGTTGCCCCCGTTCCACATAGTGCGGACGTCCACCGTAGATCTGGACGTTTACCCCTGGTAGTGCCGGCAGGTAGCCGTTGATGCAGACATTTACGTTGGGAGAACTTGGCAATCCCGGAGGATCTAGCAAACCATGAAGGCCGGGAAGCCTCGCCTTGGCTTCTTTGAAACCGAAGGTGATGGCGACTGCTGTCATTAACAGTATGGAAAGAGAAAACTTTTTACGCATTATAGCTCCTTTTTCGCCCTGACTTCGTCAACCAACATCCCCTTTGCTTACCTATAGTGTCCCGATCAAATTCTTTCCCTACCATTGATGGCCGTTTACTGACTTTGGTAAAACTGCAATCATTGACGACTGCCAATTATTAGTTATAATTTACTACCTTACCGTAGAAATATAATCACTTGTTCATATCCCAATAACGAGGAGAAGATAATGGCTGTTGATAATAAAACAATAGGGTTAGCCTTGTCTGGTGGTGGTTATCGAGCAACTTTGTTTGGCCTTGGGAGTCTGTGGCGGCTCAATGAAGCCGGACTGCTGGGTAAACTTGACCGCATTACCAGTGTTTCTGGTGGCTCCATTCTGGCAGGTGTGCTGGCCTGCACCTGGGAAAAACTCATTTTTTCCGATGGCCGGGCACACAACTTCTCTGAACTCGTGGCTGAACCAGTTCAAGCTTTCTGCAGCAGAACCATCGATATTGGGGTTGGCCTGAAAGGGATTTTACTGCCGTTTAAAACAGCAGGTGAATTTCTCTCAGACCGGTACGCAAAAGACCTGTTCGGCAATACTATGCTTAAGGAATTGCCGGATGCGAGTAGCGGCCGTTCTCCGAAATTCATCTTTTATGCAACCAATATGCAGACCGGTCGCAGCTTTCGTTTTCGACAGGACATGGTGGCTGATTATGTGCTCGGCATCTCGCGCTCAGTAGAGGTCTTGCTGGCAGACGTTGTTGCGGCCTCCAGCGCTTTTCCACCGGTCTTTTCGCCTGTTGTGCTTGAGACAAATCCCGATGAGTGGGAGTCGCCAGACAGGAAATTGCCGAATCTTGAGAAATTGCGTAGCCGTATTGTGCTGGCCGACGGTGGAGTATATGACAATATGGGCATGGAGTCGCTGGTGGACAATGTGGACATTGTGCTGGTGAGCGACGCGGGTGCTCCCTTCGCGATAGACGAGACACCTTTTGAAGACAACCTGCTTCAGTTGGGCAGGGTTCGCGACATTCTTATCGACCAGACCCGGTCACTGCGCAAACGGTGGCTGATCAGTGACCTGGAGGCCGGTCGCAAGCATGGTGCCTACTGGGGTATAGGCACAGAGATTGGCGACTATGCGGCACCTGGTGCACTAACAGCGGACAATGCAGTCACCGCTGAGTTGGAGTTAATTCCCACCCGGCTTTGCAGTTTCGATTCCAAGGATCAGGGGCATCTTATCAACTGGGGGTATGCTCTGACCGACGTGGCGTTACGTACCCGGGCCGGACTCAATTCCGGACCTGCCGCGACTTGGCCTCTACCGGAATGGCGTCTTAATTAAGCATTAATGCACCGTATAAGGGGACGTGACATGGACCGACAAAACCTTGCAGCCTGGAGTCTCGATGTACATGACGACGATTACGCCAGGGCGCTTGCCGCGCTTGGGGTCCTTACCGCGGCAAGGAGCAGCCGAAAAGCCCCCGTGCCGGCGATACTCGAAGAATTGGCCGCGGCAGCGCCTCAATTCCAGCCGGGCATACTTGCCCGGCTGTTTCAAGCCCGACTTCAGGCTGACGAACCGCTTGCCTGGCGGTACCCGGTTTCACGATCACGCAAACGTTCAGCGGACCATGATTGGCCTGCCGCCCGCATCATGGCCGAGGGGTGGCAGCAGTTCCTGAGTGTTACTTCCTGGGACCGTCGTTTAGCGATACTGAGCCGGGGAGCCGAACTGGGCTTGTTGCTGAGCTGCATGAAGACCCTTCACTACCCTTCCGTCAGTGCGCGCAGTGTCTTTGTCTGCGACCTGTTCAAATCCGATGGTCTGACCGACTGGCGTTGGCCATTTACTATTGCAACATTACCCGGTGATCCGCTTTCCGCGGCTTTCAGCGAGGAACAGTCACAGTTGACCCGGCCATGGCCCTATCGTTTTGCCACTGCCGACCATGATCACCCGCGTAGTGAGATCCTGGTTTTAACCGGTTCCCTGCGTGATGCGCTGGCCCAAGTGGCAAAGGGTAGATTGCGGCATCGAACATCCCTGGTGATGCTGCTGGGCGGAATCGGCGAGTCGCGCGCTCCTGCACTGCAGCTTCTGGAGACACTGACGGCTGAATTATCTGCGGAAGGAGTGGCCATTCTGGAGCCTCCACCAGGTTTGGCCGGAGCCGAGGCTATGCCAGCTCTGCGGTATTTCGCTGATGCACTTACACATAACTTTCAGCTCGATATGGCATTGCGGGATACTTTTGCGAACGATGTCATTGCTTTGTTGAACCGTGACCTGGTCAAGCTCAGCAGAATCGGGCGGGTGGTGGATACCCTTTCGGTCCGCCTCAAACGATTGCCTGAAAAGCATGCACTGCTCTTGAGCGAGAGTTCCATCAAGAAGTTGCGCCTGAAGGTTGAAGAGGCGCCTCCTGCCATGGCCGGTTCCGTGGACGAATTGCCTCCTGTAATCATGGCTCCGACTCTTCCTGAGTCCCATGCAGTTCGCGCAGTACGTCCTGTCGTGCTGGCCGCAAGGATGGAGGCGGAACGGGAGAGTTATCATTACAGCAGCGAGATGGGCGAAGCATCAGCTCTTTCCGAAGTCTCTGCACAGCTTCATGAAAAGGAAGCCGATGAACGCCAACTGGCTGAGACGCCCCGTTTCATTCAACACAAGCTGCTGCGCAAGTCAGGCAGTCAGTTCCTTGAAGAACAGAGAAGGCTGGAGGTCGGGGTGCCGGTCATGCTCAAGGTGCGTATCGGCCCTCAGGACGATGATTGGCACGTCAGTCCGTTACAAGAGCCATTTCCCGAGCACCTGCTTCCGAAGCACAAAAACCTTTTGCAGGTGATGTTTTACGAGCCCGTGCAAATGGTCCGGCCAATGGTCCGGGAGATCGTATTACCCGTTCAGGGGGCCAGCAACGAGGCCGAATTCGTTTTTGCTCCAAGCCTGGCCTCGCCTTTCCAGGGGCGCATTACCGTGCTTTTCCATGGACGTGTACTGCAGACCTCGCTTGTGCTGGCCAGCGTTGTCAAGGCAGGGACGCCGGAGGATCCGGCACTGCGAATCGAACGACGGATCGAGACGAGAGTGCGTAACAGCTGGTCAGACCTGGATTCGCGCCGTTCCTTCGATATGGCCATTGTTCTGAACCATTCCACTGACCAGCGCCCGATGCTTACCGCTCTGTCGGGTAAACGAGCCTGGGCAAAAGACCTGAGCGGAATAGATGTCCCCGTGGCTGAAATCAATGCTGAGCTTTCCAACGTGGCGAACAGCATCGCGGACTACAGCCAGGGCCTTCTTACACCGGGAAATGATGCTTTGTTCGTGCGTCTTGCCCGCATCGGCGCCAATCTGTATTCACGTCTGTTCCTGGGACAGCTTCAACCCACACAGTCGGGTGGCATGAACCTGGAAGAGGAAAAGTACATCCAGGTAATCAGCGCCAGGCCCGATGCAGTTGTGCCGCTGGAATTCGTTTATCAGTTCGGTTTGCCCAAGGAGCAGGCCAGGATTTGCCCGCGGGCGGTAAAGGCCTTGAAGAATGAAAAATGCCCGTCCCCCTGCATGCGAGCCGAGAAGCCCCGTGACTATGTGTGCCCGTTGGGTTTCTGGGGGCTGAGCAAGGTGATAGAACGTCATGTTTTTAATCCGAACCTGGAAATTCCCGGCCATGAGGAGATATCGGTACAGGCCGAAGCGGAACCGCTTGAGCACCGGGACCGCCTTGAGCTCTGCCGGGGAGCCCTGTTGGGCTATAGCAAGGAGGTGCCTGACGACAAGGTGGCCGTGATGGTAAAGTTGCTGAAGCGACGCTTCAAAAAGAGCATGTGCGTGGCAAGCGGTTGGGATGATTGGCGCTTGGCTGTCAATAGCAGTAAACCGACCCTGCTGGTTGCTTTCCCCCATAACCAGGGAAGTGAGGAAGATATCGAACTGGAGATCCACAACGACTTGCTTGAAACACTCCGTCTTCCGACTGAAAGGGACTTTGTTCACATGGAAGGGGAGCCATATCCTCTTGTTATGCTTCTTGGCTGCGATACTGCCGGCACTGCCCAGCAGTATGCTTCGCACATCGGCTATTTTCGCCAGGCAGGTGCAGCGGCAGTTATCTCAACCATTGCTACGGTGTTCGGAGAACATGCAGCACTCGTGGGTGAGAAGATCGTTAACAGCTTACTTGTCGCAGCGAAAAACAAAAGCGGCCGCCTGGGCGATGTTTTGCTGGATGCCAAGCGTGAAGCAGTTGCGGAAAGCCTGCCCATGGCTTTGTGTGTTGTCGCGTTCGGAGATGCCGACTGGCGCCTGTGAAAATAAATTTTGTCGAAAGCTTCAGGAGTTATGATGGCCAAAACATTTTTCAGAATAGAGATGCTGCCCGCATTGCACGGCGACTGCCTTTACATCGAATACGGGACCGTCTCTCATCCACGCCGACTATTGATTGATGGAGGCCCCATCGGTGCCTATGCTGCGCTTGAGAAGCGTCTCAACGCCATGCCGGCAGGGGACCGGCGCTTCGAACTGGTGGTGATGACACACGTGGACACCGACCATATAGAGGGCTTGGTCCGGATGTTTGCCAATAAGCCGCTTCCGGTGAAGGTCCAGGAAGTGTGGTTTAACGGCTGGGCTCACCTGGAGGAAAATCACGGATTACTGGGCGGCAAACAGGGCGAGTTTCTCAGTGCGCTACTGGTGCGTCGTCTGCGGCAAGAGCAATGGAACAGTTCTTTTGGCGGTAAAGCAGTGGTAGTACCTGACGACGGATTGCTGCCCACGACCCTGCTGGAAGGCGGTATGAAGCTTACCCTGCTGTCGCCTGTCCCTGCAACGCTTGAGAAGATGCGGAAAGCATGGAAGAAAGACCTGGGTCCGGGCGTTATTCCGGGGGATCTTGAATCCGCATGGCTGAGGTTGAGCAAACGGAAGGCCTATCTGCCCGGGCAGGGCCTGCTCGGCACCACGTCCGAGCTCGACGCCTTGCTTGAAAGGCAGATCAAGGTCGACCAGTCTGTTGCCAATGGCAGTTCAATCGCCTTTCTGGCGGAAATGGGGAGCAAGAGTTGTCTGTTTTTGGCTGATGCTCACCACGATGTGATAACCTCTTCGATACAGCGGCTGTTGAAGGAGCGCAACCGGACAAGGCTGAAGGTCAACGCGGTGAAGGTTGCGCACCACGGCAGTGCCGGCAATATCAGTGACGAGTTGCTCAACCTTATAGACAGTCCAAGGTTCCTGTTCAGCACCAATGGTGCCATCTTCGACCATCCCGATAGCGAAGCGGTCCAGCGCATCATTGCCCGCTCAAACCATCAACCACCTACGCTCTATTTTAACTATGTGAGTGAAACCACTCTGCCGTGGAACAACACCGAACTTCAGAAGCGGCTCAAGTACCATGCTGAATTCAATCCAACCGAGGATGTCCCGTTTTCCATTGCATTGTGAGGTGTGGGAATCAATGAGCGTTGCTGTTTCAAGTTATTCCGCTATTCATGGGACATCCATAGTCAAAAGCCGGATTCCTTACAAGTCGGCAATGGGCCACTGGAAAGACAGAACAGCACCGTATGTGCCATTCTGGGCCGCTTAGTTTACGGTTACGGTTTTGAATTATATTCATTATCTTTCAACAGCTTCTTCCGCAACTTTGCTGGCAAGTGCGATGGCCAGTTCGAGCAGCTCTGCGGAGTTTTCCAGCCCGTCGAGGAAGCGTTGCGGGATGGCGGAGAGCCCGGTCTGTGCTCCCACCAGTGCAGCGGTGAGGATGGCGCGTGCCTGGTTCTGGCCGCCACTGTTAATAGCGTGTAGGAGCGCTGCTTCGAAATCGTCGTGGAATCGGGCGGCGAGATAGTAGGCGGCCGGAAGCTGATGGTAGATGGCGCAGGGCATGCCATAGACCAGAGAGACCTTCCAGGCCGGTTCGATGCGAATGTCGGGGTCTGCTGCTGCTGCCGCAATACAGGATGGTGTCAGCAGGGCATCCGGCGAGGCGAAGCGGCCGGCGCGGGGTGGGTCGGGATCACCGGGGCGCGGGGGCTGTGTGCCGGCGCGGGTCACGGCGTGAAAGGGGAGTTGCCCGCCCATGACCAGTCGCATGAGCTTTCCCGACAGTTCCGTATCGAGCTGATGCCCCTGTACCAGCATTCCCAGCACCGCGCAGTAAGCCACGGTCATGGAGACCACCGTGTCGTCAGTCTGGGTCAGGAGCGTGTTCCCCGACACACAGTCGGCCAGTTGTCTTGGATACAACGCGTAGCGGACGGCGATTGCCAGGCTTCGTTCGATTGCTTCGGTGGTGTCCGCGTGTCCGCCGGTCTGGCCCCAGGGCAGTTTCTGCTGCACGCGCCGCCGCCAGGCCTCGCGGATCGACTGGCTGGTATAGCCGCCAGGGCCGCAAATCGGGGTGCCGTCCAGCAGCGGGAAGAGCTCTTCATCCAGCCTGCGACAGAAATCCTGCTCATCATATCCGCCACTTTCGACCAGTGATCTCAGCGTCAGTGCAAGGATAAAGCCGGCCTGTGAGAGCTGCCCGGCCTTTAGTCCCGCGTGGTAGCGGCCCAATTTCGGTTCGGTGTAATCGGTGATCCATTCGCCGTGGTCGCGTCGAAGTTCGGTAAGATCGTAATACCAATGGGGTCCGAGGCCCATTGCATCGCCAATGAAGGCGCCCATGATGGCGCCGGCGGCTCGGTTTTGCAGAGATATCATGGGCATGGCGTGCTCCGTGTTACGGTTGTTTTGGAAAGGAGGGATATGGGGGAAAAGGTGTTTATGTTGTGCTTCTTGGTCAACCATAGCAAATTTCCGCCTGATTACAAGAAGTCCGCTTGCAGGGTAGGGTATAGTGACCTGTGTGATTAGTTTAAGGTGCCTGGTCTGACGTGCTGACAATATCGAGCTCAACAGGTGACCGAATTCTGCAATTTTGTATGGTTTTGAGATCGCGCCGCAGAATCCGAAGGATCGATAGTCAGACATAATCGGATCATCGGAATAACCACTCGACACAATCATGCAGGCCTTCGGGTCGATGGCGAGAATCTGCTGTGCCGCATCCTTTCCTCCCATGCCTCCCGGTATGGTCAGATCCATGATAACTGCTGAAAAGGGCTCCCCTGATTCCTCTGCCGCTTTATAGTGAGCTATGGCCTCTGTGCCATTCGCACACGTTGTCGCCTTGTAACCCAGATATTTCAGCAACTCGGTCGTCATATCCCGGATGATCTTTTCGTCATCCATGACCAGAATGGAACCGCCCGAATGAATCGCTTCAGCATGTGAGACCGAATCCGTTTGCTGGAATGAATAAGTCTCGCCGGTTGACGGCAGGTGAATTGTGAAAGTTGAGCCCTTGCCCGTTTCGGAACTGACGCCGACATGTCCGCCATGTCTGGTTACTATCGAGTGGACTGAAGCGAGGCCAAGACCTTTTCCGGACGACTTGGTTGTGAAATAGGGGTCAAAGATACTTTTCAGATTGTTTTCCGGTATTCCGCAACCCTGGTCGGCGAACGACAGTCTGACATACCTGCCGCTCGGTAGGTTCATAGTATTCTGGTCAGGCAGCGTTTCGTTCTGCGCGGTGACGGTCAGCGTCCCGCCTTCCGGCATCGCTTGCGTGGCATTAATGATTATGTTGTGAAATACCTGGTTCATCTGCCCTTCGTCCGCCTTGATGGCGTAGATTGAGTCGGGAACCTCGATGCAGCCCTTGACGTTTGAGCCGCGCAAAACAAATGAGACGGTTTCATTGACAAGCTGCTGGACTGAAACCAGCTTCTTTACCGGTTCACCGCCGCGAGCGAAGGTCAGGAGTTGATGGGCGAGTTCCCCTGCGCGCCTCGAGGCTTTTTCTGCCTCAGCGAGTGGATTGTATGCCTTGTGGGTCTCATCAAGGAACATCTGGGCAAAGGATATGTTCCCCATGATACCGGTCAGAATGTTGTTGAAATCGTGGGCAATGCCACCGGCGAGTGCACCGAGCGATTCCAGCTTTTCAATTTTCAGTAATTCTTTTTCGTGCTCCTTGCGTTCAGTAATTTCCCGCGTTATGCCATAGAATCCCGTGATTGCACCATCTGGGCCACGCTCAGGCGTGGAGCTCACTTCACCCCATATCCATCCGCCGTCTTTACAGCGGTGCCGCGCCTCGAAGGTGACGACGCCCAATTTGATCCCCTGCTGCTCAGCTTCCTGCCTTTGACGGGCAATCTTCTTTACTGTTGCAATCCCTTCTTCGTCAAACTGTTCAAAAACACGGTGACCGAGCACTTCTTCGGCCCGGTAACCGCGCAGCCGCTCATCCGCCGGACTGATATAGGTAAAACGGTACTCGCCGTCTACCTTCCAGACCACATCAGAAGCATTCTCCGTCAGTAGGCGATAATGGCTCTCGCGCTCCCTCAGCATCTCCTCCGTCTGTTGAAGCTCTGCAATCAGTCTCGCCAGTTCTTCATTTGTCTGCTGCAGTTTGACGTTTGCCTCGGAGAGTTGCGTTGTCCGTTCGTCGACCAGTTTTTCCAGGTACTGGTTGCGGTCCACCAGTTCTTTCATAGGGTAGACTTCACCATCGCGCACTAGGTAGTAGGGAATGGAGATACTGCTGTGCGATATTTTCCAGCTTTCTGCTTCCCTGTGGAAAATCAGTACCAGCCGTGCGGTCTCGCGTGACAGGATGTGGTCTTCGATTGGCAGGTGAATGGTGAAGAAGCCGGTGGTGACTGCGACAGTATCACTCAGGGACTGGATGGCCAGGTCCTTGAGTTCGATCCGGATAGGGTCTTTGATCTGTGCGAAATCCTGGCGGGTGATCGAGACCCACTCTTTTCGGTCTTTGACCAGAAAATCACCGCCTCCGGTAAAACCGGAAAAGTCTTCACTGAAACAGGCGGTAAGCCGATCATCGCGGGACGAATACATACGCAAGTAGTCGTCGAAAAGTTGGCGAATTATCTGATAGTCATTTGCGACCATGGTACGAAACCTTTGTCTATGGCAAACATGTAAAGGGGGCTTTCGGGAGAGATAGTGGCTATCTTGTATACGTATCGCCGTTAATCGAGATAACTTGAGGGTTCCTGATCTACCTTGCACATGGTTCTACCGGTAGTACGCAAAATAATTCTGCGCAAAAATGCTCAGCTGTTCAGATAGCATTAGAACAAGGCCTCGGCAGTTATAGCTGGAGCCATTTGTATGGCCTTGGTTGGGAATGACACTGGGTACAGCGTTGCAGTCATCCTGATGAGTTAATAATCCTCAGGTATTCCTTTTCGCTGACTATATCTCGATTGCTCTCAATACGGTCGAGAAAAACGGTTGCGTTGAGATGATCAAATTCATGCTGGAAGATCCGTGCAAGGAAGTCGCTGAATTCCTCCTCCCTGAGTATCCCTGACCGAGTGAGGTACTTTATTCCGACCTTCTTTCTTCTGGGTACGAAACCCCGGATGCCCGGAATGCTTAGGCATCCTTCCCAATCTTTTTCTGTCTCATCCGAGGACCAGATTAGTTCGGGGTTCAGCATCGCCATCGGCTCCATGGCAGGCGCATGGGGATATCGGACGTTTGGTCGGGACGCGACGATAAAGATACGCAGCGGTTCGTACACCTGCGGAGCTGCTATTCCGACTCCGTTGACCTCAGCCACCGTCGCCAGCATGTCGTCGATGAGCGACTGTACCAGTGGGTGGGTAGGGTCGGGCACGGTCAGAGCTTCCTGCCTCAGGACCGGGTGACCGAGTTGGGCAATCTGGCGAAGTATCGACATGGGCGCTCCTTCCGATCCGGTATTCAGCGAAGTATGAAAAGTGTACTACTGGCACCCGGATACGCAAGTTGACAACAAAGTGGCGATTTTACATCGTAAAGGATATACCACGTTCGGATGCATAAAAAGCGGCACTACATCCATGGGCTATTCAAAAAATATTGCCAAAGAATTCTTCCAATTGCAATCTCGTCTTTAATGTAACGCCTCGGGTACCCTGGAATTTGCCATCAATCAGATCGATGACAAGACGATGATCCAATTTGTTTTTTTTGGACCAGGTAGTGACAGACTCGCCCATTGAGTCCAGTTTTTCATGAATTATCGCTTTTCTTTGTTCTATATTCATAGAGATCTCCTTTTGCCGGTAAAAATTCAGGACACTTTCAAGGCAGGAAACAGCAATGCCGGAATATAGTGAATATCGGCATTTGCTTTTCCGGATTTGGCCCGGCAAAATGTGTCTATAAAAAAAGCCGGGGCCAAATATCATATGATAATTCGGCGACCCGGCTATCTCATGGAGACCCTGTAGGCTTTCCGTCCCACCCTTGCGAGTGGTTTAGTATTGTCGTGTATCACTCTGCTAATCAGCGCTGCATATTGTTAACTCAAATGCGTGAGGTCTGTCAAGCTGTGATGCTGATTTGAAGATGTAGCAGACTGGTGGGCTGGGAATCCATCCAGTTTGTACGCTGCCTGAGGGAAGTGGAATATAAAGCTAGGGTCCCCAGGATCGTCTCCCCATTTTCACATCTGAGGTGAATCAGTTCATGGCAGGATCCTCGAAGTATTTCGGCATGGTCACTCCGGTACAGTCAAAGGCGTATCCGATGACCCTGGTCTGGCCATAATAACCCAAGTCAGCTTCCCGCCAGAAGATATGCGTCGCACCCGCTTCCTTGGCCTTGATAGCGGATTGGTATTTGAAATCGCCCCAGACCGGAGGAGGTCCCCAGAATATGTAACCGTAAGGTCCCGGATATTTGCCAACCAGTCGGCAGTCTCCTACGCTTGATGGTTCGGCTACTTTCAACGGAAATGTTTTCTGCGAAACATATGTGGAGCATCCCGTGATCACCAGCATTGAAACGATAAGAAGGAACGTTTTCATAACACCTCCAAAAGAATTGCAAGCCGGAAGATTTGCCTGAAGATAACAGCGATTCTATTGGTAGTATTATAACAGACTGGGGAAAAAGCATTTCAGGAAATTGGGGGAATCCGGGAAAAATGGGAACGGACACAATTTTCACTCACGGACAATTTGTGGGACAATACCTACCCGAGCAGTTCCGCTTTTACCTCCTCAGCGATGAAACTCTCCTCGATAGCCTCCCGGGCCCAAGGTTCCTTGCAGGTGGCCAGCACTCGCGCCGCCCCTTCGGCAACGGCGGGTATGTCGCTCCACAGGGCATCGCGAATGGTGCGCAGTTCGTTCTGGCCAGGCTTTTGACCATCCGCCAGGTCACGACAGCGGCTGCATAGCAGCGCCAGGGTTGCCGGTTCCGGTTCCCGCTCCGGTCGGTGGTCCCACAGTCGCAGATCATCCTTGCTTCCGCACCACTCACACTTGAAACCCGCCCGTTTGCCGATCTGTTTGCCCAGAAGACTGACGGCTTCCTGTCGGTCCTTGTTTGCCTGGTATCCTTTTGCCATAAACCTTCCACCTCCATTGATCATTACTTCCGTAGGCATTCTACCCTATGAACAGGTAACTGGTCAGCTAAATTTCTGCCTGATTTTACTAAGTAATAAATGCGGGTTATACTTGACCCTGGTTTTCCTCCGGTTAGAAGGCTGATCCGATCCTCAGTTGTAAAGGTTTAATGCATGAACCATGAAATAATCGTAAATATAATTGTCGTTGCACCAATCCTTTTTACTGCGATGTTTCTGTTTCATCCCCGGATGATGGGATCCGAAAACTGGCGCGCTACGGTCACACCGCTTGCTTCAATTATCGGGAGCGGCTTTCTCGTGCTGGCCCCGATCCTCATTCGTGATTTCGGAAGTCTGGCAGTGCTGGTAATGGCTGGACTCTGCCTGACGACTTACGCAATTGGGGCTGCAATCAGGTGGAACATTCTTGTTCTGGACGGTTCCTTTGGACTGCAACCTTTATCGCGCTGGGAGGAGGGGTTGGAACGCCTTTCCTCCGTGGCGCTATCTTTTGCCTACGTGATCTCGGTCTGTTATTACATGAATCTGTATGGTGCTTTTTCCGTAAGTCTCACGCGATTCAATGATGTCCTTTACGGAAGGCTTGTCACGACTGCAACTCTGGTGGTAATCGCTGTCATTGGCTGGTTGCGGGGACTAAGGGGGATGGAAAAAGCGGAAGAGATTTCGGTCGGCGTCAAACTCGCCATCATTACCGGGCTGCTGGCGGGAATGGGATATTATGCAATGGGTCTCATTTCAAAAGGGACTGTTGTCCACAATGATGTGCACGTGGGCTGGGGGTCTCTCAGAATTGCTTTCGGACTCCTCATCACGGTCCAGGGCTTCGAGACATCCCGCTATCTGGAGGAAGAGCATAATGCAGAAACCCGGATACAGACCATGCGTTATGCACAATGGATCTCCACGGCCATTTATATTGTGTTCATCGGGCTTGCGAGTATGAGTTTCTCTACTACAGTCATCAACCCGCGCGAAACTGCAGTTATTCAGATGACTGGTCACATTGCGACACTTCTGCCCATCCTGCTTGTAATAGCGGCGCTGGCGGCTCAATTCAGTGCTGCTGTGGCAGACACCAATGGTGGCGGCGGACTGATGCAGGAGATGAGCAATGGGAGAATTTCTTCTCGCACTTCCTATGTGGTCCTGGTGGTGGCTTCGATTGCCCTTACCTGGATGGCTGATATCTATGAGATCATCAGTTATGCGTCGCGGGCTTTTGCAGTCTATTACGGGCTGCAATGCACTCTCGCTACTATTTTAAGCAGCAGGACTTCCGGCTTTTCACTCCGGACAATCGGATTTGCTCTTCTCACGCTCTTTACATTCGCTGTTGCCTTGCTGGGTATCCCTGCCGGGTAATTTCCCCTATTGCTCCTGCTTTTTTAACGATAATACCAGTTTTATTTACATGAATTCGACGGGCGTCGAAGCAGCATAACATTGCTGTTACGTTTGTATGACGCTATAGATTGGAGCATTTTGCCCGGAGCAGCCTTCCTGTCACTGTGTTATCGCTGGTTTTATTTTGTTTTCACCCGGAGTTTCCGGATGAAAACTAAGTACTCGTGGCACTGGTGTGGCGGATGTCCTGGCCATTGATCATGAAGATAACCATTTCCGCGACATTGGTGGCGTGATCGGCGATCCTTTCCAGGTATTTGGAGATATAGTTCAGCTTTATTGCCCGGCTTATGGTGCGATGATCCTCCATCATGAAGGTCAATAGCTCCCTCTGTATTTGGATGTTCAGATCATCGATAAACTGGTCGTCTTCACAGACTTTCATGGCCAGTTTTATATCTTGCCTTACGAAGGCGTTTAACGCTTCCTTTACCATGATGCCGGAAGCTTCCGCAAGTCGGGGAAGATCTGTATAAGGTTTGAGAGGTGGTTCTTCATTCAGTTCTTTTACCCTGTTCGCGATGCTGACACACTGATCGCCCATCCTCTCCAGGTCTGTCACGATCTTGAGCGCCAGTGTGAGGAAGCGGAGGTCGCGGGCGGTAGGTTGCCACCTTGCCAGTACTTCCAGGCATTTTTCGTCTATTTCAACTTCCAGGTGATTGACCTCACGATCGGATAGAATAGTCCGTTCGGCAAGCTCGGAATCCCTGTCCACGAGTGCCTTTATCGAGTGGGAGATCATTGTTTCCACCTTCCCGCCCATCACAAGAAGCCTTTTACGGATATCATTAAGCTCCGTGTCGTACTGTTTAACGATATGCTCTCTTTTCATTGATAACCTCTATATAAGTAAATCCACGCACCAAAAGCCTGTTCAATCTTCAACGTTCACAGAAATCACCACCTGAAACCAGAACCCTGAAACGTGCATCGCTTCATTACCCGAATCGGCCGGTAATATAGTCTTCAGTATGTTTTTTATTCGGATTGGTAAATATTTTGCGGGTATTGTCGAACTCAATCAATTCCCCAAGGTATAAAAAGGCAGTAAAGTCCGAGACACGGGCCGCCTGCTGCATATTGTGGGTAACAATGGCAACGGTATATTGCTCCTTCAGTTCATTGATCAGCTCTTCAATCTTAGCTGTGGCAATCGGATCCAGGGCAGAACAGGGCTCGTCCATGAGCAAGACTTCAGGCTTGATCGCTATGGTTCTTGCTATGCAGAGTCTCTGCTGCTGACCTCCTGAAAGGTTCATTCCGTTTGTCTTCAAACGGTCCTTGACCTCATCCCACAAGGCCACCTTCTTGAGGCTCTCTTCTACAATCTGGTCGGCTTCCTGCTTTTTCAATGAGCCGATAAGTTTGTATCCTGCGATTACATTGTCGTAGATGGTCATAGCGGGGAAGGGATTCGGCTTTTGGAATACCATGCCTATCTTGCGACGAATTTCCACCGGATCTATGTTTTTGTCATAGATATCCGCATTGTCGAAAATAATATTGCCGGTTACCCTGGCGGAAGCAATGAGATCGTGCATCCTGTTAATGCTGCGCAGCACGGTCGATTTGCCGCACCCTGACGGACCGATTATGGCGGTTACCATGTTATCATGCAAATCGATGCTGATATCCTTTACGGCGTGGTTGGCGCCGAAGTGTACATTCAAATCTTTAATTTTAATTTTTATGCCCATGGAAATCCTCTGTAATGTACGAAACGTTTATTTGTTCAGGTGTTTCAGGAGTTATTTTTGCCTGCTGAAATACCTCGTTGCAAGGCTGATGGTGAACATGAATGTTACAAGCACGAGAGCCCCGGCCCAGGCGAGACGGTGCCAGTCATCGTAGGGAGAAATGGCGAAATTAAATATCTGCAGCGGCATTGCGGCAATCGGTTCGGTCAGTTTTCTGCTCCAGAACATGTTCCCCAGCGCGGTAAAAAGAAGCGGGGCGGTTTCGCCGATAATCCTGGCAATGGCGAGCAGCACTCCGGTCAGGACTCCGGCCATCGCGCTTCGCAGGGTAATTTTGAATGTAGTGCGCCACAGCGGTACGCCTAACGCCAGCGAGGCTTCGCGCAACGAACCAGGAACCATCTTCAGCTGTTCCTCTGCCGTGCGCAGTACAATCGGTATCATGATCAGGGCAAGGGCTGCGGAACCGGCGAGCGCAGAAAAACTCTTCATCGGAAGAACTAGGAGGGTATAGGCAACCATGCCGGTGATAATCGACGGAATGCCGTTGAGTACATCCGCCGCGAATCGAATTACGGTGGAGAGCCTGCCCCCGCCATACTCGACCAGATAAAGGGCACCAAATATGCCGACCGGCAGGCCTATGACCGAAGCAGTGCCGATCAGCACCAGGGAACCGAGCATACCGTTTGCCATTCCGCCGCCTGTTTCACCGGTAGGCTTGGGTATCTGGGTGAAAAAGTCAAGATTGATCGAGCTGAACCCCATTTTTACTATATGGACAAAAATTAACACCAGGGGTAACAGTATGACCAACGTTGCGATCAGCATGAGGAAAGTCATAAAAGCGCTTTTTATCTTACGTACGTTCACCATTTTCACAGACTCACCCCCGTGCTGCTACCTCCCCGGGTAACACTCCAGACCAGAATCCTTGCAAGAATATTGATGACGAGAGTGACCGCCAGCAATATCAGGCCAACTTCCATGAGGGCCGCGGAATGCATGGCCGATGAGGCCTCCGCAAATTCATTTGCTATTACACTCGGCATCGTGTATGCCGGATTGAGAAGAGATAGGGATATCTGCGGTGTGTTGCCTATGACCATGGTGACCGCCATTGTTTCGCCTATCGCCCTTCCGAGACCGAGGATTACCGCTCCCAGTATGCCGGATCGGCCGTACGGCAGAACGGCCATGCGGACCATCTCCCAGCGGGTTGCACCCAAGGCTATGGCCGCCTCCCTCTGGTTCTGGGGAACGGCCAGAAGGACTTCCCTTGTTATAGAGGTGACGATGGGAACTATCATGATCGTCAGGATGAGTACGGCGGCGAGCATGCTGACACCGTAGGGCGCACCCTGGAAAAAAGGAAGAGAGCCGAAATGGTCAGTCAGGAAAGGTTCAACTGTTCTCTGCAGCCACGGAACCATGACCAGGATGCCCCATAGCCCGTAAATTACGCTAGGAATTGCCGCAAGCAATTCCACCAGTGAGGAAATGACCCCCCCGAGTTTCTTTGGCGTGATTTCGGTGAGAAAAAGTGCCGCTCCAACGCTGAGAGGAGTTACAAGAAGAAGTGCCAGTATTGAGGAGACAACCGAGCCGTAAATAAAGGGAAGGGCACCGAAGTTTCCATTAACCGCATCCCACTCGCTGTTGGATATGAATCTCCAGCCAAACTTGTGGATGGCCGGCATGCTTTCCACGGCCATCTCGTAGAGCATGACAAGCAGAATCAGGATAATGCTGAAGGCAAATAAGACGGTGATTCCCTTGAATATGGAATCACCGTTGAGCGCTTTTCGCATTTTAAAGCCGGTCGATCCTGATGTTACCGCCATTGCCGTCTCGGACTCGATCGTACAATTTTCGTTTTGCATGTTTGGTTCCATACGCCCAAAGATTTATTGAGGTTTTCATGAATTGCTAAAGAACAAGCGTGAGATTGAGCATCTCACGCTTGTTCTTAGATTCTCAGTTATACCTAGTATTTGATGGTCTTAACGGTCTTTTGCACCATTTTGACTACGTTAGCAGGCAACGGAGCGTAGAGGATGGCCGGAGCCATTTTCTGACCTTCCTTTAGCTCCCAGTTGAGGAATTCAACAATCTTCTTGCCTATTTCATGATTCTTTTGATGCTGGTAAACGAGCAGATACGTGAAGCCTGCAATCGGGTATGCGTTTTTGCCGGGCTGGTTTACCAGAGCGATACGATAATCGGCCGGCATGTGCTTGGCCGCTCCGGCTGCCGCCGCGCTTGTGGAAGCGATGGTCGGTTCCACGAAATTCCCGCTGGCGTTTTTCAGGGAAGCGAAGGGAAGCTTGTTTTCATAGGCATATGCCAGTTCTACGTAACCGATGGTGTAGCGGGTGTTTTTCACCTGTCCGGCAACCCCTTCGTTACCTTTGCCGCCCAGACCTACCGGCCAATTGACGGAGGTGCCGGTTCCTATCGATTTTTTCCATGCCGGGCTGATACTGCAAAGGTAATTGGTAAAGATAGAAGTGGTGCCACTGCCGTCGGAGCGATGTACGACGACTATCGGGTTGTCAGGCAATCTGATTCCTTTGTTTGCAGCAGCGATTTGAGGGTCGTTCCATTTGGTGATCTTGCCGAGGTAAATTCCCGAAAGCGCTTCCGGGGTTATCCTCAGGCCTTTTCCGATGCCGGGAATATTGTAGGTAACAACAACCGCTCCCATTACTGTTGGGATATGAAGGAGTTTGCCTGGGGCTGCAGCCAGTTCAGCGTCGGAGAGGGGCTTGTCGGAAGCTCCAAAATCGACGGTCTGTGCAGTGATCTGCTTGATGCCGCCGCCACTGCCTATGGACTGGTAATTGAACCTGACGGAAGGGTCGATCTTGGCATACTCGCTAAACCATTTTGAATAGATGGGGTAGGGGAAGGTAGCCCCTGCGCCGTTAATGAGGGTTGCTGCATCTGCCTGACCGGCTGCAGCGACAATGGCAATAGCCGCAAGGGCAAAAACTGCTGCACGTATTTTCCTGAACATCATGACCTCCTGTTTTTGGTAACTTGATGTCCAGATTATATAGGGAGTAATGTTGCAGTCATGTTACAAGAATGCTACTTTCTGCCAAAATATCATGTCGACCAGAACGTTTTTGTCTATTTGTTTACCTTTGCCAATTGAAAAATAGAAAATCCCCCACTTTTTACGATTGGAAACGTACCTGCGGGCCACTGGGCACAATTTACTTGCAATTCAAGGCAGATACCGATAATAGTTCAGAACATCCATACTGATGGTGATTTCTCCTGAGAGATAGTGTGAGTCCATTATATGATTGAATTGAAAAACGTTACGAAACGATATGATTCCCTTACGGCTGTTGATGATGTCTCCTTCACCGTCAAGGCAGGAGAGTATTTCGCTCTACTGGGACCCAATGGCGCAGGGAAGACGACAATCGTCAAAATGCTGCTCGACTTTACACAGCCGACATCGGGAAACCTGGTAATAAATGATATCCCCTCAACCCAAGCGGAATGTCGAACGGGAATAGGGTATCTGGCCGAAAATCACCATATTCCTGCAAGCCTTTCCGGGTGGCAATACTTGCTGCGCTGTGCCGAATTGTTGGATATCAGCCGGTCCGATGCCGCGGATCAATGCAGCCGCATCGTCGAATTGGTCGGCATGCAAGGCAGGGAACATACAAAGGCCGGCACTTATTCCAAGGGCATGATTCAACGGTTCGGATTAGGCGCGGCACTGGTGGGGGAGCCAAAGCTGTTGATTCTTGACGAACCCACCTCTGGACTTGATCCCATCGGGATCAGGGAAATTCGCCAGCTCCTGGAGTCGCTGAAAAATCAAGGCATGACGATCTTTCTGAATTCACACCTGCTGTCGGAAGTTGAAAAAATATGCGATACCGCGGCTATCATCAACCGCGGCAAGCTTTTGGTAAAAGACGCAATTTCCGCCATTGTCAAGGACGGTGATACGCTGGAAGATCTGTTTGTACGACTTGTGAAAGGGTAATATGGAAACGTCGAAAGCTCTTCCCTCCATTATCAGGATTGCCAAATATACTTTCAATGACGAAGTGCGGCATAAAAGCTTCATCATCATGTTCGTTATCTGCGCCATCTGCGTATTTCTCCTCCGTGGCTGTTATCACGGCAATTACGTGGTGAACGGGCATGCCCTTGATGCCGGAACCATTGTCAGAGCTTTATCAAAAGTGACCTTCCACATCATTGGTGCCGGCGTGATGGTCATCGCGGCTTTACTTTCGATGCGGATATTCAAGCGCGACCGGAACGAGGGGATGCAGTCGTGTGTTTTATCAAAACCGATAACCCGCTGGCAGTACGTTGCCGGAAAGATTATTGGGTTATGGGTCTTGTCGTTACTCTTCATGTTCATCCTGCATAGCATTGTCTTCTTGATCACCTCGGTCAATCTGCAGGTTTTCATGCCGGAATACCTCGTTGCCTCACTGCTCTGTTCGGTCAATCTGCTCTTTGTGGTCCTTGCCGTGCTTCTCTTGTCGCTCCTGATGCCCGATATCCTCGCTTTTCTCTGTGTCCTGGGCATCGGTATCGTGGGCTTTGTAGCCGACGGCATAGCAGCTGCCAGCCACAGCCAGTTTGCTCAGGCGATGATGCAGCAACCTGGCGCCGGTTCACCGTCAGAATTAACGTGGTGGAAAGCTGTTTATTATGCATGGCCGAAACTCCTGGGCGTTCAGCAGTCGGCAGTTTCTCTGATCGGAAATGAATCGTTTCAGGGCTTCGGTCCGTTCTATCCATTTGTTAATGTCCTTCTGTACTGTTTTATTCTTGGTGCGCTGCTTTTTTGGCGTTTCAGAAGTGAAGATATTGTCTAGATTTGGGAAATCTTGTGACAGAGTACCTTTCCCCTTAATAGGAAATGCTACTCTGTCCTCCAAAAACTCAGTCTGATACCAGACTCCGTGATAACCGCCACCCCCCAGATCGCACCTCAAGTAACCATCCCTGTCCCGGATTTCCCCGGAATTGTTTAATAGAGCAATACTTCATTCACATGCACGACCAATGGTACACTTCCAGAATTCTTTACATGAAGGAGCCCTGCAATGTCCCAACATGATGTCATTATAATAGGCGGGGGAATCAGTGGCATGTCACTTGCCCATTACTGCGCAAAGGCCGGCTTGAACCCGCTGGTTATTGACAAGAACAACCAGATGGGCGGCACCTTCAACACCTGTCGCACGGACAATTTCTGGTTTGAACTCGGCGCCCACACTTGTTACAACTCCTATGGGAACCTGGTTGACCTGCTCCGTGAGACCGGCAGCCTGGACAGAATCTCCAAGCCTGCCAGTGTCGGCTACAAGCTGTTTACTAACGATGGCATACAATCCATCATGTCGCAGATGAGTTTTCCGGAACTCCTTTTTTCCCTGCCAAGAATGTTCGGTGCGAAGATGGAGGGTGAAACGGTTGAATCCTATTATTCGAAAATCTTCGGCAAGGGGAATTTCGCTCAGGTCATCGGGCCGATGTTCAACGCCGTTATCTGTCAGAAGTCTAACGACTTTCCCGCGGACATGCTTTTCAAGAAGAGGGAACGGCGCAAAGAAGTAATCAAGAAATTCAGTCTGCAGGGCGGGCTCCAGTCGATCACTGACGCTATTGCTGCTGATCCGGCCATTGAAACTCTTGCAGGCAAGGAAGTGCAAGGGATCGATTTTGCTGCCAACGTCTTTACCGTAACGACAAGCGACGGCAGTACCTTTCAGGCAAAATACCTTGCCCTGGCCACTCCTTCTGAACCTGCCGCCGCTCTGCTGCAAAAATCATTTCCGGAGATTGCTCAAAAGCTCCGTTCCGTGAAAGCCGAGAAGATCGAGACCCTGGGAGTAATCGTCAAGAAAGAGGAGGCCAAGATCGGGCCGATAGCGGCACTTGCCGCGAGGGATGACATCTTTTACTCCTTTGTTTCGCGAGACACCTTCCCCGACCCCCTCTACCGAGGATTTGCCTTTCACTTCAAGGCCGGTGCGGGCAGCCGTGAGGTTCGACTCCAGCGCATCGCCCATGTGATTGGGACGGAAAATTTCGAGCATGTAGCCACTGCCGAGCATGTTATTCCCTCTTTGCGTCTCGGCCACAAGGAAACGATTGCGGAGCTGGACGGCCTACTCGCCGGCAAGCGTCTTCTGCTCACTGGCAACTACTTCTCCGGTATCGCCATCGAGGATTGTGTCTCCCGCTCGCTTCAGGAGAGCGGGAGAATAGTGACTTGACCCGCATTTGGCCAGGTTCCCCGATTGACCGCTTACACCTTTCTGACCCGCAAGGTTGCATCGCTGGGCTACTATATGTTACCTGGAGAAGCATACATGTTGGCGATCTTGTTCAGAACATGGATTGCCAGGTTCGAGGTGTTTATGAAAAAAATATTTACTTCAATTGTATGTAGAGGCCTCTTCTTTGTAATTCCGGCAGCCTTGATGATCGGCGGATGCGCCTCCGATAGTTCCGGAGTGGCCGCCTATAAGAAAGGGGAATACTCGACGGCCCTGAAGGAATTTCGTGCTGACCCGAGTCCTGAAGGGAATTTCGCCCTCGGACTGATGTATTACAAAGGTGAGGGAGTGAAGCGCGATCCCAAGGAAGCGGCTTCTTACTTCAGGCGGTCGGCGGAGCAGGGACATGCGGGTGCTCAGTACAATATAGGGTTGATGCGTCTTAACGGCAGATGGATAAAAAAGGATCTGCGCAAGGCTGCTCACTGGTTCTATCTATCGGCGGAACAAGATTACGCACGGGCGCAATATAATCTGGGCCTCATGTATGCCAGGGGGGATGGGGTGGTGAAAGATCGTCGCAAGGCTGTCCGCTGGCTTGCCAGATCCGCACAGCAGGGCAATGAGGATGCCCTGGCGAAACTGAAGGTGCTGCTTGCGGATGGGTCCTGGAAAAAGGTTGTAGTGAACTGAAGTCTTCCGTCAAGGGGATGATACATGACAGGTGAAGAAGTCACAATCCGCAGAATGACCAGGGCTGACGTGGGACTGGCTATTGATTGGGCCGCGGGGGAAGGGTGGAACCCGGGCCTTCATGATGCCGACGCTTTTTTTGCTGCCGACCCGAAAGGCTTTTTCATAGCCGAGCTTAACGGTGAACCGGTTGGCTGCATCTCGGCCGTTGCCTATGATGAGCGTTTCGGTTTCATGGGTTTTTACATCGTGAAAAAGGAACTGCGTCACCTCGGCATCGGCATGAAGCTTTGGAACGCTTCCCTTGATTACATGGGCAGCCGGACCATCGGGGGCGACGGCGTTGTGGAGATGCTGGACAAGTATGCGCAGTTCGATTTCAGGATTGCCCACCATAATGCCCGCTATGAGGGAACCGGCAAGGTGGCACAATCAGCACTTGCGGATATCTCAAGTGTTCCTTTCGCCGAATTGGAGCGGTATGATCTTCGTTTCTTTCCCGCGCAGCGGACCGATTTCCTGAAAAGCTGGATCAGCCGGCCGGGAACTTGCGGCCGAGTGGCATTCGATAACGGCAGCATCAGCGGTTATGGTGTGATACGCCCCTGTTGGCGGGGGTTCAAGATCGCCCCTCTCTTTGCGGACACGCCGGAGATTGCCGGTGAGTTATTCAGCTCCCTTTCCGGTCTGGCAGCCGGCCAGCCGGTCTTTCTCGATATCCCGGTCTGCAACCGGGCTGCTGTTCGGCTTGTGGAAGGGCAGGGCATGAACAAGGTTTTCGAAACTGCCAGAATCTACCGCGGTATTCCACCTGCATTACCGTTGGACAGCACGTATGGCATCACCAGCTTCGAACTGGGCTGAACGTCTGATTCATCATGTGGAGTTGAAAACCAATGATCCGCATCGCTATCGCAGTTCTTGTCGGTTTTGTCGTCGTAGCCTTGGGATGTATCGCGTTCCAGCGAAAGCTTTTATATTATCCAACGCATCATCACGAGAATTCCGGTCTTTCTGAATGGCACTATAAGGGACAGCTGATCGGCTATGCGCGCGAGGTTTCGTCACCAAAAAATGTCTGGCTGATGCTGCATGGTAACGGTGGTCAGGCAAGCGATCGAGTATATGCTCTCCCCTCGTTTTCCAACCATGATTCGGTCTTCATTCTTGAGTATCCCGGCTATGGATTGCGGCCTGGATCTCCGTCCCGCTCATCCATCAATGCAGCAGCACTGCAGGCCTACGCGGCACTCAGGTCGAGGTTTCCTGGTACTCCGCTCTGTGTCGTGGGGGAGTCAATCGGAAGTGGTCCCGCTGCCTTCCTGGCTCAGAACCCCTTGCCACCGGACAAGATTGTATTGATTGTGCCCTTTGATATACTTTCCAGAGTTGCAGCCCACCATTATCCGTTTCTTCCGATATCTCTCTGTCTGCTGGATAACTGGAATAATATCGAATCACTGAAAGGCTATCGAGGGCCTCTGGAGATTTTCGGTGCACGGGATGATACGATTATCCCGATTGTTCATGCCAAGGTCTTGGCTGAAAGTAACCCGTCCTCAAAATTTCATGAGATTCCCGGTGGGCATAACGACTGGTCCTCTTCCGGTCAGGTCAGGATAGAGAATCAGTAACCAGAAACGCATCGTTCCAAGGGGGGGATGCGAAAGAAGAGCTTTGCATTGGCAGTAAGGATCGTGATGATACTGGCGTCGTCGGCGGGTATTGTTCTGGCTGATTATGACGGACTATTTCAGACATATCTGAATCTCTGAAGGCGAACGACCAAGGAGGATTCATCGGAGGCTGCCGGTAAAACCGAATCGGGAATGAAGTTTGTCCGGAAACACATCAGGTGACTGAAGTTGTGCCACATATACGAGAAAACCCTGCACGGGTTGATGGCTGGCGCAGGGATAAATAACCACGAAGGAGCCTGGACATGGATCGTGGCAAAGAGTCTTATTTGGTGAAATGCCCTTTCTGCGGCGCCTCTAATCGGGTGCCGGCGAAAATGGCCGGGAAGGCGGGCAGGTGTGGAAACTGTCATAGCAACCTTCCTGTTCTCTACCTGGAACCGCTTGTGCTGGGAGACAGTTCCTTTCGCGATTTCCTGCAGGGCTATTCCGGGCCGGTGATCGCTGAATTCTGGGCGCCCTGGTGACCGCATTGCCAAAACCTCGCACCGGTGGTGCGGGCAGTCGCACGAGAACTGGCGGGCAGAGCGGCGATGGTTCAGGTCAATACCGATGTGAATCCCGGCCTGGCATCAAGCTACCAGATACAAGGCATCCCAGCGCTGCTGGTGCTACGAGGCGGACAGGTTGTTGCAAGGACCAGTGGCGGGATGAGTAAAGAGTCACTGCTTGACTGGATACGCAGGTTTCTTTGAACAGGTTGCGGCAGTCTCAATACAAAGGATGGTTGTACATATGATTGAAACGCAGGAGAATGTGCCGCTTGCCGCTCTGACTACTTTTGCTGTCGGCGGTCCGGCCCGTTATTTTATCGAGATATCCAGTGAAAAGGATGCACTGTCCGCCTTGGACTTTGCCCGTGAAAGGGGTCTTGAACATCTGGTGCTTGGCGGCGGAAGCAACGTCCTTATCAGTGACGATGGATTTCCGGGGCTGGTGGTCCTGAACCGGATCAAGGGTCTGAGCGTCGAAGAGCAGAGCGATACTGTGTTCGTCACTGTCGGCGGTGGTGAAGACTGGCAGGATTTCACAGACCTCTGTGTTGAGAGGGACTGGCAGGGTGTTGAATGCCTTGCGGGAATCCCCGGAACGGTCGGCGCTTCCCCGATCCAGAATGTGGGCGCATACGGTCAGGAGGTTTCGCAGGTTATCTCGCGGGTACGATGCCTGGAAACAGCAACCGGTAAAGTCGTAACGTTCGACAGTGAGGACTGCGCTTTCCGCTACCGGGAGAGCATCTTCAATACCGGGAAAGCCGGGAAATACATGGTACTATCCGTAACTTTCAAACTCTTAAGGGGTGGGGTGCCGGTCGTAAAGTACCGGGAGTTGGAAGAACGGCTGTCTGGCATCCGTTCACCAACATTGGCTGATGTCCGCGACGCTGTTATTGCGATCAGGGCCGGCAAGGGTGTCCTTATCAGGACCGGGTTCGAATCGTTCAAAAGCGCCGGGTCCTTCTTCAAAAACCCCATTGTGACAAGTACCCTGTTTGAACATGTCGAATCCATTGTTGCCGGGAAGGGTAGGTCCTCATGGGCCTGGCCTTTGCCGAACGGCCACGTTAAAATTTCCGCTGCTTTCCTGATTCAATGTGCAGGATTTGATAGAGGGTATTGCAAGGGTAACGTCGCTATTTCGCCTCACCACACCCTGATCCTGATCAATAGTAACGGGGCGTCGGCCCGGGAAATCGTTGATTTTGCCGGAGAGGTTCGGCAGCGTGTATTGGACCGCTTTGGTGTTCTGCTGCATCCCGAACCACGTCTCATCGGATTCAGTCCTTTTCCGATAGGCTCCTAGGTCCTGCACAAGAGGGAAGGGTGTTGTGCGCCAATCCATCCGCCTCGTGGTGCTGGTTCGTTCTAGTCAGGAACTTTTTCTGTCTACTTTATACATAATGCGATAGTTTTCTTGTGAATATCCAGGCTGATGTAGTAAAGAGTGCTTCATGAAGATGCCTCTCGGTAAAATCCGGTTTAACTGCGTACTCTTCTTCGCTAGAAATACCACCCGCCGGAGCCATTCTCTTTAAAACAGCGTACGAATTCAAAAACCATATACATTCATCGTGCAAAATACTAATCTGTTATTCGAATTGTCCAGTCCCCGATCAATCACGAGCTTGAACCCACCGGTCGGTTGATCAGCATCATGACATTTTGTCTGGATGTATCCGCCGGCAAGACCCGGTCCATAACGCGAAGGAGATCGAACGATTGCTGAAGATTCAACCAAGACCATTGCTGCCTCTAAAATTATTTCCTTTGAACGGTGAAGAAAACTTTTGCTGGTAAATTTCTACTATGGTAAAAGAATAAATATTTCTGTAAAATCTGGTTCATTTGTTTTCTGTTAGATTGTTTTCTGCTCTCCTCGGTATAAATACGGGGATGCTTTGTTTTTGAAAATCATTACCTACACGGCCAACATCGGTTAAACCAATCAGAGCGGAGTATTCATGTCCGGTAAAGAATTTGTCGATTATTACGAGTTGTTGCAACTGAGCCCAAACGCCGACACTGACACTATTGACCGCATCTTTCGGCATCTCGCAAAGAAAACCCACCCCGATAGTACCGAATTTCCTGACAATGACCGATTCCAGCAGATCGTCGAGGCTCACCGGACGCTCGCAGACCCTGAGGCCCGTGCCGGGTACGACGCCAAGTACCAGGAATACTGGAACAGTAAGTGGAAGCTTGCGTCGGAGGCCAGTGACACGTCTGCGTTTCTTAACGACCATGTAACTCGAGAGCGCCTGCTTTCACTGCTGTATGTTCAGCGCCGCCGAAACATGAGAAATCCGGGACTTGGTGAATTGGGAATAGCACGTCTTCTTCTCACTCCGCCTGAATTGCTGGAGTTCCACTTGTGGTACCTTAAGGCCCAGGGTTGGGTGGAACGCCTTGATTCGGGCCTTATGGCGATCACTGCACAGGGTGTTGACCAGGTTGAGCAGAGCCGACTCAAGCTCATGCCTGACCATCTTATTGAAGACCATTTTCCTTCTAACGTGAATGCAGAGCAAGGGGGAGCTATGGATAGTGTTACGGATTTGCTTGATTCGGTGTTTGATTGAGGCCGTTTGGATCCGTTGTTAACCGACCGGAGCCATGGTTGTTTTGGATTGATACCTGTCACTGGTTGAAGATTTGTTGTTTCGTAATGTTTGAGCTTCAGATCCAATGCTTCGGGTACTGATGATGACTCACATCGATATTGAAGAGGGTAACGAGCAGGAGGGTAAGGGCCTTGGCCAGAACAGGGATAAGAAAAAGAGGCCTCGCAGTTTCCAAACTGCGAGGCCTCTTTTTATCTGGGTAGTATGTTTGTTAATTCCATCTTGCCATTTACCTCGGAAAGGTTTATTCCGGCGCATCGGAAAGGCGGAAAACAGGATCATCTTCTGCTTACTCAAAATATAATGGCTTCCTTGACATAACGGACTGCAATGTTTATACTGTGCATATGCACAAAATAAAGCAGGAGGTACCATTATGCAAGTCTGTTTCCCTATTGAAAAAGATCAAGGTTTGACAAGCGTAATCTTCGGACATTTCGGTTCCGCACCGATGTTTCTGTTGGTGGATATTGAGAGCAAACAGGTGAAGGCTATCAGTAACTCCGACGAGCACCATTCGCACGGCGCGTGCGACCCGATCAAGGCACTTGAAGGTCAGCAGATCGACGGGATTGTTGTTGGCAACATCGGAGCTGGAGCACTGAAGAATCTTAAACACTCCGGTTTCAGGGTCTACAGGGCACAGGGCATGACCGTGCAAGAGAATGTGGTGATGCTTGGATCGAACTCTCTGCAGGAATTTACCGGACAGGACTGTTGTTCGGGGCATGGGCATGACCATGGCTGCAGCCATTAATCTGTGATCGTAAGGGGTGCGGGTGCAACTCCACTTCCCCCGGTAGTTCTATTGTTTTCAAGGGTGTCAGGTATCGTAAATGTGTCCACGTTTGAAAAAACCGCGAATTTGTACCTGCCCATTCAGGGGTAGTAACGAGGTATACAAGCCTGCTGATTCACCTATGAGGGAATTGGACCGGGTTACCCTGTACCGTGATGAAATAGAGGCAATGTTCCTTTGTGATGGAGAAAACCTCAGCCAGGAAGAGGCGGGTTTAAAAATGGGCATTTCACGGGGAACCGTCCAGCGTCTCCTGGCACAGGCAAGGAAGAAAACCATAGAAGCCATTGCCCTCGGCAAGGCTCTCGTTATTGCAGGCGGTCATGAATAGTGAAATAGATACGCCAGGGTAAAGAATAATGATGTGAAAACCAATTTCTGCCCAGAAAAATATAAGGCCCGCTGTTATAGCGGGCCTTATATTTTTATCTTGTTATCTAGTACCCATTTTATGGGTATCAGGCTTAGTAAAAGCCTCTAAAAGATCCTATGTAGAGGTTGTAGCCTGGTGGAGTGTCCTCGTTCATATGGTCCTCCTAACGTTTTGCTTTTTCAGGTGGAACAGCTTCTACGACGATTTTTACTCCTTTTCTACTCTATTTCATGTTCAGGTAGCGCTACCTGGATTTAAGTATATCAATCCTGAAACAAAAGAACAGTCTGTTTCGATATTTTTTTTTGACGTGTGATATTAGTTCATGTCGATTTGGTCTGCGGGTCTATCTACCTGTTCCACCCCGCCGAAACGGGATGAAAAGATATTCCAGCCCATTGACCTTGATTTCATAAACAGTCGCAAGCATCCTGCCCAGCGTACCCTCCGGGAATCCATTCCTGGCGAACCAAACTACATATGGTTCCGGCAGATCTATCAACAACCGGCCTTGGTACTTGCCAAACGGCATCCTCATCGCTGCAAGTTCCAGCAACTCCTTGGAATCCCCTGACACCTTTACGCAGGGTTGCAGCAAATCCTCACACTTCATGAATACCCTCCGTCAGATGCCTCATAACTGAAGACAACACTAAAACCCCAATTATGTTCCTTTCAAAACTGCTTTCAATAGTACACCTTGGGAGGTCATTATTTAACATATTTATCCAGTTGGAATTTGATTCTATATCTGCGCTGCCGCTTTATCTGAGATTGCCGGGATGTGCGTCCCTGAAAGTACGAAGTTTGACTAAATCCGGCTTCCTGCCGCCAGGCTGCGGATGCACGACTGGGCCATGGTCTCCGGTTCCTGTTTTATGATTATTATCGGCAAGCGGGAATGAGAATATGATATGTCAGAAATCCAGCTTTGCTAGACAGGACGACTGATGGTACAGTGTAAAAATGACAAGTAGGGCAACAAGAGGGATCCACCTTTTTTGCAGATCTGTCAGCCACTTAAACAGGAGGTGCCATGAGCAATTTACCAAAATGCCCGAAATGCGGTTCGGAATACACGTACGAAGACGGAATACTTTATGTCTGTCCTGAATGTGCACATGAATGGGCAAAAGATGCAGCTGTAGCGAGCGTAGAACAAGACTCAGTCGTACGAGATGCCTATGGGAACGAGCTTCATGACGGTGATGCTGTCACCGTTATTAAGGATTTGAAATTGAAAGGGTCGTCAACGGTTGTCAAGGTTGGCACCAAAGTAAGAAATATCCGTCTCGTGCAAGGCGACCATGATATTGACTGTAAAATAGACGGTATTGGTGCAATGCAGTTGAAATCGGAATTTGTAAAAAAGGCCTAAAATATTGGGGACGCTTTCCCAGTGAATTCGTGTGATACTGTCCGGTTTTTCCCGAACAAAGACAGAATAGAATGTATTGCCTTGGAAGTTTGGAAGCGTCCCTTTATTTTTACAATCTTATCAAGGACAGGAAAGGAATGCCCCTCCTCAGCTCTTTTTTCTTCCCATAAACAGCATCACGGTGCCGGCAATAAGAGCAAGGCCTCCAACGATCGGAGGGAGCGGAATAGTCTTCTCCTTCTCAGCCGTCATTTGTATGGGACCGAGATCAATGACCTTCTCTCTGGTCGTGTAGGTGATGCCCTGATACGCAAGGGCCGCAATTCCTAAAACAATGAGGATGATGCCTATCACTATGTTCGTTTTCATCTTGCCCCTTTTTGCATGGTCAGTTTAGACCTACTGTTGAAATAACCTTCAGCCTTGTTATAAATCCCGCATTAACATCTCCCTCCATTCAATGAAATACAGAGACCTTTATAAAGGGTAACCCATTGATCATCCATGTCAATTGTTCGGACATCAGTTTGCCTGATACATATAATCGGAACTATCACCCTAAAACTGTTTGAGACTCGTGACATTAGAAATCTCGGGGCTAACGTCATTCGAAGTATCTGTCTGTTCCTTTGGATTTTGGGGCATGATTTTGAAAGATAATAACATGTAAGAAAATCTTAATGATGTCACGAAAGCACATGAGGTAATGCTTGATAGACACAATTTGAGCACCCTTCCTGTAATGATGTAAGTTTAGGCGCCTGAAACCAAAGCTCCGGTGACCCGTCATATATGACAGTTAAGTTAGATATGACGGATTCTTCTGACGGGTTACGCTTCCTGCCGGTCGTTCTCCATGCAATTTCACCGTAAATACATAATGTTGCACATGAAGAAACCGAAGTTCTGCTCTGGCACGTTAGTTGCGACTTTCCTTCTTTATAGAATATTAAAATGTCGCGCTTTCTGCTGTATTTGAGCTGTTAACTATTCAAGGGGAGTCCCATGAATATGTCTGATAATAATGGTGCTGTTTTATTTATTAAACCGCTGATAGATTTTGTTGGCGAGTTACCAGTTCAGTCGCAGGCGCCTGTTCTGAAGAGTTATATTGCGTGTCCCAAATGCGGGACCTTACAAGAGAAAACATCAACTTGTGTTAAGTGTTGGGTAATTTTCGAGAAGATAGCAATCCATTCCGTAAGACAACCAAGAGAGAATTCCGACTCTTTTCAACAGCATTCACGATATTTGAGCATCATGGTCGAAGGATGTCGGAAGATATTTCGACATGCGCTACCTGGCTTCATCTTGGTACTGATAGCGCTACTGCCGCTGATAGCATGTTTTGTCGTAGAAAGATGGTCAGGCGAAGAAATTGCCTGGCTAGAATTATCTGATACGAAAGCCCATATTCTTGGCAGGGCAGGTAGAGAGTCCTGGAATTGGAATAACCTGTCCGACTCGGCAGGTACCGTATTTCTTTCGCCGGAAATGAATCCCATCCGAGTAGAACTGCAGTTTTCCCACCTTCAGTTGCCCTTGGGAATATCAAACCGCCATTTTACCTACAGTTTGCGATTAATGGACAAGAACGGTGTGGCTGCCTTCGAGAAAAATGCCGTTAAATTATTAACTGCAGACAAAGCTACATTTACGAACATGCTGACAGGTGGCGATAAATCAACGGAACTCTTAGGGACAGTAAACATTAACAAAGGCGGCAACTACAAAATAAGTTACGAAAAAAATGACTTTAACGATATCGGTATCAATGGCTTTATGACATCTACGGCGTTAATACTAAGGCGTAACACAGTTGCTTTGCCGCTTCACATCTATTTTGTCAGCGTTGCACTGGGTATTATGCTCATGTTGATGAGCCTTGGTGTTAAACGTCGTTGGGACTAGCCTTTCGAGAGGTTACGGATCGAGTTTGTAGGGTAGTTTCTTTGTCTTGCCAGGGAGTATTGTCAAAATGGTCCGCCGTAAAATCAATAATCTAGTCGAGAAGATTTTTATCCAGGGGATTACACCCAAAAAACTGGCTCTGACCATCTCTCTCGGAATTTTCATCGGTTCTGTACCTATATTGTGGGGTTCAACTCTTATATGTGCTGCTCTAGCCTTCATTTTCAGGCTTAATCAACCTGGAATTCAGGCTGCTAATTATCTGGTTTACCCACTACAATTAGCACTGATAGTTCCTTTTTATCGCATGGGCGCAAGCATTTTTCCCTGGGGGCCGTCCCTGCCTGCAGACATTGTTTTGAAAGAAATCATGAAAAACTGGCTAGGAAATATTGTCCTTATTCTCTTTGCAACGCTCAAAGCCATAGCCGTTTGGTTCCTCATTGCAACACCTCTATCTTTATTGCTGTATTTCCTGTTATTTTCACTATTTGCCCGAATGCCCAGATTCAAGGAAATCTCAGGCATAGATAGTATGTAATGTCCTACCTGTTGGCGATACACTACTTGCCAGGTTGGGTTGTTCCAACAGTAATGCAGAGTGGGAAATTCAAATTAATTGCATAATTTTTATCAAAATGCCTCTGCTGGCCCTTGGAGAACTGCCATGAAAATCCTGCTCGTGTATCCACACTATCCTGACACCTTCTGGAGCTTTCGCCACGCCTTGAAATTCATCGACAGGAAGGCAAGCTTCCCACCGTTGGGGTTGCTGACGGTAGCTGCCATGCTTCCCGCCGAATGGGATAAACGGCTCGTGGACATGAATGTCCGCTCCCTCACTGACGAAGACCTGGAATGGGCGGATTACGTATTCATCAGCGCAATGACCATCCAGCTAAAATCAACGAAGGTGGTAATAACCCGCTGCCGGCAGATGGGAGTGAAGATCGTTGCCGGGGGCCCTCTTTTTACTGCCTGCCATGTCGATTTCCCCGACGTGGACCACCTGGTGCTTGGCGAAGCGGAACTCACACTTCCGCCCTTTCTGGCGGACCTGCAAAATGGTGGGGCAATGCATCTCTATTCCTCTGATCAATGGGCGGATCTGACGATAACGCCCATCCCGCTCTGGAACCTGATAGAAGTCAGAGACTATGCCGCCATGAATATCCAGTATGGCCGGGGTTGCCCCTTCGACTGCGAGTTCTGCGACATCACTGCGCTGTTCGGGAGAAAACCGCGGAGCAAGTCACGGGATCAGTTGCTCGCCGAGTTGGACAGCCTCTTTGTCCGGGGATGGCGCGGGGCGGTCTTTTTCGTTGACGACAACTTTATTGGTGACAAGGGAAAATTGAAGACGGAGGTCCTCCCCGCCATCATCGACTGGATGGAAGAAAAAGGACGCCCATTCTACTTTTACACCGAGGCATCCATCGATTTGGCCGACGACCCCCACCTCATGGAGATGATGGTCAGGGCGGGATTTGAGGAGGTTTTTATCGGTATAGAAACTCCTAACGATGAGAGCCACGCAGAGAGCGGCAAGGTGCAGAACAGGAATCGCGACCTGCTGGCATCAGTCAAAACCATCCAGCGGGCCGGCTTGCAGGTGCATGCTGGGTTTATCGTCGGCTTCGATAGTGACCCTCCCTCAATCTTCGACAAGCAGATACGTTTTATCCAGGAGAGCGGTATTGTTACTGCCATGGTTGGACTGCTGTCCGCCATACGTGGGACCAAACTCCACCAGCGTATGTCACTGGAGGGGAGACTACTGGGGGAAGGCACCGGAAGCAATACTCCCCTTGACCTCAATTTTGTCACCAGGATGAAAACCGCTGATCTCCTGGGTGGCTACCAGACCATCCTCAACACCATCTACGCACCAAGGAACTACTATCAGCGGGTGATCAGACTCCTCCGGGAGTACCGGCCGCTGCATCTCGGAAAATTTCATCTCCAGCCTGGCTATGTGGGGGCTCTCTTTAAATCGATGCTCTTCCTGGGTGTGATCGGCAAAGAGAGGCTCTACTTCTGGAAACTCTTCTTCTGGACTCTCATCAGAAAGCCGCGGCTTTTTCCGCTTGCCATAACCTATGCCGTTTACGGGTTTCATTTCAGGAAGGTCGCAGAAAAGCTCGAAGAAAGCGGGATGTTCGACGGAAGCGGTGCATAGTATGGTGAGAGCATGTCGTTGTTGTTCTTTGTTTGTCAAGGTAGGTTCGAGCAATGTGGATTGCGCTCTTACCCTTTAAAAACCAATTACCTTCGATATGGACCATTTCGCTGGGATTGATACCAGCATATGAGCCTGATCTGGTCGTAAGTGGCTTTCCAGTATCTTGCTCTCTTCCTGCCGTGCGAGATCATGGGACAACTCCGCCAGATTTTTGTGGATTCGTTCATAAAGAACCTTACGTCGAGATTTAGGTATCCATTCTACGTGATACTTGCATTCCTGCTTCGAATGACATAAACTTTTTAAGTTGTCCATGAAGCCTCCATCTTAGTGTTCTTTGTGCGGATCACTTTGAAGCAGGCTTCTTTATTTTTCCGGAATTGTTAAACCGTGAGCGTCCCCCGGCAGAGCCGAGGAATTTACTTTGGTATCCTGCAAGGGAATTGTTGGCAGGACGTCAATACGTGGATTTTCCCTAATAGAACGATCATGTAGCAACGTAAGGTCGTAGAGGAGTACTTAAATGGACTGGATCCGACATTTCAATGGTCTCAGCGAATGGCCGGCTGTTACTGTTTCGCTGCTTGCCCTGGCAGTTGCTGTCCTAATCGGCCTGCTCGGTTACGCAATCCTCTTCAAGGTGCTGCTCCGCTTTGCTGCAAGGCCCGACTCCGCTTTGCAACAGTCTTTGGTGCGGCGCTGGCGGCATCCGTCAAAAATGCTGCTTCCATTATTGGCTGTACTCTTGATATTACCCTCGCTTCGATTCCCCGTGGAACTGGCCGAACTGTTGCGGCACTTGGGCAGCCTGGCACTGATCGGGGCTGTTGCCTGGCTGATGACCTCCACTATCTTTGGCTTGCGGGAATTAGTCCTGCAGCGCTACGATATAACCGCAAGTGATAACCTCAAAGCCAGGGCGGTCTCCACCCAGGTTAATGTGCTGGTCAAGATTGCCGTGGTCTTGATCCTCATACTGGCCGGAGCGACCATGCTTATGACCTTTGACAAAGTGCGGCAGGTGGGGGTAAGTGTGCTGGCCTCGGCCGGGGTCATCGGGATCATCGTCGGTTTTGCTGCACAGCGCAGCCTGGCAACCCTGTTAGCCGGCATCCAGATTGCCATAACTCAGCCGATCCGGCTCGATGATGTGGTGATCGTTGAAGGGGAATGGGGGCGCATTGAGGAGATCACGCTGACCTACGTTGTTGTCTGTATCTGGGATTTGCGGCGACTGGTACTGCCGATTACCTATTTTCTGGAAAAGCCTTTCCAGAACTGGACACGGGTTTCGGCTGACCTTCTTGGTACCGTAACCTTGCACTGCGACTACCGGGTGCCGGTAGCGGCGGTTCGGGCTGAACTGCAGAACATCCTCGCGGGAAATGACCTGTGGGATGGTAAGTCGTCAGGATTGATAGTTCTCGATGCGACGGACAGAACGGTTGTCCTGCGGGCCCTGGTAAGCGCCAGGGACTCAGGTAAAGCCTGGGATCTGCGCTGCCATGTTCGTGAAAAGCTGGTCGAGTTTCTACAACGTGAGTACCCCGACTGCCTGCCGAGGCTAAGGGCGGAGGTGGAAAATTTGGACAAATCTAGTGATAGGTCATTAGATTGTACATAAATCTGTCTCAGGTTTTTCATGCTTCTACAATGGTAAGGATGAACACTGGCATCCATTTATGGTTTTGAGTGTTTATAACATCCCTTTCTCTTTGACGGAAAAGTTGATGTAGCTAGTTTCCATCCGGAAACGGTCCTTTTTGATTCGGCCACAGGCCTCACCCTGCAGGCAGCCTTCGCTGTCAACTTTTGCAGGCAAAAGTTTCTTGTCAGAACAAAAAAATCCTCGTTTCCAATCCGGAAAGCATTTCTAGCGACGATCCTTAAAGCCTTCAATCACGGCAAATTTGTGCGAAACGAAATACCAGATTTCGTTTTTAAAGGTTCCGGTTTTCCCCACATAACGCATGCTTTCGATGTCTCCGATTCCCACGCCCACTACCTTTCCCGTTATAACATCACCATCTTTTCTCAGGACCTTGATCTTGACGGGCGAAAGCCCGCCTTCAAGGAAGCCAAAGTTCATGCCGCTATGAAAGTCGCTGATGAGCAGGTCGCCAGATATGATCTCGGTGTTATGAATGACTCTCCTGACTCCAGGAAACAGATAGGAAAGTGTCTGGAAGCGTTCTTCTATTTTCAGGTAGCATTGAAAAACGGCGCTCCAGAAGTTATGCATGTTATTGCGAAATATTGCTCGTTCCGAGGCTCTCCCGGCTACGGCAACAACTTTTTTCGTAGCTATTTCGCTCAGATTTTCCACGTTCGCTCTCCTTGTCCTTCGGAAAACAACCGCCAAAGTGTCATGCAGGTATATCCTTGGTACGTCACATTTTATCACCATTTGTAGTTTTTTGCGGTGCTGAGGGCATTGAAAGATAAAAGAGACTGGGTGCAGGGGGTATTTGGGAGGCGGGGCTTGAGGCCAGTATCAGAAACAGGATATCAGAGAGGTCCGTTTTCATGTTCCTTCAGGTCTTCGTAGGGGCTGACCTTCTTACGGTACAACTCCAATTTGCAGCATTCCAAGGCTCCGATCATATCATTAAACCGCTGGTAGTTCGGTTCAGGATACAGGGTGAAAAGCAGTTTTGTGATGGTGTAATTGAGGTTACCGGCAAAATTGCCTTCGTCGGCAAGCTTGATGAAAGCGTCGGCCAGTTGCCGGATGGCCGGATCAAGAGCTATGCGCTTTTCCTTGAGGATATAGGGCATGGTTAACTACCTTTTCGAAACTTTTCGTCCGATTCGATGGCTCTGCATCTGTCTGAGAATCAATCCGGAAAAACCTTGTGTTTATCTGCCAAGGTATAGCCAAGAGCTAATATGATCTTTCGCTTTGTTTCCAAGCGGCAGGTTTCACCTTGCTCAATTCGTACAATGGTTGCCGCAGACACTCCAGCCAGGCGAGCCAATTCCATTTTGCTTATCAAGCGCTCTTCCCGGATTTCCTTCAAATTATTTCTGGTATTCATTTCTTGTCCTCACTATAAACAATGCAATCCCGTACAATTTCGGAATCCTGATCGTGAACGCAGTATATATTTTAATAAGATATTGTGAGACGTTTGTCAATCGCTGTGAGATGCAATGTGAATTTTGACCCGTGAAACCCCTCTGGAATTTTGCAGTAGTTTAAATCGGAGCACCTGGAAAATTGATCTTATCAAGTATTCTTGCCTAATTTCAATGGATGTCAATAATCAGAGCTGCGGGGGCAAAGCCAATTTGCAATAATTAATACTTTAACTTCCTCTGTTGGTAAGAAAATCAAAATACTGTAATCAGGAAATCATGGTGTCGTAAAATGGGTTGGGATGTCTATGTTTTCCAAAATTAGTTGAAGTAAGACTTTAAAATAATTTGCCTTAACCATGCCCGTCATATGTTGCAGTTATGTTGTATATGACTGATACATATGACGGTTTCCTCTTCGAACCGCACTCTCTCATCGGTGGCCTTGCATAAATCCGTATGAATCCGAAGTGTTAAGGATTGATTTCTTTCAACTCAAGTCTGGCACAACCTATGCTTTTAGATAAGTATGCAGATGAATTCAAAGAAAAGGGAGAACCGTTATGCTAACCATACTGCTAATAATTCTAGTTCTTTTTCTTCTCGGTGGTGGTGGCTTCTACTGGACGAGGCGTGGCCGTTAGGAACCAATAAGGCTTAACTCTGTGGCTGAGGTCCGGAGGATACTGCAATCAGGATGCAGGGGCATCCATGCCACTGTCTTCCGAACCGTTTGCCCATCCTGGAACCATCGGTTGAAGTTTTTCCGTAAGTCGTCGTTTAGATTCTGTACGCTCGTTTGCAGGCGCAGGAGTGCGCAGTGTTGGGTGCAACTCTTTTGATGTTTACGTACAACGCGCTTGCTGAGCACGTAGTTCATGAGCGATTTGATGTAAGTCGAGGCAAGTCAGCTTTACTGTCGAGATGTATCTAGATTCCACCAGACCCCGAGTAGCTTAAAGTTGCAGTGTAGGAGGAAAGCAACATGGTAGCCAAGCAACATTTCACTACTGAGCAGGCCCGTGAAGTAGGTGACAAGTTGGGTATTGATTGGACCCGCTTGAACCTGGAACAGTTCCGCATGGGTATGGAAGTTGAGTTGGAGCACGGCCTGATTGATCCGTCAACGAATGTAACAGGCAATGACCCCATCCTTACCGGCAAAATCGCACTCGCTCATCTTAACGAGTTTGCCGATTACTACACCCGCTTAAATATGATGGAGCGGGAAGCTGAAAAGTAGGCTACTTGCTGACAGCAGGATTCAAAATAAGGAGGTAATTGATTATGAAAAACGAAGATAAGTGTTCAAACAGTGGAACAATAGTAATTTCTCTTCTGGCTGGTGCGGCTATAGGTTCTGGATTGGCTTTGCTCTTTGCGCCAAAATCCGGTCGAGAGGTTCGTGGACAGATTAAAGACATTACTGAAGATACGGCAGGAAAGATTAAAGAATATGCTCGAGATGCCCAGGATAAAATGAAAACTGCGTATAGCGAAGGCAAGGAATTGTTCAAGGAGAAAAAGACAATTTTAAGTTCCAAAATCGAGGGTGCAAAAGAGGCCATAGGAAAGGAAATGGAAAATTTTTGCGAAGAGCATAAAAAACGCGATGAACCAACTGCTTAAATAGTTTTCATCCGGCAACTCCGGATATATATCTAAATATCTGTAGCAAAAAGTGTCCCGCCCAGTAGAAAACGGATTTTCAGCTTGGGCGGGACATTAGTGTTTTTGTGGATGGTTTTATCTGTCTGGTTGAATAAGCAGTATCTTTACTGTTTAAAACGGACCTATCTTCCAAAACAAGCTGGATAAGACGTAATATGTCACGCTGCTCTGGTAGCTTCCTCTGTCAAGGAGGAACTACCGAAGAATATCAACTTCTGGTACAACAACAAAGCTTGTTAATACATGCCGCTGGAACTCACTGCAGAAGAACCATTTACTATTGTATTGCTACCAGGCTACCTTCTTTTGAGACTTTTGTTGAATTTTATTGACAAAACACAGAACCTTAAAGATGGTATTTTGATAATAAAGATATTTTGTCCAACAACTTGAAGCGGCCGTGCGCAAGCCCGATATACGAATGACGGAGATAAGTGGGTAACAAAATGAGTAAACATGTGGATCCATCACCAAGGGCTGCCAAGCTGCGACACCGGGCAGTAGCGCAACATGAAGGGGAAATGCCGAATACTCTTCTCCCTCAGACAGATGAAGAACTGCTCAAACTAGTCCATGAGCTTCAAGTCCACCAGATCGAGCTGGAGATGCTGAATGAAGAGCAACTTAGCTTTGAAACAGAACTAAGAACGTCACGAGATAAGTTCAGCCTTCTCTATGATTTTGCCCCGATGGGCTATTTTACCCTCGACCGTGACGGCGTCATACTGACCGTCAACCTTACGGGTGCGACTCTCCTGGGTAGAGAGCGCTTCCGCATAGTCACTCAGCGCATCACGAATTTCGTTGCCGATGTTGATCGAACAGACTTTATCTCTTTTCTTGGGAGGGTATTTGATAGCCAGACCAAAGAAACGTGCGAGGTCAGTCTGTTGCAAGAGGACGATCTGCCGATTTTCGTGCAGTTAGAGGCAATAGCCGCAGTAACAGGAGAGGAATGTCTCTTAGCGGCTGTCGATTGTACCGAGCGAATACATCTGGTAAATGAATTGCTGCAATCCAATGATCTGCTTGAAACAAAGATCCAGGAGAGAACCAGCGAACTGAGTCAGACCGTGGAAACCTTGCAGAAAGAAATAATTGAGCGCAAGAAACTTGAACAGCAGCTTGTTCAATCACAGAAGCTGGAAGCCATTGGCCGTTTAGCTGGGGGAGTCGCCCACGACTTCAATAACTTGTTGACTGCCATATCCGGTTTCGCTGAAGAGATACGAGAAAGGATCCCGCACGATGACGATAATTTGCAGGAAAACATCGGGCATGTGCTGAAAAGTGCCGAGCGAGCGGCCGAGCTGACCAGAAGCCTTCTTGCATTAAGCAGAAAACAGGTATTGAAACCAACGCCTCTGCTTATTGACAGCCTTATCGCTGAAACCGGCAGGCTCATTCGGAGGGTAATCGGAGCTGATATCGAGTTCAGTATCATATTTTCCTGCAAGAAGCTGCTTGTCATGGCAGATGTCGGACAGCTTGAACAGGTCCTGATGAATTTGGCAACAAATGCCCGCGACGCGATGCCCCATGGTGGCCGTCTTTCGTTTTTCACCAGTGATGTGGTGGTCAAGGATGGCTCAGAAACGCAGTATGATCTGCCTTCACCCGGTAAATATGCAATTATTTCCATCGCTGATACCGGCGCGGGGATTGATAGCGAGTCAATGGAGAGGCTGTTTGAACCCTATTATACCACCAAGGAGGTAGGCAAAGGAACCGGACTCGGTCTTTCCATTGTCTACGGAATAATAAAGCAGCATGGCGGTTCCGTCCAGGTCAGCAGTGAACTTGGAAAAGGAACAACAATCAATATTTACATACCGCTTATAGAAGGCGAAGTCGCCAAGTCAGAATCAAAGATGTCCGCACCGGTTGCCGGTGGTACGGAAACATTGTTGATTGCAGAAGATGAGGAAATCGTAAGGTATTATCTGAAAAAGATCCTCGAAAAAGCAGGCTATCGCGTTCTCTCTGTCTGTGACGGTGAAGAGGCGGTGGTGCTATTACGGGAACGCAACGACATTTCCCTCGTCATTTCTGATGTGGTAATGCCCAAGCAAAACGGTAAAGAGCTACTTACTGAAATAAGAAAGCTAAAGCCGGAGATGAAGGTGATATTTATCAGCGGTTATACTTCGGATATTATGCACGCAAAAGGTATTATGGAAGAGGGGTTGAATTTTATCGCAAAGCCTTTCTCAAGAAACATCCTGTTGAGGAAGATAAGAGAGCTTCTGGACAGCCGGTAAATTTGTAGTTGCCGGGAATTTATCTCATGTTGTTCCCACGTTGTGTGCGGACAACTAAATTCACTCAAGATACCTGAATGTCCATATCGGTCTGATGCAGGATATTTTAAAGATCTTTATGCAGGCTAAACCAAGTCTGGAACAAGTACAAAACCTGCTAAAACATGCCGGTGGAAATCGGCTCAGAAGTGCTATTTGCGGCTGTATTGCTACTCCGCAACCTTCTTTTGGGTGATAACTCCGGTTTGAAATGAAGATCTTTTCTCGGAAAGGAAACCATCCTTTTCACTCGGCTAGAGAAATCCCTGGCCCAGACAACGATACCTCCCTGTTGATCTTGCCAATGTTTACCAACTCTTAGAATTCCCTTTGAAACCTTTCGATAACTTTCGTTTTTGAAAAATAATAGCTCAACTTTTGCAGAAAGCACGACAGTGCTCATGGTCAGCCAAGGAGCTAATATACCGAACTTAGGTCTCTACCGCCATGCTCAGGGTAACCATACCTACTAGCACGTCTTTGGATTTCCTTGCCAGGGGTAGGGTGGGCGCAAATGCCGTCTGAGGATAAATTTCATTGATGGAGGTATTTGGATGTTTAGGTCGAGCCGAAAGTTAACTAAATGCTGAATTCCGACTGGAAAAATTGCATGGCATTACGTAGTTTCTTCTGGTAAAAAATGAGTTGTCGTAGAGTAAACCTGCTGGAGCCGTCAGTATCAGATTATTCTGACAGGCGGCTTTATTTTGAAATATTGATAGATAACGATGAAGGAGACTGTGTAATGGCAAAAAAGCTGATTCCTTTTGCAATTGCCTATGATTTTGACGGTACATTGGCCGCCGGCAACATGCAGGAATACGATTTCGTCCCGGCGATCGGAATGACCAAAAGGGCATTCTGGCATGAGGTCGGTGAATTGGCGGAAAAACACGATGCCGACAGCATCCTTATGTACATGATGCATATGCTCGATAAAGCAGATGCTGCCCGCGTCCCGGTGCGGAAAAAAGATTTTATCGATTTCGGACGTTCCGTGAATCTTTTCGAGGGAGTGGAGGGCTGGTTTGATCGCATCAATAGCTATGCTAAAGAACGTGGAGTAAAGGTGGAGCATTTCATCATCTCTTCCGGAATTCGCGAGATGATAGAAGGAACTGCGCTGGCAAAGAAATTTTCATTCATTTACGCATCTTCCTTCGTATACGATCACAACGGGGTGGCGAAATGGCCGGCTCTTGCCGTGAACTACACTACCAAAACCCAGTTCCTGTTCAGGATTAACAAGGGCGTACTGAATGTTTACGACAACAGCCGGATCAATGAATTCGTCCAGAACGAGGACCGACCCGTGCCGTTTGACAATATGGTGTTTGTTGGCGACGGTGAAACCGATATTCCTTGTTTCCGCTTGGTCAAAGAACAGGGAGGGCATTCCATTGCCGTCTTCAAGCCGAGCACCAAGGGCGCCAAGGGGAAAGCCGAGAAATTGGTACAGGATGGCAGAGTCAATTTTATTGCGCCGGCCAATTATGTTGAAGGAAGCGAAATCGACGCGTTTGTGAAAGGTGTCATTGACAAGGTAGTGGCGGATGGTGCACTGAAGCACTTGGGGAAAAAGGTTTGAATTGGAATTCCACTTGCCTGGTTGTGTCGGGTTCCTGAGAAGTTCGGCAGAAAACACATAAGCACGAGGTGTCCAATGGTGAAAGGAAACAAATCGGGAGGTAATCCTCTGCGATTTCCCATCCTGTTTGATGAGTGGTACGGAATTCTTTCGCGGCTGTTGTTTCTCCCTCCGGCAAGCTCCTATGTTGAGTTGAACGATTTGCAGGTCAACGTCCGAATGAGTTGGGCGTTCAGTAGTTGCTTTCCTCGAACAGCAGTAGTGGCGGTGGCGACTGTAAATACCCGTCCTCTCAGTCGTGGGGTTCATGGATTCGCAGGCCGGTGGCTTGTGAATGGCTCTGCAGATGGAATTCTGGCCATTGATCTGGAACCACCCCAGAGAGGTTATGTTATGGGATTCCCTGTTCGATTGCGGCAACTCCTGGTGAGTGTGGCAGAACCTGAGGCACTCGCAGCAGTACTCAGGAACCTGGCCTGACTTGTCAGGATCTTGATCAGAACAGGGAAACAGGTATATACTGTGTTATCCAGTACAAATAACTTTCGAGAGTGACCAGACGATGAAGAAACTTCTTACCTGGGGTGCTATCGGCCTCATCACCACCGCTTTATTGGACCCATTATTATATTCCATGCTTGACAAACCGATTCCCTGGTTGCGCGATATCCTCATGGCAGCGGGAGGCGTTCTCTGCTTCTACCTGCTGATAAAGAATCGCGATTATCTGTAAGTTGACATGTCAGTATACATCCTCAGGCCTGCACATATCTGGTTTCCGTCCGGAAAGGGTGCTTTATCCCCCTGGTAGTATCAATCTTCGACTTTGCTTGTGCGGCGTACCAACGTACGCCTCTGCGCAACCCCTCGATTTCCTTGCCAGATGAATAAATCCCCGCTTTCCAAATCGGAAACCAGCCGTTCCTCATCCGGAGTTTCCGGATGGAAACTATCTAACCTTTCTAAAACATTCCTCTCCAATCTTAACTCATTAATGTGTGCAGCTTTCTGCTCTTCGCGGGGGTATGGCAATTGCACGCATCTGAGCAGTGATTTACTGTTGTAATGAAATTAATTCGTGAGAATCAGGTGCTGTTTCGGCCATATTGTTAATGAAATTACACTACTTATGTTGTTTAGCAATAATAGGTGTGCAAACGTTTGCACCTCTTGGAGGTTCCGAAGAAGGATAGCGGGTGACACAAAATGTCACAGAAGTTTACCGATTTAGTCATCAGTCGGCTTTACTATACTGCCCCTGATTTTGCAAACGGGCAGCATGAATGTGCTATTCATGCTGTTAGTGCCATCACTTTGGAGGGTCAGATGCATAAGGTTCGACTGTTTTTTCAGAAAAATTTCACCCCTGTCACTATTATGCTCGTGCCGCACAGTCGGTTCCGGTCATACAGCATAAAATTTCCGGTTTTCGGGCTCTACGTAATTCTTTTGCTGAGCATTGTTGGGTCTGTATACATGGTTGGCGCGTCTTTGCAGGCGGCCAGATTCTATCAGGCCAAGGCACGGCTTGCGTACGTTAACTCCCAGTTTGCTGAAATAAGTAACACCGTGCGTTCCCTTCAGGAATCGGAAAGTAAATTCCGCAAGCTGTTCTCTCTCAAATCGAAAACAGATGTTATGGACGCCGTGTTGGTGGAAGATACCGGTTCTGTCAATATGGATGCATTGAAAAAGCAGATTGATTCATCCATTAAGAGTGTCAGCGAAATCAGGCATTATCTTGCCGAGCAGAAAGATATCTATCTTTCTACTCCGATCGGTTGGCCAGCGAAAGGAAAGATCTCTTCAGAGTACGGTATCCGCATTCATCCTCTTTTGGGCAGGCGCATGTTGCATGCCGGAGTTGATATCTCCATTCCGTCAGGAACCCCACTGAGAGCGACGGCCGAAGGAGTTGTCAGCTTTGCCGGTTGGGAGGGCAGGGGAGGGAACACCGTGGTGGTTGAAGACGGCAACGGATTTAGAACTGCTTTTGCCCATAACCGGGAAAATATTGTCAAAGTAGGGCAAAGGGTGCGACGTGGTGATGTCATCGCCTATTCCGGTGCCACGGGTGCAGCAACGGGGCCGCACGTGCATTACGAGGTGTGGAAAAACGGCAAAAGCGTCGATCCTGCCGATTACCTTGATCGCTGGGTGGATTAGAGTCGGGTTTGTTGGTGAATGCTTTAAGAAAGGAATTGATCATGTTTGGGAAAAAACAGCCAAAGCTGGAAACAATTATAGGTCCGGATACGACACTTTTCGGTGAACTGAATACAAAAGGAACGGTGCGGATTGACGGTGTCCTGGAAGGAAATGTAAGTGCTGAATGGGTGATTGTCGGTGAAAAAGGCAGTATTAAAGGCGACATAACCGCACGGGGAATGGTGGTAGGCGGCAAGGTTACCGGAAACAGCCGTTCAAGTGATGTGGTGGAGATCAAGCAGAAAGGTGAAGTGATAGGAGAAATTTACACCACGAACCTTATCATCATGGAGGGGGCTGTGTTCGAAGGTCACTCGTATATGCAGCGAACTCGAGAGATTGAGTGCCGGACGTTAGAGCCCGAGCTGGTTGAGTAGCATGTGAGCGCGAGTTGGGCAGCTGTTGGTTAGTTAAATTTCAACCTGTTGGCCCAACTCTACTGCCTGTTTGCCGGAATTTTGAAAAAGGCTGTTGTGGCAGTTGCTGCCTGCGTGGTATACATGAAGTGTACAAAAACCACAGGATACTCCTGTGGTTTTTATTTTTCGAATAAACTTTCATTTCAGATGTATCCATACAAGGAGTCCGAGCAATGTCTTTTGAATCTCTTAACCTGCGCGCAGAATTGTTAAGTGCAATAGCTGCAAGGGGTTATACCGACCCGACCCCCATCCAGAAAGAAGCGATCCCGGTGATTTTCGAGGGGTGCGACCTGCTTGCCGGTGCCCAGACCGGCACTGGCAAGACTGCGGCATTCGCTTTGCCGATTGTGCAGCGGCTTGGTGAAAATATTCCCCCGGAGAAACGCAGAAAACCACGTGCGCTGGTTTTGGTGCCAACCCGCGAATTGGCTGCCCAGGTTAGCGAACAGATGAACGATTTTGCCCGTCGCCTGTCGTTACGCTCCACGATGATCTACGGCGGCGTGAATATTCAGGCGCAGATTGCGCGTCTGCACCGCGGTGTTGATATTGTCGTCGCGACACCGGGACGGCTGCTCGATCACGCGGAACGGGGCACTATAGACCTTTCCCGGATCAAGTTCCTGGTTCTGGATGAGGCCGACCGCATGCTCGATCTGGGGTTTATCGACGATATTCACAGGGTTGCCGAGTATTTACCGGTTAAGCGCCAAACGCTTCTTTTTTCAGCAACCTACTCGCAAAGCATCAAACAGCTCGCAGACGAATTGCTCAATCACCCGCGGCGAGTCGAAGTGGCTCGACGAAATATTGCTGCGGATGCTGTAACTCAGGCTGTTTATCAGGTGGAAAAGAGCCGCAAACGCGAAATGCTTTCACTGATGATCCGCAAGGGAAGCTGGAATCAGGTGCTGGTCTTTGCACGCACCCGTTACGGTGCGGACAAACTGACTGAAGAGTTGCTTTTTGACGGGATTAAGGCTGCAGCTATCCACAGCAACAAGAGCCAGTCGCTCCGTACGCGTACCTTGGCGGAGTTCAAGCGTGGAGAGTTCCGGGTGCTGGTAGCGACCGATGTGGCGGCGCGCGGACTCGACATCGAACATCTGCCGCACGTGGTGAATTATGATTTGCCTCAAGTTCCGGAAGATTATGTGCATCGGATCGGTCGCACCGGCCGGGCCGGTGAAGACGGGATTGCGCTTTCGCTGGTCAGCCCTGAAGAACATTCGCTGCTGCAGGCGATTGAGAAACTGCTGAAGTATTCCATTCCGCGTCAGATACTAGCGGAATTTCCCCAGTATGCTGCCGCTCGGGTTGGCAAGCCAAAGGTGAGCAGAAAGTCCAAAGGGCCGGCCAAGACAAAGAAAAGACTGGAAAAACCGGCACCGGATGCCGCTCTGGTTGCGACCCCGGCTCCGGCTCTGGCGAAACACATGTCTTCCCGACGGAAAAAGGATCTGGGTGAGCGGCCGGCGCCCAAGACCGGTCGCCGTGGTAGTCGGAGCAAGTAGTAAGACGTGGCGGAGCGGCACGATTTGAGGGAGTTCAACCCTTAGCTACACTATGGGTTGCTATGCTGTGTCGATATCAGTAGTGAACATCAAAAAACCTGATTAGCACTATTCTTCCTTTATGAAGATTGTTACCCTCGAAAGCCTTTATCGGGGGGCCATATTTCAGTCGGTAAGAAGCTGGATTCCCGATCAGAACAGTTTTGGGAATGACAGGTTTGGGAACTGGCGGCAGATTGATGTTAATCAGGTCAAAAGAAGAGGTCCCACGCACAGATCGCCAGTTTTCGGATGGTTAGCCTGCCCCTGCTGGAAGCTTGCTTGAACCCTTGGGTGGCTTCTTTCGAACGGCGATAGAATTTCACAAAAGCCTTGATGAGCAGAAACTGCAGGTGATGACGGTTTATCAGCGGATGGCGGAAGACGATATGTAATCCGTCATAGAACTTCCAGCGTCGGCAGAAGATCCTATCCTTGATCTGCTCATAAAGCTTAGTGCCGGGATACGGGGTCAGGATGCTAAACTGGGCAATATTGGTGTTTAGCCTGACCGCCAGGTCTATAGTCTTATTCACGTCGGTTGCGGTCTCATTCAGGTTGCCAATGATGTAACTGCCATAGGATTCGATGCCGTTATGCCGTAAGATATCCACTGCCTTGACAACATCTGTTGCCTTGGAGTTCTTGCCGAGCGAGTTCAAGGTATCCTCATTGCCGCTCTCAATACCAAGATAAATCGTTGTTGAACCGGCAGCTGCCATCCTGGCGACCATGGCCGGATTCCTCACAATGGTATCGACCCGTGAAAAATTCCACCATTTCAGGTCATATCCTCGTTCTATAATCCCATCAGCGATCTGTTCGACTCTCTTCGGTGAGAGGGTGAAGTTGTCATCCATGAAGCAGACGGCACGAAAACCATAACGGTTGTAGACCTCATCCAGTTCTGCCAGCACCGATGCCGCACTGCGGCTGCGCCACCCCGTACCAAAAAAACTCGAAGAGGAGCAGAAATGGCAGGCGCCAGGGCAGCCTCGACTGGTGATAATGGGTGTTATGGGACGGTTGCAGGTACTGGCTTGGTACTGATGGAGGTCCACCAGGTGTCGGGCGGGAAAGGGGAGGGTCTCGACATCAACCGGATCGGCGGCAGGAGTCTCGATTATGTGACCGCCATCCTTGATGATCAACCCTTTTACCGAGGCAACACTGTCCCTATTTTGGATGGCGGCCAGAAGGTTGGTGAAGACCAGTTCTCCTTCCCCTTTGACAATATAATCAACGTCCCCGGAGGCAAAGATTTCAGCTGCCATGAATTGCGGATGAGGACCGCCCATTACAACCGGCCTGCCGATAGCGGACACCCTGCGGGCGATGGAAAGTGCCTTGCCTGCCCTGGTTGTGTCAGCTGAAATACCAACCAGGTCGGCGCGCCGGATGTCCCCATCATCCAGCCGACCGCCTTCTGCGGCCAAGTCCCGTACTGACACGTTGTGGCCGGCCAGTTCCAGACTGGCGGCAACGTAGAGCAGCCCGATGGGTGGCAGACTCAGGCCAAATGTGTTAAATACGCTGGAAGATTGTGGGTTCACAAGCAGGATGTTCATTGTTAACCGCCGTTTTTCCATGATGTTATGTGGATGGTCCTTGATAATTGTAACCCGGACCGAATCCTTTGCATCCACATACGATCAGGAGTCATTTCAAAAGGGCCAACGCCATTAGGAGTGAAACATAGGGGTAGTGTATCATCAGGAAATTTTGTTGCCAATACTGGAAGGCTGGAAAGTACCATTTTGGTGTGTTTCCATAAGCAGCAGAAACCATTTTTGGGTTGTCAAAGTTGATGGCTTCGCAAACAGTCATTCCCCCGCCCTTGACGGGCCTGCGCGCTGTAGCGCTTCGGCGCGCAAGCGGGAGGGGGCTAGGGGGTGGGTGAAGCTTCAACCTGCTGATATATTGGCAACTTACCCCCCACCCTGACCCTCCCCCGCAAGTGGGGAGGGACCTATTTGGACAATTTGCGAGACCATCAAAGTTGCGTGCCGACATATGAAAGGTATCATATCTCATAGACTCATTGCAGGTAAGCCATAACTTCCCTTCCTAAAGGAGAGTAAATTCTGCAAACTGCTAAAGGCTGTTGCTTCCGAGGTAAGGGCGAACCCCGTGCGAACAGCTGGAAAAAAAGGAGTTAATATGAATTCATCAGATGATACCATCAATCGAGAAGACCCTTTTAATTTGAGTCGATTTCTAATTGCTCAGGAAAGAATCTATCCTTCCGTGTTGGCCGAGTTGAGAAGCGGTCAGAAACGCTCTCACTGGATGTGGTTCATTTTTCCGCAGTTTGAGGGTTTGGGGCGCAGCGCAACGGCCCAGCACTATGCCATTAAAAGCATTGAAGAAGCCCGACAGTATCTCAATCATCCGGTTCTTGGCGCGAGGCTTCTGGAGTGCACAGAAGTGCTTGAAGCCATCGAAGGGCGGTCAGTTTCGGCAATCTTCGGGTATCCAGATGACCTGAAGCTCAAATCCTCCATGACCTTGTTTGCGTCAGTTGCAGAAGATCCACACTCAGGTTTCAACCGGATCCTAGAGAAATATTTTCATGATGAACCTGATGTGCGCACCTTAGAGTTATTGGAGAATCATTCCATGAAAACAGCATTGCCGACACGAAAACTGGGAAATACCGGGGTTGACGTAACCATACTCGGCCTCGGCGGGGAGGGGGTGCTTCGCACTTTTGGTTATGAACGTGAGGCGTACGGGTTGATCAATCGTGCCCTGGACCTGGGAATCAATTACTGCGAATCGGCGCGCGCCTATGATGGGAGCGAAACGTACTATGGCAAGGCCTTGCGCGAGCGCAGAAGTGAAGTGTTCCTCACCAGCAAGTCACATGATCGAACAAAAACCGGTGCGTTGGGCCACTTGAAGCAGACCCTCCGTCACATGCAAACCGATCACCTCGACCTCTGGCAGGTGCATGACGTTCGGACCCGTATTGATATTGAGGAAATCTTTGGCCCTGACGGGGCGATTGAGGCCTTCATCGAGGCCAAGCAGAAGGGACTTGTACGCTTCATCGGCGTGACGGGACATCACCACCCGGCCATTATCCGCGCCTGCATCGAACATTTTCCGTTCGACACCGTGCTCATGCCAGTGAATCCGGCAGAACCTGCTCATCACAGTTTTATCGCTGAGGCCTTGCCCGCGGCACTGGAAAGAAACATGGGCATTATCGGCATGAAAGTCTATCTGCGTGGCCTTGCAGCGAAAATACCCGGCTACACGGGGATGGAACCATACCTCAGATTTGCTCTTTCCCAGCCGGTCAGCACGGTGGTCATCGGTTGTGACGACTTGCGCCAGCTGGAAGAAAATGTCAGATTTGCTTCTTCATTTAAACCGTTTTCGATTGAAGAATCAGCGGCTCTGGTCCGCAACGTTGCTCCGATTGCACGAAAGCTCATGTATTACAAGCCCTAGACCCAATTCTCTTGTATTGTGAGGCATCGGGTCTGGATTCTATTGATATATCTTTTTAACAGTGCATAAAGTGTTATCATGCAAACTGATATTTCACGTATGGATACGCAACGCAACCGCACAATTAAGGAGATAAAACCATGAGCAAAGGCCAGGACAGCAAGAAGGCTACAAAAAAAGAACCAGCCAAAACCCCTAAGGAAAAAAAGGCCGAAAAAAAGATCAAGAAAGAAGAAAAGAAGTAATAACGGAAGGAAAAGGGTCAAACTCTCCGAATTTTGATGCCGGGGCAGATGTGGTGCGGACGAGGTGCTCTCGTTTCGAAAACAAGAAAAAGGCAGGTCCCATGGCACAGCCTTGGAAAGTCATAGAAAGCGTTTCTACCGTTGATGGTATTCTCGAACTGCGACAGCGGGGAGAACGGGATTTCCTGATTCTGATCGGAAGCCAGGTCTTGATGAACAGCCTGGCCAACCGTTCGGAGTTTGTGCTGGGGCAGCAAGGTTGCAGTCACCTCGAGGGACGGTCTGGTGCCCGGGTACTGCTGGGGGGACTGGGGATGGGCTGCACCCTGCGAGGGGCACTGGATACCCTTCCCGCCGATGCCCAAGTGGTGGTGGCTGAGTTGAACCCGGTTGTGCCTGAGTGGTGTCGGGGGCCACTGGCGTCCCTCACGGATAGCGCTGTTACTGATTCACGTGTGACCCTGGAGATCTGTGACGTAATGAAGCTGATCCGGAGCGCGGCCAGGAGCGGCGGCATTTCCCGCTTCGACGCCATCGTGCTTGACCTGTACAGGGGGCCCGGTGCCAACACTGACCGGGTCCATGACCCATTTTATGGGAGTAGGGCCATCGAGACGATGAGGGCTGCGTTGACTGAGGGTGGAGTGCTGGCGGTGTGGGGCGAGAATTACGACGAAGGGTACGTGCAGCGACTGCGGAAGGCAGGGTTTACGGTATCCTCAAAACGCCCCGGCCGCGGCGGGCTGCGCCATGTGGTCTTTCATGCCCGCTTGCCAGGGCAGGGCAAGAACTGACCTGATTGCCGTGTAGGATTATAGGGACTTCTCCCATATTTCGAATAAGGATACAAGTCCCTATAGACCTAGAGCGTCTGATAGAAGGATTTCTTCAGGAAGGTAAAAGAGTTTACGAATTTGTCAAAGAGATCAAAAGCACTATTATCGTAACTGCTGTCAATGTACCTCCACTGGTTTATATAAAAAAGCACTACACGATCTCCACGATAACCGAAAACCAGCTTTGATTTTACCTTTATTTTTTTACCGGGGTCTTTTACCTCGAAAGTTACCGCAAGACCTTCTCCACCCAAAATGCGTACCTTCTTTTTCTCAAGAATGTTTTTTTTCAGCATAGCTTCCGAAAAGTAGCGCTTGAGACATTCCTGGGAACGGACTTCCAAGTCTCTGGAAGATCCAAATGGTTCTTCATCATAGGCAAAGAAGCTCGATGAAAGCTGGATTTTGTCAAGGTCTTTTCGGTAGAATCCAACAACATAATGAGAGGATTGGTTACCCGTGAGCATTTCCCACGGGGCAGGTGGCGGTATAAATTCATATTCGTCGTTGATAATCATCGTTCCGCGTGGTGTGAGTGCGGGCATGGTGCTACTGGAGACAACTTTTTGGGGTGCTATCTGAGATACACATCCGAAAAGAAAAGAAAACGCACAAAAGAAATACACTATCTGCCAAGAATTCTTACATTTCATGATTCCTCTCCTTCGCTGTTCAGTTTCTTGAGAAAGAGAAGTATTTCCTTGAAGTCAGGTGACCCATCACGAACATATCGAATGATGCCTCTCGTGTCGATAATCACAGTCCTTCTGTTAAAAACTGGTTGATTGTCGGACTGTACACCGAAGCTCTCGCCCAAATAAGCGCTGATGTTTGATAGAAGAGGGAAGGTGATACCGAGATCTTTGGCCCAATACTGTAATGTTCTCACGTCATCTCGACTGACACCCACGACCTGGGTGTTGAAGCGCTCATAGAGGTAGAGGTTCCTCTGATGGCCCTCCATTTCATCCGTTCAGACAGGGGTATACGCTGCAGGGAAGAAGGTAATAATCAAATTGTGTCTGCCGTAGTAGTCCTGTCCGTAATTTACCAATCGGTCTTGATTGGATGCCAGGCTGAAATTTATGGTCGGGCTTCCGATCATGGCAGATGTGGTTTCCACGGTTTCTGCTCTGGTAATGGGGCAAAAGACTGCAAGAAACAGGAAAGCTGAAATCAAAACATTCAATGCTCTAACCATCATAACGCCTCCTTTGAATACAATAGAAGAACATTAGCGCATTTTCCGACTAATGCAATGTGCCTCAGAAATAGAAAATATGGAACTTTTCATCGTTTGTTGTCAAAAGACGGAAGTCTCTATCACGTTGGCAGGAACTTCTTGAATATATCCTTCACAGCGATAGTCTGTTATTCTATATAGTTACAACAACAGCTTGTCCAAAGACTTGTCGGCACGGTAAGTACTGCAAGCGACGTAAAGGAGTAAAATATGTCCGATAAAGAATTGTCCGTATTTCTGCGAGAAAACGTGGTGGAACGATTTTGCCGCTACGTGAGAGTTAACACCGCTAGCTGCGAAAAAAGCAAAACCAGTCCGTCCACGCAATCACAGCTGGATCTGGCAAAAATACTCAAGTCGGAGCTTCAGGAGCTTGGTCTTTCCGCTGTTACTCTAGATGAGTACGGATATGTTTATGCAACGTTGCCGGCTTCTCCCGGAATAACGGCAGAGCCGTTGTCACTGCTTGCGCATATGGATACATCGCCTTCTGAATCTGGAGAAAACGTTGCTCCCGTCCTTCATGAAAACTACAATGGCGGATCAATCACTTTTGCTGACGATCCTACGCTGATCCTCTCCCCGGAGGATTCTCCAGAACTTCTGCTGTTCAAGGGGGAGACCATTATCACCGCCTCGGGGAAAACCCTGCTTGGAGCGGACAATAAGGCCGGCGTTGCGGAGATCATGACTGTTCTGGCTGCATTTTCACGCTTTCCCGAACTCTGCCATCCGGAACTTCGGATTGTATTTACTCCGGACGAGGAAGTTGGCCGCGGTACGGAGCACATTGAAATGCACTTGTTGGGACAGGTTGGCTATACCGTGGATGGGGGAATGATCGGCGAGATCGATGTGGAGTGTTTTCATGCCTTGAAAGCCGTAGTTGAATTCCGTGGCATGAATGTTCATCCTGGGTACGCCAAGAACAGGATGATCAACGCCGGGCAGATCGCTGCCCGTTTTGCAGCTTCCCTGCCGGAATTCGAGGCCCCCGAACACACCGAGGGGAGGGAGGGCTTCTTTCATCTCGCCGGCCTCCAGGGGGACGAAAGCCGGGCAACCCTGCAGTATATCCTGCGTGACTTCGATGGTAGAGTGAACCAGCTTCGTGTCCACCTGCTTGAAAAGCTTAAGGATACTTTTGTGCTGCGCTATCCGGGACTGGGGATCGAGCTTTCCGTTACAGAGCAATATCGGAACATGGGCGAGATTCTTGATCAGCATCCGGATAGTATTGTCTTGGCAGAGCAGGCCATGACCATGGCCGGGGTGACACCGGAACGAAAATCCATCCGAGGGGGAACCGACGGAGCCAGACTCTGCTTCATGGGGCTGCCCACACCCAACCTGTTTACCGGTGGCATGCTCTTCCACTCCCGTAAGGAGTGGATTGCGGTTCCGGCCATGCACAAGGCCTGTGAAATGTTAATAAATCTCTGTTGTTTGTATGCAGGATGAAACCATGCATACATTCCGTCACATTATCCATTCGGACGGCTTCTCACTGATCTGAGAGCATCGACGCTCCAGATTCCACCTCCCTGTGTGGCGATGAACAGAAAAACGAAACAGTACAGCACCGCGAGTTCTCCTTTGTTCTGGATCGGCAGCAGTGCATTGGTGCCGTGACCGATCCAATATGCCGCAGCCATGTGACCGCTGGTGATAAAGGCCGTCCAGCACGTGAACAGGCCGATCATGATCAGGGTGCCGCCAATAAGCTCGATTGGGCCGGCAACATAGGTGATAAATGCGGGGACTTCTCCAGGCATTGCACTCGGAATCCCAAAGAGCTTCTGGGCACCGTGCCAAAGAAACAGAAATCCGACGACGATCCGCATCAGCGCGTAACATTGGGAATTGAACTTCGACATGAAATGATTCAATGAAAACCTCCTGGTGGATTGATGCGAAAGCTGCATTCATTGTATCAGGGTTACGCTGTTCCTCAATCGCTTCCAGGGGAAATAGCGGCCAAAGCCTTCGGGAAGACCAATACTCCTTCACAGTGAGTCCGCAATGTCATTGCACGGCTGTCCCGCTGTGAAGGCGATTCCATAGCTGAAAATATCCCTGTCGGCAGTCAGTTCCAGCCCTGCCCAATTCAAGCCGCGGCCGACTTCCCTGCCGCAATCAAGATGCCAGTGAGGGGGACTCTGTGATTCAGCAGGGAATATACAAAAACCTATTCCTGCAGCTGGATTCTCAAGGGTCGCAATACTTGGACAGGGTTGCCAAGCAGGGATGTCTTGCCCTTCCTGAACCATTTCGCCGATGCGCAAGCGATTGAAAGGCTGGCCGGCTACCTCGTTGAGCATGATCAATTCGCCTTCCCCTTGCAGTGATCTGCCGTCTACCGCTATCAGCAATTTTTCTGTTTGGGCTTCATAGGTTACCAGGCATTCACCCTGATCGGAATCGCACTTCATTGAGCTTTCCATCCGCAGCATGCCGAACAGGACGTTTCGAACTCGTAAAAGAAATTTCTGCTGTCCGGGTTGCTGCATGTAGGCTCGGGTAATCTTTTCCAGTGCAGCCGAAAAGCTCCCGGGCATCCGGATGCCGAGCAACTGCCAGCGCACTACCCGATCCAGTCGAAAGACCATTTCGAAGACGTTCCGCTCCTGCCATTTTGCAGTTACCAGCGTTGGGAAATATGTTTGTCGCGATGTTTTCCAGACCGGCACTCCGAATCCGGCAGATTCTCCGGCATACAGCTCATTCTGGTAACAGAGAAAAAGACCCTTTGCCATTCCGGCGGTTTTCCCCTGGTGCTGAGTGGGGTCATGGATCAAAGTCAGCTGGTCGGAAAGCTGCAACTTCTCGATCATCATCGGCCTACCCTGCGCTGCGGTGATCTGCATTTTTTCCCTGCTTCGAACAGAGCATATACTTCTGCTATCCTTTGCTTCAGGTAGTCCTCGTCAAAATCTGAATGATAGACAAAGCGGTTTTCATTTTCATACTGCCAGTCAACCTTGCTCTGGACAGCGAACACTTTTTCGAAAAATAGCGTGCCCGGCAAAGGGTAGGGAATGGTAAAAGAGATTTCGTCCAAGGGGAGCGTCAACGCCCAGCGGAACGTTTTTTCGATCGAGTCATATGTTTCTCCGGGATAGCCAACCATGAAGAAACCTGCGCTGCGAATACCGCTTTTCGCAAACAGGCCAACCGTCTCCTCTGCCATCTCGATGGTAGTCTGTTTGTTCATCAAACGCAGGATTTCATTGCTGCCCGACTCAAGTCCCAAAAAGACCTTTTCACAGCCAGCCTGTTGCATCAACTCCATATCTCGGCTGGTTATCGTATCCACCCGAGAAAGGCAGAACCATTTCATCCCCAGTTTTTCCCCGATCATTCTTTCGCAAAAGCAGCGAAGGTGATCAAGGTCCAGGGTAAAACCATCATCGGCGATCCAGAGTCCGTCATATCCCAGTGCCTTGATGCTACGGATCTCTTCAAATATCCGATCCATACTTCTTCGCCTGAACACATCGCCAAAAATTGGTTTAGAGCAAAAATCGCACTGGAATGGGCAACCATAGCTGGTCATGATCCCTGCCAAAGAAAAGCCTTCCCGATTGATCCAGAAATCCTGATATCTCCCATGATCGTAATCAGTGCGATCCGGTACAGGGAGCTGGTTCAGTAGGTCAGCATCGGATGATTGCGGTTGGGTCTGAACTATTACATGTCCGATCGGGTCCTGATAATGGATGCCCGGGTATTTTTCCGGGTGGCTGAGGAGGACTGCCAGGTGCTGAACTGGTGTTCCGGACTGCAGATAATCCCTGCATAAAGCGGGAAGGGCATGAATTGCCTCGCCACGCAGAACAAGATGGAATACAGAGTGGAACAACTCCGGTTTCAGGGTCGGCAGTGGACCGCCGCAAAGCAGGAGAGTGTCCGGCAACCGCTGGCGGAGCTCTTCTGCTATTTCAAGAGCATTGTCCGACAGGGAAACCATGGCGTAGATACCGACAATTCGCGGCTTTTCTGCAATTATTTCGGCAAGCATATCGGTACGCTGCCGGAACGTGCAATCGATTGCCTTGACGTCAATATTTTCCTGCCGCATCAAGGCGGTCAGTTGGGCGATTCCCAGAGGGTGAAAGAGCATGGCCTGGGGAGAATTCGTGTCAAAGTATGGAAAGACAAGTATAACATCGGGCATGTGCAATCCTCTGGAATATCATTCAAGCTGTACGTACTGAAATTGCTGGCCTGAAGGTGTGTTTGCGGTGCGGATAGTTGAATAGTAGCAGGTTTTTTTGTTCCTGCCGCCTTCAAAACCGATGAGCGATATACAGGTGTTTTATATGAGGTCTATCAGAGGAGTTGCTTGTTTGTGGCATGTGCCGATGTCTGTGTCGGTGCTGAAGCTGGCACCTGGGAGAAACTTCTGATTTTCATGCCGTCATTTATCGAGTGTCGCTCGTACCCGGCTTGCCAATTCAATGGAGGTAAAGGGCTTTACGAGGATTTCCGGCTCTTTTAAAAAGGTCTTTGCCTCGATTATGTCAGCAGTGTAGCCACTCATGAAGAGTATTTTTACCTCGGGACAAAGTGCTTTGATCTTGTCATATGCTTCTTTGCCATTTTTCTGCGGCATGATCAGATCGAAGAGCAGTAATTGGATTGAATTTTTGTTGGTCGAATATGCTCGTACTGCTTCCTTCCCGTTTGCCACAGAAATCACCCGGTAGCCATAGTCTAAGAGGATTTTTTTCGTTAGAGTCCGCAGTGCATCATCATCTTCGGCAAGGAGTATCGTCTCTGTTCCGCGATTTGGAGAAGACGCAGGTATCTGTTCTTTGGAAGTATTTCTAGTATGGGATAAAGGCAGATAGATACGGAAGGTCGTTCCTTTGCCTGGTTTGCTTGCGGCATATATATATCCTTCGTGCTGTTTGACGAGACTGTACACAATTGACAGGCCGAGCCCCGTACCTTTACCGAGCGTCTTGGTGGTGAAGAAAGGCTCAAATATTCTTTCTAGTGTTTTACTGTCCATCCCTGTCCCGGTATCGGTCACCGTGATTAAAGCATACTGCCCGGGTTTGCCAAAACCACGTGATTTGACGAATTTGGGATTCATAACAAATGACTCGCTGGTGACCGTCAACGTCCCGCCCTGCGGCATGGCATGACGCGCGTTGGCGGCAAGGTTAATCAAGACCTGCTCTATCTGGCCGATGTCCGCAGTTACCGTCAGGATTTGATCCCCACAGGCAGTTTCGAGACGGATATCCTCACCTATTACCATGGACAGGAACTTGTCCACATTCCGTATAATCTCATTGATATCAGTCGGCTCGGAATTTATAAGGTTCTTCCGGCTGAAGTTCAGGAGACTCTTGGTTAAATTTGCTGCCCTGTCTGCTGCTGCGGATATCTGTTTCACATTATCCTGCAACGGGTCACTCTCTGGAATACTGTTTTCCAGGATGAACACGTAACCAATAATTACATTGAGGATATTATTGAAGTCGTGTGCAATGCCCCCTGACAGAAGGCCAACAGTCTCCATCTTCTGCGACTGTAAAAGCTGGTATTCCAGGTTCTTGCGCTCCGAGATATCCCTCATAATCCCGATTGCGTGCCATTTTCCCTTCAGCTTGACCGCCGAGATGGAAACCTCAACCGGGAACTCCGTACCATCTTTTCTGAGTGCTTCAATTTCCGTCGTGGTGTTGATTACCGGTCCTGTGCCGTGTTCCCTGAAGTGGGCAAAGCCTCGCATTGCAGCATCGCGAAAACGTTCGGGGATAATGATTCTGTGGATATTCCTGCCGATAAGCGTATCGGATTGAAAGCCGAACATCCTTTCTGCTGCAGCATTGCAGAAGGTAACCGCACCGGTGTCATCCAGCATGACAAAGGCGTCTATTGCCAGTTCGGCAAGTTTGTACATCCTTTCCTTGCTTTCAGTCAGGGCGTCCTCAGCCTGTCTCCGTTCAGTGATGTCGATCACGGCGATGCGGCACTGCTGTCCTGTATTGTCGGCATGAGCTTCGATCTGAACAGTGAGTTGAGTGATGCCCCACCTGAGCAGAGTAGTCTCGCAAGCTTCTTCGTTCCTGCTGGTGAAGACCTTATCCAGAAAGTCGGCAAAATCGGCGCGATTTTCATCCAGTACAAAAAGTTTGAAGTTCCGGCCTATCAGACGGGAGCGCTCGATCCCCAGCAGACTTGCACCGGCAAGGTTGGCGGAACTAATAGCACCGTCACTGTCAAGGATAAAATATCCCACCGGGGCAAAGTCATAGATGTCAGTATACTTTTCCAGAAGTGTTTCCAATTCATCCCTGGCTTGACGCAGTTCCTCGTTCTGGATCTCCAGTTCGATCTGGTGAACCTCAAGTTCATGAACAAGCTTCTGAACATCTTCTTCTCTCCGGGGTTGCAGAATTTCCGGCGCCCGGGCTTTCAGCCGCTCTTCCGCAATACGTCGCAATATTTCCTCAGCAGTCAACGGGTATGGGTCTTTTTGGTTTGCCATTGCTGTCCTCGACTTCTGCCATAAACGGACAGAAGTGTAAGAGCCTATGCGAGATACCCTTTGTCTGAACCTACAGGCAAAGTCTTTAGTCCTGTATTTTTCTCAAAATTTGGGATGGGCGGGGCTGATGTCTGCGAAGGTCGTCACCACTCCGGCGAACACTCATTTCGTTGTACGATAGAGAATTGCTACCCGTAACCATCACTGGTTGTGATCTGCTTCTCGGCATGTACCGGTTGCAATCTTTTATGAAAGTCTGCATTTCATGTTGGAATGTTGATACTAACTTAGTAATAAATATATCATTTATTTTTATTTATTTTACAAATTAATGTAACTGACAAAAGTACGCTGGTGTCATCCATAATTTGGTAAATAATTTTACAGGCGGGAATAATTTCATGGATCTTCGAACCAGGTTCTGGTAACAGGTTCCTGCAGACGCAAAGAAGGCGGGGTCATGTCGATGAGTGAAAAAATTGTTCTATTGGTCATTGGAACCATTCTGTTAACGATCTCAGGAATTTCGCCCTATGACCGGGCAACCTGGTGGATGGAGGTTGCGCCGGTCCTGATCGCCGTTCCTCTCCTGTTTGTCAGTGCAAAAAGGTTTCCCCTGACGCCACTTGCCTATCGTTTGATTTTTATCCACGCCCTGATCCTCATGGTTGGTGGGCACTACACCTACGCACGGGTGCCGCTCGGTTACTGGGTCCAGAACCTTTTCGATCTGAGTCGCAATCACTATGACCGCCTTGGTCATCTTGCCCAGGGATTTGTTCCGGCTATTATTGTCAGAGAGGTTCTCCTGCGAACGTCGCCCCTGCGGGCTGGGAAATGGCTATTTTTTCTTGTCACCTCTGTCTGCCTTGCCATCAGTGCCTGCTATGAATTTGTCGAATGGTGGGCGGCACTCCTGGGCGGGGAGGCAGCTACTGATTTTCTTGGCACTCAGGGGGACCCCTGGGATACGCAATGGGATATGTTTCTGGCCTTTGTCGGGGCAATGGCTGCCCAGCTTCTCCTGAGCCGACGGCATGACCGCGAGCTCCGAGCGTTAGATCACGATGAGGCAGCTGATCTGCCATACAATGAGGTCACAGGCATCAATCCCTGACCATAACTTCGGTCGATGAAGTATTGTAATCATCCTGTGAGGATGTATACTCGATTCAATGTCTGCCAGCAGCCACTTTGATAGCTGCCCCTTGTAGATGCGACTTATTGGGAGTGCGGGCAGGGAACCATTCCAGGAGGGATTCATGAACAGCACATTGCCCACATCGGGAGACCGGGAGGAAACCTCTCGTCGGCAATTCCTGAAGATTTTCACGGGTATCATTGGCTTTTTTATTGCCGTAGTGCTCGCTGTGCCGCTGCTTTCTTCACTGCTTGGACCTTTACTTAGTCGGAAAAAGGCACAGTGGACGAAAGTCGGCAAGCTTCCCGAACTTGGTTCCGGTCAGCCGGTAAGTATTTCGTTCAGCGACCGGGCCGTGGATGCCTATATCCGCGAGAACATAACCCGCGACATCTGGGTGGTTACCCTTCCCGGTAGCGGTTTGACCGTTTATTCGCCGATCTGCACTCATCTGGGCTGTCATTACAACTGGGATGCGGCCAAGAAGCATTTCGTCTGTCCATGCCATGGCAGTATTTTTGCCCTTGACGGTGCTGTGCTCGGAGGACCGGCGCCACGGCCACTTGACACCCTTCCTGCCAAGGTGGTAAACGGTGAACTGTATATAGAATGGGAGCGGTTTGAACCCGGTACCCCGAAAAAAATACGAGTCTAGGAGGGTACCGACATGCTGAACCGACTGGGTAATTGGATCAACGAGCGCTGGCCCCTATCTGAACTGATCCGTCTTGGACTGGAAGAGGACATCCCCGGCGGAAGCAGTTATGCCTATGTCTTCGGCAGCCTTCTGTTGTTCACCTTTTCTTTACAGGCAGTGACCGGAATCTGGCAGCTTTTCTACTACGTACCTTCCGTACAATACGCCTACGACAGTCTCAATTATCTTCGCACCGATATTCCTTTCGGCTGGCTGATCCATGGTCTCCATTATTGGGGTGCCAATGCCATGATCATTTTGCTGTTGTGTCATGCCATCCGTGTTTTTGCCTGGGGAGCATACAAACCTCCCCGCGAATTGACCTGGCTTGCCGGAGTCGGCCTGCTTCTCATAACTCTTGCCATGAGTTTTACCGGCGCCCCCCTGCCATGGGACGAGCAAGGGTTCTGGGCAACCGAGGTCGGTACAAGCATAGCCGGCACCGTACCGTTTGTCGGGAATCTGGTCAAACAGTTGATGCGTGGCGGGCAGGAAATGGGCCAACTCGCTCTTTCGCGGATGTTCATCCTCCACGTGGCAATCTTTCCGATAGCTCTTCTTGGGCTAGCCGGTTTCCACCTTGTTGCTTTTCGCAAGTTCGGTGGTAGTGGCCCGTGGGATGAGGCAAAGCATGCGCGTAGCGGACGTTTCTGGCCGGATCAGGTTTTCAAGGACACGCTTGCCTGTGCAGTGCTCCTGGTAATTCTCGTTGCCTTGGTGGTGATCGTTCCTCCTCCTTTTGCAGGACCTGCCGATCCACTTGACACAACGTATGTTCCTAAACCGGAGTGGAACTTTCTCTTTCTGTACCAAATCTTGAAATTCTTTCCCGGCAAGTTCGAGGCGATTGGTACGGTGGGGGTTCCGACATTGGGGATACTGGTACTCGTTCTGTTGCCATTCTTCGACAAAAAAAGCGAGCGTGCCCCGGGACGGCGTCTTATTGCCATGTCGATAGCGGGAGTGAGCATTCTGGGACTGATCGGTCTGACCCTTGCCGGTCATTACAGCAACCCGGCCGGCGAGCAGGGAGGGACCTCTTCCCCCGTGGCCGTGCAATCCGAGCAGTCCTCGAATATCGGTTTGGGAAAGGCCCTGTTTCAATCTCAGGGATGCACCGCCTGTCATATGATCAGCGGGAGTGGCGGGAATGTCGGTCCGGACTTGTCCGGCGAGGGTGAGAAAGGGCGATCCCGGGAATGGCTCAAAACACAGATTCGCAACTCGAAAACACATGATCCGAAGTCGCTGATGCCGGCATATTCTTCACTCACCGACAAGCAGGTTGATCAACTGGTCGAATATCTCCTCAGCCTGACCGGCGCAACCCCTGCGCTCAGCAGCGGTGCAACTCCCCTGGCACTGCCGGAAGTCTCTGCATCGTCTGCTCTGGTCCCGGGGAAGGCCGCTTTCATCATCGGCAGTGCTGAGCATGGAACTGTCCTGTTCGAAAAGAACTGTGCTGCTTGTCATGGCCCGCGTGGCGCAGACAAGATGCCTAATCCCGGTTCAGCCGATGGTTTTGTGCCGCTGCTGCAACCGATCGACCGAGCTTTATACAATAAAAATCCGCAGATCTTTGCGTCAGCCATTGACCTGGTTATTCAGCATGGTGCACGACCGGACGGCCCTCATCCTGCCTTGATCATGCCGGCCTTTGGCGATACCCGGGCCATGACCCAGCAGGAGATAGCGGACCTTGAAGCCTTTATTCTTGATTTGAATGGTGTGAACAGGGGCGAGATCGTGCATCCGGGGATGCAACCGGCGAAATTTCTTCTGATCGTTTCGGGTTTGTTCCTGTTCTTGTTGGTCTTTGTCTTTTTCCGGATGAAAATATCGAAAGATTAGTAACGTACAGTTACGTACACAAAGCAAGGAGGTATATGAATATGAAAAAGTCATTGATTACTGGTGCGGTTATATTGGCTGTCGGTTTAACTGCTGCGAGCGGCCTCTGTGATACCACAAAAGGTGAAAAGATCAACGGCAAGATCGAGTTTCAGAAGCATTGCGCGGTCTGCCATCCCAATGGCGGGAATATCATTAACAAAATGAAGCCGTTGTCCGGTAAATCGCTGAAGGCTAATGGAGTGGTCGGAGTCAATGGTATCATTGCAAAGATGCGCAACCCTGGTCCGGCCATGACCAAATTCGATGAGAAAACCATCCCCAATATAGAAGCAAAAGCCATTGCGGGATATATTCTGAAAGCCTTTAAATAGGACGAAAAATGCAGCTGCCGAGTTCTACACAGCACGTTTGTGCAAGACTGTTCTTTTGTCTCGTGACAATTGACAGCTTTACCTAGAGTTGACGAACCCATCGAGGTATGCATGGAAACGAAACTTCGGGCAATTCTGCCCGATCAGGAGTTGCTGAAATTCTACGAACAGATGGCTCTCTGTCGCGAGTTTGAGGAGTCGTGTGCCGAGCAGTATACCAAGGGGCATATCACCGGTTTTCTCCATCTCTACAGTGGGCAGGAGGCGGTGGCTGTTGGAGCGACCGCAGGGTTGCATCGTGACGATTATATCCTTTCCGCCTACCGCGAGCATCCCCAGGCGATTGTTCGGGGAGCTGACCCGAAGCGGGTAATGGCGGAGCTGTTCGGCAAAGCCACCGGTATCTGCAAGGGCAAGGGTGGTTCGATGCATCTTTTCGATCCCGATCTGTCCTTTATGGGGGGCTATGCCATTGTCGGCGGGCAGTTCCCGATTGCCGTGGGACTCGCCTTTGCCGCCAAATTTCGTGGTGAAGGACGTATCAGTACCTGTTTTTTCGGAGACGGTGCCGTGAATCAGGGCACCTTCCATGAAGGGCTCAATTGGGCTCGTCTCTGGGAACTACCGGTTCTCTTCATATGCGAAAACAACTTTTACGGCATCGGTACCGAAGTGCACCGTTCGTCAGCTCTTGCCGATATCCACAAAAGAACCTGCGGCTATAATGTCCCTTCGGAAAAGGTAGACGGCATGGATGTCATGGCGGTGTACCAGGCCGTCAAGAGAGCCTCCGAATGGGTCAGGGAAAGAAATCGCCCCTACCTGATCGAAGCGGTCACCTACCGCTTCCGGGGTCACTCCATGTCTGACCCTGGAAAGTACCGAAGCCCTGCCGAGGTAGAACTCTGGAAGGAGCGGGATCCCTTGCCTAATTTTGCCGCTCAGCTCATGGCTGAGGGAATTGCAACAGAGGAAACCCTTGCCTGCTTGAGGGCCAAGGCCACTGTCGTGGTAAAAGAAGCAGTGCAATTTGCCGAGGAGTCACCCTGGCCGGAAGACGGGGAAGTTTTTGCCGATGTCTTTGTTTCTAACGGGGAGGAGGTGTGTCCATGGCTGAAATAAACTACCGCGATGCCCTCAACCGTGCCCTGAAAGAGGAGATGCGTCGCGATCCGTCCATTGTTGTCTGGGGAGAGGATGTGGCGCTCTATGAGGGCTCGTTCAAGGTAACCCGCGGCCTGCTGGCGGAATTCGGCGAGGAGCGCGTTAAAGATACTCCGATTTCGGAAAATTCCATCGTTGGGGTGGCGGTGGGTGCTGCCATGGGTGGCCTTCGTCCCGTGGCGGAACTGATGACCGTCAATTTTGCTTTGTTGGCTATGGATCAGATTGTGAATCACATGTCCAAGATCCGCTATATGTTCGGAGGTCAGACTACCCTGCCGATTGTGATACGGGCACCGGGAGGCGGGGGCAGCCAACTGGCGGCCCAGCACTCCCAAAGTCTGGAGAGTTATTTCATGCACTGTCCCGGACTGTATGTTGCTGTGCCCGCGACACCTGCCGATGCTTACGGACTGTTGAAGACCGCCATTCGCGACAACAATCCGGTCATGTTCCTGGAACACGAACTTCTCTACAACAGCAAAGGCTCTGTACCGGATGATACTGAGCAGACCATCCCTTTCGGTTCCGCTGAAGTCAAACGGGACGGCAGCGATATTACCATCGTAGCCTATTCGCGCATGACGATACTTGCCCTCGAGGCGGCTGTAGAACTTGAAAAGGAGGGGATTTCCTGTGAAGTTGTCGACCTGCGGACCCTGGCACCCCTTGATACCGCAACGTTCATCGAATCGGTAAAAAAGACCTCCCGTGCAGTCGTTGTCTCCGAGTGCTGGTCTACCTGCGGAGTCGGTGCAGACATTGCCAACCGAATCCATGAGAATTGTTTCTATTCTCTTGCTGCGCCGGTAAAGAGGGTTTCCGGACTGGACGTCCCGATGCCGTACTCGCGAAAGATCGAAAAGCTCTGCATTCCCCAAGTGGAAGACATAGTGCGGGCGGTCAAGGAAACACTGGAAGAAAAAAGCTGATTCGTTCACTCCACGGCACTCTAAACGCGCATCGTTTTCGAGGTAAACATGGCAACAGAAATTACTATGCCGAAACTGTCTGACACCATGGAAGAGGGTATCCTGATCTCCTGGAAAAAAAGCCTGGGGGAAAGGGTGGACCGCGGTGATATCATTGCCGAGGTTGAAACCGACAAGGCGACTATGGAATTGGAGGCGTTTGCTTCTGGGGTTCTTCTTGAAACCCGTGCCAAACCAGGGGACGTGGTGGCAGTGGGAACCGTAATAGGAATTATCGGGGCTGAAAGCGATAAGCCGACTTCAGGGAAAGTGCCTTCGCGCCCGGAGAAGGATGAGAAGGTTGAGAAAGTTTTGAAGAAACCGTCCATTATTACCGTTCCGGAAGAAGAACAATTCCCTGAAAAGCCTGCAGTTGTTTCGAAGACAGTCCATGATGGGAATGGGGAGTTGGCGGCAGGAGAGCTGAAAGGTGTGCCTGGTGATAAAGACGGGGGTGGGGTGGAAAAGGCTTCACCCATGGTGCGGCGCATGGCCCGGAATAAGGGTGTCGAGCTTTCCCGGGTACCGGGAACAGGTCCCGAGGGTAGGATTCTTAAAGAGGATCTTGAAAAGTTTTTGGTGCAAAAAGAAGAAAAGCGCGAAGTAAAGAAACCTGACGGAAGCGTTGAAGATGCTGCGAAAGTATCCGGAAGTGCTCCTCCTCGTCGCACCAGCCTTGAAGGAGGCTCAGAACAGCTTTCCCGCATGCGTGCTGCAATCGCACGGACAGTCACTGAGTCGTGGCACACTATTCCCCATTTCACGGTAACCATGGACATTGATATGGGTGCCGCTGAAGCCATCCACAGGGGTTTCAAGGAGGCGGGAGATTCTGTATCACTCAACGACTTTGTTATCAAAGCCGTGGCAACGGCCTTGATCCAGTTTCCTCGACTCAATGCCAGTTGGGCCGATGATCGAATTGACATCCACCCGGAAATCAACGTGGGGGTTGCGGTTACTATGGCAGATGGCCTGCTCGTTCCGGTTGTCCGGAATTGTGAAAGTCTCTCTCTGCGCGAAGTGGCCCGACAGAGTCATGAACTGATTGAAAGAGCCAGAGCCGGCAAGCCCGCGCAGGGGGATATGGCGGGTGGGACATTCACCGTGTCAAATATGGGGATGCTGGGAGTTGACGGCTTCACGGCCATCATTCTTCCCCCACAGGTTGGAATTCTCGCAATTGGGACTGTAATCGATGCGGCGGTCGTTCGGAATGGCCAGATTTCCATGGCGAGAATGATGAAAGCGGTTTTGTCTGCTGACCACCGGGTAGTGGACGGAGCCTATGGGGGCGGTTTTATGAAAGAGCTGAAAGAAATTCTGGAAAATCCCGTCCGGCTTCTGGTCTGAACGAGGCGGGTTGCCACCAGAGGTTGACCGGAATCCTCGTTTTTTACCGACAAATCGAAAAGATCCTTTGTCTAGATAGTCCGAAAGCACAGCCAGTTTCTCCATTCTTGCGAACCTATCAAGGCTCAATGAAAAGAGCGCGCTGACCACTGCACAGTCGAGTTGGCCATTTGAGCTCTATGGCTGCTGTTCAAAGAAAAGTGGTGGCGTGGGCTGAGTCGTTCCCGGTGCGGAAGTTTTCTTAGGTGCCGGACAGATGCCGATGTTCTGCCTGCCGGTGGAGATGCTTTCAGATTCGCCGTTTCTCATTATGTTGACGGTGTACATTTGTCCTTCCTGCATCCTCGAATCACTGGGGATTCGGACAACGACCGTCGAGTCACTCCAGGATGATACGGAAAGATTGATGGTGATGCCGGAAGTCGATAAAGCAGTAACAGTTCCTGATACGGGGCCAAAATTCCTACCAAGGATTGTCAGGGTGTTTCCTGGCACAAGGCACTTTTCAAGGATACTGGCCACTACCGGTCCTTCCTCGGTACCGATAATTTTAATTGGGCAACAGGCACAGTTGGTATATTCATTGTCATCCTTCTGCCGGTTTTCCGGTTCGATCACCGCACAGAGGTAGTACGTTCTGCCGACGGGGGTATTCCAGGGTATCGTGTTTGCCCCATGGGGAATGATGGTACGTGTTGTCCCCGGTTCCAGAGAAACAATCTCACGTCCCTGCCGGAGCTGCACGCCATCATAATACTTCGGCGAGTAGGCGGCCGGGCGGTTCGATTTAGGGCAGAGGGGGCTGTTTTTGAGAATGATTTTCAGTGTAATAGCCTTTTGAACACGATCACCAGTATTTGCTACCAGTAGCTGTAGCGTCGATTTGAGGTCCTGACCGGCCTTTGCGGCTTTCGGGCAGTCAACCGTTGCAATGGTAAGGTCCTGCGCATGAAGCATGGTTTCCCCAGCAAACAGGAAGACTAGTGTCGTTGCCAAACAAAGAATTTTCCGTCTCATGATTGTCTCCCTGTTGCCGACTGTCTATATACTGTTCCCTGCCCTGGTTGAGAAACAGCTCCCCTGTGCCCCGCCTGCGCACTGTAGAGCGAAAGTAAATATTTCAGATTGTTTTCTTAAAGTGTATCAAAAGGTGTCCGATTGACAAGGTGACGTCTGATTGCGCGAGACGTTCCTTCATGTTTAAATGGACTGTGACATGTTGCATCGAGAAATGTCAGGTGTAGAGGTGCAGTTATGCAGAAGTTTTGTCAAGCGGGACCGTTTTTGGTCCCGCTTTTCGTTGGGGTCATTCATTTCTGCAAAAAATGTTAAATTCTGCATATTCCAAAAGCCGATTGAAAGTTTCGCACAGTTCCGTACCTGCTGGTCACTGCTTGCACGCCATCTTGGCAAAAGCAGCCTTGGCTCCCTGTTCTATTTCTTCCGGTGTCAGGTCTTTGGTATGGGTAGCCAGGGTCCAATTGTGGCCGAAGGGATCTTTAACCGCAGCGATGTTATGCTTACAGATTATTTGTTTTGAGTGGGACTGAAGAATTTTCGCTCAGCAATTCGGCCATTTCCACGAGCCTGATGAACTCTGCACGATAGCCGTTTGAGTCTATTCCCTTGGCACTGCGTGCCATTCCGAGGATCTTGGCGTAGCTGGCAGACCCTTTGTGTTCGGAATTACGTAATAGCATCCCCCATTCAGCCACTGCGGCAGCAAAACGAATGTTTTCACCTGCTTTGCTGAATGTGACTGCAGTAGCAGGTATCTTTCTGACGATTTCCGAGCTGGAGTCTTCGTCAGGTTTTTTATACCGGAAGCGGATAGTGGCCAGTTCGCTGCTGGTATGTGCCCTATCTTTTATCTGGATCGTCTGGTAGGTAAGTTCCTGTTTTGTTGCTGAGGCTCCATCTGCCGGAACGATTTCATAGAGAGCGGTAACGGTATGGCCGGACCCAAGTTCACCGGCATCTTTTGTGTCATCTGAAAAATCCTCCGGTCGAAGCATTCGTTTCTCATATCCGATAAGCCGATAAGATTTTACCTTTGCGGGGTTGAATTCAACCTGAAGCTTGACATCCTTTGCGATGGTCAGCAAGGTTCCCCCAAACTGGGAAACCAGAACCTTCCTGGCTTCCAGGAGGTTATCGATATAGGCATAGTTGCCATTTCCCCGATCCGCCAATTTCTGCATTTTTGAGTCCTTGTAGTTACCCATGCCAAAGCCGAGTACGCTAATGAAGACACCGTCTTTGCGCTTTTGCTCAATGAGCCGCTCCATCTCTGCATCACTTGAAGCCCCGACGTTAAAATCTCCGTCTGTCGCAAGAATGACACGGTTATTGCCGTTCTTTTTGAAATTCTCGCCGGCAATCTGATAGGCCAGCTTGATTCCCTCTCCACCGGCAGTACTACCTCCGGCTTGAAGGCTTTCGAGGGCAGCCAGAATCTTCTGCTTGTTATCACCGTTCGTTGCGGGTAGCACAAGTCCTGCCTGACCGGCATAGACGACGATGGCCACCGTATCCTGTTTCCGTAATTGACCCACCAGCAGCTTGAAAGACTTGATAAGAAGCGGCAGCTTGTTTTCCTGGTCCATGGATCCGGATACGTCGACCAGGAATACCAGATTGGCGGGCGGGAGTTTTTCCGTCGCAATCTTAACCCCTTGAAGACCTATGAGGAGCAACCTGTTTCCTGCTTTCCACGGGCTATCCGTTAATTCCGTGTTGAATGAAAAAGGCATGTTCCCTGTTGGTTGGGGATAGTTGTAGTTGAAGTAATTAACCATCTCCTCAATTCTTACTGCATCAGGAGGCGGTAGTTTTCCGCTGTTGATGAAACGACGGACATTGGTATAGGAGGCTGTGTCAACGTCTATGGAGAAAGTGGACAGGGGATTCTTGAGAACCTCTAGGAAGGAGTTTTCGTTGACCCGGTCATAACCTTCAGTGTTGTAGTTCTGGAGAGAGGCGGTCAGTGGATATGGTGCTGGAGAAGAGGGCGGATTATTGCTGCTTTCCATTGCACGTTTAGAAATTGTTCCTGATGCGCGAAGTTCAGCAGGTTCAGGGATTTTTGTCGGCATGATTGTAGACAGTGAATCTTTGGCTTTTACCATTTCATTCTTGCTGCAAGCAGCCATGCACAGGGCCGTAAACAGCAGGCAGACGATAATCGTGCAACTGGTGAGAAATCTCATGGTGTCCTCCTTGGTTGCCCATTTAGATGCCTGTTTGTTCATACTATGTCCTCCTTTGACTTGGTCTATTGTTCGATTTGACAGGTGGAGGGAAGAAAATGTTCCGGAAAAACGACTCACCATGAAATATGTCTTAGGAATTGGCGAATATTTTCTTACAGGTGACAGCACAGGACGATGTATTTGCATTGTCTGCTTCTGTATCTCATGTTGAGGTAAGGACGAAACCGTAACCAAAACATCACTGCAGGTTTTCGATATAATAAAATTACTCAGAAGCTCAATCTTCCGCCAGTTCCAAAAACTGTCATTCCCGAAGCGATTCTGATTGGGAATCCAGCTTCTAACCGACTGAAATCATGGATCCCCGATAGAGACATTCGGGGATGACAATCTTTATAGCGGAAGAAAAGCGATAATCTGGTAAATTTGTAACTTTCTAGAAATTGTTACAGATAGTGCGATCTGGAAAGGAAACCAGAGGAAGGGACAAATTATATTAAAACAATTGACTAAGTATAATTAATAACAGTATATTTAGCTACGATGGTAATTCTTGGCGTGGAAGGAGGTGAATGGCATGGAAAAAACAAATTCAATCGTCAGTTCCGCAATTCTGGACTTCAAGATTCCCCGCGAATTGGTCAAGAGTTTTGAGGAAGACCTTCGAGTCGTACTGAAAGATAGTAATCCGAAAGGCATTCTGCTTTTATCTTCCCGAATTCTTGCCAATAAGGAAGCATTAACAGCACTTGAAAAAAATTTTGACATCGTAGCAATACCGAGAGCTAAATAGTTTTCATCCCGAAACGATCCTTTTCGTCCTGACCTCGTCAATCATCGGTCTTGTTTTTTGCGACGTACCGTAGTATGCCTCCGCACAATCCCTTGATTCTGACTCGTCCAGAGGACTCGCCCTACGGGCAGCCTTCGCTGTCAACTTTTGCAGGCAAAAGTTTCTTGTCAGGACAAAATATCGTTTCAGAATTGGAAACCGCTCGTTTCTCATCCGGATTTTCCGGACGGAAGCAGATTAATCATTCGGAATGTCATTACATGTAACGGGGGACGTAATTTCCACTGGGTTGTTGGAACAATAATCGTCCCTTATTTTTTGGGGAGAATGTGTTGGAAAAATATGAGGAAGAAATGAAATTCCTGGAAAATATCGGCATGATGGTTACCTACAAGTGCCAGGTAGCGTGTCCTCACTGTATTGTTGAGGCTGGACCTCATAGATGCGAGGAAATTGATCCTGGCGAAGCGATAGGCTGGCTCAAAGACGTTATCATGTACAATCCCGGAAAGATTAAAGGGGTTTCTCTGACAGGTGGTGAACCGTTTTGTGACATGGATACGTTGAGAACGATCACAGACCAGGGAAATGCTGCCGGGCTTTTTATGACGGCGGTGACCAATGCGTACTGGGCTACTACTTTGTCAGAAGCTGTTGACGTATTGAGGTCATTGCCCTCATTGAAGATGCTGGGAATAAGCACTGATATCTACCATCAGGAATTTATCAGTTTCGATCGTGTTGCAAACGCAATCCGGGCAGCGGAGATTGTACATGTCCCGATCCAGATATCCGTCTGTACCGAAAATAGAGAGGACCCGGGTTACCAGGAAATAATGCGGAAACTATTGCAGATTGTTCACAAAGATACTATTGACACGGTTAGTACTTTCTCGGCTGGAAGAGCTTCTACCATGATAACGCCGGAATATCGCAGGGATATTAATCCTCCGAAATCTGCCTGTATGGCAGCAGGTTCACCGATTATATTTCCTGATGGGCGGGTAATTGCCTGTATCGGACCACTCATAAACCTTACTTCCGATCATCATCTTCTCCTCGGAAATCTGAGGGAAGATACCTTGAATGACATATTGAACCGAGCCCAAATGAACCCTGTCCTGCATGCTATTCGCATCTGGGGACCCCATAGGTTGCTTGAGCTGCTGGGAAAGAGGTCAGGAGCTACATTGCTGGACAAGTTTATCGAAAATAATGTTTGCGATATCTGCTATCGTCTTTTTTCCAACCGTGAGTATAAAAGCCTGATTGAATCGTTGGCTGAGGACAGGGAATTTATACAAATGATTGCTTACGCCAGGGCTTTCTATCTGAGAGAGAATGATATGCTGGAACTGGTCAATAATGTGAAAACTGCGGTAGGGTAGGTAATGAGAACTGGCATGGGGTTGTCGTAGCGCCGCCATGATACGTCGATAGATAACCTGTCAGTTTGTGCAACGAAGTTCACAATGTTTGACGGGGACATTTAAAGAAAGCTGCGAATTATGAGGACGTTGTGGATGAATTTCGGTCTACCGAAATATCAGGTTTTATTCAAGATTATCAAGGGTCTGCGTAATGGAACCCAAGAGTTTTTTTAACTCACTCCGAAGTTTTTCTTTTTCGTCATTGTTCATGGCTCCAATATCGAACCGGCTGAAACGTTTTGCTATGCCTCGAATGTAGGTGAAGGGGGCAGACTTTTTCGTTGATGGCTTTTTCAGCCGTCGTGAGCGTGACGCAAGATTCTTTCGATTCAATGTTCCTTTCAGGTATTCTTCAAAGGCAGCAATCTTTTCATCATTTCCGGGCAGTCTCGCAATCAGCACCAGGATATCGCGCGGAAAGGACTGTGCACACCGACATGCGTCAAGGATTTCGGTCGGGAGACGCGTAATGGACAGAATTTCCGACAGGGTAGGCACCGCCTTGCCGGTTATGCCGGCCAGGTCCTCCAACCGGAAACCTTTCTTTTCCTTCAGAGCCGCAATGGCTTCCGCTTCTTCAATCACCGTCAGGTCGCTGCGTAAAAGGTTTTCTATGAGGGCGATTTCCAATGGATCGCCTGTCACAATTCTGATTGGAATTTCCGTCAGACCAGCCATCTTCGCGGCACGTAACCGTCGTTCGCCTGCAATGAGGCGGAACCCGTTATCCTCAACTTGACAAAGAACCGGTTGCAGAAGTCCGTTTGTACGAATCGATTCGGCCAAAGACTGCAATTCCGTGTCGTCGAAAAATCGACGAGGTTGCTCCGTATTCAAAGATATATCTCTTATGGCAACAAGATACATACTGCCAGGTTTGTACGGTGATTTTCGTTCTTTGGTCTTTTGGGGAGGATTTATCGTTTCGGAGGATGGCTCCAGTTCAAATAGCTGCATTTGGGAACCCTTAGTTTTTCTGTCGTCACCCCTATCGTGCACAGTAAGTCCTTTAAACTCTTTTAAATGCCGAGAGTTTCACTAATCCGGCATGTCAGTAAAGTTGTGTTTACCACTCCTGGCTGTTTATATCTATGACCATCTACCAGTCTCAAATTTCGCTTACCATCAGATGGGTACTATAGTCAAGGCACTTGTTGTCGTTGTCGCATTGCTTTTTGGTGAAAACGGTGAAGGACAGGCCGCCTGATCAATCCAGACATCAGAAAGGAAAAAGGCAAAGAATTGGTTGGGTAAACCTTATTGGATCGGAGGCCCGGTTTTCAGCGTAACGCCTTTACCCACCTTCTCTTGAGCGACATAAGGAATTAGAGCATCTGCAGGTATGTTACCGAATCCTGCCTTGGTAATGAAGCCAAAGGGAGCTCCGGAATATTCGTGGGTATGACTTTGCAGTTTTGTCACTTTTTGCGATGTGAGATTCAAGAGGCCGACGAGCAAATCAATTTTGTTCTGCATTTCAGTCTGCAGTTTTTCCCGGGCGGCTTTTTCCTTTTCCAGGTCCTGGCGCAACAAAGCCAACTGGCTGCGCAGTAGCGACATTTCGGAAATCGCCGGTTTGACCGGCGTGCTGCTCAACGTCATTGTGGATGCGGATTGACTGTTAGTTTTTATTCCACCTCTTTCCGCGCCGGGAGCCGGGGAAGGGCTGAAGGCCAGACAAGCCAGAAGTAAAATTAAGATCGTAGCTATGTTTTTCAAGAGGTCCTCCGTGTAGGATGCCATGACCGGTGAAATTTTTCTAGCATATCCTGTGTCTGATCATATAGACTACTTTTAGAGTCCTGTCCAGTACTTCACCGGCTCTTGAAAGTCAATTCCCTTTCGGATCTTCTGGACGAGGATGCATTACACGTTTTGCAATATTTGTATGTGCTTGTACTATTATGATACTAGGAAAAATCCACGAAAAAAGGAACAGCCATGACAGACAAAGATGATCTGGAAATGACAGAAGAAGACGAGAGCTTTGCCGATCTCCTTGAGCAGAGCCTTAGCAGTCAGAGCGGTCTTCTCACGCCGGGACAGAAGGTTTCGGCACGAGTACTGAAAGTTAGCAGTGAATGGTTATTAGTCGACACCGGTCACAAGGGAGAAGGTGTCGTCGATTTGAAGGAATTTACTGATCCAGACGGTGGCGTGACTGTGAAGGAGGGGGATACCATCTCCGTTCATTTTCTTTCTTCTCGGCAGGGAGAGATGCGCTTTACGTCTAAGATCGGCGGAGGGGCGTCATCAGGCAGCGCTGAGCTGGAAGAGGCCTGGCAAGCGGGAGTTCCGGTTGAAGGCGTTGTGGAGAAGGAAATCAAGGGTGGCTTCGAGGTGAAGCTTGCAGGTGCGGTTCGGGCCTTTTGTCCGTATTCCCAGATGTCACTTCGCCGCATGGACAATCCGGAATCGATTGTCGGCTCCAGACTGTCATTCCGGATCACTGACTATAGCGAAAGAGGGCGTAATATTGTCATCTCACGTCGAGTCCTTCTCGAGGAAGAGCAGGCCAGATTAAAAGAAGAAGCTCGGGCAACTATCAGTGAAGGCACGACGGTTCCCGGTACCGTTACGTCTCTCCAGAAATTCGGCGCTTTTGTTGATATCGGCGGCATTGAAGGGTTGGTGCCCATTTCCGAGATTGGTTGGACCAGAGTGAAAGACGTGAGCGATGTTCTGAGCGTTGGCCAGCAGGTGCAGGTAGTAATCAAAGTCATTGATCGAGAAAAAGACAGAATCTCTCTGAGCCTCAAGGACGCCTTGGCGGATCCGTGGGAAGAGGTTGCGCAAAAGTTCCCGGAGGGTTCTTTCCATACCGGAACCGTATCGCGTCTGGCTCCCTTCGGTGCTTTTGTCACCCTGACAGACGGTGTTGATGGTCTTATCCATATTTCCCGGCTTGGCGCCGGCAAACGGATTAACCATCCCCGCGAAGTACTCAAGGAAGGAGAAACGGTCGAGGTTAAGGTGGAGAGCTTTGATCGGGAAAACCGCAGGCTGTCCCTGGTTCTTGCCGGTGCGGCACGTGCTGCCGGCGAGGAAGAGGCCACCCTCGAAGAATTCCGCCGAAAATCTGCAGAGTCTCCGACAGGAATGGGCACCCTCGGTGATTTGCTCACAGCCAGGGGAAAGAACAAAAAGAAGTAGGTTTTAGTTTCGAGATGATGCGACAGCACGTTAATCAAGTCATCACACGGTTGTCTGCACTATAAAGAAGGGACGGACTCGTTATTATGTCCGTCCCTTCTTTATTACATGGGGTGCTTGGACGGTTACCTCTGGCAGGAAGCTGCTTTCTGGCCAAAAAGGCTTCACTGGCAGCGAAGAAGTTTTTTTCCGAGTTGGAAGAGAACCTCCATTTTTTTTGGTGGGATGATGTTTTTTACGATACCTAGTCCGAAAGTCGAATGGTTTATCAGTTCGTTTGCCCGGAATTTTCCGTTCATGTCATAGGGGGTTGCCTGGTTGCAGTCAAAGGTGGGACTGAGAGATTCCCACTCTTCCGTATCGGAGATCCCTGGATCTTTTTTCGGCTGACGGGGAACGGTTTGCTTTTTTGTTGCCGGTTGGCGGCTAGCCTTCTCTTTCTTTTCGACAGGCCCTCGGTAATTGTGTACTCCGTGGCAGGTGTTACATTCAACGCGAACTATCCGTTCTCCCACCATGGCAACGATGGTATGATTCAATGTAGCGCGGCAGCGTGTACAACTGGCTTCAATAGTATTTCCCGCAGAAAGCTTGGTAGTGCGCATGAAGATTCTCCATTATTCTGTTCAAGCCGGCCATGGCAGTGTTCCGGCAATTTCTCTAGTAAAAACTCTCCTGGTGGGCTGACGGGAAATGCAAGGCTTGGTGAGCTTTGCACTCCTGTGGCCATGGCACCACCGGGTGACGTGACAAAACGCAGAAAGCCCCGGATGCCCCGGGGCTTTCTGACGCACAACGAATATAAAGTTAAATCTTGTTTACGTTTGCAGCCTGCAGCTTCTTAGGACCTTTCGTAGTTCCAAAAGTTACCCTGTTACCTTCAATCAATGATTTAAAGCCAATGGCTGAACTTGCTGAAAAATGGACAATAGCTTTATCGCTATTTTTCTGCTCAATAAATCCGAAGCCCTTGATTTCGTGTAAAAATTTACCGATACTTTGTGCCATTTGCGTTTCTTCTCCAGAGGGTGCAGCAAAATTCATTTCGGGAGCTTCCACGCAAATGATTTTTTGACAGTACATGTTTCAGCTGAGAATGTCAAATGTTCGGAGAGCTGTTTGCCGGACTTTAATAAGCAGGTGCTGGAAGCCGCCCGCAGAATCATATCGCCATGGTAATGCAGTGACGATATTCAAGTTTTTAAAGCTCCTGTCTGTATCTTTCCCCTGGAAAAACCTGTTTCTGATTGAAATGGGCCCGGATGGGATTACACTGATACTGTGATTTTAACTTTTCATTCATTTTAGCAAAGGGGACGGTTATGAGTTTGGATATCATTCGCTCTGCATTGGCTTGGTGCACGGTGATCAACCTTGGAATCCTGGTATGCTGGTTCCTGATGTTTGCCTCGGCACACGACTGGATCTACCGCTTTCATGGCAGGTGGTTTGCCATGCCGGTTGAAAAGTTCAATGCTATTCATTATGAAGCTATGGCACTCTTCAAGCTCGGTATTTTGATTTTCAATCTGGTGCCGTATCTTGCCTTACGTATTGTGGGATGAACACTCAGGGAGGTAGCTCCGTGGAAATTGACAAGGGTATTTCGTCACTCTATCGAATCCGCTTCCATGGTCGCGGTGGCCAGGGGATGAAAACGGCAAGCCGCATCCTTGGATCTGCGTTCTTCCTTGAGGACTTTACTGTTCAGGATGCTCCCCGCTATGGCGCCGAGCGTCGGGGCGCCCCGATCTTCGCCTACGTGCGGGCGTCCCGTTATCCCATCAATGAGCGGGGTGTCATCCATAATCCGGATTTGGTTATCGTGGCTGACGAAACGCTTCTGGCAATTCCTGTTGCCGGTGTTTTGCATGGAGTGACAGCTGATACTGTGCTGCTCGTCAACAGCAGTGAAAACTCAGAAAGACTAAAGGTGCGCTTGAACGTTCCCGGTCCGGTTTTCTGTTTTACCGCAGCAAGGAAAGAGGATGGGCATCACGGAATACGTTTCGTTGGCGCAGCCTGCGTAGGAGCAGCGGCACGACTGGCAGGCGTCATTGCTCGTTCATCCTTGGAGATGGCGATCAGAGACGAGCTTTCCCATCTTGGCGAAAGAATAGTTTCTGATAATTGTGATCTGGCAATGCGTTCCTATGAGCTGATGGCGCCTCAAGAGGGTGTTGTTTCTCCCGGTTGCGGAATTTCCGCACTCGGGTACCGGAAACCGGAGTGGATAAATATTCCCTTTGAAGAGGCACGTGTCTCTGCCCCGGCTGTATTTTCCACAGGCACCAGCGAGCGAGTGGAGACCGGTCTATGGCGAACGGAACGTCCCGTGCTTGAACCTGATCTCTGTAAACGCTGCTCACTGTGTGCAGTTTATTGCCCGGAGAACGCAATCATTCTCGACCAGGAAGGCTTCCCTCGCATCGACTACGAGCATTGCAAGGGGTGTCTCCTCTGTGTTGAACAGTGCCCGGTCGGAGCCATGAAATCCATGCCGGAGGGTGACGATACGGTTGAAAAAAGAGGGAGATGCGGAAATGAAGCAAAAAAAACTGTTGACCGGTAACAATGCCGCAGCCTGGGGGGCACGCCTGGCCGGAGCGGAGTATGTTCCCGCCTTTCCCATTACCCCTCAGACGGAGATAATCGAAACCCTGGCATACTGGATTGATACGGGGGACATGGACTGCCGGATGACGACACTCGAGTCAGAGCATTCCATGATCACTGCAGCCGGTGCGGCTGCTGCCACAGGTGTTCGAGTTTTCACCGCTACCTCCAGCCAGGGACTTCTGTACGGCATGGAGATGCTTTACACCGTCGCCGGGTGGCGGGCACCTTTTGTTATGGTCAACGTCTCGCGGGGCCTATCTTCTCCCATTACTCTTGAGCCGGATCACAACGACATCCTGGCCGCCAGGGATAGCGGTTTTCTCCAGATTCACTGTGCCACCTGTCAAGAGGTGCTCGATGGCATCCTCATTGCCTACCGTCTTGCCGAGCACGAGAAAGTGAGACTTCCGGTAATCGTGAACATGGACGGTTTCTATCTCTCGTTCACCAGGGAACCGGTGGAGCTGCCTGCTCCGGAGGATGTGCAGCAATTCCTTTTGGGGTATGATGCGGAAAATATTAAGGTTTTCTGCTGAAGCCCCCCTCAGCGAGGGAGTGGCGGTACTTGGTGGAACCCTTTATTCCTATTTCCGTTACGAAATGCATTTGGCAGCCCTGAATGGACTGGCAGCCTACAACGAGATTGCCGACGAATTCGCTGCCATTACCGGAAGACAGTACCGGGCTGTGGAAGGGTATCGTTCGGATGATGCTGAACTGGTTTTTGTTATGATGGGATCCTTTGCCACAAAGGCCAAAGCAGCTGTTGACCAGCTACGCGATAGCCGGGATGTCGGTCGGTCTTGTCCGGCCGGTCCTGCTGAGGCCTTTTCCGCGTGACCTGTTACGGAGCATGTTGGCAGGGAAAAAGGGGGTTGCTGTTATTGACCAGAATCTTTCAATGGGTATGGGGGGGATTCTCTACTCGGAAATATCCTTTTCCCTGTATGGTTTGGCGGCTTCTCAGCCAATTATTGTCAGTTTTATCGGTGGATTAGGTGGCCGTGATATCAGTGCGGAAGAGTTCTACGAAATGGCGAATGTGACGGCCCGGGCGGTCATGGAAGGACATGCACCGGCGCCGCGCTTGCTTCTTACCAGCGAGGAGTTGGCCGAGGTAAGGAGGCTGCAGGAGATCGCTGGGGCAATCGGGAAGTCGGGGACAAAGTCATGAACGAAAAACCATACAAAAGAATCGGGGATTTGCCTGCTGGTCATCTGCTGGGTACGGGAACTCCCATGTGCGCCGGGTGCGGAGGGCTCATGGTCATCAAGGAGATTTACGATATCCTCGGCGAAAAGACGGTTTTCATCAATGCGGCCGGTTGCATGACTCTTCTGGCAAACTACCCTTTTACTCCGTTCCGGGGGTCCTGGCTTTATACGGCAATGGCCTCAGCCCCGGCAGGTGCGCAAGGGGTCCGGGATGCACTCGATATCCTGCTCGTCAAGGGGCGGCTTCCGGTTGAAGAAGACCTTGAAACCGTGGTGCTGTCAGGGGATGGTTCTGCCTATGGCATGGGTCTTTCGGCAACATCGGGAGCTATGGATCGTAACCTGGATTTCCTGTATATCTGTTACGACAATGAGGGGTACGGAAATACTGGCCAGCAGGCTTCCGCAGCCACACCACTTGGAGCAAAGACTGCCACCAGCAGAGGACCGCTAGGCTATAACCGGCGGAAGAAGGACCTGTTTGCCGTGTGGGCGGCCCATAACCCGGCGTATGTCGCTACAGTTTCGCCGGCAGACCCCCTTGATCTGGCTCGAAAACTGGAGACGGCAAAGAACCTGGATGGATCACGGCTGATACTTGCCTTTGCACCTTGTCCTACCGGTTGGGGGTTTGACCCGAAAGACACGATTGAAATCGGAAAACTGGCAGTTCAGTCTGGTGTCTGGCCTTTGAAGGAATGCAGGCAAGGGGTGGTTACGCACACGCTGATTCCACGCAAACGAGTACCGGTTGAGGAATATCTGCGATGTCAGGGGCGTTTTTCCCATCTATTCCTGCCGCAACGGAACGAGGAATTGTTGCAGCAAATCCAGTCCGGCGTAGATGCCTACTGGGAAGGAATCGGGGACTGAGAATTCCTTTGGATAGGAAAATACCTATGCAGGTGCTTTGATGAGGCGATGCATATGGATTCCGTCTATTTTATTGTGGTACTGGTCTGGATTTGTGCTACAATCCGCAGGAAATTTTGAAGCATAATGGAAGAAAGAATGCTCCTGATTATTCTCCTGGCGGCATCGTCCTCAGGAATGCTCCTGCTTGCCCTGTTCGGCTGGAAACGACGTCAACTGGTTCCTGCTGCACGGATTTTTTCCGCGCTCATGCTGACAGTTGCGCTCTATTGCGCCGGTTGTGCAATTCAGCACTCCTGTGCATCAATTTCCTGCATGCTTATTGCTTTTCGGTTTGAGTCCCTGGGAATCTCTTTCCTTCCTGCCTTCTGGCTGCTTCTGGCGCTCAATTCCTGCGTTATGGCATCTCGCATCCCGCGGTCACTCATGCTATTACTGTTCATTATTCCAGTCTTGACCTTTGCCATTCTTTCCAGTAATTCCTCGCACTATTTTCAATGTCGGCTGCTTTCCTTCACTGTCACAGCCCCTTTCTCCTGGCACGTATATACCCGTAATCCTTGGTGTGGGGTCCAAACTCTTTACGTGATTTTCGCGATTCTTGCCGGAAATGCACTCTTTCTCAGCATGGTTCTACGATCGGTACGGCACGTCAAGGTTCAGGCCGCGGCCATGTTTCTTGGCTCACTTCTTCCCTGGGGTGCATTCTTTGCGTATCTTGCCGGGATGGTTCCGTCCGGTATTAACCCGTTTCCCTTTGTACTTGCAGCTTCAGGGCCTCTTTTTGCATTCGGTCTATTTCGTTATCGCCTTGTTAACCTTGCACCCATGGTGCGCAGTACCCTTGTGGAAAACCTTAAGGATGGCGTGTTAGTGTTTAATCAGGATGGTCGTCTTCTAGATCTTAATCGCGCAGCGTTACCACTCCTGGCCATGCCGCAGCAAAAGGCGATCGGTGCACTTCGCGAACAAGTGCTTGCAGACCACCCGGTTCTTTTGGAAGCAATTATCGCAGGAGGCGGTCTTGTGGACGAAAGGGGGACGGAACACTACAGTGGCAGACTGGCAGCTCAGGTCACCGTTACTCCCATAAGTGGAAGGTGGCGCAGGAATGCCGGTTCGCTTGTGTTAATACATGATATCTCCGGGTTGAAAAAAATAGAGTCCGACCTTCGCGATAGTGAGGAGAAGTTCCGTCTCCTGTTCGATGCTGCACCGGACCCGATTCTCCTCATGGATGACTCTGGCAGATTTATTGACTGTAACAGCGCGGCACTGAGGATATTCGGAGTGGCTTCCCGTGGCAATGTTCTGCATCGCAGCCTGACGTATTTTTCGCCTGAATACCAGCCTGATGGCGAGCTCTCCTCGGACAAGGAAGCAGGTGTCGTACACCTGGCGTTTGCCGAGGGAACTGCCCTCAGTGAATGGGCCTTCCGGCATCGTGACGGATCAATTATCATTGCAGACTTGTCTATTGCTATCATTTACATAAAGGGGGTAAAGGTCCAACTGATTCACTTAAGAGACATCACAGAAAAAAAGCATGCGGAACAAAAGCTGCGCGAAATTTCATTGACGGATGAATTGACGGGACTTCATAACCGGCGCGGTTTCATGACCCTTGCCCTGCAGCAGATTAAAATAGCCGATCGACTCGCGCAAGGAATGACGCTTCTATATGCGGACCTGGATGATCTGAAAATAATCAACGATACCTATGGTCACCTTGCAGGTGATCAGGCATTGACAGATGCCGCAACTGTGCTCAGAACATCGCTGCGTGCGTCGGATATCCTGGCGCGTCTCGGTGGCGATGAATTCGTGGGTCTGATTCTTGAGTCGGGAGGTGAGACGGAACTGGCGGTCAAGGCACGGGTACAGGAAAATCTTAACGCGCACAATCTTCAGCGGACCCGGCCGTACCGGCTTTCATTCAGTATAGGCACAGCTCGATACGACATAACTCAGCCTTGTAGTGTCGAGGAACTACTGGAAGGGGCAGACAGGGAGATGTATCGCAACAAGCTTGAGAAAAAGTCGTTGCAGAGTAGCTGAACGCTCTCTCTGGTCGGAAGATGACTTTCCTTGATAGCTTGTAGCTATACAGCATAATCAGAATCGTTGGCAAGAAAGTCTGTCATCACCGAGTGACTCTATCGGGGATACATGGTTTTATGCTCTGGATTCCCGACTACACCCGCGGGAATGGTAATTTTGCATCGTGCTGAACAGTTCGATAGTTTTGTTCATCATTCAGAATAAGCGTCCGTTCAGGTTGCCAACACTCTTGTAAGATCCTCGGCATTGTACGGCTTGCTCAATGTGCTGAGGATGCCGTATTTTTTATATTCTGCCATCACCGGATCGTTTGAGTAGCCGCTTGACACAATCAGTCTTGCTGAAGGATCCTCTTCGAGAATCACTTTTGCCGCCTCCATTCCACCCATTCCACCCCGAATAGTCAGGTCGAGAATTACCGCACAAAACGAATTGCCGGAGTGCAGTGCCGAGTTATATAAAGTGATGGCCTGTTCTCCGTTGCTGCAGGTCGTTACCTTGAAACCAAGATGCTCAAGCATTTCCTGCGTCAGGCTCTGTATCATTTCTTCGTCATCCATCACAAGAATGTTTTTGCCAGTATTGCAGGGATCGAGTTGCACCCCCGCTTCCTGGAAAGTTTCCGTATCCACGGACTCCAGGGACGGAAGATAAAAGGTAACGGTCGTGCCTTTGTTTATCCGGGATTCGATGTCTATGCAGCCACCATGTCTGTTAATGATCGAATGAGCTGAGGCGAGGCCCAGTCCTGTGCCGCCGGCTTTTGTGGTGTAATAGGGGTCAAAAACCTTCTTCCGGTCTTCATCCTTGATTCCGCATCCCTCATCGGTAAAAGACAGTTTTACATACTGACCGGCAGGAAGCCCTTGCTTGTTCCCCGAAACCAAGGTGATGTTACCTGCACGAACCGTAATTTTTCCTCCGCCAGGCATTGCCTGCACTGCATTGATGATGATATTGTTGAATACCTGCCCCAGTTGACCTTCATCAGCCTCAACAACATGAAGTGATTCAGCTATCTCCACAGCAGCGAGCACATTTGTTCCGCGTAAAACAAGTGAAAGGCATTCTTCAACAAGGGGGCGTAGAGAAGATCTTTTTTTGATTGGTGCGCCGCCTTTTGCGAACGTAAGGAGCTGCTGCGCAAGTTCTGCGGCCCGTCCGGAAGCCTTTTCTGCAGCTTCAAGTGGTTTGTATGCCTTGTGTGCGTTGTCGAGAAGCATCCGGGCAAAAGAGATGTTTCCCATGATGCCGGTCAGGATATTATTGAAGTCGTGAGCAATGCCTCCGGCAAGAACCCCAAGAGATTCGAGTTTCTGGTTTTTGAGAAGCTGTTCCTGCAGCATCTCCTGTTTTGTAACATCCTGTGAGCAGCCATAAAGAATCAATTCTTCGGGATTTTTCCCGGCTTCACAGTAGGACGATTCACGTATCCAGCAAATTTCACCTGATTTTGTAATAATCCTGAATTGCAGTGTTTGTTTCTGGCCGGGGGTGAGCTGCATAAGTTGGGTGACGATACGTTCGGTATCATCGGGATGGATGATGTGTCTCCAGCAGCCCATGGCAAAGATTTCCTCTTCTGAATAGCCTGTTATAGCCTTGACCGGTCCTGCCATCCACTGGATGCGGAACGGATCTGACCCCTGCCTTGAACATTTGAAGACATAATCCGAGGTGATGGCGGTAAAAATCCGGTATCGGTCCTCACTTGCCTGAAGTGCCTCTTCAGCCTCCTTGCGTTCGGAGATGTCACGGACGATGGCGCAGAGAAATTCGTTATCGTCATGTTTGATTAAATTCGTGGTGATATCGACGGGGAAAACCCGGCCAAACTTATCTTTATGACTTGATTCAAGATGATTGAGCTTGCCGTTTCTTACTTTTTCCCATATGGCGGGCCAGGAAGATTTGGGATGGTTTGGGTCGATGTCGGAAACGTACAAGGAAAGCATCTCTTCGCGAGAATAGCCGAGAGCTTTGCAGGTGGCTTCGTTGACATCCAGAAAACGCCCTTCGGGAGAGATCCATTCTATGCAATCTGAAATATTGTCGAATACGACACTTGTCAGTTTCCTCTTCTGCTCGTATGCTTTGCGTTTGCTGATGTCCCTGATGATACCCACGGCATGCGATTGGTTCTCACGCTGAACGCAGGAAAGCGATAACTCTATCGGGATTTCGGAACCATCTTTTTTGCGTGCGCGCAGCTCAACAGTCCTGCCTACGGCATCACCTTGTCCCGTGCTTCTGAAAAGGGCCAATCCTTTGCTATATGCGGCCTTAAAGCAGTCTGGTGCGAGCATCTGGTGGATATCCTGCCCCAAAGCCTCCGATTCGTGCCATCCGAAGATAGAAACCGCAGCGGGGTTCCAGAACGTTATCTTCCCCTCATTGTCAATCATGATGATTGCGTCACGGGCAGCGTCAGTAATGGTACGGAGAGTTGCTTCGCTTTCGTGCAGCGATCCTTTCATCCGCGAGTGTTCATTCATGTCCAGTGATAATTTCAAGTTTTTCTGGCCCGCATCGGCAATGAGGGTAACCAGGCTTCGGTAGTAGTCTATGGCTGTCCTGATCTGGGACCGTCTGAATACGGGAACCCGGTCGAGGGCAGCAAGATAGTCCTTTTCGTTGATACCGAGTTCCTTCGCCTGGGTACGGAAAAACTCCCTGTCGGGCTTGTCGTCTTCATAAAAAAACTGACCAGTGAAAAATGTTGCTATGTGTTTTCCATCGATGCTGATTGGCAGGGCGACATCCCAGAGACCGTTGCTGCATTTGTATTCGAGAAAATCATTCGTAGTGTCGTTCAGGTGGGAATTTATGAACAAATCGCTTTCCTTGCAACGTGCGAGGGAAATAGGGTTGGTACGGTGGAACATGGTGCAGATGTCTTGCCACCCCACCGCAACAATAATATTGCCCTCTGGATCAAGAATCGCCGAAATGATGCCGGTCAGCTTGAAATAGGCCTCGAGCAGTTTTTTTATTTCTTCCATATCAAATAGTTGGAGTGGATTGGGAGAATTCATATTCACCTTCTGTAATCGAGATTCGGGCTATAGGGCCGCTCCGAAGCTGGTAGTGGTGAAAATGCGCCGTGGTGTTATCGTCAAGTAGGGTCGGTTGTTTTTATAAGTTCTGTTAGTTGTTCAAAAGCACAAATAGACAAAACAATATATTTATGTATTAAAATTGAGGGAAAATCAATTAGTCATTTTTCCAGGGTGCAGAAGCAGGCCATGGTCTGGAATGTAATGTGTCGGATTTATTTTGCAAAGAATCACTCGAAATATCATCTTGACTCTGAACCGCAGTTTTAGTAGTCTGCTCCTGCGTTACTTAACACTGTTAAGTTGGTCTTATGGCAGATAAAAGACACAAAAATAAAGAGGAGTTCCGGCGCTCTATTCTCGAGGCTGCACGTGAGTTGTTTTCCTCCGATGGTTATGGGAACTTTTCCATGCGCAAGCTGGCGCGACGGATCAGCTACTCGCCAACGACCATCTATCTCTACTTCAAGGATAAGGATGATCTGCTGTTCTGTCTTTGTGAAGAGTTTTATTCCGAACTCTATCAGACACTTCAGAGGATTGAAGAAGAGGGCGCCGGGCTGCCTGAAACACTGCGCAAGGTTCTACTTACGTATGTATCGTTCGGTCTTGCAAATCCGGAACACTATCGGGTGGCCTTTTTTACCAACCCCACTATTTACGGATCACCCCTGGAGTTTCTTGAAAACGATACCATGAGTCGCCGTGCGTATCTCAAATACCGTGACTTGGTTGCAAGGTGTTGCGATGCCGGTGTACTGTGCGGATGTGATGCGGAAACCTTGGCCCAGGTTCTTTGGGCGAGTGTCCATGGACTTATTTCTGCGGCACTGCACACGAGGGATTTCCCTCTGGTCGATCCGAGAGTGCTGGCGGAGGTTATGGTTTCGGGACTTCTCAGGGGGTTCAGGACTCAGCAGACTGTTTGAACAGAGTTGTCAAAGTTTTCATTGGATTGTGCACTGCTCGCTTGCCAAGGTGAACATATCCACACGTGATTGATCGGGAGAATGCCAGTGAGAATAAATTTCCGTTTAACGAGAGCAGGTATTGCTGCTGTCGTCTGTGCGATGGTGGCAGGATGTGCGGTTGGCCCGGATTTCCGCCCACCTGACTCTCCTTCTGTCAAAAGGTTTACGCCTGAACCATTGCCGTCCGAAACTGTTTCAGCTCCAGGAATAGCAGGTGGGTCCCAACGCTTCCTGGAGGGCAAAGATATTGCCGGTGAATGGTGGACCCTGTTTCGTTCTGAACCTCTGGATGTTTTGATCCGCCAGGCCCTTAAAGACAGTCCGACAATAGCAGCAGCCCAGGCGCGGCTCCGGGAAGCGGAAGAAAATCTTCGCGCCAGGGAAGGTACTGTCTATTCTCCAAGTTTTGACGGTGACTTTTCAGCGAATAGGCGCAAATCAACAGGTGCTTCCTATGGGCAGCCTTCCTCATCCCCTAGCACGTTCACTCTGTTCAACGCATCGGTAAACGTCTCCTATACGCTCGATATTTTTGGCGGCAATCGCCGGGAGCTTGAGGCCTTGCGGGCACAGGTTGATTATCAGCGTTTCCTCCTTGAAGGAGCATATCTGACCCTGACCGCAAATATCGTGACAACTGCGGTGAAAGAGGCCTCCCTTCGCGGTCAGGTACGCGCAACCCGGGAGATCATTTCGTTAATGGAGCAGTACCTTGAGGTGGTGGATGAGACAGTACCTTGTCGGTGCCGTTTCCCGCTCCCTGGTACTTACACAGCGTGCGCAACTCGCCCAAGTCCGTGCGACACTCCCTCCTCTCGAAAAGGAATTGGCTCTGACCAGCCACCAACTCTATGTCCTTGTGGGAAAATTACCCGGGGAAGGGGGACTTCCCGAGTTCGATCTGGAGGGACTTGTCCTGCCTGTTGAGCTTCCGCTGAGCCTTCCTTCATCAGTAGTCCGCCAGCGTCCGGATATCCGGGCTTCAGAAGAGCTTCTCCACGCCGCAAGCGCTCAGGTGGGTGTTGCCACGGCGAACCTGTATCCTAAAATCACCCTCAGTGGCAGCATTGGATCAAATGCTGTAAAGATTGAAGACCTCTTTTCGTCCGGCACTTCCATCTGGAGCCTCGGTGCGGGCTTGCTTCAGCCACTCTTTCATGGAGGCGAGCTTACTGCAAAACGCCGTGCCGCGATTGCCGCCTATGATCAGGCGATTGCCCAGTACCGGCAAACCGTTCTCCTGGCATTTCAGAACGTAGCTGATACGCTGCGTACCCTGGAATTTGACGCCAAGACGCTCCGTGCTCAGGTGGAAGCCGAACGGGCGGCCCGTGAATCCCTCGAAATAACTCAAGAACAATACCGGCTTGGTGCCATTAATCATCTTTTGCTTCTGGTTGCCCAGCGCCAGTTTCAGCTGGCACATGTTAGCCTCGTCCAGGCACAGGCAGCACGCTTTGCCGATACGGCTGCTCTGTTCCAGTCTCTTGGAGGTGGATGGTGGAATAGCCAGTTGCAAAAGGAATCTGCTGCACCAGGGGAAAAGAAATGATGAAACCTCACGATAACTCTCACACAGGGGGGAGAAACATCCCATGAAAAAACGCATGATTATCATGCTGGCCATTGTCGGTCTGCTCTTTGGCGGTATTTTCGGATTTCAGATCTTCAAGATGCAGATGATCAAAAAATCCATGGCATCGCAAAAGGTGCCACCATCAACAGTCTCTACAATTAAGGCAACAATTCAGACATGGCAGCCCGAGCTTAAAGCTATAGGAACCCTGCGGGCTGTTCGAGGTGTTGATGTTACGACCGAAATTACCGGACTGGTGCGAACCATCCATTTCAAATCCGGAGACTCCGTCAAAACCGGTCAGATTCTCGTGCAGCTCAATGCTGATTCGGATCTTGCCCTGCTGCGCTCCGATGAAGCGTCAGCGGAGCTTGCAAGGACGATCTTCGAGAGGGACAAAAAGCAATTTGCCGTAAAGGCCGTAAGCCAGGCAGTGCTTGATGCCGATGAGGCGGATCTGAAAAGCAAGCGTGCCATTGCTGCTGAACAAGCGGCAATCGTGGCCAAGAAAAGTATACGGGCTCCATTTTCAGGACGGCTCGGTATTACTACGGTCAATCCAGGCCAGTATTTGAACCCGGGAGACAAGATTGTTACCCTCCAGGCTCTTGACAACCTCTATGCTGACTTCTCTCTTCCCCAGCAGGAACTGGTGAATCTTTCCCTTGGTCAAAAAGTCATAGTTACCATGGACAGCTACCCTGGTCGAACCTTTGTCGGGAAAATAACCTCCATAAACCCGAAAGTTGATCCGGAGACCCGCAATGTCCAGGTTGAGGCAACCATAGCCAATCCCGGTCAGGTGCTTCTCCCGGGCATGTTCGCCTCGGTGCAGGTCCAGGCTGGAGCCGTGCATGAAATATCTTACTGTTCCGCAGACAGCAGTGGCCTTTAATCCTTATGGAGAGACTATTTACCTGGTTCAGGAGGGAGAGAAGGGGCCGGATGGAAAAACCGGTTTGATCGCCAAACAGGTTTTTGTTACCACGGGCGCCACACGTGGCGACCAGGTGGCTATTCTGAAAGGCATCAAGGACGGCGACATTGTAGTGTCAGCAGGCCAGCTGAAGTTGAAAAATGGCAGCCCGATAATTATCAATAACCAGATTATCCCCACGAACGATAAAGCGCCAAAACCGATTGATGAGTAGAGGCGAGTCCGTGTTCCTTGTGGTGGGATCGCGCTGTAGCCGCGTTCCTTTGAAGCAGTACTTCATACAGTGGAAGGCATACGATGAATTTTACCGATATCTTTATTCGACGCCCGGTGCTTGCTACCGTAATCAGTCTCCTGATTCTCGTTCTCGGTCTACGCTCCATGGATCAGTTGCTGGTGCGTGAGTACCCAGAAACCCAGAATGCGGTTGTGACCGTTTCAACTACCTATTTCGGGGCAGACCCTGATCTGGTTTCCGGCTTTATAACTACACCGCTGGAAAATTCCATTGCCCAGGCAAACGGCATCGATTACATGTCTTCCGTGAGTACCCAGGGAGCAAGTACCATTACCGCTAACCTGCGTCTTAACTATGACCCCAACAAGGCATTGACCGAGATAACCTCAAAAGTTAATGCAGTTCTTAACCAACTGCCGAAGGATACCCAGCAACCGGTTATCAATGTGGCGATAGGTGAATCCATCGACTCCATGTATATCGGTTTTTACAGTAATGAGCTTCCAACCAACAAGATTACCGACTACCTGATCAGGGTGGTGCAGCCAAAGCTTCAAGCAGTGGATGGTGTTCAAACGGCCGAGATTCTCGGCAGCCGCCAATTTGCCATGCGGGCCTGGCTCGATCCTAAAAAAATGGCCGCGTATGGAGTAACCGGAACAGAAGTGAACAATGCCCTGGCCACCAACGATTTCATTTCGGCAATCGGCAGAACAAAGGGGCAGATGGTTACCGTGGATCTGGTTGCAGATACGACGCTGCATACAGCCGATGAGTTCCGCAATCTGGTCATCAAATCGCAAAACGGGGCCAACGTGCGCCTCGGTGATATTGCCAACGTTACTCTTGGCTCGGAAAACTATGACTCGTCAGTTTCCTTCGATAATGCCACAGCCGTCTACATCGGTATCAAGGTGGCACCCACGGCAAATCTCCTCACTGTTATCGATGGTGTTCGCAAGGCATTCCCTGGAATCCAGTCACAGTTGCCGGAGGGTTTAAGCGGCCGCATCGTCTACGACGCCACCAAGTTTGTCAACAGCTCCATCGATGAGGTTGTCAAAACCCTCATAGAGGCCCTGCTGATCGTTACCCTGGTTATCTTCCTGTTCCTTGGGTCGGCACGTTCAGTTATTATTCCGACTATTGCCATGCCGCTTTCCCTTATCGGTGCATTCTTCCTCATGCTTGCTTTTGGTTACACTATCAACCTCCTGACCCTGCTTGCCCTCGTTCTGGCGATTGGTCTCGTGGTCGATGACGCCATCATAGTGGTTGAAAACATACACCGGCACATCGAGGACGGGTTGTCGCCTTTTCAGGCTGCAATCCAGGGGGCACGAGAGCTGGCAATGCCAATCGTGGCTATGATCCATCGTACTTATTGCGGTATATGTGCCCATCGGATTTATGGGGGGGCTTACCGGTGCCCTTTTTACCGAGTTTGCCTTTACCCTTGCCGGAGCGGTGGGTATTTCAGCAATTGTTGCACTTACCCTGTCACCCATGATGTGTTCACGCTTTCTGAAGCCTTATGACCATAATGGAAAGCACCGCTTCGTCCATTTCATCGATAGCCAATTTGAAAAGCTTCGCACCAAATATGAACGCCTTCTGCACGGCTCCCTCAATACACTGGCGGTTACCGGCGTATTTTCCGTCATTATCCTGATCAGCATCTATTTCCTCTATGCCACCTCGCAAAGTGAGCTTGCCCCACAGGAGGACAAAGGCATTGTTATCTCCATGCTCTCCACAGCACCAAATGCAACCTTGCAACAGACCCAGCTCTATACGCAGCAAGTCTATAAAATATTCGCTTCGTATCCCGAAACTGACCATGTATTCCAGCTGGATGGTATCAGTGGAGTTAACTCAAGCATCGGTGGCATGGTGCTGAAACCTTGGGACGAACGTACCAGAACTTCCATGCAGCTGAATCCTGATGTACAAAAGAAACTGGCAGGCATTGCAGGTGGTCGTGGGGTTTCCTTCCTGCCGGCTCCACTCCCGGGTGGCGGCGGCGGTCTGCCGATACAATTCGTTGTCGGGACCACTGAATCGTTCGACAAGTTGTACGAGCTGTCAGAGGCTCTCAAGGCAAAGGCATTGGCAACCGGACTCTTTGCTTATATGGACAACGACTTGAAAATCGACAAGCCTCAAACAACGTTGGAAATCGATCGTGACAAATCAGCCCAACTGGGACTTTCCATGGCTGATATCGGTTCTTCTCTCGGCTGGATGCTGGGCGGAGGGTACGTCAATTACTTCAGTATCTCCGGACGCTCCTACAAGGTGATTCCCCAGGTCATGCAGCAGGACCGCCTCAATGCCGCGCAGTTACGCGACTATTACATCAAGAACAAAAATGGAACGCCGATTCCTGTTTCAACCATCGGTACCCTGAAAACGAATGTTGTGCCGGAATCACTCAATCACTTCCAGCAGCTCAATTCAGCGACAATCTCCGCGGTTCCCGTGCCGGGGGTTACTCTTGGCCAAGCTCTTGAAAAGCTGAAGTCCCTCTCAAAGGATCTGCTTCCCCAAGGTTACAGTATTGATTATGCCGGGCAGTCACGACAGTACGTGCAGGAGTCAAGTGCCCTTGTTGTGACGTTCTTTTTCGCCCTCATCATTATTTTCCTCGCCTTGGCGGCTCAGTTCGAAAGCTTTCGGGACCCATTCATCGTATTGATCAGTGTTCCCATGTCCATCTGCGGAGCAATGATGTTTATCAGTCTCGGGGTGGGCGGTGCCACCTTGAATATCTATACCGAGGTGGGCCTGGTTACGCTTATCGGTCTCATCAGCAAGCATGGTATTCTTATCGTACAATTTGCCAACGATCAGCAGCGTGAAGGAAAAAGCAAACGCGAAGCTATAGAGATTGCTGCGGGTATCCGACTGCGCCCGATTCTCATGACCACCGCTGCAATGGTTTTTGGCGTTCTTCCTTTGGTCACGGCATCCGGTGCCGGAGCTGTCGGGCGTTATAACATGGGTCTCGTTATCATGACCGGTATTTCCATCGGAACTCTGTTCACCTTGTTTGTTGTTCCGGCCTTCTACATGCTCATCGCCACAGACCGTAAGAAAAAACAACCGAAGATTTCTGGCTGGAGACGGGTCGATAGCATCCTGACATCATTGAACGCTTCATAAATATTCATGTCCACTGGTCCCGTCACCATTCCCAGCGTTGCAAGAGGGGAGGGTGACGGGATTTCTTTATCCCTTCCATGCACTTTTCTGCTTGCTACATAACCTCGCTCTGTCATGTCGAAAATCTTCCTGCTCACGATTTTTGTTAATCTTTTCAGTATATTTGCCGGGCCATTTCAAGGCATGCTAACTTTCTAACACCTTTAAACATTAGAAAGCTTGAACAATTTCAAAACAAGTGTATTCTTTGTCTAAATAATCTTAATTATTTAAGTGACTATAATTGGAATATCTTTCAAATGCCTGTCTATTATCAATTTATTATAACTAATTACTAAGAGGCCATAGGGGATGATGGGGGAGTATGCGTATAAATGCTGCCGTATATGTGGCAGCGATATCACTATTGATGCAGAGATATGTCCACTGTGCAGTAGTCGGCAGCAACCTGGAAAAAGGCTCATTTCCACCGGGCTTATTATTGCTCTGGCGGCTCTCGGATTCTTCGGAATTATGCTCCTCGGGATCATGAGTGCTCATGCAATTCAGCAGTTCATCTGTTTTCGGACTACAACGTGTAATACTGCTGCCCTGAAAAATCTCAAAGCTGCAAAAGTCGGATTGGACCAGTACTTTGCGCGTAATGGTCGGTATCCGGAAACCCTTGACCAGGTATTTTTTAAACCTGATGATGGAGTGTCTGTAACTTTTAATAAAGTAGCCGACAAAAGTTACAGGCTGGTCAGCTTTCACAAACAGGGAGACAGGGAATTTTTGGCGGTGTCAGGAAAAATGGGAATTTACTGCAAGAAAAGGAGTCGATCCCCATTTCGATATGTAATGGTGAATACTTTAGGCAGCAAGTCTGATTCAGTGAAATAATACGAATATAATTGCAGTTGTCACAATAATACTATATAAGACTAACTCCATGAACCACAGGGTTTACTCCCTGTGGTTTTTTTATTTGAGGTTGGAGGTTATTTCCGTTCCTTCTCTGCGTTACAAGAGAGGTGGATATATTGCACTTTTTAGCTGGTCATCGCATCAATGATCCATCACGGTCTGACGGCATTGCCTCTTTGTTGGCATCCTGTTATGATGGCAGGCGAAATTTGTCCTGAGGGGACACCGGGAGGATTTGAGGGTAATGAAACTGATTGACAGACTGGAAAGAAAATTCGGCCGATACGCCGTTGCCAACAGTACCATCTTCCTGATTGCCGCCCAAACCCTCTTCTATGTTCTCATCATGATGGGAAAACTGGATCGGAGTCAGATCTGGTTTTCCGCGGACAAGCTTTTTCAGGGAGAATGGTGGCGACTGGCAACCTTTCCCTTTGATCCACCGCTCCAGAATCCGTTTTTTGCATTCTTCGCCTGGTACCTGTTTTACCTCATGGGATCAGCGCTGGAGGAGTTGTGGGGTGCGTTTCGCTACAATCTTTTCCTGGTGCTCGGTTATTGCCTTATGGTTGCTGCCTCATTTGTCACGCCGACATATCCGGTCAGCAATGCCTTTATCGGCGGCTCGGTTTTCCTTGCCTTTGCCTTTCTTTTTCCGGATTTCCAGCTTCTGCTGTTTTTTGTTCTTCCGGTGAGGGTCAAGTGGCTGGCTCTCATCACCTGGCTTGGATACGGTTATCTGTTTCTGGTGGGAGGGTGGTCGACCCGCATGATGGTTCTTGCCTCGGTGGGCAATTTCCTCGTATTTTTTGCTCGCGATATCAGGCTCAATATCAGGCATGGCAAGAGGCAGATGGTGAAAAGGGCTACCGGTGCGGGGAGCAACAGGAATGATCAACCCTTTCACTGCTGCACGGTGTGCGGAATTACCGACAAGACCCATCCGAAAATGGACTTCCGCTACTGTCCGGAATGCGATGGACAGTACTGCTATTGCTCTGAGCATATTTATAATCATACGCACGTGAAAAAGTGACATTTTCCTGTGGTGTTCGGTTTCGGCAGGGAAGGATGGCTCTCTATGTCTGATGTGAATTGGTCCCTTTTATACCTCATCAGTGAATGGGTTACCCGTTTTATCATGCTTGTGTATGTGCCACAGAGGAGGACTGCTGCTTCAGCGCGAACCTGGCTGCTCCTGATTTTCCTTCTTCCTTTGCCAGGAGTCATTCTGTATGCCCTGTTCGGTCGGATCTACCTTCCCAGGCGGCGAATTGAAATGCAGGAACGGGCATCACGTACCATACGGAGAGCCCAGGAACTGTTCGGGACAAAGGTCGTAACAATCGGCACTCTCCCTGATCATCTGGCACCAATCGTTATTCTTGCCCGTCAACTTGGAGATTTTGAGGCTGTTGCCGGTAACGCCCTTGAGCTTCTACCCGAGTACGGTACTGTTATTGATCGCATTATCGACGACATCAATTCGGCCAAAAGGCATGTCCGGCTGCTTTTTTATATCTTTCAGGATGATGTGACGGGTCGCCATGTTGCCGACGCCCTTGTCGCTGCAGTGGATAGGGGGGTGTCATGTACCCTTCTGATAGATGCGGTTGGCTCGAAGCGGGTCCTGAAGGGACTTGCTCACGTACTTCGTGCAAAAGGCGTCGAAGTGCACGCAACCCTTCCGGTCGGTATTTTCAGAAGCAGGGCAGCCCGTTTCGATCTCCGAAATCATCGAAAAATTGCCATTATCGATGGTCGAATCGCATACGCCGGGTCACAGAACATCACTGATCCTGAGTTTGTACCAGGATTTCCGAATGAAGAGTTGATGGTCCGTATGACTGGCCCCGTGGTCCGTCATCTGCAGGCAGTGTATTTTGCCGACTATTATTTTGAGACCGGCCGAGAGCCCAATCAGGATGAAATTTCCCGTGAAATTGTTGATACCGGTTCTTCCCTGGTACAGGTTGTGCCGAGCGGACCCGGGTACCGACGACAGAACGGGCAGGAACTCATTGTAGCAATGATCTATGGTGCGCGAGAACGAGTCGTTATAACGACTCCGTATTTCGTTCCCGACGAACCTTTTCTTCAGGCGCTCCGGTCCGCTACGCTGCGCGGTGTTGCGGTCCATCTCGTGGTATCCGAACACGCCAATCAACTCGTGACGCAGTTTGCACAACGTGCCTTTTACGATAATCTTCTGGAAGCAGGAGTGGCAATACATCTGTACAAGCCTCGGTTCCTCCATGCCAAACACCTGACTATTGACGGATGTGTCGCACTGATAGGATCCACCAACATGGACATCCGCTCTTTTGCCCTGAACGAGGAGATCAATCTGCTGGTCTACGATCAGGAAATTGTTGCTCGTGTGCAGGTTCTTCAGGAAAAATACTTCGCGGAGAGCGAATGTATTACCCCAGAGGTATGGAGCAGGCGCACTCTTTCTGAACGGGTGCTGCAGAATATCGCCCGGTTGACAGATTCACTCCTGTGACTTCTGCCGCCTTTTCGTTGTCCTGCTAACGAATTTTTTTCTATTCTGTGCAAGGTTTTTGAGGTTTCTCTTGATTTTTTCACTGACTTGACGATAAGAATAGTAACAATCGGTATGAAGACGTTGCGGAACCAGGGGACTGATTCCCCTTCCAGTATTCCATGTAGCTTGTGACGTGAAACAGTAAAAAGAAACTTTGGAGGTCTAATGTACGATACAACGTCCCCGTACCTGAACCTGGTTATACCGGCCATGGAGAAACAGATGCAGCTTGCCGTTTTTATGACAGGATTCGATTCCGTCACCCATGGCAATGATGAATATATTCTCCTAACCTCTCCCAATACCTCTCCGGGTGACTATCATCGGTTTTATCAGCTTCCCAATGATAAGCGGACTCTGAAAGAGCTTGTTGGCGTCATGGAAGTTGCTGAAGAATTTAACGTATTTCCGTATGTAAGTCGTTCCCTCGTCTAAGGTGCTATCAGAGTGTTACTGTAACGAGACTTCGGAACGAGCTTGCGAAATCCCTGCCATCAGGAATGTCCCGGTCTGCTTTTGAGTTTGCGGCAGATTGTCCAGCGAAGTGTTTGCCTCTTCTCTGTGCTGCGTCTGATGGACTGAAAGGGCTGCAAGCCAATCCTACTGTGTTGCCTTGATTACGGCCGGGGTTATGTCATCCAGTGCCAGAATCCTGTCAACCGCACCCAATTTGATTGCTTCCTTGGGCATGCCGAAAACAACGCAGGTAGCTTCATCCTGGGCAATGGTGGCAGCTCCAGCTTCTTTCATCTCCAGCATTCCCTTTGCCCCGTCGTCTCCCATTCCTGTCATAATCACACCGACCGCATTTTTCCCCGCGTAGCGAGCCGCAGAGCGGAATAAGACATCCACGGACGGGCGGTGCCTGCTCACCAGCGGACCATCCTTGATTTCAACGAAATAGCGTGCACCGCTCCTCTTCAGGAGCATATGCCGGTTGCCGGGTGCTATCAGGGCGCGGCCCGGGATCACGGTATCGTTGTTTTCCGCCTCCTTTACCGAAATCCGGCAGAGCGTATCCAGTCGGGCGGCAAAGGAGCGGGTGAAATTTTCCGGCATATGCTGGACAATTACAATGCCTGGAGAGTCGAGAGGCATGTCTTCGAGAAATACCCGCAGCGCCTCGGTACCGCCGGTTGAGGCGCCCACGACGACAACCTTTTCTGTCGTACGAATCATTGCCTTAGCGGTTGGTTTTGCCAGGACTGCGTCCGCGGTCAGTTTCGGGGCAACCTGCTTCAAGGCTCTGATGGGCTGTAAGCGGGCAAGTGATGCCGCTTTCACAACATCGCAGATGAGCACTTTGGATTCTTCGAGGAATTGCTTGACCCCCAGTCGCGGCTTCTGGATGATTTCTACCGCACCATATTCCAGGGCTTTGAGGGCTGTTTCTGATCTCTCTTCCGTTAGGCTCGAACACATGACAACCGGAATGGGGTGCTGGCTCATGATTTTCTGCAGGAAGGTAATACCGTCCATCCTCGGCATTTCCACGTCCAGAGTAATGACGTCGGGAAGTTCACTGCGAATTCTTTCCGCGGCGATATAGGGATCAGCGGCTGATGCCATAACCTCGATGCGAGGGTCAGAAGAAAGTATCTCGGCCAGGGTCTGGCGAACCACCGCCGAATCGTCCACGATCAGTACCTTGATTTTTTTTTCGGCCATAGGGTCACCTCTTTCTATCTCGGAGACGTTGCAGATAGACTTCTCCCGTATGGGTGTGAAAAAGCAGCTTTCTCCCACGCGTCCCCCCCACGTCGGAGGCGAGTAAGTTCAGTTTTTCATTCTTGATAATCTGCTGTGCGCGAAGGATATTCTGCTTTCCGACAGTCAATCCGCGGCTGCTGTTTTCGAACGGTGAAAGCATTTCTGATCCGCCAAAAAGCTTAACCTCAATATCGTTTTTTTTGATCCCGTACCGGCCAAACATTCGCAACATGGCCACGACGGATGAGTCAACGTAGCGGTAGGGTTCTCCTGGCACAAGCTCTTCCGGCAGCACTGCGTGGCAGATAACCCCCAGCTGGTGTTCCTGGTTGTGCATGGTTATGGATATGCATGATCCGAGAACGGTAGAAACGATCGTTGGTGAGCTGGCGAAATGGAGTTCCCCTGGTTTCAGATAGATTTTGGGAATGATGTCTTGGGGGTTTATCATGCCGGTTTACGGTAGATGGTTGAGTTGACTTGTACCAGTGGAACATCAAGCCCGTTCAGCGTTTCCGAATGCCCGAGAAAAAGGTATCCACCGGGAAGGAGGTGTCGGCATAATTTATTCAGGAGTATTTCCTGGGTCTGCCTGTCGAAATATATCATGACATTCCGGCAGAATATGATTCGAAGCGGATTGCCGATGCCGAATGTTTCATCCATGAAATTCAAACGACGGAAGGTAACCGCTGAGCGCAGTTCCGGGCAGATCCTGACAATTCCTTTGTTTTTGTCTTTACTGCGGAGCAGGTACCTTTTTTTCATTTCGTGGGGTATCGGTTCGATTTTGTCTTCTTCATAGACGCCGAGTTTCGCACTTTTCAGCACATCAGTGCAGATGTCTGTGGCGAGGATGGAAAATCGAAATCCCGGACGGTTCCGTGCGTACTCGCATAGTGTCATGGCAAGGGTGTAGGGTTCTTCTCCGCTGGAGCATCCGGCACTCCAGATCCTGACGCCGTTCTGTATTTCGATTTCGGGTAGCCAGGGCAGTACTGACTCTGTCAGGTAGCTGAAATGTGCGGCTTCCCGAAAGAAGTCAGTTTTGTTGGTGGTTACGACGTCTATCATGCTGACCAGTTCATCCCGCATCCCTTGCCGGCTGACAAGGTAGTCGTAATACTCACGGAAAGAGTTCAATCCATGATGCCGCAACCGCTTGTGGAGCCTTGACTCCAACATTAATTTCTTGGATTCGGGCATCCGAATGCCGCAGGTGCTTTCAATAAACTGGCTGAAAAGAAAGAATTCGCGGCTGCTCATGCCGGAGGATTTCGACCCGTGTCGGCTATTGTGTTTCTGAAGAGTTTCATGCATGGGGCATTCTCCGTTCCTTAACCCCACTGAACAAGCTGTGGTACATCAAGGATCAGAGCCACGGAGCCGTCGCCCAAAATGGTGGCTCCCGATACTCCCTGGACATCACGATACATCTTTCCAAGAGACTTTATTACCGTCTGATGTTCACCGATAACCGAATCCACGAGAAGGCCGATGCGCTCGCCGGCTATTTCGGTAACCACAACGTGTTGGATGTCGAGTTTTCTGTCACCAAGGCGGAATCTTTCCCGGAGCGGAATGTAGGGGATCAGGACACCACGTACGTTTGCCAGATTTCTACCATGTGCCGTCTCGATGTCGGTCAGTGTCAGTTCGACGCACTCTTCCACCAGAGACAGGGGCATGACAAAGAATTCTTCGCCGATTTTTACCATGAGGCTTTCAATGATTGCCAGGGTCAGAGGGAGTTTTATGGTGATTTTTGTTCCTGTTCCCTTTTTACTGGTGATTTCGATGAACCCGCGCAGTGCTTCTATGGATTGTTTCACCACATCCATGCCGACTCCGCGGCCGGAAATTCCGGTAATCTTTTCTGCTGTGGAAAAGCCGGGGGCAAAGATGAGGGCAAAAAGTTCCCGTTCGCTCAGTTCGGCCGTTTCCGCAATCAGTTTCCTTTCAATGGCCTTTGCGCGAATCGCTTCAGTATCCAGGCCAGCACCATCATCCTTGATGGTAATGATAACGCTGTCTCCGGAATGCTCGGCTATGAGACAGACGGTTCCATGGCGTGGTTTTCCGGCGGCCACGCGGCTTTCGGGGGACTCGATCCCATGGTCGACGCTGTTTCTGATAATGTGGACCAGGGGATCGTTAAGGCGCTCGATTACCGTCTTGTCCAGTTCCGTGTTGGCACCTTCAGTGAGTATTTCTACTTCCTTGCCCAGTTGCTGGGAAAGATCACGCACCAGACGCCGGAACTTGCTGAAGGTAGCTCCGATAGGCATCATGCGGATATTGAGAGTACTGTCCCGAAGCTCCGAAGTCAGCCGCTCTACCTCTTCTGCAATATGGGCCAGGTGCTGGTCGCCTCGCTGTGTAGCTGTCTGGCTGAGGCGAGCCTGAACAGTGACCAGTTCACCCACCAGGTTTACCAGTATGTCAAGCTTGTCCGATGGGACGCGAATGCTTGCTGCCGATTCGGTATTTTGACGTTTCTGCTGCGCTTCACGAATCTGCTGCTGCTCCAGCAGTGCTGCTTCCACTTTTGACGGAACGGCCAAACCGGATTCAACCAGCATTTCACCAAACCGCTTCTTGTTTTTCAGCACCATCTCCATATCTTCCGGTGTCAGGTCGCCACGCTCCACCAGAATTTCACCAAGCTTTTTGTAGGTCGGCTTGTCGATGGTACTGCCCGAGTCATCAATCACATCAATACTCAATTGGCAATCGTCTTCAACAAAAATAAAGACATCCTTTATTCCGTTGATCCCCTTGGAGGTGGACAGGATAATATCCCAGTAAGTGTAGCAACGTTCCGGGTCCATGACATCAAAAGAGGGGATCTCGGAGAGATGGGCAATAATCCGGCATGTGCCCAGTTCTCGCAGTTCCTTCAGCAGAAGCAGCGGATTGGCACCGGTGAGAAAAATGTCGGGAGAGGGTTTGAACCTGATGCGGTAAAGCTTTTCTTCTTCGCTGTTACCCTTGATTTGCGATGAGGGTATTTCAGCAATGGCCTGTGCTTGTTCGCCGTGTATCGGTACAGCCATCTGACGGAAGCTGGCAATCAGACCCAGGCGCTCCCCCTGGTCTACCTGACCTTCGCTTGAAAGCATGGAACGAATGAGATCCCCCGCTTTGAGAGTCTTGTCTATGAGAGCTTTGCTCACGAATGCGGTTCCGTTACGGATCTGGTCGAAAACGGTTTCCACCTCATGGGTGAGTTCGGAAATATCGGTAAAACCGAACATGGCGCCTGATCCCTTGATAGTATGCATGGAGCGGAAAGCGCGCCCGATCAGATCGGCATCGCCCGGATTTTCTTCCAGCTCCAGAAGTGATGATTCAAGGTCTGCAAGCAGTTCGTATGCTTCCTCCCTGAACGCTTCACTGTGCATTTCTGCCATTTTCATGGTAAACCCTTTCCGTTTTGTATCAGTCGTGCCGAATAGTAGCGTCCTGTCTCAGTCAGGAACTTTCACTTCCTGCCAGAGGCATTGCTCCCCATCTTGCTGGAGACATCCGGATTGTCGTGGGAATCCTGCATCTTCAAGACAGGTGAGCAAAGAGTCAGTTGTCCTCAGAACTACAAGTTTCTTGCCTGCGTGAACTGCTGCCCGGTGGGCAGAACAGAGTACCTGGAGACAGGAGAGGTCTGTTTCATCGGCAGCACTCAGGTCGACCTCGATGAGAGATGAGTCGGCTAGAGTGCCTACCAGGGTAGTCTTCAGGGTTGCTGCGTCTTCAATGGTCATTGAGCCTGCGATGTGAAGCGTTGCAATCCCTTCGGACTGTTCAAGGCTGCAGTTCATGGAATCTCCTTGTGCAAACAGAAAAACGTCATTGGATGATTGTCGCCAGAGGGCTCACTTTACGAACTTCTTGATCGTATCGAGCAATTGTTCGGGCCTGAAAGGTTTTACAATCCAGCCGCTGGCCCCAGCCTGCTTTCCTGCCATCTTTTTCGCGTCCTGCGATTCCGTTGTGAGCATCACAATGGGGGTGAACTTGAAACCGGGAAGTCCTCTCAGTTGACGAATCAGCTCTATTCCGTCCATTTCCGGCATATTCAAGTCAGTAATCACCATGGCGATTTTGGCACCGCCGAGCTTTGTCAGGGCATCTTTGCCATTATTTGCTGCAATTACATCGTATCCGGCATCTTTCAGCGTAAAGGAAACCATTTGCCGCATAGAAGCCGAATCATCAACAATCAATAGAGTGTGAGCCATTATGTCGTTCTCCTTCGTGTTTCATATCCATTGTGGGGTTCAATTGCTACCAGATCTCCGGTTCTGAGCCGGCAAGGGCTTCTTTCATGACCTGTCTTTCCGATTCCATGGTGTACATGTCTTCCATCCAGGTAATATCGTTCGACGGGTCTGTATCGTCTGTTGAGACATCCTCTCCCTGAAGCTGGGCAATTATTCTTTCACCATTGCCGGTAATGCTGCGGAGAGGTTCAATTACATGTTCAATTTTCTGTCTGGTTATATCCTGAAACTGCATGGAGATGACAATCCCGCTGATGTCCCGAGCGAGAGATTCCGTATCCATTGACAGGACATCCAGTTCATCCTTTGCATGAACCATGGATTCATTGAGCTTATTCATTGTTTCATTGATTATTATTTCGGAATCAAGAGAAAGCTTTTCCGTTTGGCCGACATTTCCTTCCGTTTCCGTGTACATGCCCTGCAGATCGGATTCGACGGTTTTGATGAGTTTTCCAATCTGAGCTGCGGCTGTTGTTGAACGTCCCGACAGTTTTCTAACCTCATCTGCCACAACTGCGAAACCCCTGCCGTGATCGCCGGCACGGGCGGCTTCGATCGAGGCATTAAGCGCCAGCAGATTAGTCTGGTCGGCAATATATTCAATTTCCGAAATGACCTGGCGGATACTTTCCATGGTATTGGTAGCGTTGCTCATGATTACCAGCGTATGCCTCGCAACATCGCTCACGCTTCGCAGGTTCCCGATTACCGACGAGAGCGCTTCCTTGCTTTGCTCGATGAGTGCTGCGCCGCTTTCTCCCTGGCTACCGGAAAATTCATTGAAGGCATTAGCAGAGCGGGATGCCTGCCCCCTGGCGCGCGAAACGATGTCCATGAAACCTTCACCAATTTCGAGCACGGCATTTTCAGTGTCCTGTATTACCGTTTCCAGCTGTTTGATGAGGACGGGAAACACCTGGTTGTTGGAACTCAGGTGCTTTAGGGCCGCCTCTTTGTCAGGGGATGGTGTGAGTTCCTCTGCCGGTATTTCTTCCGTTTCTGCCGGTTTGCCTGTTTTGTGAAACCGAGAAATGAGGCGAGCGGACATGGTTGACAAGATCAGAACTACCAGCCCGGCAGCAATAATCCTGGTGCTGGTATCACTGATAAGGCAGGGGGTTGCGGCCATCAGAAATAAACTGCCGATTACAATAAGCTGTTTCGTTTTTCTAGAAATCATAAATGATTGAATCCTGCGTAGTGCTAGAGTGTGGCCCCTGCTGACTCAAGAAGGGGTGGTGGTGCGTGAACCCTTCATTTCAAGGGTTCACGCTTAGAGTAATGGGCTACAACTAAAACTTCTCGAATTCGTCATCAAGGGTGTCAGCATTCATGTCAAATGCGAAACCTGAATCGTTTACCGCTTTCTTGTTGTAGCCATTGGCTTTGGCCTTTGGCGCAATCTTTTCCTCGAGGCGCTGCGTGGTTTTTTTTGCTCCCGTTCCACGGTTTGGTGATACAGCGATGGTCTCTTCGGTGCGGAAAAAGGTGACGGCTCCCTGCAGTTGGGTCGCCTGGGCGGAAAGTTCTTCGGAGGTTGACGACATTTCCTCCGCGGTGCTGGCGTTCTTCTGAATTACCTGGTCCAGTTGCTGGATGGCCTTATTGATCTGTTCCGCACCGGTATCCTGCTCGCGGCTTGCAGCGGTAATTTCCTTTACCAGGTCGGCGGTTTTTTCAATACTTGGCAGAATGTTGGCGAGAAGAGAACCAGCCCTTTCAGCAACTTCAACGCTACTTGCGGAGAGTTCGCTGATTTCGCCGGCAGCGGCCTGGCTCCGTTCCGCAAGCTTGCGAACCTCGGCAGCAACAACGGCAAAGCCCTTTCCATGTTCACCGGCGCGGGCCGCTTCTATGGCGGCATTCAATGCCAGCATATTGGTTTGTCGCGCAATTTCCTCGACGATGTTGATCTTGTCGGCGATTTCCTTCATTGCTGCAACTGTCTGTGCAACCGCTTTTCCGCCTTCATTTGCCTCTTCCGAGGATTTTACGGCAATTTTCTCCGTCTGAATCGAGTTGTCGGCGTTCTGCCTGATATTTGCCGACATCTGTTCCATGGACGAAGATGCTTCTTCGGCTGCCGCGGCCTGTTCCGAAGCACCCTGGGACATCTGTTCCGCACTGGTGCTCATCTCCCTGCTGCCCGCAGCTACATTGTCAGCGGCACTCTTCACATCGTTGACAACGCTGCTCAGTTTCTCAACCATGGCTGAAAGAGCAATCATCAATTCATCCTGTGGTGAGCGCGGTATGGCTTTAACCATCAGGTTGCCGTCGGCAATCTCTTTGGCAATTTCTTCAATGTCGCCCATTGCCGATTTAACTTGCTTCAGACTGTTATTGATTTTGCTGAAGTTTTCATGCGCATCCTTGGTATATTTGTCCGCAGCCTTGATGTTCAGATCGAACCCGAGATCACCCTTGGCCAAAAGGAGCAGATTGTTGGCCAACCGGTCAACTTCCTCCTGGGTATAGTCCTTTGCGGAAATCATGGCGGTGAGATCCTGGACCACTTCAACGTAGCCAAGCTTTTCGCCACGCTTGTTCATAAGGTAGGAGGTGTCTTGTTTGCATTTGGATCCGTGCCAGTCGAAGTAACTTTCCGTTACGCCCTTGTTGAGCTGCTTGATGCCACAGCCTTCGTTATTGCAGATATTGGCAGCAGCATTACTGCAGGGGAGCCCCACCGCCGAATCACGATCTTTGATCTGGCCGGCCTCCATCAGCAGCTTCTCGAATGGCTTGTTGAGGAATGTCCAGTTCATGTCCATGTCGGTTACGTGGATAGGGAAGGGGACAGCATCGATGATGGCCTCGTACCAGGCACTCTTTTCTACAACCGTATCTAAAGTTTTATTGATGCCTTCCACGATAGTGCGGTACTCGCCATTATGTTTTGTGGCATCGGCCCTCTTGTCGAAATCACCGTGAAGGGCTGCTTCAACGAGAGATTCCGTATCGTTGATCATTCCACCAACAGCTTCCTTGACTACGCATAAACTGCTGTTTATCTTGCTGAAGTTTTCGTGTGCTTCTTTGGTGTACTTATCAGCATCCTTTATGTTCAGATCGAACGCGAGATTGCCGTCGGCAAGGAGTAGCAGATTATTTGCCAGGCGGTCGACCTCCTCCTGGGTGTAATCCTTTGCGGAAATCATTGCCGTAAGATCCTGGACAACCTCCACGTAACCGATCTTTTCACCGCGATTGTTAATGAGGAAGGAGGTGTCCTGCTTGCACTTGGAGCCGTGCCAGTCGAAGAAACTCTCTGCCACGCCCTTGTTGAGCTGTTTGATGCCGCAGCCTTCGTTGTTGCAGATATTGGCAGCGGCATTGCTGCAGGGGAGCCCCACTGCAGAAACACGGTCCTTGATTTGACCTGCTTCCACCAGCAGCTTCTCGAACGGTTTGTTGAGGAATGTCCAGTTCATATCCATATCGGTAACATGGATCGGGAAGGGGACGGCGTCAATGATGGCCTCGTACCAGGTATTTTTTTCTACGACCGTGTCCAGTGTCTTGTTGATGCCTTCAACGATGGTGCGATATTCTCCCTTATGTTTCGCCGCATCAGCCCGTTTATCGAAATTACCGTGAAGTGCCGCCTCGGCGAGCATCTGGGTGTCGTCGGTCAGTGACTTGATCGCCTCGATCATTCCAATCAGGGCAGGGAGGAACTTGTCGTTTTCCGAACGTTTTCCCGTACCGTTATTGATGGACTTGAGAGTATTGAGGCCGCTCAGGTCACCATTAGAAATATTGTTTGAAATTTCTGTTGCTGCCAGAAGTCTCTCGCGAACCTGGTTTACAGCCTGGCAGACCTCTGCGTAAATGCCAAGGTAGTTGCCTTCCACGGTTTCGGTATGATCATTTATGGTCATTTTCTGCAGAATTCTGTTTGCTTCCACCAGACCGCCCAAACCATCGATGCAGTTGTTGAGATTGTTCTTTATCTGGTCAAAAGCTCCATTGTAGTTGTTAACAATCTTCGGTGGGATTTCGCCCTTGCTAATCTTGGCAAGATAAGAAGAAATAACCCGGAGTGGTGCACCAAATCCGTAAATGAGGTCATTAAGGCCTTTGACGATGTCTGCCCATTCGCCAGAGAACTTGGAAACATCTCCTTTTATACTTAAGTCACCGTTCTTGCTTGCCTGAATAAGGTTGCCCAGTTCACCGCGAAGTCCGCTCATGGTGTCGACGAGAGCGTTGATGTTTGATTTTATATTGTTATAATCACCACGGTATTCCTCGGTAATCTTCTCCGGGAGTTCGCCTTTGCTGATTTTCCCGGTGTAATCCATGGTTACTTTCAGCGGAGCAGTCATGTTTTCAAAGATATTGTTCATTCCTCCGGCAACCTTGGAGAAGAATCCTTCGTGTTTGTCAGTGTCAACCCGCACGTCAAGGTGCCCTTCATAGGAAGCGATGCAGACCTCCCGCACGTCAAGTCGTAATGCCTCAAGGGCATTTCTCATTCTATTGAGGCTTTCCTTCAACTCGGCAAAATCACCATTATAACCATCAGTTATTTCTTCAAAAATATCTCCGCGGCTTAATTGGCTGATGCGTTCGGCTGCATGGTGAACCGGATCCAGAGTTGCGTCGAGCATTCCATTTACTTCAGCGATAATCCGCTTATACTCACCGTTGTGTTTTGATTCATCCGCCCTCGCTTTGAGGTTTCCAGCCATGGCTGCCTGCGCAAGCATGTGGGTATCGCCCATCAGGTTCTTAATGGCTCGGATCATTTCATTTACCGAGCCGAGAATGCTGTTGGAATCTTTACCATCCATGTTGATCTCTATGGAAAGGTTGCCTGCTGCAACGCTCCTGGCAATTTCAGCAACATGCTTTGGGTCGTCACCCAACTGTTTCAGGACAATCCTGTTGATGAGGAAGCCAAGTCCTATGGCAAGCAGCATTCCGATACAGATAATGATAAGAGAACTGTTCTCTGAGGAATCTGTGAGAGCACTGTTTGCTGCGGTGGCTTTGTCCAGGCGGATGGCTTTTGTAATCATGAGCCTCTGTGTCACGTCAAGCATCGTTCCGTAAGCCTTTTCGCTGTGAGGGTCACGGAGTATATTTGCTGCATTTGCGATCTTATTCTTCAGTGCCAACTGGATCGCCTTGTCTTTTTGGGAAGAATACGCCGCACGCGTGTCTTTCAGTAATGCAACCTGTGAAGCCTCTTCCTTATCCAGCGTGGATTTATCCAAAAGGGAGAGGTCTTTCGAAATAGACAGCCCCAGTTCCTGGAGGTTGGTGCTCAGTTCTTTTGTATCCGTCGATGTATTTGCCGAGAGTAAAGTACCCAGTAAAGATTTTTCCTTTTGCAGGGAATCGGTTATTCTTGCAAGCGCAGCAACTGGAATAGCGTCCTGTTCCTGAGCCGCTTTATAGGACGCCTCGATGTTTTTCATCTGCCTGATTCCGTAGCCGCCGATCAGCCCAGCAACGCATGCAGCAAGAATAAATGCCAGGAAGATTTTTGACTTGAGACTCATTTCCTTAAACAATTCCATTCCATTCATTGTTTTCCTCTCTCGGGGTACTCGTACCCCTATGTGTTTAAAATTTTGAAAAAGCGGCTCTTGGGTACTTCTGGTGTTCAGGCCGCGTTCGAGTCGGTCATCTCGGCAAGTACGGTACCTTCGTCAAAAGAGAAGATTTTGTCGGTGTCCAGGATTATGACAAATTCATCGTTCAGTTTTCCCATTCCTTTTATGAAATCGATGTTCAGCTTCATACCTATTCGTGGTGGTGGCTCTATCTGGGAAGGATCAAGCTCGACCACCTCCTGCACGGAGTCGGCCAGCGCACCAACGATGGTTGTTTCATTTTCAATGATGACCTCCAGTACGATGATGCAGGTGTTAACGGTTTTTTCGGTTGGTTCCATTCCAAATTTCAACTTCATATCCACAACCGGTACAACGCTGCCGCGCAGATTAATGACACCCCTCATGAACTCAGGGGTCTGAGGCACTTTTGTAATTGCCACAAAATCAAGAATTTCCCTGACCTTGGCCACATCTACCGCAAAGGTCTCCTGGGCCAGTCTGAAGGTCAGATACTGACGGCTTTCTGTTTCCATTCCATCCATGTGTACTTCCTTTCGACAGTAAAATGCTCACGCAAGATAATAGATACTTCTGTATCCTTTAATGCAATCTAAGGTAAAAAGAATCTGTAGGTTGTCACGGTATTACAATGCTACTGCAGGACTGATACAGCAGATAAATATGGCCGGAAGATTGTCGTGTTAAATCCCGTGTTGACGAGAAACTCTTACTCAATTTGGCCGCATGCAGGGATGTGTCATACAAAATCACGATTTCTGTGCGTGAAATACCTACATCCTGATACTTAAGTAAAATCGGCAAGACCATCAGAAACTTAAGTTTAAATAATGCTAATAGCTATGGTAGTGTTAGAATGTAATAGTTAGTGATGAGATAATGTAACCAGTGATAAGTCTCTGAAATATGTGAGTTATTTGTATGCTCTCCACTAAATAATAAAGATATAACGCTGATTATCGCCAATCTTCCGCCAGTTCTCAAAACTGTCCCATCTTGCCAGCGTCATGGTCGCGTTTCAGTCTCATCCGCTACCCAAATTCCTTCTATATTTCGGGGAAATAATTCATACTTGCCTGCACTTCGTTCGTTGACTTTTTCCACACGCATCGTTAAAATAAAAAATTTGGTGAAAGCATGATCGATGTCCTGAAAATCCTGGCCGTTCTTGCAATTCTCGTTGTCCTACTGCACAGAAAAGTGTTCCTCGGATCGGTAATGGCGGTGGGTTCTGTCTGTCTTGCATTTCTTTATCTTACGCCTCCGATGGATTTTCTTGAGGGGATACGAACTGCCTTCCTGGCTCCTGTTTCTCTTGAGATGACCGCTACCATCGTTCTGACCATGATACTGGAGAACATTCTGCGCAAGACCGAGACCTTGAAAAAAATGGTAATGAGCCTGTCTCGTTTTCTGCCTGACTATCGCCTGATGATGGCTACAATGCCGGCAGTGATTGGTCTCCTTCCCTCACCTGGTGGAGCGGTTTTTTCCGCGCCCATGGTTAGTGAAGCTTCTGCTGATTTTAGTGTCAGTCAGGAACGGAAGGCCTTGATCAACTACTGGTTTCGCCACATCTGGGAATATGTCTCCCCTCTGTATCCAGGAATAATACTCGCAGCGGGGATTGCACAGATATCATGCCGGGAGATGGCCATTATCAACGCCCCGTTCGCAATTTCCGTGGTTGTGTGGGGCTTTTTACTTTGTTTTGCAGGAATCAGGAGAGCAGAAGGAACTGATGGTGTTCGTCGGGAAGGGAAGGGGAGGGCTTTCGCATCTTTTATTGCGGCCTTTTCACCGATACTGCTGATCCTGATACTGGTGGTTGTTGCGGGAATGGGCCCGGTTATCTCTATTGCTGGTGTAATTCTTGCCCTTTTTCTGCTGCACCGCTATTCACCACGTCGAGTCTGGGCCACTCTTCGAGAGAGTGTGTCCATACGTATGCTTCTCATGGTGGCTGGAATCCTGGTTTTCCAGGAAACCTTGCAGATTACCGGGTCATTAACGGGTATATCCGCGTTTTTTGCTGCGAGTGGGTTGCCGATTGTTCTCATCGTTGCCTCGCTGCCATTTGTAACCGGATTTATGACCGGTCTGACTATTGCGTATGTCGGCATCACCTTTCCGCTTTTGATGCCGCTTATAAGTCACGGTTCGCATTTTCCAGGTCTTCTTGCACTGGCTTTCGGCAGCGGCTTTGCCGGGGTTATGCTGTCTCCTCTTCATCTCTGCCTGGTCCTGACTCGGGAGTATTTCAATGCGGATCTCGGTAAGGTCTATCGGCTTCTCTTGTTACCGTCCATTCTGGTTCTGGCTGCGGTGTTGATTCCGTTTGTATTTATGTCTTGAGTGTAAAAGACTTTTTTGCTGTACGTGACATTCTGTTTGTTTGAAGTTGCTGCATCCGGCGTGGCCCGGAAGAAACTATTTTCTCAAAGGAATCATACTAATGGTGAAACGGATTTCTGCTCTCTTCTGCCTTCTTTCCCTTTTGGGGATGGTTGGTTGTGTGGGGCAATCTGCCTATGAAAAAAAAGCTGAGGAGGCAACCAGCGTATCCAAGGACCTTGCTGAGGTACAGCGCAGAAATACTGCACTTGTTCGCGATAATGAGGGGTTGCAGGCCGACATAGCTGCACTACGGGCAAAGGTTGACGAGCTTGAGACCGCGAGGAAACGGCTTGAACAGACGATGGTTTCCGGTGAGCAGACTCCTTATCAGTTTGTGGCGGAACTGGAAAGGGAAAAAGGGCGGCTGCGTGAGGACCTGGCAAAAATCCTGCGGACACAGGATGATCGCGTACGCACCTCCAGCAGAATCTATGAGAGTTTTCTGGAATTAATGAAGGATGAGATTGCCCAGGGTCAGATACGGATATCCGAACTAAGGGGCACAATCAGGCTGGAATTCCTGGAAGAGGCGATTTTTGACGGAACAAAGACGGATGTTTCTCCCCAGGGGAACTCGCTGCTTCGGAAAGTTGCCGGTTTGCTGAAGGACAGAAAGGATGTTGACGTTTCTGTTGAGTCCGGTTATGAAATTCCTCCAAATGCACTGGATAGCTCCTCACGGCAGCAGACTCCCTGGCGGGTCCCTGTTCTACGCACACTATCTGTTGCGCGTTTGATTCAGCAGAGCGGGGTTGCCTCCGCAACCTTGAGAGCAAATGCCCGCGGTGAGTTCGGTCATGCTACAAATAATCAGATAATGACTGATAGTAGTATTGCCAATGGGATTGATATTTTAATAACCGTGAAGGAATAGCGGATACTACCTATGAAGAAGCGCGGTAAAAAAGAAGATAAGAAGAAGGAAAGCAAAGAAGATTTCACCATTTCTCCCTTCAAGGGATTGAAGTCTTTTGCAGTGGCGGCAGACCGCCTTCCAGCGAAAGACCCGGTGACAGAAGCGTCACCATCCAAAATTGTTGAGAATCATGATGATGCTGACCTTTTTATGCGGTATGTAGAGGGAGTTGCCCGGCTGAATGAGCCTGCTTCGAAAAAAGGAGCCCCACCAAAAAAGACTGAAGAATCCGGGAATATCCGTGAATCAGAACGACAGCTCTTTCTTTCTTCGCTTGCAGGTATGGACGTGACATTCCGAGATGAGTTCCCTGATATGCAGCCGCTTCGACCGGTTGCAACGAACCGTATGCGTCAAGTGAAGAACGGTACGATCCGTATCGATCTGGAGCTGGACCTGCACGGTCTGACGCGTGAAGAGGCCTTGACCAGCCTTAACAGGTTTGTAACAGGAGCGTATAACCGGGGGCAAAAGGCGATCCTTGTCATCAGCGGCAAGGGTAACAATTCGCCCGCAGAACCGGTGCTTCAAGGGGCAGTTGCTTCCTGGCTTCGTGAAGCGGGAAAGAATATGGTTGCCGAGTTTGCTCCGGCCCCGAGGACCATGGGTGGAAGTGGTGCTTTTGTGGTATTTCTCAAGGAAAAAAAGAACAAGGATAATTCTGCACGGTAGATGGCAATCGCAAAGAATGGGGAGAATACTGGTGCGTCAAAGATTGTTTTCAGGAAATGTCCTGCTGTCAATTTTTTTAGTCATATGGGCTTTTGTTCTCATGCTGTCTACAGGGTCACATGCCGAGGATACCGGTTTCACTGAGCCAGGTTATTCCCTGACTGATTGATTGGCTGGGAAACACTGCCAAAGCAGGTTTTATTCTTGGGCCTTACTCCATGAAAAGAAAAATGGCGGATTATCCAATAGGGTAATCCGCCGGAAACTTTTCCTCGGCATTTATGCGGGTGCATGACATGCCGGTGCGTGACAGGATGGTGCATGGCAGGCTGGTGCGTGACAGGTCGGTGCGTGGCACGAAGGGCCGTGACAGCCTGCACTGAAAGATGCCTTGCTTTCTACTTTTCTGGTCTTCAACATGGGATCACCTCCTTTCCGTACTGGTCATGATTGAATTCATTCTTTCGTTTGCAGGAAGTTTTCGATTCTGCAATCGGATGCAGCTTACTTTATCCGAATTAGACTATAAGTAAACCGCACTTTGCGGGATTCGCAAGCCGATACGGTACAAAATTATCCTGCCCGCAAGAGAAGCTGGTCAGATTCGGTCCTGAAACCCCGGTTGAGAAACAATCGTTCCCATTTCAATTAATTGTGCAAGGGCCACATTGCATTCGACCAGAAAGTCTTTTGCGTCCATGCCTTGCCCATACCTCTCGTACAAAATATCAACAATCTCCTCAAAAGGCGTCGAGCCATTGCTCAGTTGGAGCATGTCGCGTCCGAACTCATTTATTTCCGTGAGTTCGATGCCACCATCTTTCTGGAAAGCTACGATTATGGAGGCTTCCTTTTCGTAGCTGTCCCGGTAAACTCCATTTTTCAGATCGCTGACGATGTCGGCAACATTCCAGCTGAAATCACACATCACGCTGGACTCACTTCGCAAGGGCAGCTGTTCCTGCAGGCAGCAAAGGTCCGCGGTAGCCGCTGACTTGCAGATGGTCGGTCTTCCCACGTCCAAAAACAGGTTTTCATAGCTGATGATGTCGGGAATATGTGCCCAGGAAGAATCCTTCACCTCCTCAAGGCATTTCGCGGCAAAGGACGGGAGGTGTTTTCGACACCCTGCCGGAGTAAGGTCCGGAGCAGCAAGCCTTTCTTCCTCGAGAACCACAGCAAGAAATCGTGTAAACAGCCTGCTGACCGACTCCTCCAGTGACAGGGACAGGAGAAGGAATGATTTCGGGTAAAGATTGACGATGAGTGGAAAAAAGGAGGCAATACCGTTCAATTCGGCCAGGGACATGCCGACGCAGGGGAGATTGTAGAAACTGCTGAAAAGTAGTGGATCAGATTCGATAAGACGGGAGTCTTCTTCGAGGCGGCGACCATTGTCAAACTCAAGGCCAAGAGAAAAATAGGTGTCCGCAACCCGCACGAGTTTCTCTCCGTAGCGGCTGTGCAGTTCGGTTCCTGCCAGAACTGTCGGCATCTGAAGGAGAGGGTTGCTGTTTCCCTGGATGCCTGTTTTCAAGGCCAGAATGAGTGTCTTGTCTATGTCCTCCCGCTCTTCTTCAGGGAAACCGATAATAAAACTCAATGTGGGAACCAAACCCTCGTCGGTAGTTTCCCTGACCCTTTGAAAGAGAATGGTTTCGTCTATCCGCTTGCGGATAAAGGCCAAGGTCCTTTCCGAACCGGAATCGATTCCGTAGCACATTGATTCGCAGCCTGCCTCACGCATCAGGCGAAGCAGGGGAGGGTCCATGGAGTCCAGTCGTGAGATGCAGTACCATGGGATTTTGTTCAACCCTTCATCTAAGACCCTGGTGCAGAAATCTTCCACGAATTGCCGGTTTGCCGTGAACTGGTCATAGGCCAGCAGAAAACACTCCGCATCAAAATGGTCTCGCAATTGATGCATCTCGCCGATGATGCGCGATACCGAGAAGGTGCGTGTGCGGCGACGCCACATGACCGATTCCGAGCAGTAGACGCACTGGTGAGGGCAACCCCTGCCCACCTCCAGGATGGCGATGCTGCGGGGGATACCGCAGGCGTCACGGTAGGTCTCAAGGGAAGGGATAAATGAGTAGTCTGGAACCGGAAGGTCATCAAGATGGGCAATAAGCTCACGATCCCTGTTGCGTATAATCTTGTCACCTTCCCGCCAGCTTACTCCGGCGACTCCTGCAGGGCTTCTTCCTCCGGAATATGCTTTTGCAAGTTCCGGGAAGGTTAGCTCACCCTCTCCACAAATCACAGCGTCAATCCAGGGAAATTTTTCAAGGGTCCGTTGGTCGGAAAAAGAGACATCATGACCACCCAGGACGATACGCAGGTCAGGTTTCTGACTTCGGAGGAGTTCAGAAATCCGGACAACAGCAGGAAAGGTAGTACATTGAACGGAAAAGCCGACAAGATCGGGATCTTCCCTGAGAATCATTTTTGCCGACTCACTATATATCGAGCTTCCCAGCGGCAGGGTTTTAGTGCGGATGGCAAGAACCAGGTCCAGAACTGCAACCTCGTGACCATCATCCCGCAGCACGGTTGCAAGATTGAGAAGTCCCAGCGGTGGCAGATTATAGAGAGTAGAAAGGTAGAAAGGGGGAAATACGAGGACTATTTTCATAGGTAATTTTCCGTGGTACTGTTAATAATCACTGTTGCTGGTGATGACAACTGATCTGGGTTTAGATGGAGCTTTTTGAATACTATCAGGTGTCGCGGTCTTTGCAAGGCTCTGAAGACAGCGGCTCGAGCATGAAAGGGGGATTGTTACGTATGGATATTTTAGAGGGGATCTATACCCGTCGGAGCGTCAGGGACTTTACAGACGTGCCGGTGGAAAAGGAAAAGATTCAGGAGGTTCTGAGGGCAGGCTCCTGGGCTCCTTCCGGACTGAACAATCAGCCTTGGAGATTTGTCGTAGTGAGAAACAGCGCAAAGCTTGCAGAACTGGCAGGATTGACCCACTACAGCCGAATCCTGCTACAGGCACCTGTAGCGATTGCGGTATTTGTCGATCGTTCTGCTATGTACAATGATACCAAGGATTACCAGGCGAGCGGGGCTTGTCTTCAAAACATGCTCCTTGCCGCCCACTCCCTGGGGCTTGGAGCGGTGTGGCTTGGTGAAATCCTGAATAACGACGCGGCTGTGAGGAACGTATTGGAACTTCCGGAGAATCTTGAGTTGATGGCGGTACTTGCGGTCGGATATCCGGCTCGGACTGATCAGACTTCGAACCGGAAGTCGCTGGAGGAATTATTGGTAAAGGAAGTCTAGGTGGAAATGGCAGCAACACCAATGTGGTACTTTTTGTGTTGTACGCAGTAAGATCTCCATCAATCCTTTGATACAAGTAGCGAGACATGTTAGAAATATATTGTACAGAATAGTTTCTACCTTCGGTTTATTAGTTAAGTTAGGGGAGGGCGATAGCTTTCCCCTTTATTAGTTTCTATTTGTAATTACGGCATATTCCGAATTGCAGAAGGAAATTTAATCGCACCTAACCTGCCTCTTTGGTTCCATAACAAATATCACAGATATTAACATAAGTTAAGATCACTTATAGTCCCCAATGTTCTTTATAGAGTGAAGTCATCACAACAAAACCGTCATGATTCGGATGTACTTCTTTTTCATATAGAGATGAATTTACACTTCCATCAGGAAGATAGAATGAACCTGATATGTCAAAATAATCCACACTATATAAGTCACAAATTCCATTGATAGCAGTATTATATTGGCTTACATAGTCTTGTAATGAATCTAGTCTAGGCAATATACTTACTACAGTTAGCTTGATGTGGCTATTCTTTATTATCTCAATCAATAAACCAAGCTTTATACTAAAGTCGTATACACCATTCTCACTTAGATCATTTGTGCCAATAGCTAATACTATCTCGGATGGTTTTTCTTTTATAATATCGCCAATACGTTTTAGTACGCCGTTAACAGTATCACCTGGTACACCTCTATTGACCCATTTTTTAGGGAATGATCCATCCTCCTGCCACAAATAGATAATTGAGTCACCTACAACTGTAACTTTACTAATGTGAATTGGGATATAACCATCAGATCCACCAGAACCACATCCAATTAGGAAGACTCCACATACAAAAACTAATAATATTAGTTTAGTATTCATAGTGCCCCCAAGCTTACTCGAGTTGAAACATCCAAGGAATCTACTATACAAACAGTAACAATGACTTATTAACCTAATTCTTTACAGTTTGTAGTCATTTTATTATAGGTTTTGCAGGGAGAAGATTACAAGGAAAATATGTAAAAAGATGCTGAGGGCCAAAGACGTGCCGCAGCTAAGAAATGATCTTCTGGGCGGTTCTTATCGGTCTTTATGGTAAAGAGATAATCAACGAATTCTTTAACTATCTGGTTCAGCGGAGTGCGAGAGGGTAGGGGGATGTCAGTTTCCAAGTAGAGTGCCGATTCAAGTTGACGCAGTTGTTCTTTGGCGATCTGGAAACTATCCGTGTAGAGGTTAATGCGCTTCTGTGTTTTTCCGACGTAGTACTGGGCGAAGTAGGTATCGCCCCGCTTTTTGAGACTTGCCATCTGCTTTCCTCCTGTGAAAGCTGCAGCAGAACCCCTTAGGGTACTTTTAGGGTGCAAAACAGGAGTGCAAATGGCCCAAAAACACCATAAAAAAAGGGATTTGCCAGTTTGGCAAGTCCCTTGTATTTATTTGGTTGCGGGGGAAGGATTTGAACCTTCGACCTTCGGGTTATGAGCCCGACGAGCTACCAGACTGCTCCACCCCGCGTCATGTGTGTAACTCAAACTTTATATCACAGCGGTTCGGATGATGTCAATATTTAATTTTTGTAAATTCACGATGAGTGCGGTTTGACGGTTATTCTGCGACAGGGATGGCATTATTGCCGATTTTTGCCGCAATCTTGTTTGCTGTGTCCTTATCGAGTTTGCTGCCAGTCCGCACCCTGTACCATGTTCCTTTCCCGGGAATGGAATATTCTTCAATGCGGGCAGGAATGCCGCCTTTCTGAAGTCTTGCTTTCAAATCCTGAGCATCGGATTTTGCATGATACGCAGCGAGCTGTACGGTGTAAGTTGCTTTATCGGTACCTTTCAGCGCTGTGGTCGGTTGTACTGCGCCAGGGGTTTTTCCAGATTTATCTTTCTGTTCTGCTGATTCTGACGATGCTAACTTTTCGGCAGCCTGTTTTTGCTGTTGCACTGGCTTGTCTTTTTGCGCTGAAGATGCAGCTGATATTGCCTGCTTGGGTGCAGTCTCAGGGGGAAGTAAGTTTAGACCGCTCCCGATGACCCCTTTCTCACCTTTGGGCAAGGTATAATAGAATGTTAGACTAGGGTCTTTCCCCTGTGCTGCAGTAGCGCCTTTCGGTGTGGCTGGCACGGGAGAGGGGGGCAGTTGGCCTGTCACCTCTGGTTTTTCTGAATCGGCCAAAGGACCTGGCGTATTCTTCGGAAGGTATTTAAAAACAAGCCAGCCGGTTGCAACCCCAAGCCCGTAAATGGAAAAAATACTTCCCAGGATCAGAAGCAGCATTAATTTGACTGGACGCTTGCGCGGGCGGTTCTTATTTACCTGTTTTTTTTGATTGTAATCAAGAGCCATGGTTTCCGAGTCTTTCCTTTACATCCTTTCGGGAGCCGATACGCCAAGCAGAGAGAGGCCATTTTTCAGTGTCTGGGCCGTGCATTTTAGAAGCAAAAGACGGGCTGCGGATAATTCCGGATCCTCTCCGATAACTCTGTGTTTATTGTAAAAGCTGTGGAAGAGTCCGGCAAGTTCCTGAAGGTAGTAGGTGATGCGGTGGGGTTCGAAATTCAGGGCACTTCCTTCCACCACTTCAGGAAACTGACCCAAGAGTTTGATCAGCGACATTTCTTCGGAACTGTCAAGTTTACCCAAGGGAATCTTCGTGAAATCTTTTGGAACAAGGCCCCTTTCGGTGACGGTTTCAAAGATGCTGCAGATCCGGGCATGGGCATACTGGACATAATAGACGGGGTTTTCCGTGCTCTGGCGTTTCGCAAGCTCCAGATCGAAATCCAGCTGGCTGTCCGAGCGTCGCATCAGGAAAAAATATCTGGCAGCGTCGCGGCCAACCTCATCCACTACTTCCTTGAGGGTAACGAATTCGCCACTCCGGGTGGACATGGCTACCGGAACTCCGTCGCGCAGCAGGGATACAAGCTGAACCAGAATTATTTTCAGATCATCGGCGTTACGTCCAAGTCCTTGTACAATCCCTTTCAGGCGTGGGACGTATCCGTGGTGGTCGGCTCCCCAGACATCGATTACCCAATCGAAGCCTCGCTCATACTTCTCCTTGTGATAGGCGATGTCCGAGGCAAAGTAGGTAGTTACCCCGTTGCCACGAACAACCACTCGATCCTTGTCGTCGCCGAAATCGGTGGTGCGGAACCAAAGGGCGCCATCATTTTCATAGATAAAGCCATTCTGCTGCATATAGGTGATTGCTTCGGCAACCTTTCCGGAATCAAAAAGGGTCTGTTCCGAAAACCAGCTGTTATGAACGACACCGAAATCTTCCAGATCCTGCTTGATCCCTTGAAGGATGATGTCGCCACCAAGCCTGGAAAAAACCGGAATTGACTCTTCCTCCGGTGCCTCAAGATAACGCGATCCGAATTTTGTTACCAGGTCTCGTGCTATGTCCTTGATATAGTCGCCCTGATAGCAATTCTCCGGGAATTCAATGGATTTGCCAAGCAGTTCACAGTAACGCAAGTACACAGACCTGCCCAGAGTATCCATCTGATTGCCGGCATCATTGATGTAATATTCACGATTAACTTCGAAGCCGGCCGCAGTAAGTATCGAGGCAACTGCATCGCCGGTGGCTGCACCACGGCCGTGCCCAATATGGAGAGGTCCGGTGGGGTTGGCGCTGACGAACTCCACCTGAACTTTTTTGCCATTACCTGCCGTTCCCTTGCCATAGTCGTCGCCAGCGACAACGATGCCCTTGAGTGTTTCTCGCCAGAGATCCTTCTTGATAAAGAAATTGATAAAACCGGGGCCGGCAATTTCGACTTTTTCGAAAAGCTCACCATTGCTTTCCAGTATTTTAACGAGAATTTCCGCGATCTGACGGGGCGCCTTTTTTTCCGGCTTTGCCAACTGCATGGCGATATTGGTTGCAAAGTCTCCATGTTCTGCGTGGGCGGGAACTTCTATGACAATCTCCGGCACTATACCGGATGAGAGAACTCCGTTCGTATAACAGTTTTCGAGACACTCTCGTACGTGCCCGAGCAAAGCTTTCTTCATCTTTCCTCCAAGTTTACTGCTTTCCCGTATTCTTCTCCGGTTGATCGTCTTCCGGTGTCTTGATTGAGATGTCCCTGGTAAAATCCGGGCAACGCTGTCCACCATCGGGGACACAAAATTTCTTCTGGCATTCTCCGCGCCACGCACAGATAACGCAGCGTTGGATCAGTCGATTTTCCGACATGTCCATATTCTCCTTGGTAAACGCAGGAGAGCGTGGGGGGCGTAAATTTGTGATCGACATCCCTCTATCGCTCTTTGGGTAAAAGTTTTACGCAATCTAGTTTTGCTTTTTGGTGGGGAACTGATAGATGATCTCATTCTTGCGAACGAAGCCAAAATCTTTCCTGGCCAGGCTCTCGAGGTAGCGGCGATCGGTTTTCAGAGCCTCAATTTCCCTCTTGAGCTGATCATTCTCAAGCTTCACGAGTGTAGTACGTTTCTGAAGATCTTCTTTTTCACGGTTCAGGTGATAAATGCGCAGAAGACCCCGTTCGCCAAATACGGTGAAAGAGAGAAATAGGAGAATAAACCCGGCAGGGATGAAATACATCCGCTTTTTCATAGGCTCCGCTCTTATGCTTTACATGTCAGTATACGAGAAAAATAGTCAATTGTCTTATTCAGTCCTGCTTCAATATCAGTTTCCGGTTCCCAACCCAGTGTTTTCCTGGCAAAGGTGATATCCGGTTGCCGCTGTTTGGGGTCATCAGAAGGCAGCGGCTTGAAAACAATCCTGGATGCAGATCCGGTGAGGCTGATGATGCGCGTAGCAAATTCAAGGATCGATGTTTCGGTAGGGTTGCCCATATTCATAGGTCCTGTAATGCCGTCGCAATTCATCAATCGCAGCATACCTTCCACCAGGTCGTCAACAAAGCAGAAGGAGCGTGTCTGGCTGCCGTCTCCGTAAACGGTAATGTCTTCGTTGCGCAGGGCCTGGACAATAAAGTTTGAAACAACGCGGCCGTCATTGAGGGCCATGCGCGGGCCATAGGTGTTGAAAATCCGGATAATCCGAATGTCCACCGAATTCTGACGATGGTAATCCATCATAAGGGTTTCGGCAACTCTTTTACCTTCGTCATAACAACTTCTCAGGCCAATGGGGTTCACATTGCCAAAGTATTCTTCCGACTGTGGATGAACAAGCGGATCGCCGTACACTTCGGAAGTGGATGCCTGAAGAATGCGAGCTTTCACGCGTTTGGCGAGACCAAGCATATTGATCATCCCCATCACGCTGGTTTTTATTGTCTTGACCGGATTGTACTGGTAATGAACCGGAGATGCGGGGCACGCTAAATTAAAGATCCGGTCAACTTCCAGAAGTACCGGCTCAATTACATCATGACGAATCAACTCGAAGTTGTGACTGTCAAGAAGGTGGTCGATATTCTCTTTCCTGCCGGTATAGAAGTTGTCAAGGCAGAGGACGTCATTACCTTCCCTGACAAGCCTTTCGCAGAGATGTGAACCGATAAAGCCGGCGCCTCCTGTGACCAGTATCCTCATTTTTCTAGCCCCTTTCCGAGCTGAACTGCCTGCCGTTACGGCCGATAGCGAAGTATTCGAATCCGATATGCTTCATTCTGCGTGGCTCATAAAGGTTGCGGCCGTCAAAGATAACGGGCTTGACCAGGAGTTCAGCTATCCGCTCGAAATCAGGGTTGCGGTACTCGTTCCATTCCGTAACAATTACCAACGCGTCGGCGCCTGCGAGTATCTCGTACTCGTTGGCACTATAGGAAATCCGATCACCGAAGACCTTTTCCGCTTCCTTGAGCGCCACCGGGTCGTGAACACGCACCTTGGCACCCGCTTCCAGAAGCTGGTTGATGATGACAATGGATGGTGCCTCTCGCATATCGTCGGTGCGCGGCTTGAATGACAGGCCCCAAAGGGCGATGGTCTTTCCTTCCAGGGGCTTTGAGGAAGCAGTATCGCCGAAATAGGCAATGACCTTTCGGGGGAGAACCTGTTTCTGCCGCTCGTTGACCTCTTCCACCGCCTTCAGCAGCAGGAAGTCGTAGTGGTTTTCTTCGGCCGACATCACCAGGGCCTTCACATCCTTGGGGAAACAGGAGCCGCCGTAACCGACTCCGGGAAAGAGGAAGTCGTAGCCGATGCGGGAATCCGAGCCGATCCCTTCGCGTACTGCAGTTACGTCCGCACCCAGGGCTTCGCAGAGGTTTGCCACCTGGTTCATGAACGAGATCTTGGTGGCGAGCATGGCATTGGCAGCGTACTTGGTCATCTCCGAGCTGCGAACATCCATGACGATAATACGGTTGGTCCTGCGCATGAAAGGGGCATACAGCTCCTTCATAATCTCGGCAGTCCGCACATCGTCCACACCGATTACAACCCGGTCAGGTTTCATGAAGTCATCAATGGCGGCTCCTTCCTTCAGGAACTCGGGATTGGAGACCACATCAAACTCGATAGCCACGTTCCGTGCTTCGAGTTCTTCACGGATGGCAGTGCGCACCAGGTCAGCCGTGCCGACCGGCACGGTGGACTTGTTGATGACAATCTTGAAAGTATCCATGGCACGGCCGATTTCCCTGGCCACGGCAGTGACATGCATCAGGTCGGCGGAGCCGTCTTCTCCGGGAGGGGTCCCGACTGCGATAAACTGAAGGAGAGAACTCTTAACTGCACCGGCAAGATCGGTGGTGAAACTCAATCGGCCTTCCTCAGTGTTTCTTAGGATCAGTTCCTTAAGTCCCGGTTCGTAGATGGGTATAACCCCGTTTTTCAGACCTTCAATCTTTGCTTCATCAATGTCAACGCAAATAACCGTATTACCGCTCTCGGCAAAGCAGGTTCCAACAACCAGACCGACATAGCCGGTACCGATAACACAAATCTTCATAGATAAGAGACCTCAAGAAAAAACGGAAGTCGGGACCTCCGTGGATTAAATGCTGAGCAGGGGTAGAATAGCAAGAATAGAGAACGGAATGGTAAACGTCCTCCTTAGCTGTTCTTATAGCATAATAAAGTGTCATCCTGCCAGAAATTTCCGAAAGAAATAACAGGTTTGTGCGGGATCAGAGTTTCGGGAAAGTTGATTGGTTGTCAGGTAAAAGAGAACGTAAGCTTTTGGGGGGATGCCAGATGTCGTGCAGAAAACTAAAAAAGGGTCCGGCGAAAACGCCGAACCCTTTTTGTGAAATTTGGTGGAGCTGGACGGGATCGAACCGACTACCTCTTGACTGCCAGTCAAGCGCTCTCCCAATTGAGCTACAGCCCCATGCAAGGAGACCTTTTATAGCAAATACGAAATGGTGTGTCAATAGAATTTCACTCCGGAGACATGGACTTTTTTGGAGAATTTTCTTGTCGGTTTTCTTTCTTGACTGGGAAAGAGGCTTTCGCTATAATCCCGAAACATTTGCCGGAGTGGTGAAATTGGTAGACGCACGGGACTCAAAATCCCGCGGGGGCAACTCCGTGTCGGTTCGATTCCGACCTCCGGCACCATTAATTAATCAAGGGTCAGCATATAATGCTTACCCTTTTTTATTTTTTTGGCAGCATATCCACCTGGTTTTTCTAACATTCCACCCATTTCTCCTTGCTCCATCCGATGACAATGAAAAGTCTTCATTTTACCAGCAGCCATTCTATACTTCTTGAATATTCCGATGGAAAAATATACAGTGTTTCCCGCGTAGAAAGGGTTATAACAAAACCCCTCTTTCCTTCCTGTGACACGACTTCAGAAGCCTTTCCAGTGTCCCGTGGTTTGTTCACCGCATTAATTCCGAAGAGTTTTGGCTCCTGCCAGGCGTGGTTACGCAGGCATAGTGGTGTTCTAACGAGGAGCCACAACGCGGGCAGGGACCAAAAAACCGGAATTAAAAGGAAGGAAATAGCCGTACGTGGCACTAGCTACCCGGTATTGCAAATTCTCGTGACCTTTCTCTTTATACCCGCGACTAAACGCAAAGGGTGTTTTTGTGGAGTACAGATATATTTTTTGGGTAAAGGAGACTTATTCAGCATGAAGCAAGCCGATCTCGTTCTCATCCATCCACCGAGTGTCTATAAATTCCGTGAACTCCCGATATTCTATGGTCCGGTCAGCGAAGTGATTCCCTCCACGTCCATATTTGAAAATTACCCGATAGGTTTCCTTACCCTTTCGGAATACCTCACCAGGCACGGCATTTCGGTCAGAATAGTAAACCTTGCAAACAAGATGCTCAAGGATACCAAGTTCGACCCGGAGGTCTTTGTCTCCCGTCTCAAGCCTTTTGCCTTCGGCATCGACCTTCACTGGCTACCCCACGCCGATGGCAGTCTCAGCATCGCAGAAGTACTGAAGAAACTACATCCGGATACGCCAATTATTTTCGGCGGTCTTTCATCGACCCATTACCATTTGGAAATAATGAAAGATTATCCCTTCGTGGATTTTGTCATGTGTGGCGATTCTACGGAAGAACCCATGAAACAACTGCTGGAAACTATCAAGACCGGGGGAGATTTCGGCGCAATTCCAAATCTGGTTTGGCGGAACAGTGACGGGGAGACGGTTGTTAATGGGCTCACCTGCCAACCGCAGAACCTCGATTATGTTAATTTCGATTATGCGCACCTTTTCAAGATGGCTGTGAAATACCGCGATCTATCCGGATATCTGCCATTCCGGGACTGGCTCAAGAATCCGGTTATGGGAGTATTCTCCAGCAGAGGCTGTCACCATGACTGTGCCTCGTGCGGTGGTTCCTCATCTGCCTTCGAAAAGATGTGCGTACGGGAAAGGCCAGCGTTTCGCGCTCCGGAACTCCTGGTAAAGGATATAAAAAATATCGCCCGGTTTACCGGTGCGCCGGTCATGGTCATCGGCGACCTTCTCCAGGCCGGAAAAAACTATGCGGAAAGTTTTCTGGTTGAAATGAAAAAACAACGGATTAAGAACGAGATTGCAATCGAATTTTTTAATCCGCCCACCGGTGACTTTGTTGATAGGGTTTCTGATTCGTTGGCTAATTTCAATGTTGAGATTTCACCCGAGTCCCACGATGTCAAGGTGCGAAAAGCTTTCGGCAAAACGTACGACAATGCAAGGCTGGAGGAGTCCATCGATGCCTTTGAGCGCAGCAATTGTAAACGAATTGACCTGTTCTTCATGGTCGGACTGCCGTACCAGGATTATCAGTCGGTAATGGATACTGTTGAGTACTGTGGTGAACTGATGAGTAAATATGGTGGTTCCGGAAAAATCCTTCCATTCATCGCCCCGCTGGCACCCTTTGTTGATCCCAGCAGCCGTTTTTTCGAAGAACCTGAAAAGTATGGTTACCGGCTTTTCTACAAAACTCTGAAAGAACACCGTGAGGCGCTGCTTACCTCGAATTGGAAACAGCGGCTGAATTATGAAACAGAGTGGATGACACGGGACGACATCGTCAATGCGACCTATGACGGTGCACTGAAACTTGTTGAACTGAAAGCCGCGTACGGGTTAACCGACCGCAGGAAGGCAGAAGAGATCATCCGGCATATCCGCAGGGCCAAGGATCTCATCAGAAGGATGGAGGAGTCACTGGTGATGGACGACTCCCTCAGGGAGGAAATATTCAGAATGAACCCCATCGAATCATTGTGCGACAGGCACGAGATGGAGTGGCCGGTAATCGGTCGTAAATTGAAAATGATGAACGTTTTTAAGCTGCTTTTCAGCCGCTCTCCGCTCTTTGGAACGTAACACAGGATTGGAACTTTTCCAGTAGTGATTAGTGTGCACTTGACCAGGTAGTCCGTACGAGCAAACAGGACGTTAAAAGGCCATAACCGACAAGCGGATATGGCCTTTTTCTGTCTGCACTGAAAGTATCAGTTACTTCAGAGATACAGCATTCCTAGCTACAGGCAAATTTGCCTCTTTCCAATCGGCAAACAAGGTCTGGTAAATCCTGGGGTAGGCGAGGCTGATAAGTTTCTTGTAAGCGAGGTAGCTCCGGCTGCCGGTATTGCAATAGACAATAATCTTCTTCTCTTTAGGAAGTACCTCTGATTTTGTGGCAAAGGTTTCAGACGGAATATTAATGGCTGTGGGAATATGACCCTCACGGAATTCCGCCTCGTCACGGACATCCACGAGAACGAAGTCCTTGTCATCGGCCTTGATCATGGCATTAAGTTCACCAGGGGTTACCTTTGCCGTTTCGATTTTCTTGCCGTAACCGGGACCGGTTTCCAGGGGAAATTCCCGTTCTTCCCAGACCGGGATACCTTCACGGTAGACAAGGATATTCGTGTAACCGAGCGGTTGGACAATTTTTGCCACCCGTTTGCTTTTGCCGCACTTGACACCGTTGCAGTAGAATACCAGCAGCGCATCTTTTTCGGCGGGAAGTTGCTGTTTAGCCTCCTCAAATTCCTTTTCCGGTATATTGATGGCACCGATGATATGCGCTTCCCGGTACTCAGCAGGCGTACGAGCGTCGATAAGAACCATTTTTTCTTTCTGGTCAATAAACTGTTTTAATTGATCTGTAGTGATAACGGCAAAGTCAGCTGCGGCCAGCACCGGTGAATAATGATATCAGGACAACGGCAAGTGCCGGAAGGACGGCAATGCGACATTGCCTTAAGATTCTGTTCATAGTTTCTTTCATACGTTTCCTCCAGGAATTAAAGTGGTTAGAGATTCTCAACGCTGCGAGTTCGCCCTGATTACGCTAGTCCTTGCCCTAACAGGATAGTTGGCAGGCAACAAAGAGTTAGAGACGACAACCTTTCTTGGACAATGAGACACCAGACCGTGAGGATAATCTGCAAAAAAGTTAACAAAGTCAAATTAGTATTATCGATGCTAATTGAGCTTCTTATCTGTATTGCCGATAGCTTATTATTCCACTGTTTTTCAGGATTGGGGCAGGGGACTTGATTATGAGGATATTGATGGGAGAATATTCTTCCACTGGTGCAGAATATTCTACAGACTTTACTCCAACATTTGCTACAATGTCTGGCATACTCTGCGAAATCACAAGAGATTTGCGGAATGCCTTCTTTTGGTACGTTCCTTGTTGCCTGTGCTGCAATTGATAAAAAGGCACTACAGGCTACAGTAACTAATATCTGCCTAAATCTCTGACGGAAATAATTCTATGGAATCGATAAAAAATACTTTTGTACTGCGCATTGTTCTGCTGGTGATTTTTGTCACGGGCATCAGTGTGCTTCATTACGTTACACCCCTCAGCCTCCCGATGCTTCACGACATCTACCAGAGGCTCTACTATATCCCGATCATCATGGCAGCCTTCTGGTTCGGGCTTCGGGGAGGGGTCGGCTGTGCACTCATCGTAAGCGTTGCATATGCTCCTCATCTTCTCTTTCAGTGGGGTGAACACATTGAAATGGAACTGGAGAAATATCTTGAAATTCTCCTCTACAACGTGGTCGGCGGCGTTACGGGTTTGCTTTCCCAGCGGGAGCGCATGCGGGCTTATCAAGTACAGCAAACCGCCCTTGGCCTGGAAAGGTCCTATGAAAAGCTGAGTACTCAATCGGAACGCATTACCGAGATGGAAGGTCAGTTGCGCAAGGCCGAGCGTCTTTCGACGATTGGCGAACTGGCCGCTGTCCTGGCCCATGAAATACGCAATCCTCTCGGTTCAATACAAGGCACGGCCGAGATATTGAAGGATGATTTTCAACCGGGTGACAGGAAATATGAATTCCTGGAAATCATGGTAAAGGAGTCGAAGCGTCTCAATAATGTGGTCGAGGACTTTCTTCGACTGGCGACGGCCGCAGCCGGTTTTGATAGGAGAGTGTGACCTTCTTGAAGAATTGAATAACGTCATCTCGCTCGTTTCCTCGGAAGCAAGAAAACGGGGAGTCACCCTGGAGTGCAGGGTGGAACATCTGCCAGCCATCGAAGGGGACCCGGAGAAACTGCGGCAGGCTTTCCTGAATATTATTCTTAACGGTCTACAGGCTTCGTTACCGGGCGGATCTGTAACCATTAGTGCTCGGAGCCATGAGCCGAAGCCGAACAGACTCGCTTGGGTAGAGCTGTTTGTTTGCGGATTCGGGACCGGGAATCCCGCCGGCAGAAGCGGAGAAAATCTTCGAACCGTTTTTTACCACCAAAGAGGGCGGAACAGGCCTCGGCCTGGCCATAACCCGCAAAATTATCGAGGGGCATGGCGGAACCATAACGGTTGAGAGCATGCTTGGGCACGGCGCCATATTCCATATTCGACTTCCTGAAAAGAACAGAGTGAGTTTAGGAGAGAAATTGAAACAGAAAATACTGGTAATTGATGACGATCCTTCACTGCGCCGCGTACTGGAATACAATCTCGAGGAAGACGGTTATGAGGTATCTGTTGCAGCGTCCGGTGTCGAAGGGTTGCAGGCTTTTGACGAACTTGGTCCTGCCTTGGTGATAACAGATCTGAAAATGCCCGGGATCGACGGGTTTCAGGTGTTGCGTGAGATCAAGGAACGGTCACCGGAAACACTCGTCATGATCATTACCGCTTTCGGGGCGGTGGAAACGGCAGTGGAGGCAATGAAGCTCGGAGCTTATGATTATATCACCAAGCCTTTCAATCGTGATGAGCTGAAGCTGGTGGTACGCAAGGCACTGCAGGTCACCAGCCTGGCACGGGAAAACAAGCAGCTTCGCCAGGAGTTGACGGAGAAGATCGACTTCAGAAATATCGTGGGCATTTCCCGTGAAATGGAAAAGGTTTTCCAGGTGGTGCGAAAGGTTGCAAACACTGAGGCAACGGTCCTCATCACAGGAGAGTCCGGTACCGGCAAGGAGCTGGTAGCCAAGGCACTTCACACCTTGAGCTCAAGGAAAGCCGCTCCTTTTGTACCCATAAACTGTGCGGCAATCCCCCGGGATCTCCTTGAAAGTGAACTGTTCGGTCATGTCAAAGGAGCGTTTACCGGAGCTATCAGGGATAAAACGGGAAAATTCAAGCAGGCGGACGGAGGTACACTTTTTCTCGACGAGGTGGGAGAGCTTCCGCTCGATCTGCAGCCAAAGCTTCTGCGGGCCCTGCAGGAAAAGATCGTGGAGCCGGTAGGCGGGACCGAAGCCCTCCAACTCGATGTGCGGGTTGTTGCTGCAACAAATCTGGACATGGAACAGGCCCTACGGGATGGCACATTTCGCGAAGATCTCTATTATCGACTTTCCGTTATTCCCATTCACATTCCGCCCCTGAGACAAAGGAAGGATGACATCCCGCTTCTGTTGAAACACTTTGCCGCCAAGCATGGAGCAGATATGGTCACCTTTTCAAGGGAAGCTGTGGAGGCATTGGTCTCCTATCAATGGCCGGGCAATGTGCGGGAACTCGAGAACACGGTGGAACGTCTTATCATACTGCGTGAGGGGGATGCCGTCTCCCTGGAGGACTTACCGGAGAAGGTCCGCGGTATTCGCGTGACCGGCGCTACCGGGTCGATCATTAATCTTCCCACAGAAGGGTACTCGCTGGAGAAGTTGGAGCGGGAAATTGTTCTGGAGGCCCTGGAACGCAACGACTGGAACCAGACCGCGGCTTCCCGTTTTCTGAGAATCCCCCGCCATGTGCTCATCTATCGCATGGAGAAATATGAAATTGTCCCGCCAGGGAAGGGTGGTAAAGAAGTGAGTCATTAGAGATGATAGTTGTGTCGCCACAGAAGCCTGTGCGTATTACATAATCGAAAACATGAGTTCCCTCAGAGAGTTAATATCATATCTATCTGAGAAGGAACCCATGCTTGTCAGCAGCCTATCCGCCAGACCATTGAAATGCAATGATTTCAAATTTCGCCTGTAACGAAAATCGATTTTAAATTTGCAGGAATTTTCTTGAGAAGCCCTTCGTTATCGGCCTTATCATCTGTCTACATCACTCATTAATCGCCTGTTTCTACTTTATATGTTTTTTCATTTCATCCAGTTGTTTTCTCATTTCCTTTAGCTGTTTATTATGCTGTCCCGCCATCTGGCCTTTTTTCGGCATGCCCATTTCCTGTAAGATGCCGCCCATCTGGTGCATCATTTCCAGCATCTGTCCCTGTTGCTTCGGGGTCATGTGTCCCTGGTTCATCATCTGATGCATGTCCGACATCATGCCGGACATCATCTCCATATTATTCATCATGCCGGGCCCCATCATATGCTGTCCGGACATCATCCGCTGGCTCCCCATCATGTGGCCCCCGTCCATGCCACCCTGCATCTGTGCTGCCACGATTCCGGGTGCCATAAACAACGCCACAGCCAGGATAATGAAAAGTCCTTTTTTCATACAGTGCCTCCATTAAGTGAGTTATAGTTTCCTTTTCCAAATGTTATACCATTGAATAATCCTGTCAATTGTCTGGACACGAGATGTACCGCCAAAGAGAGAATATCGTCTGGCAGTCCAAGTGGAGCCTGCTATGATAATACAATATCCAGAATAATCTTGTTTTCAAGAGCAAATGCGATAT
>CAVVDU010000003.1:0-15900 GCA_963746935.1 uncultured delta proteobacterium | reverse complement strand
TGAATCAATCTCCTACGACGAATACCTCAAAAGCTATGAGCGCGCAAAAGAATCTCTTCAGCAAATTTACGGCCAGCCTGTTACTCCTGAAATCGAAAAGCTGCTGAACCTGCGCAAAAGAACACTGGATAGCCTGATCAACACGGCGCTCGTCAGACAGGAAGCTAACAGAATGGGAATCAAGGTCTCTAATGACGAACTGGTGGACGCAATAGCGAAGATACCCAACTTCCAGAAAGATGGCGTTTTCGATAAAAAGCTTTACGAGCAAGTGCTGAGAATGAATCACCTCACTACCACCAACTTCGAGAACGGCGTTCGGGAAGATCTCGCCATCGAAAAAGCCGGCAAAACAATCTCCGACAAGGTAACCCTTACGGATCAGGATCTCCTTCAGTATTTCAAGAAAACACATGACAAGATCGAACTGCAGTATGTTTCCTATTCACCAGCCGAGGTTCGGAGCAGCGTCACCGTAACCGACCAGGAACTGACCTCATTCCTCCAACAGCACGAAAAGGAATTCAAGACCCGGGAAGAAATCAAACTCGACTATGTGCTGCTGAATCCGGCCAAACTCATACCTACGCTCACCGTAAGCAATGAGGAAATCCAGACGTACTATCAGAAAAATATCGACCGCTACCAGGGAAATGGCGGGATACTCCCCTTCGAGGAAGTGAAAGAGCGGGCAAAAGAGGACGCTCTCAAGTTCAAGGCGGCAAAGCAGGCCTATGAAAAAGTCGCCATTGCCCTCAACAAGAACCTGGCCACCAATGATCTCGCCGCAGCCGCCCGCATGATCGACGTGCCGGTTGCCGAGACACCACTCTTTACCCTGCAGAACCCTCCGGCAGCTTTGGCAGGAGAGCCTGATCTCATCAAAAAAGCTTTTGCTACGAAACAGGGCGAATTGGGCGGACCGGTGGAAACATCGAAAGGGGTCTACCTCTTCAAGGTGACGGTGAGAAACCCTTCCGTTGTGCCTCCACTGGCAAAAATCAGAGGAGAAGTTGAGAAAAAGCTGATCGACCAGAAATCCATCGAATTGGCACGAAAAAAAGCCGAAGAAGCCCTGCAGGCTATGCGGAGCAACAAATTCTCTGGGAAACTTGAGACAACAGGAAGCTTTTCCTATTCAAGTGATGGAAAAATTCCGCAAATCGGCACGTCGAAGGAAGCCATGGAAGCGGCATTTCAGCTGACACCTGCTGCAGCCGTTGCCACAACACCATTTGCTATTAATGGCCGCTGGTACGTGATTCGCCTGAAGCAAAGGATCGAGGCAGACCGTGGCGATTTCATCAAGGAAAAGGAAAAAATCAGGGAGATACTGCTCCCGAAAAAGCAGCAAGAGGCTCAGGAAGCATGGTTAAAAGGTCTTCGGGACAAGGCAAAGATCGTTATCAATCCCGCCCTGATGACTGATTAACCTACCTTCCTTTATCACTCCTCAGCCGATCAATACTACTCAAGGGGATGCCGTTTGGCATCCCCGCTCTATTTCTACGAACAAACAGGAGGCCCCTTTGACGAAGCTCGTTCTTTCAACCGATTTCCCCGATCTTCCGCTGGCAGCACGCGGCAAAGTCCGCGACATCTATGACCTTGGCGAGGCACTCCTCATCGTAACCACCGACAGGATCTCCGCCTTTGACGTGATTATGAACGAGGGGATCCCGGGCAAGGGAGAGGTTCTTACCCAAATTTCAGCCCACTGGTTCCGACTGATGGAAGACATCATTCCCAATCACCTCATTGCAACGGATGTCAGGGAATTCCCCGACGCCTGCGCCAAATACGCCGAAATCCTGCAAGGCCGCTCCATGCTGGTGAAAAAAGCCCGTCCCCTGCCGGTGGAGTGCATCGTTCGTGGCTATCTGGCCGGCTCCGGCTGGAAGGAATACCAGGAAACAGGCTCGGTCTGCGGCATCACCCTTCCCTTGGGCCTCTCCGAATCTTCACGCCTGGAGGCACCCATTTTCACCCCTTCAACCAAAGCGGATCTCGGCGACCACGACGAAAACATCCCCTTTGAAAAAATGGTGGAACTGTGCGGGAAGGACATCGCAGAACAGGCCCGCAAGGCAACCATCGACATCTACTGCAAGGCACGGGAGATTGCCGCCGGCCGCGGCATCATCATCGCTGACACCAAGTTTGAATTCGGCATCTGCGACGGGGAGCTGATTATCATCGATGAGTGTCTCACCCCCGACTCCAGCCGCTTCTGGCCAAAGGACAGCTATCGCCCCGGATGCTCCCAGCCCAGCTTCGACAAGCAGTTCCTGCGCGACTACCTGGAAACCCTCGACTGGGACAAAACGGCCCCCGCCCCGCCGCTCCCGGAGGAGATCATTCGAAAAACCGCCGAGAAGTATCGCGAAGCAATGGAGCGACTTACTGCCTAGAAAGCACAAAAGCCCTGAAGAAGATTCTCCGGGGCTTTTGCTTTAGTGTGTGGCTTCCTTTCCTGCGGGGAAGATAGAGTCAGGCCTTGACGGCAGCAAGGACCCCTGCCCCGTTAGGCAGCTGCAGGGATAACCGTCGCAGATCCTGAAAGCCCGCAGTCGCCAGCATATCCTCCAGCTGTCCCCAGGAATAGGCCTGGCCACTCCCGGTTCCAAGCAGCATATTCAGGGAAAAAAGTGCCGGGAATAGCGGCCCGTCCAGGGTGTCGTCCAGAATAAACTCCTGAATCAGGATCATCCCTCCCGGCGTAAGCGCCTCCTTCACCTTCTCTATGACCGCTGCACATTCTGCGGTTCCTTCCCCATGCAGAATATGGGAAAGCCAGGCAACATCAAAAGGCCCTTCCAGGGGATCAGCAAGAAAGTCTCCCTGAACGAAGTCAATCCTGTCGGATAGATTGAAACGGTCAATCGTTTTCTCGGCAAAGGGCCGGGTCGAGGGAAGATCGAAGATAACGGCGGAAAGGCCTGGGTTGTGCTGACAGAAATGTATGGCATAGGTTCCGGGACCTCCGCCAAGATCCAGCAGACGCCGACGGCCACCCAGATCGATCTGGGGCACGATCCGCGGCGCAATCTGCATGGCAAGGTCGAACATCCCCATCTCGAAGCTTTCCCGCAATTCTTTCTCATCCCCATGGGAGTAATGCTCCCGGATCGGTCCTCCGCCCCGGACAGCCTCATCCAGGTGGGCCCAGGAAGCCATCAGGTGGTGATGATGGAGCAGGATATGGCCAAGGTAGCGGGGAGAGGTGCGGGATAGGAATTCGGCTGAAATACCTGAAACCTGAAAGGAATCATCGTGCTTTTCCAGCAAGCCCATGGCTGTCAGGGCATGGAGCAGCATCGTAAGTCCTCGGACATCGCACTCGACCAGTTCGGCCAGTTTCGACGCGGTGAATGAGCAGGCGGAAAGAGGTGTAAAGAGATCAAGTTTGACCCCGGCATGCAGTGCACAGGCGCTCCAGTAGCTTCCGGACAGGTTCAGCAAGTCATTCGCAGATCTGGGTTCCGTTTCCATAAGGACCTCCTCGACAGATAGTAGAAAAGCAGGTGTCACGTGCGGCTACCTTTCCTGCAGCAGTCTCCGCACGAACAGCAAGGCAGATTCGTGAATTCCGGGACACTTCGACTCACGCGGACCGGCAATGTTCAGCACTTTCACCCCCAGTTCGCGGATCCATTCAGCCACAGCGCCTGGGTCCGCATCCCCGTCCAGTTGCACAACATGAAACGGTTTCCGGTGTTTCCTCGCCAACTGGACAGTCAACGCGGTACCATCGGCCAGGACTCCAAGGTTCAAGACCAGGGTGGCATCGGAATCGATGACATTCTTTTCCGTTCTCGCGGCATAATCCGGGGAGTCAAGCTCGAGCAGGGGATACCGTTCAGGGATCATGCCGTCCTCCGCACGCCGACCGGCCGGGCACCAGCCTCCGACCACAATTCCGCTCGCGAGACCGGCGTCCAGAGCCGCCCGATCCACACCGGTCTGACCTCCGGAAACAATTTTCACTAGCATAGATGGTTCTCCTGCCAGCACATGGCATGGCACTCGCTTTCACTCTGTAGCGCCAGCAGGGGACTGACCCTTCACTCGGGCATAGGCACGGCAAAAAGGACAAACCCGCACTTCGACTCTCCGCACAATCCGGCCAGCCAGTCCATCCGGTTTCCGACGGGCATGCCGGCAGAGGGGGCAACTGGCACAGATGGCCGCCAGGGCCAGATCCAACCGTTGTCTATTTTCACTTCTCATACACCCCCACTTCTCGCTGGGCTGGGGCTTTCACGGAGTCTCTCGTACGGCTTCAGTGCACAATGGAGTGAGGACGGAAATCGCCTGCACCCAGCATGCTGACACAACTGTGTAAAAGGTGATGACCGATTACGAGAGGCTTCGGGAAAGTTTCAGCCCAATCCCTTTAGTGACGCGCCAGATGGAAACAATCTTTTCAGAATACCACAGCATTCTTAATTCGTGTAGTCAGCAGTCGAATTTCTGTAGTATTATTCGAATCGAGACTCACCGGCAAATGCCCTTTTTGGTGTTCAATTGACCAGCATGATCAATGTAACGGGACACGAGAAACTGTTTACCCAGGTCAATTCCTGCTCACGTTGCAACATATACCACACCATAATGACAACTTCCCGTTTCCCTCCGGAAACAATCGGACAGAATCCGGTCAACCATGAACAGAACAGACAAAATCCAGCGAGAAACCATTCAGACAGACCTGAGCCGGGAGGCTATTAAGCGGTTTCGTGCCGAGGTCTATGCCCACTACCATGCCACCCCCCGCCCCCTTCCCTGGCGTGAAACCGAAGACCCCTACCATATCCTGGTTTCCGAGATCATGCTCCAGCAAACGCGGGTTGAGCGGGCCATAGAGAAGTACCGGGAATTTCTTGCTGCATTTCCCGACTTCACCACCCTCGCCGAGGCTCCCCTGCGAGAGGTTCTTTACGTTTGGCAAGGTCTCGGCTACAACCGCCGGGCCATGGCTTTGCAGGAAGCGGCAAAAATGGTGGTCAATGACTTTAACGGTGTCCTTCCCGAGACACAGGAACATTTGCGAACCCTGCCCGGTATCGGGGTCTATACTGCCGGGGCAATCGCGGCATTTGCCTTTCATCAGCCCGTGACCTTCATCGAAACCAATATCAGGACGGTATATATCCACTGTTTTTTCCAGGACAGACAGGACGTGAAGGACAGTGAAATCATGCCGCTCGTCCAGGCTACTCTCGACAGGTCAAATCCGAGAGAATGGTACTACGCCCTGATGGATTACGGCGTCATGCTGAAACGAACCCACACCAACCCCTCGAGAAAAAGCGCGCACCATTCTCGCCAGAGCCGATTCGAAGGTTCTGATCGGCAGATACGGGGAAACGTTCTGAAGTTCCTTCTGCGAAAACCGCTCTCAGGGAAAGAAGAAATTTTCCAGGAACTGCAAGAGGACCCTCAACGGCTGGAAAGGATCCTGGAAGGTTTGGAAAAGGAGGGTTTTATCGCCAGAAAGGGAACAGAATACACCATTGCAGAGTAATTCCGTGGCATTGAGTACACTTCAGATTACCTTCAAGAAAATAATACCTAAGCCCCTTGCCAGCCCAGACTTGCCGTGATAAGCTTGAAGTCAGGAAAGGAGGCGATGATTCACGACCGTTATCTCACAACCTATAAGAAGTGCAGATGTCGGGCGGGATGAAAATCCTTCCTGAATTTCCCCCAGACTCGGGGAACAGTTAATCAAGAGATGACGAAAGGCTGGGAGCGGAATGCTCCTGGCCTTTTGTATATGTAGACTCAATGAAAAGGAGAACCGATATCGCCAGCGATTTTGATGAAATCATTGAACGGAGGGGCACCTCCAGTGAAAAATGGGATCGCTATCAGGGAAGGGACATTATCCCGCTCTGGGTAGCCGACATGGACTTCCGCTCACCCCAACCGATTATAGATGCCCTGCAGAAAAGGGTTGACCATGGTATTTTTGGTTACACCCGCCCGATAGAAGGACTGGCAGAAGCGGTAATCGGGCATTTGAAGGCTGAATACGACTGGAGCATTGATGAAGACTGGATTGTCTGGCTGCCAGGACTGGTAACCGGCCTCAATCTTGCCTGCCTGGCTGTTGGGGATGACGGAGATGATGTTCTCAGCGCTGTACCGGTCTACCCCCCCTTCCTCTGCGCACCACGTAATTCCCTTCGCAACCTGGTTACCACACACCTGGTAGAGGACGGGAACCGATGGGTTTTCGACTTTGCCGACATGGAGCGGGCAATCACCAGCAGAACCCGGCTTTTCCTCCTCTGCAATCCCCATAACCCGGTGGGGCGCGCATTCAGCCGGGAAGAGCTTTGCACTATCGCTGACCTGTGCCAGCGTCACAGGCTCTTCATCTGCTCCGACGAGATCCACGCCGGCCTGATACTGGACAAAGACAAAAAGCACATACCCATCGCCACCCTCTCCACGGAAACCGCGTCCCGCACCATCACCCTCCTTGCCCCGAGCAAAACCTTCAACATTCCCGGCCTCGGCTGTGCCCTTGCCGTAATACCCGATCCGGGACTTCGCGGGCACTTCCGCCAAGCCATGGCAGGCATTGTGCCGTCAGTTAACGCCCTCGGCTATACCGCTGCGCTCGCCGCCTACCGTGACTGCGAGGACTGGCACCGGGAACTTCTCGAGTACCTGAGAGGAAACCGTGACCTGGTTCATCAGGCCATCAATGGAATCAAAGGGCTCTCTATGCACCATCTGGAAGCAACCTATCTGGCATGGATCGATATCAGAAAAAGCGGAATTCATGACCCGACTTCGTTCTTCGAACAGGCCGGAGTCGGGCTATCGCGAGGCAGCGACTTTGGCGATCCCGGCTTTGTCCGCCTCAACTTCGGCTGCCCGCGCCCGCTGCTCCGGAAAGCCCTGGACAGAATCGGTGCAGCCTTAGGCACAAAAGTTTCCTGACCGGAACGCTTCGAGAACAGATCCCGAAGAGATTCTGGCCCGGAATCCAGCTGCTGACCGGTTAAACTTGTGGATCCCCGACAAAGACATTCGGGGATGACAATCTTGCTGGTACTAACGAGGTTCCGTTTTCTCGGTTTTACTCTGGCGACCTGGTTACCAGTTTTTTCATATAGGCAGTCAAATCCTGCATCTCTTCACCCTTGGGATCGATGGCCTTGCCACCCAAGGCATTCTCAATACAGATGTTGATAACCTCAACCAGGCTCATATTGCCCTTCCCCGAAAAGTTGATACCTTTACGCTCGAACAGATCGCTGCCCAAACCCTCACCACCCTCGTGGCAGCTTGAACAGCTTTTCCCTGTTGTGCCGCCGCCAAGGTCCGGACTTTCAAAAAGTGCTTTACCCTTGTCTACGTTGGCAGCATAGGCCAGGCCAAGGCTTCCCGCCATCATCAGTGCGGCAACAATAACAGATAGTTTCTTCATTGCTGACCTCCATGTTCTGCATGTTGAAGCTTTCCATAGAATTACCTTCCATGCCCTAAGTCTAATGCAAGAAGTATTTTTTACGAGCCCATCTCGGGAAAAAAGTCCCATACTTTTGCAAGCAAGAAAGCACAACAGAAATCTGCCCCAATATTTTGGAAGAAAAATCTACCTGATTAGTCCCCGACCCCGCATGCGGCGGTGTTCTGTCGAAGAGTAACTTCAAAAAATGCAAAGAACGGTATTTCAGACACTTATCGTGGAGTTACTCAGAAGCACTATTCTTCCGCTATGAAGATTGTCACCCTCGAAGGCTTTTATCGGGGGTCCATATTTCAGTCAGTTAGCAGCTGGATTCCCGATCAGAACCACTTCGGGAATGACAGGTTTGGGAACTGGCGGAAGAGTGCTGCTGATCAGGAAAATCTTTGAGAATGTTCCTGTTTAGCAACGTCCTGCACAAGTAACATGAGGGATAATTCAAGTATTTCCGATGTTTTCTACTTGAAGAGGAGATAAAACAGGAGTAAGTTCCGAATAGTAGTTCAAAGCAACGGAGGCATCATGCAGATTCTACCCATAATCTACCGTTTGGCCATCGCCTTCTGGGCAGGAGGGGCAGCCCTCTTCACCTTTGTCCTGACGCCGATCATCTTCAAAGCCAATGACCGTGACACTGCCGGAAAGATCGTCGGCACACTCTTTCCGGGCTACTTCAAATGGGGACTGGCTTGCGGCATCGTGGCGCTTGCATCCCTGCTCTTGATCAGGGGAAAGAACTTCACTCCGGTTCTCGTCGTATTGATTCTGATGCTCTCCCTGACCGCCTTTCAGGCCTTTTCCATCGAACCGCGGGCTGCGGCAATCAAGAAGGAGATACCATCCTTTGTCACCACTCCAAAGGAGCATCCCAAGCGACGTGAGTTCTCCAGGCTCCATGCAATCTCCGCTGTCTGCAACCTGACCGTCATTGGCGGAGGAATACTGCTGATAGTCCTCCTGTAATCGCGATTGTTAGCAGAAAAGGAAATGATCCCTCGTCACCATTCCGGGGGAATCAGCCTGTTTCATCCCCGAAGACATCTCTGATACACCTGAATCCCTTGCCTGTCATCAAGCGTATTCCAGTGCTCTCTCAAGTCGCTTTTTCGCCAAGTGGGTATAAAATGTTGCTTCGTCATTACCGGCAGCCACCATCTTTTCAAGCCATTTTCGCGTGTTCTCCCAGTCCTTACCCTTCCAGTATTGCTGGGCAATTTGCAGTCTGAAACCTTGCAGATATGGACTCTCAGGAAAATCTTCTTCAAACATGGAGAATGTGTCCAGGAATTGCTTGAAACATTCAGCATATTCCTCGGGGTAACGTTTACAATCCCTTTTCAGACCAACACCTTCTGTCACCGGGCTACTGGCAAGGGGACTCTCAATTTCCCAGCCCAGCAAAGCAAACAATTTTCTGGCATAGGCTAGTTCAGCGGCTGCGGTGCCTTTGCATTCCTTAATGGTTACATCATACCAGTCAATAGCCATCTGTAGCGTATCCAGAAATGACGGATCAATCATATAGGTCATAGTAGATTCAGACCAGTAATCACCATTTTTCAGATACGCTTGAGCTAAGGGTGACGCTATTGATAAATCGCCAACTTTGGTGGTTACCTGATCAAGGAGAGCAATCCTTTCTTTTACTGCTATAGTTTCAACCATCTTCGGATAATATTGTATCAGTGTATTCCATTCCTCAATAGCAATATCATACTGCTTCATTGCATAGGATATTTCACCCAACAGATAGATAGCTTTCGCTGTAGTAAAATCTGCCTTATCTCCACACGCTAAATTAATTAGTTCAATTTTGGCCTTATCATACAACTTATGCCGATATAAGGTCACCGCTAGCTGAAATTGTTTGTACGTTTCCTGATGTACCTTAATATTGGCACCACAGTTTTGACATTTGATTATAATGGCCTTTGAATATATTTTTGAATCATCAATACTTCCACTGTGATTGCAATTCACACAAGTAACATGCATTTTCATTCCTCCATTATATTTAACCGATTACGGAAACACCTGCTAAAGAACATCAACATATCTCACGATTCACATCCTTGTCACTTTGTCCTCTCCCTGGGACCCTTCATAGCCGCACTTTAACACTGATGGCATATTTGAGATAACGACCCTCAGGAAAGGTGACCGGGTAAGGAAAATCTTCCGGCTGACCTGTCAGGCTGATAACCCTCAGGTCGCAGCCCGCTTTGAGCGCACCTCGCCGCAGCTCCTTCAGGTAGTCGGCAAAATCCAGTTTCTGGTGGTTGGATGAGGTGATCAGCAGTCCGTTGTCGCTCAGGAGAGGCAGCGCCGCGGCAACCAGGTCGGAGGTGCCGCCGCGGGTGGTAAAGCGGCTCTTGCCGGTAGTGGAAAAGGAGGGAGGATCCATCAGGATTATGTCGTATTCTTTCTTCTTCACCGCCAGGTCCGCCAGCACCGACAGGCAATCACCCAAGAGGAACTCGTAGCGCTTGGGATTGAGTCGGTTGATGCCGAAATTGGCCCTGGCCCAGTCCGTGTAGCCGGAAGATACATCCACATTGGTCACCTGGCTGGCACCGGCAGCGGCGGCTGCCACGGAAAAAGCACCGGTGTAGGCAAACAGGTTCAGCAGCCGCTTACCCGCCACCCGAGACATCAGGTCTCGGCGGTTGCGGCGCTGGTCCAGAAAAAGTCCGGTGTTCAGACCCTGTTCCAGGCTGACAATGAAATTGAGACCATTCTCGCGAACTTCAAGCTGTTGCGGAGCTGCTTTGCCGATCAACAGGCGACCGTAGCGTTTATTATCGCCGGCCGACTCCAACTCCCTGGTTTTCTGGGGACGGCTCTTTTCGTAGATGCCTGCCGGTGAAAGCAGTTCCTGTAAAGCCTGGGTAACGATCGACAGATGGGGACGCCAGCCGGCGCAGTACAGCTGCACCATGAGATAATCGCCATAACAGTCAACCGTCAGACCGGGCAGCCCGTCACCTTCGGCATTCACCAGACGGTAGGCGTTGGTTTCCTCCAGATTGACATGGTTTTTCCGCAGGTCGATGGCAGCTTTCAACTGATCTGTCAGCCATGATAGCTCCAGACTGATGCGCTTGCGTGACAATACCCGTGCCACAATACGGTCGGCCGGATCTAGCAGGGCAGTGGCCAGGAAACGCCCGGCACTGTCCGTCAAGGCAACCACCTGGCCTGCCTGCCCGGACGGCCAGCGTTTCGTGTAACTGTCGGCGATCACCCAGGGATGCCCCAATTCCAGCATCTGAACCGTTTCCGGCCCGACTATTCTTTTTTCCAGCTGCTTCAAAATGGTACTCCTGTCAAGATATTCGCAAGATAGCGCGTCCCAACCCAACCGCAGTCAAGACTTTCCGGTTAAATCTTCCTAACGGTATCGCCTTCCCTGTCAACTCGCAAGTATTATTTCGTCAAAACCACCTGCCACTTCTTCTCCCTTGTCCCTCTGAACAGCGCAAACCTGCCCCCAGCGCAGCTCGCAAACACTTGATCCTTGCATTTCCCCTTCGAGTAGCATAAACTTCCAGGGTCATCCTTGAAGCCCCCATCTAGCTACTCCCTGCACGGGACACTGGATGGAGGCTTCTTTATTTTCCCGGATTCGTCACATGCCTGGCGATCCCCAAAAAGAGAACAACCCATGATCCCGATCACATTTGCCACCCTGCCGCTGGAAAAATCACTACTCCAGAACCTTGACTCCCTCGGCTATAGCGAGATGACCCCGATTCAAGCCCACAGTCTGCCGCCGATTCTTGCAGGGACCGACGTAATCGCCCAGGCGAAAACCGGCAGCGGCAAAACCGCCGCCTTTGGCATCGGCCTCCTGTCGCGCCTGTCAGTGAGGAGCTTCAAAGTACAAGGGCTGGTGTTGTGTCCGACCCGCGAACTCGCCGACCAGGTTGGTAAGGAATTGCGGCGTCTCGCCCGTTTTACCGACAATATCAAGATTCTCACCCTCTGCGGCGGTGTCCCTTTCGGTCCCCAGCTCGGCTCCCTCGAACACGGTGCCCATATCGTGGTCGGCACTCCGGGCCGGATTCTCGATCACCTGCGGCGCGGCAGTCTCGATCTGAAATCCCTGAGCATGCTGGTCCTCGATGAAGCCGATCGCATGCTCGATATGGGCTTCCAGGAGGATATCGGCACCATCGTCGCCGCCACACCGAGCCAGCGACAGACCCTGCTCTTCTCGGCCACCTATCCGGAGTCGATTACCGCCATGAGCGCAACGGTGCAGCAGCAACCGGTCACGGTGAAGGTCGAGTCGGTCCACGACGGCGGGCAGATCAAGCAGCTCTTCTATCTGGTGGAAAACAAGGAACGACTGGCCGCGTTGGCCCGGATTCTCGGCCATTACCTGCCGGAATCGACCCTGGTCTTTTGCAATACCAAAAAGGAGTGTCAAGAGGTGGCCGATGCCCTGACGGAGCGCGGCTTTTCGGCACTGGCGATCCATGGCGACCTGGAGCAGCGCGAGCGCGACCAGGTGCTGGCACGCTTTGCCAACAAAAGTGTCTCCATTCTGGTCGCCACCGATGTCGCGGCACGCGGCATCGACATCAAGGAACTGACCGCCGTGGTTAACTACGAGCTCACCCGCGATCCGGAAATTCATATCCACCGCATCGGCCGCACCGGTCGCGCCGGGGAGCAAGGGCTGGCCCTGAGCCTGGTGACCGCTGCAGAAAACCGGCGTGCAGCGGCAATTGAGGACTATCTCGGCGAAACCGTGCCCCGCGCCGAGCTGGAAACGCTTGCCATGCCCTCGTCCACAGACCTCGAAGCACCGATGGTCACCCTCTGCATCGATGGCGGACGCAAAAACAAGCTGCGACCCGGAGATATCCTCGGTGCCCTCACCGGCGACGCCGGCATTCCGGCAGACGAGGTCGGCAAGATCAATGTCTTCGATTTTCACACCTATGTCGCCGTCAGGCGCGCAAGTGCCAAGCTCGCCCTGTCGCGCCTGACGGCACATAAAATCAAAGGGCGTTTCTTCAAAATCCGTCTGTTCAGCTGAAATAAGTACCATTGTGGAGATGACCTGGTCGGGGACTGGCTCCGCAGGTGCCTGCCCCCCCATCTCACCAGCTGAATCAGCAGAAATCAAAAAGCACACATGTGGAGAGAATGTGAAAGCATCGCCGCAACTGTATTTGCTGGACGGCTCCAGTTTCATCTACCGCGCCTATTATGGAATCCGGGATCTTGCCACCACTGGCGGCATGCCGACCAATGCCGTATATGGTTTCACGAAGATGCTCCTGGGCCTCCTGCAGGAAAACAGCCCGAGTATCTGGCCGTGGTATTCGACCGTCCGCGGGAAGAGACTTTCCGCAGGGAAATCTATCCCGAATACAAGGCTAATCGGGACGCCATGCCCGAGGACCTGGGCCCGCAGATTCCTTACATCAAGAAAGTTTTACAGGCGCTCAATATCCCGGCCCTGGAAGCTCCCGGTTTTGAGGCAGACGATGTCATTGCCACGCTGGCCCGACGCTATGCAGCGGAAGGAATCCAGGTAACGGTAGTCACCGGCGACAAGGATTTGATGCAGATTGTCAGTGAAGGAATTTGCCTGCTGGACACCATGAAGGATACCTGTTCGGGGCCGCAAGAGGTCCTCCACCGTTTCGGCGTCCCCCCTGAACTGGTACCGGATGTCCTGGGACTGGCCGGCGACACCTCGGACAATATACCGGGCGTTCCCGGTATCGGCGAGAAAACCGCTGCAAAGCTGGTACAACAGTTCGGTTCCCTCGAAGGTGTCCTCCGCTGGAAAGCTCTGGTTAACGGCAGGAAGCGCCGGGAGAATTTACAGCTCTATAAAGACCAGGCCCTGCTCTCAAAAACCCTGGCAACCGTCAGATATGACGTTCCGCTGGAGGTTTCCCTTGCTGATCTGCAGCGGCAGAAGCCGAACCTTTCCGACTTGATTCCCCTGTTGCGCGAACTGGAATTTGAGGCTTTGGAAGTCGCCTTCACCCCGCCGGCAGCGGGCGTGGTCGAAATTTACTGCGATGGCTCGGGAAGAGATGCTGGCCCAGGCGGGTATGGCGTGATCCTCCGCTATGGGGAGCATGAAAAGGTGTTGAGTGGTTTTGAGCCTTCGGCAACCTCCCAAAGGATGGAACTGCTGGCGGCTATCAGGGGCCTGGAAGCCCTTAACAACCCGAAAACGGTGCGCGTGTTCAGCGATTCGCAGTACCTGGTCCGGGGAATGAGCCAATGGGTTCATGGCTGGATCCGCAAAGGTCGACTGTATACCCCGGATGCTCTCATCAACCAGGACCTCTGGCAGCAGCTTGTTTCCCTGGCCGCCAAACACAAGATCAGCTGGGAATGGCTGCGGGGCCATGCCGGGCATCCCTTTAATGAGCGATGCGACAAACTGGCAAAGCGGGCAGCAGATGAGGGTATACGTGCAGCGGCAGCGGCACATCAGCTAAAGGAAGCTGAACAGACAGAGAAGGCAATCCCGGCACCGGTGGCACCTGCAAATCGGACACCAGTTCCGGTCAGGGAAAAAGTCTCATACGATGCCGAGGAGGATGGTCAACTGAGGCTGTGTTAAGGCAATCCGGAAGCACCCCATCACGTCCCGAGCCGGCAAACTATCAGGGACATACATTATGAAAATACAGAAATTGACGGAAGAAAACCGCGCCAAGGCCTACGCGCTTTTGCGCAGCGCCTTCCCCGGCAGCGAACACGAAGCCGAGCTGGTTCAAAAATTCCACGAAAACGGCAAACCGGTACATGAATGGGTGTGTATCCATATCAACAAGGTCATCGCCTACATAGCCTTTTCCAATGCCTACCATGGCAACGACGTTTGCGGCTTGCACCTGGCGCCCATGGCCGTGAGACCGGAATTCCAAAGGCAGGGGGTGGGCTCGGAACTGCTCAGATTCGCCTTGCGACAGGAAGCGATCAAAAGCCGGACCCTGTTTGTCCTGGGTGAACCCGGCTTCTATGCAAGATTCGGCTTTGAGCCATGCAGCGCCCCCATTTGCCCTTTTGATAAAGACAATGCACATTTCCTGAGTATGCGAAATGATACCACCACCCGCTTTATTGTCGGCTATGAACCCGAATTTAAAACCGCTGCAAAACCGCCCGTCCCCAAGGCAAGAAGCGCCGTTAAGTCGGCCGCCGCTTATGACAGATTTTGAACCGTTTCCAGCCCAACCATTTTCTCACCGTAACAATTCTTGATTCCACAATCGGAGAACAGGATGATCACAAACAGAAACAAAAAACAAAAAATCGCCATCCTGAGCGTCTCGGCCGGAGCCGGACACGTGCGGGCCGCCCAGGCGCTGCAGGCCGCTGTTGAACGCTGGTATCCTGACGTGGAAGCGGTACATGTGGACCTTATGGATCTGGTGCCGAAACTGTTTCGAACCATCTACGCCGACACCTATATCAAAGTGGTGGAGCGTCATCCTGCCTTCTGGGGTTATCTCTACGACAAGTCGGATCGTGAAAAGGTCGATTCGGCCCTGTCACGGCTGCGCATTGCCATCGAAAGACTCAATACCCGGAAACTGAAGAAGGTTCTGGCCACCATCAACCCGGATCATGTCATCTGCACCCACTTTCTGCCTGCCCAGCTGCTCTCCCGCAAGATCAGGGTCGGTGAGTTTTCCACGCCGGTCTGGGTTCAGGTGACCGACTTCGACGTGCATGCACTCTGGATTCACCCCCATATCAGCGGCTACTTCGCTGCCCATGAGGAGGTGGCCTGGCGCATGGCCGAGCGCGGCATCCCGGCGGATACCATCCGGGTGACCGGGATTCCGATCATGCCGGTTTTCGGAGAAAAGTATGACCGGGCCGCCTGTGCGGAGCAGTTCGGGCTTGACCCGCACAAAACAACCCTGCTGATGATGTCAGGTGGTGCGGGAGTAGGAAGCATCGAGATGCTGGCCGAGCGGCTGCTGGGGTTGGAGGGGGATTTCCAGCTGGTGGCCCTGGCCGGCAGGAACGAGAAGCTGCTGGCCGACCTGCAGGAGTTGGCGAAGCGTCATCCGGGGAGACTCTTTCCCATGGGCTTCACCCGGGTAATTGAACGGATCATGGCGGCCAGCGATCTGGCCATCACCAAACCGGGCGGTCTGACCACGTCCGAGTGTCTGGCTGTCGGGCTGCCGATGATCGTGGTCTCGCCCATCCCCGGCCAGGAGGAGCGCAACGCCGATTTTCTACTGGAGAACGGAGCCGCCCTGAAAGCCTGCGACGCCGGAGCCCTGGCCTGGCGGGTGGACCGGTTGCTGCGCCAACCTGAGATCATGGCCGCCATGCGGTCGCAGGCATTGAAGCTGGGCCGCCCCGCTGCAGCGCGGGAGGTGCTGGAGATAATCCTCGCTTCGGGAAGCAGC
>CAVVDU010000002.1:0-15167 GCA_963746935.1 uncultured delta proteobacterium | reverse complement strand
AACAGTTAATCAAGAGATGACGAAAGGCTGGGAGCGGAATGCTCCTGGCCTTTTGTATATGTAGACTCAATGAAAAGGAGAACCGATATCGCCAGCGATTTTGATGAAATCATTGAACGGAGGGGCACCTCCAGTGAAAAATGGGATCGCTATCAGGGAAGGGACATTATCCCGCTCTGGGTAGCCGACATGGACTTCCGCTCACCCCAACCGATTATAGATGCCCTGCAGAAAAGGGTTGACCATGGTATTTTTGGTTACACCCGCCCGATAGAAGGACTGGCAGAAGCGGTAATCGGGCATTTGAAGGCTGAATACGACTGGAGCATTGATGAAGACTGGATTGTCTGGCTGCCAGGACTGGTAACCGGCCTCAATCTTGCCTGCCTGGCTGTTGGGGATGACGGAGATGATGTTCTCAGCGCTGTACCGGTCTACCCCCCCTTCCTCTGCGCACCACGTAATTCCCTTCGCAACCTGGTTACCACACACCTGGTAGAGGACGGGAACCGATGGGTTTTCGACTTTGCCGACATGGAGCGGGCAATCACCAGCAGAACCCGGCTTTTCCTCCTCTGCAATCCCCATAACCCGGTGGGGCGCGCATTCAGCCGGGAAGAGCTTTGCACTATCGCTGACCTGTGCCAGCGTCACAGGCTCTTCATCTGCTCCGACGAGATCCACGCCGGCCTGATACTGGACAAAGACAAAAAGCACATACCCATCGCCACCCTCTCCACGGAAACCGCGTCCCGCACCATCACCCTCCTTGCCCCGAGCAAAACCTTCAACATTCCCGGCCTCGGCTGTGCCCTTGCCGTCATACCCGATCCGGGACTTCGCGGGCACTTCCGCCAAGCCATGGCAGGCATTGTGCCGTCAGTTAACGCCCTCGGCTATACCGCTGCGCTCGCCGCCTACCGTGACTGCGAGGACTGGCACCGGGAACTTCTCGAGTACCTGAGAGGAAACCGTGACCTGGTTCATCAGGCCATCAATGGAATCAAAGGGCTCTCTATGCACCATCTGGAAGCAACCTATCTGGCATGGATCGATATCAGAAAAAGCGGTATTCATGATCCGACCTCGTTCTTCGAACAGGCCGGAGTCGGGCTATCGCGAGGCAGCGACTTTGGCGATCCCGGCTTTGTCCGCCTCAACTTCGGCTGCCCGCGCCCGCTGCTCCGGAAAGCCCTGGACAGAATCGGTGCAGCCTTAGGCACAAAAGTTTCCTGACCGGAACGCTTCGAGAACAGATCCCGAAGCGATTCTGGCCCGGAATCCAGCCGCTGACCGGTTAAACTTGTGGGTCCCCGATAAAGACATTCGGAGATGACAATCTTGCTGGTACTAACGAGGTTCCGTTCTCTCGGTTTTACTCTGGCGACCTGGTTACCAGTTTTTTCATATAGGCAGTCAAATCCTGCATCTCTTCACCCTTGGGATCGATGGCCTTGCCACCCAAGGCATTCTCAATACAGATATTGATCACCTCAACCAGGCTCATATTGTCCTTCCCCGAAAAGTTGATACCTTTACGCTCGAACAGATCGCTGCCCAGGCCCTCACCACCCTCATGGCAGCTTGAACAGCTTTTCCCTGTTGTGCCGCCGCCAAGGTTCGGACTTTCAAAAAGTGCTTTACCCTTGTCTACGTTGGCAGCATAGGCCAGGCCAAGGCTTCCCGCCATCATCAGTGCGGCAACAATAACAGATAGTTTCTTCATTGCTGACCTCCATGTTCTGCATGTTGAAGCTTTCCACAGAATTACCTTCCATGCCCTAAGTCTAATGCAAGAAGTTATTTTTACGAGCCCATCTCGGGAAAAAAGTCCCATACTTTTGCAAGCAAGAAAGCACAACAGAAATCTGCCCCAATATTTTGGAAGAAAAATCTACCTGATTAGTCCCCGACCCCGCATGCGGCGGTGTTCTGTCGAAGAGTAACTACAAAAAATGCAAAGAACGGTATTTCAGACACTTATCGTGGAGTTACTCAGAAGCACTATTCTTCCGCTATGAAGATTGTCACCCTCGAAGGCTTTTATCGGGGGTCCATATTTCAGTCAGTTAGCAGCTGGATTCCCGATCAGAACCGCTTCGGGAATGACAGGTTTGGGAACTGGCGGAAGAGTGCTGCTGATCAGGAAAATCTTTGAGAATGTTCCTGTTTAGCAACGTCCTGCACAAGTAACATGAGGGATAATTCAAGTATTTCCGATGTTTTCTACTTGAAGAGGAGATAAAACAGGAGTAAGTTCCGAATAGATAGTTCAAAGCAACGGAGGCATCATGCAGATTCTACCCATAATCTACCGTTTGGCCATCGCCTTCTGGGCAGGAGGGGCAGCCCTCTTCACCTTTGTCCTGACGCCGATCATCTTCAAAGCCAATGACCGTGACACTGCCGGAAAGATCGTTGGCACACTCTTTCCGGGCTACTTCAAATGGGGACTGGCTTGCGGCATCGTGGCGCTTGCATCCCTGCTCTTGATCAGGGGAAAGAACTTCACTCCGGTTCTCGTCGTATTGATTCTGATGCTCTCCCTGACCGCCTTTCAGGCCTTTTCCATCGAACCGCGGGCTGCGGCAATCAAGAAGGAGATACCATCCTTTGTCACCACTCCAAAGGAGCATCCCAAGCGACGTGAGTTCTCCAGGCTCCATGCAATCTCCGCTGTCTGCAACCTGACCGTCATTGGCGGAGGAATACTGCTGATAGTCCTCCTGTAATCGCGATTGTTAGCGAAAAAAATATCCCTCGTCACCATCCGGGGAATCAGCCTGTTTCATCCCCGAAGACATCTCTGATGCACCTGAATCCCTTGCCTGTCTAAGCATATTCCAGTGCTCTCTCAAGTCGCTTTTTCGCCACGTGGGTATAAAATGTTGCTTCGTCATTACCGGCAGCCACCATCTTTTCAAGCCATTTTCGCGTGTTCTCCCAGTCCTTACCCTTCCAGTATTGCTGGGCAATTTGCAGTCTGAAACCTTGCAGATATGGACTCTCAGGAAAATCTTCTTCAAACATGGAGAATGTGTCCAGGAATTGCTTGAAACATTCAGCATATTCCTCGGGGTAACGTTTACAATCCCTTTTCAGACCAACACCTTCTGTCACCGGGCTACTGGCAAGGGGACTCTCAATTTCCCAGCCCAGCAAAGCAAACAATTTTCTGGCATAGGCTAGTTCAGCGGCTGCGGTGCCTTTGCATTCCTTAATGGTTACATCATACCAGTCAATAGCCATCTGTAGCGTATCCAGAAATGACGGATCAATCATATAGGTCATAGTAGATTCAGACCAGTAATCACCATTTTTCAGATACGCTTGAGCTAAGGGTGACGCTATTGATAAATCGCCAACTTTGGTGGTTACCTGATCAAGGAGAGCAATCCTTTCTTTTACTGCTATAGTTTCAACCATCTTCGGATAATATTGTATCAGTGTATTCCATTCCTCAATAGCAATATCATACTGCTTCATTGCATAGGATATTTCACCCAACAGATAGATAGCTTTCGCTGTAGTAAAATCTGCCTTATCTCCACACGCTAAATTAATTAGTTCAATTTTGGCCTTATCATACAACTTATGCCGATATAAGGTCACCGCTAGCTGAAATTGTTTGTACGTTTCCTGATGTACCTTAATATTGGCACCACAGTTTTGACATTTGATTATAATGGCCTTTGAATATATTTTTGAATCATCAATACTTCCACTGTGATTGCAATTCACACAAGTAACATGCATTTTCATTCCTCCATTATATTTAACCGATTACGGAAACACCTGCTAAAGAACATCAACATATCTCACGATTCACATCCTTGTCACTTTGTCCTCTCCCTGGGACCCTTCATAGCCGCACTTTAACACTGATGGCATATTTGAGATAACGACCCTCCGGAAAGGTGACCGGGTAAGGAAAATCTTCCGGCTGACCTGTCAGGCTGATAACCCTCAGGTCGCAGCCCGCTTTGAGAGCACCTCGCCGCAGCTCCTTCAGGTAGTCGGCAAAATCCAGTTTCTGGTGGTTGGATGAGGTGATCAGCAGTCCGTTGTCACTCAGGAGAGGCAGCGCCGCGGCAACCAGGTCGGAGGTGCCGCCGCGGGTGGTAAAGCGGCTCTTGCCGGTAGTGGAAAAGGAGGGAGGATCCATCAGGATTATGTCGTATTCTTTCTTCTTCACCGCCAGGTCTGCCAGCACCGACAGGCAATCACCCAAGAGGAACTCGTAGCGCTTGGGATTGAGTCGGTTGATGCCGAAATTGGCCCTGGCCCAGTCCGTGTAGCCGGAAGATACATCCACATTGGTCACCTGGCTGGCACCGGCAACGGCGGCTGCCACGGAAAAAGCACCGGTGTAGGCAAACAGGTTCAGCAGCCGCTTACCCGCCACCCGAGACATCAGGTCTCGGCGGTTGCGGCGCTGGTCCAGAAAAAGTCCGGTGTTCAGACCCTGTTCCAGGCTGACAATGAAATTGAGACCATTCTCGCGAACTTCAAGCTGTTGCGGAGCTGCTTTGCCGATCAACAGGCGACCGTAGCGTTTATTATCGCAGGCCGACTCCAACTCCCTGGTTTTCTGGGGACGGCTCTTTTCGTAGATGCTTGTCGGTGAAAGCAGTTCCTGTAAAGCCTGGGTAACGATCGACAGATGGGGACGCCAGCCGGCGCAGTACAGCTGCACCATGAGATAATCGCCATAACAGTCAACCGTCAGACCGGGCAGCCCGTCACCTTCGGCATTCACCAGACGGTAGGCGTTGGTTTCCTCCAGATTGACATGGTTTTTCCGCAGGTCGATGGCAGCTTTCAACTGATCTGTCAGCCATGATAGCTCCAGACTGATGCGCTTGCGTGACAATACCCGTGCCACAATACGATCGGCCGGATCTAGCAGGGCAGTGGCCAGGAAACGCCCGGCACTGTCCGTCAAGGCAACCACCTGGCCTGCATGCCCGGACGGCCAGCGTTTCGTGTAACTGTCGGCGATCACCCAGGGATGCCCCAATTCCAGCATCTGGACCGTTTCCGGTCCGACTATTCTTTTTTCAAACTGCTTCAAAATGTTACTCCTGTAAAATGTTGCCAGCAAGATAGCGCTGCCCCGCGCAGGGTTGGGGCTTTCCTGAAGTCTCTCGTACGGCTTCACTGCATGATGGCGATAGAATGAAAATCGCCTGAAGCCGGCAGACAGCCAAACCATCGCAAAGGATGGCGACCGATTACGAGAGGCTTCGGGGAAGTCCCAACCCAACCATAAAGACTATCAGGTCAAATCTTCCTAACGGTATCGCCTTCCCTGTCAACTCGCAAGCATTATTTCAAGTGGCAACCCTCCCCTGTGTTCCCTTGTTCCCTGAACAGTGTGAACCGGCCCCCATCCCCTCGCAAACCACTTGATCCTTGCATTTCCACTTCGAGTAACATAGACTTCCAGAGATCAGCCATGATGCCCCCTTCTTCGTGTTCTCTTAGATGGGGCTTCTTTATTTTCCCGAAATCGTCAACCCTTGGTATCCCTAAAAAGAGAACAACCCATGATCCCGATCACATTTGCCACCCTGCCGCTGGAAAAATCACTACTCCAGAACCTTGACTCCCTCGGCTATAGCGAGATGACCCCGATTCAAGCCCACAGTCTGCCGCCGATTCTTGCAGGGACCGACGTAATCGCCCAGGCGAAAACCGGCAGCGGCAAGACCGCCGCCTTTGGCATCGGCCTCCTGTCGCGCCTGTCCGTGAGGAGCTTCAAAGTACAAGGGCTGGTGTTGTGTCCGACCCGCGAACTCGCCGACCAGGTTGGTAAGGAATTGCGGCGTCTCGCCCGTTTTACCGACAATATCAAGATTCTCACCCTCTGCGGCGGTGTCCCTTTCGGTCCCCAGCTCGGCTCCCTCGAACACGGTGCCCATATCGTGGTCGGCACTCCGGGCCGGATTCTCGATCACCTGCGGCGCGGCAGTCTCGATCTGAAATCCCTGAGCATGCTGGTCCTCGATGAAGCCGATCGCATGCTCGATATGGGCTTCCAGGAGGATATCGGCACCATCGTCGCCGCCACACCGAGCCAGCGACAGACCCTGCTCTTCTCGGCCACCTATCCTGAGTCGATTACCGCCATGAGCGCAACGGTGCAACAGCAACCGGTCACGGTGAAGGTCGAGTCGGTCCACGACGGCGGGCAGATCAAGCAGCTTTTCTATCTGGTGGAAAACAAGGAACGACTGGCCGCGTTGGCCCGGATTCTCGGCCATTACCTGCCGGAATCGACCCTGGTCTTTTGCAATACCAAAAAGGAGTGTCAAGAGGTGGCCGATGCTCTGACGGAGCGCGGCTTTTCGGCACTGGCGATCCATGGCGACCTGGAGCAGCGCGAGCGCGACCAGGTGCTGGCACGCTTTGCCAACAAAAGTGTCTCCATTCTGGTCGCCACCGATGTCGCGGCACGCGGCATCGACATCAAGGAACTGACCGCCGTGGTTAACTACGAGCTCACCCGCGATCCGGAAATTCATATCCACCGCATCGGCCGCACCGGTCGCGCCGGGGAGCAAGGACTGGCCCTGAGCCTGGTGACCGCTGCAGAAAACCGGCGTGCAGCGGCAATTGAGGACTATCTCGGCGAAACCGTGCCCCGCGCCGAACTGGAAACGCTTGCCATGCCCTCGTCCACAGACCTCGAAGCACCGATGGTCACCCTCTGCATCGATGGCGGGCGCAAAAACAAGCTGCGACCCGGAGATATCCTCGGTGCCCTCACCGGCGACGCCGGCATTCCGGCAGACGAGGTCGGCAAGATCAATGTCTTCGATTTTCACACGTATGTCGCCGTCAGGCGCGCAAGTGCCAAGCTCGCCCTGTCGCGCCTGACGGCACACAAAATCAAAGGGCGTTTCTTCAAAATTCGTCTGTTCAGCTGAAATAAGTACCGTTGTGGAGATGACCTGGTCGGGGACTGGCACCGCAGGTGCCTGTCCCCCATCTCACCAGCTGAATCAGCAGAAATCAAAAAGAACACATGTGGAGAGAATGTGAAAGCATTGCCGCAACTGTATTTGCTGGACGGCTCCAGTTACATCTACCGCGCCTATTATGGAATCCGGGATCTCGCCACCACTGGCGGCATGCCGACCAATGCCATATATGGTTTCACGAAGATGCTACTGAGCCTCCTGCAGGAAAACAAGCCCGAGTATCTGGCCGTGGTATTCGACCGTCCACGGGAAGAGACTTTCCGCAGGGAAATCTATCCCGAATACAAGGCTAATCGGGACGCCATGCCCGAGGACCTGGGCCCGCAGATTGCTTACATCAAGAGGGTTTTACAGGCGCTCTCCATCCCTGACCTTGAAGCTCCCGGGTTTGAGGCAGACGATGTCATTGCCACGCTGGCCCGACGCTATGCAGCGGAAGGAATCCAGGTAACGGTAGTCACCGGCGACAAGGATTTGATGCAGATCGTCAGTGAAGGAATTTGTCTGCTGGACACCATGAAGGATACCTGTTCGGGGCCGCAAGAGGTCCTCCACCGTTTCGGCGTCCCCCCTGAACTGGTACCGGATGTCCTGGGACTGGCCGGCGACACCTCGGACAATATACCGGGCGTTCCCGGTATTGGCGAAAAAACCGCTGCAAAGCTGGTACAACAGTTCGGTTCCCTCGAAGGTGTCCTCCGCTGGAAAGATCTGGTAAACGGCAGGAAGCGCCGGGAGAATTTACAGATCTATAAAGACCAGGCACTGCTCTCAAAAACCCTGGCAACCGTCAGATATGACGTTCCGCTGGAGGTTCCCCTTGCTGATCTCCAGCGACAGAGGCCGAACCTTTCCGACTTGATTCCCCTGTTGCGTGAACTGGAATTTGAGGCTTTGGAAGTCGCCTTCACCCCGCCGGCAGCGGGCATTGTCGAAATTTACTGCGATGGCTCGGGAAGAGATGCTGGACCAGGAGGGTACGGCGTGATCCTCCGCTATGGGGAGCATGAAAAGGTGTTGAGTGGTTTTGAGCCTGTGGCAACCTCCCAAAGAATGGAACTGTTGGCTGCTATCAGGGGCCTGGAAGCCCTTAACAACCCGAAAACGGTACGGGTGTTCAGCGATTCGCAGTACCTGGTCCGGGGAATGAGCCAATGGGTTCATGGCTGGATCCGCAAAGGTCGACTGTATAGCCCGGATGCTCTCATCAACCAGGACCTCTGGCAGCAGCTTGTTTCTCTGGCCGCCAAACACAAGATCAGCTGGGAATGGCTGCGGGGCCATGCCGGGCATCACTTTAACGAGCGATGCGACAAACTGGCAAAGCGGGCAGCAGATGAGGGTATACATGCAGCGGCAGCGGCACATCAGCTAAAGGAAGCTGAACAGACAGAGAAGGCAATCCCGGCACCGGTGGCACCTGGAAATCGGACACCAATTCCGGTCAGGGAAAAAGTCTCATACGATGCCGAAGAGGATGGTCAACTGAGGCTGTGTTAAAGCAATCCGGACGCACCCTATCTCGTCCCGTGCCGGCAAACTATCAGGGGCATACATAATGAAAATACAGAAATTGACGGAAGAAAACCGCGCCAAGGCCTACGCGCTTTTGCGCAGCGCCTTCCCCGGTAGCGAATACGAAGCCGGGTTGGTTCAAAAATTCCACGAAAACGGCAAACCGGTACATGAATGGGTGTGTATCCATGTCAACAAGGTCATCGCCTACATAGCCTTTTCCAATGCCTATCATGGCAACGACGTTTGCGGCTTGCACCTGGCGCCCATGGCCGTGAGACCGGAATTCCAGAGGCAGGGGGTGGGCTCGGAACTGCTCAGATTCGCCTTGCGACAGGAAGCGATCAAAAGCCGGACCCTGTTTGTCCTGGGTGAACCAGGCTTCTATGCAAGATTCGGCTTTGAGCCATGCAGCGTCCCCATTTGCCCTTTTGATAAAGACAATGCACATTTTCTGAGTATGCGCAATGATACCACCATCCGCTTCATTGTCGGGTATGAACCGGAATTTAAAACAGCTGCAAAACCGCCAGTCCCTCAGGGCAAGAAGCGCCGTTGAATCGACCGCCGTTTTTGACAGATTTTGAAACAATCCTGGCCCAGCCATTTTCTCACCGAACAATTCTTGATACCACGATCGGAGAACAGGATGATCGCAAACAGTAACAAAAAACAAAAAATCGCCATCCTTAGCGTCTCGGCCGGAGCCGGACACGTACGGGCAGCCCAGGCGCTGCAGGCCGCCGTTGAACGCTGGTATCCTGACGTGGAAGCGGTACATGTGGACCTTATGGATCTGGTGCCGAAATTGTTCCGAACCGTTTACAGCGACACCTATATCAAAGTAGTGGAGCGTCACCCTGCTTTCTGGGGTTACCTCTACGACAAGTCTGATCGTGAAAAGGTCGATTCGGCCCTGTCCCGGCTGCGCATTGCCATAGAAAGACTCAATACCCGGAAACTCAAGGAGGTTCTGGCCGCCATAAACCCGGATCATGTTATCTGCACCCACTTTCTGCCGGCCCAACTGCTCTCCCGCAAAATCAGGGCCGGTGAGTTTTCCAAACCGGTCTGGGTTCAGGTGACCGACTTCGACGTACATGCACTCTGGATTCACCCCCATATCAGCGGCTACTTCGCTGCCCATGAGGAGGTGGCCTGGCGCATGGCCGAGCGCGGCATCCCGGCAGAGACCATCCGGGTGACAGGGATTCCGATCATGCCGGTTTTCGGGGAGAAGTATGACCGGACCAGCTGTGCGGAGCAGTTCGGGCTTGATCCGCACAAAACAACCCTGCTGATGATGTCGGGTGGGGCGGGGGTAGGAAGCATCGAGATGCTGGCCGAGCGACTGCTGGGATTGGAGGGAGATTTCCAGCTGGTGGCCCTGGCCGGCAGGAACGAGAAGCTGCTTGCAGACCTGCAGGAACTGGCAAAGCGTTATCCGGGGAGACTCTTTCCCATGGGCTTCACAAGGGTAATAGAACGGATCATGGCGGCCAGCGATCTGGCCATCACCAAACCGGGAGGTCTTACCACGTCCGAGTGTCTTGCTGTCGGTCTGCCAATGATCGTGGTCTCACCCATCCCCGGCCAGGAGGAACGCAACGCCGATTTTCTGCTGGAGAACGGAGCCGCCCTGAAAGCCTGCGACGCCGGAGCTCTGGCCTGGCGAGTGGACCGGTTGCTGCACCGACCTGAGAGCATGGCCACCATGCGGTCGCAGGCATTGAAGCTGGGACGACCCGCCGCAGCGCGGGAGGTGCTGGAGACAATCTTCGCTTCGGGAAGCAGCCGATGAACAGACGGTGCTGGCTGCACGCTGAAGTATCAACAGATGTACCTAATGTCGAATGAATATCTTTCCGGACAATATTCCATACTTGGGACTAGAAAAAAGACTATTCCAGGACGCAACATATTGGGAAATGCCTACCTCGCATATTATGCCCCAACTTTGCTGCGATTATGATGTAAAACCAGCCACCAGTTACGACTTCAAACCAACCACAATTTCGGCAACCACTTGTTTAAGGTATAGAAGAACCTTGGAAAGGACGTTTCGTGCCAGATGAACCTGGCACTGCTGTATTCTGGCATTGCCGAATTCTTCCTGAAACACTTTTTCCCAATCGTGAAGCCCATCCATAATACCAAGGACAACGTTGCAGTATCTTTCTGTTGCCAACCCATGCATATATGGAACAATGTATGAACTGGGCATATATAATTTCAAGAACCTACCAAATCCCGCAGAAAAGGAGTCAGATCCCATGTTTAAACCTTCCCGAATTCTTGTCCCAACAGATTTGTCAGAACATTCATTCAGGGCAATACGCCAGGCATTTGACATTGCACAACAGCATAATGCTGAGGTTTTTCTCCTTCACGTTATTCGGGACCCCGTTCAGGAATGCTCATTCGATTATTGCATCAGTAAAGATCTGGCGAATCAGCTCCAGGCCGAGATGAATGAATCGATACGTAAAGGGATTAGGCAACAGCTTGCAAATCTGCCAAGCATAGACCCGGAAAAATTCATAACCGATGTCAAAACCGGAAACCCCTATGAAGAAATATTGAAAGAGGCGGAAGAGAGGGAAATAGACCTGATCGTAATCCCCCCACTCGGCTCTACGGGCCTGGCAAAATTCATGATCGGAAGTGTTGCGCGACATGTCCTTCTAGGGGCCAAGTGCCCGGTTCTTCTAACAAAATAGTTTTCTTCCGAAAACCCTGAATGCGATACTTGGTGGTATTGATTTGGAAATCAGGTTATCACCTGACTTCAGGAAGGCTGAAACTACACAAGAGACCTGTAAATATTTGATTGGTAATTGTCTACAACTGGATGTTAATAGTGACACCCAAACGCTAAGCATAAATAGCACCAGGGTGATTTAATAAACAAAAATGCGAAAGGCCGGCACTTCTGCCGGCCTTTCGCATTTGAGCCCAGTTACTGTATTGGCAGTCCTGATTTGACGGGCTGGTCTGTTGACGAACCCCACTGTTGAATGGTTTGTGTCCCGGTGGCGCTGTTCGTTATGTACCAGGTACCGGTGGAAGGGCGCCACACAGCCAGGTCGGTCTTGCAGTCGCCATCGTAGTCTCCCGGAACCGGGGTATCGGTTGAAGCACCGTACGTTTTTACGACCTGTGAGCCGTCGGAGCTGTAGTTGATGTACCAGGTACCGGTGGAGGGGCGCCACACGGCCAGGTCGGTCTTGCCGTCGCCATCGTAGTCACCCGGAACCGGGGTATCGGTTGAAGCACCGTACGTTTTTACGACCTGTGAGCCGTCGGAGCTTTTGATGATGTACCAGGTACCGGTGGAGGGGCGCCATATGGCCAGGTCGATCTTGCCGTCACCATCATAGTCGCCCGGAACGGGGATATCGGTAGAAACCCCGAACTGTTTTGCGATCTGTGAGCCGTCTGAGCTTTTGGTGATGTACCAGATACCACTGGAGGGACGCCACACGGCCAGGTCGGCCTTGCCGTCGCCGTCGTAGTCACCCGGAACCGGGGTATCGGTGGAAACTCCGTACGGCTTTGCGGTCTGAGAACCGTCTGAGCTCTTGGTGATGTACCAGGTACCGTTGGAGGGGCGCCATATGGCCAGATCGGTCTTGCCGTCGCCATCATAGTCGCCCGGGACCAGTTTATCACCGGCAACGCCATAGTTGACCGTATAAGGGGTTGAAGTGGCGGTGGGGATGATGAACCAGACGCCTTCGCTCGGACGCCATATGGCGATATCGGACTTGTCGTCACCATCAAAATCGGCACGGAGCGGGAGAAGCTGGATAGCTTTTACCGCAGCATCAACTTGAATCCGGGGTTTTACAATGCTGTTACGAGAATCAGTGATGGGTTTACCGGTCATGAGGAGCGCATTCAGGACCTTGCTGACCGATGCTTTCGGCATAGCCGATTTGAGGACCGCCCAGGCACCGGCCACGTGGGGTGTGGCCATGGAGGTACCGCTCTTATAAGCAAATGTATTAACTCCCGGAACAGAGGAATAGATCGAAGAGCCCGGGGCCAGCAGGTTGAGGAACGATGCACTGTTGGAATACGACGCCACCACGTCGGATTTGTCTGTAGCGCCGACGCTCACTGCACTGGATATACAGGCAGGAGAGGCAATGCTGTCAGTATAACCATTATTAGCCGAAGCTATTGCCGTTGCAATGCCCACTGACCGCAAGGTGTCAATGGCCGCTTTCTCCGATGCATCTTCGGTATCGCAGTAAGAGTAGTATCTGCCTCCTCCGAGGCTCATATTGACCGAGGAAATATTATAGGTATTTCGCAGGTCATATACATGCTCCAGTCCGGAAATCTGGTCCGAAGTGTATGACATGACGCAGGGCGAGCCACCACATGCGGCTGCGGAGAATTGAGAAAAAACCTGAACGGCGATTAGGGTTGCATCCTTTGCAACACCCGAAAAAGTGTCTCCCTTTCCAGCGACAATGCCGGCAACGTGAGTGCCGTGATCGCACCCCGCGATCGACACATCGCAATTAAGTCCCGAACCTGGAGCAGTAGAGCCGTCTGTGCACACTGCTGTGGAAGTCGTCCCTGATGTTGTAGAGTAGCAGGCTTCAGCCACTACCTTTCCGCTCAGAAAGGAATGGTTTTTGTCCACACCGGTGTCCAGAATTGCAACCGTCTGGCCATTGCCGCTAAAACCGTTGAAAGCTCCGTTGACACCGCCAATCAGGGGGACACTTTGAGGCAATGCGGGAGGCACCGGAATATCCTCTTCGATAAGGTCGATTTCAGGTGAAGAGGTCAACGTCAGGAACTCGGCCGAATCCACCTCCAATGCCATGAAAGGGATGAAATGGAACCGCTTGGCGGCTGCAGCATGATGCTGAGAAATCCTTGCAAGGACCTGGTCCTGTCTGCTGGCGATGGCTGCTCTCTGGCTGGTAACCGCCGCTTTGTCCTTGAGCGATTGCTCCGTGACAAAGCCATGCGGCATTCCGGAAGGGGCAGCTATACGGACGATGACGCGCACGGTCCCCTGCTCTTGTAGTGCGGCATTAATTTTTGCGAAACCGGGTACCGAAAGAGGAGGGGCTTCGGCGGGTCGCGCCTGCAGGATCGATGCGGGTAAATCAGCGGCCTGAACTGTCGGCACAGCGCAGAAAACAAAAAAAATGATTGCTGTCAAGAAACTTCTCATTATTCCCTCCTATGTGTTGTGTGAAAAACCCTTTTCCGTATCTGCCTGGAGTATTCTGAATATACTTTTGAGTGAGATTCCTGTCGAGGGTACCTTTCACAAGTACCTTGAACAAACAATACAGCAACCATATGAAATACATTTTTACACTATCACTCAGATAGCATGCAACTGAAAAACAACCTTTTGTACGCTAATGAAAACACGTTGTCCGAAGCAGTATCCTTTGATCTGAAATTTTCAATCCTGATTAGTATCAATCTTCCGCTAGGTGCAAAAACTGTAATTCCCGAAGAGATTCTGATCGGGAATCCAGCCACTAAAAGACGGTAATTATGGCTCCCCGACAAAGAAAATCGGGGATGACAATCTTCGCAGCGGAGGACTAGTGCTGATCAGTTTTTCAATTGATGTTACCCTTCAGGACTCCTCTATTCTGACATTCATGTCGTCTGAGGGCTATCAGAATCGGGGGCGTGAAGGAGAAAGTGTCCTCGGGTCGGAACAGTACGCCTGTCAAACGTTCGATACTCACCGCTCAGGTGAGCAACGTGCGCCCATCCTCCGACAACCTCAGCCGGATAGTCATGGCGACGCAGCTGGCGATGGTCATCGAAGCAGAAAAACTGCAGACGGGAGTGAGTGGGGACATCGGCGGGGAAAGCAACTTGCAATCAACTGAATTTTCAAAGTTATTTCAACCGGAAATTCAGATGGAAACGACACGGAACAACCTCACAAATATAGATTCGGCATGTCCAAAATTGTGACCAGAAGGTCGCTATTCAACTCTGCACCTGTGAAGAAGAGACCACTGCTTTATATAACCCGGCAGATTGGCTGCGAAAACGCCGAGTATCAATACTGCCGTGAGAACCGGAATCGAATATTCCGGGTAAACGTGGACAATTCCGAGCAATCCGACATGCGTCAAGGCCATGATACCGCGAACCTGATAGAGCCAATGACGACTCTGGCACATCCTGGAAACAATCAGAGCGCCTCCCGAGGCGATAGCCAGATGATGCCAGGTAAAAAGCTGACCAATTGACACGGCACAGACAACCCCTCCGAACAGCACGCTGGTCACCCCTATATGCCAGGTGCGTAAAACCAGGTCCAATGCCTGAACCCAGCCGGGACGCCTCTTCTTTTCTTTCCCGTTTTCATTGTTATCGGCCATTCAGTCGTTCACTCCCCTTCCCGGACGTTCCACCCATTCACACTGCCCCGATCACTCCTGCGTGTTTGCCGTCACGAAAAATGAAATGTACCAATCAAATCACGAAATGTAAAGAAAGCCTCTCAGCTGTCTATGGACAGTGATGCCACGTCATTAAAGAAAGCATACAATCAATCATGAATTTATCAGTGAGGAGAGAGCGGACCTTTCGCCTTTACCCGTTTCAGCAGCATGGCTGCCCCGACACAGAACAGGCTGACGGCCGCCAACAGACGGAAGTTAT
>CAVVDU010000001.1:47500-175697 GCA_963746935.1 uncultured delta proteobacterium | reverse complement strand
CATGAATTTGCTGAACCTGAAAGAAGGTTGTTTATACGATTCAGCACTAGTTTTTCTGGATAATAGCCTTACCGGGGCAAGCCGTCAACAATCAACATGCAATTGTTGATGGTCTCGCAAATTCTCCAAGCAGTTCCCTCCCCACTTGCGAGGGAGGGCCAGGGTGGGGGGTAAGTTGCCAATATATCTGCATGTTGCAGCTTCACCCACCCCCCAACCCTCCCCCGCTTGCGCGCCGAAGTGCTACAGCGCGCAGGCCCGCCAAGGGCGGGGGAATGACTTTTTGCGAAGCCATCAACCTTCAAACAAAGAAAGATGAATTGGCGAAGCCCATCCCACCTTCAACACGTTTCTCGGAAAAATCTTTGCGAGTCAGACCAAAGAGATTTGTGAAGTGGCGTTGCAGAGAAACGGGAATGCCCCGCTCATCGTTCTTGTCGAAGGCATGGCCGCCCTGGGAAACTGGGGCAGCTTTTTATATTGTTCAGCAAACAAGATGCATTGCAGCTAGTTCGTGATAAACTGTCGAAATGTAGCAAAATATAAGCAGGAGACACGCCGATGCGAGGCACAACAGTATACCTTCTTTTGGTTTTTGGCCTCGTATTTATTGGCGTTACTGTTTTCAGAACTATCATGCACCCCGGTTCAAGGGGAATAGTAGCACTCACCGGACTTGTCTTGCTTCTCTACGTTCTCGATAAGTACTGGGAATCTGGAAAATTTTAGAAACAACCCCCTTTCCATAATTAGCCCCACATGCTATACCCCCCCGTATAGATCAATACTATAGTTTCGGCATCGGAAAATCCAACCTTAACAAATGGTTACTGAAGAAGCGAGTCGCTAAAATATAACCATAATTAATGGAGGTCGTTTGATACAGCGATTGCTCCTTATATTCCCGACCGGGAATATATGCGGTGAGTTTTTCATTGTGGCTCGGAGGCTGGTGGCACCGGTGAACAACATATCTGCAACATTCTGCTCCCTCCTTGCTGCCATGGTAACCCGGAATTATTACGGAATAGGTCGCGGTGATTGACCAAAAAAGGCTCAGTAAAAAATCAGTGTTGATATGCGGAAGTTTACTCAAAATAACAGCAAATTTAATCTTGTATAGCACCTCGAAAGGGATAAAATTATCATATAATGAGGTGTTTGCATGCCAAATAAGAGAAGGTTCGACAGAGTCCAGCTCGAGTCCCAGGCCATGGTAAAGACAGGAGGACAATCGTTTGAGGCTTCTACTGAAAATCTCAGCCTGAATGGTCTCGTTCATCCGCACTGAAAAACGGCTACCTGTTGGGAACAGGGCAGAGATAATGTTTGTTCTGCCCAGTGCATCAAGAAGTTCTGAAATTTCTGTAAATGGTTCGGTTGTAAGATATGGCAATGACGGTATGGGATTTCAGTTCGGATCCATAGATCAAGACTCCTTCTCCCTTTTGAAGACGATTATCAACAGAAAAGCGCTGAATCGCCTAAAATGAATCGTTCAGCCAAATAAATTGCTAGATGAATTAGTAGCTGAAAATCGCTAAAGGAATATTTTTTATTTTTTGACTCCTTCCTTTATTCATTCCTTTCATATAGGAAAAGGGAAGCACATTCTTTTTCACCCTCCCCCTGGAAAAAGCCGGATAAGTGCGCAACACCTTACCCGCTGCCGAGTCCGTTTCATCTAAAACGATAACTACTCCTCAGGAAGGAAAACGGTTACCCTAGAGGTTACTGAATTCGCGAAAGGGAAGGCTCATATCAACGGCATTGAAGGTTTCTGGGGCTTTGCCAAATCACGCCCGACTCGCTTCCAAGGAATGAGCCAGGCAACCTTTTTTCTTGCACCTCAAAGATTGTGAGTTTAGATTCAATTACAGAGACCAAAATCTTTACAAAATGATGCTCAAAATCATCAGACTGAACCCATTGCTCTACTCATGCCCCCTAATTAAAAAGCAAACGGGCGTGATAAACAAGATTTGAAGTCAGCAACTAGCTGCTGATTCTATAAGAAGGAGCCTATCATGTTTAATTCAGGATCAAAAAACAGACTCCTCATCTTATTCATCTGGTCGAGTATTTTTATATCGACATCCGCATTGGCAACATACTCCATTTACTTGGCTTGGGTGAACAACTTCGAGGAAAGCCCACACCTTCACCAGAAAGCATCTTTTGATAACCATGGAGTTTCGGTTCCGCAAGGTGCGCTAATATGGGCCGAAGAATTCGATAAACCGCTCGATCTTTCCACGTCTACCCACATCGGCAAATGGCGCCCGAATGACCAATGGCAGAACGTCGCGGTAGGGTATAAAGATTTCGGCGGTGATTCTTGGGACATAAATCCAAATCAGCACCCTCTTTTCAGTCCGTTTTTGGTCGCCGATGGGGTTCTTACAATCATGGCCAGGAAAACTCCTAACGCAATTGTGCCTGACATCGAAGCCCTTGTCGGACCCGGTAATGCACCCAAATGGAGTGGTGGCATTCTCATCAGTGATCGACTGCAACACTCTTTCAAATACGGATATTTTGAGATTCGTGCGCGATTGCCAACCCCCGGCAAAGGCATGTTTCCCGCTATTTGGCTGTATGTCAGTAACGGCAAGGATTTACCGGACAAAAGAAAAAGTGGAGCGGAAATAGATATTTTAGAGGTAATGGGCTATGGCGGAGGCAGGCCCTGGCAGATCACTGCACATCGCCGTGATTGGCAAGGAATAGGGGATCAGACTGAAGTAGGTAGTTTCAACAGCGACACGGCGGATTGGCATACTTACGGGCTTGATTGGCAACCCACCTATCTTCGTTTTTACCGCGACGGCATTATGGTTGGTCAAGTCACTGGCGCGGATGCATCATGGTTCAACGTTGAAATGAGTATTCGGCTCAATTTCAGCGTGGACGGTAATTATATCTCAAAGCTGGGCAATCTTAGTGATCAGACAACGCCTGATGTAATGACGATGCAGGTCGATTATGTAAGGGTGTATGATTATTTGAGGGTTCCCCACCAATAGGTTGTGCCTTGTCTGCGAGTAATTTGTTGATTGCCTCAAGAAAGGTTATTTTGGTGATGGCATCCGGAATGAGGAGGCTACATCGCCACTGGTACCCAATGTATATATTTAGCGTGGTCCGGGGGCAAAAAATCTATGGGGTTCTATTACAGGAGGACTTTCTTTTGCTGTCTTCTTCCATGCAACCGTCTCGGATGTGCCTGCATTGCTGCCCAGGCCGCTTTTTGAATTTAAATGAGTTGACAAAAAAGGGCACAGTATTTTTCTGAGACAGCACGACGTATTGCAGACTTCAATTAAGTTGGTGTAATTCACTGTGCCCACAGTGGGTAGAAGCCAGTTTCTCATATAAGGCTTCCGTCGCACTTATCATATAATCAACGTTGAACTTTTCTTTGACGCGTTTTTTACCCGCGACTCCCATCCGCATTCTCAAGTCTGGTTTTTCGGCAAGCTCAAGTATGGCGCTAGCAAATGCTTTCCAGTCTCCGTCGGAGACCAGATACCCCGTTTCTCCGTTCGCAACGACGCTTCGCGACCCCATCACATCTGTTGCAACTACAGGGAGGTTTTCAAGCATCGCTTCGCAGCTAACATACCCGAAGCTTTCGTAGTGGGATGTCAGTGCAAAAATGTCACAATCGGCAAGTATCGTTTCTGGTGAAGCGTGCCAACCTATCAGGTGACATTTCGAGTGAAGCGCGTACTTTGAGATAAATTTGTTTGTTTCACTGCGGAGTTCACCATCTCCGATCCATATGAAATGAACACCAGGGTTCTTTTCAATGACAAATTTTGCAGCCTCAAAAAGTCCAAGTGGGTTTTTCACTGAACTAAGATACCCGACAGAGGCTACTATTACAGAATCCTCTGGAATCTGCAGGTTCTCCCGAATAGGAAAGCGGGGATGTTCTCTGGAGCAGTCCAACCCCAGAGTGATAGTCGTGGAATTTTTTTCATGAAATAGATTTTGTCTCCGGAAATCTTCCTTTTCTGTTTCCGATACTGCAACCGCAACATCAGTGAACCAGGACGCAATTTTCTCTAAAATCCAGAAATGCGAATTCACGTGAGTAGACAGTCCATGTGGAGTATAAATTGTTTTAGTCCCCGTGAAAGCTAACTTCCCTGCCAAGCGGCCGAGGAATCCAGCTTTCGAACTGTGGCAATGAAGTATGTGAGGTTTTTTCCTTCGAACGAGGTACCAAATCCTGAAAAAACACATGACGTCTACAATAGGCGAAAGGCCACGTGTCATCGGTAATTCCAGCAGTTTTATACCTCGTTGCTGTAGTCCTGGTAACGCATTGAGGAATGTTGGATCTGCTCTCAGGATAGAATATACGAACGTCACCTCGAATCTTTCAATGTTTACCCGTTCTAAAAAATCGATAATATATTTGCGAGTGCCTCCGCCAGTTGCCTCCAAAAGTATTTGTACACGAATTTTCTCTTTCATATTCTCCTCCAAACTGGCCAAGCATGGACCCCGGCTAGATGGTTGCAGATTTATAGCTTTTAAGCTTGGACTTTACTCTTTGTACCAGTTTGTTTGGTATTAGCAAAAGGAGCAGCGTTTGTGTAATTCCCAGCCATGCATGCCATTGAAGTGGATCCAGATAGGCGATTTGAATATGGAGACGGCTAATGAGCTGAGTACGTCTTTGGGTCAACGATAAGCCGCCCGTGCCGATTTCACAATCCATTAGAATACTCCACCAGGGATATTTGCAACACTCTGATATCCTTGGTTGTGATGCGGCGAAGAATCTCGTAATCCTCGCAGATCGGATAGTCGGTACTGTATGCACCGAACTGTTGGAATACACTGGAACGGAACATCATCGCAGAATGGGTAACACAGCTATTGTAATAGAGCGCCGCCCGAATATCGGGGTCGGCCGTCGGGGGATTTAGGTGAAGCAGAGGTACTCGACTTGTCTCGTGAACCATTCCGATCCAACCACCTACAACACCCACACCCGGATTTTTTTCCAAGAATTCGACTTGCCTTTCGAACCGTCTTAGGTTTGCAGTGTCACCCACATCAATTCTGGCGATGTAGGTGTAACCGCGTCGCAAATATCCTCCGCTGTTATGCGCCGTGGCAATTGAGTGCGTGATGCCCGATTTGCCCACGTTGCAATCAAGACGTAAAATTTGGAAGTTCTGAGGGGGGTGCTTAATCCCTTCCGGAAAGAGGTTAACTCTTAGGCTGCCGTCATCAACGATAAAGAGATCAAACGGGACTGTGCTAGCAAGTACACTTGCGACGGCTTCCATGAGGGTGGCTTCGGCGTTGAACGCGGCCATCACTAAGGCGACAAGCGTAAGTTCAATAGATATTTTCTGTGTTCACATTTGAATACGACTGGCACTATTAATATCGAGCGCAAGAAAATTGTTTCCATCAGCATGCTGCCAGCCTCATGTGGCTTAGAGTTGGCTCTTCAGAACTGTGATCTGGCTATTTGCATCCTTTGTTGGAAATAATTCGGGAGATTTCCCAGATTGAGAGTAGCATTAGTGACCAAGGTATGCTGAGACCCTGCAGTAGTGTGGATTCAAACATATTATGGAAGATCCCGAAAGTGAGCAGCAACAGAGCACACAGCATAACCTCGCGGGTAGCCGTGTCAGTCTGCGAAATTCTATAGGTAAACAGCGCGTGGTACGGTTGCACAAGTGCCGACACGGTTAGTATGAGGCCTATGGCGCCGAGTGAAACCAGAATGTCAAGATAACCGTTATGGGCCTCAGTGTATTGTGCCACGAACTCACTGGCATGCAAAAGAGCAGGGGAACGGTCTCCGATTGCCCAGAACGAACCATATCCAGTCCCGAGAAAAGGGGATTGTACAATTGATTTCCAAACGAATTGCCAGATCTCGGTTCGACCTGTTAAAGTCAGATCAATAAAGGAAAAAATTTTATCACCAAAATAATCAGTCCCCAGCGTGAATGCGACACAGATGAACAGTGGAATTACCAATCCTCCGAACCATAGCAGCAAGAGAAATATCCTACGATCAAAACCGGACTTAAGGCCCCTGCTAAATAACATGCCGAGTGGCAGCATGGCGAGGAATATCATGAGGCTGGTACGTGAATGCGTAAACCATAAAAACAGCCCCCAAGCCACCCCACCAATCAGTAACCAACGGTTCTTCCGAACATGCCCCATAAAGAGCCACAGCAGAGCCGAGATGGCACCGAAATATCCGGCGATGTTCTTGTGCATGTGCATTCCTTTCCACATGCCTTCATGATCGAGCGCACGTCCGGGCGCAAAGATGACACCCAGGTAATTGATAGTCATGATTGTTCCGGTGAGCATCAACAGGATACCGACTATCCGACGTGGTGGTAAAGAGGCGGCCAAGAGGGTGAGAACGGCAACAAGCAGAGTACCAAATATGCGGTGTACGGCGATATCTTTAACGTCAGACCACAAGATGCTGAGGAGAGCCCAAGCGAACACAAGCAAAATGCTGCGGTTGGACGAGATTATTCGCAGCAGGCACTGTCTGCGTATTACAAAAAGAGGTATGGCTGCCGCGAATAAAGCCAGCATGATGATTTGCCGCGGCCTGTCCCCTGCACCTGACATATCGATCGCTATCCCGGAACCATGCATGAAAGGGTTCGTTCCAATAGAGAGAAACAGCAAGAATGCAAAGACGACAGTGGTTGCATATGCATCAGTTCGCGATTCTGGCAACTCTACTGTTTTCGACGGTAGAGGAATCGGGGGTTCGCCCCATTTAGTGCAGGAGGTTTTTCGAAACATGTCAAAACACTCTGCGCCGGTTTGTCAGGTTCTTATAGCCTTCGACCCACGAGGTTGGCACAAAAACACGCACTGCGCTTATTATCACCCCTGCCCAAGCTTGCCAATAATGGAATCGGTAGGGCAAATGGCGCAGCTGGATAAAAAGCCGGGCACGCCGCTGTGCGCTGATGCCGGAGAGCGAAATACCACCGCGAGAAAGCCGATAACCAACAAGGTACTCAGGAATATTCGCGAGTTCGTAACGGCGCGCAAGACGGCAAAACAGATCATAGTCTTCGCCGGTGTAGAGCGATTCATTCCAAAGCCCTACATCTTGCAGGGCCTTGACTCGAAACATGACGCTGGTGTTGATTAAGCAGCTGTCAATGCACAGTGCACGACAGATATCGGCGGGCAATGGCGGGGGATAGGATTCGGCACTAACCAGGGCAAGAGTTTCATCATGGAGGAAATATGCCCAAGTCCCTACTGCCGCTACGTGCGGATTGGCATCCAGAAATGCCGCCTGCTTTGCAAACCTCTCTGGATAGGCAAAATCATCGGCATCCAGGACGGCTGCGAAAGGGTATCCCTCCTCGATTATGCGGCGTATGGCCAAATTTCGAGCACCTGCCGGCCCGGTATTGACTTCGCTGCGCAAAATCGTAACATTTGCCGGAATTTCTCCCAACCTTTCCATAAAAACGTTAACAACTGGCTTGAGGCTGGCATCGTCGACAATGAAGAGATGAACAGGAATCGTACTGGCAAGTACACTTGCGACGGCTTCCAGGAGGGTGGCTTCGGCGTTGAACGCGGCCATTACTACAGCGACTATAGGCTGTTTGGATATCATGCGGAACTCTCGTTGTTTCTATGTGAACTTGTGAATATGAGCTTATGCATCAGTATACTTTTGAATCAGAAGGCCGGCTGATAATTGCAAATGAGGCAAACCTCACCACTGTCGCCGCTATGTTTGCCAACAATAACCCGTACGCCGCGCCTAGTGGGCCATACGACCGCACGAACCAAATTCCAAAGGTGAACAGAACGACGAGAGGGACAATATTGACTTTAAAGTCGATGTCCGCCCTTTCCAGCACAAACAACGCGCGGGAAAACGCAAACGCCAGGCTTGCCGCAACCATGCTCAGCGCCAGGACAAATACCACTGTTCCGTTTCCGGTGTATTTGGTGCCATAAAGAAAAACCATCAAGGGGTCGCCGAAAAGATATAACATACAACACAGTGTACTCATGATACTCCCAACCAGAATGCTCGTCTTGAAGGCAAAACCGCGCAAGGCACTTACACCGTTTTTCGCATACACATTGGATATTTTAGGTCCGATGAAATTCTGTATCCCAGCCAGCGGGACATTTATCAGGGCCAGAACACCCAGGCACGCCCCCCATTCCCCAGCGGATGCCGTTCCATGGAAAAAGGTAAGGAACCATGGATAGAGATTCATGCTGACTGCCCAGAGTATTCCACTTGCAAAGACCCATTTACCGAAAGTCCAGTTGATTTTGAAATCTGAAAGTGCTTGACTTGTACACACAATAAACGTCTTTCGGTTCAAGAATAGCCATGCTACCCCGGCAAGGCCACAGGCGCCGCCAATTACCCAGAAAGCCTGAGTTGCTGCCAGAAGGTGGTAGTGAGCGAGCACAAGCAGACCACTTATCTGGATCAGTGCCACGCAAAAGTCAAAAAAGAGTGCAATTTCCATACGAAGGTCGGCAAAGCAGATCCTGCGCACAAACTCTCTCAGCATAATAAATCCAATCACCACCATAAGCGACCAAATTATGGGAGCAAGGCCGGAAGGACCAATCCCGAGGGAAAGCACACCGCCCCATGCCGCTAAGAATGTCATCAAGGCAAGAGAGAGAATTATTTGGTGTAGTAGAGAGCTGCCACTATACAGGTGCAATTTTTTACCTTTCAATCGCGGACTGTATATCATATATGGCGTGGAGATTAGCGAGATTTGCAGGTCTAATACGAAGAGCACAATACTGTACCCGAGCATATAGAGCCCGAACTGGTCTTTGGTACAGAACCGGCCGATGGCGACACTGGTCAAAAAGTTCGTTGCGCTGACGACACCCTGGTTTGCAAGGGTGAAGGACCCCTTGTGTAAAATTGTCCTCGACAAGAGACGATATACTTTCGATACGAAACCAATCTTCGTCGCACTTTGCAGAGTATCAGAAGAAATCACAATCACTGGCTCACTCACTAACACCCGCCCTCATGCCGCCCCACTCCCCTTCAAAACCGCCGGAATGGTTTTCATCAGTATCATCAAGTCTAACGACAAAGACCAATTGTCGATATACTCCATATCCAACTCCATCCACCGGTCAAAGGAGATATTGCTCCTGCCGCCAATCTGCCAAAGGCAAGTAATGCCGGGCCTCACGCTGAAGCGACGACGGTGCCAGTCTTGGTCAAACCCTTCGCAATCCCTTACGGGAAGCGGCCTTGGTCCAACTAGACTCATATCCCCCTTCAACACATTGAAAAGCTGCGGAAGCTCATCGATACTGAGCTTCCGCAAAATACGGCCTACCGCAGTGATTCGTGGATCGTTTTTGATTTTGAATACAGGTCCGCTCGCTTCGTTAAGATGTTCCAACTCCTTCAGCCTTTTCTCCGCTTCAGGAAACATCGTTCGGAATTTATAGATTTCAAACCGGCGTTTGTTGAGTCCGAGGCGGTCCTGGACATACAGAACCGGCCCGTTCGAGGTTACCTTTATCAGGATGGCAGTGGCAAAAAAAATTGGAGAGAGAACAGCGATAAGAAGAAAAGAACCGGTAAAATCTATCGCTCGTTTTATAAGTATCCCGCTCCCCGAAATTTTTCCGGTGCGAAAGGTAATCAATGATTCGTCATCAAACTGGGTTGTCTTTGAATGGGCGAGCCGGACATCGAACAGGTCCGCCGCGAGTAATCTGAAAATGATCCCTTGCTCTTCGCACAAGGCGACAATCTCAGACGCCTTGTCATAAAACGACTTCAAGGGAAGGCACATCACTACTTCGTCAACGACGTTATTTCTCACAAAGTTGAGGAATTCTTCCTGGTCACCCAGGTGAACAAATCCGGTTTCATGGAAACCGTGCAGCCTGGTTTTTCTGTTGTCAAAGAACCCGATAATAAGACAGCCCAATTCCGGTCTGTTTTCTATTTTCCTCGCAAATCTCATGGAACGGGAATTTATGCCGATAAATACAATGTTTTTCAGATTTCTTCCCAGAAGCCTGCTTTTCAGAAGCACAAACCGCAGGAGTACCCTGGAGGTAATAGTCGAGAGGCAGATTAAAGCCCAGAAAACTATAAGATATTTGAAATCGACCATCCTTATGTTAAATACAATTTTTATAACGAATAGCGAAAGTACACATAGTGAGTTGGACTTTACCAAGGCAATAATCTCACCCAGTCCGTTGGTAAGCCTTTTTGATGAATAAATGTTAAACAATGAGTAAATGCCATGCCAGATGAGAAGTAAGAAGACGAAGAGGATTATATTGAGAATCGAGAAACGCATCGAGAAAAACCGGGTTAGGGAAATCTTCTCTACCGGCAGGCCAGCAATCGGCACCGCGAGCAGAAAACAGCAGACGAAATTGAATACGTCAAAAAGTTTGAGGCTATACATTACTATGTGTCGACGCTGTAAAACCATACTATGTCCTTTTGTCAGACAATGTTTGGATACGGAACAAAAACCTTACCGGTGATCGGCTGGGAAAAAATCCCTTCCTTCCGGTTTTTTTTATAATCTTCTGTAGATCGACTTTGGTATGTAGTAGCGTCTTCTGTTGAATACGATTCCCAAAATATTTCCGCCACCCTTCTCAATAAGTTTTTTAGCATTTTCCACGACTGGCCAGCGGGTCTTATCGGCTTCCATCACCAGTACCACCCCGTCTGCACAGCCGGAAAGGGCTATGCTGTCTACCGAGGAGGAGGGTGGAGGGGAGTCCAGTAGGACGAGATCGAACCGCGTCTTCAGGTCCTCAAAGAAGGACCTGAACCTGGCCGGGTCAAGAAAGTTGAAAACTTCTTCCTGCTTGCTGGAGAGGGGACTCACAAAAAGGTTGGATTTGCCAATGCGACAGAGGGCCTTATCAATTTCTACATGATCGTGAACGGTGTCATCCCAGCCGAAGTTGCTTTTTATGCAAAAAAAACGCTGCTGGTCCCTCCCGCTCTGATCCGCGTCGAGCAAGAGCACGGTTTTGCCGAGTTTCCCTGCCGCCAAGGCAGCATACTCGCGGACAATGGTAGAAACCCCTTCTCCCGGCCGGGAGCTAACGAACTGGATCACTTTGCGGGAACAGTCTGGAAGATTACCTTCAATACTCTGGTACAGCGCGAACATCTCCTGGTTCGTAGTTGCCCTCACGGTCGTGGGGGGGGGCTCCACCAACTCGACCGTAGTCTCATCCATGGGTATCTGCTTCTGTAACTGCAGCATTGCTTCGTAGGCGTTGCTCATAGTATCTCCCGATCAAATGATGTCCAGCTCCGTTCTTTGTCTTGATAACGGAGAAATTTTTCCGCTTTATTTCGAAATCCGGGTGGACTTCACGCCCATTAAGCAATTCCAAGGTTTTCCCGGCAACCGTATCATGCCTCCTTCTCGGTGATGACGGAGAGTACCGGCAGACATAGTCGCTTTTCCGCGTTTTCAGGGAGAGAAATGACCTGCGAAGTGTATTCGGAGAAGAAGGCGAACCCGAGACCCGATACGGCTCCAAGGATAATACCGAGGGCTATGTTGAACAGCTTTTTCGGCTTTATAGGCTTTGCCGGGACTTTTGCGGTCTGGATTACACTTACATTGGAAAGCTTGTTCCTGTTCATGTCATCGGAGATGTGGGCCTCTTCGGTCTTTTCCGCATAAGTCCGGTAATTCTTGTTCATCATGTCGTAGTTTAGTGTCAACTCCGCCAGCCTCTTTCCACGAAGGTCCAGGGACTGAATCTCGCCGTTGACCTGAGCCAACTGCTGCTTCAGGCTAACGGCCTTGACCCTCTGCGCGTCAAGGTCCGCCTCGGAGGTTACCCGTCCCTTTTCCACTTCCTGATAGACCAGGTTACCCGTCTTTACCTTGCCACTGATGCTTTTTTCCTGTTCCGCCAGGAAATCCCTCACCATTTTTATCTCACCGCGCACATGTTGGACAAGCGGGTTCTTCTCCTTGTATTTTTTCAGTAATTCTTGCTCCTTGAGCTTGAGATCAAGGAGCCTGGCTTTAGCATCCACAATGATCTTGTCCAGTTCGGAGTTGGTGTACAGGGTGCTGTCAGCGGCGACCGCCTGTTTCAGTCCATTTAGTGATGAAACGCGCTTCTGCTGTTCGACGATGGAATTCATGCAGGTCTTCAGCTCAGTGTCCAGAGCGCTACGCTGCTGGAGCAACAGGCTTCTCTGCTCATCAAGTGAAAAGACATGGTTTTTCTGCTTAAACAACTCCAGGTCATCCGCCGATTCCTTCAGTTTCTGGGAATTTAGCGCCTGCTGCCTGTCAAGAAAGGATGTTTCGGTGCCGCTGTAAAGCTGCAGGTGCTTCACCGTGTAAAAGTCGACAAGAAGATTTACTGCCTTAGCCGCAATACGGGGGTTTTTGTTCTGAAAAGTCACCTCAATGACATTGGATTTTTTCACCCCTTCCACATTAAGCTTTTTTTTGAATTTGATTATGGCAGCATTGAGTGGGGTCATGCCCGAAGGAGGATCTTTGACCAAGTCTGGATAAATGTTTTCTATCTTCAGTGCGGTTACCACCTTTTCGATCAGATCCTGACTGGTCAGAATGTTGACCTCACTATTGATAACCTCCTCCTGGTTTACAGAAGTAACCGGGGCATTGTCTCCCACCTCCGGACGGTAGATGTTCTCCCTGCCGATCTTCACTAGCAAACTCGATTTCGCCTCGTAAACTGGGGCGAGAAGGAAAGTGACGGCTGTTACCATGACGACAGTGGCGATGAAAATACTTATTATCTTTATCTTGTGTTTGAACAGGATTGTAAGAAAATCACGTATGCTTCCCTCTGTTGCTTGCGCATGTACGTATTGAATTTCAGGTACGTATTTAATTTCCATTTAGCCCACTATCCTTGCCCCTATTGCGGGAACACTCCAAAATCGGAACCGATTGGTATGGTAATATTCTTGCTTATATATTTTCGGTGGATCATATCTTGACAAGATATCTTGTCAAGAAGAAAAACTATTACGATTTAAATTTTACAATTGATTTTTCCGTTTTTTAAGGCACTTGTCGCAGATCAATACGATTGAGCGCTCATCAATATAGGGTTATCGCAATACCCCTATGTAATACTTGTCTCAATAAAAATGCCGAGCAAACCGGAAGAATTCATCCTTCGCCAGTTCGACCATTTTCATTGTTGAAGATCCGCCGCTTTCCGTCCCTCCTTAACAGAGGTTTGGCTTTATCGGTGATTCTTGCCTTAACATATCTGTATGAAAACAAAAAAAGCACAAATTATGCTTGCATTGATAAAACTATCTACACAGCTGCCAACATAATTAAGTCAAATTTATATTATAATAGCAACATAAAAAGCAGTTCTAATTAATAACACAGCCAAAACATTTTATTAAACGGTGCACTTAAAGAAGTAAACATGTCTATTATTGGATAGTTATGTGTAGCCATCGAATTACTGCAAATTGCAATTATGTCAAAACACCGGTTCGTCCCTGAAATCTGCGCAAAAGGCACAGTGGTAAAAAATGAAAGCATGAGTTCCATCAGGTAGTTATGGAAGCGCCAACCACCATATCTATCTGCAGGAGGAACCTATGCATATCGAACAGGTTATCCGCGAGACTCTTGAGATGCATGAGAGGGACTTACCCATGCCCGCTTCCTTGCACAGATTTGCGTGAGGAACCGGATATCTTATCCCCCTAGCACCGTGATGAAGCTGAAAACTTTACTCCCTGACAATCATGATCTTCACTATGCTTTTGACCATAACCTGCCCCAAGCGTGGGATATTGTAAATGTCTAAATTACTGGTGGCGATTCAATTCGTTGTGGGGTTCATACTGTGGACAACATGCGAAAGAAAACGTCATTCCTTGCTGAGTTCCTGCTTGAGAAGGGAACTTGGCTTGAAGGTGTGGATCTTGCGGGCGGTTATGATGAGAGATTCGCCGGTCTGGGGATTGCGCCCTATCCGATCGTGCTTCTGGTGGACGACGAACTTGCCGAAGCCGGAAAGCTTGATTTCCTCACCAGCAGTAAAAGTCTCCTAGATGATATCCAGAACGGACTCCATTATCTGTTCCGCTTCTTCTCTCGGGAGATTACTGTTCTCTAGAATGTTGGCCATCAAGTCTTTTTTAGTCATGGGTGGAACTTTTACCACGATCCAGGATGCAAGGCAAGGCAGTATCATAGCCATAATAACAAAGGGTTAGCGGAGCATGTTTTTTATAGTGATTATAAATACTTGTAGCTCAACTGCACGCTATCGACAACGGTGTATCTTGAATTATGCTCACAACTCCCTTAGGCTTACCTTACCATGGCTTATCCAATTGATGGCCAACCCGAGAACTTGTTTGTCGGGTAGCGTTGCACTTATCGCCTTTCCATACCGCCATCAGCGGTCAGCAATGGTGTAGAGTCGGGCTGGTTACTTATTTTTCCCCGGCCACAGAGCATCCCTGAGCCCGGACTTGCGATTTATCCGCCTTGAAACGGAAGCGAGAATGACTTCTTCTTGCCCCCAAATGTCCACTTGCGCCTTTGCCCGAGTAATCCCGGTATACATCAGTTCCCTGGACAATACCTGCGAATCGGATTCCGGCAGCATCAGCAGCACACGCTCAAACTCCGATCCCTGGCTTTTGTGTATGGTCATGGCGTAGACGGTCTCGTGTGCCGGAAGCCTGAGAGGGGAGACACTCCTGACACCACCGTCGGTCGCCGCGAAGAAAACTCTCATTTGACCTCCCGGATCCGGAAGCGTTAGCCCCACATCGCCGTTGAACAGCTTCAGACCATAGTCATTGGCGGTGATCATTACCGGCCTTCCCTTGTACCACCTGCTCTTTGGCTCGATCAGCCCCTTTTCAGCGAGAATCTCCTCGACAAGCCGGTTGATGCCGGCGACACCGTGTATGCCCTGGCGCACGGCGCAAAGGATTCGGAATAAATCAAAAGAGGCGAGTGCTTCCCCTGGTGTTTGGGCGGCAAGGTATCTTCCGTAACCTTCAACAACTTCGCCGGAAAGGGACCTTTTCAGGTCGCCGACCTTTGGGAGCATCTGAAATGCAATATCTTTGTATGTTGCTTCGCCCAGAAGGGAAACGGTCTGGGCACTATCGCCGGAGTTGATCGCCCTGCTCAGCGCCCCTATCCCGCTTGCCTCCCCGAACCTGTAGTTCTTTTTCAGGACGACCAGGGAGTCCGCAAGCGGTGGGAGTTTATCTTTTGGGCCTTCGTCCGGGATGGTTTCCCCGGCAACCTTTTTTGCTAACGCCGCGAATTCCCCTGAAAACAGCTCAACGCTGCTCCCCCCACAGATATCCCCGAGGACCGCACCGGCTTCCACAGACGCGAGCTGGTCCCTGTCGCCCAAAAGGATGAGCCTCGCGTCGGGTTTGAGGGCCGTTGCCAGCTTGGCCATCAGCGGGAGTGACACCATGGAGGCTTCGTCAACAATGACCGTATCATGCGGCAGCGGATTCTCCTTTGAATGTCGGAACCGTATCGAATCGCCGAGGGAGCCCAGCAGCCTGTGGATTGTGGTCACCTCGTCCGGGATTCGGGCTTTGACATCATCGCCGCAATCCAGTTTTTCCTTCATGTGGCGTATGGATTCCTTGAGCCGGGCAGCCGCCTTGCCGGTGGGAGCCGCAAGGGCGAACCTGAGATGTCTTTCCTTTGCCTGTTCGAGAAGCAGAGCTATGATCTTTACCACGGTCGATGTCTTTCCGGTCCCGGGCCCCCCGGAGATTACGGTGAACCGTTTTCGCACCGCGGCCAAAGCCGCAACTTTCTGCCAGTCGGTTTCATCCGCGCCATTGCTGGGGAAGAGCCGGCGCAGCCCATCAACGAGGACTGCTTCATCGATCCCGTCACAGGTGCCTGCCGCCTTGTCGAGGATGACCGATGTAAGTTCCCGCTCATAATTCCAGTACCGATAAAGATACAGCCGCTCGTTGCCGTCCAGTACCAGCGGCCTAAATTCGCCCGGTCGCCCCACCACCGAAAGTCCCTCAAGATAGCCCCTCACCTCTCCCAGCGACGGCACTGCCTTATTATCCCCGTCCACACACATCTCTCTGCCCGCAATGCCAGCAAGGTCCAGACAGATGTTGCCGTCCCCGACCACGTTACTGGCAAGGGATGCAACCAGCCTCAGGAGGGGAGACGGCTCGTTGGCCTCACGGCATATGAAATCGGCAAAATGCCGGTCAATGTGACTCAATTCGTAAATCATCACTACCTCCCTTTGCGTCAGCCTCCACCAGTAATTCCGTCAGTTCCTGGACCATGGCGGCAGGAGGAATATCTCTGAAAATGCCGGTCTCTCCGCCGTTCTCCGGGTTTACCCCGCGAAGAAATACATACAACACGCCGCCGAAGCGGGCTTCATAGTCATAGTCCCTCACCCGCAGAGACAGGTACCTGTTCAGGGCAACGGTGTAGAGGAGATACTGGAGGGGATAGAGGTTTTTCTCCATTGTCCGTCCGAGCTTTTCGCGCGAGTAATCCTCCAGCCTGTTGCCGAGGTGGTTCGACTTCCAGTCGAGAAGGTAGAATTTCTCTCCGTGCTCGAAGACCATGTCCATGAAGCCGCGCAGCATGCCCCGCACCGGTCTGAAGCCAAGCGAGGAACAGACCTGCAGCAGGTCCACGGCATCGGTATGTCCGCTCCATTTTCGCAGGCATTGCGACAGCAGGCCAGACGTGATGAACCTGAGTGGGAAAAAGAATTCGAGTTCGGCAATCCAACTGCCCTTGCGAAGGTCGCAAAGGGAAAAGGAGCCCGATGGTGTTTGGATCGGTGTGGAAACCACCTTGCCGACCATGTTGCGGATATGCGGTTGCCACTCTGAAGAGTAGCCAGACTTCTCCAGTCTCTTCAAGACAAGGTCACCGACCTCTTCCCCGTCTGCATGGGAAAAATCGAGGTCCTCGAATATCCCGTGCATAAATATGCCCGCCTGCGCCCCCTTGGGGAAGGTGAAGATGCTCTTTCCTCCTGGCTCTTCGCCTGCGGCGGCCATGTCGGAAGCCGGATAGTCTCCCCCCGTTTCATCCCGGTCCGGGAGTTCCACGCCTTCGGCATCCCTCTTTGCGAACGAGGTGAAGCTTGCAACCCGCCAATCCCTGTCGATGGCGGTTGCCGGCTTTCTGCTTGTCAGAGGTTTACCCTCATCTCTCGACGGGATATAGGTTGGCGATCCATCCGCCGCCGGCATCGGGACCACGGAGATGGCGCCGCCTGCTTTCCCGGCAATCTCCTCCAACTGTTTTTGCATGTCCGGCGCCGTAAGCTTCCTGATCTCCGCGGCCAGCCGGGAAACCAGGTCGTCGACGGTCCGTATTTCCTCCGGCGCATGGAAAAGGTAGGAAACAGGCGAGGTCTCGGGCCTGTTTTTTCCCGTTTTATCGTTTATCTTGCCTGCCACCAGGTAGCACCGGTATTTCGCCCTGGTCAAAGCTACGTAAAGGAGCCGCAGGCTTTCCGCGAGGCTCTCCTTTTCCGCCAGGACACGGTGACTGTCGAATTGGTCCGAACCGAAATCCCTTACCATAACGAAGCTGTCGTGAAAGGTTGCAACATCGGCGTCGGTCTTTATCCCTCCCCACATGTAGGGGCAAAAGACGATCGGATACTCGAGCCCCTTGCTGACATGGACGGTGACGATCTTCACCGCCTTTTCGTCGGTCTCCAGGCGGATCTGGTATTCTTCGGACTTTTCTCCGGCGGCGACTTTTTCTCCGAACCAGGTCAGCAGGCTCTCCATGCCGAGCCTTCCTTCATGGGCTGCCTGGTGAAGGACCTCGAAACAGTGGAGTACATTTGTCATCCGCCGATCACCATCTGGTCTCCTCAGCAGCCTCCCCCTCACCCCGTCCCTGTCCATGAGCGTACGCGACATGACCATGAAGCCGCGATCCTGCCATGACTGGTGGTAATCCCGGAATTTCTCCAGGCATCCTTCCCAGGCTTTCTCGTCATCCAGGAGAACGGCTATATCGTTTCCCGACATGCCCATGATACTGGTCGCCAGTGCCGCCCTCACCTTGTAATCGCGCCGGGGATCCGCGATGGCGGCGAGAAGCGTGCAGATTTCCCGTGCCTCGCCAGTGGCAAAAATGCTTTCATCGCTCCGCATGACGCTGGGAATCCCCAGTTCCCGCAGCGCATCCTGAATCTTGCCCGCCTGGCGGTGACTCCTGACGATGACGGCTATATCGCCCGGAACGACCGGCCTGTTCTCGATACTAGCCCTGCCCTCCGCTCCGTCACGCAGCAGCCTTGATACCTCCGCGGCGACGGAATCCTGTACGGCATCGTTTGCGCTGCCCACGCTGAGCGGCTGTCCATCCTCTCCGGGCGGCACGGTCCAGACCTGAAGCGGCGCACCGTCGGACCCTTCAAGAGTCAAAGGACTCGTGGTATCGGCCTTACCGCTCGTAATCGGGTGATAGGATATTTCATCGTACACGAAGGGTTTTCCCTCGTTATCGAAAACCGTATTGAATGCATGGAGGAGCGTAGGCGTGGAGCGCCAGTTGTTCGTCAGGGTGAAACGCCTGTCGCTGTCAACACACCTGGCGGCTTCCATGTATGCGAAGATGTCGGCCCCGCGAAAGCTGTAGATGGCCTGTTTCGGGTCGCCTATCAGGAAGAGAGGGGTTTCCGGGTGGGCGTATATTTTGTGAAAGATGTCGTATTGTACCGGGTCGGTATCCTGAAATTCGTCAATCAACGCGGCTCGGTATTTACCTCTCAAACATTCGGCCAGCCCATCGCCGGTATCACCATTGAGCGCAGCGTACAGGTCGTTCAGAAGATCGCTGAAGAAACGGATGTTTGCCTCCCGCCTGAGGAGAGGAAAACGCTCCCGGCAGAATTCCAGCAGTTTCCACTTCAGGAGCAGGAACCGTTCATTCACCAATTTCTGAAGTCGTTCGCAGGTATCGAAGAAAAGATGCTCAGGTGCGGCGCTTTTGGGCTTTTTCCCCTCGAGGATGCCCGAGGCGCAGAACTTGCGGAAGCCTTTGAACAGGTCATAGGGATTGTCCCCGCCGGTGAAGGAATCCATTCCGTCATATAGCTCCGGCAGGACATCGGGCCTGTACGCTTTTTCGCTCCTGCTCAGGCCCTTGTCGTTCTCAAGGATATCAACAACCTCCTCCCGGCACTTTATCCATTGCTTCCTTACCTGTTCAAACTCCTCCCGGCATTCACGGTGAATGTCGGCCCGGTCAGGTGAGCAGAGGTCGGGAAGTATCTTCATCTTCGGGTTGTCGAGCATTTTTCTGGCAAAGGCGGCGAAGGAATCCGGAGAGTATCCCTTTCGCAGGACGGCGTTCAGCAACGGCGCCTGGTCTCCAAAGAACTCCATGCGCCAGAAATCATCCACCATCTGCTGGAGCAGACTGGAGGGATCGGTGACCAGCTCTGTGTCGAAGAGTGAGCCGCTTTCAAAGGCATTGTCCTGGAGCGCCCGCAGGCAAAAACCGTGAATGGTAAAGATGGAAGCTGTGTCAAAGGACTTAATCGCCCTGTCGAGCAGTTCCATGGACGCGTCCTTTCCGGGACCCCTGCCGTTCGTGTTTTCGCAGAGACCCCGCAGAAATGGGTCATCCGTGGGTTTGCCCGCGAAAACATCGAGTGCCTCGCGAATCCTGCTACGGATTCTTCCCCTCAGCTCTTCAGTCGCCGCCTCGGTAAACGTCACTACGAGAATCTGGTCTGGAGTCAACTCCTTTTCGACGAGAAGGCGCAGGTACAGGCAGGCGATGGCATAGGTCTTCCCCGTGCCGGCGCTGGCTTCGATAAGGTTGCTCCCAGAGAGCTCAATGTGCAGATGTTTCAGTTCTTTCATAGCATCAGTCCTCACCCAGGTTTTGAATAAGGGGCTGCAGCAGGGTTCTGGCAACCCGATCGAAATCGTCGTTGAACGGGTCCACCTCGCCGAAACAGAGCCGGAAGTAGGCATCATCACCTTCGCCCGGGTAATCGTTGAAACCCATTTCCCACTTTTTCCTCGCCCGGTCGGTATCCCACTCCAGTTTATGGGCGTAGGCCAGGGACGATTCCGGGAAGAAGCGGAGCGGAGCAGACAACCCTTCCCAGTAGAGGCTGAATATGTCGAGCAGGATTGCGGAGGGATTCGCCACCCCGCTGAACGTCTTTGAGCCTCCCTCCATAAGCAGCGTACTTTCCACCGGGTAGCCGGTCTCCTTCAGGTGGTTGAGAACAAGATGCTCTATCCAGGTGCGGACCAGGTCCTTCGACTTCAGCTTCGCACACCTGTAGCGTACCAAGTGGTTTGACCAGATGCGGTCAAGCCTCCCGCTAAGCGTGAATCCCCCGAGGGAAATCTCGAAGTCCAGGGGTTTCAGGGGACTCTGCCCGGCGATCTCCTGTTTCACCGCCTTGACAAAGTCGGCGGCATCGGCTGCGATATCGCTGAATACCGCTTCCCCGTGCCGTGCCGGCGGCAGAAGTCCTTGACAACGGATCACGGGGAGGAGATCGTTCACGTCGCCGCCCTGGAGAGCGCATTCCACGAGCTCCTGTTTCAACTGGTAGTTGTCAAGCCAGCCCACGTCGAAAGGTTCCCGCTCCTCGAGAGGTTCCGCGACCTCCTCGAGGCGGATCCCCAACCGGTTTTCCAGGAGAAACTTTGCGGGGTTATTGAAGAAACGGAGAAGCCTCGGCAGCGAAATATCTTTCCACTCATCCGCGGGTGGGGGAATGGGTACCGAAACGAACGCGGCAGCATGCCAGGGGTGGCCTCGCCTTTCTTCCAATGCCTCGCGATTTTCACTGGAATAACTGAAGAGAGGTGACCCTTCCTCGAAGTAATCCCTGCTGAAGGCCTGCAATCGGTGCATGGTTACCAAATGCTTCATCGGATCACCTCCTTGCACCATAAATCCCTTGCCGATATAATCCAGCAATTCACTAACCAGCACCGACGGGGGAATCTCGCTGTTATCCCTGATGCTTTGGCCGACATAGCTGAGATGGAAACGGTCGCGGGCCGACAGCAACGACTCGAGGAACAGGTAGCGATCCTCATCGCGCAGGGAGCGGTCGCCGCGGCGGGGGTTGGCGGCGATCAGGTCGAAACCGGGCGGCCTGCCCTGCCGGGGAAAGGCACCGTCGTTCATTCCCACCAGCGCAACGACCCGGAACGGTATGCTACGCATGGGGAGCATCTCGCAGAAAGTAACCCCGCCTGTCATGAAGCCAAGCCCCTTCTCATCACTTGCAAGCCGGTCGGAAAACCATGTGCGTATCACCGCGATGTCCACAGGACCCGAGAAGCCGGCACCTTCTTCGATCTCACCCATGTTTTCCAGGATGGATACCACTGAGGCAAGCTCATGGGCAGATTCGTCGTCCGCCTGGAAGAAATCCCCAAGAACCGCCCGGATTTCGTCCCGCCATCCCGTGAGCGCCCGGGGACTCCCCAAGCGCCCGGCAAGGTTGCTTATCCTGCTCACGAACTCGAGGAAACTGCCGAGAGTCCTGGAGCTGGTTCCCTCAATCTCATCGTAGGGAAGAATGTCATGGAAAAGCCCGCCGTTCTTCTCGGGCATGGCATACCCAAGGAGAAGTCTGTCAATACCCGACCTCCAGGTGTTATCGCGGTACGGTGGCAGTCCGAGGCGTGCCCTGTCCTCTTCGTCCAGCCCCCAGCGGACACGTGTATCCTCCAGCCAGGAACGGATCCTTTCCAGTTCTTCACTATCCAGTTCGAAACGTTGACGGACAGACAGAGACTCGAGAATATCGAGGACCTGGACAACGGTAACACGGCTGCCGGGAAGTCCCAGCAGTTTCAACAGGACAGGCGCGATCCGCCCTTCCTTTGAAAGACTCCTGTCGGCTATGGAAAATGGTATCCTGCGCGCCGGATCCTGACATCCCTCGAAAACCGCGGATATGTAAGGGGCGTACGTTTCGATATCAGGGGTCATCACCAAGATATCCCTGGGATTCAGGCCGGGTACTTCATCCAACATTGAAAGGATGCTGTCGAACAGGACTTCCATTTCCCGCATGGGACTGTGACACGAATGGACCTGTATGGATTTGTCATTTGAGGTTATCTCGAGCCTTTCCCTGCCTTCCTCCGCTCCTCGCAGATTCAGGATGTCGGACTGTATTGCCTTCAAGAGCGAGCCACCTTCCGAGTCCTCGTAGAGGTCCAGGTTGCCTACGGCCAGCTCTCCGCATTCGACCATCATGTCTGAAAAGTCCCTTCCGAGTTTGCCGAGAGAGGCAAGTAAAGGATTCCCCTCGCTGAGCAAGGCACGCTCCTCCGGCTTGCGAAATGCCTGCTGCCGCGACGGAACTATGTCAGCCCAATACTCGCTTGTTGGGCTCAGAAGAAAAAAATTGACCTCGGTAAAACGTGAAATTTCAGCGAAAACCTCGACATGGTATGCCGGCAGGCTGGAAATACCGAATAGCGATATTCTTCCCGGGATTCCGTCCGGTGACACGGACAAGTCTCTGATTGTTGCGTGGAACTCCTCCTTTATCCGAGCCCGGTGCCTGCCCTCCCCTGCAGACGCCAACTCTCTCCACAGAATTTCCTGCCAGTCACCGGCCCTACCATCCTCCCACTGCTGGATCATACCCGGCCGAAACAGGGCATATTGATCGAAGGAGTCTGCAATTTTCTCGGATAGCTGGAAAAGCTTCAGGCCGTCCCTGTCTCCCGCCAGATAGTGCTTCAACCGGGAAAACTCCTCACGTTCCAGGAAACCTGGCAGCATGCCGGCGATTCTCCAGGTCATGACCTCGGGAGAGAAGGGAGACGTGTCCGGCACTTCGGGCAGCACGGTTTGGAACAGTCGCCAAACCATGGAATTGGGGAAGGGAAAATCGCCGTTCGCCCAGACGCCGAAGCACCTGGAAAGCTCCATAGCCAGCCAGCGCTGCATCCCCTTACTCTGAACCACAATCACTTCGGGAGTGAAAGGCGACGATAGGGGTGCCCTGACAACGCCGGCCAAGGCCTCGACGAGGTTTTCCATCTGGTTACTGCTATATATCTTGAGGGGCATGGAGAGTTCCTTTTCTTTTTTTTGGAGGCACTATACACGAACAGAATAACAAAATAGGTCACACTGTTCTGCGGAATTCCCGCAGAAATGGTCCGATGAAGTGCCGGTCGTCAGACCAGTCCGTGACCGCAAAAATGATATACTCAAAAGCCCCATGAAAATGTTCCTGCAAGACTTTTCTGAAAAGGCTCGCAATATCTGCTGAATTGTTCCCGAATTCTCCGCATCCCCAAGCGCCCAAAACTAAAGCCTTGTGCCCATGGACAAGACGGTTCTCCGCAAATGTCTCAAGTGAGGCTACCTTGAAAAGCAAGTGTTCTAGGATACGATCTCCGGCACACCTCAAGGTGGGGTTATTTCTCCTGTGTTGGCAAACCTCGCACTGGAGGGCTTGGATGCCCGGTTAAAAGAAGCGTTTCCTCTCCGGGGAAAAGGTTCATGGCGCGGGAAGGCTTCAAGATAATCCTCAAGCTCGGGGGCCTTCTGCTCATGAGCATCTCGCATGGCTCCCGTGTTCGACCTGGTCTTACCGACACGGTGAAGTTCTTCAATCCCTTCCCAGACCATCCCTTGGTCAGATCGGTAGCCTTACTGAGAATGGAGCGAGTCTGATACAGAGCGATTCTTTGCCGAACGGAGGCAACTGGCCATCATGATTCCCGAATCGCTGAAGTGTTCCGACTTATGCGCCCAGCGTCCCTGCTCGGTGCATGAGACCGGAATAACAACCTCCGCGTTACCCTTGATGAGAATACTTGTATTGAGGACCCTGTTCTGCTTGGCCCCGGCGAGTTCCTCCCCGTCCAGGATCAAAACAGATACGGTTCCATGGTTGATTGCCTTCAACTCCGGGACCTATCCCGCCTGACTCAACTCAGTGATCATGAGCGCACCCTGCTCCAGGGCCTCGTTCAGGGTCAGGTGATCAAGGCCGTTGTACTCTTTCTGGAAAACCGGCAGAACTGCCATGTTCTTAAAAGTCTGGATTTCACCGAAATTTACTTTAGCCAGATAGTCTTCTGTTATCCTGTTCATACTGGCCTCCTCGTCGTATCAGGCCGGAAAGCTTGAGACGGAAGCCAAAAGCACTTACTCCTATATTCTCTCAGTTTGGAAAGTGATCATCTGCAGCGCCTTGGCCAATGCATTCATACAGGTATTGGACCCAAGATGGCAGGAAATGCCTTCTAACCCTCTAATAACCTGGCTCACTTCCAAGCCGGAGCGTAACCCGTAACTGATCATGCGTGTCATCCCATCCATGATAGCACTGCCGCAACTACCTGCCTTGCCAAAGCGACAAAATATTTCGACTGGCAGATAGCTCTTTAGATCATGATTTATTGTAACAAATATTATCCCACAGTGTGTCTCCAGGGCAATTGTCTGGCCAGGAAGCATGAAGGGACGAGGAATCTTGGGAGTCATGGGCTACTCATTTCTTTAATAAGATTGATGGTTGTATTTTTCGTAAAATATCTTAAATATAAACCTTACCTGCAACTTACGACATAATAAGTCACATCTATGATCCCACCAGGCAAATTTCTTTACTTAAACAACTTCCCGCGGACAAGTTCTAAAAAGTCGGAGTTTTCTCCCAGTCTTGATGGCTTCGCAAAAAGTCATTCCCCCGCCCTTGACGGGCCTGCGCGCTGTAGCGCTTCGGCGCGCAAGCGGGAGGGGGCTAAGGGGTGGGTGAAGCTGCAACATGCAGAATATTGGCAACTTACCCCCCACCCTAACCCTCCCCCGCAAGTGGGGAGGGAACTGTTTGGAGAATTTGCGAGACCATCAAGTATGACTTGTTTAGATTAACATGTAATCTTAGCCGCCCGTGTTACGCGGGATTCGCTTAATTGAACCGACAATCATTCTAATGTGCACAGACCAAATGTTCCATTTGTTAAGATCTCCGATTCACGTTCACGCGTGAACCGCTCAATAGCGACTTGAAAAGAATTTAGGGAATTCGGAGGTGTTCAAGATGAGAGATTACAAGGGATGGACGGCAAAAGAACGGCGCGAGTCGCTAAAAAAGACAAAAGCAGCAATAGCTGCAGGGATCATTCCTCCGCCGATGAAATGCAATCGCTGTGGCAAAGAGACTGGTCGAATAGACTACCATAATCACGATTATTCAGATCCAATAAAATACCTGGAGCCACTCTGCCAAGGCTGTCATACCCAACTACACCGACGGGAGAATAAAGAAATGGAGGCTAAAACCAGCAATGTAAAAAATACCAAATCAGTTCCTGAAAAACCTTCCAACAAAGTATCAAAAGTTGATGTCAGTCTTGTTGATCCAGTAAATACAAGCTCGGAAACTGCAGGGCTGGATTTGAATAGCTGGTTAGAGCGTGGAATGAAATTGCCTGTCAAAGACCTTGATGAGCACGTACGTGCTACGCCAATTGGTGTAAAGCCTCTTAAAGCACTGAGGGGGCTCGGAATAGTCTTTAGCAATGGATTTACGAAAGAATACAACTGTAAAAATTATCCACAGAAAGCAGGGATTGGTAAAGATCGGCAGAAATTTGAAATAGTGCTTGAAAGAATAAAGTACCATGAAAAAAACGGCGAGTCATTGAAAGTTAAGGGCATGCCTCTTTCTGAGAAGTTAGAAAGCAATTACGACAACAACTAAATATTGTTACATTTTCGCCATTGAAATGCTTGCTTGATGATCTCTCTCGCCAAGGAGAAAATAATGTTCAACATCATCAAGAGAATTTTAAAGGATCGTGACCTTACAAGCTATGAAGAATTTGAATTGCCAGCAAGGGAGGCGAGATTTGCTCCTATTCCTCCATTCCTTGATGATTCACCAGTGGGAAATATGATCAGAAGCAAGGTTGAGCAGAGCGGTGGAAGAATGATAGTTGCTGCAGTTGCCCTGGAAATGGTGCGGTTTTATTCTGATCATCACATAAAACCGCAACCTCACAAGGAACCTAAAAACGGCAACAAAGCGGCAACATTTTGCCATTAGACAAAGAAATTGGGTTATGGCAAAAACCATAACCCTTTGATTTTATTGGCGTCCCCGAGACGATTCGAACGTCCGGCCCCTTCCTTAGGAGGGAAGTGCTCTATCCGGCTGAGCTACGGGGACAAAATAGATCTATTTTTATATACCAGGGACTCCTTTTTGGCAAGGAGTTTTCCAGCCGCGTTCGGCGGGAACCCGTGGAATGACTGCTAATAGGTCAGCAGAGAAAAGACCTTGTTTTCTGGAAGACGCTTGCGTCCGTTCAGGAAAGCCAACTCGACCATAAAGCAGCACTCGACGATTTCTCCACCCATTCCGTCTACCAGTTCCACTACCGCTGAAATAGTGCCTCCCGTGGCCAAGAGGTCATCGGCTATCAGTATTCTTTCGCCTTTTTTAATTGCATCTACGTGAATTTCTAGAGTGTCGGTGCCATATTCCAGCTCGTAACTTTTCTTCACTGTCTCCCCGGGAAGTTTGCCCGGTTTTCGTACGAGAACAACCCCTGCGCCAAGCTTGTACGCAAGCGCAGCGCCGATTATGAAACCGCGTGCCTCAACCCCCACCACCTTGTCGATTTTCTGCCCGACGTAGCGATGGGAAAGAAGATCCACCATACGCTGGTAGGATGGCGCATCGGCAAGCAGTGTTGTAATATCCTTAAAAATGATTCCCTTTTTCGGAAAATCAGGAATATCCCTGATTATATTTTTCAAATCATCCATACTGCTCTCCTTATCCAGATGCTATTGTGACGCTGAAATCCCTTGCCTCCGTAGCCCCGTATCAGGACTACGAGTCTGCTCCGCCCTTAGATTCACTCAGTTGGAGCATTTTTCTCAATTTTTCCAGAGACTTCGCTTCTATCTGCCGGATGCGCTCTCTGGTAACGCCAAAACTTCTCCCGATCGTGTCAAGGGTCTGTGGCTCCTTATCGTCAAGTCCAAAGCGCATGGCGATAATCTTCTGTTCGTTTTCCGAAAGTTCCCTCAACCACTCTGAAACCATCTCGAACTTGTTGACGTCCTCAAGAAGGGTCGCTGGGGAGTGATTCGAGGTATCCTCGATCGTGTCGATCAGGAAATAATCACTGTTCTCGCCCATCGGCATTTCGATGGAATAGGTCTTCTTCAGGAGGACCATCAGTCTCCTCACATACGAGGGATTCACTTCCATCCTGGTAGCGACTTCCTTGGTCGTTGGTTCGCGGTTCAAATCCTGAACAAGCATCCTGGTTATTTTCAGCATCCGGTTAATGTCATCGGAAACATGGACCGGAAGGCGGATGATCCGCGACTGATTCACCAGTGCCCTCTCGATAGACTGACGAATCCACCAGGTAGCGTACGTAGAAAAGCGGCATTCCTTGGAAAGCTTGAAGCGCTCCACCGCCTTAATCAGGCCGATATTCCCTTCTTCAATGAGGTCGATAAAGGGAAGTCCACGGTTTATATAGCGTTTAGCGATCTTGACTACCAGGCGGAGATTTGATTCGATCATCTTATCTCGAGCCGCCTTGTCACCAAGATCGATTCGCCTGGCAAGAGCCTTCTCTTCCTCCGCAGTCAACAGGGAGGTTTTCTGAATTTCCCGCAGATAATGCTTGATAGCATCATCGTAATGACCGTCGTAGACAACCTTCGCTACCTCTTCGGGTTCTTCAGGTTCATCTGCCAGTGTGTCATCAGGCTCTGCCGAAGAGGACGGCTCAGGTTCCTCATTGGTTTCAGGCTCATCAACTTCTTCCAGAAGTTTATCGCTCACGGTGTATCCCCCCAGGCATAGGTAAGTATCCGAAAAAACAAAGACTCCGGCATATCAGCGGGCTCCCTGACGTACTGGAAGTCCGCAAGGGTGAAAGGCAAGCTACTCTGCCTCCCAGCCATGCTTGCCAATCAATTTCACGAAACGACAACCAATTGACTGCTCAACCGATACGGCCCCATCAACTCCCTTGCGAACCCGGACCAATGTTTGAGAAATCTGGTTGCCGACCGGCAGAACCAGGCACCCACCCGGCGCCAGTTGTGTAACCAAATCATCGGGAATCTCAGGCGCACCAGCCGTGACAATGATGGCGTCAAAGGGGGCTTCCTCTTCCCAGCCGCAGGTTCCATCATCGATTTTGATATTGACATTCAGGAGTCCAAGGCTGTCCAGAACCTTACGGGCTCGCATGGCAAGCGGACGGATTCTTTCCATGGTATAGACCCGGTCGGCGAGAACGGCAAGAACGGCAGCCTGATATCCCGAACCGGTTCCAATCTCGAGAACCCTTTCCTTGCCCTTCAGTTCCAGAAGCTCCGTCATCAGAGCTACCATATATGGTTGGGAAATAGTCTGACGCTCGCCAATCGGCAGCGGGTTGTCGTTATAGGCCTGTGCAGCCATGGCCTCCTCGACAAATAAATGCCGCGGGATTTTCTGCATTGCCTCAATTACGCGGCGATCTCGAATCCCCCGGCCAATAACCTGGTTTTCCACCATTCTTTTTCTTGCTATATCGAAATTCATGCCACCCCTCAAAACCGACCAGCGGAGTGAGCTTTATATCAAAGAAGGACTAAAATGTCCAATAGAACGGTTCACCTTCTGTAACTAGTCAAGACCCCAATCGCGCAAAACCTGCAAGGATGTGTAATTCGTCAGATCCAGGTGGAGCGGAGTGATGGAAACATGCCCCCGTGAAACCGCGTAGAAATCAGTTCCTTCAAGATCGAGAAAAGACAATTCCGCACTTCCTATCCAATAGTATTTTTGTCCCCTGGGATCAAGCTTGCCGACGATGTTTCCCTCATAACGCCTTCTTCCCTGGCTGGTGATGCTGGAGGGAAGAAGGTCGTTAAAAGGCAGATCAGGTACATTTACATTCAGAAAGGTATCGTTGGGAAGTCCCTTTTCATGGATCTGGCGGGCAAGTCTGGCTGCGAATTCCGCTGCTGAATCGTAGTGCATTCCCATCCCCTGCGTTGCCAGGGAGACGGCAAAGGCGGGAATCCCCATCAGGGTGGCTTCCATGGCCGCAGCAACCGTCCCGGAATAGGTTACGTCATCTCCAAGGTTTGCACCACGGTTTATACCGGAGACAACAATATCAGGTTTAAACGAAAGGAGATTATGAATACCCAGGTTGACGCAGTCAGTCGGGGTCCCATCAACGGCGAAAACATCAGGTCCCATCTGCAGGGCCCTGAGAGGGTGGTGAAGCGTCAGGGCATGTCCGACAGCACTCCGCTCCCTGTCAGGGGCCACCACGGCAACCTCTCCCACCTTTCTGAGAGCCTCAGCAAGGGACAGAATACCCGGGGCATGAATTCCGTCGTCATTGGTTACAAGTATTTTCATGGAACGACTGATTTCCCTTAAAACTCAATGAGTGAGAAATGAGCGACACTTGGGACAGAGTTTCTGAAATCCCTATACAGCTGACAAGAAGGCGTCTTGTAACCAAACGAATTCACTGCACTACTATTTGGTTTCATCCGGAGTTTCCGGATGGAAACTATTTACAATTCCCCAAACGCTTTCCTCTGACCTTCATGATCATATTCTGGCCATGGCTATTCATCTTCATGACCGAAGTGTAGGAATCACTGCCAAAAATAGTCGAGCCGGTCATGGTTGCGGCATTCTTTCCAGTACACTGCATCTTCCAGGTCACTTGATTAGCAGATGTCTTCAAATCGGTGACGGTGCAGTTCTTATCACGGGAGATAATTTTCTTCTGGTCTGAAACGTCACTTTTTGTATAGCAATGCTTCGTGACCGTGGGTGGCATCTTCATGGGCATGCCCGGCATCTCCATCTGCGTTTTTATCTCCCACAGACCATCCTGCATTGTATTGGCTGCAAAGGATACAGCAGGAACCAGAAGTAGTACAAGCACGGCGATAATACTTTTTTTCATAGTGTGCCCTCCTTCGAATCTAGGTCGTTTTGCCAAAATTATTGCTCTCGCATCAAGTCATTCCCGTAAAAATATAAGCGGGATTAAATTTGTAACATACTTAAATCTTTAATGTTTTACACAGCCATTCAGGCATGACAATTAGAATTTGCGAGTGCGTGAAAAGTACAGATACAGATTGCATGAATCAGCCGTGTTGTGTAACAACAGCCAACTACCCTGAGCAGATACTTGATGGAAATAGCCGGAAAAAAGTTTTTCCTTCAGAAACTTAGAAAATAGCAATTTTAGTGTAATATTTCAATGAATTATCCTCAACCTGCGAAAGATCAATCAACAGACTCCAGTCGAAGGGCAAAGGTAAGATCATAACCTGCCAGGGGATGATTCCCGTCAAGGGTAACCTCGGTATCGCTCACCTCAGCCATCATCATCTCCCGTCCCTGACCGGACGAGAATTCAACACTCAACTTCTTGCCGACTTCGAGAGGTTTTTCTTGCGGAAAAATCGACCGATCAACCCTGATGATGTTTTCTTTCAGCCTCGGGCCAAAGGCCTCAGCGGCGGGAATAAAGACATTTCTCGTTTCACCTGGTTCCATACCGATAATTGCCTCTTGCAAAGCTGGAAAAACATCAGCGGATCCAACAACGAATATCAACGGCTCATCGTCGGGGGTGCTGTAGAAGACCCTGCCATTATCAAGAGTACCGATATAGTGAACGGTTACCGTACTGCCTTTGCATGCAACTGTCATATATTACTCCTTGCCTCGCGCTTATACATAACGAATTCTTTACAAAATGCAAGATGCTCGCCATCCCTGTACCACGGTATTTTCGATACCTTCACAGTCAAATAACTCCCGCCCCCCCTGAATGCTTGCCGCTTTTGTCAGCACTTTCCCCTCGCAAAGAACAAAATCATGGCGACTGGTTCTTGAACCCTCCCTGCTTAGCCAGACCTAGTGTCCGGGGTGGTTAATTCCATCCTTCTAATTCCGGTTCTTTTGGCCACTGCTGCGTTGATGCTCCTCGTCAAAGCCCCATTATGCCTGCTGTCGCCTCGCCTTGTCAGGAGCCAGCACTCCTCAGAATTATTACAGCGAACTAACCGCACGGGACACTAGGTATGCCTGATTCAAGCCTGAATAAAAAAGCCTCCGACATTCCTTACCTGGAATGCGGAGGCATTTTAGTTTTCCTGACGTTTCAAGGATCAGTTATTCTCCCAGATAGGTGTAACCCTGAAGAGTTCTGTCGAGTAGTTCCAGAAAGTGGCTGCTTTCTTCAATGGATATTTTTCGCGAGGCGACACTTTTTTCCAGGTTATCCCGGACAGTCTTCAGAATCTTGCTACCCTCGTACTGGACATATTTGAGACTTTCCCAAGTGGCATCGCCATTGATCACCGTATCGATCTTGTAATTGGTCTTTTTGTTAAAGGTTATGTGCACCGCATTGGTGTCGCCAAAAAGGTTATGCATGTCGCCCAGAATCTCTTGGTAGGCACCGATCAGGAAAAAGCCGATGAAGTATTTCTCGTCGCTGCGAATTTTATGTATGGGGAGATATTTGGTACGACCGTTCTCACCAACAAAACTGGTGATCTCCCCGTCGGAATCGCAGGTAATATCGGCGATAGAGGCGATAACATCAGGTTTCTGGTTAAGGCGCTGAATGGGCACAATAGGGAACAGCTGGTCAATGGCCCACGAGTCGGGAACCGACTGGAAGAGCGAAAAGTTGGCAAAGTAGGTTTGACGCAAGCTGAGCTGAAAATTCTGCAGTTCATCGGGGATCGGTTTGATCTTTTCGACGATACTGTTGATTTTCCGGATGATCTTTGCGCAAAGCCATTCGGCAAGTGCCCGATCGCTCAGGTTCAGATAGCCGAGATTAAAGAGGCTGACAGCCTCCTGGATGAGCTGGATGGTGTCATGGTAGTCTTCGCGAAGTGAGTGCCGGTCGATACTCTTGTAGATTGCCACAAGCTTCTTGACCGTAGGGGAAAGCTTCTCCGGCTCCTCCAGCATGGACTCATAATCCGGCATGATATTCTGGGTATTGGTATCGAGAACATTGGTAACCAGCACCGAATAGTGGGCAACCGTCGCCCGCCCTGATTCAGAGATGATATTCGGGCACTCAACGCCCGCTTCGTCACAGATATTCTTGACCTGGTAGACAACGTCGTTGGCGTATTCTTCGATGGAATAATTGACGCTGGAAAAATAACTGGACTTTGACCCGTCGTAGTCTACACCAAGGCCACCGCCAATATCCAGATACTGCAGATTGACTCCCAGTTTTTTCAGTTCCACATAAACGCGGGTTCCCTCGATAAGGGCATTCTTGATCTTATCAATCTTGGTTATCTGGCTGCCGATATGGAAATGGAGGAGGCTGACGTTTTCAACCATGTTATTTTCACGCAGGATCTCGACGGCCGCGATAAGCTCGGAAATCTTGAGTCCGAATTTTGCATCCTCGCCCCCTGAAGTGGCCCACTTGCCGGTACCTTTGGAGGAAAGCTTCACCCTGATACCCAACTTCGGAGTAATACCGGTCTTTTTGGCAAGGTCGATGATTTTTTCCAGTTCAAAGAGCTTTTCCACCACAATGGTGATGTCGTAGCCCACCCTGGTTGCATACAGAATCGTTTCGATAAACTCCGTATCTTTATAACCATTACAAATAATCGGCAGACCGTTACCGGTGGCAAGAGATATGGCCGCAACCAGTTCCGGCTTCGATCCCGCCTCCAGACCTATCTCAAACTTCTTGCCAAACTTGGTAATCGCCTCGACCACCTGTCGCTGCTGATTAACCTTGATCGGGTAAAAAGTCTGGTATTTTGCCGGGTAGTTATTCTCCTGTATGGCGTTTTTGAAAACCCGGTTGATACTGGCGATACGCCCTTCGAGGATATTCATGAAGCGGAGCAGAATGGGCGGCTTGATCTTCCGCTTGATCAGGTCGTCGATCAGTGCCCGCAGATCGATCGAATGTTTGGAATTGGGCGAAGGGTGAACGCAGATATTCCCCTTCTTATTGATGGAGAAAAGTTCTGAGCCCCAATTGTTGATGTTATATATTTTTGCAGAATCATTGATCGACCAGCGTTCCATAGGCAATTCACCAACCTTTACAAGTAATTATAGAAACATATCTGCGCTGCATGCCTCGCACGTGCACCAAAAACAGCCAGGGGGACAACAAGCGGAGCCCCTACCCTGTTGACGTTACGACAAGCGACTCTTGAAATCCTGATAGGTAAAACTCCGTACCACTTTCAATTCTCCCGTGTCCGGCTCGAAGGTACAGATGTGAGGATGCTGGATGCCATTGAAGGTGGTGGTCTTAACCATAGTGTAGTGAGCCATGTCAAGAAAAGCCAGACGGTCGCCGGGCGAAAGCGGCTGATCGAACGACCAGTCGCCAATAACGTCCCCTGCCAAACACGACGGGCCGGCAAGACGATAGGTGTAATGCTTGTCACCCGCATCGAAGCCACCCTTGATACCAGGTCGGTAGGGCATCTCCAGAATATCCGGCATGTGACAGGTGGCAGAGACATCAAGGATTGCAATCTCCGCCTCGTTACGCACCACGTCCAGAACCTCGCTCACCAGGATTCCTGTGCCTATGGCAATGGCCTCTCCAGGCTCCAGGTAAACCTCCAATCCATATTTTTCCCGAAAATACCTGACCAGTTCGACGAGTGCATCGATATCGTAGCCTTCACGGGTTATATGGTGCCCGCCTCCCAGGTTCAACCATTTCATCCCTGGCAGAAATTCCCCGAATTTATTCTCGAACACAACGGCGGTCCGTTGCAGCGGTTCGAAGAGCTGCTCGCAGAGCGTATGAAAATGAAGCCCCTCCACTCCGGCCAGGGAACGCCCCTCGAACTCCGCCCGCCTGATACCGAGTCGGGACTTGGGTGCGCAGGGGTCATAGATCGCCGTATGCCCTTCCGTATGCTCCGGGTTAACCCGCAGGCCGATGGAAACGCGGCCATGCTCCTTCTCCCACAAGGGACGAAACCTCTCCAGCTGCGTCAAAGGAATTGAACACCAGGTGGTTCGAAATCCGGAGCAATTCCCGGACATCACTTTCCTTGAAGGCTGCGGCAAAGCTGTGCACCTCACCACGGAACTCCTCGCGGCCGAGCCTCGCCTCCCACGGTGAACTGGCACAGACTCCACGCAGGGTCTGCCGATAAGGGGAAAGACGCTCCACATGGAAAAAGCCTTCAGCGCCATGAGAATTTTCGCGCCGCTCCGTTTCTGGACTGAATCCAAAATGGCGAGGTTATGGCGAAGTCGACCCAAATCCACCACGTACGATGGAGAAGGGGCGAGTTCAAGGATTTTTTCGATATCAATTCCGATCAAATGAAAAACCTTTTTTCTGCCACAGAGGACACAGAGATCACAGAGAAATTTGTTTTTTCAGCAAGATGCTCCAATGCATTTCTGGATGAGACTGCCGGGTTTTGCACCTTTTGCTTTTCCTCTTAGTCCGCTGTGACCTCTGTGGCAAATTATTTTGTCTTTACAGCTCAGGCCATTCGCCTTCTACCACCACATGCGGCAGCCCCATAGCCGAGAGTTTATCCAGAAACGGCTCCGGGTCGAACTGCTCCATATTGTAGACCCCATCACCCCGCCAGGCACCGCTGAGCATCATGATGCCCCCCACTGCGGCAGGCACACCGGTGGTGTAGCTGATGGCCTGGGAGTTGACCTCTCGGTAACACTCTTCATGGTCGCAAATGTTGTAAATGTAGACCTGCTTCCGCTTGCCGTCCTTAACGCCACGGGCGATGATGCCGATGCAAGTCTTCCCTTTGGTAAGAGGGCCGAGGCTGCCCGGATCAGGAAGCAGCGCCTTGAGGAACTGCAGGGGAACAATCTTCTGACCGTTGAACTCTACTTCATCGATACGTGTCATTCCAATATTCTGCAGCACCTCCAGGTGCTTCAGATAGTTATCGGAGAAGGTCATCCAAAACTGGGCTTTCTTGATGGTGGGGATGTGCTTGACCAGCGACTCCATCTCCTCATGGTACATGCGGTAGATGTTCATTGGCCCGATTCCCTCCGGGAAGTCGAAGCTCCGCTTGGTGGCCAGCGCTCCGGTCTCCACCCAAACGCCATTTTCCCAGTGACGGCAGGGGGCAGTGACCTCTCGGATGTTGATCTCGGGATTGAAGTTGGTGGCAAAGGGCTGGCCATGGGAACCGGCATTGGCGTCGATGATGTCCAGCTCATGGATCTCGTCCAGGTATTTCTTCGCCGCCAGAGCGGTGAAAACATTGGTCACGCCCGGATCGAAACCGCTTCCCAGCAAGGCCATGAGGCCTTGCTCTCGAAAACGATCGTGATAAGCCCACTGCCAGCTGTACTCGAACTTGGCGGTTTCCAGGGGTTCGTAATTTGCGGTGTCCAGATAGTCAATCCCAACCTCGAGGCAGGCATCCATGATTGTCAGGTCCTGGTACGGCAGCGCGACATTTATTACGAGACTCGGCTTCTCCTTTTTTAGCAATTCCACAAGCTCGGAAACGTTATCGGCATCCACCCGAGCAGTCTTGATCGGAAAATCTATCTCTGCCGCAATCGCTTTGCACTTGGATTCCGTGCGGGATGCGAGGGTAATTTCCGTAAAAATATCAGACGCCTGGGCGCACTTGTGAACAACCACCCTGCTCACTCCGCCGGCTCCTATAATCAGCACTTTGCTCATGGTCAGTTCTCCTTTATTCCGAACAGTCATACTCAATAATCAAACGTAGGGGGTGTAACCACCCAGAGTATTTTTGCATCCGTTTTGCCGGGATTTTTTACCGAGTGCTTCTTGTCACAACTGAAGTAGAAGCACTCACCCTTTTTCACCGTATATACTTGGTCATCGAGTTGCAAGGTAATCCTGCCAAGCAGGACATAGCCGAACTCTTCCCCTTCATGATAATCCTGCTCCTTCATCTCCTCACCCGGTTTGATTGTCACCAGAGCCGGGTCCATCTCACGGTTCTGGGCGCCGGGAACCAGAAGTTCCACCTTGATGCCGTCATCGTCACCGGTGGACTGGACCCGGGCGTCAGCACCATAGACGACATCCGCCCCCCGCGAAGGCTCGGCAAAAAATTCTTCCATGGTAACGCCGAAGACTTCGACAATATCCCTCAAAGTGGCAATGGAAGGGGACGTGGCATCGTTCTCAAGCTGTGAGATGTAACCCTTGGTAAGGTCAGCCCGACTGGCGAGCTCCTCCTGGGTCAGAGAATTAATCATCCTCAGCCTTTTTAAACGCTCACCGATTTTCAAGAAATCCCCCAAGTTTAGTAATTGTAAACTTTTAGTTTTGCGCTTAGTTTAGCCATTCTAAACTTTTTGTCAACAACTGTGTTTAGTAGTTCTAAACTTTATGTTTAGTTACAACGAACCGGGGAAAGGTTTATAATACACAATATGCGACCTGTCAAGAGTTTTTTCTCCGAAACCTTCCCTCTACCAGGCTGATATCCTTGACCGTTTACAAAAATCTGGCAGCTTGACGATGCAGCACGCCCTTCGCATACAAGCAGCTTCCAAATCTTGAAAGCATAGACACTATCCATCAGCATCCGTATTTCATAAAACAATCGAAAAACAGGATATTATTCAATTTGCTATCAAATAAAACGGCGGATTATTGCAGATATTGTAACAGAATACATCCCTTAAAAGGATGGATGTGGGAATTATTCGACAGACACGGACGTCAGGAAGCCAGACTGAGCCCCCTGCGTCGAACGGCGGGAAACACGTGGGTTTGTTTCTTTCCCTGATCAAGAAAAAGAATTTCGTCTGCAAGCAAATGCATCTCTCTGCGACTGTGCGTTACCAGCACAAAGGGAATGTTCCAAGTTTGCTGAAGCTGCTTCAACTCCATTTGCAGGTTTTTCCTGTTCGAATGGTCCAGGGCGGAAAGCGGCTCGTCCAGCAAAAGCAGATCCGGTTCCACCATGAGCGCACGCGCAACAGCAACGCGCTGTTTCTCACCACCTGAAAGTTGACCCGGATAACGATCCTGCAACTGCTCGATCCTAAGCATTTGCATAAGATCGAAGGCACCAACCCGATACCCCTTCCCTTTTTTACATCGATCAGGAATGCCGTACATAACGTTATCTTTAACCGTCATGTGAGGGAAGAGGGCATAATCCTGAAACACGTAGCCGATGCGTCGGCTTCGGGCAGGGATAGCAATCTTGTCCGAGGAAGAGAAGAAGTCCTTTCCATTCAGGGAAATACTCCCCCTGTCAGGCTGCTGCAGGCCGGAAATGCAGTTCAGAATGGTGCTCTTTCCCGAACCGGATGGGCCGAACAACACCAGAAATCCTCTCCCGAACTCGAAGGAGACATCAATCGTAATTCCGGGAAAAACCTTAAGGATGTTCACTTTCAGCATGACGGGCTTCTCCTTTCTTCCATACATGGAGCTTTTTGCGGCTCCACCAATTGATCCAGAAAACGGTTCCGAAGGATAGCAGGGTAATCACCAGCACCAGGTTCCGGGCCGCATCCGTATCCCCCATCTCCACGGCAAAATAGATAGCCAGGGGGATCGTCTGGGTCTTTCCAGGAATGTTCCCCGCCACCATCAGTGTTGCGCCGAATTCGCCCAGTGCACGGGCAAAGGACAGCACCAGTCCCGCAAGGATGCCGGGCCACGCCAGCGGCAGGGTGATGGTCAGGAAAATCCGTAGCTCCTTAGAACCTAGAGTTCGTGCCGCCTGCTCCAGTGAAAGGTCAACCCCGGCAAAGGCCGCCTTGGCACTCTGGTACATGAGGGGAAACGAGACAACCGCAGAGGCGATGACCGCCGCCCACCAGGTAAATACCAGCTGGATATCAAATGTCTCCAGCAGGAAACTTCCGATCGGTCCCCGCTTGCCCAGAAGGATCAGCAGACCGTAGCCCAGAACCGTCGGGGGGAGCACCATGGGAAGGATGATGAGCGATTCCACGATATTTTTCCCCGGGAACTCTTTCCGCGCCATGGTCCTGGCAATGCCGAGGCCAATAAAAAAGTCTACAGCTACAGCCACAATGGCAACTTTCAGGGAAAGAAATATCGGTTCAAGCATCGAGCAGCTCCAAAATTCATACTACTTCAGGGTGAGGAAAAGCTTGCATCAGAAGCCTGTGTAGACTTTTTTCACGATCTCCGATGATTCAACGTGGACAATCCGGCGGCGACCCACTGAAAATAGCAGAGTTACAACCGGCTAGAGTAGTAAGGTTCATTGCATGCACCCTGAACAGACCATTTTCCCTGACAAGAATATTCAGGCACGCATAGTCCTGTCCAAGGCGAAAGAGGTTTGCTAAAGGCATTCCAAGGAGGTGAGAGAGAAGAACCCTGTTGACACCTGCATGTCCCACAATCAGTATCGGACCCTCACTATCACGCAAAATTTCGTCAAATGCCGGGATGACACGGTCTTGAAGCTCCGCAAAACTTTCTCCCCCCGGAGCGGTATGATGCGCAGGGTCCTCGCCCCGTTTCCGGTATTCTTCCGGGAAAGTGCCTCTCACTTCTTCCATGCTTCGGCCGTCCCACAAGCCCATGGATATTTCACAAAACTCAGGCACCGGAATTACGGCAACATCCCTCTTTTCCGCTATAATCCGGGCGGTTTCCTGCGATCGCCGCAACGTGCTACAGAAGAAGCCGGCAAAAGGGATTCCCATCACCTCCTGACGCAAGCTTTCAGCCTGGGCACGCCCTCTTTCGTTGAGGAGGGTGTCTGTATGGCCCACATAACGTTTCAGATGATCCTGCCGGGAATCACCGTGGCGCATCAGAAGAATGACGCGCCTATCAACTTTTTTCCGTTCACATTCCAAAATAAATACCAATCTATCACATGAAATTGTTTTCTCTCAGCAACTCATAGAGGAGTCGACCCAGCCTGTTTTCGACCTTCGCCTTGATGAACTGGGCATCCTGCAAACGTTGATGGACCGCCTTTCGGATGTCGGGGTCGAGAGCAGGACTCTTCAAACGAGGGGCAAAACGTTCCTCAAGTGTTACGCAATGATTTCTGCTGACCAATTTATCGGCAAGATAGAGGATCTCGGCCGGCATAATAAGATCATCCTCTGCGACACGGATATCCATATGGACGGCAACAAGTCTCGCAAGATCGACAAACCCTTTTTCCGCCAGGATTTCAGCTCCTTTTGCAGCATGGTCCGGATGGCCTTTTGCCAGGTCATGGAGGAGAGCCGCTGCTTCGATGCAATCGACTTCAAGGCAACATCCTGCCTCATTCAGTTTCTTTGCCAGAAACACTGCCAGACTTCGCCACTCTTCCGGCAATGATCGAGGAGCGGTCTCTCTACGGCAAACTCCCTGACCAGAAGCTCTTCACATTCCTGGGGCAAAAGACAAAACTCCCGCAACCAAATCCCCCGGAGCCGCTCATACTGTGCGGAGGTATCCATATCAAGCAGGATCGTCTCATCGCAGGTCTCCACATCGACCGCTTCATTCTCATGCCGGGAAAGGACCCCCTTCAACCCACCCTCCCCACTCCCAGGAAAGAATCTCCTCTCGGTACTGTCCTGATATGAGAGGCGGATGTCCCCTCTTCCCCTTGCATACTGGATAATAAATCCCACCCTTCCCCTCTCGGCTATGCCCGGACAAGAGTTTTGACGGTTTCATGACGTACCAGAGGGATATCAACCGGCAGCAGAAAAAAAGCCTCCACCTTCGCATCAAGAGCAGTTCGACTCCCGCCAGCACGGAAGAGAACATCCCCTCACGGAACCTGGCATTGAAAACCGGCTGCGCCTGCAAGCCGTTCAACCAACGGCCAAAGCTCTTCGCAGCGATGACCGAGAACAACCCTGATATCCGTGATGCCCGACTCTTGAAAAAGGAGGATAACCCTCTCGAGAACAGGAATCCCACCAAAAGTGAGAAGCGGCTTAAACTCCCCCATTCGGGAGGAAAATCCTGCTGAGAGAACTATGGCAACAATATTCATCCGCGGTTTCACATGGCCCGTTCGTCGCCCGGGCACTGCAATCAACTCCGCCACGATACTGACAGCAATCTCTTCCGGAGTTTCCGCCGCGATATCCAAGTCCGATAGGGTTGTGGACCTGTTTCAGATCGTCTTCGGAAAATCCTTTTTCCAGAAGTTCCTCATACACCAGCCGCTGTTTCCGTCCTGCTGCCGATCATCCCGATATAGCCGGCTTTTGTCCGCAGGGATTGCTCAAGAACGGTTTTGTCGTGGAGATGCCCTCTTGTGACAATCACCAGGTAAGAGTCCATGTCCGATCTCAAGCCCGGCAAAAACGATTATCATAGGAAGGAATAACGATGATCCGGTCAGCCTTTGGGAAAGCGTTCGCTGTTGGCGAAATCCTCCCGGTCATCCAGCACAATCGTCTCGAAAATCGACCATGGAGGCCAATTCAGCCACGGGACGGGAGACATGTCCGGCCCCGAACAGGTATACCGAACCGGGCAAAAACGTCGGTTCGACAAAATATCGTTGCCCTTCCAGCGATGCTATGACAGCACACTTTTCTCCTCTCACTCTCCGCCGTAAGCAGCGGCAGCCATGAGTCTGGTCCGGAAAAATTTCCCAGAACCACGGAGTCTCTCCTGCACCAGGCAGTGCTCCATCTGGGCGATACGGTATCTCCCTTCGTGTCCAGCACCTTGATCAGATAGCCCTTTCCCCCTGCCTGGAGGTGGTAACCAGTTTCCGCAACTCCCTGCTGCTTTCGCGGGATCGCCGGGTAGGTATTCGAGAAGGAACTCCAGTCGTCCGCCACAGATCATCTGATCTGTTGTCGCGGCATCTTTGCCCGACAGGTCAACGGCTTCAATCCGTGCCTTGCCGGTTTCGTAAACATCTCGCGGGCAAGTCTTCTGCATCTCGAATTCCACCAGCCCCCCGCCGATGGTGCCGATGACGGATCCGTCCCGACGGATGAACATCTTGGAACCCACGGAGCGGGGCGTTGATCCGGCATGCTTGATTATTGTCGCCTGGACCAGGTCTTCACCATCCTCAAGTATGTGGCAGATGGCTTGCAGCTGTTTGAGCATAAAGTCTACCTCTCTTCTCTGGCATCAATGATTTTTCTTTTGATACTTCCGCTGGATATCCAGTTCTCCGAGCTGTCGTGAATGGGCGCGAGGGTAAGCGACGCCCTCGTCCATGGCAGCCCGCACCGAAGGAATATTCCTTCCAGGGCATGTCTGGCCTTGCGGAAAGCATGGCTCACTGCTGAGTGTTTTCCGTGTAGAGAGTGATGTGCAGGGATGCCATTCTCCCGATAGCCACGCACTCTCGGTTTGGAAATTAAGCAATCCGGGCAATGGGAAGAGCGCCTCATCCAGGTCGGCAACCGTCACAACCGACTTCCCCCCCACCCGGACACCCCCGCAAGTCTTCCCTTTACCCATGCGAGACGTTTCAGGATCGTTCCGCAGGGACATGGCTCCGGAAATAAACCGGGACAGGTCGCCGGTTCGGTATCGGACAAGGGGCATTCCTTTTCGCGTCAGAGTGGAAAATACCACTTCGCCCGTTGCCCATCCGGGACAGGCAGTCCATATCCGGATCAACAATCTCGAATATAGAGGTCAGCCTCCCGAATGTGATACCCGCGAAGCGCACAGCAGTCTACCGCCGCCCCCAACCCCATTTCGGTCATCCCGTAATGGTTGAAAACAGGGCATCCCCAGGCACGCTCAATCTCTGACACGATGGCCGCCGGCACATAATCTGCACTTAGCAGGACGCTTTTAATCCTTCCCTGCGGGATGACTTTCGGCATCCCTGTGACGCACCAGTCCAAGAACCTGGACAGGAATCCCAATAAGGCAATCTATGTCCTTTGCAAGATCTCAGCAATGCGGCCTTCCATCCAGCACGATCCCGTAGGGATCCCTTCAACTCCCATCCGCGGCAGGCTTTGACCATCAAGTCACCGACACTGCCATGCCGCTCACGCCGGCATGAGGATGAGCACCCGCTGTCCGGGTCTGACCAACGCCTGCATGCCGTGGTGGAACAAGTCGGTGGTCAGTTCCAAATCCTCTTCAGTGAAGTGAATCCTTTTTGAAGGCGAAGTCAGTTCCCGAAGTGCGAAGGGTCACCACCCGGGAGATTTCGTCACAGTGAAACACAGAGAAAACTCAGATCGTCTTCCTGTATATCTTCGGAAGTGGTAAAGGGGAGACATGCTATATCCTCAAGACTTTTCAGATCAGATCCTCTAACCCCGTCGAAGAGCCTCTGGTAGAAGGGAGCGCGAGTACGGACGTAGTCGACCGTTTCTTGCAGTTTAAGGAGTTGATGACGGTCGATGTCGGACCGCAGGTCCGCTCCGATTGCGGTTGTACCGATCTTGGCTTTAATCCAAGGCTCCAGCGGGGTGATTTCCATTGCATTTCCTTTTTCAGCTTTGCCACGTATACCTCAGACCTGCCAGGTTTTAAAAACCTGGCAGGTCTCGCAAGTGTCCTCGATACAACCTCTCTCCGCTTAGGGAGGTAAGGTTATAGAGACAGAACGGGATCATCCGACCATCGGGGGCAACCACATGGATACAGCAATCACGGACCCGTTCCAGGTCCAGGTTCCAGACATCCTGAAAGGCCATACAGGAAACAGAAAGCATCCGTGATTTCACCTGTTCCAGGAAGCCGTCGAGGGTTTCGATACCTGCAGTAGGATCGGAGAGAAGCTGTACAGCAACAGTCCGATCCTTTGGTGGCAGGCGATGCGGACCACTGCCGGGCCGTGAAAGAAACCGCATGCGCATCGCTTCCTTCCCTGGAATTGCAACATCCGCCGCCATGGCTGGTGAGAGCCTGCAGGCCGCCGCCAGGCTTTGGGATAAAGGTCCCGTGAAAGGAGCAGAGGGTATTCTCCCACCCCGGCGGAGTGAAGTCTTTAGCACGCATCAGACCGTCCGTCTGTTCCTCGATTGACCGCATAATATCAGGCAGGGTGACTCGACTGCTGTTGTCGGGAGCGTCCGGGCCGCGACCGAAATAACCCACCGGCTGGAAATGCACCCCTCGTACGCCAGGCGACAATTCCAGCGCCAGCTTGATGATGGCGCCGATGTTATGGGTATTGACCTCGGGAACAATGGTCGGCACCAGCACCACGCCGATGCCGTTCTCCACACACCGCTCTATGGCACGTCGCTTCTCGGCATAGAAAGTGCGACCTCTCAGTTTTCTGTATATTTCATCTTCCGTCCCGTCAAACTGGAAAAAAACGGAAGCGGCACCAGCCTGACGGAGCACTGAAGCATAATCCTCTTCCATGGCAAGCCGCAATCCATTAGTGTTAACCTGAATAAAGGGAAAACCCAGAGAGCGTCCCATCTCAATAATGGTCGGGAGATCGTCCCGAACCGTCGGTTCCCCGCCGGACAACTGGATAATGATGTCGGGACCGTATGCATGAAGCACCCGTCGATACCATTCAGCGATTTCCGTCAAAGTAGGATCCGAATCAGAGTCCGAACCGGAATCGGCAAAACAGACCGCGCAGCGGAGGTTGCAGCGGGAGGTAACCTCGAGGACAGCGGTACAGGCGTTCTTGCGGTGCGTCGGGACAAATCCCGCAGTCGAACGGACACCCCCGGCTCACAAGCGTCTGGGATTCGCTGGTCCGTGCCACATTGGGCTGTCTTTTCCATCCTTGAAACTCCGGCCCACCACGCCAGATAATGGTGCGGAATTCACCGTGCTCGGGGCAATTTTTCACCAAGTAGACATCATTACCAGATGCTTCCCGAACCGCCGGGATCCTTTTCAGGCAAAGGGGGCAGAGGCTCTCTGTTTCAGCAAGAGAATCCCTTGAACAAACCTCCATTATTTCCCCTCGCAAGGATCAAAATCGTTTTCAATGAGAAGTTCCAGCACCTTCTGATAGGTGGCTGCCACTACTGCACCACACCTCTCATTTCTCAGAGTGCCATCTTCAGTAATTGTATTGCAGCTTATACCACCATATTGTCCGCCATACGTTTCGCGGAACCATTCGCCAAGATCATTGAGCATGCTCATCAAGCAAAAATGCTCCTCGTCTTCTTCAGTTCCTTTTCCGGCATAGAGTGAAAGGATACAAGCACCCCCGGTTAATGCACCGCACACTTCGCCGATTCCTACACCGAAAGCAAGCCCCGCCATGGCACGGATAAGATCGGGGTTTTCCTTTTCCTGTGCCTCAAGTGCCAGCAGCATCATAATCTGGCTGCAATAGAAACCTTTGGACTTCAAATCCATCATGCGAAACATCAGGTCATCCATTGGAACACCCTCCTGTCACTTCTTTTGCGCAACCATTAGAAAATATCCCGGCCCAGGAAACGTCATCAGTCTCGATGATCCGCTGCACCCTGAACCGGAAGCTGCAAAGAAATCACAAAAATCTGTAGTGGCGCCCTGGTTGAGAATCAGCTGAGCGGCCAATTCCTTGATATACATTGTATGGTCTTCCCACAACAGAACCTCAAACCCAGCTTCCACAACGAAAGACTCTATTGCCATGCGAGTTCGCAGAGCTGACACGTCGTTCTCCGGACAACGTGACATCAACTTCTCCCGGCCGCGATCATAAAGATCGCTCATAACCAGAAATCCCCCTGGTCGAAGCACTCGTGCAAATTCGCACAGAGCAGAATTCGGCTCAAAAACAAGCGAAAGCACACACTCGCAAAGTATCCCGTCGCAAACTCCCTGTAAGATGGGAAGTTCTTCCGCGCGAGCCATTGCCAGAGGGAGGTGCCCCATCCGAACGATTTCCCTGAGCAGGCTTTCGGAAAGTTCAAGGCCCAGTGCCCTGAAGTGAAACTTCTCTCGAAGAAATTCCACCGATGCACCTGTACCGCAGCCGACATCGACTATTCTGGCTAGGTCGGGAAATCCACAAAAGGAAACGCCTCGCTCAGTCAGGCGGAAACCGCCCGGACGCAGCAGAGATCCGGTAACAGCACGCAAAGAAGCCGATTCATGCAGTGCCGCCAAAGCCTGAACCGGCTGTTTCTTCTGACTACTTGTCTTCAAGGATTCTTTCAGCTTCCGCCATCTTGCCAACGGCCAGACTTTCCGGAACAAGCACAAGACCACACTGAGCACAGGCGGGAAGATCGACTTCAAAATTCCCCTTCATGTAGGTAAAAAAAACCTTTTGGAGAGCAAGGTCCCCATTGCAGGACGAACATGTCCACTCGGCGGCCTCTTGTGAAAAATTCATTTTTTTGTCCCCACGATTTTCATTCTGTGACAATAGGCATTATGGACTCTGAAATCATCCCCATCGACAGAATATTCAACCCAAAACGTAACATTCTCAGGCTGGAAATACGCCAAAAAGTTGCCGGTTTCCTTGTTAATCAGCTTTTTCCCGGTTTTTTCGGCAAGATTAATGACTTTCCGGATGTCATCCTTGAGAATTCTTCTCCGGTCAATTTTTCTGAAAACTTCAGGGGTCATTAGTACCTTGATTGCTTCATGTTCTGCCGAAACCACGTTCCCCATTTCCCCAAATCCGCGCAGAATGTTTTCCTTGACCAAAGCACGGTTTTCTCTGCGCTCGGACCAGGTTATTGCTCCTCGGGACGCCGGGTCAGCGCCATCATCGTTAGGGAAGATGAGCTCCAGCAGATGCGCAGTCCTCTTGCCGGCGGCTGCCAGATTGTCTCTGCACATGGCACAGTAGGCAAGATAGTCATTATCATATACTGCTGTTTTGTAGTAAACCGTATCGGAATCCGGCAACATTTCTGAGCGAAACCAGCCATCAGGCGACTTGAACTTTTCAGGTAAAAAGTGAGACTTTTCCACGCGATGGGCGATAACGTCTTCTGCCAATTTCGGATTGGCATTGTACATGAGACCGCCATACCCGCAACACTCGGGGTGACTGTCGCTCAAGGGGAGTTCTTTTTGATTAAAACCAAGTGCTGTCACGATACGCCGAACACTCTCCCTGGTTTCAGGGGCATGGCGGGTAATGCATGGGTCCACAACCGAAATCGTTGTCCCCTTCAAAGCAGTTGCAAATGAATTGTTTCCTGCCGGCAGACCAAATCCTTCCAGTATTGTCCAAATGGAATCAATTTCCATCTCCGGCAACTGTCCCCCGAGAATGTTTGCACAGGTCGAGCATGCGGTAATGACACAGGGGTTACCCATCTGCGCCCATTCTTTCCGTATCTTTTCTACTGATTCCTTAAAAAGACCGTCCTGTCCAGCCCAATAGGCAGGTGCTCCGCAACAGCCAAGCATGATACCAACCCCTCCCGAGAGCTTCCCCTGCAGATAACGGTATGACGTCAACACCTCACCCGGTGAGCTGGCACAGAGCTGACAACTGGGAAAGTACAGGTAGGCACTTTCATTTTTCCCAGGCTCATGACGGCAGACAGAAAAATCTTCACCGTTACTGTGGGCCATATCCTGCAAAGCAAACTCGTGAAAAGAAGGTGGCATTAGCTTACGCTCATACAATGTACGACGCGCTTGCAAACAAAGCTCACCCATATAGAAATTGTTCGGACAGACCGTTTCGCAAAGTCCGCAGGTAGAACACGAATTGACAAACAGGTTTTTGGTTCGTGACGAACCATATAGCACATGTTCATTGTTGAATATTGAACGTGCATACTTCTTCGGGTAAGCCCGGTAGCGTTCCATATACAGGCAAACTTTCACACACTCCATGCAGTCGCACTGGATACAGCGTGATGCTTCCCGTATAGCCTCTTCATCGCTGAAATCAATGACTCCGGCAAGAGATTGAACACGTGGAATCTTCGCTAGGCCTTCTGTTTTCGTAACCAAGAGGGTTTTAAAAGGGCCTTCCTTTTCCCTGGCATGATCAATCTTCGACTTCTGGAGAAATCGCTCAATGGATAGAGCACCCTTCTTTCCAGACAAAGTCTCAAAGACAGGAGAATAGGCTCCAAGTCGACAGGTTCCGCCACCGGCAAAAACCTTATCCCTGCTGGTCGCGCCGGTCACGGAATCAATTGTAACCAGACCGTTGCTGTCACATTGTATCGGGAGTTCAATCCCAAAAACCGAGTCTCTGTCTATGAAAACAGCATCATATTCCAGGCAAATATTTTCGAACACCTCAGCATCAAGTAAAGCTTCAAGCCGAATATCGGCCATCAGATTTTCCAACACGGCCAGTTCCTCATGCATGATTTCTCTTGGCAGGAGATCTGCAGAAATTTCCCACAAGGACCCGCCCAGCCTGTTGTCTTTTTCATAAACTGAAACAAAAAACCCTTTTTTGAGGAGCTCCAAGGCGGTGGTCAGGCCTGAGAGTCCGGCACCGAGCACGGCAATCCGTGTTTCTTTCTTAGGTAGGAGCTGAACCTTAATTTTCCCTTGGACATTTTCCACACATCTACGCTCCAAGGCACCAATGGCTATCGGTTCCTCAACTTCGCCCCGTTTGCATTTCAGTTCACAGGGGTGATCACAGATTCGCCCCAGGATGCCGGGAAAAGGCATGGCTTTGTTCAGGGCTTTGTGAGCGGCGCTCCAGTCGCCTGCTCCCATATCTTTTACGAACTGGCGAACATCGACATGGATAGGACAACTGGCGGTACATTCAGGAGGCTCTTCTTGGATGCACTTATTTTCCCACTCCAGGAGTTCGTTCTTTTCCATGCGTACCTTCTTTCATCAAGTCGTATGAATTCTGACGGGAAACGTTGCAGAAAACGATGAGAGGGCTACCATCAGGGAGCCCATTCGTTATATCATAGAATAGATAACGGTAAAAGCACTTTTGAGCCGGTCCACAAAGGAACCGGCTCAAAAGAAAGGGCAAATTCACCCAATTATTGCAGACAACTCAATTATTTCTTCTTAGGCGGTGCGGAGTTTACATCCTGACAGACATAACCCTGTGCGAGAGCATCAGCAACATCGAAAGCCTTCTTCGGCGAATTCAAGGCTGCGAGGATCTTCTCAGGGTAGGCCGGCAAGTGACGGATACGTGCACCACAGGCGTTGTCGATGGCGTTGATGACTGCACAGTGAGGTGCGGACAGCGGAAGCTCGCCGACGCCGCCGGCGCCGAAGGCACCCAGTTCACGGGGCTTCGTTACATAGATGATTTCCAGATCGTCGGTGATGTCCTTGCAGAACGGGAAGCCTGCGCCGATCATGTTGGAGTGTGCCTTGATCATCTCGAAGTCTTCGGTAAGGGCAAGGCCGATACCCTGGGCCAGGCCGCCGTAGATCTGACCGTCAACGACCAGTTGGTTGGTGATCGTGCCGACGTCTGCCACATGGGTCATCTTGTAGCAATGTGCTTTACCGGTGGTGATGTCGACTTCGACTTCCGCAAGGAACAGACCGTACATATAGATGCAGAACGGTTCGCCCTTGCCTGTCTCAACGTCACATGGAGTACACGGAGTGGTCCATTTACCGTATACCTGGGTTTCGATTCCTTCCTTCACCATTTCGTCATAGGTACGATAGGTGCCGTCGGCCTTCTTCATAGCCGCAAGCAGGTTCTCGCAGGAAACCCTGATGGCGTTACCGGTCACGACGTTGTTGCGGCTTCCGCCGGACGGACCGCTGTTCGGGGTGATGCTGGTGTCGTTCAGGCAGAGGTGGATCTGGGACGGCAAAAGACCAAGGGGCTTGAGGGCTTCATGGGCGAATGCAAGCGTACCCATATCGGAACCCTGGCCATGATCCTGCCAGCTGTTGCCCATCATCACTTCGTTGTTGGGCAGGAGTTTAGCCCAACTTTCTGATGAATCGGGGCCGTCAAGGCCGCAGCCATAGATACCGAGGGAAACGCCTACGCCGCACTTCACGGTGTCAGTGCTTCTCAGTTTCGCGGTTGCGATGGCTCTCTGATATTTCGGACGGAGTGCTTCAAACTGCTCAGGGAAAACAATCACTTCAGGCTTCTGCTGGGTCGGAGTGGTAGCACCTTCACGGTAGCAGTTGAGCTCGCGGAGTTCGAAAGGATCTTTACCCATCTTCTTGGCCAGTTCGTCAATCAGTGATTCAGAGGCGAAGAAGGCCTGTGGTGAGCCATAAGCACGGAACGGGGCTCCCCAGCAGTGGTTGGTGCAGACGGTCCGGCCTTCACCACGCATGTTCGGGATGTCGTAGCCTGCGAAGGCATACTGTAATCCACGAACGGTGAGGAGGTCGCCGAACTCGGAGTAAGGACCGTGGTCAACGGACCAGTCGGTTTCCGTGGCAAGGAACTTGCCGTCCTTATCGGCCGCAATTTTGGCTTTGAACCAGAACGGGGAGCGTTTGCCGGTATAGAATTGCAGCTGTGCCCAAGAGCAGGAAAGGTGAACCGGTTTGCCGCCGACAGCCATGGTGGCAACCGCGAGCAGGGCTTCGTTGGAAGGACAGAATTTATAACCGAAGGAGCTGCCGCAGGGGTTCTGTACGATGACGATGTCGTCGACCTCGACGCCGATACCCGGGGCGATCATGGCCTGATGCAATTGTAGACAAATGGACTTGGTGTGGAGGCACACCTTGCCTTCATCATTGATGTACCCGAATCCGACGTCCGGCTCGATGGGCATCTGGGGTTGACGGCCAAGATAGTATTCGCCTTCCACAACATAGGCGGCTTTTTCCATGATCGGCTTGGTGTCCTCACCCTTGACCAGATTCTGGGTAAAGTAGACGTTCGGGGTGCCGGGGTGAATTTCGATGGCATCCGGAGCCATGGCCGCCGGTGCGTTCATATAGTGGGGAAGTACTTCCAGGTCAAACTTTACCAGCTTCGATGCAGTTTCGGCATGCTCTTTTGTGTCGGCAATTACGATGGCAATGGCGTCGCCATACTGGTACACCTTCTCGTCGCAGAGGATCGGGCGGTCCCAACCGTCACCCTTATTGGTGGGAAAGGTGATGAGACCGGTAATACGATTGCGACCTTTCACATCCTTATGGGTAACGACCTTGACCACGCCCGGCGCCTTTTCTGCCGCGGAGGTGTCGATTCCCTTGATGATTGCATGGGCAACATCAGCATACGCGAGGGCAGCGTGGAGAGTGCCTTCGGGGAGCTGGCCAGCCTTGTCGTTGCCGAAATCCCAGAGACCGCAGACCTTGGCAACGGATGTGGGACGCGGATACCGTGTTCCGTAAACCCTGCCGTCCGCCGGAGCCTTGTATTCCAAGGCGGATATGGACATCTCGCCGCGGAGAACCTTGGCGGCATCCATAACTGCGTCGGTGATGGAGATATAACCGGTGCAGCGGCAAGCATTCTTGTACTGGTGGAACCAGTCACGCACCTCTTCACGGGTGGGGTTCGGGTTCGTGTCGAGGAGTGCCTTGGCGGAGACAATGAAACCTGGGGTGCAGAAACCGCATTGAAGTGCACCGTGAAAAATGAAAGCCTGCTGGAGGGGGTGAAGGTTCAGCGGTGTGCCGATCCCCTCGGTGGTGGTAATCGTCGACCAGTTCTCGACCCGTTTCATTTTGGTTACGCAGGTGCGAACGAGCTTGCCGTTCAGGATAACATTACAGGCGCCGCATGTGCCGGTCGCGCATCCGACCTTGACACTGGTCAGGTGCAACTGATTCCGCAGAACATCGGACAGGAGTGCTTCCTGGTCAACGATCAACGTTCTTTCGATGCCGTTGACTTTCAGTACTTTCTTAATCATACTTCCTCCTCCTCTTGGGTTTATATAACAGGGCAAGGCCCGGTTACGCTGATGGAAAAATGTCCCTCGCCCGGCGTGGAGGCAGGGGTGAGGGAAGACGGAGTGACAAGCGGAAGATTAACTTTTTCCGAAACTGCAGTTTGGATAGCGGCATTCCTGGCAACCGGCACAGAAACCACCGTGTCCCAAGGCGACGATATCGGCACGTGACACCTTATCACCCGCAAGAAGCCGGGGGACTATCAGATCGAAAATGGTAGCCTTGTGATACATGGCACAGCCTGGAAGGCCAATTACCGGAGTTGCTCCGACATAGGAAAGCATGAACATCGAGCCAGGAAAGGTGGGAGACCCATAGGTAATTACTTCTCCACCTGCCCCGCTTATTGCGGAAGGTGTTCGGTCATCCGGGTCTACAGACATGCCACCGCTTGCAACAATCATCTCGGCACCCTCTTCCAGCAGTTCATGAATGGCCTTGGTGATTACGGACACATCATCCGGAACTATGATTTGCCGAAAGACTTCACTACCCATTGCAGCAAATTTAGTGCGAACGACCGGCCCAAATTTGTCTGCTATTCTGCCGTGGAATATCTCGTTACCCGTTGTTACCAGTCCGACACGCAAAGACCGGAATGGCACCACTTCCACAATCGGGAAATAATCACTGCAGATTTTCTCAACCTCAAGAATTCGGGCCTCATCGGTAAAAAGCGGTATGATGCGAGTTCCTGCAACAGGGACATCTGCTGTTACCTGCTGATTACTATGAAGCGTTGCCAACACAATCTGCTCAATTGAGTTAATTGCATGTAATCCTTCCGAATTGACCTTCAGCAAACCATTACCGGTAGGAACCAGCTTCACTTTCCCTTCTACTGCCTCCGTCAAACCTATCCCGCGACCGGATGCTGCTTTGGCAATTCTGAAGGCAGCGTCATCTTCATGGACATACCCTTCCTTGAGATCAAGGATATAGATATTGTTTTTGCCCAGATTCATGAGCATGGGCACGTCTTCCTGCCGAATTATGTGACCTTTCTTGAAGGCCCTCCCCTTAAACTCTCCAGGCGCAATACGCGTAATATCATGAAACAAAACCTTACCTACTGCTTCCTGTACCGGGATATTTTTCACCATATTGCAGACTCTCCTTGGGTTATTCTTAAACTTGTCGATTTTCCCTTGTATCGCTGGAATCAGACATATTTTGACAACCAAACCATGAATCCAACTGGACACGGCCACCAGTCCCATTCCATCAACGACTGCAGATCCTGAATAGTTCGCGGTTTGCGTACCAGAAACGAAAAAACCCGCATCAATACCGAAAATACGGCATCAATGCGGGTTCCGTTACGTCCGCTGTTGGCGGAGGACGAAATAAGCGCCTGATCCTTCTTTAATAACTATATGTACAATAAACAGCTTAGAGAATCAGGATTGCCCTCAGAATGTTGCTAATGTTTTACCTGGGGCCTCTTCATGGAGAATCTCTATGAAGGCTCGTTGTATACCATAATACATATCCATGTGCAAGAATATTTTTATCACAACTTAGCAATTCAGTAACAATGGACCCCTGACAAAAGAATGACCAGGATTCCATCAAATCTAAACAATATTCAGAAGGCAGCCAAGCTTTTCAAATGCAGCATCAAACGCCTCCACACCTGCCACAAAAATCGATTCCAACTCTAACAACGGAAATATTTAGCAACAAAGGATATTTCTTTCCAAAACTATTTTGTTCCGATGTCCCTTATCAATACAAATAAAATTTGAAAAAACACAAAATTTACAATTTTCTTGTTGCAATTCGTTATTTATCTTGATATATAACGGGTGGATATTCTCCCATATCCATTTTTCCTTTGGCCCCATGTTGCCCAGCATGGGGCCTCCCTTTTTCACGAAAATGCGCAATTATGCATAGATATAGATAATAACCCGCACAAAATCGTATGTGTGCATCACTTTGAAATAGTGACCGAAGTAAAGCAGTGCACCAGAAAAACGAATTGACACACAAGAACATCCAGCACATTGGGAGTTCAAAACAGCATGAACACTACATGGAGCACACAATCGGCACCCTAACAGACAAGCAAAGGATTCGCGATTATGGCAGACAGACGTGTTGACATGTCCGGTAAAATCTATCTTCAGATAAGCGATCAGAAGCCCTTAGATCTTGACAGCATACATTTTCTGGAAAAGGTTGCAGTCCATGGTTCCATTGCTCGGACTGCCCGAGAGATCGGAATCAGTTATCCTAAGTTGTGGCACACAATAGACAATTTAAACAAACTGTCTGACAAGCCCTTGGTAATTAAATCCGCCGGAGGCAAGGGAGGCGGAGGAGGTACCACCCTGACGGAGGAAGGTCACAAATTTTTAAAGAAAATCAAGGCGATTCAACAAACACACAGCAAGTTTATTCGTCAACTGGAAGACAAGTGGGCTTCAGGCAAATAAATTTATTATTTCAGTCTAAAACTGGCTTCATCACCTACCTACACAGTCATAACATGCTAAAGGTCGAGACTTTCAATGGCCCCGACGTCACAAAACTTTTATTTTTCCAAAACACTATCATCATGTAAGCATAACCATACTCTTCGCTAAACCCACGAAACATCAATGTACAACTGCATCAATCAAACCAGTTCAGCCTAACACAAGTTTCGTCTTAGAGCGCTTCACCTATAGACAAGTACAAACAAACTCTCATGAAAGACATTGATCACATTCGTCACATTCATCGCATTCGTCATCATGGCTGTGTGAGTGGTTGCATCCTTGGTCGTCATCATCTCCCCCACACTTCCCTTCATCAGCGCTGTTTTGCATCTCAACAACATCCAGAGAATTCTGGTGATAATTCTCAACACACTCTTTAATACTCTCCGACTGGGCCTGCAAAACAGTAATTCCCATCATATGTACCATCTCAAGAAAACCGTCACCGATTCCGCCAACGATAACTGCATCAAGGTCCTTGTTAATGAGAGCCTTAAATGGATTACATCCTGCCTCAGGAGCAGCTTCATCACAGTTCGGTATATTCAGGAATTCACCTGTATCAGTATCGATTACCATAAACATTGGCGCTGAGGCAAAATGTCCATAAATGATACTTTCAAGACCTTGGTTTTGTAAAACGGGAAAACATAGTTTCATTGAAATTAACCTCCATAATATAACCTGAATAAGCTAACTAGTTACCGTCCGGAAAGGGTGCTTTTTCCCCCTGGCGGTGTCAATCTTCAGCTTTGCTTGTGCGGCATACCGGTGTCCGCTTCCGCACAACCCCTTGATTTATTTTGCCAACACATAAAATCCCTCGTTCCCAAATTAAAAACCAAGAGTTTCATACCTGAGGTTCCGAATGAAAACCAGTTAACCGGCCAATCTTAAACCTCTCAGGATTTTGTGCAGACCCAATCGATATCCAACGGAATATATTCGATGAGTTTCAGGAACCGGTTCCTAGCCATGGTAATAATTAATGACATATGGTTTGCGGGGCACTTCAGGTCCTGGGTAGGAAACCGTGGGATGGCCAACAATAATTGGTGAAACCAACCCGTATTCTTCGGTCAACCCGAAATCAGCTTTTATTTCTCTCTTTGACAAAATGTTGTGCGCAAAACCAATCCAGCAACTTCCCATTCCAGACTCTTCGGCCAAAAGGGAGAGATTATAAGCAACCATACTGCAATCATAGGCATACCAGTAAGACTCCCTGTTGCCATAGATGATAACAAGTGCCGGCGCATCATAGAAAATATTATAGTCAGGATCCCTCATAAACTGCTCATATTGGTGCATATGAGGTGAATCGGTAAGATTGTCAAGCCAATCGGCTTTTGCCAGATCCGAATAATGTTTCATCAATGCCTTGTCAGTAATAACAACAAACCTCCAAGGCTGATTATTTGAGCCATTGGGAACCCAGACTGCGTTGTCTATAAGGCCGCGAAGAACCTCTTCGGAAACAGGTTCTTCGGTATAGGCCCGGCAACTTCTGCGACGTCTGATCATGGAGTGAAAACTATTCATGTGACCATCCCCTTTCTAACAAAATCATATTAGAATTATGACCCGTATACATTACTCAAGGTATAGGTCAGACATCGCACACATTGCCATTGATACTGGCCCAGATGTTGAAAGCAAAACCACGATCCACATTTGGAGCATTTTTTATTAAGATAATAGTCAGTATCTATTTCCTTGTCGCAAGTAGCACATTTTTCCAAAGCCACGGTTAGTCCTCCTGTTGAATTTATTAGTACTATGGTTAAAAAATAAAACCCGCACTTATACTGTTAGAACAACACAGTATCCATGCGGGTTTCGGTAAGTCCGACAATAGCGGATGACGAAGTTGGCGCTTGATACAAATATTTTTCATTACGTTCAACTGGCAGCCAAAACAAGGCTATGTTAGGTAATATAGCAATAGAAAGCAAGAAGGTATATCAATCACAACATTATAACTATTGAACAAAAGTATTTGTTTGTTTTGTAAAAATGCCTGCTATTTCAATGTTTCAGTTTTCTCAATATAGCTAATGCCGCCATCCTTGAAAGAAATGACAACTTTGCCAGAGAAACTTGCCGGAATAATATTTAGCTCAGAGAGAGTGTCTGATATCCTTTTTTTCCAGACAGAGTTCGGCACTCTGATATCTGTAACAACTTGCCTTCGCATGTAAACTCTCAATAGAATCAGAAATTTCTGATATGAAGAAGTGGATGCTACTTTTGCCTAATTAGTTTTCTTCCGGGATTCCCGGATGGAAACTAATTAAATATATTTGTATGACAGTGATTAAAAACCACAAGAACCTGCAAATTTCAAGAAGAGGACTCTAAAATTAGATACGGATTTTTACTTCATTTATGCTATAAAATTAATTTTTACGAGTAGCAACAATGTATGACTTGTCTCGTTATATATAATAATAAATAACGAAAAGTTCAAGCATTTTTTATTTTCTCAAGTTTTCACCATACATTCCGGGCAGAAAAAACGTTGGAAGTTTACTATATGGCAAGTTATCCGTCTTTATTACGGAGAGTTTTGTCTTGGCAAGGAAGACGGTGAAGGCATCGCCAGACGGGAACATATAAACGCAATGTAGACTGAAGTGATAAAACCGGTATATAACGGAATGAAGGAGTCGCGCAGAACATTGTGCGTTGAAAAATGGTGCGCACTAAAATTATTGAGAAAATCGAGCCGATGCACTGAAATAAATCTATTTGCATTTACGGAATTCGGTGACAGATACCATCATCCGCAAAACATTTGAAAGATAAATTACTACATTCACACCCTGACGGCCCTTTACAGAGGGATGAATAGTACTTCAGCAGTTGAAACAACATACGAAACCAGAAACACTCATCCAAATGTGGCAAACATCGAATCTGGCAAACGGGTAAACTTCAGCATACTTTCCCAGCAAAAATTGACGACATAAATTTTCCGCGGATACATTCTTCGCAGACACCGGTGCCCATCTATGAAAATCGCATCTTTCGAATTTAATGTACGTGAGCTTTCCGGATCTTTCGGCAACCTGGGCACTTTTCTGCCACTAGCAGTCGGTTATTTCGCCGTTTGCGGCCTCAATCCTGCCGGACTTCTCGTAATGATGGGGCTCGCCAATATATTCACTGGAATCTTTTATCGGCTGCCTATCCCGATCGAACCGATGAAAGTAATAGCTGCCGCGGCAATTGCTCAGCAATGGAGCCCTTCCATGGTATATGCCTCGGGTTTTTCCATGGGGTGCATCTGGCTGCTCTTCGCCATCTCAGATATTGCATCCCGAGTGTCCAGAATGACGCCGGCAGCGGTTGTCAGGGGCGTACAAGTCACACTAGGCGTGCTCCTGGCAATTCAAGCATGCAAAATGCTCGCAACGTCCTGGGCCTTAGGTGGCATTGCTCTCCTGGCAGGTCTGGGGCTCCGGACCAGCCGCCGACTTCCGGCAGCCGTTGTCCTCGTTCTGCTAGGTATTGTCATCATGGCAATAAAAAATCAACTGGGAGCTATCAGTAGTCCCAGTTTCACTCTCCCCCCCCTCAGCACATTCAGCCCCAAGGAGGTCTGGCAAACCCTTGTACTTGCAGGTTTTGCCCAGATCCCACTCACGATTACCAACGCAACAATCGCCACCTCCTGCCTGATATCTGCTTATTGGCCGGATAGAACTGTTTCTCCCCGAAGACTTTCCGTAAGCCAGGGGCTTATGAACCTGCTCCCGCCCTTCTTCGGCGGCATGCCCATGTGCCATGGCGCCGGAGGTTTGGCCGGCCAATACTATTTTGGCGCTCGAACAGGTGGAACCAATATCATCGAAGGTGTTGTGGAGCTGTCACTCGGGCTCTTCTTCGCTGCATCGGTTTCCGGGCTTTTTTCCGCTTTTCCGAAACCGATTATTGGTGTCATGTTGCTGTTGGTTGGCTTTGAACTCATCAAATTTGCACGGGATGTACAGGGAAAATGCAATATCCTGACGCTGGTCATGACTGTTGTTCTCTCGCTTGCATCAAACATGGCCATTGGTTTTGTTGGCGGGATAGTAACAAATGCACTACTTATAGACCGCAAACGTTCAACCAAATACTGAATTTGAAGCGCCCATCACAGCAGCACTCAAGGAAGCACTATGCACCATCACTTCTTGAATTACGCCAATTCAGCTCGCTTGTAAATTGCAGCGCAGATTTTTCCCGGCAAAAAATTTGCTACCAGATAAAACCATAAGGATGCATTCTGTTATTGAATAAAAAAATGTGATACCCTGCATAAAGCTACAATTACTCCAGATATTTCGGAATGAACTTCTTGCCAGGTCAGGTCAAACGGGAGGATACTATGTTGAAGGAAAAGAAGATCGGATTTATTGGAGGCGGGAATATGGCTGAAGCCATCATCAAGGGGCTTCTGACCGGCGGGGTACCTTCCTGCAATATCACCGTTGCAGAACCGATCGAACAAAGAAAATCATATCTATCCGAACACTACGGTATCGGAACCACGGCCAATAATTGCGATGCAGTCCTGTTCGGCGACATCGTCATCCTTGCGGTAAAACCACAGACCTGCCTGGAAGCATTGCGGGTCCTGGAAAATAAATCTTCTGTAGGAAAACTCTTTATTTCCATTATGGCAGGTGTCCCCACAAAAACCATTGAAGCAGAGCTTTCAGAGATGGCCAGGGTAATCAGGGTAATGCCGAATACCCCGGCTCTCGTTCTTGAAGCTGCTTCGGCGATCGCTCCCGGGGCCCATGCGACACAAGACGATCTATCACTCGCCCTTGAGATATTCAACCTTCTGGGAACAGCCGATTCTGTCCAGGAAAAACTCCTGGACGCCGTTACCGGCCTTTCCGGAAGCGGACCTGCTTACGTGTTCACCTTTATCGAGGCCCTTTCCGACGCAGGAGTGAAAAACGGCCTTCCCCGCGATGTGGCAACCCGTCTTGCTGCCCAGACTGTATACGGCTCCGCGAAAATGGTGCTGGAGTCGGGAGAGCATACAGCTCTGCTCAAGGAAAAGGTTACTTCTCCGGGCGGAACGACTATTGCTGGCATGCATGTTCTAGAAAAGGAGGGTTTTCGAGGTATTGTGATGACTGCGGTTGATGCGGCGACCTCTCGATCCACTGAACTGGGGAAGGGATAGAACAAACCGAGTGACTCAGGTTTGGAGTTTTCAGTCAAATATCAGAATATCATCCCGTATTCACGTTCCAGGAACTGGAAGGCCCGCTTGACGCGGGTCTTCAACGTCACCTCGTTGACAGGCTTGGAAATGAAATCGAAGAAACCTTTCTCAAACGCTTTGGCCTCCTCTTCCGTTTCAGAACTTTTGGTCACGAGAATGATCGGAATATGGCGCGTTTCAGGGACATTACGCAGGGCATCAAAAAGGCCATAGGCATCCAACTTGGGAACCACCTTTTCAGTAATGATAACCTGAGGCATTTCGGAAATCACCATTTTATAGGCTTCCATGCCGTCAGTAGCAACCTTTACCCGATAGCCATCCTTTGTCAGAAGATGGCTCCACATGGTACTAAGCAGATTATCGTCCTCGACTATAAGAACGGTCTTCTCATGCTGGATTGACAGATCTTTCCCAAGATATTGACGACAGATGGCAGCATTTATATCATTTTTTGTTGCTACAAAAGGAATGATTGTAAGGCCATGGTTGGCGGCAATATTCGAGACGATCCTGGTTTCGGTAGGATCAGCCATAGCCAGGGCAAGTTTGCCATCTTCGATCTTCAAGGGGAACAGCATATTCTGCATGGCCACATCAACGGGTATCAAATCGAGAAGTTTACGCGCATAGGAATGACGGGCAAAGTTCGCAATCACACGATAACCGTATTGCTCGGCCAGTGCACTTGCCAACTCATCACCGGCAATCAATTCCATTTCCTCAAGGAGAGTGCCCAATCTTTTGTGCAGCCTTTTGGCTCGGGCCAGTGTCCTCTCAAGAGTTTTGGAGGTAATAAGGCCCTTCTCAACAAATATCTCTCCCAACAGTTTTCTTTTCACCATCTTGGCTCCCGGTAGCGGACAGATCCGCCGGTTGATCAGCGGGAAATATTGTAACCCGATTACCGAAACAAATCCAGACCGAATCGCCTAAAAACAATCCGATAATCCACCACTACACGGAAAGCAACCCCAAGCAACTTACTTGTCCATAGATCTATAAGCACTAAAAAGGCCACATAGATCGGTGAATCTTGAGGAGAGCCTCGGATCAACCATCTGAATCAGGCTTATTGATTTTTTCATAGAGATCAATTTGCTCCTGAAGAGAAAGTTTCCGGCACGTGCGACCTTTCTGCCGAAGGCACATCCCACACCTGCTGTCGCTGCACCACTGGCAACAAAGGCAGTCGGGACATGGGTGTTTTTTGGGAACATCAGTCACGGTCTAACCTGCCCATACCCTGAGAACCTCCACCAGAAACCACACCGCCCCGGCCTGTACCGTCAAGAACCTCGCGAACACAGACAAGCAGCTCTCCAGGTGTCAAAGGCTTCGAAATAAGTGGGAAATTTTCGGCAACAAAACCTTGGTTGTTAATGACATCGTAGGGATGACCACTCATAAACACTACTTTGATATCAGGATTAATCCTTCTGGCACCTTCATAGACCTCTTTCCCGTTTTTCTTCGGCATCATTACATCTAGAAGCAGTAGTTGAACGGTTTCAAGGTTTTCGCGGAATTTTTCAAGGGCATCTTCCCCATCCACTGCCTCTACCACCAGGTATCCATACTTTGTCAGGATGTGTTTGGTCAACATGCGGACGAATCTATCGTCTTCTGCAAGCAAAATTGTTTCCCGGTTTCCCACAGGCAGCATTGTCGATTCGAGTCTCTTCCTTTCCACCACCGATTCTATCAGGGGAAGATAAATGGAAAATGTCGTTCCCTGACCTGGTTCACTGTCAACTTCAATATAGCCCTTATGCTGTTTAACAATACCAAACGTCATGGAAAGACCAAGACCTGTCCCTTTACCAACATCCTTGGTGGTGAAGAACGGATCGTAGATCCTCTCCTTAGTTGAGGGATCAATTCCTGTTCCGGAATCGGAAAGGACCAACTTTGCGTAATGCCCGGGACGTATCTCCCTGCGGCTTTCCTCAGGATTGTCGCCTACTGTCGCCAACTCGGTTGCCAGACGAAGTACTCCACCTTGAGGCATGGAATCCCGTGCGTTGGTTGCCAGGTTGATGAGTGTCTGCTCTATCTGCAGTTGATCTGCCATCACAACAAGCTCTTCAGGCGAAGTAAAGATCTGGAAGTCAATATTCTCACCAACGAGCCTCACGAGCAATGTTTTGATATTGAGGATAGTCTCATTGAGATCCAATGGCACCGGGTTGATAACCTGACTTCTACTAAAGGCAAGAAGTCTACGGGTCAAATCGGCAGCCCGTTCCACTCCAGCCACGATCTGTTCAACATAATTACGGATATGGCCCTTTTTCTTGATGCTGTCCCGCAAAAGGAGGGCATATCCTTCAATGGTAGAAAGGATATTATTGAAATCATGGGCAACCCCTCCAGCCAGTGTCCCAATAGCCTCCATCTTGTGTGCCTGTCTCAATTGCTGTTCCAGGTTACTTTTTTCCGCTTCCCTGCTTTGAAGAGATTCCGCCATGGCGTTGAACGCGGTAGCAAGCTTGCCGATTTCATCCTGCGTTTCAACCGGAACCTTCTCCAAGTGCGCGCCACTCCCCATTGACCGGACTCTTTCTGTCAGTCTGTTCAGAGGCTTTGTAACTCCCTTGACGACAAAAATAACTATCCCAACTGAAATCACTAAAAAAATGCCCGCTATCAGACAACTGTTAAGAAGAATCTTTCTGAGAGCATCATTCAGTATGTTCTTGTCCAGAACAACCTGCACAAACCCAACGGTATGTTCCCTGTTTTCAAAAAAGTTGTCGGAATAAAAGAGGGCTTCATCATCGGAATAGCGGGAACCCGCTCTGACCGGTGCCCAGACCTCCAAGGCATCAAATCCCCGATTGATGTACTGGGTACTGCCATATTTTCTGAGACGATTGTATAAATCCAGTTTTTCCTTGTCATTCAGAAGAGAGGCGGCTTTTGGTGTTCCGTCACCTCCCTTTCGCTTTTCCTCCAAGAGTTTCCCGCTGGAATTATAAACCGAGACCTGCGTCACTTCGTTATTCAGCAGAACACCATCTACAGGATCTTTCAGCAGGTCGCGATTCTCGGCAAAGACGCCAAGTCGCACCGTATACGCCAATGACGTTGCAAGGACCTCGCCCTCACGGACTAACACATCTGTCAATGATTTCATTTGGGTATGCACGAAAAAAGCGGTAAAGGAGACAGACAGGAAGAGCACCAGCAAAATGATGACTAAAAATATTTTCGCGGCAAAGGTTTCGCCCAGCAGTCTGTAGAACTGGAAAGGTTTCATTCTGCATTCACCTCAAAAACCTTGCCTTGCCGCGAAGGTCTTCGCTTATGGGCACCTTGAGTTTACTGGCAACCGACTCATTGATAACGAGATCTGCAGTATCAGCCTCAACCGGCGAAATTTCCGACACTCTCTTCCCCGAAAGAATCTTCACAGCAAGCTCCCCGGCCTGTCTGCCCATTTCGAAGGCATTGATATCCAGCGACATGAGCGCCCCAACTTCAAGGTACTTGATCGAGAAGGTGCAGACAGGAATCTTGTTTTCAAGGGAATACAACATCAGCAATTCGATCGTATCCGGCGTTACAACCGTTGTGTCCGGAATCATCCAGAATGCGTCGATGGCTCCTTTCATGGAAGCAAGCGCGGTCGGAACAAAACGGGGATTGTTGACCTCCCTTGCAAGAAGATCGATTTTGAACTCCTTCGAGGCACTCTGGGCCCTTTTCACAAAGGAGGCACTTTTTTTCGGATCATAGAGAAGCCCGATTCGTCGTGCCGAGGGAAGAACCCTGTGGATGGCTGCCAACTGCTTCTCAGGAGAGATAGACATGCTGACTCCGGTGATGTTCCTTTGCTCATGTACCATAGCGGAAGGGTTCAGTACCATAAGGTATACTATCGGCACACCGGGAAAAATCTTTACTTTCTGCAGCGCATCCATGCCGATCGCAAGAACGAGGTCCGGCTTTCTCCCGGAAAGATACTCGACCGCCCCGTTGCTGTTGCGGAAAGTATAGTCGAGCCCACTGAACCTGTTGTTTACCAGTGTCTTGAAGCCGGAAAATGCATCGCCATACGGCTTGATATTATGGTTCTGGACAACGAGTATTTCCTGCGGAAGGGCCGCCGAGGCTTGAAAAAGAAGCTGGAGGATGAGTAGGAATGTAAGGGAAATTTTCTTGGTCATGATTCAGTTCGTATGGACAAACATTAAATGCTTTGGTATGTTTCAAAAGTTGCTACAGACTATGCGATATTCAACCGAAGGAATCAACGACCTTTACCGCAACAACAAAACAGAAGGAACGGCGAAAAACTGAATCACTGACACTGAAAGGGAGAATACAAGCTTGCCCAATTACCCTGCTTTCATTATGCACAGTTATTCCTTAAAAACAAGCCTTCTGTTTCTCTGTTTTTACCTGGGCCTCATCTCTTTTCCAACCCGTGCCCAGGCACAGGTTGATGAAGAGATGCAGGTCCTCCAGCTCTTCTATCAGGACAATGACCTTGTTGTTTCGTCCACGAGAACCGAGAAATCCATCTCCCAGGTCGCGGAAAACATCTCTATAGTAACGGCCGCTGATATCAAGGCAATGAATGCCCACACGGTTGCCGACGTTCTGAATACCGTCACCGGTCTTAATCTGAGCAATTATACGGGCCCCGGGAGCGTCTCAAACATAAGCATCCAAGGATCCGAAACCCGTAATGTAACCCTCATCATTGACGGGGTGGTCCAGAACAACATAAGCGACAGTTTCCCCGATGTTGGCGGCATGAGGGTTCAACAGATTGACCGCATCGAGATCATCAAGGGGCCGGCCTCTTCCTCCTGGGGATCGTCCCTGGGTGGCGTCATCAACATCATCACGAAAAAACCCGACGATTCACGGAAATTCGGCGGAGTTCTTTCAGCCTCGATCGGCAGCCAGAACACCGGAGACTACCGGGGAGAAGTATCCGGCACGGTCGGCACCTTGGGATACTATCTGACCGGGGGCGGACTCCTATCCGATGGCCTGCAGCCCCATACCATGTTGCAAAGCGGGAATCTCTATACCAAGCTCCAATGGCAGCCCTCGGACGCCTCAACCCTTACCCTGACCCTCAACTACTTCAACGACTCCCGCGGCATTGGCGAATTTCCCCTCTTCGGCGTATCCTTTTTCAACCGGGACAACCGTTTCTTCTCGACCCTTTCCCTTCTGCAGAATCTGACCGATGAACTGAGTCTTGACCTGTCTTTCCGGACGCTGCAGACAAAGACCGAACTCAAAATGTCTCCCTACCTCAGCGACGTGGCGCTACAGAATACCAGGGCTGATGAAAGCACCTTCGGCGGCAGCGCTCGTCTCACCTGGGAGCAGCAATGGCACACGCTGGTTTTCGGCAGCGACTTCGATTTCTCCACCTCTGATTCGCAGATTTACAGCAGCGGCTCAGAACGCCTCGACAAATGGGCCCTCTATATCAACGACACCATGAAGTTCGGACGATTCTCCCTGACCCCGGGTGTGCGCTATGACAACACCAGCACCAATGGTGATTTCTGGAGTCCGAGCCTGGGAGCCACCTGTACCATTGCCGACTCAACCGTTATCAGGGCTTACGTGGCAAGGGGCTTCAGTATCCCACCGCTCGGCTTCACGGTCGGGACCGGTTTCTTCTCACTGCCGAATCCCTCCCTGAAAATGGAGCAGGTCTGGTCCTATTCGGCCGGTTTCGAATCGGCTGCCCTCAAGTATCTCTGGCTTAAAGCCACCTATTTCCGCCATGACATCTCCGATGCCCTCACCTCGGTCCCCCTGCAGGGAGGCTTCTTCATGCCAGTCAATGTAGGCAAGCAGCGGCGGGAAGGGGTCGAGGTGGAACTCAAGACCACACCGGTATACAACCTGTCACTCACGGGTGGTTTCACCTTTGTAAATGCCAAGGATACAACCACCGGGGAAATTGTGAAAGACGTGCCCCGCTACTCCTATGATATCGGTGTTCAGTATGACAACAGCCGCATCATCAAGGCACTCCTCAAGGGACGGTACGTCGATTGGAACTCTACTCCCGAAGATGAGGGCAAATACGACGCAATGATCTGGGATCTCAACCTGTCCAAGGAAATCACCCTCTCGGACGCTGTTACCGCTGAGGTATTCTTCACTGCCCACAATCTCTTTAATGGTGCCCAGTACGCCACTTCCCTCTACCAGAACCCGCGGCGCTGGTTCGAGGGAGGACTACGGTTCAACTTCTAAGAGGTTGACCAGCGTCCGGGACGCGGAGATTCACTCCATGAAAATATTGCTTAGCTGTTTTTTCCCGGCCCTGCTGATCGCCGCCTGCCACACCGGAACTCCGCTGCTCAGGAAGCTTCCACCAGACGCCGTGGTTCTTGCTTTCGGCGACAGCCTGACCTATGGAACGGGAGCGTCGCCCAGTCAGAGTTATCCGGCTGTCCTCCAGAAACTCATCTCCCGGACCGTTGTCAATGCGGGAATTCCGGGGGAGACCACCGCGGAAGGCCTTGACCGACTGCCGCGATTTCTCGACAGATACCACCCAGCACTGGTCCTGCTCTGCCTGGGGGCCAATGACATGCTGCAGGGACTTGACGAGGGCTCTGCCGCAGAAAACCTCAAAGAGATGATTCTCATGGCAGAGAAGCAGGGCGCTCAGGTAGTTCTGATCGGCGTTCCCAAACCGAATCTGCTCGCGTCCACTCCTGAATTCTACCGCCAGATTGCTGACGAGTTCTCCTTACCGTACCTGGAGAAAGCCATGAGTGATGTCCTGAAAAATAATTCTCTCAGGTCAGACTTTATTCACCCGAATGCCAAGGGTTACCAGAAACTGGCGGAGGAGATTGCCGGTTTCCTGCGAAAAAAAGGTGCCCTCTAAACATTGCAGACAGTTCCAACAATAGACAAAATTTCCATAACGTTACCTTCAGCACATTTCAAAAGTGTCATTCCTGACGGTCTAATCGGGAATCCAGACATCAAAACCTCTGTCATTCCCGATAGAGTCACTCGGGGATGACAGAGGTTTTTGCCAACGGTTCAGATTATACTGAATAGTTACGCGGAATAAAGCATGGAACTATCCTTCCGCCCCAGCCTCTCACCTGATCAGGCAAAAAGAAACCTTTCCACCCTGCTCGTTCGCGGGACAATCCAGAATGCTGCCTTGGACAACGCAGTCAAGCGTCTCGATGAGCGGTTTCGGAGCTATTGCGCCCTCTACCCCCATGGCCTTTGGGCCCCCGGTCTTGTGGTAACAGGCGAGATGAGAGGAAGCACCGAACAGTATCTGCCCATGACCGAGATCCGATCAGCTTTCAACCGCTTCTTTTCCCTGGCGCTCCGCTACCCCTTGTCAGACGAGAATAATCCCTTTTTGTCTGCATCCAACTGGCTCGATCTTCTTCAGCGGCTCCGCCTCCCGAAGGAAGCGGTTAATCCCGCAGCTCTCCTCAGAAATTTGATCATCGATGAGTCCTTTCGGGTCCGCTTCCTCTTCAGTGTCTTCCTCCCGAAGCATCATGGCGGCACCTTTTCACGCTACCCAGACCAGATCAGCTTCCTTGAAGGCTGGATTACACAGAGAAGGGCTTTTCTGTCTCAGGAGGCAAACACCCTTGATGCTGCCTGCGGAACCGGCGAGAGCACGTACGACGTTGCCGGATTGCTGTTGAAGTGCAGCATACCCTCTCGCGCACAACGGATACATGGCTGTTCCCTTGAACCACTTGAAGTTTTCGCGGCAGCGCATGGCTGCTTTCCTCACGACCCGGAAAGGGAAGAGCGGTTCCGCAGCATAACGGTACCGCTCTTCACAGCGCAGGCAACTTCCGGGATGCTTTTCTTTCAGGACAATATCATGCGTCAACCAACACGGAAAGAGAAGCCCTATGACATCATCCTCTGTAATGGCCTCCTCGGAGGCCCGTTTCTTCATGGACCTGATTTGCTGGAAAAGGCGATAGCGGCCTTGGCGAAACGACTTAAGGCTGGGGGGGTGCTCCTGGCTGCAGACAGGTTTCATGGGGGATGGAAGAAAGACAGCCCGCCGGCACTGATCGAGGAGATCATGCACCATAACGGCCTTGTGGTTCAGCGCGGAGATTTCGGCATCGCAGCAGAAAGAAAGTGAGCTGATCAGCCACGGGGTGTTGTAGGGGCAGGCCCCTGTGCCTGCCCAAATCACGGGCAACCACAGGGGGTTGCCCCTACGAAGAATCATCACCTGTCAGGAGAAAGGGAGTATTCTGGCCGCCAATTTTAGACTAGTGAAATACTAGCGCACCAGGAGGCTTGAGCCTGTCATCTCCGCCGGCTTGGGAATACCGAGAATTTCGAGCACTGTGGGCGCAATATCCGCAAGGACTCCGGAACGCAGATGAAGTCCCTTGCCCGCATCACCAACCAGAACCAGAGGAACCGGATTACATGTATGCGCTGTTTGGGGATTGCCGTTTTCGTCAACCATGCTCTCGGCATTACCGTGATCAGCGGTAATGAGCAGGCTTCCTCCCTGGGAAAGGACCTTGTCAACAACGACTCCCACACACTGGTCAACTGCACCAATGGCCTTAACAGCCGCATCCAAAAACCCCGTATGACCAACCATATCCGGGTTTGCAAAGTTCAGCACAATGAAATCGAAGCGCTTTTCATCCAGCCGCCCGACCAGTTCTGCAGTTACCTGATAAACACTCATTTCCGGTTTGAGATCGTAGGTGGCAACTTCTTTCGGTGAAGGAACAAGAACCCGCTCTTCACCTGGAAACGGGGTCTCATTCCCTCCGTTAAAGAAGAAGGTTACGTGGGCATACTTTTCCGTTTCCGCTATCCTTAGCTGGTGAAGACCTGCCTTGCTGAGCACTTCACCGAGAATATTTTTCAGCTCTTCCGGGGCAAAGGCTACCGGCAGACCAAAGGTTTCGTCATACTCCGTCATGCAGACGAAGGAAGAAAACTTCGGTCTGAATACCGGAGAGAACCCCGTGAAAGCGGGATCCGTAAAAGCCCTGGTTATTTCGCGTGCCCGGTCGGACCTGAAATTAAAGAAGATAAAACCATCACCGTCGCGGATCGTGCCAACGGGGCCGTTCCGGTCGCAGACCACAGAAGGTATCACAAACTCATCGTTAATGCCCTGGTCGTAATTTTTCTCAATAGCCTCAAGAGCGGAGTCGGCACTATTTCCTTCTCCGAGCGCCATCGCATTATACGCCATTTCGACCCGTTCCCAACGATTGTCCCTGTCCATGGCATAGTAGCGCCCCATGATAGTGGCAATCCTGCCGATGCCGCTTTTTTTCATCTCCTCTTCGAGGGAAGAAACGTATTCGGCAGCGCTCCTGGGTGGTGTATCGCGGCCGTCAAGGAAACAGTGGACAAACACTTCCCTGATCTCTTCCTGTCGGGCGAGTTGGAGGAGTGCATAGAGATGTGTGTTGTGGGAATGTACGCCTCCATCGGACAGGAGGCCTGCCAGATGAACCCTGCCTCCGGAGGCACGGGTTTTTGCCAGGCAGTCCAGCAATACGGGGTTCCGGAAAAAGGAACCGTCAGTTATGGCCTTCGTGATGCGCGTCAGATCCTGGTAGACAATCCGGCCCGCCCCGATGTTGAGATGCCCCACCTCGGAGTTTCCCATCTGTCCATCAGGGAGCCCAACCGCCATTCCCGAAGCCTGAAGCTCTGTAAACGGGTACTCCCGACAAAGCCTGCTCATTACCTGCGGATTTGCAAGCGCTATGGCATTGTTTTCTCGAAGTGGGCTGAGGCCCCACCCGTCAAGAATCATCAGAACCAGCGGTTTCGACATTGTTCCTCCAGTGAAATGGCAGTATCCGAAAACTTCTGCTGCATAACGGTGAAATATGAGGTCTTATACAGGGAAAACCAGCGTTTCGAAGGGTTTTGCCGCATCGAGCTCGACACATGCTTTAATGGCAAAGGAATCCCACGTGCCGCAGGATGGGCAGCAGGAAGCCCACTCGATCTGCTCGTGTCCGCAGACCCTGCAACACAAAGGGGATACGATGGGTTTTCCCAATACCGAGCGCTTTTCGATATTCTTTGGCAGCTTCATCAAGGTCATCGGTGCGCCGATACGCTTCTGCCAAGAGGATGTGAAGACTGGGGAAATCGATTCCGCTCTCAACAATGGCTTTCAAGTGAATCAGCGCCTCATCGGCCATCAGCATCCTGATGCAGAGCTTACCGTAAAAAAAGCGGATGATTAGATCATGAGGATTATCGTGAATACTTCGCTTGTAAAAGTTCACCAGTGCCGCAATCGTACCCGGCTCCTCCTGGCAAAAGTAAAGATCTTCCAGTTTGATGAGAAAGATCGGATGCCGCAGCTCCTGAAAAGCTTTTTTCAGAAGATTTGCAGCCTCTTCAACCTTCCCTTCCAGCTTGAGAGCTTCCGCAAGAGAAACGTTGGCAGGAATGAACGAAGGTTTTTCACCCACAATCTCCCTCAGTTCAGAGGTTGATTTTTCAGTGGCGCCCAAAGCAAGAGACAGCCTTGCGCACTCATAGCGGAGAAACAGCAGCCGTTCACCTTCCGAAGCCTGTCTTTCAGGCGGCATCAGCTTCAGGTAGCTCTTCTGAATTTCAAGCGCTTCCCTCCAGGCTCCCTGGCGACGATACAGTTCACGCAAACCGGCCATGGCACGGCGGTTCGAAGTATCCAGAGAAAGAATCCTGTGGTAGAGATCTACGGCATGTTTGGTATCGCCCTTTACCTCGGATACGGATGCAATCCTGAAAAGCAGTTCGAGATTATTCTCATCCAATTCCCGTGCCTTGCCGAGGCACTTCAGTGTTTCGTCAACATTCCCTTCCTGTTCCGCCAATTCAGCCAGTGCAGTGTAGACAGGTGCACTGAAGGGGTCTTTTTCCAGGGCCTTCTCCAGCAGGAATCTTGCTCTTTTAAAATCTCCTGCCTTTAGGGGCACGAGCCCCTGCCTGAGGTTCTCTTCGGACGCTCTGATGCCCCTGGTTCGACGTCCAATTCTCCAGTTCAGGAGTCTCAACTTGCCGAAACTCACAAGATTGGAGCAGACCACAATCAGGGCACCGGCCAGAAAAGATACAATTACCAGAAGCGGAACGGTTGTCTCGAAAACACCGTTGGGAAGAGAAACTGTGATATTTTCTCTGTTGAGAAAAGAAAAATAGAAATAAGCGGCTAACAGCAGGATAGTCAGAAAGAAAGACTTCAGGACCATGGAATCACCTCGCCGGGGAGGATTGAGCGGAGCAATCGCTCGAAGAGTTTCAGAAGTAATCCGTCAGTGGTGATAGGGTTCTCGATTCAGGATGGTAAATCCCCGGTATATTTGTTCCATGAGAAAAACCCGCACCATCTGATGGGTGAACGTCATTCGCGAAAGGGCAATCATGGTATCGGCCCGTGAACGGAACTCCTGAGAGAAGCCGTATGCCCCGCCAACGGCAAAGACCAGTTCGGGTATTGCAGCCTCGCGGTTTCTGCCGAGGAAATCGGCAAATTCCGGAGAACTCATCGTTGTACCTTTTTCATCCAGCAGAACCAGGCGACCGTTTTTCGGCAACAGTTTCGCCAGGCGATCACACTCCCGATCCCGCATGATTTCTTCCGCGGCACCTTTTTCTTCCCTTGTTTCGAGGATTTCCAAGGGCATATATCGTCTGATGCGGGTGGAATATTCCTCAATCCCTTCCCTCACCCATTCCTGCTGGGTCTTACCAACCCAAAGGACTTTCAGCCTCACGCCTTACTCGTTTCCCACTGGTATTCCGCAGGGATCTCAACCGGTGGAGCATTGGACCACAACTCATCCAGGTTGTAGTAGCGGCGCTGGTCTTCCTTGAAGACATGGAGAATCACATCACCATAATCGATCACAACCCAGTTTCCCTCTTTCAAACCTTCTATATCAAGGGGTTTACCGAATTTCTTCAAGCCATGCCGCACGGATTCAGCAATCGCCTGTGTCTGCTTGTCCGAGGAACCCGTTGCCAGGACCAGATAGTCCGCAATACTGGATATGCGCTGTATTTCGAGAATCTTCACATTAAGGGCTTTTTTGTCAAGAGCGAGAGCGGCGCACTGGATTGCCCTCTCCAGTGATGTCAAGCTTGATTTCGTAGAACTACTCATAAAACCTCTGTTGTTTGATGTATTGTTCAACCGTTGCCGGCAGAAGGTATTTGATTGATTTTCCCTGGCGGATCAGGGCGCGGATGGCAGTGGATGAGATGTCAAGCTGGGTCCCTTCGATACTGTAAACCGAGTATCCAGAACGGTGGGAAAGCCTGTTCTGAGACTCATGATAACAGAACTCATGGGCTATATCAACCGGCAGAGCCTGGTGCAGGGAGATACGCGTTCCAGGCCTCGAGATCGTAACGATATTGCAGCAGGAAAAAATTGCCGAGTAGTTCTTCCATGACCGGAAGTCGGCGAAAGAGTCACTACCCATTATGAAAAAGAACTCGTCACCGGGAAACATCTCCCTGAATACTCGCAAGGTATCAATGGAGTACGATTTCCCCTCCCGCTGCCCTTCCACATCCGAAACAGTGAAATGAGGGTTGCCCTGAACCGCCAAGCCCACCATTTTCACCCTTTCGGCAAAGGAGAGATCATCGGCAATCGGTTTATGGGGAGGGGTTGCCGCGGGAACAAATATTATTTTCGACAGGGCAAACGTTTCCCTGATCTCCTCAACGATTCTTAGATGGGCAAAGTGAATAGGGTTAAAGGTGCCGCCGAAGATTCCTATTTTCATGGTTCCTCAAAAGGGGAAATACTGCAAAGTTTCCTGGAAGTAAGCTTCGGATTAGAGTTAATCTTCCGCCAAGTCCAAATCCTGTCATTCCCGTAGCGATTCTGATCGGGAATCCAGTTTATATCCGTCTAAAATTATGGATCCCCGACAAAGGCATTCGGGGATGACAAGCATCAAAGCGGAAGATAAGTACTAATCAGAAACTTTCAGGCGCGGATCTGCCCATTTCCATACACAATGAATTTTGTCGTGGTCAAATCCTCCAGCCCCATGGGGCCGAATGAATGGAGTTTGGTTGTCGAGATCCCTATCTCGGCACCGAGGCCCAACTGGTTACCATCCGAAAAACGGGTGGAGGCATTAACCATCACTACCCCGGAATTGACTTCACGGATGAATCTCTGCGCATTCCCGTAGTCGGAGGTGATGATCGCCTCGGTATGAAGGGATCCGTAGGTATTGATGTGATCGATAGCATCATCGAAATCATCAACGACCCGGGCTGCCAGTATCAAGTCGAGAAACTCCTCGGCCCAGTCCTCCTCGGTTGCCACCTTTGCCTCTCCGGCAAACTGTCGAAATGTCTCGTCACCTCGAATTTCGACCCCCAGTTTCGTGAGGGTTTCAAAAATTCGTGGAACAAAGCGCTCCGCCACATCCTTGTGAATCAAAAGCGTCTCCAGGGCGTTACAGACCCCCGGACGCTGGGTCTTGGCATTGATGATGATCCGCTCGGCAACGTCGAAATCAGCCGATGCGTCCAGAAAGACATGGCACACGCCCTTGTAATGCTTTATCACCGGAATCTTGGAATGTTCCACGACAAAGCGGATGAGCCCTTCCCCACCCCGGGGAATAATAAGGTCGATGAATTCTTCCTGCTTGAGCATTTCCAGCACCCCTTCCCGGTCCACAAAAGGAATGACGGAAAGGGCCGCAGCCGGAATCCCTGAATTTTGCATCGTTTCCCGCAGGATCTTCGAAATTGCCACATTGGAATTGATGGCTTCGGAACCACCGCGCAGGATCACGGCATTCCCGGCCTTGAGACACAATGCCGCGGCATCAGCCGTGACATTGGGACGTGCCTCGTAGATGATCCCTATCACGCCGAGGGGAATCCGCATTTTTCCGACCATCAGATCATTGGGGCGCTTCCACATCCGGGTCACCTCACCAACGGGATCCGGAAGAGCTGCCACCTCGCGCAGTCCATCGGCCATGGTCTGAATACGGGCCTCATCGAGCATCAAGCGGTCCAGCATCGCAGCCGAGATGCCTTTTTTCTCTGCGGCCGCAAGATCTTTGGCATTTTCCTCGACAAGATGGTCGCTATGCGCGATAAGCGCATCGGCCATATCCAGCAGAAGAGAATTTTTTGCCGGGGAGGAAAGCTTTGCAATGGCACGTGAGGCATGACGGGCTTCAACCGCGATCGTACGAATCTTCTCAGCTATGGTCATATCTTTTCTCCTCAACTGGTACCTATCCAGCATAAACCGAATCGTTGAAAATAACGTCTGTCATCCCCGAGTGACTCTATCGGGGATCCTTGATTTTCCATTTGGATTCCCGATTATACCCTCGGGAATGACAATTATGATTCAGACTGTATAGCTACTCGACTCAAGTACTTGTTGGTAGCGGAATCCGAAGATGGCTTTTCAGAGAATAACCAGGTTATCCCGGTGAATGATCTCATCTCCGTAGCGGTAGCCAAGGACCGTTTCGATTTCGCTGCTCTTGCACCCGAGGATCTTCTCAACTTCCTGCCGTGAGTAGTCGACAATCCCTCGGGCAAATTCCTTTTCGTCCAATCCGCAGACCCTGACGCAGGACCCGCGCTCGAAATCCCCTTCCACCCGGGCGACACCTGACGGGAGAAGGCTCTTTCCGTTCCGTGAAAGTGCCACAAGGGCACCGGTGTCCACGAAAATCCGCCCCCGGGGACGAAGGGTATAGGCAATCCAGTGTTTGCGGCGATTCAAGCTCTCTCCGGAGGGAAGAAACAATGTCCCGACCTCTTCTCCGGCAAGTGCTCTGGCAAGCATTTCCGGTTTCCTCCCGTTGATTATCAGGGTTGAAACACCGTACCGGCCAGCCCGCTTTGCAGCGGAAATCTTCGTGATCATTCCGCCTGTTCCGACAGAGGAGCCGCTGCCGGCAGCAGCCCGCTCCACGGTCCGTGTGATGGTACGCACCAGCGGAACCAGCTGTGCATCCGGATTGGTCCGTGGATCGGCGTCATAATACCCATCAATATCGCTCAGAATAATGAGGAGATTTGCTTCCACAAGGCTGGTTACAAGGGCAGAGAGATTATCATTGTCACCGAATTTGATCTCTTCTACCGCCACGGTATCATTCTCGTTGATCACCGGGACAACTCCATAGGAAAGGAGAGCGTCCAGGGTTGCCCGGGCATTCAGAAAGCGGAGACGATTCGCCAGGTCATCACTGGTAAGGAGAACCTGGGCAACCTTGAGGCTCTGGTGGGAAAAGGCCTCCTCATACGCCTGAATCAGTTTCGACTGGCCCACCGCAGCAGTAGCCTGCTTCTGGGGTATGGTTTTGGGACGCTCCTGCAGTCCCAAGGCGCAAATTCCGGCGGCAATTGCCCCGGAAGAGACCACCACTACCTCGCACCCTTTTTCGCGAAGCCTCGCTATGTCAAGGGCCAGGGAGTCCAGGAAACCTGCATCGAGTCCACCGTTTTCAGTGGTGAGCACCCGGCTGCCAATTTTGATCACAATTCGTTTTATCTTTGCCAGAATTTCAGTACGCATCGAGAAGTCCACCTCTAGCGGGATACCATGCGAGTAGAAACGTTATTCAGATGTCAGAATAGAGACCACACGGGACGAAGCAAATACTATCATGACAGCTCTATCAAGGCAAACAATCCGCCCCATCGTCTGATTCGCCCCATAGCCGGCCCGCGATTTCATCTAAAAGGATGGGGATGCCTTCGCCGGTAACGGATGAAATAGGGAACACCTTGATCCCTTTTGCGACAAAATACGGAGCGATCTCATCGAGATTTTCCCGCACATGGGGAAGATCAATCTTGTTCACTACGACAATCTGCGGTTTTTTTGCAAGTTCTTCGTCAAACAGCAGGAGTTCCCGGTTCAAGGACTCATAGTCGCGGATCGGGTCGCGATCCGGCATGAGGGAGAGATCGATAATATGCAGAAGAAGACGATTCCTCTCCACGTGCTTGAGAAAGCGGTAACCGAGACCGGCACCCAGGTGGGCTCCTTCGATAAGGCCGGGGATATCCGCAACCACAAAAGAACGGAAGTTTTTATAATCGACAACCCCGAGGTTCGGGGTAAGGGTAGTAAAAGGATAATCAGCTATCTTAGGGCGAGCTGCCGAGATTTTGGTAATAAATGAAGACTTGCCAACGCTGGGAAAGCCGAAGAGTCCCACATCAGCCAAAAGCTTCAGCTCGAGCCTGAGAGTCCGCTCTTCTCCCGGCTCTCCGGGCTGAGCGAATTTGGGAGCCTTGTTGGTGGAGGTGGCAAAACGAGCGTTTCCCTGCCCTCCCCGTCCGCCGTGCAGCAGAACGACCTTTTGACCCGGCTCCGTGAGATCCGCCAAAAGCTCATCCGTATCAGCATCTTTGATCACCGTTCCCGGCGGTACGGTAATATAGAGGTCATCGCCTTTTGCGCCATGGCGATTTTTTCCCATGCCATGGGAACCGCGCCGCGCTTTCTGGTGAGGTCTTTGGCGGAGATCGAGGAGCGTGGAAATATTCCCCGAGACCTCAATAACAACATCGCCACCTTTGCCGCCATCACCACCGTTAGGTCCTCCGAAAGGGACGAACTTTTCCCTTAGGAACGAGACGCAACCTGCCCCGCCATGACCTGCCTGGGCGTGAATTTTTACTTCATCGATAAACTGCATAGGTATCTACTCTCCTGGAAAGAGCAAAGCCTGAGGCAGAATAGCCTCAGGCTTCACGTATCACTTCATGGAGTGTGCTTCAGAAGGCACCGAACACGGACCAGGTCCGTGAGCATCCTGGCGCTTGTGTCTGTTACACAGGGTACACGGAAACCTTTTTCCGGTCCCTGCCCATGCGTTCAAATTTCACAATCCCGTCAATCAGTGCGAAAAGAGTATAATCCTTACCGCACCCCACATTATTGCCGGGGTGTATGCTGGTGCCGTGTTGACGATAAAGGATATTTCCTGCCTTCACCGTTTCGCCGCCATATTTTTTACACCCAAGTCGCTGGCCAGCTGAATCGCGGCCGTTCCTGGTACTACCGCCTGCTTTCTTATGAGCCATTTTGTAACCCTCCCAGTTACCAGGGAAAAACCCTTACGCGTTAATCTTCTCTATCTTTAAAACGGTTCTCAGTTGGCGGTGTCCGTTGAGCTTCCTGGAGTTTTTTCTCCGCTTGGCTTTAAAAACAAGAACCTTCTTGTCTTTCCCCTGTTCAATGATCTTGCCGATCACAGAGGCACTGGGCACTAAAGGTGTTCCGATTGTAACCTTTTCGCCGCCAACCATCAGGACTTCAGTGAGCTCGACGGTATCACCGACCGCGCCCTCCAGTTTTTCGACCTTCAGCAGGTCGCCTTCGGAAACTTTATATTGTTTCCCTCCGGTTTTAACAACTGCGTACATGTACTTCACCACCTTTACATTCTATTTGACATGAGCATCTCAAAATAAAAAATAAAACGCATTGTGTCAAGGTATTTCTGCTTACCAGAAGAAGATTACCCTCCAGCAAGTGAATGAGATAACCCCTTTATTCCGTGCAAAGTTTGACTTCATGTGCTGCCTTTTCAGCCCGCTGACGCGCTTCATCGGTATCACGCCCAAGAGAAAGCGCAACCCCCATCCTTCTTCCCGGCCGCGTATCCGGCTTGCCGAACAGGCGAAGCTTCGTCTCCGGTACGGAAAAAGCCTCAGCCAGACCGTCGAAAAAGACTGCTTCCGATTCCCGATCAGCCAGGATGACATGGGATGCTGCAGGGCCCAGACTTTCAATCTCGGGAACAGGGAGACCAAGGATCGCCCGCACGTGAAGTTCAAACTCGGAAAGGTTCTGGGAAATCATGGTCACCATGCCCGTATCATGGGGCCGAGGAGAAACCTCGCTGAAAAAAACCTGGCTGCCCTTGATAAAAAGCTCTACCCCGAAAATTCCATACCCTCCAAGAGCATCGGTAACAGCTTTTGCCTGCCGCTGAGATTCCTTCAGGGCCTCCGGTGTCATCGCCATCGGCTGCCACGATTCATGGTAATCACCATGGATCTGGACGTGACCGATGGGGGGGCAGAAGCGTGTTCCACCCGCATAGCGCACTGTCAGGAGGGTAATCTCGTAGTCAAAGGGAATAAACTCTTCGATAATAACCTTATCGGCCGCGCCACGAGTTCCTTTCATAGCATACTGCCAGGACTTCTCGATATCGGCCTCCTCACGAACGACACTCTGGCCCTTGCCCGAAGAACTCATGGTAGGCTTTACCACACAAGGGAGTCCGATTTCCCGGATGCCCTTTCTGAACTCTTCTAGATCGGAGGCAAAGCGGTATCCCGCAGTGGGAAGTGCCAGTTCTTCCGCCGCCAGCCTTCGAATCCCTTCCCGATTCATGGTCAGATTGGTTGCGCGGGCTGTTGGAATAACCGTATAGCCTTCCTTCTCAAGTTCCAGCAGCGTGACGGTATTGATCGCCTCGATCTCAGGGACAATGTAACGGGGGCGCTCCTTGCGAATCAACTCCTTCAGTGCCTCTCCGTCCAGCATATTGATGACATGGCTTCGATGCGCCACCTGCATGGCAGGGGCATTGGCATAACGATCAACGGCTATCACTTCAATACCGAGCCGCTGCGCCTCGATTACCACCTCTTTCCCCAACTCACCCGAACCCAGAATAAGAAGTCGATCGGCATTTTTCCCTAGCGGTGTTCCTATCATTACTACCCCCTCTCAATACGAAAACTATGTAATCGTAATCTCAAACTGCTCCTGATGAAAACCCGGCTTAGCCCGGACAATTATCCTCTTTTTGAAGCATTTTTCAAGATCCTCAAGCCCTCTCCGCTCCTCATCGTAGAGAAGATCAGCCACCTGAGGATGAACCGTCAGCATAACCTTGGAACCGTGAATATCAAGCATCTCCCGGCGCAGCTCACGGAAAATCTCCTGACACACGGAGGTCTTGGATTTTATATAACCAAGCCCCTCGCAATACGGACAAGGTTCGCACATGAGTCTGCCGATACTTTCACGCACGCGCTTCCGGGTCATCTCCACAAGGCCAAGCTCCGACATTTTGAGGATGTTGGTTTTCGACTTATCGGCCTTCAAGGCTTCTTCAAGGGCAGTGAACACCTTTTCGCGATTTACTTCCTTTTCCATATCAATGAAATCTATGATAATGATCCCGCCGATATTACGCAGACGCAACTGGTAGGCGATCTCCTTCACAGCCTCCAGGTTTGTCTTCAGAATGGTGTCTTCCAGGTTGTGCTTACCCACGTAACGGCCGGTATTTACGTCAATTGCCGTCAGTGCCTCGGTTTGTTCGATTATGATATAACCACCAGACTTGAGCCAGACCTTCCGGCCCAACGCCCGGCTGATCTCCACTTCAAGACCGAAATGGTCGAAAATAGGTTCGTTTTCGTCATATAACTCGATGGAGTATTTGCTTTTCGGCATGAAGGTGGAAAGAAACTGTACAACCTTGTCATACTCGGGTTTCGAGTCCACGACAATCCTGTCAACGTCCTCGCTGAGTATATCGCGCAACACCTTTTGGGTAACTTCGAGATCCGAATGAATGAGACAGGGAGCATGGGCCTGCTCGTTCTTTTTCACAACCTCGTCCCAGAGCTTGGTCAGATACTGCATATCCGCCAGGAGGTCATCTTCACTCTTTCCCTCAGATACGGTACGGACAATAAAGCCGCTGGAATTTGGCCGAATTCGTTCGACTGTCTCTTTGAGACGCTCCCGCTCCGCCTCGTTTTCGATTCGCCGCGAAACCCCAACATGATCAACGGTAGGCATGAAAACGAGATGTCGGCCCGGCAAGGATATATGGGAAGTTATCCGTGCACCCTTGGTTCCGATCGGTTCCTTGGAAATCTGCACCAGGATTTCCTGCCCCTCCTGAAGAAGATCCTCGATGGGATGCATCGGATTCAGGGCATGCCCCTCCCCCTCCTGCAAGTCTTCCTTCTTGTCGTTACCGTCAATGAAAGTCTCGAAATCTTCTATCGCCTCAAGCACATCTGCCACATAGAGAAATGCCGCCTTCTCCATTCCGACATCCACGAAGGCTGCTTGCATGCCGGGAAGCACGCGAATGACTTTTCCTTTGTAGATGTTGCCCACAATCCCCTTGACCCTGCTGCGCTCGATGTAGAGTTCGGCTATTGTACCGTTCTCTATCAAGGCAATACGGGTTTCATGGGACATGGTGTTAATCACCAGTTCGTTTGGCATTCGCACCTCGTTCTTTTACGAATTTTATATATGCAATAACTTTAAAAACAATGTAGGGAGTAACTATTCGGCATCATCTGAACCGTTGGCAAAACGTCTGTCATCCCCGAGTGACTCTATCGGGGATTCATACTTTCTTAGTCTGGATTCCCGATTACACCATCGGGAATGACAATTTTGAATTGTTCTGAATAGTTACTGTAAGTACTTCTAGGGCGCAGCTAGCTTAACCGGATTCAATTCCCAGCGCAAGCGTTGATAGCTAACGTTACGAATCTTGCCGAAAATATACTTCTCGCTTCTCGATACGTGAGGAACGAAGTTCGTCTTCAGGGATACCGGTGATTGCCGAGGCGAATTCGAGCGGCTTCCCCCTCCTTACCACCATTTCCAACGCATCGACTGTTGCAGAAAGCTCCACAAGCTCCTGCCGGAGATCGATCTCAACCGTCTTTCCCTTCTTGACCCTGCGATGCATGAAGGTTTCCAATCGAAGGAAGTCTTCAACCTTTTCAGACAGATGCAGGATCAGATCGGCAGGTAAGATAACCCGATAGAGAACAGCCTCGATAAGTACGCTGAGTGACTCACTCCGCAGCGGAATTTCACATGCCTCGAGAATCCTGATTCCCTCAGGCAACGATGCATTCAGGGCGTTCCGGACACTTTGGGAGTCAAGTCCTGCAGCTATTTCCATATCGAAATATTCAGCCCAGGATTCCACACCCACCGAAAGTGCGGTAGCGAAAGAAAACTTGGGATGGGGATGAAAACCGAGCGAATAGCGAATGGGAATATCTGCCCGGCGCACGGCACGGGTAAAAAGGTGCAGCAGTTCGAGATGGCTCAAAAGGCTCATGGCACCGGTTTTTGAAAAACGGAGGCGCATTCTTGAAACATCGGCACCTTCACTTCCCGTCCCTGTCTCCCGCAGGCTGGCAGGGCTATCGGTTTCCGCCATCCTCTCCTGCCGGTCTCCGGACAGACCGGAGGAACCCACCGGTCTCGGCTTATGAAGCCTCATGCGAATTTCGGAAAAATCACATACTCCGCATTCCGTACAGCATCCGTCACGGCAATCCCCGGTCAGGATTTCCTCTCGGGACTTTTTCACCTCTCCCAGCAGGAAATCATCGCTGACGCCGCAATCGAGCCGAGCCCAAGGCAGAACTTCACTATATTCACGCCTTCGCAAATAAAATTCCGGGTCGATCCCTGCCGTTTCGAAAGCCTGCTGCCACTTCTGGAAATCATGGTGCTCTCCCCAGCCGTCGAAGCGGCATCCCAGCTTCCTCGCTTCCAAAAGGACCCGCGCCAGTCGGCGGTCCCCTCGTGCAAAAACCCCTTCAAGGAAAGAGAGGCTGGCATCATGCCATTTAAAAGCCAATTTGCGCTTTTTAAGTTCACCACGGAGAAAGCGCTGTTTTTCCCCAATTTCCCTGATTCCTATCTGAGGCTCCCACTGAAAGGGGGTATGGGGCTTGGGGACAAAACTGCCAACCGAAACCGTCACATCACCGCCATGGCCGGTCCCTTTTCCTGCTCTCTTCACCTGAGCTGACATCTCGGCAATTCCGATAATATCTTCTTGGGTTTCCGTGGGGAGCCCGATCATAAAATAGAGCTTGATTACCCGCCAACCGGCCTCAAAGGCATTCCGGGAATTCAGGATCAGGTCCTCCTCGGTGATTCCCTTGTTTATAACTCTGCGCAGACGCTCGGTTCCCGCTTCGGGAGCAAGAGTAAAGCCGGTCTTCCTGACCTTGACGATCTCGTCAATAAGCTCACGCGTCAGGCTCCCGACGCGCAGGGAGGGAAGAGACACTGCCACCCGCTCAGCCTCGAACGTGGTCATGAGATTCTTGAGGAGATCCGAGATGCAGCCGTAATCGGCCGAAGAAAGTGACAGGAGAGAAATTTCGTCATACCCCGTGTTTTTCAACACGGCTTTGATTGTCTCCATAACCTTTTCCGGCGATCTCTCGCGAACCGGACGGTAGAGGTACCCGGCCTGACAGAAACGGCAGCCGCGGGTACAGCCACGGGCAATCTCCATGCTGACACGATCGTGAACCGCTTTCAGGAAAGGCACAACCGGTCTCGTTGGATAGGGAAGTTGTTCCAGGTCCGCTGCAATGCGCCGCTTCACCTTCTCGTAACCCGGCTTGAGCGGAGCAATCTCCGAAATCCTTCCGTCACGGTGGTAGGAAACCGAGAAGAACGATGGAACATAGACCCCTTCTATACCAGAGAGCCGTTGAAGGAGGTCAGCCTTGACTCCCTTCTCTTTCTTCCAGTTCCGATAGGTCTCGGCAATTTCAAGAATCGCCTCTTCACCGTCACCAAAGAGGAAAATATCAAAGAAATCAGCAAGAGGTTCGGGATTGCTCGCACAGGGGCCACCCCCAAGAATCAAGGGAAAGTCCTCACTGCGTTCTGAGGACAAGAGCGGAATCCCCGAGAGTTCCAGCATATTCAGAATATTTGTGCAGGACAGTTCATACTGGAGGGTAAACCCCAGAATATCGGCACTGGCCAGAGGTGTGGTGGTCTCCAGGGTGGAGAGGACCTCACCGGATGCTCTCATGGCATCTTCCCGGTCCGGCCAAGGAGCGTAGACCCTTTCAGCACCAATCCATTCGACGCTGTTCAAAATGGCATAGAGAATCTGGAGTCCAAGGTGGCTCATCCCCACTTCATAGACATCCGGGAACGCCAGCACAAATCGCACGTCTACGGACTTTTTGGCAATCGAACCAAATTCATTACCCATGTAACGGGCAGGTTTTTCAACGGAAAGCAGTGAATCGTACTGCAAATGACCTCCTGAAAACTGAACCTTACTTTCCCTGACGAACAGGGGGTTGTTTCACAAAAACCGGTCAATCATCATATCATGCGGCAGAAGGAAAGACCGGCTTTTTTGATAACGAAAATCCGGATCCCTCTTGATGGCTTCTCGGCCAAGGAATCACGAAACATACCGCAAATAAGGTAATGGATAGATGATTTGCGGCAGGAACGGATTCATCACAAAAACAATTCCACAGAAATATCCTTTAAAATCAATACAATTTAAACATTTTTGACCTTGGCATGCAATATGCTCTAGAGAATATACAAAACATCACCTAGGAGGAAGTACAAAATGAAAAAAATTGTTTCTACAATCGTTGCAGCCATGGTAGCCATTGCTTTCGCTGGTATCGCTTTCGCCGCTGAGCCGATGACCCCTGCAGCAACCCCTGCAACTCCTGCAGTTGCAAAATCAGCTAAGAAACCGGTAGTAAAGAAACACCACAAGAAGAAACCTGCTTGCAAGAAAACCGTAAAAAAAGCAGCTCCTGCAGAGAAGTAATCAAGGCTTGGTCGAGTAAAAAAGCCGCATCAAATGATGCGGCTTTTTTTATTCCTGAACCAATGGTCGGCATTTCTTTCAAACACCCATGATTGGCCAAGGTTTTTATATCATGAAAAGCATATATTCACAAGACCAGTTCGCTGGTTTTGGCGAAGACTATTGCCCCCTCGAGTACCCCCGACACTCCTTTCACAGCGCGCATAGACCTGTTCCCTCAGCGTACCGTCCGCATAACCGGAAGAAACGAGAAGACGACGCGGTTATTGGCCGCGCCGTCTTCTATGAGCAATCCGACTTAATACTTTGTGATTAGCCCCCGACCCCGCCTACGTCGGTGTTCTGTCGAAGAGTAACTTCAAAAAAAACAAAGAACTCTATTTCAGGCATTTATCTTGAAGTTACTCAGAAGCGTCAAGCTTCAGCCAGTTCCAAAAACTGTCATTCCCGAAGAGATTCTGAACGGGAATCCAGCTTCTAACCGACTGAATTCATGGATCCCCGATAGAGACATTCGAAGATGACGATCTTCATAGCGGAAGAATAGTGCTAACCTGGTAATACTTTTACAAAATGAACTGCGTTGAGTATCACTGAACACCTTGGTGTTCTTGAATATTCCCTCTTGTATCGCAACACTGAAGAGCGAACTTACTTTACGCGTTATGCATGCTTCGACAGGTAGTCGGCCACGCCTTCTGCCGTCGGTTTCATTCCAGCTTTGCCCGCCTGCCAGTTGGCAGGACAGACTTCTCCGTGGGCCTCATAAAACTGCACGGCCTCAAGCATCCGTATGGCTTCGTCAACATTCCTGCCAAAAGGAAGGTCATTAACAACAGCGTGACGAATCTTGCCGTTGGGGTCGACGAGAAAGAGAGCCCGCAAGGCGACGGAATCTTCAAACAGAATTCCATACTCCCGGGCAATGGATTTTGTCAGATCCTGAACGATGGGATATTGGATATCACCAATTCCGCCGTTCTCTATCGCTGTTTTTTTCCAGGCCAGATGGGTATATTTCGAGTCAACGGAAACCGCGACAATTTCGCAGTTCTTTGCCTTGATCTCATCCAGTTTCCGGTTGAACGCAATAATTTCAGAGGGACAGACAAACGTGAAATCAAGGGGGTAGAAGAACAGCATGACATATTTCCCCCTAAGCTTTGACAGGGTAATCTCGCCAAAACTGTTGTCAGGCATCACCGCCTCGGCGGAAAAATCGGGAGCATCTTTGGTTACAAGAGTAGTAAGGGACATGGGTAAATCCTCCTTTGAATGGTACCATCTTTATTAACTAGTACTTTCATAACAGCGAGGAGAACAATTGTCAATAGGATAATTACTATCTTATTTGTCTTTTTGCAAATAAATCTGCTCGGCAAGGGCAGTCCCCGTCGCAGTCTGGTAAATTTTCCTTATCATTTCAAGAGTTTTAACAGTGTCCTTCAGATCAAACTCATCGCCCAGGTTCACCAGCCAGTCTGCGTCCCAAATGACGCGGAAGTTATCCGTATCCACCTCTCCAGGAGAATGATGTGAGGCAATAATCTCGCAAACCTCGTCAATAACAGACTCATCAAAAGCCAACCCGGTCAGAATCTCGCGAGCAACCGGCGGCCCTTCCCTTTCCTGCAGATCTCCGGCAGACGATCCGTATTTTCTTTCCGCCTCCCTGATACCGATATCATGCAGAAGGGCAGCGGCAACCACCACGATACGATCCCCTTTCTCCTGTTTCAAGATCTGCTCGGCAAACCCGGTAACCCGCAGCGCATGATCTATCCTTCGCTGATCAGCACCGAAATAGCCCCTCATTGCGGCTTCGACACTCCTCAAACGTTCCAGCATTCCGCTCCCCTCCCTTGATAACAGCTACCGAATTGTACCATCAATACTGATAGTTACAACCTTCAGTGGGATAGTCTTACCCGAAGCAACCAGCGCCCTTTTCGCAGCCGACTCGATGCCCCCGCAACATGGAACTTCCATCCTCACGACGGTCACGCTTTGCAGGGTGTTAATACGGAAGATATCCGTCAGCTTGTCAGTGTAATACTGATTATCATCCAGTTTCGGACACCCGATGAGAAGGGCCTTGCCGTCCAGAAAATCCTTGTGAAAATCGGCATAGGCAAAAGGCACGCAGTCGGCGGCAATCAAAATGTCGGCGTTCTCGAAGAAGGGAGCATCAACCGGAACCAGGCTCAACTGCACCGGCCATTGGCCAAGCCGGCTCTGCCGGATGCCGCGTTCTTCTTCCGAACCTTCGGGTGAGGATGTTTTCCGGGTCGCCATCCGAGATCCAGGGCAACCGCTCCCATGATTTACCGAGGATGAACTGCCATGCGGCACGGCAGTTCCCGATCCAACAGCAGTCTTGACGCTGTTTGCCGCTACCGCAGTCTCATCGAACTCCTCCGCATCGCGCTCGATAATACGGATGGCATCACGCGGGCACTCACCAAGACACGCGCCAAGACCATCACAGAGATTGTCGGCGGCAAGAACAGCCTTGCCGTTTATGATTTTAATCGCACCTTCTGCACAGGAAGGAACGCAGAGCCCGCAGCCGTCACATTTCTCCTGATCGATTTCAACAATTTTTCTTTTCATAGCCAGTATCTCCTTTTCCGTGGTTAGGCTTTAATTTCGGATCGGATCCCTGTCAGACATTCTTTCCTGCCGTAAAGGATGATTGCAGAGTAGCCGATAAATGCGAAAAAGGTTATGACGCATGTCAAAAAGTAAGAAATTAAGAAAAACGCCGATTTTCGATCAGAAAATCTCCACCCGTGGCGATACTTGCCCCTTGGCAGACTGGATCAATGTAGGGGCAGGCCCCCGTGCCTGCCCAAATCAAGGGCAGCCACAGGGGGCTGCCCCTACATCATGCTGACCCGTTACGGGGACCGTTTACAGATGAATACAATTTAGAGACTAGACCCATAACTGTCCCCTGTGATATCTTTCTCAGCTACCACCCCCCCTGCAGGCAAACTGATAGCAAAGGAATTGAAAATGGACTACATATCGCACGGAATTCACCACGGTTACACCAACAGAATACTCGCCATCGACCTGTCAAAAGGGGAAATTACCGCCCCCGATCTGGATCCGAAGGTGAGAGACTATTTTCTCGGCGGACGAAGCCTCGGGCTTTACCTGCTCCACAGTTCGACGACTCCCGAGACCACTGCCACCAGCCCGGAAAATCCTTTAATTCTCGCAAATGGGCCCCTGGGAGGGATCCCGCAGTTTCCCGGGGCTGCCAAGTCCATGGCCATATCCCTTTCTCCCCTTACCGGGATTCCGGGTGTATCCAACTTCGGGGGTTACTTCGGGGCATACCTGAAATATGCAGGTTTCGACGCCCTGAAGGTAACAGGAAAAGCGGATCGGGAAACCATGATCGTAATCGACGGATTTGCCGGTAAGGTAACCATTGAAGAAGCACCCGACCTGAGAGAGGTATTCGAGCTGGAACGGGCCATTGCCGAACGGTTTACCAAGGCCGGCTTCGACAAGCGCCATATCACTTTCATGTCCACCGGAATCGGTGCCGACCAAACCTCTTTCGGTTGCATAAACAGCCACTACTTCGACGTCACAAAACCGTCCCCTGCCGGACGAGGGATCTTTCGCACCAAGCAAGCCGGCCGCACCGGCATCGGCAGCGTGATGCGCGATAAAAGGATCAGGGCCATTGTCGTGCTGTCCGACCACCCCCACGGAGAAAACCCCTTCGGCGCAGCCGATTGGGAAAGGGTGCGCAAGGCTGGCACGAAACTGCACAAGATCATCAAGGAAGTTGATCCTCAATCGCTGAAAATGGCGCGTAAAGGCAGCGCCGGCCTCATTACCTTCATGAACAAAAAGGAATACCAGTCCCTGCCCGTAAACAACTTCCAGATGGGATCGGACCCGCGCGCGCCCCAGATATGCGGGAAATTCTACGCTGAGAATCTCTTCGAGCATCGGGGTATGGACGGCTGTTTCCCCGGCTGCAACCTGCAGTGCACCAAAGGGGGATGGGTTACCCTGAAATCAGGCGACCACGCCGGCGACAAAGTCTGGGTTGACGGCCCCGAATACGAAACAGCGGCCGGCTTCGGATCCAATCTGGGCATCTGGAACGCGGAATTTATCATGGAAGCCAACTGGCACTGCGATAATTATGGTATAGACACCATCACCACTGCCACCATCATGGCTTTTCTGATGGAATGCTCACAGCGCGGCTTTCTGACCATAGAAGACGCAGAGGGACTGGAACTGATCTGGGGCAATGAGACCGACGCCCTCACCTTCATTCACCGGTTGGCCCATGGTGAGACAGCGATGGCCCAGTCCGCCGGCAAGGGGATGTCCGACCTGGTCAACTGGGTTGCCGAATGCTATCGCCGGAGAACCGGAACCAAACTGCTCCGAGAACTGCAGCTCTTCGCCATGCAGACAAAAGGACTGCCCTTCTCCTTCTACCGGACCCACCGCTCGCTCTCCATGCAGGCATCCTATGCAGCTGCCAGCGACATCGGAGCACACCATGCGGCCGCCTGGCTCATCAAGGTCGACCTCCTGGGAGCATTCCCGACCTTTGAAGACAAGGCATCGGCACTCATGAGCTATCCGAGAGTCCGTCTAGGCAATGACAACATGGGAGTGTGCAAGCTTCCCTGGGTGGATGTCTTCAATCCCGAATCGGCACTGGTGGAAAATCCGGATAAGCACATCAATCCTGCAACCCAGGAAATTTATGCCGAATTCTACAATGGTGTACTGGGAACCGACATGACCTGGCAGCAGATCTTCGAACAGACCGACCGGGACATCAACCTGCAAAGGGTTATGAACGTCATGGTGTATGGATCCGAAACGGGCTCCATGGACTGGATTCCGGACCGTGCCATCGGAGCAACCGACGATCTTCTCTACCAAAACGAGCAGGAATACAATGATCAGCAGCTGGAAAAGATCCTCGGCAAATCCCATGAAGAGGTCCTCCGGATGCCAATTGCGGAAAAGCGGGAAACCCTGATGAATTTCAGGAAAGGGGAATTGCGGGAACTGATAGGAATCTATTACCGGAAGCGCGGCTGGAACGAGCAGGGCATTCCCACGGTGGACACGCTGAAACGGCTCGGTTTATGGGAATTCCTGAACGAGAAAACCAGGGAAAGAATTGACGAATTGAACAACCGGACGAATTCGAGAATTTAAATTTGATGAACTAGTACTTTGTCATTCCCGAATGACAACGAAAATTTGCAATCCCATCAATGCCTTACCTGTCAAAAACAAGAGGGGGTTGTCGTTTCCGACAACCCCCTCTTTTACTGCATTGTTTCAGCCGCCCGGTTACGCGGCTTCCTCAGCGTGCTTCGGTCCTCTACCCAGTGCGATCAGTTCAGCGCCGACACCTTCGGCAATCTGCTTCAGTTCGCACATGCGGAGATGCTGACCATAAACCTTAAGGTCGAGCCCCGAAACCGCCACCAGGATGTAACGCGGCTGTTTCGCGCCATCCGTCATCTTGCTTCTTTCCCGGTAAAAAATTTTTCCTGACATGAAGGGATTCCTCCTTCCTATTTTTCCTCCCTGGGTACTTCGGAGGGCTTATTTATAGGATATACCCCTCTCATCAGGATGTCAATTAGCTGCTACGCGCGAATAATGGTACCCACATTCTCACCGTTCAGTGCCCTTTCCAGGGTGCCGCGTTTGTGGCCGTTGATAATCTTGATTTCCTTCACGCTCACCGTATCACGAAGGAGAAAAAGAATCTTTCTTTCCATGACCATGTCTTCCATATCCCTCTCAATGAGTTCGTCCACCGTTATCTCCTTGATCAGCTCTGCATCAGGGTTGACGCGAGGATCCTCGGTGTAGAGGCCATCCACGTTCTTTACCAGGATACAGCTCTTGGCACCCAGGACTTCCGCCATGAGCAGGGCACCGGTATCGGTCCGATGGGGAGGGATGAGTCCCGATTCCGGAGGATGCTCAAAGAGTCCATAGGGCGGGGTCCCATGGATAACAGGCAGTAGTCCCAGGTGGAGCATGGTGGGAAGATCAAGCAGATCACCCGGCTTAACCCGTGAGCCATGCCACTTGGAAAGCAACAAGGTAACGATCTCGGCATTCTGCTCGCTGATTTTTGCCGCAAGCTCTGCCAGAACACCAGTTGGCATCCCCAAATCGATTCCGATATCGAGGATATGGCGGACCCTGACCCCGCCTCCGGTAACCACCATCATCTGGTGTTTTGTCGAAAGCTCGCCGATTTCCTGCATGAGAGGGATGACCACCTCTTTACCGTAATCAATGACTCCATGGCCACCGATCTTAACGACATTAAGCTCCGGAACGAGACTGAGACGATCAACACCGGCATGTTTTTTCATCAATCCCTTGCGAACCAGGGTCTCCCCCTGGAGTTTATTGGCAATATCAATTCTATTGTGCATTCCGTTCTGCCCCCCTTTTAAAATACAATTTCAGAAACTGTCAAACCTGGACCACATCAGGAGCCTGGAAATCAGGACAAAAATCTGGCCAGGCATGATTTTCCATTGTACACTGAGCAAATGCAACTCATTACTTCCATACGAGAAACATGTCGTCTCATCCTCATTTCCCTTTTTCCCGAACAGGCCCTTTGCATAATTACTCATTCAGATGCAAACGATACAATAGAACACTACAAAAGCTACTTTATTATTATTGTAAAAAAAATCCCCCCGTATCTCCTCCACCCTGGCACTTCCGGGCTTCATGTTGAAACGGTGAGACTTTTTTTCCCCCATACCTACGCCATGGCAGCACCGTTTGTCCTTTTCCGCATGAAGCGAAGGGGATTTTCGTCCAGCCGGGTTACGGTACAGAATGGTGGGTTGCTGCTGACAGCAACAAGGTAAACATCTCGTCAGGCAGCCTTAGCTATTTTCAGCAAATTTCAGCAAACACGATGACAGTCTGTTTCGAAACAGTTCTATCAAACCGCGCAATCGCTGGGATCGCCCTGAATCTTGGCTACAGCGTGGGGAACTGCATCCCAGACAGCTTCGATATTTTCCACTGCCCCTTTCGGACTTCCCGGAAGGTTAATAATAAGGGTCTTTCCCCTGATCCCGGCCACTGCCCGCGAGAGAGACGCGGAAGGGGTCTTGGAAAGGCTCCTGAACCGCATCAACTCTCCCAGGCCGGGAATCGTCCGCTCCAGGATCTTCATCGTGGCTTCCGGCGTCACATCCCGTGGAGAGACACCAGTACCACCGGTTGTCAGGATTATATCCAGCGTGCCACTGTCAGACCATTCGGCAAGCTTTTCCGAGATCAGCCCCGACTCGTCAGGAATCATTTCATAGGCAACAGTCTCAACACCACGAGAACTGAGCCATTTCGAGAGAGCAGGCCCGCTCAGATCGGTTCGTTCACCGCGGGCGCCCTTGTCGCTCAGTGTCAGGATTCCGGCCTTCACAGCTTTTCCTCCCGTTTGTAGGTGCCACTCTTGCCACCCTCTTTGAAGAGCAGCGCCACTTCCCCGATACGGATCCCTTTATCGGCCCCTTTGCACATATCATAAATGGTAAGGGCCGTAACCGAAGCGGACACCATGGCCTCCATTTCAACGCCAGTCCTTTCAAAGGCACGCACCATGGCCTCGATGCGAACGGTTCCAGCCTCCAGGTCGGTGGTAAAGTCAACCGTCACCGCATGAAGGGCAAGGGGATGGGAGAGAGGAATCAGGTCAGGGGTTTTTTTCGCGGCAGCGATTCCGGCAAGACGCGCAACACCGAGAACATCGCCCTTTGCCACGGTACCACCGACAATATTTTCCAGGGTCTCCTTCTTCAGGTAAACAGTGGCCGTGGCAATAGCGGTCCGCAAGGTGGGGGACTTGGCGCTGATGTCCACCATGATTGCCTTGCCCTGGTCATCAAAATGATTGAAGCTCATAATTTCTCCCTAGTACTAAAGCTGTGTAGTGCATTTCGGATATATTTTCCTGTGGGGGCGCCGCCATACTTCATCTCAGTCCAGCAGATGGACATCCACCCGATCTCCAGCTTTAAGATCTCCCTGATCTACGGGTATCACGGCAATTCCGTCGGCAAGAAGCAGGGTCTTGAGATAACCGGTATCCTGCTTGCCGGCGCTCTGGACAATAAATTCTCCATTTTCCTGCTCCACAGCCACTCGAATAAAATTGACCCTGCCCGATTTTTTGCGAATCCCCTCCTTGAGGGTGGCCTTGACCATAGGCCTCAGTACTCGGGAATGTCCCATCATCTTGAGAAGTGCCGGCCGGACAAATTCCTCAAAAGTGAGAAGGCTTGAGACAGGATTTCCCGGGAGAGAAAAAACGGGCTTGCCGTCTCGAAGGCCGAAGGCAGTGGGGCGACCCGGCTTGATATCAACCTTCCAGAAGGCCTGGGTGACCATCAGCTCACTCAGGACATCCCTGACGTAATCACAGTCTCCTGCCGACACACCTGCAGAGGTAATCAAAACGTCGGCCCGCAGCCCCTCTACCAGTTTTTCACGGAGGCTATCCAGGTTGTCCCGTGCTATTCCAAGCATAACGGGAATGCCGCCTGCCTGCATGACCGCAGCAGCAAGGGCAAGGGAATTACTGTTGATAATTTTGCCGGGCACCAAAGCCTCACCCGGTTCCAGCAGTTCATCTCCGGTGGAAAGAATGGCAACACGCACCTTGCGGTGGACAGGCACGAAAATCTTGCCAAAGGAAGCAAGCATGCTGATCTCCGAAGGCCTCAGCAAAGTCCCTGCCGGGAGAACCGTCTCGCCGGTCTTCACGTCCTCACCCTTGAAACGGATGTGATCTCCAGGTCTTCACCGCCGTCTTTATGAATACCTGGTCACCCTTCTCCTCTGTCTCCTCGTAGGGAACTACTGCATCCGCACCCGGAGGGATAGGGGCTCCGGTCATGATCTTCACCGCGGTACCGCGCTCTACCTCTGCAGTCATATGATCACCGGCAGGAAGGAAACCGGCAAGCTTCAGGGTGGCTGTCTCCGGACAATCAGCGGCATGCACCGCATAACCGTCCATGGCCGTATTATCCCACAAGGGCATGTCCCAAGGGGCGGAAATATCCTCGGCAAGCACCCTGCCAACAGCAGACAGAATTTCCACTTTTTCCACACCCAGGGGAACAACACTGTCGAGTATTATTTTTCGCGCTTCTTCGAAGGTAGGCATGATAAGGAACTCCGTACAAAATAGTATTCAACGAAATACTTCAAAAACTGAAGGGACTCTTCATTTAACAGATAATACCGCAGTACGTCAAGAGACTGTGCCAATTCCAGTCATTGAACAGCGTGGCGCACCCGACACATGAAAGAGTAAACTGATATTCCATCGCTCGTTAAAAGAACAAAAAAAGGAGCCATTACAGATAACGGCTCCCTTTTGAAAACTTTCATTGTCCTTGTGCATCAAATTTCTTCCCCACCTCATACTGTTATCAGGTTGAGGTGGCCGCGGAGAAGGCTATTTACCGGGAATCACGTGGACAGCGGTCGCTTTGAAGACAGAAAAAACCTTTTTACCTTCTTTGAGATCCAGATTGGTGAACGCCTCGCGGGTAACATAGGAGACCAGAGGGAAAGCGCAGTCAAGGGTAAGCTTCAGGAAGGGTCCCAATGAAGATATGTCTCGAATCTCTGCCGCAAAAACATTCCTCGCACTGGTAAGATCATCGGGATGGATCAGTTCAATGGAGACATTTTCCGGCCGAATACAGCAATAGACTTTCTCACCCGGCTTGGAAGTACCGACAGCATCGATTTCCACACCTGAAACAGAAACAGTAATAATGCCTTCTGAGGATTGGACCACTCTGCCCTCAAGAATGGTATCCATTCCGACAAAACTCGCCACAAACTCGTTCACCGGATTATTCATGACCTCGAGGGGAGTCCCCTGTTGAACAATCGAACCACTGTTCATAACTACGATACGTTCAGACATACGGAGCGCCTCAGACTGGTCGTGGGTAACCATGAGTGCGGTAATGCCGGTTTCCCGGAGGATCCTGTCCAGATCATCGGTAAGAGCATTTCGTGTCGGAGGATCGAGTGCGGAAAACGGTTCATCAAGAAAAATAATTTCCGGCTCTATGGCAAACGCTCGTGCCAGGCTTGCCCTCTGGGCTTCACCACCAGAAAGCTTGCGTGCCGAACGAGGCGCCAAATGTTCGATATTGAACCATTGCAGATAGCGCATCGCCCTCTCACGCACTTCATCTTTCTTCATGCCTCTGATTTTCAACCCGGATGCAACATTATTATAGACGGTGGTATCGAAGAGGAGAGGCTCCTGAAAAACCATGGACACTTTGCGACGATAGTCAAACATTGCATCACGAGAGGCTAGTGTCTCCTGGCGGTAGGTAATCCGGCCACTGACGGGGCGTACGAGGCAGTTGAGAACCAGGAGCAGCGTAGACTTGCCGCTGCCATTAGGGCCGACCAGTGAGACGAATTCCTTTTCACGAACAAAAAATGAAGGGATGTCCAGGATCGACACCCCCCCAAGTTCTACTTTGAGATTTTCCACTGAAAGAATGGTTTGTTTGAGGGTCACCGGGGTCTCTCTCTTTGTTGAATGAGGGTAAATATATAATTGACGATAAACACAAGCAACAGGAGAATGATCGACAGCGCGAAGGCCACGTCGAAATTGCCTTTGCTTGTTTCCATTACAGTTGCCGTTGTCAGGACGCGGGTATAATCCAAAATGTTACCGCCCACCATGATAGAGGCGCCAACTTCGGAAATAACACCGCCGAATCCGGCCATAACGGCCGCCATGAGAGGGAGACGTGCCTCTCTGATGAGAATCCAGACCATCTGCAGCCGAGTTGCTCCCAGAGAAAGAATCTGCAATCTCATCTTGGCAGGGAGATTCTGCAGCGCCGCGATAGAGATACCCATGACAATCGGTGTTGCAATAACCGCCTGGGCAAGGATAATGGCTGTCGGTGTATAGAGGATACCCAGAAACCCGAACGGGCCGTTCCTCCAAAGAAAAACGGTGACGAAGAGACCGACAACCACCGGGGGGAGCCCCATACCGGTGTTGACGACGCTGACTACAAATTTCTTCCCCGGGAAACGGGTAAGGGCGACGATCATCCCTGTTGATATCCCGATCAACACGCTGATGAGCGTCGCCAACCCCGAAACCTTAAGCGAAAGCCAGGTAATCCCGAGCACTTCCGGATCCAGCGAGGCAAGGAGATGGAATGCCTTGACTAATCCCTCAAGAATCAGATCCATTTTCTTCCCCTGAGACTACTCTTTTTTGCCGGCATCCGGAAAGAAGAGAGGTGAGCCGTATTTGGCTATGCCAAATTTGCTGATGACAGCCTGGGTCTTTTTGGCAAGCATGAAATCGGCAAATGCCTTCCCACCGGCAACGTTTATCTTGGGGTTCTTTGCAGGATTCAATTCGATGACATGATACACATTGAGAAGAATCGGATCGCCTTCCTTCAAAATAATGAGTGCCAGATTCTTTTTGAAAGCAAGATAGGTAGCGCGGTCGGTAAGGGTATACCCATCCTTTTCAGATGCAACGTTAAGTGTCTGTCCCATTCCGAGACCCGTAGGCTGGTACCATTTCTGACCGGTGGGAGTTACGCCGATTTCTTTCCAGATTTTGAGTTCCTTTGCATTGGTGCCGGAATTGTCCCCGCGAGAAATAAAAAGTGAGCCGGTTTCGGCTATATTTTTGAAAGCATCCTGAGTTGTCTTCGCCTCTTTGATTTTTGCGGGGTCGCTGGGAGGACCGACGATAACAAAATCGTTATGCATGACAATTTTTCTGGTTATACCGTAACCCTCTGCCATAAATTTCTTCTCGGCAGCAGGAGAGTGAACCAGCAGGACATCGGCTTCGCCCCTTTCGCCCATTTTCATGGCCTGACCCGAACCGACGGCAATGGTTTTCACCATATAGCCAGACTGTTTTTCAAACATCGGGATCAGCACGTCCAGCAACCCGGAATCCTGGGTACTGGTGGTCGTGGCCAGGATAATGGTCTTGACGGCAGGTGCCGCCTGAGAGGTGGAGGGGACAAAGGTCGTTAGAAGTGCGAACGCAAAAGCCACCAGTGAGAATGATGCTGTCTTGAGAAATTTCATACAGTTTACTCCTTTCGTTGGTTGGTTTCCTCAGATTACTGCTTGCCCTGGAGAGACTGCCATTCCATGGAATTAGGAAAAAACAGCGGACTGCCGTACTTGTCAATACCGAAATCAACGATTACCTTCTGACCTTTTTCCGGCGAGGTCAGCCACTGAACGAACTTCATCGCATCCTTGTAATTGGTTTTCGGGAACTTCTTCGGATTTACCGGGATAACAGAGATAAAATTAAGCAGCGCCTCGTCCTTTTCTACCAAGACTACTAGTTTGATGGACTTTTGCAATGAAAGATAGGTAGCCCGGTCAATAAAGGTATAGGCCCCCTTCTGGTCGGTGTAGGCAAGAGTTGCGGCATTTCCGTCTTTGCCCTTTGCATACACCTCATACCAACTTCCCGAAGGACTGACACCCGCCTTCTTCCACAGCTCCAATTCCGCAACATTGGTTCCGGAATTGTCTCCTCGGCTGATGAAGGTGACGCCCTTTTCGGCAATTTTCTTCATTGCGTCAGTTGCACTCGTCATGCCCTTGATGCCTGCGGGGTCCGAAGACGGACCGACAATAACGAAATCATTGTACATGACCGGGATACGCTCGGTACCGTAACCATCCGCAATAAACTTTTCTTCCAGTGACTTGGCATGAACCATGACAAGGTCCACAGTACCCTGCTGCGCGATCTTCAGTGCCGCACCGGTTCCAGCCCCAACGTGACGAACGCGGATACCGGAATCCTTCTCGAACTGAGCCTCAAGGGCCGAGACGATGCCAGCATCAATGGGGCCGATGGTGCTGGCCATCAGGATGAAACCCTTTGCCTGGACCTGCACCGCCAGCGCGGTGCACAGGATAAACGAAAACAAAACGGAAAAAAATGCTTTTCTCATACGATCCCTCCATTGCACTATGTAATGGAAATTTTAAAGCATTATAACTTTGACACTATAGCGATAGCTAAAAAAACGGGGGAGAGAATCTTCCTCCCCCCACACTATCAAACATGAAGAAGGCTCATGCTACTAGAGCCAGCTGTGAAACTGCCTTAGAAAATCATCTGAGCCTGCATCGCGGTACTGCATGTCGTCTTGCGCAGCAGCGAAGTGAACCCTTCTGTGTGTGAATATTTCCCACATCGGCCTGCAGCTTCAGGTTGTGCTTGTTGAAGTAGTAGGAGACTGCGCCGATCTGTTCGGTCTGCATGTCACCTGATTTGGCACGGTTCGGATCATACACGGAATAACGCACGGCAACACCGAGTTCCGGAGTAATATTGTAGCCAATCTGACCAAGGTAGCCAACAGCGCACTGCGTGACAGAAGTTGTGTTATTCTGAAACTGGACAAAATCACCCTCTGCCATCACAGACACACCCATCCATTTGAACTGGGCGTCAAAGCCATAGTTGTTGAATTCATTCTTTGTACCGGTGGGAGTAGGTGGAAACGTCTTGGCATAGCCAGCGGTAGATTGAATTAGTTGTACAGTGTTGTTGAGATAGTCGGCCCCGATGGAGAGAAGCGGCTTCTTGCTGATAGCAAGATCAGGCTCGTCGCGGGACATGGTCCCAAACGGGTTGACTACAACCCTGGTTGAGAACATGTTGTTGTTATCTGAAACAGCATTAGTCTGGCCATCGCCATTGGTAGCAGGCAACGGTGTACTCGACAAGACCTTTGGCAATCTTGCCATGAACATAAGCGCCGATGTCATAGCCATGGGAAAGCTTTCCAATGTAAGGAGCACGGTCAACAAACATGAGCGCGCCATCAGATATGAGATAAGAGCGGGTATTTCTGGCCTTGGTCTGACCAACCAGGAGCTGCACTTCATCCATGAACTTGTAATTCAGATACGCGTCAAGAAGTCCGCCTGCGGTACTTTTGTCGGCACCTTGCGCAAGCTGCCGTGAAATCTGCTTTCCAACTTGTAGGTCAGGTCCTTGCTGTAGGCATAACCCTGAAAGATCAGCCTGATACGCTTGGCGTCCCAGGTGCTGTAATCCGATTTTGTGCTGGCTGAATCATAATCGTAGAAAGTGTAGCGGAACTGCATGCGCCCGCCTATGGTGAGCTGAAACTTCTCGTCCGGCGACGTGAAGGTAAAACCTTTGCCCAACTTGTAGTCATAAGGTTTGACCTTGGTGACTTCTTTGTAGTCCGCCTCGGTGATAACCCCTTTCTCTTTCAGGATATCCTCGAGGGTCTTTGCTTCTGCTCCCTGAACTGCCATAAAACAGGCACCCAGGACAGCAATAACTGTTACCAAACTCTTTTTCACGTGCTCCTCCTTTTTTGCATGGTAAGTTTGCTCTGCAAACCCGGAATATGGATGCAGGCTCGACAAAACACTAAAGCGCATTAGTGCTATATAATAAATAACATATCGCTATCCGTAAAAAACCCCCTATAAGCAAGGGGTTATTACGACAAATCTGCTGTAAAATAAAAAACAACGCTCCTAAAGTCAAGCTATTTTATTTCTCAAGCACAGGATATTGCTCTACTAAGAAGCCAACGTCCCAAATTGTATGAAGTTTCTATTCACGCACGTAAATATCCTGATCAGATTCATGGACCATTCCCATCACATAGGAATATTCGGCCTCAATGAGATCATAGTGTTTCTGTGTCTCGCGTATTACTCTCTCAAATACCCCGCGAACAAGAGGATCCACAATATCACCGGCAAACTGCGAATACCTTTCGATCAGGAAATTTTCTTCATGCAAGGCTATCTCGAGGGCCTTCTGCTCTCGGGTCTCCCGATCGATGGCCTTCTCCAACGCGGCATAATTCGGCGATGTCTTGTCAGGTGGTGATGAAATGTAAGACGCGAGGTCGCCAAAATCCTTCCCTTTGTAATGTGCGAAGAAGGAACTGAGATGCTCCTCTTCCTCCCCGGCAAGGAGATGGAAAACCTTTTTCGCCCGGTCTTCCACACTCACGGACGCAGCTTTCAGATAGAAGTCCATGCTGTCCTTTTCAGCCTTGATTGCAAGTTTGAGCGCTTCTTGCAGCGTGTATTCCTTCCCCATGGTGAATCCTCCTGAATTTGTAGGGGCGGCCCCTACATGACAAATATCATCTTAATTAAATTATAGAATAATTCTCGCAAAAGCATAGCCATTGACCGGCCAGATTATATTATTACCGAGCAAGGATATCGTTTACCGCCACTCCTGCCATGGTCAGACCGAAAATGGCAGGAATAAACGAGATACTGCCCAGGGTGATTCGGCGGTGTCGGCAGGAAAATTCCTGTTCATCTTTATTGGGGCAGATGCAGTCTTCCTTGCAGAGATTTTCCTTCAGAGCAGGCTCACGATACTCCTCGGTGGAAAACACCACTTTCACACCCTGCTCGATGCCCTGTTTTTTCAATAGCTTCCGAATGATTTTTGCCAACCGGCACTTGTGCGTATGGGCAATATCCGCAACCCTGATCAGCCCCGGATCGACCTTTGAAGCCGCTCCCATGCTGGAAACAATCGGAAGGCCACGTTCGTGGCAACTTCGAATCAGGTGAAGTTTACTGGTTATGTGATCGATGGCATCCAACACGTAGTCATATTTCTCCGACAGCAGAAAATCACTGTTCTCCGCTGAGTAAAAATCCTTGTATGGAACCACATCCACGGCAGGGTTTATGCGTTTCATACGCTCTGCCATAACGAGGGCTTTGGACTTACCAACCGTGTCTTCCAGTGCAATAATCTGGCGATTGATGTTGGTGAGGCAGATATCATCAAAATCGACAATGACGAGACGCCCCACCCCTGCGCGGCAGAGAGCCTCTGCGGCATGCCCTCCGACACCACCGAGGCCGAAGACCGCCACGGTTGCCTGCCGAAGTTTCTCTACCCCTTCCGGGCCGATCAGGATCTCTGTACGTGAAAAGCGATGTTGTTCAGTCAATATCTTCCTCCTGTTTGTAACAATTCAGCCCAGGTAATACGGAAAGCGGGAATTTGCCTCTCCTCCCGCTTGCGCGCCGAAGTGCTACAGCGCGCAGGCCCGTCAAGGGGCGGGGGGATATATCTTGAACTTTCAGCAGGTGACAAATAAAGTTACGTTGCGCTAATTTGATGCTTTCGCAAAAAACAAGTATACATCTCCCATCCAGATTAGCGCTATTCTTCCGCTATAAATATTGTCATCCCCGAATGTCTCTATCGGGGATCCATGATTTCAGTCGGTTAGAAGCTGGATTCCCGATCAGAATCGCTTCGGGAATGACAGTTTTGGGAACTGGCGGAAGATTTACGCTATTCAGGTCTCCCATTATGTCATTCCGACCAAAGGGAGGAATCCCGTTTTTTCTGTAAGCACCAACCCGCATCGCTTCGGGTCGGGATGAAAGACTACCCTATCAGGAAGAGACGTTCAGCGTTTGCGGTCGTAACCGATGCAATCTCTTTGATATCAACTCCCCTCACCCTGGCAACCGCCCGGGCTGTTTCAAGGAGGAAAGCAGGCTCGTTTACCTTTCCTCGATAGGGTTCGGGTGCCATATCCGGCGAATCGGTTTCAAGAAGCAGCTGCTCAAGCGGAATTCGGGATGCCACTAGTGGAGACTTTACGGCATTTTTGTATGTTACCGTGCCGGAAAGCGAAATCAGGAGCCCTTCTTTTGCAAAGATGCGCGCCATCTCCGGACTTCCGGAATACGCATGCATGACCCCGCCCACCTTACGGACCTGTTCTTCCCGCAGAATATGGATGAGATCATCAAAGGCCCGTCGACAGTGAATAATCACCGGAAGCCCCATACGAACAGCCAGACGAAGTTGGCCGCGAAAGGCAGTTGCCTGCGCTTCTCGCGAAACCCCCGTCAGTGCATAATCCAGCCCGATTTCTCCAATGCCGACGGCATTCGCGGCATACCCGGCAAGATTCTCCAGAAGCGGTTCTTTATACTGGGCAGCCAGCATGGGATGGAGCCCGAAAGCCGCAAAAACTCCCGGTGTCCCGGCTGCCAACCGGGCAATACCCTCCCATTTTTCTGGAGAAACACCAGGAACGATGAACCTCTCCACTCCTACTTCACGAGCAGAGGCAAGGACTTCTTCCAGTCTCGATGCAAGTGCTGGATGGTCAAGATGGCAATGTGTGTCAACATACATAAAGCGGCTCTGTTTCCTCTGTAACCTGTCTGTTTCTGCGGGCAATTCTACACCCAGCCAGGACGAAACGTATACAATTAATGATATTCTCGCAAATTCTCCAAACAGCTCTCTCCCCACTTGCGAGGGAGGGTCAGGGCGGGGGCTACGTTGCCAATATATCAACAGGTTGCAGCTTCACCCACCCCCTGGCCCCCTCCCGCTTGCGCACCGAAGCGCTACAGCGCGCAGGCCCGTCAAGGGCGGGGGAATGACTTTTTACAAAGCCATCATTTATATTTACTATTTTCTGTCACACAAAAGATAGGTGTTTATCCCTTATGACCAGGAATCGAATCAGCATTGACAAAATTTTCGCCATTATTTATAGTTATTTTTTATTTCAGGACGGTCACTGGTTCGGCTTCTACACTAATCTATAGACTCCGCCAATCCACCTGCCACTTGGAACGATAAACTTTGACACGACAGGGGTTCATGCTACACTTTTCAGCAGTAAGACCATGAGAGTACACGTGTCTCACCACACCCCCCCAGATTCCGAAGATCACCCTTCAATAAGCCTTCCCTTTGCAGGGAGACACTGACCGATGGCTTCGGGAATACGGGCCATTATCTTTGATCTTGACGGCACCCTCTACTTTAGCGATGCTTTCGCGGAAGAGATCAAATGGGGTGCCGCAATCTATATTGCTGAGCTGAAGTGCATATCCACTGAAACTGCTGCTACCCTTATCAGGGAGACCCGGGAGCGCCTCACTTGTGAAAAAGGACGGGAAGCAACCTTATCTATGGTTTGCCTCGAATTGGGAGGAAGTGTTTCCGGGTTTCATGCAGCCGTTACTCCCCTGCTCCATCCTGAAACGGTCCTGAAGCCGGATTGCCGGGTAACGGCCCTTCTTTCCGCATTGGCAGAACGCTACAGTCTTTATCTTTACACAAATAACAATCGCACCCTGACCGACAGAATTCTGAGAACCATTGAGCTCTCGGAGCTGTTCGAAAAAATATTTACCATTGAAGACTTCTGGCAGGCGAAACCGGACCGGAACGTATTGAAACATATCTTCTCCACCATCAAAAGGAACCCGGATGAATGCCTTTTTGTCGGCGATCGGTATGACGTGGATCTGAAACTTGCCGTTGAGATGGGAAGCACTCCCTTTCTCGTAACGGATATTCAGGCTCTTATGGGACTGAAAGCCTTTCTTTCCCCGTCAAATCACGAGTAAAAGCCGCCAAAAGTCTATTACTGCAAGGAAAACCAGATGAAAACAAGAACAGAAAAAGATACCCTCGGGACGCTGGAAGTACCTGCCGACGCCTTGTATGGCGCCCAAACTGCACGGGCCATCGTCAATTTCCCCATATCCGGGCTCAAGCCCCACCCTGCCCTGGTTTGGGCAACCCTCATCATTAAAATGAGTGCTGCCAGGGCTAACATGGAAACAGGGCGTCTTCCGCAGGAACTCGGTGATGCGATAGTCCAAGCCGCCGAGGAGGCTCTTTCCGGAGCGTACGATAGCCAGTTTGTCGTAGATCCTTTTCAGGCCGGCGCAGGGACATCACACAACATGAACGTAAACGAGGTCCTGGCAAACCGTGCAGAGGAAATTCTGGGGGGAGAACGGGGCAGATATTCAAAAGTCCATCCCAACGATCATGTCAATATGGCCCAATCAACCAACGATGTTTTCCCCACTGCCATGCGGCTCTCCTCGCTGCGCATGATTGCGGAGCTTCTGACCGAAATGGAGGGTCTGAAGGATTCCCTTCGGGCCAAGGGAGTGGAGTTTGACGGCATTCTCAAATCCGGCCGCACCCATCTCCAGGACGCCGTACCCATCAGGCTCGGACAGGAATTCGAGGCATACGCCGTTGCCATTGAAAAGAATACCGCCAACCTTCGAAACTGCCGGGAAAGCCTCTATCAGCTTGGTCTCGGAGGAACCGCAATCGGCACCGGACTGAACGCTGAGCCACTCTATACAACACAGGTCGTCAAAATTATTCGTGAAGCAACCGGATTTCCGGTCGTGAATGCTGCCAACCTCGTCGAGGCAACGCAGAATATGGACCCCTTCGTTGTCCTCAGTTCCTCTCTGAAAGGAACTGCCATCAATCTGACGAGAATTGCCAACGATCTCCGGTTGCTGTCTTCAGGACCCATGACAGGGCTCAGCGAAATAAATCTGCCCCCTGTCCAGCCCGGTTCATCAATCATGCCGGGCAAGGTGAATCCTGTTATCCTTGAAATGGTAAACATGGTATCATATCAGGTGATGGGTGCCGACACGGTAGTTACCTGTGCGGCACAGGCAGGACAGATGGAATTGAACGTCATGATGCCGGTCATTATTCACAACATCCTGCTGGCAGTCGAAATAATGAAAAATGCCATCCGAAAGCTGAGGGAATCCTGCATTGCCGGGATAACTGCCAACGTGGCCCAATGCACCCGATATTTAGAGAGCTCCGTCGGCATGGCAACCATCCTTGCCCCCCGCATCGGCTATGCCGCAGCAGCCGAGATTGTCAAGGAATCACTCAGAACCGGAAGAAGTACAAGAGAAATCATAGTATCACGTGAACTTCTCTCACCAGAAGCGCTCGCGGAAATAATCGATCCCTATCCCCTGACAACACCGGGGATTTCCGGAAAGAGAAACACAAAACAAAAGGAGGAATTATAATGATTGAAGAAGTCAAGAAAGTGCTTGAAACTCTTCGTCCCGCACTCCAGGCGGACGGCGGTGACGTGGAATTTGTCGAACTTACTGAAGATGGTATTGTAAAAGTAAAACTCGTTGGCGCATGCGGCCACTGCCCAATGTCAACCGTGACACTGAAAAACGGAATCGAAAAAACCTTGATGGCGAAAGTACCCGGCGTTAAGGAAGTTGTCCGGGTCTGACATTCTTCTGCAAAGAGGCGCGGGTCTTCCCCGCGCCTCTCTTTTTATCCTGGTATGCCTATGAAGCATTCTTTCGATCGATCAAAAAGAAGCTCCGGCATTTTCCGAACTCCCCGTTTTCTTCGACGTTTCAGGAGAAACACACAGGCCCTCTCCTTCTCCGGAAACAACGTCGAACTATTCCGGGATGGAGGCGACTTTTTCCCCGCCATGTTCCGCGAGTTCGCCGCGGCAACTCGCCACATCTGCATCGAATTCTACATTTTCCGTAACGACCGGATCGGTCAACTCTTCGCCGATGCCCTGATCGACGCAGCAAAGCGTGGTGTCACCGTCTACCTCATGTACGATTATCTCGGCAGTATCGAGACTCCCGGTTCCTATTTCCGTCGCTTGGAGGATGCCGGTATAACCTGCAGCCACTTTAACCGACCTTCTTTCAAACGGGGACTTGCCTGGCTCGACAGGCGCAACCACCGTAAATTTGCCGTAATAGACGGTAGCAGTGCCTTTCTGGGCGGGATGAACATCGGAGATGAGTATGCCGGTTTCGGCGATAGCATCATCCATTGGCGAGATGTGGGAATTCGCCTGGAAGGTGCCGCTGTCGGTCAATTGCAGAAACTTTTCATCGACCTGTGGAAAAGCGAAACCGGTATCTCCCCGGCAATCTCCCCTCCCTTTCAACGATTGTCACCAGTTGGAGACGCCGAAGTCATGGTCGTCAGCGGTGGTCCCCATCACAATGCCTCCTTCATCAGAAGCTCGTTCAGAATGGCTATCGCCGGTGCAGCTAAAAGCGTTAGAATCGTAACGCCCTATTTCGTGCCCGGACCACGCATCGTCAGGTCATTGCTTCGCGCCGCGAGAAAAGGGGTCCAGGTACAGCTCCTTCTGCCGGCAATCACTGATGTGCCACTGGTAAAAATTGCCAGCAGAGCATACCTTTCCCCCCTTCTGAAAGCAGGAATTGAGGTTTACGAACGGCAAGGAACGATACTCCACGCCAAGGTAATGCTGATAGACAGCTGCTGGGCTACTGTTGGATCAGCCAATTTCGACTTACGGAGCTTTCACCGAAACTACGAAGTGAATGTGGTCATCGACAGTCCGGAATTCGGCCGACAGATTGACGAAATGTTCACGGAAGACCTGGCACTATCACGCCGGATAACCCTTCTCGAGAACGAAAAGCGACCCTGGTTTGAAAGAACCCTGGAACGATTATGTGATCCCATCCGCAGATTTTTATAAAAAAAGAAATGTAGGGGCAGGCCCCAGTGCCTGCCCGCTGTAACTTCGGCGCTCAAACGCGTGCATGTCCATAACAAGGGCAACCACACTCCTGTGCGCTGAAGCACTACGGCGCGCAAGAGCAGGGGGTCGCCCCTACGATAAATCCCCCATACTCCCTGCCCTCCTCAACTTGAAAGAGTACCCAAAACGCAAAAAGCCCCCCTGCCCTTTACAGGCAGGAAGGCTTTATTTCCGCGACGCCCGCAACCGTAACGGTAGCGGGCTACATATGGCACCCCTCTTTACAATGGGATACCGGACGAATTCTAAAACGTGAAGTCCACATACGTCAGCCCTCCTTTCTCAGGATTTTTCGGGTTTATCGTATTCTTGTAATAATGATAGTACTCCCCCAGTCAAAAGTCAACCACACACGCATCTTATTATATGCATTTTCTTATCATTCGCAACAAACGTCCCTCCCTGACACCGAGAGCATGTTCCGGGCACAGTTCGCGGCAACAGAAACAGCGGATACAGCGCGGATAATCGATAAAAAGCGATCCGTCCCGGATCTCCATCGCACCAGGAGGACAAGCATCCCGGCATATGCCGCAGAGCTTGCATTTCTGTGGGATCGGAAATGGATAGGCCGTAAAATAGTGACGTATATGCCGGGACAGAAAACGCGGCAACCCGAACTGAACATCGGAAATCGGAGGCAGCTTGAAGTCAGGAATGAGCGCTTCGCTGACCGGATAGCCACTGATGCGTATAGAAGAGCGCTCCGCCCCGGAAAGTGCAAGTTTTCCAGCGACCCGTTCCAGATACAGCAATTTTTTCGGGATACCCAGAATTTCCGCCGCGACAACGTCAACCGAAATGGCATTTACCCCGGCAATCAACAGGCCGACATGGCGGGGGTCACCGCCACTTGGCCCATCCCCTTCCATGGCAGTAATCGCATCGACAATATTCAGGTCCGGCATCCGGAGCTGGTAAATCTCCAGCAGCATCCGCGCGAAAAGTTCACGATCCTCACCCGCCCTCAAATGCCAGGCAATCTTTCCGGCACCTACTACCGCACCAAAAAGATTTTTCACCGCACAGGTCATGGTCATCATGCCGTGCGTTTTGAGTTTGGGCAAATTGATCACCCGATCAGCCTCGAGGTAAGGCTTTGCCAGCTCGAATCTTTTAAAGAGTCCCGTCCCGGTTACCTGCACTGACTCTGTAAATTCAACAAGCTCCGTTCCCGTCTCAGCAAGAACCTGGGATATTCCGCATTTCTCCGCAACACGCTGAAGTTTTCCGATGCCGGGACTGTCACCCACAAAGGGTATGCCGCCAGCCTCGCGAACCATCTCGATGACGGCCCTCATCACCTCCGGATTCGTCGTTACCGCTGCTTCAGGCGCTTTAGCCGAAAGCAGATTCGGCTTCAGAAGAACCCGCTCACCCGGCTGCACAAAAGCCGCCATACCACCAAGCGGTGCAAGAAGGCGAATCAGGGCGTTTCGGATTTCAGTGCGCGAATAATCGGACGTTTTTTCGAGGACTACATGATTCATTTCAGTGAAACCTTCCCTGTAAAAGGACTGAATAAAAAATGGGCCGGCAACAAAACCTTTCCTCTAGACATTTTTTTTTGCCTATGATATTTTCGTACCACTAAATTATATCAGGCAAATAAACTATGGGGAGGTGAACATCTTGGCTTATACAATTTCTGACGAATGCATCAACTGCGGTGCATGTGACGATTCCTGTCCGGTTGGTGCAATCTCTGAATCTGACAGCAAAAGGATTATCGACGAAGACGCCTGCATCGATTGCGGTGCATGTGTTGATACATGTCCTGTAAATGCAATCGCCGAAGGTGTAGCACACTAGTCTGACAAATTACTCAGACCAAAAGACGCCCGGATGAACTTCCGGGCGTCTTTTTTTATCCACGCTGGTCAGTTTGCATTATTGGGCTGCATCATCGGGCATTCGATCCGATCGGACTCATCACCTCGGCGCCAAAATCCTTGGCACCCCTTGGCACATCCTTGAAAACAATCACAAAGGGAACCCCCTTGCCGGGCTGCACCTGGAAGTTTGCCAGAGTCTCTCCGAATTGCCTGCCCATCACCTTCACCATACTCGAATATGGCTGCATGGCCAACTGCTCTCCGGAAAGAACATTGCCGCAAAAAACCGTCTGCTGCGCAAGAACCTCACCTTTTGCCCCGTATACCTTACCCTTCACCTGAATTGTTGCCAGAGGTTTTGAGGAAATATTAAAGGCATCACCTTTTATCACAAAAATCTCACCCGCATCCCTGTTGGAAAGAAATGCACCATCCAGTGCACGAATTTCCACCAACCCGCGAGCTTTCTTCCCGACCCCCAAAGCGGCTTTCACGGATTCCGGCAGTAATTCTGCAAAGCCGCCACCCTGGACAGATACCAGGTAAAAACCGGCTCCTCCCAGCAACAGGACCAGAAGGATTCCGATCACAATAGGCAGAAAGGGAGACCCTTTCCTCCGGGAAGCAATGGAAAGCGGAGAGAGACTATCATCAACGTCCTCTTCATCTTTCGAGTCTGCAACCGGCCAGATACGTTCACGAATCGAAAGTGACTGTTCCGGATCCTTGACAGGTTCTGATTCCAGGGGTTTTTCCGTTACGGGAAACGAGGGAGAACTCTCCGGCTCTTCATCATGCGGAGGGTTATTCTGCACAGGAGGTCTATCGAAAAGGCTTGAGAGATCGGAACCAGTCCCGCCAACCTTCACATCAGGAGCCTTTTCGAAAGCATCACTAACAGAGGACACCTGGAACTGGGGCAGTCCAACACCTTTTCGCAGTATCTCCGAAAAGGACTGCTCATGAATTTCATCCTGTTCCGGCTCGGCAACTTCTTCTTCAGAGTCAGTTCGGAATTCAATGGAAGACTCCGACTCCTGGTCGTCATCGTCCCATGAGAGTGAATCAAAGGAGAAACCACTGCCTGCCAAGGGCTCGTCAGTCAGCGGTTCATCTTCTGCATACTCCTCGGTTTGAGACGAAAAAGTCTCCTCCACCGTCTTATCCGAGGAAAAGCCGTCAAACCGGTCTGCGTATTCTTCCTCCTTGCCGGAAGGCTCATTTCCGCCTAGTCCCTGGAGAATGGATTCAAAGTCAGAATCATCGTCAGGGACCTCCCTCCGGACAACAAAGGTATGACTGCACCGGGAACACCGCACCCGAATACCGGAATCGGTAATCCGTGAATCATCGAGTTTGAATCGGGTTTTGCATTTTTCACATTGAATAATCATGTATTCTATCCCCACAAAGAGTAAATTTTACATTGTAGGGGCAGGCCCCCGTGCCTGCCCGTGTGAAGGGCGGCCACAGGGGGCCGCCCCTACAAAATCTTTCGTGTCATGTAGATTTCAATGTGGAGTGTCAGCAGATTTGTTGGAGGGCACTACTTCGTACAGGGCCGGCAGCTCACGGTAGCGCTGGTCCATATCGAGTCCATAGCCCACAAGGAAACCGCACACGTCCCGAATCCCGGCATAGTCCGGTTCAATCGGACGGGCGCGTCGCTTTCGGTTGTCAATCAATGTACAGATCTTCAAACTCGCAGGATCTCTCTGCCTCAAATCCTCCAGAAGCAGGGAAAGGCACAGGCCCTGGTCTATGATATCCTCGACAATCAGCACATCCTTCCCTTGGAGGGAAAGAACAGTATCCTTTACCATCTTTGCTTTCCCGGTAGAATCCATGCCGCAGTAGCTGGATATTTCCAGGAAATCGACCGTAACGGGGACAGTGAGTTTCCTCAGCAGGTCAGCAGCAAAAATGAACGCTCCCTTCAGGATTACCAGGACAACGAGGTCTCTGTCTTTGTAATCAGCGGATATTTCCCGGGCCAGCCTTTGGACTTCCAGGTCGATGCGCTCCGTTGAATATATCTCCCTCAATGTAGTGTCCATTGTCTCTAACCCTGCTTTAGCACACCGAATTCTCTTCTGCTTCTATAACAAAAAGGTGATAGGGGTGTCAAATCAATATGGTTTGCAAAATTTGTTTATGGTATAGAAATATACTGGATGAAACTTGCGGTTTCCAATTCGGAAACGAGGATTTTTTTGTTCTGACAAGGAAATCAAGGGATTGTGCGGAGACGTACTACTGTACGTCGCACAAACAAGACCGCTGATTGACGCAGTCAGGGCGAAAAAGGACCGTTCCCGGATGGAAACTAGCTAATACTAAATGCTCACGCACCATTCCCCCAAAGGAGATCGCCATGAAACTCGGATTAACCTTGGCAACAATACTGACTGCTTTACTTTCACTCACCGTACCTGCCCTGGCCGGCCCGCAATTCACCTTTGATAAAAAAATATACGATTTCAATACCGTGACACAAGGAAAACCGGTAGTGCACAACTTCACCTTCAGGAATACCGGCGATGCACCGGGGACCATATCACGCGTTGCCTCCTCTTGCGGCTGCACGGTAGCAAATGTATCCAACAAGGTAATAGCTCCCGGTAAAACCGGAACCATAAAAACAAGTTTCGATTCCAGCGACTTCAACGGACCTGTCACCAAAGAAGTATTTGTCTATTTGGCTGACCAGCAAAAACCTTCTTACACCCTTACCATGAAGGGCACAGTTATCGAGGAGCTGGTTATTACACCAAGACAGATAGATCTCGGTTCCGTAAAAGCGGGAGTTCGCAAAGACGTAACTCTGGAGATGGAGAATAAAGGAAAAAGAACGATCACAATCACCGGCTTCAAAACCGAATTACCGCAGACAACCATCAGCTGCCGGAATAAAGTGCTTAAACCGGGCGAAAAAACTACTTTCAAGGTTTCGGTAACACCCAGAGGTGACAGCCGTTTCGTCAACGGCTACCTGACAATTTCCACGAACAGCCAGGGAAAACAGAATAAATCCATTGCCATTTTTGGAATACTGCAAAAATAATGATTTTCCCCTCCAAGGGAAGACTATTGCGTAGTCCCCATTTTAACCTTGAGAATACTGCCGAAATGGTGTAGATATAGTTCTCCCGGGCGGTTAGCTCAGCTGGATAGAGTACAGGCCTCCGAAGCCTGGGGTCGTGGGTTCGAATCCCATGCCGCCCACCAATTTTATAATTACTGACTTCTTGCCTCTTTGAAATGTTTGCAGACAATTTGCAAACATTTCAAAGAGGCATTACACGTTTATGCACTTCATCAAACGCGGCAACCGTTATTGCCACACCTGCGTGAGTCGGCGTCGAATTCTGACCGATTATAAGCTCGCAAATCCTATCTTGCCTATATATATATTGTTCTCGGAAAATTCAGTTCTTAACGAAGCATCACACTCTTGAAGCAGGGACCACCAACCTGGTTAATTATCGCTGGGTTGGAATGGTGCAGAGATATCAGGAGGATAATAACGGTGAATTGCATTAAAACTTTGTCTGCCGCTTGTGTCTTAACTTGTTTTGTCTTGGCTGGTATCGCAGGGGGGCTGCCAGTGGTGAGTGCTGCTGCCGAGCCGGCCGTCGTTCTACAGAATCGGCTTGCAGTCTATTCTGGCCCGGTCGAATCTCGAGCCCCTGTGAATCATCTTAACCAGGGTGAAGAGGTGCTGACAGAGGTTGAGATCTCCGATTCGCAGGGACTGAGATGGTGCTCTGTCCTGAACAGGGGGGACGAGAAGACGCTAGGCTTTGTGCGGTGTGAAGGACTGAAGGTTCTGAGACCGGAACAACCCGAGAACTGGCGCGCCGTCCCTTCCCCGGCTGAAGCTGTTTCACCTGTCACTGGGCCGAATAACTTATCCGCCGCACTAAAGGCCAACAATCCGAAGGGTGGTTCCACAGGACAATCGATCCAGGAGAGGCGGGTGGAACGCGCTCCTCAGTAATTGAATATTTGCTAACCTGATTAGCACTATTCTTCCGCTATGAAGACTGTCACCCTCGAAGGCTTTTATCGGGGGTCCATATTTCAGTCGGTTAGAAGCTGGATTCCCGATCAGAACCGCTTCGGGAATGACAGGTTTGGGAACTGGCGGAAGATTGATGCTAATCAGGTATGCTAATGCAGAGCAATTATCCGGTTCCTCTCGCAAATCTGTGCAAGAACAGTATGCTTGGACAGGTTTCCTCATGCACTGCTTTTCGAGACGAACCACATTTTTCGACCAAACAGACGCCCCTGCCGGCCAACTCATACCCTTATGTTCCCATAAGTCAAAACACTCTATCCTTCTGAATAGTAAGCCCTTCCCAATCAATTCCTCCGCATAATGCCTGCGGCAACAACTATCCATTTGTCACACCACGTCCGTTTGGCACCCACTGAATAGCAGACATGAATACTTCAGCAAATTGAAATCTGGAGGATGACATCTCTATGTTTAAAAAATATTATTTGGAGATATTATATTCTTGAAAAAATTCCGGAATGGATGTAATATCCCGAAAAATATACGTAAAGTTACGTAAAATATTGCTATCAGGTGCACTTGACAAAGCCCTGCATGAAAGTATTATAGAAACAAAAGCTAAACTAACAGCGTTTTACCAGAAAATGCACGACTAATATCTCCTAGAGATAACATCTGCTTCGTTTTATCAATTAAAAAAATAAGGGGGAGTTATCATGGCACGATTCACTGACAAAATTTTCCACCCTGTCAGAATTCTCAAGAACTCGAGTGGGCAGACTCTCATTGAATACGGATTATTGCTCATCCTGATTGCAGTAGTAGTCATTGCTGGCGGTTACCGTTGTCGGCCAGAAAACGAACACTACATACTCGACGGTCAGCAGTGCCATGCCATAACCTCGTGACTGATTGACATAGAAAATCTGATTGGGATAATGAAGAAGGGATGTAAGTGCAGCAATACATCGAACGGCACCGGAATTTACCATAGTTGTTGACATTTTATTCATTCATTGCATATTTTTCACAAAAGGAGGTGAAAAGTACTATTCATGCAGAAAGAATTAACGTGAAAAATGTTCAACCCTGATAAATGGGCACTATGACGAAAAGAAAGGAGAAACTGAGATGACGAATTTTATGACGGAACAATATGTAAAGATTACGAGCAGGCTTGCCAGCCTGCTCAAAAGAGAAGAAGGACAAACACTGGTCGAGTACGCCCTTCTCCTGGTTCTTATCGCCATTGTCGTAATTGGCAGCGGTTAAACTCGTTGGCAGCAGAGCCAACAACACGTACAGCGAGATCGGCAGTGCATTACAGTAGTATTTAAGCGTTCATTCCTTTCAGGTTTGACCTCAATGGAAAATTTTTTATTCGTGGCCTGCATACAGCCATACTATCCGCCACAACATAAATTCGAAAGGAGCATCTGCTTATATCCATTCCAAAGTACCATCATACAGGAAAAGGCTATAATCAGATGCTCTCTTTTTTACAGAAAAGAGTGAAAGCGATCAATTGACATATATATTAATAATATTACTTTGAAAACAAGAACGGCAATGGATACGAAACATCCTCTAATGTCGGATTGAAACATAAAGAGAACAGAAAGTACGAGTTTAAGTAGCACCATTCATCCTGGCTAGCAGAGTATACGCCGAATTAATACAAATACAGTACGAATAGCACCATATCACACATTGCAGCATCATACGGAGGGGGGGCATATGACACGCCAGAAAACAGTTATCGTCGTCACAGTACTGGCGATAGTTTTTGCGGTGATTGCAGCAGGGCTGATGTATAACTACTTGCAAAAACAGGATCAGATGAAAGCAGGAGCCTATCAGACCATCGTAGTAGCGGCCATGGAGATTCCCATCGGTTCCAAGATATCCGATACTATGATTAAGACCGCACCATGGCCCAAGGAAAGCATTCCTCCAGGCAGCATTACGGACCCCAAAGCCCTGAATGCCGCTGGTCGTATCAGCATCAAAAATATCCCGGCCGGTGAACCCATTACCGAAGACAAACTGGTACCTGCAGGCGGAGACGCCGGAGCAGGCTTCATGACGTATGCAGTCCCTCCCGGCCACCGTGCAGTCACCGTTGCAGTCAATGAAGTGGCAGGCGTTGCCGGCTTCATAACTCCCGGCAACAAGGTAGACGTGGTCCTTACGACGCCCATTCCCGGATCTCCCAATGAAACCATCAGCAAGATCGTTCTGCAGAATGTCCCGGTCCTGGCAACCGGCCAGATAACCCAGGAACAGAAGGAGGGCAAGCCGGTCATCGTCCCCACCGTCACCCTTGATTTGGCACCCGAAGACTGCCGAAAATCTTGTTCTTGCCGCTAATAAGGGCCCCCTGCAACTTCTCCTGCGCAACTATTCCGACTCCGCCGAAGTGGTGGGCAGGGGTGCGACCATCAGGAAGGTTCTGGCCGGCACACAGCCACAGGCAGAAAATAATACCGCTCCAGTTGTTCGCATAATCCGGAGAGCACAATCTCGCAGGGCTGCGCCACCTCCGAACTACTACTCGGTAGAAATCATCAAGGGAAATGAGCGTTCGTCCAAGCAGTTTACCCCGGCGACAGAACCAAAATAAAAACAACTCGGAGCGAGGTGATACGATGAAAACATACGTGACCAAACAGATCCTTCATGCGACGATTGCGAGCCTTCTGCTACTCTGCTGCGCGGTAACTGCATTCGGTGGCATACAGACTGATATCCCGGAAAACAAAAGCAAACTGATAAATTTAACGAACTCAGCCTTTAGAATCTCCATTGCCAACCCTAAAATTGCAGAATTTCTCCTCCTCTCACCGAGGCAGATTCAGGTTAACGGACTCAAGACAGGTTCTACAAACATGATCGTCTGGCTAAAGGGAGAGAATAAACCGATCTTTTTCGATGTCAATGTGATCAAAGACGACACCAGCATCAATGAGAAGTTGCGCAGTATGGCACCAAACGACGACATAACTGCCTATTTCGTAAATGATACGGTAGTTCTCGTCGGAACTGCAACTAACGAAGATACCGTTAGAAAAGCAAGAGAAATTGCCGGCGCATATGCTCCGCAATCAGACATCAAGCTGTCCGTTTCCGAAGAAAATGGCGTGAAAGTTACAAAAACCGAACTAAGCTCAAGAATCGTAGACCACATCGTCATCAACCAGCCGAATCAGATCCTTCTCCAGGTTAAGGTGGCCCAGATTGATAAAACCTCCCTCAAGAAACTGGGGATCAGCGGCCTGATAAAAGGCCAACACCGCCGAAGGTTTCATGAACCTGATAGGTGCACCAGCGAGCACAAGCACCACGACAGATAATAAAGGGATTGCTGGACGTTTAGCAGCACTCGGTAGCTTCGACCCACTTGACGCCTTCACATTCGGCGTGTCGTACTTCCCTGCCGGCATCGGCGCCGTAATAAATGCGCTGAGCACAAAGGGACTGGCCAAAGTGCTTGCTCAACCGAATTTGCTTGTCAAAACCGGGGAGCGGGGCGAATTTCGGGCCGTCAGTGAAATACCGTATCAGGTTGTTACGACTTCAGGTGGCCAAACAGCGACCTCCATCGAATTCAAGGAAGTTGGGATTAAGCTCAATTTTAACCCCGAGTTGCTGGAAAATGGCATGATTCGCCTGAGGATCGATCCGGCTGAGGTAAGCAGCATAACGGGAACCCTGGCGGTGAACGGCTATCCAATTATCGATAAGAGGTCCGCAAAGACCAGCGTGGAACTGAAGGACGGAGAAAGCCTGATCATAGCCGGGCTGCTTTCCGAGGAAGCAATCAACACCATGTCCAAGGTGCCAATTCTGGGTGACATCCCGATCCTCGGCGCGCTCTTCCGCTCGACCCAGAAGGACATCAAGGAAAAGGAACTGGTTTTCTTCATTACTCCGAAACTGATGAAGCCGATCGAGCAGGGAGTCAAGACCGAGCTGCCTACCGACCGGCATCCGACTCCGGAAGAAGAGAAAGAGTTAAGATGGGTTCCGATACCATAGTAAGCTAGTAGTTCCCCATGTCAGGAAGGAAACACAAGTCTCCTTCCCTGACATGGGGAGAGCCAGGAATCGGCCCCGCGACGGCAAAATCGATATCATTACAGGTAACCAAAGATGAAAGCGCTACTGTCAATATTGCAAGCGATTAAAAACAAAGGCCAGACAACAGTCGAATTCGCGCTGGTTGCAATCCTGTTTCTCGGCCTCTTGTTCGTTATCCTCGATATAGCCATGCTGTTCTTTGTAAACCTGACCATGCAGCATGCGGTGAGGGAAGGTACGCGGTATGCCGTGACGGGTCAGAGCTCTGCAGACTGGAGGAATGCCATTACGACAAAGATCCGAGAACAATCAATGGGACTTTACGACAGGAACCTCAACATACCAAAAAATCCGCAGATTAAATTTATCGACCCGGCCAATGTGACATTCTCAAATTATACGGGGGGAACAACGTATACCGGGAATACTGGCGTACCGGCAAAAACGGATCGTAGTAAGCCTGACCTATAAATGGCGGGTTCTTACGCCGTTCCTCAGGCCGGTTTTTCCTGGAGGCATCTATACCTTCACCGTAAGGTCAACGATGAAAACCGAACCGTTTCCAGCTCCCTGAGGGATACCATGAAGCTGCATATACCGAAAATACTCTCAGACAAGCGTGGCATTGCCACGTTAGAACTTGCCCTCCTACTTCCGTTCCTGATACTCATGGTGTTGGGTATTTTTGACTATTCCCGGGCGATCCACGCCAAGAACATCATCACCAACATGAGCCGTGAAGGGGCAAACCTGGCAGCAAGGAGCGGGAATGTCGCAACAAATGCTCAGGAGTATATGAATGCCATCGCCTACACAGCTGCACCATTAAACATGCAAGCAAACGGCGAAATTTACATCACCGTGGTAAAAGGTGAGGGATCGACAGGGTCGGTTATTTCCACAGTTCACCAAGTACACATGGGAGGGGGCGGAATAAGTCCTCTAGCAAAATCGGGACTGTGGCCATGCCACAGGGCTAGGGCCACTAAGCCTAACAAACGGCCTCGCATTAGGGGAAACCGTGTACGCTGTTGAAGTCTTCTACCACTACCATAGTCTCTTTTTCACTTTTCTGGGATTTGACAAAATCATGTATTCCATGGCAGTCTTCTAACAAACGTCCTCTTCCTTAAGGAGGATCAGTTTCCATGAAAACACTACACAAAATAATCCAATCAAGCAAAAATAAAGGGCAAATCATTGTCCTTGTTGCTATCTCGCTAATAATCATAGCTTTGGCAGCGCTTGCCATTGATGTGGGGATAGCCTACAGCATCAAGGCCAAGCTAAACGCAGCGGTTGATGGGGCTGCCCTTGCAGCAGGTCGCGGAGTGAAACAAGGGGCCTCGGATGGCATGAGGATAGCCAATGCACAAAACGCAGCCGTGAAATTCTTCAACGCCAACTACCCCACAGGTTATATGGGGTCAACACTATCGTCGGGACCAACCACCACTGCGGTACACAACGTAGACGGTTCCTGGACGATCACAGTCAGCGCCAGGGCGATACCGCCACTCTTTTTCGCCCGCGCTGTCGGTTGGGGGAACACAAATGTCCGTGCCCTTGCAGAAACCACCGTACGCGATCTGGACATGATACTGGTGCTGGATACTTCAGGGTCACTGAACACACCATCCGGCACTTTCGCCACGCTAAAGACGGCAGCGGTTAATTTCATTAACCGATTTCAAGAGGGGGATGGCGGTGACCGGATTGGCTTGGTGACGTTTGCATCCGGCGCGGTTTTAAATGTGGCAATCAACAAGGACGCAACGAGAGGCTTTAACAAGCAACCATTAGAAATGCAATCCAAGCGCTATCAAACCCGACATCCGAGCCACGGCCTCAGCCGAGGGCATGCGGCGTGCCCAGGTGGAGCTGGATGCAATCCCGTTGGCACTCCGTTCCAGCCTGCGAGTAATCGTCTTCTTCAGTGACGGCGCGCCGAATATGGTATCAGGGACTTTTTGCAACAATAATCAGCAGTTTGTTCCGGCAGTTCTGTCCGGAGGGGAGACCTTTACTCTGAAACAACTTCCGGAGGCGCTCCCTACCGATTCTACACTCGGACGTCCCGAGATTCACAACAGTCGGCCGCCGACTATATCAGCGTCCTGCCGACCAATAACTTTGACAGTACTTTGACTTGGTCTGACACCTTGGCTGAAACCGTGCCTTTGGCAAGTTACAGATCTCCTCCGCAACGCACTTTCGCCATGTCGGGCGGGAATATCACGAATATCCGATGCAACGTCAATAAAGCTGCCAGAAACATGGTGGAAAACGTTGCTAATAGCGTGCGCAGCGGAAGCGGCACCAATGCGGCAACCATTCATTCACTTGGGCTAGGTGATGCACTGAACAATCTTGAAATAGGCTTTTGCGGGTACCGTATTAATGAACGTGGTGCCAATATCATGAAGCGTCTGGCAAATACTACTGACTCAGATACCATAATTCTGCTCAGCCAGCTGGAATTTATGCTTACGCGGCAAACGCAAGTCAACTGAACAGCGCCTTCCAGGCCATTGCCAACCAGATACTGCGCTTGTCAAAGTAAGATCAGTACAGAATTCGTGTAAATAATTGATAAATGTCGCTCAATCCGTTCGGTTTTCCCGTGATTAGTGAAGTGCTATTTAATAACCCACAGAAGGAGTTTAATACGCTTTATGCCTCCACATATCTCCATGGTCATCATCGATAGCGACAAACCCTCACGTGACGTAATTGCGTCCATCGTGAAGCCGTTTGCCGACACTATCAGAATAGAGGGGTCGGTTGACGACTTTCGGTGAAGGCCTGAAACAATCCAGAGAACCTCAGCGAATATCGTCATCCTGGAAGTAAGCGACCTGAACCGGGGGATCGAAGAAATTCGAGTATCCGATGGCAAACCACCCGAATTTGTCGATTATCGTCAGCTCTATCGAGAAAACCCGGAATGGATCCTGAATCTCATGCGCGCCGGTGCCGTCGAATACCTGCTGCGACCTATCGCCAATGACGAACTGATCCAGGCCCTGACGAAAGTAGGCAGGTTCTGGTTCACGAACCCCCCGCGAAACAAAAGCGGGGAAAATCATCGCGGTATACTACCCGACCGGGGGTGCAGGAGTCACAACGGTAGCCGTCAATCTGGCAGCCGGGCTTGCCTCGGACAGCATCAAGGTTGCGCTGGTGGATCTGAACCTGCTGACCGGCGACATCTCACGTTTCTGGATGTGAATCCATCGTACACCCTGAGCAGCGTCACCACTAACATTGCCCGACTGGACGCAAATTTCCTCATGGGGGTTATGACGCGCGATTGGTCAGGGCCCTATGTGCTGACGGAGCCGACCGAACTGGACGAGGCGATCGACATTACCCCCGAACAGATCAACCGCCTGCTGCAGTTTCTCAAGGGAATCTTCGACTATGTGGTAGTCGACTGTGGCGGACAGCTGGCAGGATGTACCATGGCCATTCTGGAAAATGCCAACATGACCCTTTTCACCATGGTACTGAGCCTGCCTACCATCAAGACAGCGAAGCGCTACCTGACAGCCATGGAAAGAAAAGGCATCAGGAAAGACCGCCTGAAACTGATTGTAAACCGGTACCTGCCTAAGGCTGACATTCAAATCAAAGATGCGGAACGGGTTCTCGGGCACAAAGTTTTTATCACCGTGCCCAATGACTATGAGGATATTATCTCATCCATCAACAAGGGGATACCGCTGATCAAACTGATGCCCCGTTCCAGACAAGCAAAGCCTTTGAAAACATGGTCAGCTTGTTGAAAAAGGACTTGGGAGAGTAAAACAAGTAGTTCACACTCACACAAGGAGTCTGTATGGATTTCGATACCCTACAATCAAAAACGGGAAACGCCAACAAAGACAGGGAATTTTTCCAGGAGCTGAAGACCCGTATCCACCGGCGACTCATCGACAAGCTCGATCTTTCGAAGGTCGACATGATAGGCAGCAATGAACTGGTCCGTGAGATTGGCTACATTATCGAGAGCCTCATTGTCGAAGAAGGCGTGCCCCTGAACCAGGTGGAGAAGGACCGACTGGTCGTGGAAATCCAGCACGAAACCTTTGGCCTCGGCCCCCTGGAGCCCCTGCTCTCCGACCCGGAGATCTCCGACATCCTGGTGAATAACAGTTCACAGGTTTACATCGAGAGATTCGGCAAGCTCCAGAAGACCGATATCTGTTTCCGGGACGACAAGCACCTGCTCCAGATTATCGAACGAATCGTTTCAAAGGTGGGAAGAAGGATTGATGAGTCGTCGCCGTATGTGGATGCGCGACTGCCTGATGGGTCGAGGGTGAACGCCATTATTCCGCCCCTTGCCATCGATGGCCCGGCACTCTCCATCCGCCGTTTCGGTATGGAACCGCTGAAGATGAACGACCTGCTCCGTTTCGGCACCCTGGACAGCCGCATCTCCCATATCCTCCAGGGCGCAGTGAAGACCCGCCTCAACATCCTGATCTCAGGCGGTACCGGCAGCGGGAAAACAACCCTGCTGAACGTGCTCTCCGAGTACATCCCCTTTGACGAACGGGTTGTTACCATCGAAGACTCGGCAGAACTCCACATGAAGCAGGACCATGTGGTTCGACTGGAGACACGACCACCGAACATTGAAGGACGTGGCGAAGTAACACAGCGAGACCTGCTGCGAAACGCCCTGAGGATGAGGCCGGACCGGATCATCATCGGCGAGGTGCGCGGCGGCGAAGCCCTTGACATGCTCCAGGCCATGAACACCGGTCACGACGGGTCGCTCTCCACCATCCATGCAAACACCACCCGGGATGCCATGGCGCGTCTGGAAACGATGGTTCTCATGGCAGGCATGGACCTGCCGGAGCGGGCAATTCGTGAACAGGTAACATCGGCAATCGATCTAGTCATCCAGCTGGTTCGTTTCTCGGACGGCACCAGAAAGATCGTCAAGGTTTCCGAAATTACCGGTATGGAAGGCAACACCATTGTCATGCATGATGTTTTCGTCTACGAACAGCGGGGTATCGACAAGGATGGAAACGTGGTAGGCGAGTTCAAGGCTACCGGTGTCCGGCCGTTTTTCGCCGAGAGATTCAGGGTATACGGTTACGAAATTCCCGAGGGTACATTCGAGTGAACAGGAGGTAACCCGTGCTGCTGATCGTACTGCTCATATTTATCGCCGTATTTCTTCTCGTTCTCGCGATGTACATGAACGTTATTGCGGTGAAAGATTCACCAAAGGCCCAACTGCGAAGAAGGTTGCGCCATGTTGCCATGACCAAAGGGAGAGACACGAGCGGAATGACCCCAGGATTGCGAGCCGACATCATCAAGGAAACCCCTCCGCTCGATCGATTTTTCACTGAACATTGCCACTTTTCAGGCGTCTGGATTCTCGGTTGACCGTTCCGGACTTATCCATGACTCTGGCCAATTTTCTTGTCATTGTCGTCTGTCTCGGAATCGCTGGTTTCATTATCTGCTTCATTCTTCACCAGAAACCTCTACCTGAGCCTGCCGGCGGGCATATTCCTTTTCTTGGTTCCCTTCTTTACATGGAGTATAAGAAACGGCAGAGGGAAGATAAATTCACTGAACTGTTCCCCGATGCGCTTCGCAATGATTCCCGCTCCCTCAGATCTGGCCACTCCTTCACCAGTGCCATCGAACTGGTAGGAACCGAAGTTTCCGACCCAGTCGGAAATCTGTTCAAGACTGCCTATGACCAGCAATTGCTCGGCCTGCGAATTAACGACACTCTCAACAACTTGAACAACAGGATAGACAGCCTCGACCTGCGTTTTTTCACAACCGCCGTTGAAATCAACAGCGAAGTGGGAGGCAATTTTGCCGAGATTCTCGATAAGTTGGCCGCCACGATCCGAGAAAGAATCGTAATTCGTCGGCAGCTCAGGGTCCATACTGCCCAGGGACGTCTGACCGGGTACATTCTCGCAGCCATGCCCATTATAGCATTTTTCCTCTTGAACTTCATGATGCCTGGTTATCAGAAAGTCCTGTGGGAAAACGACAAGGGACAAACCATCCTGATCGTCGCAGCCATCTTGCAGATTATAGGTTTTTTTGTTATCCGGCGCATCATCAACATTAGAATCTAGGGGGGTGGAGGCTATGGTCCTCATCATAACACTCACAGTTTTTATAGCCGTTGCTCTGATTTCCTGGGCACTAATGACATTTTTTGTCGGTGGCAAAACAGAAGTCCAGGAACGGCTCGACAAGCTTTCTCCCCAAGCCGGTGTAACAATCGAGCGAAGGGGGAAATCGTCTCAATTCAGCAAATCTCTCGGAACTCTGGGAGAGAAATACCCCTCTCTCCAAAGGAGCATTCCAAATATGCGAGAATGCTGGTGGCTGCCGGTTTTCGAAAAGAGTACGTCTACCCCTTTATGGGCAGCAAAATCATCCTGACAGTTCTCCTACCGCTCCTTTATCCGGTTTATCTGGTCTTGACCACCATTCACGGCGAAACGTTTCGGGAGGCCCTTTTCAAATCACAGCCTCTGCTCGTTACGATAGCCTTGGCGATCCTCGGCTTTCTACTACCAAGCTACTGGCTGTATTATGTTAAGCGCAAGCGCCAAACTCAGATTTTTCATACTCTTCCGGACATTCATGACCTGCTGACCGTCTGTGTCGAGGCGGGCCTCAGCCTGGATGCTGCACTCATACGGGTTACGGAAACCCCGCAATTCGAAAAAGATCCCCTGGCGCAGGAAATACGGATAGCCTCCAGGGAAACCCGTGCCGGCAAACCGCGTATGGAGGCTCTCAAGGACATGGCGGAAAGAACCATGATTGACGATGTCAAATCATTCGTCATCATGCTGGCGCAGACGGAAAAGTTCGGCACAAGCTTGGGTCAGGCTCTGAGAGTTCATGCAGACGCCCTGCGGACGAAAAGGAGACAACTCGCCGAAGAGGCGGCCGCAAAAACGACAATCAAGCTCGTTTTCCCCCTAGCGCTCTTCATCTTTCCCGCACTGCTCGTGGTAATGCTCGGTTCCGCTTTCATCCAGATACTGGGCATATTCGAATAACTTAACAAGAAGGGAGGTGTAGCGATGTTAGATTTCAATTCCATTATTCTCCTGGTTATTGCCGTTGAATTGGCACTTATTTATGTCAAATTGGGGAAAAAGTAGAACCATATTGTTCCTTTCCTTTTGAGGGGGCGCAGCGTTTCTGGCAAACGATGCGTGCCCTCTTTTCTTACGGATCGGCACTACTTGACAATAGCTATCCGTAGGGACGCCCCTGCTGACGCCCTAACATGACAGGCACAGGTGGCTGAGTCTGCATGTTCAATTTAATTCTGACAAATCTCCCTTCCTCCATTTTGTCAAAGCAGGTGGGGAACCTATTGATTAATTCAATCTAAAAAGGGGGCTTTCTCAATGAAAGCATTTCTTCCCGAAAAAGGAATAGAACTGGGAAACGATATCACCCTTGCGGCAAGCCTTCCGGCACGGATGAAGGGCCTCCTGGGAAGAAAGAGCCTCGATACTGGAAAGGGACTTTTGATTTGCCCCTGCAAGGGAATTCATACTTTTTTCATGAAATTTCCTATTGATGCCGTATTTATTGATAAGGAGAATCGAATTGTATCCTTAGCTCACGCTCTCCCTCCCAACCGCATGACTTCAATCTACCCGAAGGCCGTTTCTGTTCTGGAACTGCCCGCCGGCACGCTGGGTGATGGCGTTGTTGTTGGAGATGCAATCGAATTTACCTAAATCTATCTCTACGGAAACGACAATGTATGCCCATTTTCCTTTTTCTGCTCACGATTTTTTCACGGCTCCCATTCACCAGCAAGTACCTTTATCATATGGACTCAGGGCATTTCGCACTTGCCCTGCAAGACTATAATATTGCTCTTCATCAACCCCACCCACCAGGCTATTTCCTCTATGTGATGCTTGGGAAACTCCTGCATCTGTTTGTCTCAGACGTTAATACCACTTTTATCTCTATCAGCATCTTCTTCAGCGGACTGACTGTTGTTACAGTATATTTTTTTGGCAAAGAGTTGTTTGATGAAAGGACAGGTGTTTTTTCCGCGCTACTAACACTAACAAGTCCGAATTTCTGGTTCCATGGAGAGGTTGCACTGACGTATCCAGTTGAAGCCTTTTTTAGTGCAATCATCGGTCTTTTTTGTTGGAGGGCTTACCAAGGCAAGAGAAATTATGTTTTGATTTCAGCTTTGATGCTTGCAGTTGCCGGTGGATTTCGACAAAATACCGCAGTATTTCTGTTCCCTTTGTGGTTGTTTTCCGTTAGAAAAGAGTCGTTCCGCTCGATAATCAGCGGACTCGTGCTCTTCGTAATTGTCAGTTTTGCCTGGTTTCTCCCTATGATTATGTATACGGGTGGCCTGAGCGTTTACATAGAAGCATTCAGGGAACTGCTGTTATTTAATACAGGTAATAATTCGGTATTTGAAAAAGGACTTCCGGCCCTCAAGCTATATTCACAAACTATTTATAACTTCATATTTTTCAGCATGGGCGCAACCTTACCAGTCCTATTGCTAGCCATCTATTCTTCTTATCGAAACCATAAAATAAGATTATTAAACAACGCTAAAACATATTTTTTTGCTGTATGGGTACTACCTTCAGTGTTGTTCTATCTCCTGATATTTATTCATCCTGCGAACCCTGGGTATATCCTGATCCTTCTTCCGCCCTTGATGATCGTTGCATCTGCAGCTCTGTTGAATCTGTGCGATGATTTGCGTAAGTTGACAAAGATAAATTTAGCACCGTCATTATTTTGTTTAATACTCTTAATCAATGCTTTCATGTTTCTATTTAGCAGGTATCCAGTTTCTCGTTTTGAGATTCGTAATAATGATCGGAACTTGACATCACTATTCAATAAACTGCGGCAATTTAATCCTCAAACAACAGTAATTTTTATCGCGGGCCCCTATATTTTTCGAAGTATACGACACATTATGATCTATCTTCCTGAGTACACTGTTTACCAGGTGCATTTACGGAAAAGCCCATCGGGTGAAAGCAGAAAGTTTTTCGGCGGTGAACGTGGCAAGACCTTTTTGGTTAAAAAAATATGCTTACCAAGTCGAATACAATATTTCGCTACGGTATATGCTTACGATACAAACACTCTCCCAGTAACGCCACCAGGGCTAACAGTCGTTAAGGTTGACCCTAATTGCATCATCGTTTCCGGACCCATGAACCGAGTTTCAGATCTGTTTCCGAAACTATCGCCTTATTTAGAAACGTTACCTTTCATGCTTTCAGCAGATTCGCAGCAACGCTGTAAAACAGAACAGAAAAGGGGGAAGCACTGACACCCTGATGAAAAAGAACTTCATGGAACCCGAAATCTACCGTCAGATGCGAGATGTCGAAGATTCTCATTGGTGGTTTGTTTCTCGCCGGGCCATCATCGCCACAGCTATTGCTACCCTCACCCTCCCCTCTGAAGCCCGAATCCTGGATGTGGGAAGCGGAACAGGAGGTAACCTGGAGATGCTCTCCAGCTTTGGATCCGTCACCGGCATCGAAGCGGATGATATGGCCATCGCACTCTGCTCCTCCAGAAAGTCAGCAATTGTATTAAAAGGTAGCCTTCCCGCAAATTTACCTGAATTTCCTGAGAAATTTGACCTTATAATCATGCTCGATGTACTGGAACATATCGATGAAGATTTGGCGGCCCTGAAATCCCTGGAACGCCTGCTGTCCCCGACTGGAGTATTAATCGTCACCGTTCCGGCTTTTCCTTTTCTTTGGAGTGATCACGATGTTCAGCATCATCATAAAAGGAGATACAGATATTCCACACTAAAACGCGTTGTTCAAAATTCGGGACTCAGAGTCTGCCACATGACTTACTATAATTCATGGCTTTTCCCGGTCATTGCAGCCGCACGATTATTCAGGCGGGTTAAACCCTCAAGGGTAACCGGCCAAGACATTCGGGTCCCCCCTCCTATGATGAATAGAGTTCTAAAATCGCTTTTCACTTCCGAAAAGCGACTTGTTACGCGCATGAGATTCCCCTTCGGGACATCAATTCTTGCCATCGCAATGAAAAGCATTGAAAAGTAACCAGATACAGTGGACACCAAACGGCAAATTTCTCTTCGCCTTATTTACGAAAAATGATGTAAATTGCATTACCTGCATCTGAACAATTTAATACATTTTATTCGGGATGGTCATGACTACAGATCTTAGTTCTAAATCAAACAATGGGCTCCTCTCCATAGTTATTCCGGCTTTCAACGAACAGGAAGTGCTGCCCACATTCCACGAAAGACTCTCCAAGGTTCTGGATTCACTCCCCCTTCAGTCGGAAATCCTGTACGTAAATGACGGCAGCAGGGACGGAACAATGGAGGTGATGAAGATACTTCGCGCCCATGACGATCGGGTAGCAATCCTTGACCTAAGCAGGAACTTCGGCAAGGAAATCGCCATGACCGCAGGATTCGACCATGCGCGTGGGCAGGCTGTTGTGGTGATTGATGCCGACCTCCAGGACCCTCCGGAATTGATTCCCGAACTGGTAAGGCACTGGCAGGATGGATGGGACATGGTTTACGCCCAAAGAACAGAGCGGCGTGGCGAAACTTTACTCAAAAAACTGACAGCTCACTGGTTTTACCGTCTCATACAGCGGGTCGGACGAGTCAGAATCCCGGAAAACGTAGGCGATTTTCGTCTCCTTAGCAGGAGAGCCCTTGATTCACTCCTGCAACTTCGGGAGCAGCACCGCTTCATGAAAGGTCTCTTTGCCTGGATCGGTTTCCCCCAGATAGGTGTTCCCTACCACCGAGACCCCCGCTTTGCGGGCAGATCCACCTGGGATTACTGGCGACTGTGGAACTTTGCCCTCGACGGGATAACCTCTTTCACCACCACCCCGCTGAAATGGGCAACATATCTGGGCCTCATCACCGCTTTCATATCCTTTTTCTATGGTGCGATCGTCATTTTTCAGAAACTGCTGTACGGAAACCCCGTCAAGGGGTATCCATCGTTGATGGTCATAATCCTTTTTTTCGGGGGAATCCAGCTGATATTTCTCGGTATCATCGGCGAATACCTGGGCAGGATGTTTGACGAGACCAAAGGGCGCCCCCTGTACTTTCTCACCTCTGTTCAACCTGCTGCCAACCAGCGCCGGCAGCATTCAGATAATCAAAAGGGCCTGGAGCCCGAGTGAGACTTGAGAACCGCGGGAAATATTACAGTAGTTTAGGCCACAAAATGTTGATCAGAAATAACACTTTCCAAACCACGATTCAATACCTGGAGAATTGTTTCATGCGTCTGAAAAAATTCTTTTTTCTCCCTTCCATTGCGGACATGCTGTTTCTCTCCATCTTTATTTATCTCTCTTTCAGTAAGGGATTGGCCCTTCTGGGAGATGGCGACACAGGCTATCACATTCGTGCTGGGGAGTGGATTCTCTCAAACTTATCTGTGCCCCGCTATGACATGTTTTCTTTCCTGACCCCACCTCTCCCTTGGACTGCCCACGAGTGGCTTTCGGAAGTGATCATGGCCCTCATCCACGGTGCCTTTGGACTTACAGGGTTGGTGATATTTTTCTCAGGAATCCTTGCACTTGTCTCAATGCTCCTTTTCCGTATGCTCAGAAGAAGAAGGCGACAATATTTTTCTGGCCGTTTTTATCGTTCTCCTTGCCACCATATCGTCCCAGATTCACTGGCTGGCTCGTCCCCACGTCTTTTCTCTCCTCCTGTTTCTTGTGTGGTACTGGATTCTTGAGGAATACCGACTACACGGCACGAACCGTCTCTACCTCTTGCCACCGATACTACTCTTGTGGGTTAACCTGCATGGAGGGTCCATTGCCGGCTTCATGCTTCTTGGGGATATTTCTGTTAGGAGAACTCCCAGACTGCTTTTCCAGGGGCAATGAAAAGCGGAACGAGGCACGGCAACGACTAAAAACCCTCGCCATAGTGACTGCAGTTTGTATCCCTGTTTCATGTATCAACCCTTACGGCTACAACATACTGCTTTTTCCCTTCAATCTCGTGTCGAATAAATTACTCATGGACAGCGTATCCGAATTCATGTCACCAAACTTCCATGATCCAACCCCTTTCAAATACCTTCTTCTGTTACTGGTAGCCGTCCTGGCATTTTCCCGGGAACGTTTGCGGCTAGTTGAAGTCCTTCTGTTGCTTGTGTTTCTCAACATGTCCCTCTTTGCCGCCCGTTACATTCCTCTCTTTGCAATTGTCATCGCACCAATCTTAATGCGACAGTCCAATATAATTCTAAGAAGCTCTCACGGCACGCTTGCATCATTTTTTGAGAATAAAGCCAGAAATATTGCAGTAATTGATGCCACATCGGGAGGCATCCTATGGCCAATTGCCGCCATCGGAGCAGTGGTTTGGCTAGCCGCTGCAGGAAACATTCTGTATGGCTTCGATCCAAAGGTAAAGCCAGTGGCAGCCGTCAAGTTCATTGAAAAAGCAAATCTTTCAGGGAACATGTTCAATAACGATGAGTTTGGCGATTATGTAATCTATGCCGCTTGGCCACGCTATAAAGTGTTCTTTGACGGACGTTCCGACATGTATGGATCAAGCAGGCTAAAGGAATACATGAAGGTGAGGAATTTTAAAGAAGGCTGGGAAAAGACTCTGGAGAAATACCGGATAAACTGGATTTTTTTCGACACAGATTCGCAACTCACCAGGTTCCTGAAGGAAAGGAAGGATTGGGTTCTGATCTACCAGGATAAAGTGGCCAGTATTTTTATCAAGAATATTCCGGCAAACCGTATGTTAATCAATAAATATGCTCAAGAAGTTGTATTAACTCAATCCCCGTAATCAACTCGGGATGCTCTGTATTCAGTTAACAAACACTAGCATTCTAAGAGAATTCAAAATGGAGGATTCGTGACCTGATTAAGGGACATCCTATTTAGTTTTCATCCGGAGTTTCCAGATGGAAACTATTTATTCTCCTGTATCCGATTTCAGGTTACAAAGAATCTGGTACCATTCAAAGTATGAATGATTATTCCGCGAAAACACGACTGGAGACCGAAATATCAGATGCCGGACCCGGCATGGATGCTCCCCTGTGGCTTCTGCAAAAAGATGACACCCGCATGCTGTACCTCTCGTTCTTTCTGTCCGTAACCGTTCACATCATCCTCTTTGTTGTCATGGCCGCAACACATATTTTCCACCCTTTTACGGGTACATCACACGAATTTGACCTTATCTGGTTTTCTCCGTCGCCCGTCACGTCACCGATGGTGTCAACCAGTACAAAACCAAGCACCCCGAAAGTCAGTACAGCCAGGAAAGCCCCTCCAACAGCGTCTAAGCCCGCTACCATAGTTAAGGTAAAGGCGGAGACTCAACCTCCCTCACCTGCCGGAATGACAACCACTCCGGCAAACAGTCCTTCACAAGCTTCGCCGGCCAGTGCCCAGGTTCAGACTTCCAAAGAAGTGCCGATTGAAGAACCTTCGGAAATGGTGATCTCCCGATTCGGGGGCAAGGTGGTCGATGTTATCGACAAAAAAGCGAATGTCCCCACTTTTACCGTTATCAGCAGTGTCAAAATGAAGAGCAAGACCGCACGCGCAGTGGTAAAGACTATTCATGAAACCGTCAAAGAGACACCGAAAACCCGCGAATCCATTCCAAAAGAGAAACCCTCCGAAGGAACTATGGTGGCCTCACTTCCGAAAGAAGGACCAACAGAAAAACAGGAAGAAAAGGGTTCTGTCTCAGTTCCCCAGGCAAAGCAGACCAGCAAGGATCAGAATGTAATAAAGCAACAACCCATCCAGGGGAAGATATCATCCTCCACGATTGCAGCCACACCACAGCAGTCAGTAACACACCCGTCAGTAAACAGGTCTATCAATTCTTTTGCCGCAGCGCTGGAGGCCCTCTCCTCTTCCGGCAGCAAGCTGGCCGCGAAGGAGCAGGCTTCACCAAAGCAGGTAAACAGCGAGGAGGAAGCACAGAAAAGACATCAGGGCAACAAACTCCTGCCGAGGCACCGCCCACCACCCGACCGCCCACTGTCGAGAAACCTGCTGCGCCGGAAGCTAAGCAGGCATCCCAGCTGCCGCCCCCTCCCCAGATACTTCTTCAGCCGCCGGTGACCGGCGACCTGAAACTCGTTATTACCGGAGATGTGGATATACATGTTGAAGCTTTCTTCACGCCATTCCCCAAAAGTCGGAGGAGCAGGGCTTTTACGAGATGGGAAGCGGAAAAACGCCGCAGTGTAATTCCGATAATGGTGCGTACCAAGGAAAATGTTCATGAAGCGGTGCTGGAAACCACTGAAGAGGGCATCTACTCTATCGTCGTGCGGCCAAATAACGGGAAACAGGGTGTCGCCGAACTGGTACTGAAAATCCGGGAATCCCGTCCGGGAGCAACAACGAAAAATCTCGGCTCACGAAAAATCAGCGGTACGATTGAGGTTGCCAAGGTACTCATGCCGGAAGGCATTCTATGGAATGACGACTCATATTTCACC
>CAVVDU010000001.1:0-40000 GCA_963746935.1 uncultured delta proteobacterium | reverse complement strand
TTTTACTAGCTACGTACCCCTTTTCTCGAAAAAGTACTGTACGTCTCTCTCGAATCGAATCATACACCAATAAAAAACCCGCCTTTTCAATCCAAAGACGGGTGTAATTATCATGACTCGGACGGTTTGGTCCGGATAACCACACTCTCTTCGGCGGCTCGGCCGTCCGCCACTGTTGAAGCGGACCCGTAACTTTGCGCAACCAGGTCACCCTGGTGATGCTCTTATCGGAGAGTTATGAAGCGTCTGTCGATACCAGACGCCTATTTATTGATTCACTGCTAATCTCGCAGGGAACACCTTGCATCGAAAATTAATGAAAAACTAGCGTACGTTGAATGTGCTGAGCAGGATATGTGCCAAGAGAGAAATTTGAGGAAGGTCTACAGCGAGAGATAGTTAATAGCGTACTATTTGCAATAACTTACTTGGCATTTGGCACAAAATTTATGTTTTTTCATTAGTATGTAGTTGGTGACCAAATGCGGCACTTATCAGTTCCAAAAAAAGTCAATAAAATGACACTGAACCTCAAGGAGCCTTGATCAGTCCTTGGGCGAATAGAAGAGAAGTTCGGAAAATCATACCATGAAACGCTTACATGGGCAACACCTCCACAACCATCGGCCAGGGATGAACTCCTGGCTTGAGCAGTCTCGGAAAGAATAAATCGGTAGCTGAGTTCTATCCGTGCCACCCTGCCATCCATTTGCACGGGAACAATTCCCGAGCCGGGGCCAAGTATGGCCGGCTTACCCAGCCCATCGACCCTCACCTGCCTGAATGACTTCATCTGAACACTCAAAGGAAAGGTAGTATCCATCTTGCGAATTGCTTTTCACCTCGATAGAGCCGGCCCTCACTTCACATCCACATAACCGCGGGAAATATCTATCTCTGCGTAATCATCAGTGTCTGGTGACTGATTGATAACCTTCAAAGAGCGTACGGCAACACGGTCGCACTCACTTTCAATTCGGCTCGTGCAGATTTTGAAGGAGCAGCATCGGCATCAGGTACAGAAGCCAGGGCAAGAATTGCCACAAGAATGGACGTCAAAAGTTTCTGCTGTAAATGAACGCCTTGACGCACCTGTTGAGGCTGGACATATCCCTCTTCGACAAGAACCTCACCAAGTCTTTTCCGGGATTGCGTCTGCTTATCTCAGCGCGGAGTCAAGCTGCTCGCGGGAAATATGCCCCGCTGAAACCATAATTTCGCCAAGCCGGAGAGGATTGCGGGCCGGTTGCGCCACATCCTCCTGCCCCTTCTGAAAATCCAGCAGGGCAGCAAGCTGCCGTTCCGTGAGAAAGCCAAGTCGAACAAAAATCTCCCCAAGCTTTCCGCCGCTTATTTTCTGCTCGGCAATAGCCTGTTCGAGCTGTTCTTCATTGACCTGGCCTGCCTGCAGCAGCATCGCACCGAGCATCTGACGAACACCCGCAACCGCCTTGACGCGCGTCTTCCAGGTGGACGAGCTGCTCCTGAACAGAAAGTGCCACCTTGAGTTCAGCCGGATCAATGACGCCCATTTTCGTGAGCACCTCGCCCAACAGTTCGTTGGTATTACGCTGCTCCTCAAGAGCAAACTCCAAATCCTTAGAAGAGACGAAACCGCCATCAACCAGTATTTGGCCTATGTAACGACCGGCTTTTATCAGTGACGCCATGATGGGTCCCTCAGTTGCTTGTGCCGTATTTCGCAATTGCCATTACCTGTTTATTGCTCGTGCAGGGAGTACCACGGCCCGAGAGGACTCTGCCAAGGTGATCCGGCAGTCGCCATCTCTTGTTTTAATCATATCGGCCAATTCCCTAAAATCAATGCACCGTACTATTATGACAGGTAAAATCTGCTGATTACTGTTTTCATGGCAGTAAAAGAACATCCGGCTCCAGGGATTACTGCCCAGTCCGCGCTTTAAGTACTTATCGGCATACGGTAAAAAAACTTAAGAGAATTTTTCGGAAGGTTGAAAAAAGGCAAGGATATTTTGCAGAGCATCCACTGCATTGCGGCTTGAGGCTCACTGTTCTTTGTTAGATTTGGATTGAAGTCATAATAAGAGTGGATGAACTTGAAAAACCGGGATTACAATGGCCAGGATTGATGCCGACAGTCTTCCAAGCAGACAGATTACCGCACTACATCCTGCCCATCCTGTATATCCCTGTATGTTCGTATCTAATTTTCTGATCAGCTGAAAAAGATTTTTCGACAAGCAATGAGGCAATACCTGATCGTCAGCCAATGGGCCAGCTCTTCTCCAGGTCGGGCGGGTAAAAGTTTTCCCTGGTTCGGTTGAAATACCCGAACTGGATACGGGGATATTCCTTCTTGATCCTTTGCAGCATACGGTACATCCCGATACCCTTCCCGGTAAGTCCCATCCTTTGGTTGTAGAAATCGGGATCAATGGATAGGTTCCGCATCTGGATCATATCCACCCCGGTATCGCCGATAAGCCTCAGAAGGGCCTCTACTTCCTCAATAGTATCGCTCAGGCCTGGTGACACGAGGTAATTGATCATCACGAACAACCCCCTCTCCTTGGCTATTTTCAACGATTCGACAACATTGGAAAAAGTATAGTCCACCGGCCGGTAATACTTGTCATAGTATTCTTCCTGCGCCGAGTTGAGGGAAAAGCGCATCGAATCCATGCCGGCATCGCACAGCATCCTGATTCTGTCCGGTATGGAACCGTTGGAATTGAAGTTTACCGTGCCACGGCTGGTACCCTTTTTCATCTGCCTGGTTGCCTCAGCAACTACATCCGCCTGCATGATCGGATCTCCTTCGCACCCCTGCCCGTAGGAAACGATGGGCTCCGGGGCTTCCTGCAGATGAGGAAGTGCCAGTTCGACTATCTCCTCCGGCGTCGGCACAAAGTTGATGCGTTCATGGTTAGAGGGACAGCAGTCGGAGGGCTGGAGACTGATACAGCCGAGACAGCGCGAGTTGCATGCTGGTGAGGTAGGGAGTGGAGCTTCCCAGCGACGATAGAAGAGGTTCTTTGCTGCAAAGCAATGGTAGTCCAAGGCGCAGCGCGCAAGCTGCTCCAGAAGCCGGTTATCGGGCAAATCTGCAAGAAGGCGACGCACCAGGGGCTCAAGCTCCCGGTCGTCGTAATTGCAGGGATTCCAGTTGTCATTGGTGTCAACCCGGCTGGCCGCCACAACAAAACAGTCCCGCTCTTCGTCCCAGCCGACAGCGGTATAAGACCAGAGGGGCAGATGCACCTTTTTCCGGCTGTAATCGCAGGCAGGAAGCAGCGTCCGAACATAGCCGGGCGCCATGAAAGCTGACACGGCCTGGATCGGCACCCTGCGCTTCCCTTCCCTGACCGAATCAAGGGTTACAAATTGTTTTCGTTTTTCGTCCCACGCCATCGGAGGGGTGTCGGGTATCGTAAAGATCCGGCTTCCCTCCGGAAGTGGTATGAGTTCCACAGATTCCGGAAGGACTGCTACGGGGCCATTCATTCCCGCCATGCTGAGTTCCGGATGATCGTATATATTTCCCTTTGCATCCGCATACAGGAGCTTGGGAAGTGATTTCGTTCGCATGATACTACCTCCGCCACAACCCTAGCAAAAAAAGCGGATTCCGGCAAGAAATCACCCAAGTTTACGTCAATCGCTTTCTCTTGCCGGGAAATTCAACTTCTGCTGTCCATGTATATCAATCTCCGCTACAATATCCTCCATGAAAATCCTTCTGACAACCCTACACGCAAAATTTATTCACGCATCGCTGGCTCTGCCCTGCCTGAAAGCGGCAACGAACAAAATTGTGGGAATCCAGAGCGTCGTTCGGGAGTTCACCGTTAACGAACACCGTACGGGAATTCTTCGCGAACTCATCAGTGAACAAGCAGATGTAGTGGCATTTTCCTGCTACATCTGGAATGTAGAATCCGTAATGAGGATTGCAGCGGACTTGAAAAAGGTGAGACCGGGAACAATTCTGGTTGCTGGAGGGCCTGAGGTTTCCTATTCCGCAGAAGAGTTTCTCCGTGACAACAGTGCCTTCGACTTTGTAATCTGTGGGGAGGGGGAACAAACCTGGCAGGAATTCCTTACACTCCTGGTGAAGAAGGGGGATTCACCGATAACCTCACTCTCGATGCCAGCAGGCATTGCCTACCGGGACAAAACAGGCATCGTTGCTGCACGGGAAAGGCAAGCCATCGAAAATCTGGATGATATTCCCTCCCCTTTCGCCCTGGACCTGGTGGACACAACCAAACCGCTGGTCTATTACGAAACATCACGGGGCTGCCCCTTCAGCTGCGCATTCTGCCTCTCATCGCGGGAAAACGGAGTCAGATCTTTTTCCATGGAGAGAATTCACTCCGACATTCTCCACCTTATCCAAAAGGAAATCCAGGTGGTGAAACTTGTTGACCGAACGTTCAACTATGATGCAGGGAGAGCGAATGATATCTGGGAATTCATACTTGCTCACAACAAGTCAAGCACGTTTCATTTCGAAATTGCCGCAGACCTGCTGACAGAAGAAAATCTGAGGACCCTGGCAAAGGTACCATCAGGAATGTTCCGGTTCGAGATTGGGGTCCAGGCAACCGGCAAGGAGACTCTCTCACGTGTGAGCAGAACAAGTGACACAGACCGTCTTTTGAGCAATGTGCATCGCCTTGGGGAGAAAACCGGGGTAACAGTGCACCTGGACCTGGTTGCCGGACTGCCGGGTGAAGATTACAGCGGGTTTCTTGCATCCCTCGGACGACTTTTCCCCGTAAAACCTCATCATATCCAGGTCGAACCGTTAAAAGTTCTCAAAGGTTCTCCCATGACCGAGATCGCTGTCCGTGAAGGTTATGCCTTCTCCTCAACGCCTCCCTACACGATATTGCGGACACCGAACCTTTCCTTCGACGAAATTGGTCACATCGAGGATGTTTCCCGTCTACTGGATCTCTACTTCAACAGCAGACGGTTCACCCGCTCGCTCGCAACGGTGGAAAACTTTCTCCCTCTTCCAGACTTTTTTGACGCCATGGCTAATTTTATGAAAAAGGAACCCGGGACCGGGCAGGGATCACTGAAGAGTCTTTTTGAACGACTATGGAATTTCAGTGAAGGAATCCTGCCAAAGGATGCGATCAGTGAATTCCGGGAAACGTCTTTGCTACGATTTTTGCTTGGGAGAGTATCCTTCGGCAGGAATTCTGCCTTCATTTTTCACCGTGGAATGCAGTAAATCCAAGGATTCACTCTCACGGCAAACCATCGACGAAGTCCTTGCCGGAGTAAACAAGCCAGCAGGGAGCAGGGTTCGTACCTTCACCGCCCGTTTTACCCACGATTACAGGACCACTCCTCCGACTCCGGGTCTGATCGACCTGATCTTTGTCTATGTGTCCGCTTTGGGGCAGGGGCTGCGGGTGGAGATTTTTTCCGTCCCGCCACCCGCTTCCCAAGAGTAATCAGCAGCAGCCACAATCCCCGTACCAACCCGATAAGTTTGGCCTGAAAACGGAATCGATCACATGAATGACACCGTTGGAGCACTCAATGTCAGTCGTTGTCACGTTTCCGTTGTCGACGACAATAACCCCATGCCTGACTCTCACAGCCAGAGTTTTACCGTTCAGGGTGGGAGAACAATCAATAGTCCTGAGATCTTCTTCTGACAACTTACCCTCAACAAGATGATACTGCAGCGTTTCTTTCAATGCTTTGGTGTCGGCCATTATCTCATCAACACTCAGTTTCAAGAAGCCATCGTTATCTGCCGCAAACAGGGTAAAAGGGCCTGCTTCTTTCAGAGTCTCCACCATTCCCGCTTTTTTCACGGCATCAACAAGGGTTCGGAACGAATCATCCGCCTGCAGGGTTTCAAAGATATCTTTCATTGTTTCCTCCTCTGCCGGAACACAGTATCTGCACCATATTCGGTCAGTGATTATGCTATTTCTTGACTATAATTATAGCCTAGCAGTCGGAAATTATCAATTGTACCTATAGTACTTCAGTTATGTTTTCTGTTGATAGCTCCCATCGAACAGTCTCCAGACGTTGAATCCTGGTGGTTTCCGGCCAGGTACGTATTTTTTATTAGAATATGCAATCTATTTTCGATTTTGTGCTATAAACTGATATTTCTTTGCAATATATATTGCAAATTTATATTTCCAAGAAATATAATGCCTTCACCAAGTGATAACGTAGCGATTTTCCATACTGCACGAAAAAGGTGACGACCATGCACATACCGGCAACTGAATCAAAAGACATGAAGCTGGGAGAAATCCTGGTAGCCTGCGGGTTGATTACGGAAAATGAGTTGGCCAAGGCTTTAAAAGTCCAGACACAAACAGGCGAGCATCTCGGCTCCGTCCTGCTTGCACTGGGATACCTCAAGGCCGAGGAACTTCAGGAACCACTGGGCATGCAATTAGGTCTTCCGACTGTAAATCTTTATAATCTGGAAATCGATCATGCGGTAATAAATCTTCTGCCATTCGAAAAAATGCAGCAGCACGAAGCTCTGCCCATAGCGGCCAACAGCAAAAGCATCATCGTTGCCATGGTTCATCCAAATGATTACAACGCTGTCAAGGAAATCGAGTTTTTCATCGGCAGAAGTATTCAACCGGTCGTAATGGCTGCTATCCAGATATACGCCGCCCATAAAATCATTCAGGATGGGGGGGGGAAATTATCAGCTCCACTACGGGGTATGGATATTGAAGCGCATGCCAAAAAGCAGCATCACCTTTCCGACCTGACCGAACTGAAACAGCTGTTTGCAATGCTTGTTGACCAGAAAGCGTCAGACCTCTTACTCTCAGCAGGTGCGCCACCCTGCCTAAAAAAAGATAATGATGTGGTCAGGATATCAAGCACATTCCTTACCCCGGAGGATACTCTCTATTATGCTCGGGAGCTTATGAGCGCGACACAAAGGGAGGAATTCGAGAGGATGAAGGAGTTGGACTTTGCCCACACCTATCCGGATATTGGCAGGTTCAGGATCAATATATATCTGCAAAGAAGCTCCATCTCCATAGCCGTCCGTCATATCAATGAAACGATTCCTACGATCGGAGAACTCGGCTTGCCACCATGGATTGAGGATTATGCCCTTAAGACCCAGGGACTCATTCTCATAACAGGCCCTACGGGGCACGGGAAAACGACAACCCTTGCCGCCCTTCTCGACCTGATCAACAGGAAGAGACACTGCAACATCATAACCATCGAAGATCCCATTGAGTACCTTCACAAGCATAAGTGCAGCAACGTGAACCAGCGAGAGATCGGATTGGACACAGACTCCTTTCATGAGGGGCTACGGCATATTTTCCGGCAGGCTCCGGATGTCATTGTCATCGGTGAGATGCGTGATCCGGAGAGTTTCGCCATAGCAATCCAGGCCGCCGAAACCGGACACCTGGTTCTCAGCACCATGCACTCCAACACCGCCACTTCCGCGATCGAGAGGATAATTGACGTTTTTCCTCCACAACAGCAGCAGCAGATCAGGGTTCAGTTGGCGGAAAGCTTCGTAATGATCCTGAATCAGCGATTAGTCCCAAAGAAAAACAATACCGGCGTCGTCCTTGCCCTGGAAAAACTGATCGGCAGCGTCCGCTCCAGGAACCTGATTCGTGAAGGGAAAACCCACCAGATAAGAAGCATGCTCCAGCAGTCGTCTGATGAGTATGAATCCATCGATATCGCCCTGGCTCGGCTCGTTAGAGAAAACAGGATCTCTCTGGAGACTGGTCTTAAATACTGTGAAAATGTCGTCCATTTCAAGCAATGCGCCGGCACGAATAAATAGTGATAAAAAGGAGAGAAACAGGAAGGAAAATTATTTGATGCAGATCCTGCGCACTTCATGTATATCCGTCAAGTGCTGGAATACCTTCAGAATACCATCTTGCTTCAAGGTGGTCATGCCTTCAAGAATGGCCCTTTGTCTGATGTCCTCCGCCTCGGGCTGCTTTTTGATAAGTTTCTTTATTTCATCGGTACATTCAAGAAGTTCATGAATGCCGAGGCGCCCGTGATAGCCGGTGTTGCCACAGTCATCACAGCCAACCGGCTCGGCCAAGGTCAGTTCATCAGGCACAAGACCGTTGACACGGAACAGCTCAATCCCGTACTCGGCGATTATCTCTTCCAGTTCGGCTGCCTCCGGACGGTACACTCGTTTGCAATTGTTGCACAGCCTCCGTGCCAGCCTCTGGGCAAGAACGCACAGCAGGGAATCCGCGAAAGCAAAGGGATCTATCCCCATGTCCAGCAGACGGGTTAACGTCTCTGGCGCAGTGTTGGTGTGAAGTGTTGAAAATACCAGGTGACCGGTCAGAGACGCTTCGATGGCTATTGACGCGGTTTCCTCATCACGCATCTCGCCAACCATGATGACATCGGGGTCCAGACGCAGAAACGAGCGAAGTGCAGCAGCAAAAGTAAGCCCGATCCGGGAATTGACCTGCACCTGACGCAACCCTTTCTGGGTTATCTCCACCGGATCTTCTGCGGTCCAGATCTTCGTCTCCGGCTTGTTTATCCTGGCAATAGCCGAATGAAGGGTAGTTGTCTTACCCGCTCCGGTCGGACCCACAACGAGAATGAGGCCATACGGTTTTGTGATCGATCTTTCGAAGACCTGCATATTCCGTTCGGTGAGACCCAGGCTTCCATACGCAACGGGATCACCCGTGTGAAGAATCCTGATAACAATATCTTCAAGCTGCCCGACCGTAGGCATGGTAGCAATCCTCAATTCAACGTCTATTGGTCCGAACTTCTTGAAGTTTATCTTGCCGTCCTGCGGTTTTCGCCGCTCAGCGATGTCCATATCAGACATTATCTTGATGCGTGAGGGAATGGCGTATTTATACTTGTAGGGAATTCGCTGGTAAATCTTGCAGCGACCATCAATTCTCATCCTGACAATAATATCGTTTTTACCGGGATATGGCTCGATATGGATATCAGAGGCACGGTTCTGGTAAGCATCATAGATAATTTTATTAACCAGCTTTACAATTACGCTATCCCGTTCCGTTACCTTCTTGACCTCGTCTTCAATATCAGGTTCATCGTAAAAGTCGGTCTTGGTAAGGATCTCCGAGATACTGTCGGGGATATCGAGATTCATTTCCTCTTCACTGGAAAGAGAAGAGGAGGCTTGCTGGAATTTGTATAGCCGCTGCTGTACCGCCAGGATTTCAGACTCGATGGCAATAACGGGGATTATCTTCAATCGCGTTGCTGTTTCAAGCTCTTTCAGTTCAGTGAGCCTGATGGAGTGAGCCATGGCAAGAGTCAGGGTACTGCCGATCTTGGAGATCGGTACGATCTGCTGTTTTTGGGCATAACTGGCGTTAATGAAACGCGCAAAATCAGGATCAGGCTGCATAGTCTTGAGCGAAACAAACGGCAGATCGTATTGGGCAGAGATTGTCCTTGCCAGTTGCTCTTCGGTCAAAAACCCGAGTTTGACGAGCGATTTCCCCAACGAGATGTTGTCCTTCTTGCTCGAGACACGGGCCTGTTCGAGTTTTTCCTCGGTTACCATACCTTCTGCAAGCAGGATATCAACCAGTTTTTTTCGTTTACCCGTCTGCTCAAGGATATAGTTAAGATCAGACTCCTTGAGAAAACCGAGCCGGCAGAGAAGCCTTCCGATGGTTTCACCGGGAAATGACTTCTGCAATTCGAGAGCCTCGGAAAGTTGAGGTTCGGTTATCAGGTTGCTCTCGAGAAGGATTTCACCGAGTTTTTTTATTGACATACGAAGTATCCTGTTTTGGTATAGCTCTCAGGCCTCACTTGTCGATGACGTCAAACCCTTTGTATCGGGCAAGGTCTCCTATGAGTGGATCAATGGGAACATTTGTCAGGAACCTGCGCGCACCGCTCCGTCCGCTCCCAACCACTAGGAACCCGGATAGCTGTACGTTGAAGGGGGTCCCGTCCGGCGCCCAGAGTGGGTGCATTCCATATACCGCCGGCAATCCGAGGGATGAAAGCACCTTCTCAGAAATCTCCCTGAAATCATCATCCGGATTGAGCATTACAACCCGATACCCTTTGAGTTCAAGAAGTCTCAATAAAGTGTACTGTACAGGGTTTTCTTCCGAAAAAGAAACAACGATTTTCCTGTTGTTGCTCTCACTGTAACGATCAGCCCTCACAGACAGTGTTACTCCGCTCAGCGTCCCGTCATCAAGCACCAGATTCTTGTTTTTCTCGCAGGGAGCGGAAAGTGCCGAGAACAAATCGTCCACTATGGAATCCTGACTGCTCCCCTCAATGCGGCACAACACCTTGCTGCCGTCCGGCACCTCTGAAATAGCCGGAGATGAGCCAATCACATGGAATCCCTCTTTATCGAGGAAAGAAATCAGCGACGTAGGCAGCCCCCTACTGTTTCCGGCCACATTCACCAGAACGACATCATTATTCAGCAAACTTTCCGAGGTCTTCTCAATCTTGAAATCAGAAGACACGGTCAGCTTGGGATCAGATCCAAAATTTACGGAAAAGTTCTCTTCAACAGAATAGAATTTTGCTGCCTTGAGCAAAGAAGAGAAAAATCTTTTCCGGTCAGCAGGGTTCTCCGACACTATCCTGATCCGGGGATCTTTCTCCCGCAGAATAGTTTTTATCATGGGCGATAAAGTCATCCCCGCATCAATAACAATTCTGCCACCATCAGCAGCCGGAAAAACAGGATATCTTTCTGGATCTAGAGAAAGGGAATAATTGCTCCCCTGAACAACCAGGGGCGCGTTTTGATGCCGGCCGGGTTGAAGGATACGGTCCCAAACCTCCCTCGACCACTTGATTCCACCATCGCTTCCGGCCGCCATGCGGAAAGAGTGTACAACCATCCCTGATGAAGCAGTCTTGGGCTGCAACTGCCGCTTTACCCTGGAAGGCACCTTTTCCCCGGCTATGGCTTGAGAATTACGCTGCGTTTTGCCATGGGAGCCGTGCTTCACCTTGCGTCTTTTGGTGTCGGCACCGGTCTGCTGTTTTTTGTTGGGAACACCGGCAGATGGCGCTTTAGATACTGGGGCAACCGATTTTGGGGGAGGCTGTTTTTTGCTGCCAAGCGCCTTTGTATCGAGTTCGAACATTGGATTCAGGGCAAAGGATTCGCTACCAGCCAATGCTATCACTATAAAAACCACACAAAAAGGAAGAAACAGTCTCAGGGTGTACCGCTTCACACAACCTCCCTCATGAAAGCACCTGCAGTACCATTACCCTCGTGACGAAATATTCGGAGAATAACTGTCAGAAGGCATCATAATGCTAAAATAAATACTTCTCAGGAAAACTCCACTACAAAAGCCTTTATTTGAGTGCCACCCTGCTCGTGGTAGATGACGAGCTCAGCCACCCCGGGGAACACGATACTTTTCACCAGAAAACCGTTTTCCAGGGTGTCCTTTCCTTTCGGCAAAGGCCCATTGATTCCCAGCTGTTCCAGGATCTGGACCAGAACTGATTCTGAAATTCCTTTATTGCTGAGGGAGATTCCCTGAAGAGCTTTTATTGTGTCCTTTTCCCTGAATATCCTGAAATCCATCTCAGGTGAAACATAGCGTTCCCATCCGGGATGCTGCGCTGTATAGGGTGCATCACGCCATTCACTGTGTATAAAAGAAGGAAGTCCTTTTATGCCATTCTTGATTTTTGCCGGTGGAGATACCGGATGATCCACCTTTGCCACAGGAGGTGGTGTTGCCGCAGGCTTGCTGTCACCAGCGCGTAACAGCCAAAAGTAGACGCCGCACCCCACCACTGCCAGCAGGAACAAGACTGTCAGAAGCCTTCCAGCAAATCGACGCTTCGAAGGGGAAACAACGTTCGCCAGTGAGGGGTCCTCGTAAAGGTTTTGATAGGCGGGAAATTCTTCTTCAATAGTACCCTTGTCAGGACCCAATACATCAGTTCCTGAGCCGTCGGTTTCTTGGGGGACGGATATCTCATCTGCCTTGCCAAAGATATCAAATTCAGAAGCACCGATTTGCTCCTTTTGAGAATCACCATCAGCAGAAATCACGACTGCTGGACTGCTATCACCTTGATCAGTAACGGCAGGTCCGGGAGCGGTTTTTTTCATTTCTTTCTGAATTTCCAGCCAATCCTCAGGAAAGCTTCGTGAAATCAGTTCTGCAAAGTCCTGTTGCAACTGCTGCGGAGAATCGCTGATACTGATCCAGTCATCACACCAGCTTGTCCCTTTCTTGACGTTACTGTCAATGTCGCCCATGAAGACAATCCGGGGCGATGCAGCTCCAAGCAATGATTTTATATGTCTGGACACCGTGTCACCGGAGACGGTTCCAATAGTACTCTGAATGAAGACTACAGTAGGTCTATTTTCGAAAACTTCCTTCAAGCCGTTGTCAAAGTCGGAAGCGCTCCGTATCTTGCTCTTAAAAAAAGGCTGAAAGTGCTCAATGAGACTAGCAACCCTTTTATCACTGGAAATAACAAAAATATTAAGCATACAGACTCCTCATATTTTTGTATAATCACACGTAACTATCTTCAATGTCAATGCTTTTTAATTATTTACCCTGGTGTATTTTTCCCTTTTTGCGCTTGTCCAAATCCATTATCCCGGGGGATACGACAAAGCAATTATCTCTTGGTGATATATTTTTGTCATGATCCGCTTCGAGACGCAACAAATACTCACGACATAACCCTCCAGAAAACATGAACTTCATTATAGAAGTAATTTCCGAAGTAACGTACAAAAAAGGACGTAAAGTTGAAAAGTATGAATAGATTGAAATTTCAAGGCAAACGGAGAATATTTCTGCAAGGAGAGACGAGAAGTATCTAGATGTCCGACATTTTAAGGAAGCAATCGCCCCGGTACAGGCTTGCATCGGGAGCCAATGAGGAATGTGGGTACAGCTTCAGAAAACTGGTAAACCCTTCCAGGGCCTCACGATATTTCCCTTGGGCAAAAAAGGCTGCCGACTGATCAAAGAGATGACGCTCGGCTGAGGCAACGTGATTCCTGTTGCTTATTTTCTTACTTGCTCCAGGCTTGGAACGGGTGGCGTTCTGAGCACCGCTCTTGTCAGACAAATTTTTAGTCGGGAGTAGCGGCTTTTGCAAAGAGTGGGATTCAGAGAGAGGAACCAGCAGTTCTTTTCCGGCATAAATCAGATTCGGGTTTCGGATTTTATTAAACAGAAGTATCTGCGGGAAATAGCTGCCTTTTCCGGAAAATTGTCGAGATAGGGCCGACAGGGTGTCTCCGCGCTTGATGATAATTTTCTTTACCAACACACCTTTCCCTGGAAACGGAGGCACCTCACTCTCCGCAGGATTGGGCTGATAAAGGAGGTACTCACCTGCCATTGCAGGAGGAGAACACGTCAGGAAGAATAGCAGACACAGAAGAAAGGAGACAGGGAACCGGAACAGCAAAAGGGGAACGATTCCGGTTTGCTTCAGAGCATCAGTTTCTGGATTGTTTTTCCTGACTATCATGCTCTCCCTCATCCGAATGTTTCGTACATGATATACATACAGCGGCTTTCAGGTGCTTTCGCCCAAGAATTGCACATGGGTTAAACCGATTCTGCCGGCGTATCAGTAGGAATTACCTTGCTGATCCTTGTACCGTAGGCGGTTCTCAATCTGAAGACTTGTACCGGCTGCAACTCCCGACCTCACTCTATAGGCCAGTACTATGCTCCGCTTCTCTCCCGGGCCCAAATCGTGGAATCGCCAGATTTGCTCTCCCTTCCTCCCATCAATCGCAACAGGTTCCGAAGCAACTACTTCAATTCGCTCAGGCAATTGACACATGACTTCGACATCTTTTGCCATGCCTGAACCATTATTGACGGCGCTGAGAACCAGATGGGCAATTTCGCCCGGCTTGATGCGCCCATTCTTTGCCTCCATCTCCAAGGTCACCACCGGACGAGAATAGACGAGGTGCACTGACGCTGTTGCAGATTTATTCCGATCGCTCTCCGGTTCAATGGTTATGGTGAAAGACATTTCAGAGGTATCGGCAGCTCCGGCAGGAGCAAAAAGCTCGATTTTGAGAGACGCCTCTTCCCGAGGAGACAGAGAACTGATAGAACCGGTCACAAGCTCATTCATCTGCTTGGCGGCACTTCCTCCAGTTCTATACAGTGCATACCGAATCGAAGAAGGTATGGAGGTTTTTATTGTGTAGCTTTCCCGGGAATTCCCCATATTGATCACACTGACTGGAATAACTACCTTTTCTCCCGGCAAGACGGTGCGCTTCTCGTTCTGGATCCTGACCGCCACACCACTTACCTTCCCTACAACCGCAGCAGAAGAGAGAAAAGCTTCCGTCAGCTGCAGCGCATTATTATGTAATTCTGCCCGACAAAACAGTTCCTGTCCGGCAAGTGCATCATCCTTCAAGCGGAATGTGACGCTAAATTCTTTCCGCCCTCCGGAACCGACTTCCATTTCATCAACAGCAAGGCGGGAAACTCCGTCACGCCGAAATCCCGTGGGAAGCGGCTCGACCGGCTCATATTGGGAAGGATAACTAAGTGAGAAAGAAACTTTTTTGGCTGCGGCACTACCGACGTTCAGGAGCGCCATTCGATACGTAACTGCCTCACCCGGGAGGACAATCTCCTTGTCAGGCCTTACAACCATCCTGAGCAGAGGCGCCGAAAATACCAGGGATATTTCCTTGGACAGTGAAATGTCACGGTCAAATTTTGAGACCAGTCGAATCGGATAGGTGCTTCTTTGGCCGTCGATTATTCCAGCAGGCGCCGTCAGGATGACAATCCCGGAAAAACTCTCGCCAGGGGCCAGTTGGGGGGTTGATGCAAGCGATGACTCCGGATGTGCCGCAGCAGCGATCCGAGCCTTATATTCTGCTGGGAATCCCTCATCAAGCACGAAACTGTCTGGTCCATTTCCGCGGTTGACTACTTCGAAGGGAACTGAAATCTTCTCTCCCGCTACACAGCTGCCCTTTAAGGGGCGCACGGAAAAATCCGCAGCAGCGAATTGTCCTACCTCAAGAGTTACAATATTGGCTGACTTTCCCCCGCGCGTGGTTTCTTCAGCGCGTACAAGCTTTCTGTCGGGCGATCCCCCGCCCACTTGAAGCTCCTTCAGCCGTTCGGTGGCAATTGAGGCAGCATGAGTTCCGGGAAATTTCTTCTGAACCGACTCATATTGCCTGATCGCCTTCTCCTTCATCGTCTGAGAAAGCACCTCTCGCTCAGGCTCAATAGTTTTCCGGGGAGTCGCTGCAATAGCCGAAGGGGGTGGCGTCACTGCGGCAAGCTGTTCGGTTCGTGCAGGAACGGCAGCTTCTCTTGCAGCAGGTGCAGCAGGGGCAGGGGCGGCAGCCACGATGGTCTTCGGAACCTTCGCTTCGGCAACCGGCTTTGCATCGGCAGCAACAGTGAATGACTCGCCCTTCTCTTCGTAACTTCGAGCAAGCGCGAGCAACTCGGGTTCAGCTGCATTCCGTAAAGGGGTATCCGGGTTTTCTTTCAGAAACTGCGCCATATAACGAGCAGCCTCTCGTTTTTCCCCGAGACGGTAATGGGCTCTCGCCAGCCAGAAAAGCGCCATATCGCGCAAAGGAGTGGAAGGATATTCCTTGAGAAACTGCGCCATCTTGGTAGCGGCACCTTGATAGTCCTGGTTCTGAAATGCAGTGAACCCGCCGATGAAGACCGAATATTCGTCCAGTTCGGCTGCATGGGTGGAAACTGAAAAACACACCAGCACAACGAGCGCCAGGACAAACCGTACCCAGTGAGTATGCACGTGATGAATAACCACCTTTCCACCCTTTCAAAAACCGTTTCACATATTTATTCTGCTGATACATAGCACCTTCATCATGGTATTGTCAACGACGAAAGACCTTCTCAGGCCTTTGTTACAAGCCTCTTTCACTCAAAACACAGAGGTTCCGGCAGACCACTGTTTCAGTCTTACGACAAGAAGCTACTAAGCTATGCCCCTGGTACTGATTTGCTTCACACAAGGAAATGCATACAGTACAGCAAATACGAGCAAAGTATCCTGTTTCAGCGATAGCCGAGAAATTCGAATGATGTGCAATGTACCGAAATGGGGGGGCTTTCAAAGTGGGGGGATTGTAGTACCTGAGGCGAGTATCTGCACCATTTCCTGATGGATATGTCCGTTGCTTGCGAGAATTCGGTGATCCGCGATGGAGTAAGGCTCGTTGGCATGATTTGTCACGGTTCCGCCCGCCTCCTCAACAAGAAGCTTGCCGGCCGCGACATCCCACGGATGAAGTTTACACTCCCAGAATCCGTCCAGCCTTCCGGCAGCAACATAGGCAAGATCAAGGGCCGCGGCGCCTGCTCTCCTGACGGCCCGGGCAGCGAGCTGAAAGTGTACAAAATTGTCAAAATTGTTTTCGTTGAACTGAGCCCTGTCGTAGGGAAATCCTGTTGCCAGCAGGCAGCTTTTCAGTGGTTGTCGTCCTGAAACTGAGATTTTCCTGCCGTTCAGCCAGGCGCCACTGCCGCGTACACAGGTAAAAAGCTCATCCATCATCGGGTGATACACGACCCCCAAGCGAATCTCGCCAGCTACCTCAAGAGCTATGGAAACGGCAAACCAAGGGAAGCCATGGGCATAATTTGTCGTACCATCCAAAGGATCAACGATCCAGCGCAAGGAAGAACCGGAATCCAAAGCGCCACTTTCTTCGGCAAGCACGTCGCAGTCAGGGCATGCGGCGCGGAGTTGGCGAAGGATGACATCCTCCGACAACTTGTCAACTTCGGTCACGAGATCTTTTTCACCCTTGAAGCTTATGGAGTATTCGCCCCAAAGTCTCTCTCGCTGGATCTGCCCGGCCGCTCGTGCTGCCTGCACTGCGGTATCTAGATAGTCATTGTCCATACCGTTTCGCTACAATCTCCGCAGATTGCTGAACTCTGCCCACTCCAGAAAATACTCTGGTTTCAAAACGTATTCGTAGAGGTTTTCGACGATAGTGTAGTGTTCCCGCTCCTGTCTGAGAATCGTGGATAACACCTGTTTCAAGCCCGAGTCCTTTACCGTCTCCAGGATACCTTCGTAAAACTTGACACTTTCCGCTTCAATGGACATGGCATGCTGGTAGCTGTCCAGGCTTTTCTTCAGCTTGGAAGCCGGAACCGTGTCGCCGAAAAACCCGCCAAGCACTTCCTTCGCTATCTCCAGGGCCGGAGAGTCTACCGGCACTTCGCAGCCAATCTTGTTTTTCAGGGACTTTACCGTATCAAAGTGTCTCTGTTCATCGGCAGCCAGAAGCATAAATATGTTTTTCACTCCCGTGTGTGAAGTTTCCTCCGCGAGTTTTTCATAATATGTTTTGACTTCCTGTTCCTTTTCCATTGCAATTTCAAAAACGTCCATAGCTATCCCTCCAGAATGATGAATGTGTTGGTTTATCTTGTATCGTAAAATTTCTCCATAAATTCAGACCATCTATTTAGGCAAACCTTGCCTTGCCAATCAATTAGAGCAGAGCTGAGACAGCGACTCTTCATCCCGAGCAACTCTCCGGCACAGAGACCTTGATTTTTCAACAGACCAAAGTTCCGCAGCAGGATTTTATCTATAGTATCAGAAGACTATGGCCATGCAAGAGGGAAGCTATACGGTACAACATGGGGAGGAAAGTCGCCAGCACAATTTTCTTGAACCCGGCATACAAATGGGAAATTGTCGTTCTACAGGAGAGTTGAGCTTTTGGAAAGAGGATATCTGCTGATTCTACCGTGAGCGTTACAAAAAACATTAAACCCGGTCAAGGCATGACCTGATAAGCGTCAATCTTGCGCCAGATCTCAAAAATGTCATTCCCGAAGAGATTCTGATCGACAATCCAGCCTCTAACCGACTGAAATCATGGATCCCCGATAAAGACATTCGGGGATGACAATCTTCATAGTGGGAAATAGCGCTAATCAAGAGGCACAATGAGCATATACGGCATCAAAGCGCTGGGAATAAGAGAGTAAAGCAGGCACCCTCCCCTTCCGAACTTTCAACCTGAATGCTGCCATGAAGGCGTTTCACATTATTGCTGGTAACATACAGACCGAGACCCGTCCCGACTCCCGGCTCCTTGGTGGTGAAGAATGGAGTAAATATTTTTTCCAGGGCTTCCTGGGGGATACCGGAACCGGTGTCCCGGATGCGGACTCGTATTTTCATATCTTCGCTAAGGGAGGAATCAACCGTAAGACGGCCGCTGGTGCCCATAGCCTGGAGCGCATTCACAATGAGATTAAGAAAAATCTGCTTGAGTAGATTCTGGTTGGCATTTACTAGAGGGAGATGGGGGTCAAGTTCCTCGCAAACGGTGATCGAGCGTTTCTGAATCTCGTATTTGAGAAAAGCCAGGACTTCACGCACGGTGAGGTTTATATCCGACTCGCCATCCGCACCGTCCTCCTCGCGAGAGAAGGAAAGTATCCCGCGAGTGAGCTGAGACAGGCGCTGAACTTCCTGATGAATCCGCTCCACCATCTCGGTTACAGTTTCCGGAAGGCCAGGCTCACTCAGGACCATCTGTGATGCAGCAGCTATTACCGAAAGAGGGGTATTGATTTCATGAACGATGCCTGCGGAAAGACGGCCAAGCTCTGCCATTTTTTCATTACTTGCCAAGCGCCTAAGCAGCTCGTCTTCATCATGGCCATCCCGCGGCATATGTTCGGCAAATGGTTTGTCCATGGTATTTCCAGTGAAATAGGAGAGCGTTGGTGGCATGGTCCACACCAGGAAAGCCGCCCACAAGGACGGCTTTCCATGTCGGTGCAGTTCGTGCTGTTACTTTTCAGGAACAGCGGGGATAGAGCTTACTAAAGGTTGTAGCCTGACTCGGAGTGCTGCGTCTGGTCGAGACCGATAACTTCATCTTCCTTGTCAACTCTGAGACCAATAGTCTTGTCAATGACGAAGGCAATTATGCAGGTAACCACGAAAGCATAGATTGCGGAAGCGGACACTGCGATGACCTGGGAAACGAACTGCGCGGTGTTTCCCATGATGAGTCCGGTTGCGCCAACCGTTGCAAAAGCGCCGGTTGCCAGGGCACCGAAAGCTCCGCCGACACCATGGATACCAAAGGCATCAAGGGAGTCATCATACTTGAGCTTGGCTTTCATGAGGACTGCCAGGTAACAAATGATGCCTGCGCCGATGCCGATTACCACGGCCCAGCCCGGGGCAACAAAACCAGCAGCCGGAGTAATTGCTACCAAACCGGCAACAACACCGGAAGCAAAACCGAGAGCACTTGGCTTACCTGCGTGAATCCACTCTGCAAACATCCAGGCGAGACCTGCCGCCGCAGGAGCTACAGTCGTGGTAGTGAAAGCCAGTGCAGCGGTTCCATTAGCTGCCAGAGCACTACCGGCATTGAATCCGTACCAGCCGAACCAGAGGAGACCGGCACCAAGAAGTGTCAGCGGAAGTGAATGGGGGGCCATTCGCTCTGTTGGAAAGCCGTGACGCTTGCCAAGGAACATGATCAGCGCCAGGGCGGAGATACCGGAAGAGAGATGAACAACAGTACCACCGGCGAAATCGAGAGCAGCCGGGGTAAGCTTGGAAAGCCAGCCACCACCCCAGACCCAGTGGGCAATCGGATCATACACGAGTGTCGTCCAGACCACTGCGAAGACACAGTATGCCGAGAACTTGATTCTTTCTGCCACGGCACCGGAAATCAGGGCTATGGTAATGATGGCAAACATGGCCTGGAACATGGCGAATACATATTCCGGAATGGTGCCGGAAAGGCTGTCAATCGATATTCCGTTGAACATCACTTTGTTGAAGGCGCCAAAATAGCCTCCCTGGTCATCTCCAAAGCCGATTGAATAGCCGACAACCAGCCACTGAATGGCAACCAGACCCATGACAACAAAGGAATGCATCATGGTGGAAAGGACGTTCTTTGACCTTACCATACCGCCGTAGAACAGGGCAAGACCCGGTAACATCAGCAGAACCAGGGCCGACGAGATAAGCATCCAGGCAGTGTCGCCGGTGTTAAGCGTTGGCTTTGCGGCTTCTTCAGCAAGTGCGAGAAGAGGAGTCATGAGAGCCAGTGACCCGGTCATGACTGCAATTTTTAATGCTTTTACCTTCATAATTACCTCCATTAGATTTCTCACAAGTATCTGTGTCTCGAATATTGATCGACTATTCGATGGACGTTATTCTCCTAGAAATTGAAAGCTGCTTTAATACCAAAAAGGTTTTCGTCACTTGCGTTAGTTATAGACCTGGATTTATGGGCCAGTATGTTTGAGTATGTATATGAAGCGGAGGCAGTGATGTTATCGGTGATTGCATAGTCCAGCCCGGCACTCAATTCATAGTCGTGCCAGGTATTACTCTCTTCATTTCCTGTTACAGACCAGTTTGACTGGTTGTAACTGATGAGAGCACCCAAATTTAAACTGAGTTTCTTTGCAAGTTCGAAACTGTGTCCGACCGAGAAAGTGTAATAAAGGCCGGCAAAGTGGGCCTCATCGATATCCCAGTATACGGAAAGGGTCGGGGAAAGAAGGGTATTCACTGTAGTTTTCACATACAATTCATCAGTATTCGGCAAGCCATCAAGGGAGTAAAAGGTATTTCCAACATTGAAGGTAAGAAGTTCAATCGGGGTAAAAGAGTAGTTCAGGGTAACGTCGGTTTCGCTAATATCCCCAGCCTTGTAACCGGCACCTCTATGGGTCATCAGGTTACTCCAGTAGCTCAAGGTGAAGTCCTTATAGCTCAGGTCAGCACCAAACTGAGAGACCCACTGATTCCCACTCAAGTCGAGGCCCCTGAAGACATACTTGTTATACATACCGGCATAAACATCACCGGATACAGCGACTTCCGCTTTAGCGGTTGATGCCATTGTAACGACACACAGGGCACAAGCAATAAATAATATTCCGAACTTTTTCATTTTAGAATCTCCTTTCAAATCATCAAATAGTAAATTAAAGGGCCTCTCCACCCTTTTCTCCCGTCCTGATACGCACAGCTTCTTCCAACGGCATGACAAAAATCTTTCCGTCACCAATACGACCGGTTTTTGCCGCATTTTCGATTGTTTCAATTACTTTGGGCACCATGTCATCAGACACTGCAATTTCGAGCTTTACCTTCGGAATAAAATCGACAACATACTCGGCACCACGATACAGCTCGGTGTGACCTTTCTGCCGGCCAAAACCTTTGACCTCGCTCACGGTTATACCCATGATCCCGAGCTCGTTCAGAGCATCCTTCACTTCGTCCAGCTTGAATGGTTTAATAATCGCTTCTACCAGCTTCATTTCATACCCCCGTTTTCTGGAATTTCTGCTTCGTGTTTTCAACCGAATTTCAAACTTTCTTCGGTCCAGCAATCTAACGAAATTCGCAGCCCTGTAACCTCCAGTGATCTCCCTCAATGCACCAGGGAAATCAATCCAACCACAATTTCCTCTTTCCCCCTTTCATAAACAATTAGCGGAAGATATTTCTCCCTCAAGACTTCTGTGTTTGGTTCTGGCTGAACAAGGCAGACTTACAAAGTTTAACTTGTTGTCTTACGATCTTTACCAAGTGTTTGCATTGGATGTGCCAGCCAGAACAATATTTTTTTATCTATTAATTTTATAATCTTACAAGATTTGCCCAAGAAAGCATCTCAGTATCTTCCGTGTACTCCCTCCCAAAGTGCCTGCAAATTAAGCAGCAGCAGCTACATTCTCAGACAGGACCAGAAGGAACAAACAGAAAAAGTCTTCGACAATGACTAGCATTTTCTCAAGACACTTCAGAGCAGGCAACACGATCCAGAGGGGTGACAGATGGTGGACCAGTGACTCGATACAGGCGTCGTAATTCGCGGTCCTTCAGAGGACGTCTAACTTCCTGAGATTTCTCGCGAACCCGCGCCATCAAGCAAGAAGCCTCTTCCCGGGACAGGATAATTCCCAACTCTTTGAAGCGAGCCAGGAGACTGCTGGTGCCGGAATGCTTACCAAGTACAAGGTATCTGCTCAGGCCAACTTCGGCTGGATCAAACCCCTCATAATTGCAAGGATTTTTTATTACTCCGTCAGCATGGACACCTGACTCGTGAGAAAACACCTTTTTCCCGACAACCGGCTTCCAATCCGGGACAGGGCGACCGGATGCCGTACCGACAAAACGGGAGATTTCATGAAAACGGTGAGTCTCTATGCCGGGGTCGATTCCACAGGCAAGTTTCAGGCCCATGACCACCTCCTCCAGAGCGGCATTTCCCGCCCTCTCGCCAAGGCCGTTCACCGTAGTATTCACAAAACGGGCCCCTGCCCTGATCCCTGCAATGGCGTTGGCCGTGGCCATCCCCAGATCATTGTGCGTATGTACCTCGATGGGAAGTCCAGGAACCGCTTCTCTCAAAGTCCGGATCTTCTCGAACATGATAAACGGATCAAGAATACCCAGGGTATCGCAGAAGCGGAATCGGTCACCGCCAAGCTCATGGGCGATTCCCATCAGTTCAACCAGAAATGCAGTATCCGCCCTGCTGGCATCCTCACCTCCCACCGACACATACAATCCATTTTCCTTTGCAAAGGAAACAGCGGTCCGTAATTGCTCGATAACCCAGGCCCGGTCCTTGCGCAGCTTGTTCGCTATCATCATATCGGATACGGAAAGAGAGATATCAACCGCAGAGACACCACAAGCAATGCTTGCGCGGATATCACCTATCAGGGCACGATTCCAGGTAATGAGACGGGCATTCAACCCCAGGTCCACCACGGCGCGGATAGAATCCTGCTCCTCTTTGCCCATCGCTGGAATTCCACACTCCAATTCATGAATCCCGATATCGTCCAGCATCCGGGCAATGGCCAATTTTTCCCGAAGTCCAAATACTACCCCTGCCGTTTGCTCCCCATCACGTAGTGTCGTATCGTCGATAATGACCGTGCTGTCAGGTATTGTAGTCATGATAGTACCTCCCTGAAAAAAGAAAAGACCACGGAGAATTCATCTCCGAGGCCCCATTGCCTCATCCATGATTGTGGTGTTGACAAGGGAAAACGTAGCACAAGCCATGCCAGCTGGCATAGCAAAGTAATCACAGCTAGTTACAAGTTATTATTTTACTTTGAGAACTGAATTTATGTGCTTTTGCATAAAAATAAGGCGGCTGTATGCCTATTTAATGAGAGGGCAACCCGTTAGACGCAGATGCAGGGAGCAGGAACGTGCAGTGGACAAAGAAGGGAAAACATACATGGACCGTTAAGGGGAATCCCTTTCGGATTCTTTTCACGAGGGGACACAAGTGGAATTTGGGGGAATTATCCTTTGTTGACTGTAAAGATTTCTGATAACGCTGATCTTTTCCCGGCGCTCAGAAACCTCTCATGAACAGGATGGTAAAAAATTGGGAAATGGCAGTTAGGGAATTGGTAAATACCAGAACACCGACGACAACCAGGAATGCGCCGGTTACGATTTCGAAAATCCTGATCATCTTCTTGAAACGGTTGAACAGAATGAGAAATTTATGCAGCGCCAGCGAAGAAATGAAAAATGGCGTTCCAAGGCCCAGCGAGTAACTGAACAGCAGAATCATGCCCTGATGAACCTTTCCCGTGGTTGCGGCAATCATAAGGATTGACGCCAGTATGGGGCCGATACATGGGGTCCACCCCGCAGCAAAGGCAACCCCCACCAGAACGCTGCCGACGTATCCGGCAGGCTTCTTATGGATATGAATTCTTTTTTCTCCCAGGAGAACTCCCAGGTTGATGATTCCCGTCACATGAATACCGAAGATAACAATTAACAAACCGCCGACTTTTCGGAGAAAATCCATTTTCGTCTGGAGAAAACTGCCGATATAGGTTGCGGAAGCGCCAAGCGCCATAAAAACAAAGGTAAAGCCGGCTATGAACAGCAGCGAATGAATAATAGTTTTCTTGCGAACCGCACTGGATGTGTGCTCTTCCTTCAGGTCGGCAAATGAAATTCCGGTAATATAGGTTATATAGGAAGGAATGAGCGGAAGCACGCACGGTGAGAGAAAGGACAAAAGTCCGGCAACGAAAGCGCCAATAATACTTATGTTTGTGGATTCCATTCAACAGACTCCTTGGCTGGCTGTTATCGTTTCTGCAACTTTGTAAGATACGTAATGACCGAAGGATCATCCCAAGAAAAGGGACCAACTACTTTCTTTCTGATGACACCTTGAGGATCAATGATAAAAGTCTCAGGGACGCCGGTTATCCCATACATCTTCCCAACCCTACTATCAGGGTCAAGTAGTGCGGGAAGACGGTACCCGGTCATCCGAAAGAAAGACTCCACGTCATTGCTGCCTCCACTATCGATGGAAACGGTCACCATCCGGAATCTTTCTCCGGGCATAATCGCATGCAACCGAGAGAGTGAGGGAACCTCTTCCCGGCATGGAGGGCACCACGTCGCCCAGAAATTCAACAGCACGACCATACCGCGCAATTCGGAAAGGTGCACAGTTTTCCCTGACAGGTCTTTCAAGGAAAAATCAGGCGCGATGCTCCCCTCTCGAGGAGCGGTGGCTTCCTTCGAACAGGCGCAAGCCACAGCAAGCAGTGAAGAAATGAGGAGGAGAACAAGAAAACTGCGGAATATTTTTCGCATGGCAGATTTTCTCCAACCCTGGAAGGAACAACTGAGCAGGGAAATAACCGGCGAATCAAACAGGGGAGACTACTCAATCAGAATGGCCGGAAACCCGGTTTACCATAAGGGCAATGTTGTCCACCCTGGACAGGCTCATTAGTGGCAACGGGTAACCACATAATCCGCAAGCGCACACAAAGCCTGTTTGCCGGGAGAATCGGGGAAAATGCTCAGTCTCTCCTTGCCACGACTCACAAAATCGAGAGACTTCTGCATGGAATATTCTATACCGCCATAGGTCCCGACAAACGAAACGACCTTCCGAAAATCTTCATCCTTCAGTGACTCACTCGTAATCACATCAGCAATTTCCTGTTTTTCGGAAGGGCTGCAATGCCGCAAGGTGTGGATCAAAGGCAGAGTAATTTTCCCCTCTTCAAGATCGTGGCCGATACTTTTACCGAATTGTTCTTCACTTGAAATATAGTCAAGGGTATCGTCAATGAGCTGGAAAGCAATCCCAAGGTCCATGCCAAAATTGCGGAGAGCTTCCTCCTGCTCTGAAGTCGCTTTACCGAGAATTGCGCCCGCCTGGCATGCAGTGGCAAGGAGCACCGCCGTCTTGCATTTGACCACCTCTATATACCGCTCTTCAGTCAGATCCAGATCACTCATGGAAACAAGCTGCATCACCTCTCCCTGAGCAATAATCGTGGTTGCTCCGGACAGGACACGCAGGATATCGAGATCGCCATCCTTAACCATAAGTGAAAAAGATTTTGAAAACAGGTAGTCTCCCACAAGTACCGAGGCTTCGTTACCCCACAAGGTATTCGCCGACGCCAATCCTCTTCTCAGGCTCGCATTATCCACAACATCATCATGAAGCAAGGTCGCCGTATGAATGAACTCAATAACGCTTGCCAGGGAGATGTGCCGTTGTCCCTCGTATCCGCAGAGCTTGGAGGAAAGAAGCAGCAAGGCCGGGCGAATCCTCTTGCCACCACTGGAAAGGACATATTCCCCAACCTTCCGAATGAGAAACACATCTGATTCCAGATCTTTCTTGAACTGCAGTTCAACATTTTTCAGCTCTGTCTCAATGAGAGCTAAAGCAGATTCCATGCGCAAACCTCGGCTGTAGTGTGCGGCAATAGTAAAGTAATGCCTTCTTGTTTGTCAAAGTTTTTCTCCCCCCGGAATTTCATACTGCCTGTTGGGGGAGAAATACCTCCCAATACCCGATGGAGACGGCTTTTCCACATCAGCCATTTTCTCATAAAAAACAATGTCAACCGATCATAGTCCAAGTTATGGTACAGACCTGCACGATAATCAGGGTATTAGTAATAGGGATATCGATACCACCAGTAGGGAGGCCTTCCAAGCCAGAAGGGATCGTAGTAATAACCGGGGGGGGGATACTGTGGCTGTGCAAGCTCCGACTTGCTCCAGACATGTATCTCGCGAATGGCTATCATCGGATAGGTATACTCTATCTGGTCAATAGGCAAGGTTTTCTTTCCCAGCACCTTGCCGACCACGGTCACTCTTCGCCCTGTTGCATACACGATCGGATCGAGAAAGTGTGATGATGTTGCCAGAAATCGTCCACCCGATGAATGGGAAACTTCCTCGGGCAGGTCGTCAGACTCCAGAGGGGATTGGACTACTTCCAACTGGGAGCCGTCTTTATTGTTTTGAACCCCGGCAACGGTACCTCCCAGCATGACATATTTCCCTACAAAGGAGTCAGGATTTGTCCGGAGGTTCTGGAATTGTATCGTCGGGTCGACCAGGTTGCGTGACTCTTCACTTATCACGTGGGCACAGCCCGCAAGCAACAGAAAGGACATAATGAGAAGCAACAGTCTTTTCATGGGACACCTCCTTGGCTGACTCTACCAAAAGACTACCCATCAAGAAGGGAAAGTCAACTCGGTGGCACTTGTTTCCTGCATCTCAGGCAGAATCCGGAAAGATTGGCAATGGACGTTCGCGTCAACAACTCGGCAGCAGGCTTTCGGCAAAAAGCTCAGGCGTATTTAATCAACTCAACCATGTCCCTGACTGCCCGGTCGAGTCCCACCAAAACCGCTTTGGATATTATCGAGTGACCGATATTGTATTCTTCGACACCCCCGAGAGCGGCTATCTTCTTGATATTGGAGAAGTTGAGCCCATGACCGGCGTTAACGCCCAGACCAAGTTTTGCGGCAAACTTGATGGCATTCTCGATCTTAATCAGCTCCTGCTCTTCGGTTTTCCAGTCAGGTGCCTCGGCAAAACTGCCCGTATGGATTTCCACATAGTCGGCCCCGATTTTGTTGGCTGCCTTGATCTGGTCCGAATCCGGGTCGATAAAGATGCTGGTCAGAATTCCACCGGCATGAAGCCGGGCAATCGCCTTCTCGAGGGACTGCGCAAGCAAGCGCACATCAAGGCCGCCTTCCGTGGTAAGCTCCTGGCGTTTTTCAGGAACAAGGGTGCACATGTCCGGCTTTACCTTTAAGGCAATCTCCACCATCTCATCGGTTGCAGCCATTTCCAGATTGAGCTTTGTCCTCACTGTCTTGCGAAGAATCTTCAGGTCACGATCCTGGATATGCCGGCGATCCTCCCTGAGATGGATCGTTATGCCGTCTGCGCCGGCCAGTTCGGCGATAGCCGCTGCGGCGACAGGATCAGGTTCGCATCCTCCGCGTGCCTGTCGAATGGTCGCAACATGATCGATATTGACTCCAAGTTTAGCCACGTTACTCTCCCCCTATTCTTGCACGAACAAGACCGGCGATTTCCTCTGCCCAAGACTGGATTTCTCCACTGTCGAGCCCCTCAAGCATAATTCTCAAAAGGGGTTCCGTTCCGGAGTAGCGGATGAGAATCCGACCCTCATCGTTCAATTTTCCCTCTATGTCGGTAATCAGCGCTGCAATCTCCGGAAATGTCATAATATCTTGTTTTTTCTTAACCCGCACATTTACCAGCACCTGCGGCAGGGGTGTCATGACCTTTGCCAACTCTGACAGCCGACGCTCTTTTCGTCGCATGATGGACAGGACCTGAAGTGCAGACTGGATGCCGTCTCCAGTCGTGTTGTAATCAAGGAATATGAGGTGTCCCGACTGCTCTCCGCCAAAGTTGTAGCCGTTTCGCAGCATCTCCTCGACAACGTATCGGTCGCCCACAGCCGTCTTGACAATCTTGCCGCCGGCGTTTCTGACGGCAATATCCAGACCCATATTGCTCATTACCGTTGCCACCAGGGTATTCTTCCTCAATTTTCTTCTTTTCAGGAGGTCCGTCCCGCAAATTGCCATAATATGGTCGCCATCGACCTCGTTGCCAAATTCATCCACAAAGATGACACGGTCCGCATCACCATCAAGTGCAATTCCGAGATCCGCACCGTTGGCCCGCACAGCCTCGCTGATAACTTCCGGGTAAAGTGAGCCGCAGCCGTCATTGATGTTCGTACCGTTGGGCTTGATCCCGAGAGGAATGACTTCGGCGCCCAGTTCCTGGAACACTGCAGGAGCAACCTTGTAGGCGGCGCCATTGGCACAGTCCAGGACAATCTTCATCCCTGCCAGATCCAGTTCCTTGGGAAAACCGTTTTTGAGAAAAACGATATAACGACCGGCAGCGTCATCTATGCGATAGGCCTTGCCGACCTCGGTTGCAGTGGGACGAAAGGAGTCGTGTTTCTTGGAAAAAATCAGCTCTTCAATAGCCAGTTCCGTGGCATCGGGCAACTTTATACCCTCTCGGGAAAAGAACTTGATGCCATTGTCCTGGAACGGGTTATGGGAAGCGGAGATTACAACACCCGCATCGGCACGCATGGAAGAGGTGATATTGGCTATCCCCGGCGTCGGCAAAGGACCAACCAACAACACATCAACACCCATGGAGCAGATGCCTGCCACAAGCGCGTTTTCGATCATATAGCCGGAAAGACGCGTATCCTTCCCGATGACGATGCGATGCCTCCGGGTATCTCCATCCTTTTTGAAGATATGGGCAGCTGCCCGGCCGATCTGCATTGCCATTTCCGTGGTCATGGGATAGACATTGGCCACACCCCGCACGCCATCAGTACCAAACAGTTTCTTCATCTACGTGAACCCTCTTATTCTTATGGATTAATTTTGAAATTTATCTGAATGCTTCGACGCTTCGTCCGAACCAGCTTTACATCTATGACGGACGGATAGAGGCGCATTATGGTGATTCCCGGGGGAATACGGAGTCGTTTCTCCATCCCGCTGAAAGTAGCGGTGCCTTCATGGAGGTTGCTCAGATCAAGAGAAAGTGACATTTCCTCGGATTGCAACCCCAGGAGACGAATCTTCGGACCGGCAACAGTTACGTCCACGGTACCGGGCAAGGGGCTGTCAACGGAAAGTCCAGCAGGCAGATTCCGAATGGAGAGTGGTATGGATAAATCCCTTTCCGAATCCTTCGCGCCGGTCGCCAACACCCAGAGTGCCACCGCCAGCAGCAGAGAAAGAAGTTTAAGGGAAAGATTATTGACCAGCGCTTGCCATAGCCTCATCGAATCCACCTACGCTGCTTCACATGAATCAGCTTCTTCAACATCTTGCGTAACGTGTTTTGATCAACTCCCCTGGTAATTTTACCGTCGCAAGCCAGGGAAACAGCCGCCGTTTCTTCTGAAACGACAAGCACCACGGCATCCGTGACCTCCGAAAGCCCAATTGCTGCCCGATGCCTTGTCCCTAAGGTCTTGCTCAACTCCGGATTGCGGGACAGTGGCAGGAAGCAGCCGGCCTTGGTCAATTTCTCCTTCTGGATTATTACGGCACCGTCATGAATCGGAGAATAGGGAAGAAATATCGAGGTTATGAGTTCGCTGGTAACCTTGGCATCAATCTGGGTTCCCACTTCCAGATGATTTTCAACCTCTAGCTCCCGCTCTATCACAATCAGGGCGCCAATCCTTTTTTGGGAAAGAACGTCGGTTGCCGTGACCAGTTCTTCGACAAGTTCGGAGACCCCATCATCCCGGTCCTTGAGGAAAGTGTTCCTTCCCATTGACGAAAGGGCACGGCGGATATCATGCTGAAAAATGACCACCAGGACGATGAGAATAGCTCCGAAGAAATTGTTCAGTATCCAATACAGGGTCTGAAGGCCAAGCAGTTGGGATAGAAAATAGCAGAAGAAAAGTCCGGCCAGGGCGGCGAGAAGACGAACAGCAATAGTTCCTTTTATGAGAAGAATAATCCCGTAGAGAATAAACGCAACAAGCAGGATATCGACAAGATCAAGCCAGGCAACATGTCCCAGAGGAGTCATCATTACGTACACCAGAATCCAAAAAAGCGAGAAAAAACGATGGGAACAAAGGAGGATGACGGGAAAGGTTATCCAGCCGGAGATCGCATCACCGCGCTGGCCATTATCGCCACGTCACGCATCTGTCGAACGTCATGCACCCGAAGTATGGAAGCGCCTTTCGCAACTGCCAGAGCGATCGTTGCCGCCGTTCCGAAGGCCCTGTCTCCTGACTCACGGCCGAGGATCGTGCCGATGAAGGCCTTCCTCGACGTCCCGACCAGGATTGGCCGGGAAAGCACGGAGAATTGATCCAGGTTGCGAAGTATTTCGAGATTGCCCTCAAGACTTTTTCCAAACCCGATGCCGGGGTCCACTACAATCCGCTGGATCGAGATACCACAAGCCTCCGCGGCAGAGATTCGCTCTCTCAGGAATCTAACGATCTCCGGTATGATTGCGGAATAGGTCGTATTCCGCTGCATCTCCGCCGGCATCCCTCGCGTATGCATGATAATCAGTCCGGCAGAGGAAGAAGATACCACGTCAAACATCCCAGGGTCAAAAGTGCATCCGCTGATGTCGTTTACAATTTCAGCTCCGGCACGAATTGCCTCTTGTGCCACTGTTGCCTTGTAGGTATCGATGGAGATGGGCACCCGAAGACGTCCGGCCAGCCTTTCAATCACCGGAATGACTCTCCGCAGTTCCTGGACCTCGTTAACGGGAGGGGCAAATGGGCGGGTACTTTCACCACCGATATCGATACTGTCGGCACCCTCCTCTTCCATTTCCAGTGCACGTTCGACCGCTTTCTCGGGATCGAGGAAGAGGGCACCGTCAGAGAAGGAATCAGGCGTCACGTTGAGGATCCCCATGATATGGGGGCGCTGGGCAAACCGGAGCGTCCGCTCCCCTACCTTCCAGACGTCGTGACAGGAACAGGCGCTCTCCTGGTGGCTCCCCAAGGTATTACACATCACGTCACGAGTCATAGTTCTGGAAAGAAGATCAATCCTCCTTTACCTCTCCGGAATCAGCGGGTGAAGAAGTCGCAACGTCTTTGCGGCCGATAATTTCATCAATATCGGAGCCGTTGAGGTTTTCCTTCTCGATGAGCGCCAGGGCAATCTTGTGAAGCAGATCAATATTGTCAGTGAGAAGGGTACGGGCAAGGTTGTAATTATCTTCCACAATTCGTCTGATTTCTTCATCAATCTCGACTGCCGTAGCCTCACTGTAATTTTTCGCCGTTGACATCTCACGGCCAAGGAAGATCTGCTCATCCTTTTTGCCGAAGCTGACCGGACCGAGGCGTTCGCTCATGCCCCATTCGCAGACCATTTTCCTGGAAATCTCCGTGGCATGCTCGATATCGTTTCCGGCGCCTGTGGTCATGGTCTGGAAGATGACCTCCTCGGCAGCACGCCCGCCCATGAGAACAGCAATCCTGTTCAGGAGGGTTTCCTTGTTATAGGAATGTTTGTCTTCAGTAGGCAGCTGCATGGTGATGCCAAGCGCCCTGCCGCGAGGAATAATGGAAACCTTGTGAATAGGATCGGTACCGGGAATCAGTTTCGCAACCAGGGTATGTCCGGCCTCGTGGTACGCGGTATTCTTCTTTTCATCCTCGGAAATCACCATGCTCCGGCGTTCGACACCCATCAGGACCTTATCCTTGGCATCATCCAGATCCTCCATCTCGACCAGGTTCTTGTCCTTGCGTGCGGCAAGAAGCGCCGCTTCGTTGACAACGTTGGCAAGATCCGCACCAGAGAACCCGGGTGTTCCACGGGCGATGACCGAAAGGTTGACACTGGGTGCAAGGGGAGTCTTGCGGGAATGTATTTTGAGAATTGCCTCGCGACCCTTGACATCTGGCCGTGGAACCACAACCTGTCTATCGAAACGGCCGGGCCGAAGAAGAGCCGGGTCCAGAACATCCGGTCGGTTGGTGGCGGAAATGAGAATGACTCCTTCATTGGACTCGAAACCGTCCATTTCGACGAGCAGCTGGTTAAGGGTCTGTTCGCGCTCGTCATGGCCGCCACCAAGTCCGGCGCCGCGATGACGTCCGACAGCATCGATTTCGTCGATAAAGATAATACAGGGGGCATTTTTCTTGCCCTGAACAAAGAGATCGCGAACACGGCTGGCACCGACACCGACAAACATTTCAACAAAATCGGATCCGGAAATGGAAAAGAAAGGAACCCCTGCCTCACCGGCGATGGCACGTGCAAGAAGGGTTTTTCCGGTTCCCGGAGGTCCCACCAACAGCACGCCTTTCGGGAGCCGGCCGCCGAGTTTGGTGAATTTTTTCGGATCCTTCAGGAAGGAAATGATCTCCTCAAGCTCTACCTTGGCCTCATCCACACCAGCCACGTCCTCGAAGGTTACTTTGCCCTGGGCCTCGGTCAAAAGTTTTGCCCGGCTTTTGCCGAAGGCCATTGCCTTGCCTCCACCCGACTGCATCTGACGCATGAAGAAAATCCATACGGCAACCAGGAGAATCAGGGGGAACCAGGACAGAAGCATGGAGAACCAGGGCACCTTGTCTTCCGCGGGTTCTGCGGTCACAGGTATTTTCTTGTCCAGCAGCTTCTGGGTCAGGGATGGATCTTCAGGCTTATAGGTCTTGAATTCCTTACCGCTGGTATACTTACCGATTACCTCATTGCCGCGCAGGGTAACGGAAGACACCTTGCCTGCATCAAGAGCAGTGATAAATTCGGTATAATTTGTCTTATCCTGGCTTGTTTTGGTTTTGTTGAAAAGGTTGAAGACAAGGATCATCATCAGTACGATGACAAGCCACAGTGCAAGATTTTTATGAAATTGATTCAAGGGAACCCCCGGTAACTAAGTACATCCGGAAATGCCGGATGAGACGGTGCAGATTTTTACTACGGAAACAGAAGGTTTATTTGTGGCAGCAATATCAACAGGTTACCTTGGGCGTACCTGGGTACGTCACAAAAGCAAGCCCGAAGATATTTACAGCCAGGGCAAAATAGAACCATTTCCGGTTGGAAACCAACTCTATGCACGCCGAGAACTCGGCGCACAGAAAGGCAGAACGCATATAACAATCTAATGATGAAATACCATACGACCTGTCGTTTTACAAGCACTATACTGAGTAAAGTCAGGAATTTCAACCTCTACGACCTCCTGAGTTCCCGGCTGCACACGCCCAGATTCTGAAACCCTCAGGCCACAAACCCATATGAGTTCTTCACCGGAAAAGAGGAGCGGTAGCCGTCGCCGCAAAAGCAGGGGAACCTTCCTGTCGATGAAGAAGTCCTTCACCTTCCGGGTCCCCCCCATTCCGAATGGATGGAACCGGTCCCCGGGTTGAAAATTACGCAACGTCCACGGGAAAGGGGCAATAGCCGGGTCAAAATAGGCGCGTGATGAAGGAACGGAACCCCAACTTACCGGTGGTTCAGTCAGGCGGACGGAAATAGTGCCCCCATCAGGGAGTGCATAGCGCCCGGGGCCTTCAATCCGGATCTCCCATGATTCACTCACCGGCACTTTTCCCGCCGGCAGAAAATGAAGCATATCATAGCAGCGCATCACCGTGAGGCCGCCCGGAAGCATTTGCTCCCCCTGAGTTCGAGAAGAATGCACAAGCTGGTCGACCATTTTCAGATGAGTCGCGGCAATACGGGCCAGGTCTCCACGCAGGACCAGCAGAGCTCGACGATAGAGGCGAAAACGCACACCCGGCAACTCCGCTCGTACTGCCTTCAGATCAAGGACAACTCCGTCGGAATCACTTCGTGAAAGACGGGGAAAACGTTGATCGATAAGCATTTCCAGAACCGTCTCATCAGCAGCCAGGATTTCCGCGGCGTTATTCAATCGTTCGCTGATGGCCGGATTGAATGTCCTCAGATAGGGGAGGCATTCATGACGAATGCGGTTGCGGAGAAACACTGTCTCATCATTGCTCCTGTCATGGCGATACGAAAGCCCGCGCCTTTCCAGATAGGCCAGAAGTTCCTCTCTCCTCAGCATCAGGAGAGGTCTGACATACCTGTCTGAAGACAGGAGTCGCATACTTGCAAGCCCGGTTGTGCCGGATCCTCGAAAAAGCCGGAGGAGAAAGGTTTCCGCCTGGTCATCCGCATGGTGACCCAACGCTATCGACCGGGCGGCACAGGCCCTGGCAACCGCGTCAAACCATTCATAACGGGCGATCCGTCCGGCCTCTTCCAGAGACAGTTTGCGCTGTCTGCTGACTTCCTTCACATCCACGCACTGCAGCTCAAAAGGAAGCCGGTAGCTGGCGGCAAGCTCCCCGACAAATGCCGCATCATCATCCGACTCTCTGCCCCGCAGACCATGATTCAGATGGGCAACTACAAGGGTAAGGCTCAGCTTTCGTCATCGAGGAGAGAATATCCAGCAAGGCAACGGAATCCGCACCTCCGGATACGGCGACGACCACCGTATCACCCTGGCAGAACAGCCGGTTTTCCCGAATAGTTTCGAAACTTTTTCTCAGCAATGGGTCTGTTTGCAGTGAATCCTCCCGGAAAGCATGAAGCCGGCAAGCAGACATAGTTATATCCTCCCCGCACCAGCAAAAACCTCAGAAACGAAAAAACCCCTCTTTCCGTGGAAAGGGGGGGTTTTTGGTGGCGGTGCAGGGAACCAGACCCTTTTCTACCACCATTTCTTACTAACTGAAAACATTATTAATTCCAAGCGTTGTTAGCACCTGATCCCCTAAATTGTATGCGCAGCACGGTATGTAATTTTTGACTCACTATAGCTGTTTTCTCTGGAAAAGTATAGCCGTCTTGAACAGAAAGTAGCGACCGCCGCCAAGCCGAAAAAGATCTTGATTCCGCCCACGGAGTATTTCTGTTATCACAAAATAAGATATCAAAAAGCGCACTATCATCACCTATGACAACCACGGATTGCGGCATGGGTTCCCACAGCCAGGCCCACATGGTTCGCAATCACGGGACATTTGACCTTGAACAGGAAAAAGACGTTGGCGCACGTATCACTGAGCGTCTCGAAGTTGCCTTGTCCCTTGGCGATGATCAGATCAGACATGCTGAAGCGTCGGCGAAAATCCCGACTGCAATCGGCGAGTATGGTGCCGGGCGCGTCCGAGCCGTTGTCGATGACTTCCACGAGATCGCACAGCCCGGCAGCCTTCGCGTCCTCTCGCACGGCATCATTCAGTACAGGAGCCCCGCGAACCGCGAGGGTTACGCGGTCGAGCGGCAACTGTTCGATCAGCAGGCGGTCAAAGACGATTTCTCCTGCGTTATCGGCCAGATACAGGATTTTGCGCGCATGGAGCACTGCTTCGCGAAAATCCTCAATCTCTCCGTGGAAAGGTTCGTTCAAGGTGTTTGCCATCGTGTTTTTCACCTCATCGACGTGCAGATCTCCATTCACCCCAAGATCGATAACGTTGCCCGCAATTGCCACGCGCAGCGCCATGAATAGTGGATCATCTGAATCCCGTATCCTGGCGGAAAGGTCCGGCAGCATCTCCAGCGCCGTTTGATTGAAATATTCCTTGATCTCCCGATAGGGGTCAACGACTCCCGTGAGTTCTCGCAACGCCCTGTGCAGTACCTGCCCGATAGCGGGCGGACTCTGGGAAAAATCCATCTCCGCAGCTTCACGCAGGATACCGCGCATGACCCTCTCATGGACAGCCGGGTCGTCCGTGACGAACCGTGCCGCCTCCAGTGCCTGCCGCGCGAAACAGGGGATACAGTCGAGAAAAGTATTCATAGGCCGCCGTGCCCCCTACCCTTCCACGTTGCCGTACTTCTCATAAAAGGCTCCTTTTTGTACATTGGACAGCACTACAAATGCCAATACCGGAAGGCTCGGTCCGAAGACACGAAACCGCTTGTAAACACTGAAGTATCTTCAATTATCCCACAGACAGGAATGCAGACTGATTCCGAAGTCGGAGAAACAAACGTGCAAAATGCACTGTTACTGACGACGTCCGCGGCCATCCTTTTCCGGAAGTTCAATGGCGTGATGCTTTATCTTCCGGAACAGGGTACTCACATCGATACCGAGTTCCTTGGCGGTGGTGTTCCGGTTGCCGCCGTTGCGATGAAGCGCTTCCGTAATAAAAAGTTTCTCAATGGCATCAAGACTAATGGGATGTGCACCAGCGGGACTCCGCCCGGATGCAGGACGCAGTTCGGGAGGCAGGTGGCACATTTCGATTATGCCGCCTCGGCAGAGAACAAAGGCCTGTTCGATAATATTCTCCAGTTCGCGGACATTCCCGGGGTACTCAAACTCCATCAGTCGGGACATGACATGATCGGACACACCGGCGATGTCTTTGCCTTGCAGTCCGTTGAATTTGGCGATAAGGTGCGCCACCAGCAGGGGGATGTCTTCGCGTCTTTTCCGAAGTTCGGGCAATTCCAGATGTACGACACGAATACGATAGTAAAGGTCCTCGCGGAATCGTCCGGATCGAACCTCATCGAGCAATATCCGGTTCGTGGCCGCAATCACACGCACATCAATGGCAACCGGTTTTATGGCACCCAAAGGCTCAATCATCCGCTCCTGCAGAACACGCAGTAGCCTCACCTGCATGGCAGGCGAGATATCACCGATCTCGTCCAGAAAAATCGTTCCGCCGTTCGCCAGGGCGAAACGGCCGGGCTTCTCCCGTTTGGCGTCCGTAAAAGCCCCGGCCTTGTACCCGAACAGTTCGCTTTCCAGCAGGGTGTCCGGAAGGGCCGCGCAGTTTACCGCAATGAAAGGCTTCTTTTTTCGAGGTGAAAGATTGTGGATCGCGCGAGCGAAAAGCTCTTTCCCTGTTCCGCTCGGACCTTCGATGAGCACGGTGCTGCCGGATTCCGCAATAAGCGGCAACACATCGAAAAGACGCATCATTGCCGGACTGCGGCCGACTATGTCCTCAAAAGAGTATCGGGCCTGAAGCTCTTTCCGGAGTTGTTCCACCTGGGTCAGATCCTGAAACGTCTCAACGCCGCCGATAATCGTGCCCGCGCTGTCTTCGAGGAGCGCCGTGGAGATGCGAATCGGGATTCTCTTCCCCTGCTGATTGATAATATGAGCGGTGACGTTCACGACCGGAACGCCGCTGGTCATGGTGCGACGAAGCGCACAGTCCTTTTCACAGATATCCGCCCGAAAAACATCGCAGCAACGGCTTCCAATCGCCGCTTCGCGGCTGATACCGGTGATTCTCTCAGCCGCAGCGTTGAATGTCGTAATGCGCCACTCCTGATCCACCGTGAAAACACCTTCATTTACGGAATCAAGGATGACGGTTTCCCGTGCATCATTGTTTTTTTTGCGCGGCATCGACGTCCTCCTGATTGTCGACATGGGAATCGTGTAAATTGCAATCATCTACTATTTTAGTAATCGCATAATGCACGATTATGTCAAGCGGTAATTGTGAATAGGAAACAGAAGGTGCTGATTTTATTCATAGTATGTCATAGTCGTCTATGTGGCACGACAAATGCTTAGAATTAGATATGAGAGTTGCGATTCCACAGTGGCAAGGCCGGGTTTCCCCGGTATTCGACGTCGCCGGCAGTCTGCTCCTGATCGACCTGGGTCATGGGCTGGAAATCGACCGTAAGGGTGTCGCTTTAGTGGAAGATACCCCTTTGGAACGAGCACAAAGCATGGCAGGTCTGGGTATCGATACGCTCATATGCGGCGCCATTTCCCGGCCGCTGGAACTCGCCCTGCTGTACTCCGGCATCGAGGTCATTTCGCAAATATGCGGTGATGTCGAGCAGGTTCTCAAAGCATACATCAAAGGCCGGATGCGGCAGCAGATATTTTTCATGCCGGGGTGCAGCGGATGGCAAAGGCGCCATCGAAGGGGGAAAAGAGGCGGAAACCGACCTTAGCACGCATGCAAGGCCGACCGGAACAGAAGAAGGACAGCACGAAAGGAGGTCAACATAATGCCGTTAAAAAATGGAACCGGACCGCCACAAGGTGGTGGTCGCGGAGGCGGAGGCGGAAGGATGGGTGGTCCCTATGCAGCTGGACCCGGCGGAGAGTGTGTATGTCCCAAGTGCGGTCGGAAAACGGAGCACACAGCCGGACAACCCTGCAATCAGCAAAAATGCCCCGACTGTGGTGCGAGCATGGTACGAGGGTGAAGCAGACCTGAACAAGAAAGGAGAATGGTTATGCCTAGGGGAGATGGAACCGGCCCGGCGGGTTTTGGGTCGATGACGGGAAGAGCGGCAGGTTACTGCGCCGGTTATCCGGTGGCGGGTTTTATGAACCGCTTCTTTGGCGGAGGATTTGGCAGGGGCGGCGGTCGCGGCTGGCGGAACCGGTTTTATGCGACCGGTCTTACAGGTTGGCAACGGGGGGCGTTGGGAGGAGGCACACCTTACGCTACGGATTATGCCCCTCCTTTTCCTTCAGCTGTGACAAAAGAGCAACAGGTCGACGCACTCAAGAGCCAGGCGGAATACCTTGAAAGCGAACTGCAAACTATCCGCAAACGGATTGAAGAGCTCGTGGACAAAGCCAGTAAAGAATAACACATCAATTGAACAAAGGCTGTGCCGGGCAGACGCTGAGGCCGCATGGGGTGACACTATAAGGCTTCAGCGTCTGTTTGCGCCGTATCGGGGAATATGCATATCCAAAGCATGCCCTGAAGCAATAACATACAATACACGGAAGGCGGCTCAGTTTTAGGAGTCTGTCGGGCTTAGGAAGTCGATGCGAAAATTCGACTGGGCGAGGACAGATTTTGTCGATTTTGCAGGGCAATAGTTGTTCTATTGACCAAAAAAACGGCGAAATATGGACCGTCCAGATGGATTTGCAGCAGATTTCCCCTAAGTCCGACAGGCTCCTAGAGTGCCGAATAAAGGATTTGAATGATTGGATCGTACGTTACCAGCCTCCGCTCGCGAATCGGATCCGAGTGCATTTTCGTGCCCGGCGTGCGGGCCATAATCCTCAATGAGCAAGGCGAAGTCCTGCTTCAGCGAAGATCGGACAACAATTTCTGGGGACTTCCAGGGGGTGGAGTCGAGCTTTATGAAACAGCTTTTGAGGCGCTATGCCGCGAGGTGCGGGAAGAGACCCTCATCGTCGTTCACAGTGCCGAACCAATGGCTCTCTATTCAGGACCCGGTCAGCGTTTTTGTTATCCGAATGGTGACGAAGTGCAGCCATTCGCGATTGCATTCATTGTTCGCAAGTGGGCGGGACATCCGGAAGCTGACGGTAACGAGGGTCTGGAATTGCGTTTCTGGTCATTGGACGCCTTGCCGTGTGATATCGTGCCGATACACGCCCGAACCCTGGAAGATTTCCGCACGTATAACGGCCGCTTCATTGTTGCCGATAATCAAACGAAGGAGAATACACATTATGATCCGCTTACCTGAATCTGTCCGCCACGCATGGGAAGACCGCGACGATCCGGTCATCCTTGCCACGGTCGACGAAAACGGCGTGCCCAACATTATCTATGTCACCTGCGTCGGCATGCACGGCGATGACAGTCTGGTCGTGGCCGACAACTACTTCGACAAAACCAGAAAAAATGTGCTGAGAGGCGGGACGGGCTCGATGCTTTTCCGTGACAAGCAGGGAAAAACATACCAGGTCAAGGGGCGGCTGGAATACCATACCAAGGGAGAAATTTACGATTTCATGAAAACCTGGAATCCGCAACAACATCCCGGGCATGCAGCACTGGCTCTCAGAGTGGAAGCAGTGTTCTCCGGAGCGGAGCGACTGGTGTGAGGCCTCCGACAGACTACTCGACCGGCACAAGCCGGTAAAAAAGCGGCCCCTTGCTGAAAGGGGTCGCTTTTTTACCGGGTAGCTTCAAACCTGAATCCGGCGTCAGGAGATGGAATAGGGATTGCTGTAATCCTTCCCGCAAGGGGTCGGCCTCCGGTTCCTCATGTGACCTTTTCTATCGTAACCGCGCACATTTTCAATTCAGGAACTTTACTCACTGGAT